>NZ_JAPCKJ010000002.1:0-621654 GCF_034439435.1 Clostridium sp. LIBA-8841 | reverse complement strand
AATATGAAGAAGCAATAAAAGAATATGAAGAAGCATTAAATCTAAAATGTACAGATGAGTTAAGAGCAACGATTTATAATAATATTGGTAGCTCATTTTATTATAAAGGAGAATACGAAGAGGCAATAAAAAAATATGAAGAAGCATTAAATCTAAAATGTACATATGATTTAAGAATAACAATTTATGAAAATATTGGCAATTCATATTATGAAAAAGGAGAATATGAAGAAGCAATAAAAGAATATAAAGAAGTATTAAAGCTAGAATGTAATGATAAGGTGATGACAGAAATTTACAATAAAATAGGTAACTCATATAATAATAAAGGAGAATACGAAGAGGCAATAAAAGAATATAAAGAAGCATTAAAATTAGAATGTACAGATCAATTAAAAACAATAATTTATAATAATATAGGTAATTCATACTTTAATAATGAAGACTTTAAAGAAGCAATAAGAGAATATAAAGAAGCATTAAAATTAGAACTTACAGATCAATTAAAAGCAACAATTTATAATAGTATAGGTAATTCATACTTTCTTAAAGGCCAATATAAAGAAGCAATAGACGAATACCAAAAAGTATTAAAGTTAGAAAATAAAGAAGAAAAAAGAGTAGAAATTTATAATAATATAGGTAATTCATATTTCAACAATGGAGAGTATAAAGAAGCAATAAACGAATATAAAGAAGCTTTAAAGTTAAAGTGTAATGACGAGTTGAGAGCAGAAGTTTATAATAATATAGGTAATTCATACTTTCTTAAAGGAAAACATAAAGAAGCAATAGAGGTATATGAGAAATCAATAGAAATTTTTAAAAAAATATTAAAATCACAAAGTTTAGATAATAATCAAGTAGTTTATTTTAATTTAAGCCAAATATATAATTTAATATATAATATTAGAACTGATGATAAATATTTAAACGAAGCTAATAAGTATTTAGTTAAGGCTAATGATAATAAGTTTTATGAATATATAGAAAAAATGAATTTTAAAAGTGATATAAAATTAAAGATATATAAACTCTTTAATAAAGTAATAGGTTTGAGAGATAGTATGATTTATAAAGAAGATAAGGATGTTGGTCATTATACTAAAATTGGTACATTAAAACATTTAGTAAAGCCCAATATAGAAAATTCGGATATAAATGAAGCAAAGCTAAGATTAAACAATGTTGCCTATATGAATGATCCTACAGAGGGAGAGGTTTTTATTGAATTACTTTTAACAAAAGTTAGGGAAGATGAAAAGTTAAAATATGCTAAAGAATTTATAAAAAATTTATATATTACTAAAAGTGATACTAATAGAGAGATATTAAATCGTAAGAGTAGTGTCTTTTTAACAAGTTTTTCAGAGGCTATTGATACTTCACTTCCTATGTGGGTCCAGTATAGTGATGATGGACAAGGCTGTTGTATTACTATAAAGTCAAGTTTTTTTGACAAAGAAGAAAAATCTTCACTTAGTGACTCGTTTAAAGTTACTAAGATTAAAAAGTCAGAAAAATTAGTTTATACTATTAGTAAGAGTGATATAGGTGATATCAGTGGTTTAGCTAAATATTACTCTAGTAATAATTTGAAACTTTTAACAGACTTTTCTGATACGCCTTATTATGAAAAGAGTAAAGAAGATGAGTGTTATTGTTTATATAAGATACAATATCTAGAATATAATAACGATGGATATTATATAGCTGAAGATAAAGAGGAAAGGTTTAAAGATTTAGTAGAATCTTTATGTGACTTAAGAGAGGATATAGATTTCAATCCTGACCTAAAACCAATTATTCAAAATATTTTAGATCAAATAAGGTTTTTGTTTAAAGATAAAAATTATGAGCATGAAAAAGAGTTAAGATTAATTAAATTTGAGAATAATGGTAAAGTTCAATATACTGGTGAAAATGAAGGTTTTGTAGTACCACATGTTTATATTGAAATGGATAAAGAATTAGAAGTAGAAGAGGTTATTTTAGGACCTAAAGCTAAAAATCCTACGGAAATATCTACATATTTATATTATACAGATAAAGTTAAACAAGTATCAAAATCAAAAATTAAATATAAATAAAATTATTTAAAAACTCCTTGTCTTAAAATTAGTTAGTATTTTTAGGACAAGGAATTTTTAATTATTAAAGGGAATTTAAGAATCTAACATAACCTCAACCAACTCCAAAGGTGGCTCCAAGAGATTAGCCATTTTCTAAGCAATTTTCTTATTATACTTTTATACTATCTAATCTGATATAAGTAAGTGCGCTGCAAAGATTCTAGCATATTTTTCAAAGTCATCCTTTGGTTCCAATAAAGCATCAGTTACAACATGTATCTCTTCCTTCGGATGAATCAAAAGATAGCCTAGTTCATGGGCGCAGACAAGCCTTTTTGTTTTTAGCGAACAACTCTTATTTAGGTGTATAAACCTTTGTCTTTTATAGGTATGAGAATACCCATATATATCACCTAGATCTTCTTCTAGGAGCACGATTCCCATTGCTAATGTTATTTCTAATGGATCCCTTAATCCATACTTTTCTACTAATTGGTTTGCTAATTTTTTTATATTCATATATAGTGGATTGCACCAACTAAACTCCTGATTAAATTTTATGAGTTTTGATGCAAGCCATTCACCTACCTTTCAATATTTTAATGATGAAAGGATAGTGGTGTAATAGGCTTAATTGATTTTTTTATTAGCTACTTGGTTTAGAAGAAAATTTGTTTTTGGCAATTAGCTTTGCCATTTTCATTGAATGTTCTAAGCTTTCTTTAAAAGCTTTTCTTGTTTCAGCATCTAAAATTACCCCTTCAAAGGCTATGTCCTTTTCAAGATTCTCTAGGTTGTTTAGGGTTTTCTCTAAATCTGTTTTTATGTTTAGAGTTTCCTTTTTTGAAAGAGAACCAGTTGCATAAGGAACATTTGAATCATTATGAATTATATGTTTTTCAACAATTACATTTTCAGAAAGCTCTTCAATTTCTTCAAAGCTTTCTTCTTCTAATTCTTCCTTAAGAGGTTTTAGATAATAATCTTCTTCTAGTAGGGTATCATCAAAAAATGACTTTAAATCAAGCTTTAGAGAGGATGCTAATGCCTCAATAGTATCAAAGCTTGGGTTATACCTGTTATGCTCTATGTCTGAGAGATATGAGCGAGATATACCTGTCATTTCAGCCAATGCCTTTTGAGTCAATTTTCTCTTCTTTCGTAGTTTTTGTAGCCTATAACCAATAAACATAAGCCAATTCCCTCTTTTATATTAAGTTTTTATCTGATTAAGATTATCTTGATTTTGGATAGAGATACAGGACCATAAATAAGGGCTTAAGATATCTTTAAATCAAGATAAGTTAAAACAGAGATTTATTTTAAAGTTTTATTATGGTTTAACTAAATTTTGAACTTAGAATATTTAAAGCTATGAAGACTTTATTCCAAGTTTATATATTCTATTTTGGAATTTTGAAAATATTAAAATTTATGTAGCGTAATAATAGTATTTTAGAATAATTTTATGAGGTATTTTAATATAATTATGGTTTTTGGGCGGAGTTTGGCCATACTTTGGTCGTACTGGACGGACTTTTCCTATTTATATAGTATAGGAAAAAATATAAATTACAATATAGATAAAAATAATTTTTATATGTATACAATTATATAAAATAGGAAAAAGTCGGACCTTTTTAAGAAAAGTCTGCCTAAAGTGAGTTATATCAAGCTTTGAAGAGGTGGACAGATATTAAAAAGTCCGTCCAAATTATTAAAAAATCCGTCCATAATATAAAAATATAAAGTTTAGGGGATAGAGTTTATGAATAAAGAAATGGTTGATCTTTTATTAATATATAGTAAAAAAGGAAATAAAGAAGCGATGGAAAAGCTTTTTGAGATTCACAAAGGATTGATATATAAGTATTCAACTAAGTATTTCATAAAGGGTTATGACAGGAAAGATTTAGAGCAGATAGCATGGATTGAATTCATAAATGGAGTGAAAAAGTATGATGGAAAGTTTGAAATAGATTTTGTGGCATTTATAACTATACTCTTAAGAAATAAATATGGAAGTATGCTAAAGAAAAAAGAGTCCATTTTAAATTTTTCTAGTCTAGATACACCTATCGGAGAAGATATTACAATAAAAGATACCTTAGAAGATGATTTTTCAATGGGAATTCATTTTGAGAATAGAGAAGAGCATGAAGCATTAATTAATGCTATGAGCTCCTTAAGTGAAGAAGAAAGAGCCTTTATCTTATACATTAATGAGGAGAGAGGAAACATGCAAAAGTATTATGAGAAACATAAGGATAAAATGAGCTTTAATGCTGTTAGATATAAGAAGAAAAAGATTATGGACAAGCTCCAAAAGGGATTTAAGGATAGAGGAATAAAAATAATTTAGCATAGATATTTACCGTATTTAGAAAATCAAAACTATATAATAAGAAAGTCCTTGTTTATTAGCAAATGCTTATAGACAAGGACTTTTTATATTTGGCAAATGATGATTTAAAGAAAACTTACAAATAGTATGAAGAGTATGTTTAGAAATTCTTTGAGTATATTTGTAAGTTTTTATTACTTTATATATTTTTATAAGGTAACATTTTATAATAGCTTTCTAATAACCTGAATCATCAATTTTCCAATTACTTGTTTTATCTTTTCTTATTAATACCCATTGAAAATCTGTATATGTTGTATCAGGAACTAAAGTTGGATTATCACCTGAATCATCAACATAGAAGTTTGAAAATAGAACAATAACATTTTCTGCTTTAGCACCATTTACTGAACCACGTCCATATTCTAAGTAATCATTAACCCAACTATTAGATTTTTTCTCATCATACCATATTTTTTCAAGTGTACAAGCTGGAAAATCAAAACCTTTTTTCACACGATTTATAGCAGAATCTATTTCTTCTTTAGAAAATTTAGTGGACTCACTAACTTCAATTGAAAGATCCTTAGATATTTTGCTCATATTACAGGCAACTAAGGAACCAATTAACAAGACACAACAGAAACACATAATAAGTTTTTTCATATATAAATACCCCTTTATTCTATAAGTTCTAAATAATAAAAACTAGTTACTGTTATTATACTGTATGAAGTTATCCCATACTCAATAGGTTAACAATATTATAATTATATTTTAACGAATTATGATAAAATATCATTAAGATACTTAATTTTATAAAAGGATTTATAGAAATATCTTTGTTTTAAAATAGTGTTGATTTTTAGAGAAAACTTATTATTAAGTTAGGTTTTAAGGAACAGTAAAAATTAATCTTACTTAAATAAAATAACTAGGGGGAAAGTAGATTGGTAAAAAATTTTTTTGTGTAGTTACAGTATGTTTTTTTATGGAATTTTTATTTGATTCAATAGATCAAATTATGATAAATAGCGAATTTTTTAGGAATATGAATTTATACTATATTAGTACATTTTTTAATGTTTTTTTAGTTGTAATCCTTATAGGGTATTATTCATATCTTTATAAAAAATATGAAAAGTAATTATAATATTGAAAATCAATGAAATATATTAAAATAAATTTTGGTAGTAGTTTTTAAACAGGTGGGTTCAAATTCATGAATCCACCTTTTTTATATGTGTCATATATATTTGACACATATAAAGATAAATGGTATTATTTTCTTGCAGTCACATATATATGACATGAATTGGGGGGAAGAGATGAATAATATAAAAAAATATAGGCTTTTAGCTGGTATGTCTCAATTAGAACTTTCAAAAAAGGTTGGAGTTGCAAGACAAACTATAAATTTAATTGAAAACCAAAAATATAATCCATCTCTAGATTTATGTATTAAAATTGCCAAAACTTTAGGAACTGATTTAAATACATTATTTTGGGTTAATGAGGAGGAAAAAGAGGATGAGTAAATTAGCAAAAACACTTCAAAAACATTACATAGGATATACAGGTGAAAGAGATGAATATCAACAGAGAGTTATTTCTGAAATCTTAGCAACAGCAAACATATATTTATCATATCTTCTTATAATTGCTTTGGTAGGAAGTTTAATATTTGATGGAATTAATCATAGTTTATCCTTTGGAACAGTAGCCTTAACATTATTGCAGGTTATAAATTCATGTTATATTTCAGAAAAAATTAGAAAGAGTGGCGTTGATGAAACTGAATTTTATGATGATAAAAGCTATAGTATGCAAATAAAAAAATTAAAAGGACAGTGTATTATAGGATCAATTCAGTGGGGAATTTTTGTTTTTTCTGTAAGTTGTTATATTTGGCCTTGGATTTTAGGGGAAGCCATTAATATAGATTTATCTAAGGTTATCATTTGGACTGTTACTTCAATTATTTTTGGAACCGGATTATACAGTATGGGAAAATCAAAGATAAAAAGAGTTTATTAGTTTAGGGATTATTAAGTGAAGAGTTAAAGGTAATTAAATATATAGTAAGAAAAAGTACTTGTTTATTGGCAAAAGCTGATTGCAAGTACTTTTATTATTTTCAGAAAGTATATATTAATTCAGAAAGTTATACTATAAAACTTCCAAGCAGATATCCATCAACCTCTCTTTTAGTCTTGAAAAAAGATAAAATTTATACTATAGAACTTTCAAACACTATAAGAGCATCTTGTTAATTAGTAGAATTTTAATGAAGTTTAAAAGTAGTATCTACTTAAAAGAAAGTTAATAATGGGACAGAGATTTTAATTTGAATATTACCCTACATGATGTAAAATATAATCATATATACAATTTATTGTTATAGGGATTTGTGATGAGCGAAAAAATAAAAGGAGATAGCTCTGCTGCTATATTAAGAAAACTCAAACTATCAATTCTTATAATATTCATTTCAGCATTCTTTGCATTTATTACACCATTTTCTCAAACAAGTACTGCAACTGGATTTTATATGACAGGGACAGTATTAATAGGAAGCAAAGTTGGAGTGTTTATAGTGGGAATATTATTTATGGTTTCATTATATAGAGCATTAAAATTTATACTGACATCAATAGATATATTACTAGAAAAGAAAAATGACTAGTAAGTTTAGTTAATTAAAGATATTTCAAAGTAGAAAATTTTACAAAGTAATTTTATTAAAGGAGAGAGTAGATAGCATGTTTAAAAAAGGCTTTTTAATTGAATTAGACAGTATTCCTAAAACTGATGATGAGATTTGTTTAGAGGTTGCAAAATATTGTGGGAAAAATAATTTACCCTTTGAATTTATTAAAAGGACTTCACCTATAGTTGCTATGATTGAAGAGGACAAGTAAGAAATTACAAAAAAATATCAAACTTCTAGAGTGAATTGTTGGGTTTTAAGCTGTAGAGAAGTTGAGTAGATAAAGGGGATTTATCTAGGCTTAATTAAGGGGAATAGAAGTCAATAGTAGCTTAAATATACCAATATATGATGAAACTTTAGTGCTAATTAAGAGGGTATATAAGCTCTATTTAGAAATTAATCATGGTTTAAAACAGATTTAGGTATAAAAAAACTATTAAGCAAGAAGTAAGCAATATAGCAGTTTATAGCAGTGTAAAAAACTTTTGACATGGCTAAAACAGCCAATATCAAAGGCTTTTGATGGTAGGATTTCATTTCAGGTTATACACTGATTATGCAGGAGGACATTTTATGGAGATTGGAAAACAGATAAAAAAATATAGAACAGAGATGAAGCTTTCACAGGATGAATTAGCTAGAGAAATATTTGTATCTCGGCAGACTATTTCAAACTGGGAGAACAATAAAAACTATCCAGATGTGAAAAGCTTATTATTACTAAGCTCTCTTTTTGATGTATCTCTTGACATACTTATTAAAGGAGATTTTGAAGAAATGAAAGAGAAAATTAAATCAGAAGATATTGATAAGTTTAACCATGATGGTAATATTTTTGTTGTATTATTAATATGTACTATGGTATTAGTTGTTCCACTTACAGTATTCATGGGGTATATTGGATTTGGAATTTGGGGAGTTATTGCTATAGCAGCAAATTATTATGGGTTTAAGGTTGATAAGCAGAAAAAGAATTTTGATATTCAGACTTATAAAGAAATTCTTGCCTTTTCAGAGGGAAGAAGTATGGACGAGATTCAAAAGAATCAAGAGTATGGAAAAAGACCATATCAGAAAGTTTTCATAGTAACAGCTGTAGCAGTGATCACTATAGCAATATCAGCTATTATGATGTATATACTATCATAAAATTAAAGAATAAATTTAGTCGAAATCTGTTCTATATAAAAAAGATCCTTGTATATTAGTAATTTCTAGTACACAAGGACTTTTTAAGTTAATAAATATGGACTTTATAAAATAAGATAATCATAAGGTTATAAGAAAAGCTACTATTTTAAGAACTTTTATAAAACTATGAATTAAAATTTACTCATTCTCTCTAATAAATCTACAAGGATTTCCGTAGGCAATAGTGTTGCTTGGAATATCCTTTGTTACAACGCTTCCTGCGCCAATAACAACATTATCTCCAATGATGACACCTGGCATAATTATTGCTCCGCCACCAATCCATGCATTGTCTCCAATTATTACAGGAGCTGTTTGAGTCTTACAAAACTCAAATGAGCCATCTGCCTTTGGTTTACCAAATCTATCAATAGCATTTGTTGGGTGGAAAGCAGTATATATTTGTACATTAGGAGCAATTAAGGCATTATCTCCAATAACAATTTTATTATCATCTAAAAAAGTACAATTCATATTAACTTCACAGTTATTTCCAAAGTAAATATTGTTTCCATAGTCAGCATGAAAAGGTGCAGTAATCCATAAGTTTTTTCCACGCCCACCAAGTAATTCACTTAAAATGCGTTCCTTTTCCTCTAAGTTTGCAGAATCTGTATTGTTATAATCTCTCACTAAATCTTTTGCTTTATGCCATTGAGTTAATAATTCTTCATCACCACAATCATAAAGCTCGTCTGCTAGCATTTTCTCTCTTTCAGTCATATTTAAAACCCCCATATCCCAATTTATTACTTATATACGCCCACATTATACCATCCCTTTATAACCACTACAACCTAAAGGATAAAAGTTAAAAATTTCTTATTATTAATCAATACCCATAATAAAGGCTTTTTATATTCTTAAGAAAATAATCTCATAGTAAGGTGAACTTATGTAATTAATAGAATCTTTAATTTATATATAAATTTATATTTTATTAACAGTCTTTTTAAGTTGAAATAGATAATATTTACCAAATTTATGATAAAATCTATTATGTTAAAAAAATATATTAAATAAGGGGAGAGAAAGTGAAAAAGAATGGGAAAAAAGGTTATATGATAAATTATAAGGGAAAAAAGTATATATAGAGAGCAGTGAAGATGTGGATATAGATTCTCTTAAGAGATCAATGAATTTTAGCTTTACTATTAAATTAATGGTGATTACTCCAATAGTATTCTTTATATTCAACTTAATTGTACTTAACATAATATATTCTGAAATACTAAAGGAAAGTGTTTTTGGACAGAAAAACATGATATATCATGTAGTATTTGTGTTTATGATTTTATGGGCAATATATTTAGCAATAGATTTTCAAGAAAATCCAAATAGAATATATTTATTTTCAGGTGTATTTTGCTTAATTGAATCAATATTCTTTCTTGCTAATGGTGTTCATATACTTTATTTTTTACTTGGAAAAAGTGGTATAGTATATATTGCTATAGGAATAGGTGTATATTTAGCTAACTTTATATTTAATGCATTTCTTGCATATCTCTTTATAAAGAAGAAGTATTCAGAAGAGGACAAGAAGATTACTAGGGTAAGAGTCTTTAGTATTATATTGATATTTGCTAGTGCAATTATATTTAATATTAGTATAAATTCAGAATTTCATAATATCAATTTATTGTATCCTAATTTAGTGGATCCTACAGTCTTAACATATAGTACTTTAAACTTTGCATTAAGTCATTTAATTGTTATAGGTACCATAAATATATACAAATACATTAGTATAAAAAAATAAAATTTATACAATAGCTGATCTTAAAAATGGTCAGCTATTTTTTGTTAAGAGCAGAGATAAAAATAATATATAAAAATTGGAAAAAAATGTTTTTTAATAATTAAATTTAATATATAATAAAGTTATAGAAATAATTTTATTAAGGGGAGATTAGATATTATGTTCAAAAAAGGCTTTTTAATTGACTTAAATGATATGCCTAAAACAGATGATGATATTTGCTTAGAAGTAGCAAAGTATTGTGGAGAAAATAATTTGCCATTTGATTTTATTAAAAAAACTTCACCTGTAATTGCTAAGATTAAAGACAGCAAATATGAAGTTAAAAAGAAATACCAAAATGGTAGATTCATGAATTACTGGGTTTTAAGCTGTACAGCAGTAAATTAAATAGGATAAATATTTAGGGGGATTTAAGACATGTACATGTTTTAAATTTAAGTAGTAGATCAGAAAATTAAACTTTTATAGAACTAAGTAAACTTTAAAATTTATAGAGAAACTAAATCTACTTTTGTAGCGATGACAGAAATTATAAATAAACTTAATGAAAAGTTTTTGAAAGAGAAATCAATATAAATGTTTTGTATGCCATGATAAAACATTATTATTTATATAAAAGGTGAGCTTCTTTAGAGAGGCTCATTTTTAGTTTAGGCTTTGTTTGAAGTGAATGCTTAAAACAGAGTTTTTAAATTAATAAATCAAGATAGTAAAGATACTTTTACAATATGTTTATGGATAAAAATGGGATTAAGTATATAATAAAATAAAGATAAGTTTATTAAAGGGGAGTAGAGGATATGTTTAAAAAAGGATTTTTAATTGATTTAGATAGTAATCCTAAAACAGATGATGACATTTGCTTAGAAGTAGCAAAATATTGTGGAAAAAATAACTTGCCATTTTAATTTATTAAGAGGACTTCACCTGTAACTGCTATGATTGAAGGAAGTAAGTATGAAATCACAAAGAAATATCAAAGGGTTAGATTGTTTAATTGTTGGGTTTTGCATTGTAAAGAAGTAGACTAAAACTATAAAAACTAATAGACTTATGCGAGGATGCAATAATTATTAGAATAATATTAAAAATAAGGATGTTTTATATAAAAATAATGAGTTTAAAAGTTAAACTTAAATAATAAAATTATAGAAATTTAATACTAAAAGAGCAACAAATTTTTGTTGCTCTTCTAATAGTTAAGACTCTTTATTCTTAAAATTAATGCGTATCAATTTTAAGGCTGCAAATATAAAAATTATAGCACCTATAAAAGATAAAATTTTGCTTAAGAAGATTATTATTTCACCTAAATATGGAATTGGAATCTGGGCTGCAAACCATAAAGTATTATTAAATACATTAGACTGCAATAAAACAAGCATAAGTGATCCTAAAGCTAAATACATTAAATTAGTATTTTTGATTTTCATCTATATACCTCCATAATTATATTTAAATTAATAACCAAACTTCTTTTATAAAGTATTTATTTAATTTATATTGCAATTACTTACATAGAATTACTTTAATAACCTAATCTTTATTAAAGTTTGTATTTAAAGTTATAATCATAACCAAGCCTTTTATATTGAAAATTCATTAAAATATAGAGTTTTCAGTATGTTTTATCTTAAAAGATTAACCTTGCTTTTTAAATTTTAACAAGTTTTATGGTATCATTAAAACATACTAAATTTTAACAAAAATAATATAAGAAATAATAATTTAGGAGGGGCAAAAATGATAAGATTGGGGATTGCGGGAATTGGATGCATTGCTGAAGAGTATATAAAATTGATTGTTAGCAATAAAATTAAGGGGTGCCATATTTGCGCTTTATCAAGTAGAAATTTTGAACGTATGGAAAGTATTTGTTCTCAATATGATTTGAAAGATGTTTCATTGTTTACAAGTTATGAAGATATGCTTGAGTCTGGAAAGATAGATATGGTGATGATTTGCACACCACATTTTAACCATCCGTCAATGGCAATTAAGGCTATTGAATCAGGTATTCACCCATTAATTGAAAAACCAGTTGGTGTATTTTCAGATGAGGTAGAAGAACTTATGAAATGCATAGAAAGACACCCTAATATTTTAAGTGGTGTACTGTATTGTAGAAGAACTAGTCAAGCTTTTAATAAAGTAAAAGATATTATTTCTTCTGGAAAAATAGGAGAGTTAAAGAGAGCTAACTGGATAATTACAAACCTGTATCGTACTCAGGCATATCATAATGCACAATCATGGAAAGGTACATATAAGGGCGAAGGCGGTGGACTATTAATGACACAAGCTTCACACCAATTAGATTTATTAATCTGGCTTTGTGGTATGCCTAAAAATATTAATGCCTTTTGCTATTGTGGTGCTGAGCGTGAGATAGAAGTAGAAAATGATGTAATGCTGCATATGCAATATGAGAATGGTGCAACTGCTCAGTTTATAGCATCTTCAAGAGAGTTTCCAGGAAGTAACCGTTTAGAGATAATAGGAAGTAAAGGACAGATAATTCTATGTGATGATCAAAACTTGATATTCCGTGAATTAGAGCAGGATGAAAAACTTTATGCAAATACAACAAATGAACTCTATGGGAAAATTCCATTCAAGGAACAAGAATTTACATTTAATGATGCAGATAATTCAATACAACAGGCTGCTATTGTAAACAATTTTATAAGTTCTATTGAAGGTAATACAATGGTGTTGTGTCCTGTAAAAGAAGCCATAAATTCTTTATATATAATCAATGGAGCTTATTTATCATCATGGAACAATGAGGTAGTTACTTTCCCAATGGACACTAAGGAATTTAGAGTAAAATTAGAAGAAAGATTTTAAACTGATTTTAGAAAAGACAATAGATTTATAGAAGCTTGTAATGGTAATAAATATATATATTTAAAGATAGGGAAAAGGGTTATAAAAAAGAAAGCGAGTGATTGCTTATGAACAAAAAGTTGTTTGGAATGAGTATAATCCTTATAGTAGTGGTATTTTCTTGTTTTTATAATATAAGCAGAAATTTAAAGAATAATCCTTCAGTAGAGAAGCCAATACATAATCTTTTAAATGGATTTTTTAAAATTGAATATGGAAAGGATTCTTTAAATTATTCAGATTTTGTGAATAATCCAGACCTTGTGGAGATGTTAACTTTAAATAAGAAACGTTTTAAAAGTACTACCAATAAGGACTTTAAGATTAAAATAACCAGCATTCATAAAAAAGAAAATGAGAGTTATATCGTTAAGTTTAAGACTTTACAGGGACAAAAGATGGATACTTTAACTGAATACACCTGTTTAATTGAAAAAGAAAATAATAAATACTATATAAATAGATTTATTAATAATATAGCCTTAAAAGATAAAGATCCAGTTAAATTTATAGAAGATGATAATTTATATGGCAACTATATTAAAGATTTAATTATTTCTTTTAGTAAACAGAATCAAAGCACAAATAATTAAAACAGAAATAATAAGGGAGAACATTATGGGGAAAGAGTATTTAAAAGCAAATGAAAATGATTATGAGGAGTTAATTGATTTTATAAATTATGTGTTTAGTCATTCTGGTGGAAGTACTGATTTTCTAAAATTATTACCTAAATTATATAGGAATAATAATAAAATAAAGTACCATCATATAATAAAGGTGGATAATAAGATAAAAGGGGTAGTAGGTGCATTCCCACTAACTTTAAGTGTATTAGATGAAAAAATAAATGTTGTAGGAATAGGCAGTGTATCAGCTCATCCTTATTCAAAGGGAAAGGGATACATGAAAAAGCTTATGAATGAATCCATTGAAGAGATGAAAAGGGACAAGGTAGATATTAGTGTTCTTAGTGGATATAGACAAAGGTATGAATACTTTGGATATGAGCCTTGTGGTCAACAAATAACCTTTAATATCTTAGATGTAAACATAAATTATAAGTGTAATGAAGTGATTGATGAGAGAATAAGCCTTAAATTATTAGATGAAAATGATAATACTATGGTAGAAAAAGCATATGAACTTCATTCTAAGAAAAGTGTAAAAATAGTAAGAGAAAAAGGTGAGTTCTTAGATATATTAAAATCATGGAATTGCAGCATTTATTCTGTTTTTAAAAGTGAAAAATTTATTGGATATATTGCAGCAAATAATGGATTTATAGATGAAATAGTTTTAGAAAACAACAGTGATTTAAATCTTGCCATAGCTTCATACATAAAAACTTTCAAACAAAATGAAGTAAACTTAAGGCTTCCAGTCTATGAAATAGAGAAAATATCAGAACTTATGAAGATATGTGAAAATTACTCAATTACAAAAAACAATAACTTTAGAATATTTAACTATGAAAAAGTAGTTAGGATAATGCTAAAACTAAAAGCTACTTACTCAAAGTTAGAAGATGGAGAATATAACATAAGCATAATAAATTATGGAGTTTTAAAGATCAAAGTTCATAAAAATAATGTTGAAGTTAAGAAGGTTCAAGAGGAACCTAATATTGAACTAAATGAGCTAGAAGCAATTAAGTTTTTATTTTCTCCAATAAAGCCATACTTTAACTTCAATAATGAAGTTCCAAACTTTTTAAATAGCTGGCTACCATTACCTTTATATATAGAAGGTTTGGACTGTGTATAGCTAATAAATTAATACCTAGAAAACAGTGAAACTGTAAGAAAAATTAGGATTTATCAAAGTGAAAAAGAAATGACTAAGGTTATTATGAATGCTATAATATAAAAAATAAAAAGAGGTGAGAGAAGATGTGTGGTGGTATTATTGCCCAAAAGATTGCATAAACCCATGTAAATAAGAATAGTATTAACTTTTTATATATTTGCATGGGAGGAATTTAAAATGAAAGAAAATAAATATGATAAGGAAGAATTCTTTTTAAAGTATGGAGAAATGGCACGTTCTAAAAATGGTTTGCAAGGAGCTGGTGAGTGGTCTGAATTGCAAAAGATATTACCAGACTTTAATCATAAGAAAGTTTTAGACTTAGGATGTGGATATGGGTGGCATTGTAAATATGCTATAGATAATGGAGCAAGCTATGTACTTGGAACCGATATATCACATAAGATGCTTGAAGTAGCTAAAGAGAAGAATAATCATAAGAATATAGAATATCAATGTGCAGCTATGGAGGATTTGAATTTTCTAGAGGAAACATTTGATATAGTAATTAGTTCCTTAGCTTTTCATTATGTAAGAGATTTTGAGCCTTTAATATCTAAAATATCAAAATGGATAAAAAAAGGGGGAGAATTTGTTTTCTCCGTTGAACACCCTGTTTTTACATCTTATGGATCTCAAGACTGGTACTACGATGAAGATGGGAATATACTTCATTTTCCTGTAGATAATTATTATTATGAAGGCAAACGTGAAGCTGTATTTTTAGGAGAAAAAGTTACAAAATATCATAGGACACTTACAACTTATCTCAACATTTTACTTCAAAATGGATTTGAGTTTCAACATATTATTGAACCAAATCCACCAGAGGAAATGATGGATATAGAGGGCATGAAGGATGAAATGCGTCGTCCTATGATGCTACTTATTTCAGTAAAAAAGAAATAGCATATTAAAATTTTAGTCAGTAAATCATATTGAGCAAAAGCCATTATGATTTACTGCTTTTTGCATTTGAAAAAGAAGTGGTAACATGACAATAATAAGCCAAGAATTGTTATGGCAACTTGAGTAATCATTAGAGCATAATAATACTTTTCATTTAAAAATACACTAATTATTGCAATAAGTATTACCCCTAAACCTGTATAGAATATATCACTTCCAACAAATCTAGACACTGCATTCTTATCATGTTTTTCTTCATCATAGAAGTTAAGAATATCTCCTGCATTAAAAAACTTTACTATTCCTCCAATGAAAGTTAGTATTCCACCTCCTAAAAGGGCAAAGATTAATATTCCTGTTAAATCTGGTTTCATAAAAGACTCCTCCCCATATGATTCTAAAGTATTACTTATTAAATAGATTTTATTTTAAGCTAGTGATTATTTAAGATAATTCTTCAACTCTATTTAATTTCTCAAAGAATTCCTATTATCTAAAATATTATGATAAAATATAATAAAATTCAATATTTTACATATAAATGAAATAAATAATAGAAGGGTCGTAATCAAATGAATAAAAAATATTGTGAATTAATTGATGAGATACAAAAGACATTAGATGATAAAGAGGTTAAAAGCAGTGAAGAATTAACCAAGCTTTTAAGTGGATATAAAAAGGCTTTAGAGAATGGAGAAGAGTATAATTTGGCTTGTACAAAATTAACTAATGATATAACGAGTTATGTAAGATATCACAATTTTAAAGCTCCAGAAGCAGTTTTAAACCTATATAATCACTTAGCAAATGTTGCAAGCAAATATAGAGGTATACCTTCATTTATTACATGGTTTTAATTGATGATGTTGATGCAGCACAAGTTAGAAGAACAAAACGCCTTTATTTATTACAGGGTTCTAAGTATTTGAAAGTAGTATAAAATTAAAGTTGAGATTCTTAATAGAAAAAGTGTAAACAATAAAGTTTTTAATCCTATAACTACAAGTTAAATAAAGCGTTTGCTTTGCAATAGGGAGGGTAAACAATAAAGTTTTCAATCCTATAACTTGATTTTAAAAGCTTACATAGAGTAGAGTGTATTTAACTAATTAAGAAAGAAATTTTACCTAAGTTATTAAAATCCTTAACTTTTAATAGTTTAGGTAATTTAATATACATATATTAAAAATAAAATCTAACTTTAAGAAAGAATTTGATTTTTGTAAGGTGATAGTTATGAAGATAAGAAATGAATTTACATGTCCATTAGAACTTATTACAGATATGATTAAGGGTAAGTGGAAAACTATAATAATATGGAGACTTAGAATAGGTGAAACATCACTATCTAAGCTTAGAAAAGATATAAATGGAATAACAGAGAAGATGCTACTTGAAAACTTAAAAAATCTAATAGATGTTGGGATTGTTGGTAAGAATGAATATAGCGGATATCCTTTAAGAGTTGAATATTATTTAACTAAAAGAGGGAAAGACATACTAAAATCTCTAGAAATACTGCAACAAGTTGGCATTGAGTATATGATTGAACATGGAAGAGAAAGTGAACTTGCTGAAATAGGGTTAATTGATTAATACCTACAAAAAAAGTTAAGGCACGCTAACGCTCTTATCTGTGATATCACTTTGTTAATTGATTAATACTTACAAAAAAGTGGGTAATTGTCTATGTTTTATATTAAAGGTATCATAAAGTCATAAAAGAAATGAGGTAATATTGAGCTTAATTTTATACTTGTTTTGAATTATATTTTAAATTCAGTATTGATTTTAAAAGAGGTCTTTGTTTTTAGTTTGGCATTAATCCTAGCTAAGACTTAGGACTATATAATTTAAAAAAATATACTTTTTAGGAGGATGACTTTATGAGAGTAAGCAGTAAAGGAATAATTGATGGAATAATACATGATAAATATGGTAAAAGAGGAGAAGTGGATAAGCATGGAATACCAACTTGTTCATTACCTTTAAAAATAGAGAATGCACCAGAAGGAACTAAATCATTTGCTGTAGTAATTGAAGACAAGGATGCTATCCCTGTAAGTGGAGGATTTTCATGGATACATTGGGTGGCTGCCAATATAACTAAAGATGAGTTAGAAGAGAATGAAAGCAGAACAAACAATGAAATTATTCAAGGATTAAATAGCTGGATTAGCATTCAAGGAGGAGAAGTAGCAAAAGAATTTTGTATGTATTATGGTGGAATGACTCCTCCAAATGAAGCTCATATTTATGAAATACATGTTTATGCACTAGATTGTTTAATAGACTTAAAAAACGGATTTTATCTAAACGAATTACATAAAAAGATGCATGGACATATATTAGAACAAGTTACTCTAAAAGGAGAATATGATAGCTAATTAGTAAAATCTAATAAGTTAGTAAAATAACTTATTAGATTTTTATTTATAATATCTTTTATTTATCCAGTATATTTATCGCATCCTTTTACATGTTCACTGCCATATACGCATCCTGCTTTACATACAACATCACCTACTTGTAATGTTTTTTCTTGCATATTTTTTGTGTTTTTTTCAGGTAAAGCATTTTTATTATCTTTCATATTATTTTGAGTATCTTTACCTTGCTTTAAATCTTCATTATTTTTAGGCTGGTCTTTTTGTTCATTTTCATTTGGTAATGTATCATCAATGTTTTTCTCTTTTTGATCCTCTGTAGCTACTTCATTTAACTTGTTATCTTCTGTAATTGCTACTGAGTTATTATGAGTACTATCATTTATCCAATTATATGTTATTTCTACTGTTTTTACTCCTATAAATATAATACCTAATAAAATTACTATTTTCTTTGCTTTAATCATTAATCCTCCTTATACCCTAAAACTTTTTTCAATTAATTATTATTAAAATTTATATTTAGTAAAGGGCTAAATATTTATCTACATTGTATATGTAATTAAATACAATTTGAAGATACAAATTAAAAACAAAGTGTGATAAATTTCCAAACTAAATTTATGTCAACACATCGAATACAAAAATTCGAACTTATTTAGCATGATAAAAATGAAGTAACCTCTGTTAATGAAGGAATATTTGTTAATAGCAAAGAATTTGAACCAGGGAAGGTAAGAGTAGTAGTAGCTTCATTAGGAACTGAAATAGAAAAAACTTCAGACTTAGTAAATATTGTTAATATAATACTTAAACTATATACTTAGATAGATAAGGTGATGGTATATTAAAAATAAATTAGTATTGTAATGTTCAGGTATTTAATGCGTAGTTAAGTAGAGATATTATACTAAAGTAGCAGAAACTATTACACAATAACTTTATATTAGAAATTGCAACTTTAAGTTGCTAAAAATTATATAAAAGAAATCAAAGGTTGGTGTAAGGATAGGGCTACTTTCCTTTATAATAAATTTATCAGAATATAAAGGGGAAGATATAACATGAGTTTTGGACAAAATATTCAATTTTTAAGAAAAATGCATAAGGGTATGACTCAAGAAGAGTTGGCAGAGAAGATGGGAGTTTCTCGCCAAACTATTTCCAAGTGGGAACTTGATAATACATATCCTGAGATGGATAAAGTAATAGAACTATGTAAACTTTTTTCGTGCTCTATGGACAAATTAGTTAGGGAAGATATAAATATGATTAATGAAGCTTATTCCAATATTAGAATAGAAAAGGTACCCTCATTTACTTTTGTCAAATATGCAGTAATAAGTGAAGATCCGGAAGATGATGCTATGAAACACATAAAACATTGGGCTAATAGTAATGGGATTAATGAGCCAGAAATAATAGGATGGGATTTTCCAAATGTATCACAGGAACAAATTAATGTGTATAATATGCATGGCTATGAAGCAGCATGTATTTTACCTTTAAATTTTGAAATAGAGAATAATAAACTAGAAGTTATAGTTCAAAAAGAGCAATCTTATGCCATTATTACAATTAAGGAACCTTTTAGTGAACCATTTTCTCTTATTCCAAATGCATATAAGACACTTATGATGTATATGGAAGTAAACTGTTATAAACATAAGAATAGTAAAGACGTTATACATTGTTTTGAAAAGGTATATGAGAAGGATGGTATAAGTTATATGGATGTTTATATAGCTATTGAAGATTAGTTTTATAGTATCTTAAGAGAGTAAAGTGTAAAAATTATTTAGAGTATTTACAGATAACTGTATCATAAGTAAGTGATGTTATTCATATTAAGTATTAATATTACTAGGACTTATAGGGAAGATGTAGAAATATTAAAGATATTAATTCTTCTTTTATGCTGAGAAATATTAAGTTAAATACATTGTAATCAGGAAAAAACTGTATGTTTTTTTAATTATTTAAAAAAATAAATAAAAAAGGTTGCAAGTAGTTAAATACCATGTTATACTAAACTAGTAGCAAAGTAGCTAACAAAAAAGTTTCATTTAGATAAATAGTTCTCGAAATTAGAGATTATATATCCATTTAGAATCTTTAATTTTAGGAGGAATGTTTATGTCAGATAAAACATTAAAATGCAGAGATTGCGGAAGTGAATTCATATTTTCAGTAGGAGAGCAAGAATTCTACAAAGAAAAAGGATTTGAAAATGAGCCAACAAGATGTGTATCTTGTAGAAGAGCTAAAAAAGAACAAAATAGAAGATAATTTTAGATTGTTAAAGGTTGTAGTTTAAACTGCAACCTTTTTTTATTATAATAAAATAGATATTAAAATATAAATACATATAGTCATTAGATGGGGGACGAGAAGTATGCAGAAGTATAATGAAAATAATCCAATGCTTGTTAACTCTATGGTGTGTACTATAGATATGCTTGGTTTTTCTCAGATGATAATAGAGTCATGTAACAATAAATACGGAAATGATTTACTTAAAGAAATCAATTTCCTTATAAATAAGAATAAACAATGTATAATTAAAAATAAGTATAGCCAAGGGAAAATAAAAATATATACTGATAATATGATTGTGGGATATCCTATAAAAGATGATGGGGAAGAAGCCTTAAATGAAATATTAGATAATGTTTCAGAATATCAGTTTAATTTAGCTCTAGAAGGTTTTTTTGTTAGAGGTGGAGTTAGTGTAGGTGATTTTTATATTAATGAAGATATAGTTTTTGGTCCTGCTCTTTTAGATGCACATTATATTGAAAGTAATTTAGCATGTTATCCAAGGATTGTACTAGATGATAAAGCAGTAAGTAGACTTAGAAAATACATAAGTAATTATGATATAGCACCGCAGCGAAATAAAATATTAATAGATAGCGATGGACAATGGTTTTTAAATTATCTAAATACAATATTTAAATATTATACTGAATGTAATAATAAGTATGAATTTGAAAAAATGCAGATAGAGTTACTTTATAAACATAAGGTTAAAGTAGAGGAAATGTTAGAGTTAAACAAAGAAAACATAAGGGTTTGGGATAAATTTGTATGGGTAGCTAATTACCATAATTATTTTTGTAATATAAATTTTGAAAATGAAAAAGATCTAAGAATAGATAAGAATAAATTGCTTTCATGGCCAAGAGGTCTTTCAAGTAGAGATACTTAATATTTTTAGATTACTATATATCTTTGAATTGTTATAGGTTGTGGTTTAAGCTACAACCTTTTTTATGTGAAAAATTATTATAAAAATATCACTTAGCAATGATATAGAGAATTAGATCATAATATAATTTATTTAATAGATTTTGTTTTAAATTAGTGTTGATTTTTAAATAAAATTATAGCGGTAAGACGTTTTTTTTATTTAAGGAATACAATATAACTAGAATTACATTGTATAAGTTCAAAATACAAAATTTTAAATTTTGCTTTTTACTTAAAATTATGAAGAACTATTTAAAAATCAACACTCACCTAAAACATAACTTTTTATTTAGACAAACCCTTAGAAAGTAGTGTAGCTATATAATCTATTTCTTTTTCATCATCCCAAGGTTTATTTGGGAACAATGTGTACTTTGATATGCCATATGAGGCTATATTGGTCATTATAAATCTTATTATTACCTCATTAGGCCAATTTACTAACAATCCTTTTTCCTTAAAGTTATCTAAAACTTTATAAAAATTAACTTTAATTTCAGAAGGAATTAGTGTTATAAGTTTATTTCTGATATCCTCACTATACAGAATTTCATTTATGAATATTTTGCCTATCTTATGATTTTCATTTAAAAAATTAATTCTATCACTTATTATTATTTTAAAAAATGATTTTAAATCTGTATGTTCAATCTCTAAGGCAGTCTTTGAAAATTGCTTTGCAACTTCAGGAAATATATCATCTATTAAAAATGGTATTATTGTTGCTATTAAAAGATTTTCTTTGCTTCCAAAGTGTTTAAATATTGTTCCTTCAGCAGCTCCAGATAACTTAGAAATTTCACTTGTAGAAGTATTGGCAAAGCCTTTTTCTGCAAATAAATTTATACTAGCATCTAAAATTGCCTTTTGTTTAGTTGTCATTTTATCATTATCTAAAATTTTGTTTTTAAATAGAGTAACAATAGAATCTTCCATGTTCTCCTCCTAAATAGTGTATTCTATTTCTATCTTATTATATCTTACGATATCTTTTCAATCCTATAATATTTAAGAATATAAATATCACTGCAAATAATAGTAGAATTAGTAAGTCAAAGCTTATTTGTTCAAAGGACTCTCCCTTTATCATTATTCCTTGAAGGGCATCACCTACATAATACATAGGAATAAATTTCGCAATATTTTGAAGTACAGTAGACATATTGCTTATTGGTATAATTCCTGAGAAGAATATTTGAGGTATTACAACAACTGGTATGAATTGCATCATTTGAAACTCTGAGTTAGCAAAGGTTGAAAGCAATGTTCCAAAGGATAAGGCAACAAAGGCAGTTATTATATTAGTTAAGATTACTAATGGAAGACTTCCTAAAATGTTTATGTTTAAAACATATATGGAGTAAAGGACAATTACAAAGGTTTGAATTATTGCAAAAATTCCATATCCTATTAAGTAACCAAAAACTATTTCACTTCTTCTAATTGGAGAAGATAAAAGCTTGTCTAAAGTTCCGCTACTTCTTTCTTTAAGCAATGATATTCCTGAAATTAAAAACACGAAGAAGAATACAAAAAATCCTATAAGAACAGGAGTAAAGGTATCAAATAAATCTGTATTTTCATTTCCATAAATATAATTAGAAGTTATTTTGAAGCCTTCTTTAGAGGAATTATCCTTAGGTAGATTTTCATTAGCATTTTCCTTATTTATGCTATTTGGAAGTTTAGAGAGCATTTCTTGTTGCTTCAATATTATTTCCTTTTCTTCTTTAGCAACCTCTGTTAGTTTATCAATTTCAACCTTAGAAAGAGTACCTTTAAGTAAGGAGTTAACAGCCATGCTTTTACTTGGATCACTGTTTTCATAAGTTATATCTAAATTATTATCAGATAAGCTAATAAATGCAGCTAAGTTATCATCTGTTATTTTATTTTTTATACTAGAATCATCATTGTAGGTTACAACATCTACATCATTTTCTTTTAAGGTCTTTACTATTTCAGAATCTAAGTTATATGTTCCAATCTTTAATGAGGTATCATTTCCATTTTCAAATAAAAAGTTCATAAGTGTTAAAATAACTAAGGGTGCCACCATCATTAAGGCTAGAGTTCTTTTATCATGGATTATTTGGACTATTATTCTTTTTACTAAGGCTATTATTCTCATTATTTATCCCTCCTAGCTTTTAAGAAAACTTCTTCTATGCTAGAAGCATTGTATTTTTCTTTTAAATTAACAGGGCTTCCTTCTTCTATAATCTTTCCATCTCTTAAAAAAACAACCCTATCACATCTTTCAGCTTCATCCATTACATGAGTAGTAACTATTATGGCTTTATTATTTTTCTTAAGCTTGTGTAGTTCTTCCCATATACTTAATCTTAATTCAGGATCTATACCAACAGTTGGCTCATCTAAAATCAATATTTCAGGGTCTTGTATCAAGGCACTTGCTAAAGAAAGTCTTCTTTTCATACCACCTGAAAAGTTTTTAACTCTCTTTTTCTTATGATCTGTTAAATTAACAAGATCTAGAAGATAATTGATGTTCTTTTCTCTAACTTCTTTAGAAAGAGAGTAGAGAGAAGAGAAAAAAGTTAGGTTATCTAAGGCAGATAAATCTTCATAAAGAGCATCTGACTGAGCCATATAGCCTATTTTTTGTAACACCTTTCTATTAGGCATTTTCTCATCCAAAACTTTAATAGAGCCAGAATTAACTTTTTCCATACCTATTATTGATTTTACTAAAGTTGTTTTACCCGCTCCAGAAGGTCCAACAAGGCATAAAATTTCTCCTTTTTCTATTTTTATAGAAATCTTATTTAGTATATTGATATTTCCAAAGTTTTTTGTAACACCTTCAACTATTATTGCTGACATTAATATACCTCCTTATTTATATAATTCACTTAAAGTGAGTAATCACTCACTAATAATATCATATTTAAAAATGAATGTAAATTTATTAGGTGCAATTATAATTACTTTTAATATTTATAAATACTTTAACTAATAAGGTTTTACAGTTATATTATTTATATATAGTTGAAAAAATAGGGGGAGTTATGAAGAAAATTCTTTTAATTAATTCAAGCAATAGAAAGAAGAACACATATAAATTATTAACTTCAATTGAGGATATATTGAAAAACAATGGGTATGAAACAGAGCTTATAAGTTTATCCGATTATAAAATAGAGTTTTGCAAAGGCTGTGAAGTCTGTATATTAAAAGGGGAGTGTTTTCTTAAAGACGAATCTAAGGTTATAATGGAAAAAATAATTGAATGTGACGGACTTGTAATAGGTACTCCTGTTTACTTAAATAATATGAGTGGAATATTAAAATCTTTTATAGATAGAACATGTAGCTGGTTCCATAGAAGTGAGGTGGCACAAAAACCAACTTTACTTTTAGCTAATACACAGGGATCAGGATTAAAAAACACAATAAACTCCATAGAAGAGGCAATGATTCAGTGGGGAGTATCTTTAGGTGGAGCTATTACAAGAAACGGTAGAAGTTTCAATAAGCCCATAGAAGAAAAGGAAGTGGCAGACTTTATTAAGCTAGTAGAATCATCTGGAAGGTCATATTCACCTAGCTTCAAGGAAGTTTACACTTATAATATCCAAAGAACCCTAGCAACTAATGTTTTTCCAGTAGATAAAGAATACTGGATTAATAAAGGATGGATTAATAGTGCCTATTTTCCAGGAACTAAGATTAATCCAATCAAAAAGCTTTATGGAAATGGATTATATAAGTTACTAACCAAAGTAATAAAGCCAATTGAACAAGAATAATAAATTTTAAAATATAAAAATAAGGGCTTCAGAAGTTACTTTTAAGTTTTAAAGCCCTTATTAATATTTAATATTTAGCATATTTTCCATAGAATTTATTCAATTTAGCTCTAGTGAAATTGAAACAAGAAGCTTAAACTCAAAATATCTTAAGAATATTATCTTTACATAGCTAATTAACTTTACATAGCTAATTAACCTCTAATTGTTTATTAAGACAGCCCTATATTTATATCTAGAAATAAAAACTAACCTAGAATAGTACCAAGTACTGCCAAGCCACGACCTAAATTCTCTTCAAAAAATCCAGTAGTGGAAATATCCATATAAAGTTTACCAACTTCTTTGCTAAGTGTTTCTTTATTATTAAATTTCTTAAGAGATAATTGACGTAAAGATTCTGCTAATCTCATTACTTGCTTTTCAAAATCTTTTCCTTTTTCAACTGCATTCTTAAATTCAATTAATATAGAACGCTCATCATCAGGTGTTTCTACATTTAAAATTAAATCATAAACTCTTCCTAATAAATCATTTTCAGCTTCTAATCTTTTTTCTTTTTTACTCAAATTAATTACCTACTTTCTACCCTAATATTAACCTATGTAGATAGGAAATTTATATCTTTTAAAGATTCTGCTTTAAATAGTGTTGACTTTAAGGTAGGTCTTAAGGAATATCTTAAAATCAACATCTTTTTTATCAATATAAATAATTATCTACATATAATTTAAAAAGTTTATTTCCTGAATTTAGAATATTGATTTATTAGAATATAAAACTTTTAGGTTAATAATTCAAATTACTTTGATTATTATATTGATAATTAAGATTTAGTTTTAAAATATAACTTCAAGTAAGCTTCATAGTTGAGTAATTTTTTATTAAAAGTTAAATATTTGAAATGGAAAATTCATAATAAATCATAGCTTTTTAAAGAGGAAAGTAATTTATGCACATTTTTATATATAAAACCTTTCATCAACTGTAAGTTTTATGTTGCAGGGTTATTTTGTATAATTAACACAGATGAAATTAAAAAACAGTTTTTCATAAAGGGGAAGAATAGAGATGGTAGAAAAAATATTAGAAGTGCAATCATTATGCAAATGTTATGGGAAAAAAGGTAACCTTACAAAGGCTATAGATGGAATTAGTTTTCAAGTTGTAGATGGAGAGTTTGTTGGAATTATGGGAAGTAGTGGTTCTGGAAAGACAACATTACTTAATTGTATTGCAACAACTACTAGTCCAACTGAGGGAAAGATTCTTTTAAAGGGTGAGGATATAGGAAGTTTCAAGGGTAAGAAGTTAGCAAATTATAGAGGAAATCGTATAGGATATTTATTTCAAAACTTTGAGCTTATTGATAATTTAAACGGTAGAGAAAACATAATGCTACCAATTGCAATCCACAATATGCTGGGAAAAGAGGATGAAAAAAGAATTGATGAAATCATAAAGTATCTAGAGATTGAAGAAGTCATTGGCAAGTTTCCTTCTGAGATGTCTGGTGGTCAAAAACAAAGAGTAGCAGCTGCTAGAGCCTTAGTTTTAAATCCAGAAATAATACTTGCAGATGAGCCAACTGGTGCCTTAGATTCAAAAAATGCAAAGCTATTAATGGAGAAGTTTTTAGGGTTAAATGAAGAACAAAAAGCAACAATTTTAATGGTAACACATGATCCAAATGCAGCTAGTTATTGCTCAAGAATTTTGTTTATTCAAGATGGAGTTATTTTTCATGAACTTAGAAAGAGAGTTCCAGAGGAGTCACAACAGGATTTTTATAAGAGAATCATTGCAGTAATGGCTCAGTTAGGTGGAGGAAGTGCAAATGTTCTTTGATTTAGTTAAGAAAAACAGTAAGCAAAACAGAAAAGAGAATGGAATTTTCTTTGTCTCCTTAATTGTGTCAATAATAGCATTTTATATTATATTGTCCTTGAAAAATCAAGATGTAATACTATTTTTAAAAACAATGGAAAGTGATGCTATAAGCAGATTATTATTAATAACTCCAGCTTTATATGGCGCTTCACTATTTATTCTATTCTTCCTGGTGTACTTTGCAGGAAAGTATCAGCTAGAGAGAAGAAGTCATGAACTTGGAATGTATTTAATGCTAGGAATGCGTCGTAGCAAATTATTTTCAATGCTTTTATTAGAAGAACTATGGAATAGCATTATATCACTTATTATTGGGATTCCTATAGCTATTTTCCTATCAGAAATGATCAGTATGATTACTGCAAAAGTGGTTGGACTTGGAGTTATAGGACATAAATTTTCATTTTCAATTGAAGCAATATTATTAACAATAGTTGGGTATTTTCTTATTAGATTAGCAGCATTATTAATATTAAGTGGAAGTATTGCAAGAAAGGATATAACAGAGTTATTATCACCTTCTCAAGAGGAAAAACACAAGGTTTATAGTAGAATTTTTATAATAGTAAAGTTATTACTAGGAGCTTTAATATTAGTTACCGCTTATGGATTAGCAATTGAAGGCTATGCATGGGAATCACTTAAGAACATGGGAATAACCATTGCTTTAGGAATCATAGGAACATTCCTTTTCTTTAATGGAGTTGGAATCTTATTTGAAATTATTCTTAAAAAGAGAAAAAATAAAAATGGTTTAGAATTATTTACATTTAGACAGTTACAAGAAAATGTATTTTTAAAATCAAACTCTCTTGCAATCTCATCTTTACTGGTTTTATTAGCACTTTGTTGTTTTGGTTATGGGGTTTCTGTAAGTTTCAATTCAAGTTCAAAAAATCAGCATGTACTAGATTATACTTTTAAGGGAAATGGAGAAGAAATAAAAAAGGAACTAGGTAAAGAGCCAATAAAAGATTATATTAATAAGATCTGGGATGTTAAATTAGGAATGATAAAGGAAGATGGGGAGTTTTCTGCAAAGAATTTAATAAAAGCAGTAGAAAATCAAAAGGATTCTGAGGGAAAAGATGTATTATTAAACAATCTTCAGTACTTTGAATATCCATATTTAATTTCCTTATCAGGATATAATGAGATCTTAAAGACTGCAGGCAAGGAGCCAATTAAACTTGAAAAAAATCAAGTAGCTTTATTTAATGGATTAGGATTTTCTTATGGAAATACTGCAGAAATTTTAAGAAGTGTTCTTAAGGAAAATTTAAATGTAGAGATAAAAGGAGAAGAATATGAACTTGTAGGAAATCTATATCAGGATAATATAGTTACAGATAAATCTATAAACATAAGTTATGGATTGATTGTTTCAGATGAAGATTTTAATAAGCTTATAGATGGAGATTACAGCTCTTATTGGAATGCAACTTTAAATAATAATATTATAGAAGAAGAGGGCTTAATGCAAGCAATTTTAAAAGTGAATAAATTAATTGATAAAACAGGATTAGAATATGAAAGTTATCTACAAAATATGGGAAGACAGCTATTTTATAAGGTGGCAGCTAGCTATACAACAATTTATCTAGCTTTAATTTTCTTGATTATTGCTAATACAGTTATAGGAATTCAATTCTTAATGCAGCAGCAAAAGACAGGAAGACGTTATCAAACCTTAGTGCGCATTGGAGGAAGTTATAAAGAACTATGTAAATCAGCTAGAAAGCAAATAAAGTGGTATTTTTGTCTTCCAATAATAGTTTCAGCAATTGGAAGTATATTTGGTATAAGAGCATTATTCTCAGGAGTTGCTACAGCAGAGATGAAAAGTCAAATCATCTCACTAATGACAATTGCATTACCTACAATTATTATCCTTTGTATAGTAGAGTTTACTTATATTATTGCAGTAATGAGAATAAGCGACAAACAAATATCAAAGCTTATGGATACTAAAAGAGAAGATAATTAAGGTTGAGGCATCAAAACTTAGATATAAAACTTATAAATATATTCGAAGAATTACTGGATTTCACTAAGAATTTATAGCAATTACTTCGAATATTTTACTAAAGCGAAAAACTTCCTTCGGTTAAGTGAAAGTCAAAATTTTTAATTTTGCTTTTTGAACTTATACCTTTGAGCGAAGGGAAAAGGTGCTTCCTAATAATTTTTAACGTAAAATATTCTTCGTAATAGCTTAAATTCTAAAGTTCATCCAGATATTCTTTTTATATTATTTATAAGTTTTATTAATTAGTTATTTTAAGGTGCGCCCCGTTAAGTAGACACGGTATAAAAGACTGTGTCTACTTAACGGGGCGATTTTTTATTAGAAATAGTTAGGTTTACATTATATTAATTAAAGTATATTTTAAAATTATATGAGTAAATTAAATATATATAAATTAATCAGGAGGCAAAATATGAAATATAGGGATTTATCCGCTCCGGAAAAATGGATATTAAAAGGTATCCCAACCTTATTTGTTATAGGCACAATAATGCATTTTGCATATGACTTATCTAAAAATAATCCTATAGTGGGACTATTTGCTGCTGTAAATGAAAGTATATGGGAGCATTCGAAAATGGTGTTAATACCTGTAATTTTATGGTGGGTGCTTTATTACTATTTTAAAGGTAAGCAGTACTCTATTAACAAAAACAAATGGTTTCAAAGTGCACTGGTAACTCTTATTATTTCATTGATAACAATACCTATGCTTTATTATTTTTATACCCAAGCATTTGGAGTAGAGCTTTTAGTAGTAGATATTATAATTCTATTACTTGCAATTATATTTGGTCAATTACTTGGTTTGCACATTTATAAGCATGGTAAAGGTGTTAATTCAAGCATTATTATAATAGTTTTTATAGTGTTAATTGTTATGTTTATGATATTTACTTTTTATCCTCCTCATATACCATTATTCCAAGATGGTATTTCAGGTGGTTATGGTATAAATAAAATGTAAAACTTATATATATAAATTAGAGTTTGTTGAATTTTTGTTATTTAGATTAACAAGTAAAAATGTAACTTTTTTATAAACAATAATAAAAAAATATAAAGAATAATAAAGAAATGATATTATTTTAGATAAAGTAATATCATTTTTTTATATTTAAAAACATTATTTAGGGGGAGAAAATTTATGAATGAACGCGATAAAATGTTAAATGGTAAAATATATGATCCATTTACAGAAGGATTACCAGAAGAACGTGCAAAAGCACATAAACTTTGTAAGTTATACAATGATACATTTGAAACAGAAACTGAAAAACGTAAGGAAATTATCAATGAATTGATGCCTGAATGCCATGAAAGTGTTTATTTACAGGGACCAATTTACTTTGATTTTGGAAGTAATACAGTTATAGGAAAAAATAGTTATGCTAACTTTAACTTTACAGTGCTTGATATTTGTAAAGTTACAATTGGAGAATGCGTTTTTATTGGACCAAATGTTTCTTTATTGACTCCTAAGCACCCACTTTGTTATCAAGATAGAAACCCATATTATAATGAAAAAACTGGAAAAGTCACAGATATGGAATATGGTGCGCCAATAACAATTGAGGATAATTGCTGGATTGGTGGAGATGTAACTATTTGTGCTGGAGTAACTATAGGAGAAGGCTGTGTTATTGGAGCGGGATCTGTAGTAACAAGAGATATTCCAGCGGGTAGTCTTGCATTTGGAAATCCATGTCGTGTGAGTCGTGCAATTACAGAGGAAGACCGTCTTTCTGCTCATCCAGAGCTTTTTATATAATAACTATGATTTGAAATTAAAATAATAATATAAACTATAGCATAGATAAACAAAGAGAAATAGAGTAATAGATGAAAAGTAATAATCTATTTTATGTTCAAAAAACATATGTTAATTTTTATATTCTATTAAGTAATAATTAAAGTGAAGAAGATATAATATCATAAAAGATTAAAAAATATAACTTTTTAAAATATAGTTAAAATAAGACCTTAAGTTATAGAAGGTGCTAAATATGCTAGTAAACCTTTATAGGAATACATAATTTTAGGATTAAAAAGTTATTTATGAATTGAAAGAGGTTCAGTTAATGAATCTCTTTTTTTATAAGAAATAGTTGGGTTTATATTACATTAATTAAAGTATATGTTAAAATAAATAGAGTTATATTTTTATAGTACTGATTTATAAATAAGAATTTGTAGTGCAGATTTTTTATGGGTGGATAAGATATGATATGAAGATTCTGATTTTTGGAATTGTAGCAAGTGGAAAGACGACATTAGCAAAAAAAATTTCTAAAGAATTAAGTATTCCATATTTTGAAGGTGATTGTATTGCATGGGGTTTTTCAGATGGAAAGAGATACAAACATTCTGATGAGGAACAAAAAAGCATTATTGAAAAAATAGATAAAAATGAATCGTGGATAATAGAAGGAACATATCGTAAAAGTCAACAGCTGATTTATGATTTAGCAGATAAAATAATTTTCTTAGATACGCCTTTATATAAAAGAAAATTTAGAATAATAACTCGATTTATAAAGCAAAAAATTGGAGTTGAAAAAAGTAATTATAAGCCAACTTTTGAAATGCTAAAATACATGTTCAAATGGACCAATGATTTTGAGAAGAATAGACAAACATATGAAAGTAGACTTTTGAATTATGAAGTAAATTAATTTGGGTTAAGTCATCAAAAGAAGTAGACAATATATTATTACAAAAGTGATAATTTGAACGAATAGTAATGTTATACTTTAAAATATTTATATGGTAGATAAATTAAATTATCAGTAGTAACTGGAGGAATCAATGAAGTTTATAAAATTAGAATTAAAGTATATAGATGAGGCAGTTGAATTGGCAATTGAAGAATATAAAAATGAATGTGCTAGCAATAATCAATTGTTAGTGAAAAATTACAGGGAAAAATTAAAGGAATCGTTAATTGGTATTTTTAATAGCAAGTATGGATTGATGGCAATAGAGGATGAAAAGCTTGTTGGATATTTAGTATTTGTGGGTGGATTTGAAGGACAGTTTGGAGATGTAAAAGGTTCATTTTCACCATTGTTTGGAAGTGCATTTGCAAGTGAAAATAGAAAAAGAATAGCGTCGATGTTATTTGAAAATTTATCTAAATTGATGATTAAAGATGGTATATTTAGTTTTGCAATTTGTAAATATGCACATGATAAAGAAATAGCAGAATCATTGATATTCAATGGTTTTGGTATACGTTGTAGTGATGCAATCTTAAATTTGACATATATAGATGAGGTGAAGATAGATAGTGGATTTAGATATGAAGAAATTGGCTATCAAAAAGCCAGTATATTATTAGAGCTGAAAAATAGATTTTCTAATCATATGAGAGAAAGTCCTATATACATGCCGAGAGCACACTTAACAGGTGATGAGTTTGCAGCAATTTGTGAGAAAAGGAAAAGTAGGTTTTTTGTTGCATATGATGGTAACAAAGCTGTGGGATATATTGAAGTCTGTAAAGAAGCTGAAACTTTCATTTCAGAAGACCCAGAAGTACTAAATATCTGTGGAGCTTATGTTCATGAACAATATAGAAATGGATTAGTAGCAAGAGAACTTTTAATATATACTATGAAGATATTGGCAGATGAAGGTTTGAAGTATTTAGGTGTTGATTTTGAAACATTAAATCCTACTGCAATTCAATTTTGGACAAAATACTTTGAATGTTATACTTATAGTTTTGTTAGACGAGTTGATGAAAGAATTGCAGATTATTGCAAAAATGAGAGTTTTCACGAATAGCCGAAAATAAAATAGATAAGATTATAGTTAAAATAAGAGTAGTTTTAAAAAATTAATGAAAGATTGGGATGAAATTATGGAGGTTAAAGTAGTTTTAGCTACTGAAGAAAATGCAAATATTATAAAAAATATTTATCCGTTATATTTGTATGATTTATCAGAGGTTTATGGAAATGTACCTAATGAATATGGCATTTATGAAGAGGAACCTATAAAAACATTATCAGAACAATATGATGTTCAAAATATCTGGTTTCAAAAACCAGATAAATTATTTCCATTCATAATAATGGTAGATGGTAAGCCAGCTGGATTCGATTTAATAGCAACAGGTGAATTTGCTCCTAAAGAAATGGATTATTACGTTTATGAATTCTTTTTATTAAGACCATATAGAGGTAAAAATATTGCAACCATTGCAGCAAAAAAGGTGTTTGATATATTTTCAGGAAAATGGGGATTATACGTGGCACCATATGGTATGAATCCTAGAGCAGAAAAGTTTTGGAGAAAAACTATTAGTGAATATACCAAGGATAACTTCAATGAAAAAAGTGGATCAACATTTGATGGAGATAAAATAATATTCTCATTCGATAATGTATAAAAGTAGTTAAAATAATAAAAAGGCGGTGTCTAATTTGGACAAATTAAAAGTAGGAAATATACCTTTTATATATCCAATTCCAGCAATACTTGCAGGTACAATAGTTGATGGAAAAGTTAATTATACAACTCTTGGTAACTGTGGAATAATGAGCGTCAATCCAGCTGTAATATATATTTCTTCAGAAAAAACTCATTATTTAAATATTGGAATCAAAAATAATGGTTTTTTTAGTGTAAATATACCTTCAACTAATTTGGTGCAAAAAACTGATTTTTGTGGATTGTTATCAGGAAATAAAGGTGATAAATCTGAAGTTTTTGAAACATTTTATGGTGAAGTGAAGGATGTTCCTTTGATAAAAGAATGTCCAGTAAATTTGGTTTGTAAGGTTATTAATAATATAAATATTCATCAAATGGAAGTATTTGTTGGAGAAGTAGTAGAAGTTTTCATAGACAAGGACTGCTTTACAGATGGTGAGCCTGATACAGAAAAAATTGATCCATTAATATATACAATGGATAATAATTATTGGCGCATTGGAAGTAAAGTAGGAAATGCATTTTTTGATGGCAACAATTATAAAAAATTATATTAATTATGTGCAGGATAGAAAAATATTTTTATACTAATAGCACTTTTGAGGTGCAAAATTATAAACTATCATAAGGAATCACTAAAGTTCTAAATCATGTATTTGGTTTAGAACTTTTTATTATGTATATTTTAATGCTATGGGAATTTGTGGAATATAATTTGAGTTTATGTTATTATGACACTAATGGATAGGCAGAAATTTGACACTTACTTAGATAGTCACTATTTATATCATAAGATATATAATGAGGTGAGATGTATGGAAAGAGACTTACAAGAAAATATAGTTGGCTCGTACAGAGGTATAAGAAGATTGTTAGGTAAACGGTTTAAAGATAACTTTGTATTATCTAATAAACTTATAAAATACAATAATTTAGAAGAAGCTCTATTAGACTTCACTAAATATGAGAAATTATTAGATGGAAAAGATAATAATGAGTATATACTTAAAAAAGTTATTGCAACAAAATATTATCTTATGTCGTTACTAAATTATGATATTCCATATGAAGAATATGTGAAAAATACAATTGGAGTTACTGTTAAGACTACATCACAAAATATAATAGATGATATAGTGAAGGAAGTTAAAACCAAGTTAGAACAACTAAAAATAAGATATACCAAAAAAGAAATATATGAAAAATTTTATAGCTTTTCAATGAATAGAGAAGATTTAAAAGAATATTTAACAAATGAATTAAAAAGGCAAAAATCTATAGTAGAGAGCTATTTAGAATTAGAATTTAATGATGAATGTATTATAGAGTTTGTAGATGAAAAAGTTCCTTATGGATATTACTTAAATATTGGTGAAGATAATTATATATTAAAAGTCAATCTAAATATGGACAATAGTAGGTTTAATAAGGCAAATTTAAGATACGCTGTAGCACATGAGATTTTTGGACATGCAATGCAACTTTCATATTGGAATAAATGTATTAGAGAAAAAATAATCAATGAAATTTGCGGTTGTGAAGAAGACTATGGGCCTGAAATAATACAGTTAGAGGGCGTAGGAGAATCTATAGTATATTTTGTTTTTAAAGATGAAATAGATTTAGAAATGGAAGTTGAGCTTTTATTAGATAAATTACATCACCTAGTACAGAATAATTCATATGTTATGTTTAACTCTGGATATCCTTTAGAAGAATGTGTTGATTATTACTGTGATAATTACATTCTTAGTGATAGAGAGTCTGTAAGAAAACGAATATTGTTGTCAAAAGAAGATTCATTTTATAGAGCAAATTTATATTCATATGGAAGTTCATTGCTTACTTTTATAAAAATTAGTGAGGAATTAGACTTAAATAAGAGAAAAGAATTTTTTAGACAAATGTACCTACAGCCAATGACATATGATGAAATATTGAAATACTCTAAAAAGTTAAAACTAGAGATAACTTTTTAGCATGAAATAACTAGTTTTATGTTAGGAGATGGTGTTAATGAATTTTATAGATACATATGATGAGATTTTAGCTTGCTTTTCATCAAATGAATTTAATATAGAGCTTTGGGAAACTTATTCAAATATTATTTCAAGGGAATTAGCTAATAAAGTTAAAATTGATATTAAAGATTATAATTATACAAAAGATATACTTCCTGTAATTGAAAAAACTCTGACAAGTAGGGGAAAATTAAAGCAAGTCCATGAATCATTTATAGCAGTTTCAGGTAATATTAGATATAAATTTAATGAAATATTTCAAGAGGATTTTGATGTAGATATTATTTTATACTTAGGGTTATGTAGTGGAGCAGGTTGGGCAACATCACTTGATAATAGAAATGTTATTCTTCTTGGAATTGAAAAGATTATTGAACTTGATTGGTGTGATGAAGACAGTATGTTTGCTTTAATAGCTCATGAAATAGGTCATGTTTGGCATAGAACTAAGGGTGGATGTTTTGGAAAGCAAAACAATATTAGTGAAAAAGCACTTTTTCAACTTTATAGTGAGGGAGTAGCTATGTTATTTGAGCAATTACTATGTAGAGATGAAAATTACTATCATCAAAATCAAAATGGATGGATAGAGTGGTGTGAAAAAAATTTAGTTGAACTAAAGAGAGAATACTTAATAAGAATTACTAATTCTGAAAGTGTAAAAGACTTCTTTGGAGATTGGAATAGTTACAAAGGGTATTCAGATGTAGGATATTTTCTTGGGTGTAAATTTGTTAGGTTTCTTTTAGAAAAATATTCACTTACAGAAATGCTTAGTATGGAAATGGATTTAATGTTAAAGGAATATATTGATTTTTCAAAGTAAGGAAGGGGATTAAGATGAAGAGAATAGTTGTAGTTGAAGATGAATTATTTATGAGGGAAGAGCTTGTTTATATTTTGCAAAAGGCAGGATATGAGGCTTCCTGTATAAGTGATTTTTCAAATGTAGCAGAGGAAATACTTAAGGAATCTCCTGAACTTGTATTACTTGATCTTAATTTGCCAGGAATAACTGGTTTTGAGATATGCAAAGAAATTAAGATGAATAGTACAATCCCTATATTAATTTTAACTAGCAGAGATCAGTTGAAGGATGAACTTCATGCATTAGGTTTAGGTGCTGATGAGTATCTTACAAAACCATGCAATAAGGATAGATTACTAGCTAGAATTTCTAACTTGCTTCGTAGAAATGAAGATAGGAATTATTTTGTTGAGATAAGAGGAGTAAAACTTGATTTGCAGACATATACAATGTATTTTAATGAAAAATCAATTGTGTTAAGTGAGAATCAAGGAAAGATAATGGAGCTTCTTTTATCTAATCCAAATGATATTGTTACAAAAGATATGCTCTTTGAAAAGATATGGGGAACTAAGGATTATATTGATGAAAATGCATTACAAGTTAATATGACAAGATTAAAAAAGACAATTAAGAATTTAAATATGGACTATGAAATCATGACTATACGTGGGAAAGGTTATAAGCTTGTAGCTATTGAGGAAAAGAAAGATGATTAGAAAATTGATTAATATATTACTAAAATACAGGGTTTGGTTTATTGTTACTATTATTTTAAATGTTATGTTTGGAATATTTATTTGGTTAATTAATCCTGAGAGCTTTATCCATATTTTCCCAACCATGCTTATTGGCTCTATTTTAATATATAGCTTAATTGGTTTTATTCTTTACAATAAAGAGAAAAGACAATTAGAAAGAATCATGGAGTTTATAGAAAATCCAGATTTAAGTGAAGAGGAAGCTTGTCTTGAGTTTTTCTATGGTGAGGAAAAAGAGGTTATTAAGTTAATAGGTTCAAGGCTTAGAGAAAAGGAAGAGAAGATTAAAAATCAGGACTTAAACTTAAAAGAGTATGAAGAATACATAGAAACATGGGCTCATGAGATAAAAACTCCATTATCTTTAATGACCTTTATCCTTGATAATAGGAAGGAAGAACTTTCTTTTCCAATATACCAAAGGCTAGAATATTCAAGAAGTAAAATGCAAGAGGATATTGAGAAAATGCTGTATTATTCAAGGGTTAAGGCAGATCATTTAGACTATATATTCAGTGAAATATCACTTAAGGAAATTTGTAATGATGTTTTAGAGGAATATAAAAACTTAATAGAAGAGGAAAAAATTATTATTAACAATGAAGTAGGAGATAGTAAGGCAGTTTCTGATAAAAAGGGATTATCCTTTGTTTTAAGACAGATATTAAGCAATTCAATAAAATATACTGATAAAGAAAAAGGACAAGCTTTCATAACACTTTCTACCAATGTTAATAAAAATAATGGAACTATAGAACTCATAATTAGAGATAATGGGATTGGAGCTAATTCTTATGATTTACCTTTTTTATTTGATAAAGGATTTACAGGAGACACTGGCCAGGAAAGAAAAAAATCAACTGGAATGGGGCTTTATTTAGCAAATCAAGTTGCTAATAGTTTGAACTTTAAAATGGAAGTTTCAGAAGATTATAAAGAAGGCTTTGAAATATCTTTGATATTTCCCATAGTAGAATATTAGTTCAAACTTACTTGAAAAAGTAGGAAGTCTATTTGTTCTTAAGGCGATTATAAGAGCTAAACAGTTTATAATTGAAAATTAATTAAATTATTACAATAAATATAAAAGGTATAAATATATAAGAGATATAAGAGGTGAAATCAATGAGTGAATTATTAGCTACATTAACAGCTATAGGTGCTACATTATTCTTCATAGGCTTTTTTGATAAAGATAAGAAGAATAAGAAGAAGTAATAGTTTAAAATTATTCACACATAAAAGATTATGCTTAACTAATAAAAACTTACTTAAAAAGCAATATATTAAGTTAAGCATTTCTTTTCATAAAATTTATAATTCTATAAATAATAAAAAGGCTTATTATTTGTACATTATTTTATGAACTCAAAAGTAAATAAATAGGAAGACAATTTGTACAGGCAATCACATGTGAAATTACAAGAAATTCATATGTGATTTTTTTATGTTTTAGGTGAACCTTAATTTTGAGTTATCCTTTTGGAATTAACTTTATCTAAAGTGAAAATCAAAATTTTATATTGTGTACTTATCTATTTGAGTAAATGGAAAATATGTATCCTATAAGTGAAATCATCTGATTCAGACTCAAGAAATTCATTAGAATTAAATAATAAGTAGATTAATATAATAAATAAATGATGCATATTGGCTAAAAGGTATGCTAAATTAGAAATTTAAAAGGGGGGGTAACTTTAGTGGTAGTTTTGCATTTACATGTAACATATCACTAAAGGCACAATGAAAAGAAATAATAAAATAATATTAGGATTTATAGTTATTTGCTTAGCAGTAATATTATCTATTTCCATTAGAATGTATTATAAGAATAATGGAGTAGGGAGAAATTTAGGTACATTTAAAAAGGTAATATTAAATGAAAAATATAAAGATACACAGTTTTTCAGCCTAGAAGCTATGGGCATAATAGAAGAAACTGCAGAAACAGGGATATACACAAATATAAAAGGTGATACCATAAATAAAGTTATGGATATATTAAGTGATATAAAGCTTAAGGAATACGAGGGAGTAAAATACAATCAGCAAAATTTTTTGAATCTTAAATTTATTGGAGCTGATGAGGCTTATTTAGAGGTGGTAATAGTCGATAATAAAGTTATGTTAATTCAAACAAATGCCTCTAGTGATGAAAGATTTTCAGAGGGATATGAGATTGTAAATAATAATAATGATGTTATTAGAAAACTAGAAGAGATATTGAATGATTATATAAAGTTATATAAAAATAGTGATACGTAAATTAAAATTTAATATTCAATAAGAGTAGAGGAACGTAAAATCACGTTCCTTTGTTTTGTTGGATTTATGTTTTTATTATTTTAGTGAATTTGTGTTTTGATTTTATATGTGAAAGTAGTTATGATTTATAATATGAATTTAAGGATTTGCACTTCAAAAGGAAATCTGTTGTCAAAAAGGAGTTACAAAGGAATTATATTTAAGGCTCTGTTTTAAACCAATGGTGATATATGGGTATAATAAAAGTAGATAAGTTAAATTAACTTGTCCAATTTTATTATAGTTCGTAATAGTTTAATACTACGAATTTAATTTTTCTTTAAATCCTACAAAAAGCAAGCCTATCCAACCTAAAATCAAGCAAAAAATTGTTATGATTAGAAATGTAAAAGCAGTAATAATTAAATTAGGGTCCTCAAAAAAATAATATCTTATTAATAAATTTATGATAACGGAAGCAATACATGCTATAGCAATCGGTAGTTTGTTCTTACTGACAATCCTCTTTCCACAATGTTTACAAATAAAATGTCGTGCAAATAGATTTTTAGGTTTATGTTTACAAGAGTTTTCCACTATAATCACCTCATACAATTTTTTTAATTTAGTATAAAATATAAATAATCTGTTATTCGCCATAATATACAATTGTTTATTAATCATACTTTTATTATACATAACTTATGGTTTATAATTTCAGTGATAAATGCTAATTAAACAAATATTGGTTGCCTATTTTTAAAGTCCTTTATTATCGTATAATTATTAGTATAACTATAATACTTTATTTATATGGACATATCCAGTTATCAACACTCATTTAAAACAGAGCCATATTTCTTTAAATTTATATAAATAGCTTATGAACATTTAGTCCAGCAGTTTTTATATAAGTTGAGAACTTTTCTTAGTAGATTTAAATAAAACAGGTATTGCTAATCCTATAAGAATAACACCCATAAAAGCAGGAGCAGAATGTCCAAGTGATACATAGACTTGTCCTCCAATAATAGGGCCGATTATTCTTGCTAAAGATTGAAGAGCTTGGCTACCTCCTTGAATCCTTCCTTGCTCGCTGGAATCTCCAGATTTAGAAAGCATTCCATTAAATGAAGGGCCAAAAATTGAATCTCCAAAACCAAATACAAACATCCCAACTATGAAAAAAGGATAGAAGGTGAAAATAGCTGATGCTGCAATAAGAGCATAGCCTATGATTTCAGAGGCCATTCCTAGAATTGCTATCTTTGTATCACTAAGTTTCATTAAGAGTTTTGGCATTATTAAACCTTGTGAAATAATATCCTGTATTCCCATAATAGAGAACATAAGTCCTATTAATGTAGGAGACCAATTAAAAGTATCCATTGTAAATAGTGAAAAGATTGATTGTAAAGATCCGTTAGGTATCCAAATTAAGAAGGCTGAAATAAGTAACCTTTTTAATGTCTTCATTGAAAGTACACTCATAAGTTGGGTAAATGGATTAAGTCTTACAAGAGTGATTTTCTTTAGTCTATTATTTTCATGAAGACTTTCAGGCATATATAACATTCCATAAACAAAATTCAGTAAGGTGATTATTGCTCCAAAATACATTGGTACAGCATATCCAAACTTTGCTAGTAAACCGCCTAGAGTAGGGCCAATAGCTGCTCCTATACCTGCAATTGCGCTTATCCATCCAAAGTATTTAGTTCTTTGTTCCTTAGGAGTTATATCTGCAAAATATGCAAAGATGGTACTTATATTTCCACCTGTTATCCCATCTATTATGCGTCCAATAAATAGCATCCATAGAGAGCCACCTATACCAAAGATTAAGTATCCAATTGAGGAACCTAAAAGGCATATTAAAAGTAAAGGACGACGGCCATATCTATCACTTAAAGCTCCAAGTCCAGGAGCTACAAAAAATACACAAACTGCATAAATAGAGGTTAGTAGAGTAACAAAGAAGGCTTGTTCACTAGCATTGCTCACATAAGGTTCTACTAAAAATGGAACAACAGGAGCTATTATACTAAATCCCATTCCACAAAGAAAAACAGACATAAGACCAAATGTTAAAGCCTTTTTATCTACTATTTCTCCATTCTTTTCTTCATTATATGATTTAGATTTAAACATTTAAATTCTCCTTTCAAAACGTTTATTGTTTCCTTGTCAACAATAATCATAAATCAATTTTGTTTCCTTGTCAACAAAATAATGAAAATAAAAAATGCAGCCCATTCTAAATAGAACTCTGGACTGCTCATGTTATTATATAAATTTATTCAGGTTTAACATCTAAACCAACCTTCTTTATTTCTTTATCTAAATGACTTCTATATTTTTCTACGAAGCTAATCATATCATTAAATTGTTCCTCAGTTACATCTTCAAAGACAGCTTTATCACGCTCTTGAAACTCATTATGAAGATCATCATGAATTTTATTAATTGCTTTTCCTTGTTCAGTAAGTTTAAAGTAGATTTCCTTTTTGTTATCCTGCTTTTGATAGCTCTCAATAAGGCCTTTTTCTATAAGTTTCTTAGTTAATTTACTTATAGCACCCCTAGTCATGTAAAATGACTCTGCAAGTTTCGTTACGTTACAATCTACATTTTTTGCAATATATTCAATGCAATGCACTTCAGAAGGCTTATAACCTTTAAGATGGTCTTCCATCTTAGACTTATTAAGCCAAGCCATCTTGTTAAATAAGTCTCTAAAACCACTTATGACCTGCTCCTCTTTGTTCATGGTTTATCCTCCCATCTCTTCATTCATTAAGAATATTATATTAAACTTTTGTTTCTCTTTCAACAATCTTATTTATATATAAGTGTTGTGGGATTTTATGTAAAAATAAGACTATTCATGGTAATATAATATTAAACTAAACAATAAAAAATATTATTAAAGGCTAAATCATTTTGTTTATATTAAAGGGGGAGAAGGTTTATGAATTCTTTAAAAATAAAAATATTTAAGTATATAATTTGATGTAAATCAATAAATAGTTTTTATTAGTAAATCGAGTTGAATAGAGGTGATAAAATGAAAAAATTAAAGTATATTTCTGTAGTAATATGTGTGGCTTTTATCTTTTCATTTGGTTATAATATCTATCAATATAGTAGGATAAAAGAGACCAAAAAGGGGTTAGCATTTAATGTTACTAAAAATTTGCAAGAATTCGCAGGTAAATGTGGTAACACAGAAAATGAAATGATTTTTACTGAACAATATGGAAATATTGTTGCAGCTCACGAATCTTATTGTATATTAAGTGAAAATAATGGGATTCTTTCTGAGGAATGGGCTTATAGTTTACCTGGATTACTTCTTGCAATAAAAGATGTTATGATTAATGATAAAGAGAAATTTAAAGAAGTATTTGAAGGAACAGATACTCCAAATCTAATGTTCAAAATATCAAATAATTTTGAGGATAGAGAATCAATAAATAGGCTTTATAACCTATTAAAAAACTAAAAATAGTTAATAGGTTATTAATGAAAAATGTGATAGTGTAATAGGAAATAAGTATAGTTATTGAGTAGAATCATTTAATAGCTATACTTATTTTATTATAGTCAGTGAATTGCTGCCTTTTAACAATAACTTAGATAAACATATTGAAAGAACTTATCTTAGCACACTTGAATAAATTGAAAGATTTACTTAGATATTCCTATATAAAATGTATTAAATGGCAAATTTATGATAATATTTTAATGAGATAATGACTAAGAGGTGAGATGTTTGAAGAAAATATTGTTGGTTGAAGATGACTTAGATGTTGGAAGAGAGTTAGCTTTATCCTTAAGAAAATGGGCTTTTGAAGTGGAATTAATAGAGAACTTTGATAATATAGTAAAGGAATTTGTAGAGAAAAAACCAAGTCTTATATTAATGGATGTGAATTTACCTTTTTATGATGGATTTTATTGGTGCGAAAAAATAAGAGAGATTTCAAAAGTGCCAATAATATTCTTATCATCAAGAGATTCAAATATGGATATTATTATGGGAATGAATAATGGTGGAGATGATTATATTACCAAACCTTTTTCTGTGGAAGTATTAATATCAAAAATTAATGCATTACTTCGTAGAAGCTATGATTATACTAATTCAGATTCTTTAATTTATTATAATGATGCGGTTTTAGATGTTGAAAGATGTATTTTTAGATATAAGGACAATGAAATAGAGCTCACTAAAAATGAAATTAAAATACTATCAGCACTTATAAAAAATAAGGGGAAGGTAGTATCAAGAGAAAAGCTTATGATGAGCTTATGGAATGATGATGAGTTTGTTAGTGACAACACATTAACCGTAAATATTACAAGGCTTAGAGCTAAGATAAAGGAATTAGGATTATATGATGTCATTAAAACTAAAAAAGGAATAGGGTATTTAATACAATGAATTTAAAAAGGTTTATTAAAGAAAATATAAAAACTATTTTATTTAATTGCAGCATATTACTGACCATTAATATTTATTTCTTTGTATCAAACTTATTAAAAGGCAACATGGGAGAAATATATTATTTAGATGTAATATTGATAATCTTTTATGGGGTTAGTTTTTTCATTAAATATAAAAGCTGGAAAGAAAGATTCAGTACTTTATATGAAATTATGGAAGATGACAATGATATTAATATAAATGATGTTCAGGGAGAATCGCTAGAAGAAGAAATAATTACTTATATCATAAATAAAAAAGAAAAAAAGTATTTGGATTTAATAGAAAGCAAAGAACAACAAATTAAAGACATGGAAGAATATATCTCTAAGTGGGTTCATGAAATAAAGCTTCCTATAAGCGCTACATCTATTATTTTAGAGCGTATGGAGGATGAGGAAGCTAGTACTGATATTAAAAATGAAATTGAAAAGATCAACTTTCTAGTTAATTCAGTAATGTATGGAAGTAGAGCAACAGCAGCTGCAGAGGATATATTTATTTCAGAAGAAAAATTGCAAGATATAGTAAGACAAGCAATAAAAAATAATGCCTTTATGTTGATAAAAAATAATATAGAAATAAAATTGCACAATCTTGATTACTACATTTACAGTGATAAAAAGTGGGTTTTATATGTTTTAGATCAGCTCATTAATAATTCAATAAAGTATTCAAAGGGAAATGGAAGAATTGAATTTTATGGGGAAGAAACAGAGAAATATATATGCTTAAACATAAAAGATAATGGAGTTGGAATAGCAGAGGAGGATTTAGAAAGAGTATTTAATAAAGGCTTTACAGGTACTAATGGCAGAAATACTACATGTAAATCAACTGGAATGGGACTTTATTTTAGTAAAAAGATTTTAGATAAATTAGGGAGTCTTATTGAGGTTAATTCTGTAAAGGATGAATATACTCTATTTAAAATAAGGTTTAATAAAATATCTGATTATACTACCATTACAAAAATGTAACATTGAAAGTCTAAATGTAAGGTTAAGTGAAGGATTAATTATTAAAAAACCACTAAAATTAACTTATAAGCTGATTAATAGTTCAGCTAAATAAGAAATTTGATTTTGGAGGAAAAAGAATGAGCGAAATATTAAAATTAAGCAACTTATCAAAGGATTATGGCATAAAGGGCTTTAAGACTAGGGTTTTAAATAATATATCTCTATCTGTTGAAGAAGGAGAGTTTTTATCTATAATGGGGCCATCAGGAGCAGGTAAAACTACACTCTTAAATTTATTATCGACATTGGACAAACCTACTAAAGGAGAAATACTTTTAGATGGAATAGATGTTACAAAGGTAAAAAATAAGGAGTTATCCAATATTAGAAAAGAAAAAATAGGCTTTATATTTCAAGATTACAGTCTTTTAGATAACATGACATTAATGGATAACATAGCACTTCCATTAGCATTAGGAAGAAAGAAAACTAAGGAAATTGAAGAAAAAGTTATTAAAATGGCAGAGGTTTTTGGGCTAAAAGAGCACCTTAAGAAATATCCTTATGAACTGTCAGGAGGGCAAAAACAAAGAGGAGCTGCAGCTAGGGCCTTAATCACAGAGCCAAGGGTTATATTTGCTGATGAACCAACAGGAGCTTTAGATTCTAAATCTTCTATTGATTTATTAGAATGCTTAAAGAAAGTTAATGAAGAAAATAAAGCTACTATAATAATGGTTACACATGATGCCTTTTGTGCAAGTTATTCTAAAAAAGTTTATATGTTAAGTGATGGAGAATTTAAGTGCCAATTAAATAGAGGGCAGGATAGAAAAGAATTTTATGGAAAGATAATTGATTTATTAGCAACTTTAGGAGGTGCTAAATAATGAGTATATTTTCCATTGCCTTTAATAACTTTAAAAATAATATAAAGACATACAGTATGTTTTTTATATCAATGATATTTTCAGTAATTATTTTAAATAATTTTATAATACTTATAGATGGAGAGGCATTAAATATTTTAGGTGAATTTAATGCTTCCTATACAAAAATGATATTAAGAATGATAAGTTTAGTTTTAGGAATTTTTATGTTTTTCTTTATATGGTACACATCAAATGTATTTTTAAGAAATAGAAAAAAGGAAATAGGGCTATTTACTTTTATGGGAGTTGACTTAAGGACCATCGGCAAAATATATTTTACAGAAATGATGCTAATTGGACTATCTTCATGTGCAATTGGAATAGGGGCTGGGGTATTATTTTCTAAGTTTTTTCAAATGATAGTTTTTGCAGTTGCTAACTTTAATGTGGATGTTAAGTTTGAAGTTACAGTCAATTCAATAGTGGTTACATTTTTAATATTCATGTCTATATTTTTGTTAATGAGCATTAAGGGATTCGTTAATATTGCAAGTAGTAAGGTAATTGATCTTTTAAATGATAGCAAAAAGACAGAAAAAATGCCTAAAATAACTGTGTTTACTTATATTATTGCTATTGTATCCATAGGATTGATTACATATGGATATCACTTGATCTTTAGCTCTAAAATGAATGCTTTAAAAACATTGATTTTAGTTTGTATAGGTACTTATGGATTATTTTATGCTGCTATTCCAATAGTTCTTAATTCTTTAATTAACAATAAAAATATATTATATAAAGGGGAAAATATAATAACTATTAATAACTTAGCTTATAGAATAAAGAAGAATTGTACTACTTATGCTACTATAGTTATTTTAACAGCATGTACAATTACTGTCCTAGGTACATCAGTATCCATGAGAAAGCTTTATTCAATGAGCGAAGAAAATGATCAATTGTTTTCAATGTCTTTTTCTTCTTCAAATGCAATGAATAATGAAAAAATATCAGAGGAAGTTACAAAGGTTTTAGGAGAAAAGAAATTTGACTTAAACACTGATGTATTAATGGTTAAAGATAATATTCAAAATGGGGAACAAAAGTATATAGTATTACCTTATGATAAATTCACCAGTATATTAAAGAGTAATGGATATGAAAAAGACTTAGAAAAGGTTAATAAAGAAATGGTGCAAGGAGATAAGGTAATATATATTCAGCGCCCAGGAACATTATTAAGTTTAGTTAAGAAAAATAATGTTACTGTTGGTGATAAAACTTTTGAAGTAAGTGAAAGTGATATAAGATTTAAGGTTTTAGGATCATTAATTAACTATCCTGCAGTGGTTGTTAACAATAGCCAATATGAAAAGCTGAAAAATAGTGGTGAAATGATAAATTTTTATGGCATTAAAGTAAAAGATGACAAAGAATTATTAGATAAAGATATATTAAATAAATTAGGCGCTGGATTAAAGCCTTATTTAACAGATGATGTCAACTTTCAGGTAGGTATATATGAGACTGAAAATGTAGCATGGTTAAAGCTTGTCTATGCAATTGGAGCATTTCTATTTTTAGTATTTATACTTGCAGAGGCTAGTATAATTTACATTAAGATATATAGTGATGCAAATGATGATAAAGAGAAATATAAAATCCTAAAAAATATAGGAGTGTCAAAGAAGGACTTAGGAAGAGCAATCAGAAAGGAAGTTTCATTGTTTTATATACTTCCACTATCAATAGGGCTTCTTCATAGTTTCTTTGCAATACAAGCTTTAGGAAAATTCTTATCAGAAAACTTAAATCTAACATTTATTATAAGCGTATTAGTATCAATATGCATATTCTTTATAAGTGCAATTATATCTAATAAAAGCTTTAAGAGTATTGTTAAGGTATAAATTGAATATAGAAAATAATATGTAGAATATAGAGTTTCTTAACAGTAAGTTTTAATGCAGTTAAGGAACTCTTTTTTATATTTTAACTGTGATAATGTGACATCATATAAACTTGCTGAAAAATGTGGCTTTGAACTATTTGAGAAAAGAACTCCAATTAGTCATAAGCAACCTAATATGGAAGGTGAGAGTTATTTTTACTATCGTAAGTATAGATATAAATTAACTCGTATTTTTTTAGAATTTATAAAGATTATTATATATAGTTAATTATGATAGTTTATTGCTATATATATTCAATATATATTTAATATATAATTAAAAAGTTTATTTGAGAAAAACTGATTAACTAAATTATAATTGCGAATATTAGTAAAATTTATTTAGGATATGATAAAATTTTAATGTTATAGGTTATAAAGGTGTTTTTATAAAAATATTAATTGTTTTGTTAAAAAAATCTATATAATAAATTAATATTTTGAAAGGGTGATTTTATGGGAAGAGGAAAGAAAAAAAGAAAAGCTAAACTTAGAGAAAAAAGAAGTTTAAAAAGAAAAAAAGGATTAAATACTCCACTCAATTTATTTAATAATATATTAAGACCACTTAGAAGCAACTTTTATTATGATGGAACTATTCATAATAAAAGTTCATCAGAAAGTTCTTTTTACAATATACGGTTTAAAAAAGTAAATATTACTTATTGTAAGTTTAAAAAAGTAAAATTTAAGGGCATTGATTTTATTTTTTCTAACCTTAAACATAGCAGCTTTGTAAATTGTTCATTTGAGGATACTGTATTTTTTGCTACAAATATAAAATATGTTAAATTTAAAAACTGTACTTTTAAAAACGTTTATTTTTTTAATATAGATATAGCTAAATTTAGTAGTATAGATTATTTAAACTCAGAAATATCAGTAATAAATGAATATCCTAATTTGACATTAAGTCCATTATTAATTAGTTCATTAAAAAAATTTATCACAGAATGAAAGAATTTTTAAAAATAGAGTGGTTCATGTTACGAGAAATAAGCCTAATTATTGGATTATAAGTATTTTGTTAAAAGACTTTTCTCAATATGAATTGGCTAAGGGATTTAATAAACTTTCACAGAATAATAATCATAACAGCAATAAGGACTTTTTTACATACTCAAGTTTTAAAAATTTTCTTTATAAATACTTGAATAAATGTTAAGAATTTCATATAATTATAATTGTCCTGCCTCGGAATCAGGAAACTGATGAAACACTAATGGAAGTTACGGGGACTAGTAAACATATTAGTTAGTATTCAAGGAGGGATGTCTATGATAGGAAATATTTGTACTGTTTTAGGATGTTTATCATTAATTATTGGTAGTGCCGTTATTCCTTATTTTTTAAATAGTTGTCCTCCTCGATTACTCGAGGTTTAAGTTTGGTAGAGTTAATATAAGAATAATACAATATTTAATGTTTTGCTTTGAAATTATCATTAAAATCAATAAAAATAAGGAACTATATGAAAATAAATATTCATATAGTTCCTTTTAAATTTACTCTGAAAACTATAATAGTTATCCAATAATATTAAAAGATATAGATAATACAAATTACATATTCTGAAAGATTAATTAAAATAAAAGAAAGTTTTTACTGAAAATAGATTTTAATAAATAACGTATAATATGTTATTTTCCAATTTACTCATAGTACTAGTTATATATTTATATAATTTACTGTAAGAGTATTTATATGAGAAAGGTTACATTACTTATATGTATACATAAATTAAGTAGGTGTGCAGGTAGGTAAAGAAGAAGGGTAAGGAGGATAGTGTTATGGTAGAAAGAAAATGTCCAGTCACAGGAAGAACAAGTAAAGCAATGGCAGGTGGTGGAACAACTAATGAATATTGGTGGCCAAATCAGCTTAGGCTTAATGTTCTTCGTCAAAACTCAGAGCTAAGCAATCCTATGTCTAAAGATTTTAACTACGCTGAAGAATTTAAAAAGTTAGATTATTATGAACTAAAGAATGATTTATATAAATTGATGACAGATTCTAAGGAATGGTGGCCTGCTGATTATGGTCACTATGGACCATTTTTTATACGTATGGCTTGGCATAGTGCTGGAACTTATAGAATTGGTGATGGCAGAGGAGGCGGAGGTCAAGGATTGCAACGCTTTCCACCACTTAATAGCTGGCCAGATAATGTGAATTTAGACAAAGCACGTCGTTTACTTTGGCCAATTAAAAAGAAATATGGGAATAAAATATCTTGGGCTGACCTCATAATATTGACAGGTAACTGTGCATTCGAATCTATGGGATTAAAAACAATTGGTTTTGGTGGTGGCAGAGTGGATGTTTGGGAACCACAGGAGGATATTTACTGGGGTAGTGAGAAAGTATGGCTTGGAAATGAGCGTAATAAAGATGACAAAGAGGATAAAGAACTTGAAAATCCTCTTGCTGCTGTACAAATGGGCTTAATTTATGTAAATCCAGAGGGACCAAATGGAAAACCTGATCCTACGGCATCAGTTAATGATGTAAGAGAAACATTCTCTCGTATGGCAATGAATGATGAGGAAACTGTTGTTCTTATAGCAGGTGGACATACTTTTGGTAAATGTCATGGTGCTGCATCACCTTCATATGTTGGACCAGAGCCAGAAGCTGCGCCTATTGAACAGCAAGGATTGGGGTGGCAAAATAGTTATAAAACTGGTAAGGGGCCAGATACAATAGGTAGTGGAATTGAAGGTGCATGGAAAGCAGAGCCTATAAAGTGGACAATGGGTTACTTAAAAACATTATTTAAATATGAGTGGGAATTAGTTAAAAGTCCTGCAGGGGCATACCAATGGCTAGCTATAGATGTAGATGAAGAGGATATGGTAGTTGATGCCCATGATCCATTTAAAAAGCATAGACCTATGATGACTACTGCAGATTTAGCACTTATTAATGATCCTATGTATAAAGCAATAGCAAGGAATTACCTAGATAATCCAAAAAAATTTGCTGAGGATTTTGCCAAGGCTTGGTTTAAGCTAACACATAGAGATATGGGACCAATATCAAGATATCTTGGACCAGAAGTTCCAAAAGAAAGATTTATTTGGCAAGACCCAGTACCACAAGTTAACTATAGATTGATTAATAAAAAGAATATTTCAGAACTTAAGAAAAATATTTTAGATTCAGGATTGGGAATATCAGAACTTGTTACAACAGCTTGGAAATCTGCATCAACATTTCGTGGTTCAGATAAGCGTGGAGGAGCAAATGGGGCAAGAATATGCTTAAAACCACAATGCCAATGGCAAGTTAATGAGCCAGAAAGACTTAAGAAGGTTTTAAATACCTTAGAAAGAATTCAAATGCATTTTAATATGTCACATTCAAAGGGAAAGAAAGTTTCTTTAGCTGATATTATTGTATTAGGCGGATGCGTTGGTATTGAAGAAGCTGCAAAAAATGCAGGGCATAATATTACTGTTCCTTTTACTCCAGGACGAAATGATGCAATACAAGAGGAAACAGACATAAATTCATTTAGTGTTCTTGAACCTAAGGCAGATGGATTTAGAAACTATGTAAAAGATGAATATGCAGCAACATCAGATGAAATGTTAATAGATAAAGCTCAGTTATTAAACTTAACTATTCCAGAAATGACAGTGTTAATTGGTGGTATGCGCGTGCTAAACACTAATTATAAACAATCAAAGGATGGGGTGTTTACAAAGAGGGAAGAATGTCTTACAAATGATTTTTTTGTAAATCTTCTTGATATGGATACAATGTGGAAAGCCATGCCTGAAAGTAAAGAAAGATTTATAGGCTTTGATAGAGAAACAGGTAAGGAAAAATGGACAGCAACAAGAGTAGACCTTATCTTTGGCTCAAATTCACAACTTCGCGCAGTTGCTGAGGTATATGCATCTAATTGTAATGAGAAAAAGTTCATAGAAGACTTCGTAGCTGCATGGAATAAAGTAATGAATGCAGATCGCTTTGATGTTGAAGAAGAACAGTGAATTTAACTTTACTATATATTATAAAAAAATAAAAATAACTCATTTACAGTTGTGTCAGAGAACCGTACTATAAATAAATGAGGGTTATAATAATATTAACCATTGATAGTACTTGCTTAAGGCTATCTTTATAGGTTAAAATACCGTATCATAAGTAATTGAGATTTTTATTAAGCTTGGATAATTGAATATATGTAGAATATAGAGTTACTTAACAGCAAGGTTTAATGAAGTTAAGTAACTCTTCTTTATATTATTTACTGAGAATTACAGTAATATCTATAATAGTATAATTTGTTTGAATAATTTTATAGTTTAAGAAAATTATTAAAGTATTTTGTACTATCATAAAATCTAGAATTTTTTATGATTTTTTTAGTTATACATTATAAATGACAAGTTATGCATTTTGTATTGTAATTAATTTCTTATAATGTAAAATATAATCAAAAGAATATATAACTTATTGTTAGGGGGATTTAGAGTGAGTGAAAAAATAATTGGGAAGAATTCTACTACTATATTAAATAAACTTAAAACATCAATTATTATATTTTTCATTTCAGTATGTTGCATGCTTGGTGGATCATTTTCTCAAACTACATCTGAAATTGGATTCTATATATCTTGGTTAGTATTAATATTAGGAGTTATTGGCTTGTTTATAAGTAGCATATTATTTATGGTTTCTATATATAAAGCTTTAAAATTTATTTTAACTTCACTAGATATATTATTAGAAAATAAAAAATAACTAGGAAGCAAGAGGCTAGTAAAATAGCGGTTTGTAGAAGTGTAACATACTTTTGACATTCCTAAATTAGGCAATAGTTAAAACTATTTTATATTAAAAAAACAGGAGGAGACTCCTGTTTTTTAGTTTTCACTTATTAATTGTTTTACAGCAGGAATATCTGCAGGAGCCCATGAAAGAGTCTCTAAATAATCTACTGGAAGCCACATAAGTTTCGCATGCTCACTAGCCTTTGGTATTCCATTCACAAGTTTACATCTTAATGTAATTAAGTTAACTATAACTTTTTCATATTCATGAGTATTATCATTAAATGTAGATATGTATTCTATGTCACAATCTAATTCTTCTTTGATTTCTCTAACTATAGCTTGGCCTAAAGTTTCTCCTTCTTCAATCTTTCCACCTGGGAATTCCCAAAACTTAGGCATAGACATATCTTTTGATCTTAAGGCACAAAGAATTTCTTTATTTTCATTTTCAATTATAGCGCCAACTACTTTTACTATTTTCTTCATAATCTTCACCTCGAAGTTTATTTTATCATAGTTACAAATTAGATCAAATTTTATATAAATATATTTTACGTATTATTTTTAGTATTTAATACTCTTTAATAGAAGAGGTCCAGTTATACTTAAAAAGTAACCAGTTATACATAGATTATTGAAATAACTTAAATGAAGTTGTTATACTTTTGTTATCTTAGAGACATTAGCATTAGGAGTATTTACCCTAATAGTAAATGTAAAAGAAATAATAAAGAATGAATTTAAAATTGAAAAGTTAAAGAAACATTACAATAATTCTAAGGGGTAGATAAAAATGGATGGAAATCTATATGTTGATATAAATTATATGAGGGTTTTTTCAATAATTTTAAATGTGTTTTTATGGATAATAATAATTTATTTTATTACTAAATTTATTAAATCTAAAAAAGATAAGAAATAACAAGACTATTAATATCTAAGAGAGAAAGTAGTATTTACAAAGAGTTTGTTGGTTATATTTGGATAGGTAATGTAATATTAGATTATCTGAATATAAAGGGGAGAGGTTTATGTTTGCAATATTAGGGGCAAGCTTATTTTTAGTTATAGCTGTACTTTCTGTTTTAGTGGCTTTAGGTTTACCACTAGGTGAGTTTACAATGGGGGGACAACACAGAATACTGCCTAAAAAGTATAGGGTTATGGCAATAATTTCAGTGGTGATTCAGCTTTTTGCTAGTATTATTATTTTACAAGCAGGTGGCTTAATTCCACTATGGTTTTCTATTAAGGTAACGAAGTATATTTGTTTATTTTTTGCTTTTTATTTATCTTTAAACACTATTATGAATTTAATATCTAGAAGCAAAAAAGAAAAATATGTAATGACTCCATTATCCTTTGTCGCAGCAATATGTTTTTTTGTAACTGCATTTAAACTTTAGTTTTTTTAGTATAATTTTTTACTTAAGGCTTAGGATACTAATACATGTCCTAAGCCTTAAATAAATAATATTAGAGTTTGATTTCCTATTAGTAGAAATACTAAGAGTAAAGAGTTTTCTTAATTAAGTATTTTTAAACTACTAAATAAATTAAAAATTTGAATAAATTTAATTGGTTTAAAGTGTTAGATAAAATTAAGAAGGACTAAAGTGTTAGATAAAATCAACAATTATCTGAAACAAAGCCTCAGAACTTATTTTCTAGCCAAATAGAGTTCTATAGTATCATATATCTTTAATGAATTATTGTTTTCTAAAATAGCTTGCCTAATCTCTTTTTCAAATTGTTCTTTTATCTTTGGATTCATGATTCTATGATCTGAGTAGGTATTTAATAGAGATATATAATCATAGGAATTAAAGATTCTAGTTTGGTGATATAGTTTAAGTTTAACATCCTTAAATCCATATTTTTTTAGCCTTTTTAAAAGTTCTTTATAATGATTTTCATCATTTTCTATAGGTTTAGTATTTGAAGGCTTATACTTTTCATATATGTCTTGAATTCTTTGGTGCAATAAATCATCTTTACGTCCTATGAATGGCTTATTCCAAAATAATGCTAAAGTTCCATTAGGCTTTAATAGGTTAAAAGCTTTTGGATAACCTACGCTTTCATCAATCCAATGAAAAGCAGTAGCAGAATATATAAGGTCAAAGGTGTTAGAATTACACTTAAAGTCTTCAAAGGAAATATTTTTGATATTAAAGTTTTTATAGTCTTTAAATTTATTTTTTGAAAACTCTGCAAGATTTTCACCAAGTTCAATAGCTGTTAAATCACATTCAGTACTAAGAAAGGGAAGAGTAGCTTGACCAGTACCAATCCCAATTTCTAAAGTCCTTTTATTCTTATCTAGTTTTGAATAGTCAATAACATCACTAAACAACTCTTTGCAATAGGTAGGTCTCCATTTATCATAATTACTAGCATCCTCATTAAATGTAAAACGCTTATCCATAACACACCTCCTAAATTTTATATTTGTTTTATTTAATTTTATTATATTATTCCTTTATTTGAAATTAATTTAAGACAAATAAATTTCTCTAAGTTAAGTATATAAACTAAAAATACAATAAGAAAATATAGGATTATTACTTTATTAACAGTTTTACTATATAATGTTAATAAGGAGTTAAACATTTATAATAGAGATTAAGTTAGGTTTGAATGGCTATCTAAAAACTAACATTCACATAAAAGATAGCCTAAATTTAATATTTGATATACTTAGAGCATTTATAAAGGTTTAAACATAAATAGAGGAGGACGAGTTATAGTGTCAACTGCAGGTGAAAATTTAAAAAATAAGTTACATAATGATAGCACTATTCCAGATACCGTTGAGAGATTAAAGGTTTTATCAATGGGGAGTGTTTATCCATACGCACCAGAATTAAGCAAACTTATAAGAGAAGAAGAGGACAAGGAAACAGAGTGGTTAATGGTTATAAAGGCTTATTTAAGTTTAGATTCATCCATAAGGTTTACTGAAAGATATAAGAAGAGAAAACTCTTCAAAAGTGCATTAAAAAATTCTTGGGGAATAAATGATAAACATGAATTAATAGATCAGATGAATTATTTGCTTGACGGTACTAATTCTCAGTACGCCAACATCCAATTAAGTATTTATTGTGAATTAATACATAAAAATCTAGAAATTACTTCAAAAAATATAAAGAAAACAGAAACATTTAATAAGATTTATGGGTATGAGGGCAAAAGTGAAGATGGCTACGAACAAATAGTAAATTATTTAATGGGAGCATTAGAGATTATTGATTTAAATAGCCACAATCTTTTAACTAAAAGCTGGGTAAGGGGCTTTGACTTATCTAGAGTGGTTCATCTTGTAAAAATGGGATATGGTACAGGCTTAATATCTGAAAATGAAGCTTGGACAATCATTGATAACCTTTATGAGGAATTTCAAAATTTTGATACTTATTATGAATTCTTTGCAAGCAATGAATTAGGAAACCTACTATTTGAGTATGATAGAGAATTAGATTCTAGAAGGAATCTAGAAAATAGAATTAATGCCTTAGTGCCTATTTTACTAGATATACATACCCCATTTAGATATTTACAGATTTCAGAAGATAATCCAGAAGCACCAGCAATTATATACAGAAAGATTTTTAATATAGAAGAGATAAAAAAAGTTTAATATATAAACAATAATTTATTATAAAAAATTAAGGAGGAATAACCAATGCATAATTTAAAGTGGCTAAATTGGACTGTTTATATGAATATAATTATTTTAATTATGTTGGCTATCTTAGCTATTTCACTTGATAATATAAGCATTGTATTAATCTTGAACTTTATTCTTATAGGAAGTTTAAATTTTGTAATTTTGAAAAAATGTACTTTTATAATAGGGTTGAGTTAGGAATAAAATTAATTATTAAGAATTAGGGGGGATATACATGGATATTAACAGTATATGGATAATTTTTGGAGTGGGTATGCTAATGATTTTAGTTAGTGTTATTACTCAATTAAGAAGTGATCTTATGCGTATAAGGTCAACTTTAGATAGAATTGCTGAAAAGATAGGAGTACCTGATATAGTAACTAAAGAAGAAAAAGAGGAATTAATGAGACTTATTTTAGAAGATAAAAAGGTTGAAGCAATAAAAAAATATAGAATTATTACAGGGCTTGGCTTAAAGGAAGCAAAAGAATATATTGATCAGCTTAGTGATATGGAGAAAATGGAATAATTTAAGTAGACTTAAACTGTAGTAATGGATTAAATGATGAGGTGGCTAAAGAGATAGTTGATTATGTAAAAGGAATTTAAGCTTTTTTATTTAGTATAGTTGAGGAGAGAGGGTTGCGGAGTTAATAAAGGTTAATTGTAAAGAAAGGCTTGGTTAAATGCATAAAAAAGAGAAATTAAATAATTTGTTTATGGGTTTCTTATCCCTTATTGTAGCTTTGCTTTTATTTGTTGAAGCAAAGCCAGGAATATCAAAAAATACTTTAATAGCTATTTCAATTGTTAACAATATTATTTGGGCAATATTTTGTGTTGATTATTTTAAAAGACTAATCCGTAGTAAGAACAAAAAGTATTTTATATTGCATAATAAAATTGATTTAATATCTATAATCCCAATTGAGGGAGCTACTATACTTAGAATAAATAGATTCTTTAGATTACTAGGGATTCCTAAGAGAGTTAAGAAAAATTTCAATAAGTTTATAAAGACAAATAATTTACACTATATGATATATTTAGTTATAATAGTCGTTTTGGGAGGAGCTATTTCTTTATCTGTAGCAGAAAATATAAATATAGGTGACGCTATTTGGTGGAGTATAGAAACTGTAACAACGGTAGGATATGGTGATATTATTCCAAAAACCATATTAGGTAGAACAATAGCATCTATTGTAATGATGGTAGGAATCGGCTTTATAAGTATGTTTACCAGTACCATAGCAACATATTACATAAAGAAAGAGAAAGAGAAAGGTAAGAAAACTTATAAAGATTCAGTTTTAAATGATGTAAAAAACAAACTAGATCATTTTGAAAAATTATCTAAGGATGATATTAAAAATATCTATGTAGTTTTGAATGCTCTAAAGGATGAAGAGAATGGAAGTAAAGATAAAGAAACTAAAGATGAAGGAACCAAAGTGTAAATTTTAATAATGGATTAAATGATGAAATAGCTAAAGAGATAGTTGACTATATAAAAGGAATTTAAGCTTTTTTATTTAGTATAGTTGAGGAGAGAAGGTTGTGGAGCTAATAAAGGTTAATAATAATGAATTATATTTTGGGAACTTTATACGTTTGTAGCAGTTACATATATTAAAATTGTGATAGATTAAGTATAGAATTAAAAGCTAGAGTAGAAAAGTAGTTTATAGAGCTACAAAACTATTCTAGCTTTTTATAATATTTAAGAATATTTATTTTAAAGTATTTTTAGATTTTTACCTTAAAAAAACTTTATTAGTTAATCTTGAATGGGTAAGTTAATTTCTCTATAAAAACTTAGGATAAGTATGATAATTGCTTAATTCATTTACCTGAATCAAATACATAATTCATTTAAAGTAATGTTTCTTATTAAGGAAATATAAATAAATTTAAAAGTATTTTGGAATAAATAACAATAATATCCCAAAATATTGAATTTGAAAATGTATCATGGTATTATATAGTAAATAATACCGCATAATTATGTAAAATATACTGAATTATATGATTAATTTTATTGTGTTTGAGGGCGGAGGGATGTTATGAAAGAAGTTTATTTATTAACTACGTATCTATTTAAATCCTTTTTAAAAGATACTTTTAAGGAGGAGAAGAGTTTTTGGAATACAATTTTAAAAGTAATTACAGGAGCAATAATATTAATCTTATTTTTATTTTTTACAGTGAAATTGTATTTTATATTATCCACAGGGAATATTGAATACTTATTGATACCATTAATTCTAACCTTAGCATCAATTAGTTTTATGATAATAGGTATATATCTAATATTGTCTAACTTTTCTTTTGCTGATGATAATGAATTTTTGCTAAGTCTTCCATTGAGTAAAAGAACACTTTTTATATCAAAATTTTTATTTGTTGAAATTAATTTAGTGCCTATTTCAATTTGGGTGGTAATTTCACTTTTTACATATGGAATATTATCTAAAGCATCAATTATATTCTATATTTATAGTTTAATAGCATCATTACTAATATCAGTCACACCAATAGTTTATGGTATTTTTATAACCTTAATATTGAGTAGGTTATCGATAAAAAGCAAGAGTAAAGAATCAATTCAACGTATATTTACTATAGTAGCAATAATTCTGAGTATTGGAATGGTGTATTTTGCAATAAAATCTTTTATGTCTCCAGAGAGTGTACTAGCTTTAATAAGTAAAAATAATATTGAAACAAGTAATTTTATAAATATTATATTCCCATTGCAGGGATATCTTACTAAAGCTTTGACCTTTAGTAACTTACCAATAGGATTAAATTCAATAGTACTTTCAATTATATTAGGTGCATTTTTCATTACATTAAGTATTTTCATAGGCAAGAAATTGTATTATAAAATATTGCTGAATAGTTCTCATAGTAGTAACTCCAGTGATTCAAAAAAAGATAATTTTTATAAGGAAAATAAATCTATATTAAGCACATTAATAAAAAGAGATTTTTTAGCATTATTAAGAAGTAGCCAATTCTTTTTATATACAATTGGTATATTTCCAATATTTATACTGATTGTTTGTACCTTTATTCCTATACTTGAATCTTTTTTAAGCATCAATGGATTGAAAGAAAATTATATACTTGCATATATTTACCTTATGTACTTATCATCATTTTTTGCCAGTTTTAATGTTACAGCATCTACTAGCTTTTCAAGAGAGGGAAGATATTTACCACTTTTACTACAGATGCCTATTAACATAAAAACAATATTGTTTTCTAAAATAATCATTGCATTATCATTAAGTGGACCAATGATAATAGTAAACCTAGTTATGTTAGCTTTCTTGAATTTGCCTATACTAGTTTATATATTTATGGGTGCTTCAATGTTTGTATTTACACTATTTATTGTGATGATTTCAATATTAAATGATGTTAATAAGCCAAATATAAAGTGGTGTTATGAGAAAGACTTAGTAAAAGATAATATGAGCTTATATAAGTCATGTATATATCCTATTGTTTACGTTCCTTGTGTGCTTGTAATACATTTAGTGCTTAATAAAACAGCATTATCATATACAAATCAGTTTTATTTGTTAGCTACAACAATTATTGTTGGTGGAATAATACTTACTATAAAAGCTTATAAGAAAATATTTTTAAAAATCAATACTTTGTATAATCTTTAAAATGGGGTAGGGAGGATATCTATGATAACTTTTAAGAATGTTTCAAAATCATATCGTAAATTTTCAAAGGCTGTTAATAACCTTAACTTAGAAATTCCAGAGGGAAAAGTCATAGGATTACTTGGACATAATGGTGCAGGGAAAACTACTACAATTAAAATGATTGTTGGAATCTATGAACCTTCTGAAGGGGAGATTCTTATAAATGGGGAAAATATATTAAAGAATCCTATTGGGGTAAAAAAACAAATTGGCTTTGTTCCCGATAATGGATTTTTAAATAAAAACTTTACTGGATATGAACATTTAAATTTTATAGCTAATATATATGGTGTTTCTAAAGAAGATGGAGCAAAAAGAATTGAAGAATTAGGAGAGAGATTTGGCTTACTAGAGTTTTTAAATAATAAGATAAAAACTTATTCAAAGGGAATGCAACAAAAACTTGTTGTTATAGCATCTCTTCTTAATAACCCTAAAGTATGGATTTTAGATGAACCTTTAAATGGCTTAGATTCACAATCTGCTTATTTACTAAAAGATTTTATAAGAGAGTATGCAGCTAAAGGTAATACTGTTGTATTTTCAACACATGTATTAGAGGTAGCTGAGAAGTTATGTGATGAATTAATAATTTTAAAAAAATCAGAATTAATATTTAAAGGCACAATGGAGGAATTAAGAAATCAATACTCATCTGAGTCTGACTTAGAGGAGATTTTCTTAAACTCAATAAATCTTTAAAAATCTATCTATAAGGGTTAATCTAATATTTTACCTATAATAATTACTTAGTAAAGTTATACTTTAAATAGAAGTATATTCTATAAAGCATGTATAATAAAAATGGGAAGTAAGGATTAGTTATGCTAAATAGTAAAGATAATAATTACAAAAAAAGGGTGTTGAAGAAATGAATATAGAAAGTATTACTAAAAGAATTGGTTATTGTGGATTAATCTGTCCATTATGTCATGAAGCTGATAAATGCTCTGGATGTAAGTCAGAAAATAATTGTTGTGGGAGACATTTGAGCAGTGAGGGTTGTTTTCAATTCAATTGTTGTATAAAAGAAGGTATAAATGGTTGTTGGGAATGTGAAGAGGCTCCATGTGATAAAGATATGTTTAGTGAAGAACATGATATTAAAAATAGAACCTTTGTAAAAGTAGCAAAAAATGAAGGAATCGAAAAATTGGCACAATACGTTGCTGAAAATCAAAGTAAGGGAATTATCTATGGTTGGAATAAAGATTATGATAATTTAGGAAGTGAAGAGGCTATTGTTGATTTATTACATAATGGTATTAATATTAAAGTAAAAAAATAAGATTTTGTGTATGATTTTAAGATATGTATTAGTTATTTATATATTTATGAAAAGATAAGAGAGTTACTATTGATTTCAGATGGAGAAAAACTAGGGACAGTGGATAGTTTTGTGTAAAAATAAAACTATCCATTATTTTTTGCATTAATAGCTAGAAATTAATAAAGTAGACGAATTATATTTTTTTATTGTAATAGTATGAATAAATTATAGTAAGTAGAAATTTAAGAATAACAATAGCTGAAATAATTAATAAGCATGTGAAATTTTTAAAAATGCTACCGGTTATAAACAGTAAAGCAACCAGTAACCAATTCATAACTTTTGAAACTGAGTGTGAAACCTTTTCATTAATTGTTATGAATCTTTCGTCATTCAGTAATATTTTCTGTTCTTTTACTGAATTAGAGAATAAAGTTTTAGCATTATTATCTTTCAAAATTATTCCTCCTCATAAATAAAAATTTCTTCGATAGACATATTAAAGTATTTAGCAATTTTAAATGCTAAAATTATAGAGGGATTATATCTACCGTTTTCTAATGACCCAATAGTTTGCCTTGATACATTTAATGCATTTGCCAGCTCTTCTTGTTTTATTCCTTTGTTTTTTCTGATTTTTTCTAAATTATTTTTCAAAATTAACCTCCGTATTACCTAGGGAAAGTTTGCTTTACATTATTGTATAATATTTGAAATTTGATGTCAAGTTTACTTTCCATACTAATTAAAATATTTTCCGATTTTTAATTTTGGGGTAGCAAAGGTTTCTTTAAAAGAAAGAGTTATAATGAGTAATATTTAAAAATGACCTCTTAAAATTTATATGGCAACTGCTGTCTATAAAAATTATAAGAAGTCATTTTTTTTTCAGTTTTATTTTAGGATATACTTTAGATAAATATTGATTTTAGCTTGTTCTTCAGACTTATATTAATATTCATAAGTTACTATATGTTCAATTTCATTTTTAAGGTTGGTTAATTTCTCTCTGAAAAATGTAGGATAAGCAAGATAATTACTCAATTGGTTTATTGGTAACCAATGCATAGTTTCTTTAACTCCACCACTATAACTATTACTATTTAACTTACGTGTTCCTCTAGGTTTCATTAAAAAGTAAAAGCATATTTCATGACACTTTTTACCTTCCAAACTTCCATCACCCATAAAGAAGTTTTCATGTATAAAGGCTAATCTATCAACTTCATATTCTACGCCTGTCTCTTCAAGAACCTCACGCTTTACAGCTTCCTCAGCTGATTCTCCCATATGTACGCCACCACCAATAGAGTAGTAGTAATTCTCCTTTTCATTACCAGCAAAAAGAACAGCTCCATCCTCAATAATAATTGCTGCAGCACGGTAACGAAACCAGTTATTTTCTTTTGTAAAACCACAATCGTATTCCATAGTATTCAAACCCCCTCATAATATATTAATCTCATATTAGGTAACTTTTAAAAATAATTTATATAATTAAATCTTAGCAATTACCCTACATGGAAGCCCTGACATTTCAGCATAGTTCATTGGATATGTATATGCAATAAATTCACTACCATTTTCAAGTACTTTAGAAAGATTACATAAATTTTCAATTATAAAAACACCCTTATCTGCACAATACTGATCCTTTGGTGTATGTTCCTTTCCTCTGCGAACACCTGCAAAATCTATACCAATGATAGATATGTTTTTATCTAATAATGCATCTATTAATTTATCAGATAATTAAGGATGTTCCTTGAAATAGGTTTTTCCACCATAACCATGATTCTCAATAAATCCAGTATAGAATGCAACAGACATATCTTTATCTACTTTATCAATATCAATATCTCGGTCTTTTATATTCTTAACATTGAAGATAATTCCTTTTCTTTCTGTATAGTCTAAGGGAAATTCTTTATTCATTACATCAAAATGAGTTCCCAAATGGCCAACTAATGCCTTTTTTTCATTTCTTTGTGCGTCAGTGATCATTTTAGGTGTAATTTTTAAAGTAATATCAATTAACATATTTATTTTCCTCCTAATTCTTTTATCTGCCTTTCTAAAATATTTAAACCTATCTAAATTCATCTTTATTATACACAATAACTGGAATTATAATCCATAAAATATGTATAATAAGAATATAAACTATGCAACAATTGTAGCATATTGTTCATTATTTATTAAAGGAGAGGAGTGTAATATGACCTTAAAAAAGCGAAATAAAATATGGGTTTTTATATTTAGTTTATTAGGAATATTATTAGTTTTTTATCTTTTTAGTGCTTTTATTTTTATGGGAATGAAAGGTTAATCTTTAATTAAAGAACAATCTTAAAGTATTGTGATTTAAGAGTAAAGTGGACAAATTAATTTGTCCACTTTTGTACGTTCTATTATCAATATTGGTTTAAAACAGAGACTATATTTAAAATAAAAGAACATGAGTGAACTTGGGTAGTTTTTAACTTAGAAAGCTACTTTTAACTAAGATATAGCTTTTAGAGAAAGGCCAGTATATAAATAGATTTCAAAATAATTCCAAGTGCAATAGGGAACAATTTATAGATAATAGGGTGATTTGGTTAAATAAAATACAATTAAGTACAACAAAATACAATAAAGTTCAATAAAATGCGTTGACAATAAGAGTGAGATTCCATATAATGAGTTTATAAATCAAAGAGAAAGGAATTGATTAGGATGGAAGAGAAGTTTTATACAGTTGAGCAAATTGCAGAGATACTAGGTATGCATCATAAAACCATAAGAAAATTTATAAGAGAAGGTAAACTTAAGGCAAATAAGCTTGGAAAGCAATGGAGAATATCAGGACATGATTTAAGCAGTTTTATGGAAAACAATAACTTTAAAACTAGCAAAAAATCAGAAGAAGAAGGCGAAAAAATTGAATTTTCTACTAGTAATGTAGAGGGTAATAACGTAGATAGGAAAATAAGTGTGTCTACTGTTGTAGATATTAATGAGGTTTCTAGTGAGGAATATAAAAGAATATCAAATATGCTTTTAGCAGTAATGAATAGCAAGGATTCTAAAATGAGTAACTCAACTCTTAATATGAAGTATTATGAAAAAGAGGAGAACTTAAAATTAATGCTATGGGGAGATACAGAATTTGTTAAGGAGATGTTAGATTTTATATCTATACTTACACAAAAGAATGATATTTAAATAAAAGGCTCTGTTTTAGAGGAATATTGACTTTACCTAGTAGTATAGTTCTATATAAAATCAACATTAGTTTAAAGCATAGCTAAATAAAGAAGTAGGTGATGAAATGAATTATAAAATAGTTGAAAAGGGAAATATAAAATATATTGAAATAAATGAAGCAATTAATTGTGAAGCTGATGTACTAGATATCATTGGTATTTGTATTTCAAATGATATTAAATTACTAATGCTTGGAGAAGAAGTCTTTACTGAAAATTTTATTAATCTTAGAAGTGGACTTGCAGGTATAGTTCTACAAAAATTTATCAATTATCATATAAAAGCTGTTGCTACAGTGGAGGATAAAGATAAGATTCAAGGTAGATTTAAAGAACTAGTTAATGAGTTAAACAGAGGAAGAGATTTTAAAGTGTTTCATAATAATAAAGATGCTGAAAAGTGGATTTTAAACACTAAGGATGTGTGAATATGAGCAAGAAAAATAAAAATATGAAAGTAGCATTTAAATCAGAAGAGGGAAGACATAAAGTTATAAAATATTATGAATCTTTAGTTGAAGGGTGGAACTTTCTTCATGAAGAGTTTTATGTACATACAAATTACGGAAAAACCTTTATTATAGCCAGTGGAGAAAAAGACTTACCACCCCTTATATTACTTCACGGCAGTGGAATGAACTCGGTTATGTGGATACATGAGATGGAGAAGTATTCAAAGAATTATAGAGTATATGCAGTAGATATGCCTGGAGAACCAGGAAAAAGCAATGAAAATAAAATACCACTTCAGGGTGATGATTTTCCCATTTGGCTTAATGAAGTATTCAACGCTCTATCAATAGAAAAAGCTAATATTGTTGGACTTTCATTAGGTGGATGGTTAGGAACAAAGTTTTCTATGAAATATCCACAAAAGGTAGAAAAGCTAGTTTTACTTTGTCCAGCAGGTATAGGTCCTCAAAAGAAATCATTCATTTTTAAATCCTTATTTTATATGCTATTAGGAGATAAGGGAATAGATAAGTTATATTATAAAATTAACGGTGATAAACTTATACCACAGGTAATGTTAACCTACCAAAAGTTAATCGCCAAGCATTTTAACTTCAGAAAAGAAATTATTCCAATGTTTTCAGATGGTGAATTAAGGTGTTTAGAAATGCCTCTAGCTTTATTTGTAGGTGGGAAAGATATTATGATACATTCTGAAATATCAGCAAAGCGATTAGGATCTTTAGTAAAGCATGCTAATATAAACTTTCTTCCCGAGGAGGGACACACTCTTATTAACCAAGGAGATGAGATAAGAGAATTTTTAAATAAAAGTATATAATATAAAGGACCATATGAAGTTTTTATCATATAGTCCTTTTATTTTAAGCAAAAACATGTTTTAAATCAACATTCACCTAAAATAGAGCCTAAGCAAATAATCTCCATATTTGAGTTGTAACAAAACAGACAACTATACCTGCAATTGTTGGTATTAAAAAGCTTAAGGTAGTCAGTTTAAGACTCTTAGTTTCTTTTTTGATTGTCCAAAGTGTGGTTCCACAAGGGTAGTGCATTAAGCATAGTATCATAACATTAATTGCAGTTAATAGTGTCCACCCATTAGATATTAATAATTCCTTAAGCTCAACTAAGCTATCTAACTCTATCATTGTTGTAGCTCTTAAATAACTCATTATTATTATAGGCATTACGATTTCATTTGCTGGTAATCCTAATATAAATGCCATTAATATATATCCATCTACGCCTATTGCATTGGCAAATGGATTCAAAAAGTTAGCACATATTGACAGTATAGAAGAGTCTCCAATCATTATATTAGAAAATAGCCATATAACAACTCCTGCTGGAGCTGCAATAGCAATGGCTCTACCTAAAACATAAAGAGTTCTATCTAATATTGATCTTACTATGACTTTACCTATTTGAGGTTTTCTATATGGAGGTAGCTCTAGTATAAAGTTTGAAGGAACTCCCTTTAATATGGTTTTTGATAATATCTTAGAAACTAGCAATGTCATGAAAACTCCTAAAATAATAACCATAGTTACTGTAATAGCTGATATAAAACTGCCTTTTAGCCCAACAGCTATTCCGCCTATAAATATAGAGGATATGGAAATAAGCATAGGAAATCTACCATTACAAGGCATAAAGACATTAGTTAATATAGCTATTAGTCGCTCTCTAGGAGAATTGATTATTCTACATCCTATTATTCCTGCAGCATTACAGCCAAGACCCATACACATAGTAAGGGCTTGTTTACCACAGGTACAGCATTTCTTAAAGCATTTATCTAAATTAAAGGCTATTCTTGGCAGATACCCTAAGTCCTCTAAGAGAGTAAACATAGGAAAGAAAATTGCCATAGGAGGTAACATTACTGAAATTACCCAAGCTAAAGTGACATAAATACCATCAATTAATATTCCTGGTATCCAAGAGGGAAGAGACAATCCTGCAAAGAATTCTCTAAGGTAATGCTCTCCATACCCAAACATATTAGCAAGCATTTCTGATGGGTAATTTGCTAAGATTATAGTTATCCATAAAATAAATAGTAGGGTAGATATCATAATAGGTATTCCCGTTGCTTTAGATACTAGTATTTTATCTATTTTTCTTTGGGTATTATTATATTCTCCTTCAGTTGTAACAACCTTATTTCCAACTCTTTCAGCTTCTTTTATTATAGATTTTATTATTATATCTTCTATTGATTTATCTTTAAAATTTTTAATAAGACCTTTTCTTATTTTATATATTTCTTCTATATATTCTTCTTGGATATTATATTTTTTGTATAGGGAGTTCAAAATATTTTCATTTCCCTCTAAGATTCTAATAGCTATCCATCTGCTTTTTCTTTTATCTACTTCAACGGCTTGATTTATTATAACTTCTATTTCTTCTACTGCTTTTTCTATATGAAGACCATAATTTATTGCATTTTCTTTCTTCTTTGGTAGCTTAACTTCTTTAAATATAGCTTCTTTTAATTCTTCTATGCCAATTCCATTTCTAGCAGAGGCTGAAACAATAGTTGAATTTAATTCCTTTGATAGTGATTCTAAATCTATTCTTATGTTTTTTTTCTTCGCTTCATCAATTAAGTTTACACATAATATTACTTTATCTGTTATTTCAGATATTTGTATAAATAAGTTTAAGTTTCTTTCTAATGAAGTAGCATCAGCCACAATAACTACTATATCGGGCTCATTAAAACATATATAATCTCTTGCTATCTCTTCTTCTTCCGAATTTGATAACAATGAATATGTTCCAGGTAGATCTACCACCTTTATTATAGAATCTTTAAATTCATAATATCCTTCTGCATTAGCTACTGTTTTACCTGGCCAATTCCCTGTATGCTGGTTTAATCCAGTAAGAGCATTAAATACAGTACTCTTACCTACATTGGGGTTGCCAGCTAAAGCTACAACATAATCTTCTTTAATGTTTCCCTTTGTTTTATCTGATGATAATAATCTAATCCCAGTAGAATTTTTAGTTAAGCCCATGTAATGCCTCCCTACTAATTTATTACTTCTATACTTTCACTCTCCTCTTTCCTTATTGCGATTACAGCACCTCGTATTAAATATGCCTTTGGGTCCCAAAAAGGCCCATCATATAAAACCTTTATATTTGTTCCTTCTATTATTCCTAAGTCAAAAAATCTTCTTCTTAGTTCTCCTTCTGCTTTTATATCAACCACTTTAACAGTTGATAATAGCTTCGCCTCATGTAATTTCATATTTTATTCCTCCTAAAGTTTAATTCTCAGATTATTTGTCTGAGTTTTATCCAAAAAAAATTTAAAATTTAATCTATTAATGGTGCATTCTATTATAATAAGCTATGATAAAAAACGACTTAATGTGATTAGTAAATTTTAAAATTTATGGCGTAAAAAAAGAAGTAAGTTTAAGAGGATTTTGATAATAATATAAACTTTATTGCAGTAAATGATGTTGTAGATAGCAAAAAAGAAGAGAATGGCTTTACTACTTTTATGAATATAATAAATGAATGGTATGCAAAAGATAATAGTAAAAAGGCTAATAGATTAGGATCAACTGAAATATCAAAAATATTAACTATAACATACTAAAAGAGCAATTTTTTGTGGGGTTAAGGAAATAAATTATTAGAAATATTTTTAAGTTAATGATTTATTAAGCTTAATAAAGTAGAATAATTATAGAAAGTTTTAAAGAGGAGCTTTGTTTTAAATTTTAAGTTTTATGTAAAAATTAATAATAGTTTAAAACGGAGTCTAAACTTAAGAGATAGAAAACATGACTGTGAGGTGAAAAAATGGATGTTAGAATATACAAAATTGATACAGGATTAACGGGAAAGAACTTTAGTAGTGATAAAAGAACTAATTTTCCTATAGGAGGAAAGACTAATTCCTTCTATTCAGTTGGAAATTTAATGAGAGGATTAGAAGATTATTTCTTACAGGGAAATCTTTATTTTATAGATAATGAAGAGGAATTAGAGAAGTTTGAAAATCCTTTAGGGGATAGATGGATTGCTAAAAAGCAATACTACATAAATCACCCTAAGAAATTTAGAGAGAACTGGCTTATAGAATCAAACAAATTCCACGAATACATATTTAGAGAGCAGCTAGAAGAAATGGCAAATTACTTACATTCTGAGTTAAATATAAATTCTTTAAAAATAGAAGTAGAAGAGGGAAATGATTTTTCAGCATATACAAACTTATCTATTGAAGAGATGAAACTTAATGGTGAAGGAAAAGGAGTATTAAAAGATAATAAAACTTTGGAGATTAATTGGAGTGGAAATGTTGCAGAGAATGATCCAACTACTCAAGTAACTGAGAGTAATGTTAACTTAAATACTGAAGTTAAAGGGAATAAGGTTTTTGATGGTAAGTTAAATGAGTACCTTTGGATAGAGGATTTTAAAGAATTAACTCAAAAGGTTAATGAGGAGAAAGCTTCTAATAAGGAAGATTTTTCACACAACTTAAAAGTAGATAATTCTTTTGAAATGAGTGAAAAAATAGCAAAGAAGATAGGAGTTAATCCTACTTGGCTTAAGAAATGTTGCTTTAAATTAACATATTAGTATTTTCAAAACATAATGAATTAGAAAAGACTAGTTAGCTATAGCTAATTAGTCTTTTTATATTTTTCAAATGCCTTTGTTGGGCTAAGGTGAACATCTTTAAAGAAAACAATTAGCCAAATAATAAAGGCTAGGATTGCACAATACACACTTATAAAATAAGAGAAAAGTGCACCTATAAATAGTATCATTGCCCAGATAAAAAAAGAGTTTCTCATATCTATACTCATTTTCTTTTTATTATACTTTTCTCTTTCTTCTTTAGAAAATGAATTGAATCCACTAATAATTATGGCACCTTTTTCCTTTAAAAAAGCAAAGCAAAGAGAAAAGGCTAAAAAAAGTATTGAGAGTACTAAACATGCTGCTACCCCTATATTCATAATATTTACATCTCCCTAAAAGAAAAATTTAATAAGAATATTCTTTTCTTATACTCTTATTATATTCTTAACTTATTAACAGTTTTGCTATATAATGTTAATAAGTTATTAAATTAAAGGGTAACTTAAGAACAAATATCAAAGGTATTAATAGAAAAACAATTTTAACTAGTACTTTTAGTTAGATTTTGTACAAGCAATCAAGAGTGTTTAAATAAGCAAAGTTAATTCTACTATTAGTGATGTTTTAAGCTATGAAATAGTAGAATTTTTAAAATATTTTATAGAGGGTGATTGAAAATGAATAAACTTTATGATGAGGCAATTAAAAAACTTATTGATGATGAAAGACCATTAGGTTACTTACAATGTTCTATTTTAACTTTTGAATACAGAGAGGTGCATAGACCAGGAGTATTAATAGCAACAAATAAGAGAGTATTTTTCTATGGAGTAAATTCAGGATTAGAGTACACTGAAAGTTTCTTATATAAGGATATTTCATCTATTGAAGAGGAAGAGGGAATATTTAAAGAACACCTAGTTATGTGTGTAGATGGAAAGAGTATTAAGATATCTAATATACTTTCTGGTAATGTTGATGAGTTCATAAGCATTGTAAGAAATAATATTAACATAAAAAAGGACTAGAAAAACTTTGAAAGACTCAAACTAAAGGATTCTAATGAGGAGAAGGTTCTTCTAAAATTATATAAAATAGACTTGCTTGTATTTTAATTCAATAAATAGTAAGTCCATTAATAAAATATACTTGTTAGGTGTTAACCACTGAAATAACAAGAAATAAAAGGGACTATATCAAATTGATATAGTCCCTAGTTAGTTTGTTAGAATTTGTTAAACTTATAAGATTATATTACTTTTTTTCAAATCTAAGTGCTGTTAGAGTATTAGGTCCGTCTGAGATTAATCCAGCTGCATTTGATGATGCAAAAACTGTATATCTAACATCAAAAAGATCAGCATTATTAACATCTACATGTGAAAACGGTATTGCACTTATATCAGCAGCGGAAGTGACATCAATTTGAACACGTAAAGTGTAGATAGTAATAGGATTCATATTAGGTGAATCTTTAACAATACGAATGAATAGGTCTCTTACTGCTTCAACAGTATTATCAATTTGAATTACACCACTTAGCCATACTCTATCTCTTCTTTCTACTTCATCAAAGGTTACTGAAAGTAATTCTACACCTGGAACAGTAGTAGGGATAGGAAGAGCTACTGGATCTCTTTCATCAAATTCGAATTCAACCCTAGTTTCTTCTTTACAAGGTTTGTGATCCTTATCATGGCATTTATCACGGTCCTTATCATGACATTTATCACGGTCCTTATCACGGCAAGGATCACATTTAGCATTACAACAATGGTTAGGCTTTCTATTACAACTCATATCTGACATAACAAATACCTCCTAATTTATCATTTGTTACTATTCACTAATATTATATTAAATATATTAAAAAATGTTGCACGATGTTAAGAATATAAATTATTTTATTATGTCGTATAGTAAAGCATATTTTTTTATTATTTCATCCAATTAACATAATTATATGATTTCTAGAACTTATAATAATGAAATGTCAGTATATAGTTTCAAAAGTAATTTTATACAATTATTATCAGTTAATAAAATAATATTTATAAAAAATATTATTTTTTAATGAATTTCTTTGATAATTACATTTGGTGACAGAAATCACATAGTTTTCTTTTGAAAAGGTCTAACATTAAGAACATAAATTAAGTTGAATTAAAGGAGGATTGCTTTATGTGTGATTTAGCAAAAAAATTTCAAGGAGAAAAAAAATTAGAAATTCTAGAAAAACAAACAATTGAATATATTAAGGAAAGATTAGTAAGTTTAATTGGTGTTAGTAAAATTCAAAAAATAGAAGCTAATGAGCTTTTTAAGGATACTTTACATAATAGTGATGCATTTGAAGACAGAGGAGAAATTGAAGAAGTAGATGAGGAATTACCATTAGCTTATAAAAAAGAAAATCTTATTGAGCTTTTAAAAAATTTAAATGATACTACTGATTATAAAGAATCAATAAATTTAGTAAAACCTTTATTTGAAGGTATAGGAAATAATTCTATAGATTATCTTGGAATAAACAAGTTAAAAAGTAGCTTAACTAATGAATTAAAGGATTGTTGTGATAAAGATGCATTAGTGAATGAATGGATAAAATATTTATGTGAATAAATCATAAAAGATTATATAAATTTATATTTAAAGTTAGTGTTTATTAATATTTTTGCATGCTTATTCTTTTAGTTATGGAAAAATATTAGTAAATATAATTAAGTTTTAAAATAAAATGTACTCTATAAAGTAGATGGTATAAGATAAGGCTACTTTATAGAGTTTTTTTGTTTATAGTATGATTAAAATGTAACACCATTTTGGTTATTGACATAGTATATTAATATAAAAAAACAAAGGAAGGATATAATATGTCTCACTGTATGGATAAAACTATTAATTTAGAGTATGCACGTGCATATGTATTGCCTCAAAAGTATGAAAATTTATATTCGGTCTGTAAGGGATTCTGGAAAGGAACAATATTTAAAGATTTATATAGACCTTATAAAGAAAAAAGAAATGATGATGAGGTGAGTTTATGAAAGCACTTGAATTATTAGATGAAATACGAAAGTTTCAATTTTATGCAATAGAATTAAATCTTTATCTTGATAATTTCCCAGAGAATAAGGAAGCTACAGAGGATTTTAGACAAATTTCTTCAAAATTGGGTGAATTATTTGCGCAGTTTGAATCTGAATATGGACCTATAAGAAATTTTGGACAGGCTTATGTAGAAAATCCAGAGTGTTGGGTAAATCAACCTTGGCCTTGGGAAATTAAACGTTAGGAGGATTTAATTATGTGGTATTATGTAAAAACCTTAGAATATCCAATAAACTTAAAGTGTAATGATCTTAAAATGGCAAAGTTTTTAATATCTCAATATGGTGGTCCTGATGGTGAATTAAGTGCAGCACTTAGATATCTAAACCAAAGATATACAATGCCAACAAATAAATCAAAAGCTTTATTAACTGATATAGGAACAGAAGAGATGGCTCATGTAGAAATGATTGGAACTATGATTTATCAGTTAATGGAAAATGCGTCCGTTGAAGAGATAAAGAAAGCAGGACTAGGTGAGCGTTACACAGACCATGGGAAAGCATTATTTTATTCTGATGCTCAAGGAAATCCATGGACAGCAAGCTACATTCAAGCAAAAGGAGATGTTGTAGCCGATTTACATGAAGATATGGCAGCGGAGGAAAAAGCTAGAGCAACTTACCAATGGCTTATAAACTTAACCGATGATCAAGATATAAAGGAAATCTTACGTTTCTTAAGACAAAGAGAAATTGTTCACTTCCAAAGATTCGGTGAAGCATTAATGGATGTTCAAGATAAGTTAAAATGTAAAAAGTAAATAGAAGTAAAAGAATCTTATTTTGGACTGAGTCCAATTAAATATGCGTTATTAAAAAAGGTTCTTAATTTCTAATAAGCCGCACACTTAAATTCGATTGGTGTGCGGTTATTTAGTTTAGTTATTTTAGTATTTTCTAATCCCTCTAAATACATTTCTAAAGCTTTTAATTTTATTTCAATTGGATAATTCACAATTTTCCTATACATAAAAACACTTCCTTTACTACTAGAGCACCAAGATAAATCCTAAATTATCTTCATGAGGAATAAGATTATGGGTCTTCTCTAAAACGGTCAATGATAATACAATTATATTAACCGATTCGGTAAATGGGAGGAGGATAGAATTGAATCAAAAGTTTTTCAATTTAACTAAGGAAAAGCAAAAAGCCATTATTGATGCAGGATACAGAGTTTTTTCAGAGAATAAATATAATAAATCACCTATGTCAGAAATAGCAGCAGAAGCAGGTATATCTAAGTCCTTATTGTTTCATTATTTTACTAACAAAAAGGAGTTTTATTTATACTTATATGATTATGGAACAAACTTAATTTTAGAAGTTGCTAATAAAGAGAGTGTGTTTAATGAAACAGACCTTTTCAAATTATATTTACAAGGGGCAAAATGTAAGTTAGGAGTATTTAAAGAGCATCCTGATCTTTTTAATTTCATGCTACGTGCTTACTATGAAGAGGATATGCAAGTAGCTAAGGATATAGCAGAGAGAAATAGTTCTATGATGCAGTTTAGAGATAATAATTATTTTAAAAACATAGATACAAGTAAATTTAAGGATGATATAGATATTCAGGAGTTATTTAATATGATAACTTGGTGTGCAGAGGGCTACATGAAGAATAAGTGTAAGAATCAACCTCTAGATTTAAATGAACTTGAAGAAGGATATATTAAGATGTTAAATTTCTTTAAAAGAAATAGTTATAAGGAGGAGTATTTAAAGTGAATGTAATTGAGATAAAAAACCTTACAAAAGATTATGGGAATAACAAAGGTATTTTTAATGTTAATCTTTCAGTAAAAAAGGGAGAGGTCTTTGGATTTCTAGGGCCTAATGGAGCAGGGAAAACTACAACAATAAGAAACTTAATGGGATTTATTCATCCTGACAAAGGGGCATGTTCAATAAATGAAATAGATTGTAGCAAGGAAAGTTATAAGATTCAGGACAATCTAGGATATCTTCCAGGAGAGATTGCTTTTATGGATGATATGACAGGAATTGAATTTATTCGCTTTATAGCTGACATGAAAGGTTTAAAGGATTTTAGTAGAGCTAATGAGTTAATTAAGGAATTCGAGTTAGATACAAAGGGGAAGATTAAGAAGATGTCCAAAGGGATGAAGCAAAAAATAGGCATAGTATGTGCCTTTATGAGTAATCCTGACATATTAATTCTTGATGAGCCAACAAGTGGATTAGACCCACTTATGCAAAATAAATTTGTAGATCTTATTTTATCAGAAAAGGAAAAGGGAAAAACAATATTTATGTCCTCACATATTTTTGATGAAGTAGAAAAAACTTGTGATAGAACAGCCATAATTAAGGATGGCCATGTTGTGGCAGTGGAAAATATGAAGACCTTATCCAATTCAAAACATAAGTCTTATGTGATTACCTTCTTAAATGATGAAGGAGCTAAGGAATTTTCTAAGGAAAATTTTAAAATAAAAGAGGTTATAGGAAATGTTGTAACTGTGGAAGTAAAGGGTGATATAAATCCTTTCATAAAAACTTTAAGCAAATACTCAATAAAGAACCTTGATGTGAAAACTCAAAGCTTAGAGGAATTATTTATGCATTTTTATGGAGGTGAAAACAATGCTTAGTTTAACCTTATTTAAGAGAGATATAAAATCAAATTATAAACTTATAATTATATTTTTAGCAATATTAACTTTGTACTCTGTAAGCATTGTTTACATGTATGATCCTAAAACAACTAGTGCCTTTGAGGAAATGGCAAAGAGCATGCCAGAAATTATGAAAGCCTTTGGTATGGCATCAGTGGGAGCTAACCTTACTGAATATATAGCAAATTATTTATATGGATTTATAATTCTTATGTTCCCAATAATTTTTATAATAATCTTAGGAAATAAGCTAATAATATCTTATGTAGATAGAGGTTCTATGGCATATTTATTAGCCACACCAAACAAGAGAGTTAAAATAGCTCTAACTCAAGCACTATTTATGTGGGTAGCAAGTGCTATTTTACTTATATACACAACAGGACTAATAATATTTTTCTCTAATAGTCTTCATGGTGGAGAGTTAGATATTAAAACTTTTATTCTTATAAATGTAGTTTTATATTTCATCCAAATTGCAGTAAGTGGTATATGTTTCTTTGCATCATGTATAAGCAATGACACCAAGCTTTACTTCACAATTGGAGCTGGAGTACCAATACTATTTTACCTACTACAAGCCCTAGCTAATGTGGGAGATAAACTTGAAAACCTAAAGTATTTCACTCTGTTTACCTTATTTAACACAGGAGATATTATTGCTGGAAAAAGCATAGCAATGCCAATAGGAGCCTCATTACTTATAGCTTTAGCTTTCTACGGAGCAGGCATATATATTTTCTCAAAAAGAGATTTATATTTATAAAATAAAGAGTAGAGATTTATATCATTTCAAAATTAAGGGGCTGTATCAAAACTCAGATATAAAACTTATAAATATACTCAGAGAATTACTGAATTTTAAGTGAAAGTCCAAATTTTAATTTGGATTCTTGAACTTATCCAATGGAACTTTAGTTACATTGGAGTCATTATTTATAAAAATTACTCCGAAGATTTTATTAAAGCGAAAAACTCCCTTCGGTCAAACAGTTTCGCTTCTTAACGTAAAATCTTCTACGTAATAGCTTAAATTCTAAAGTTCATCCAGATATTCTCTTCATATTATTTATAAGTTTTATTAATGAGTTATTCTGATACAGCTCCTCTTTTATAATTTGATATGTAGCACTTAAATTAAACACTACTTAAGTAACTTAGATTTTTAAGTAAAATATTGAAATTAGAACAGAATAACTTGCAATATCCTATTATTGAAATGATATCCATAATATTGTAAAATGTAGAGGTCATGAATTGAAATATATTCTACATAATAGTGGTAGAGATAGTATGGTATAGGGAGATTAGAATGCAAAAGAAGTTATTAAGTCAAAGAGGACCAATATTTTATTTTTTAGCCGTCTGGTATAGACGTATACTTAGATACAAGCAGTGGTATTTTAGTTCTATTAAGTTTGCAAAGGAAAGAGATTTTAATAAACTACCATATAGAGTTAAAAAGCATCAATCAGTTTTAATCAGAAAATTAGGAGATAGTGATATACAATTACAGCTTAATAAGGTTGAGAACTTAAAGATAGCTATAAAAAAGATAGATGGAATTATAATCAGACCAGGAGAAGTTTTTTCATTTTGTAAAATAGTAGGACTTCCAACAAAAGCTAAAGGATATCTTCCAGGAATGGAGCTTTGTTTTGGTGAGGCAAGACCAGGTATTGGAGGAGGATTGTGTCAAATTGCAAATCTTTTAAATTGGCTTACAATACATAGTCCTCTCACTGTAATAGAAAGGCACCATCACAGTTTTGACCCATTTCCAGATGACGGAAGGGTACTTCCTTTTGGTAGTGGTGCTACTATATTTTATAACTATGGAGATTTTCAGGTGAAAAATAATACAAGCCATACTTTTCAAATAAATCTTTGGATGAGTGAAAAATGTTTAGAAGGGGAACTTAGGATAGATGAAGAGCTTGACTTTGGATATCATGTGTTTGAAAAGAATCATAAATTTTTAAAAATTGAAGATAATTATTATAGAAAAAATGAAATCTGGAGAAATAAGATAGCTAAGTTTGAAGGTGGTAGGATTTTAGATACTGAACTTATTACTAAAAACTGTGCTTTAGTAAAGTATATTCCAAAGGAATTCGAAGAGGAAGAGTATTCATAATATGGATACTCTTTTATTTTAGGCTCTGTTTTAGGAAAATGTTGATTTTTAGTTTTATTTCAAAATCAAAAAAATCTCAAATGTAATAATGTCTATTAATTTTAATGAGAATAAAATATTTAAAATTACTAAATATATATATATATGAAATTTATTAGAGTAGATTTAGATGTAATTACAAAGGAGTTAGAAAAACTATGGGAAGAAAAACAAAGCGTTTAGTAATTTTTTTTATGCTTATAATGATGGCAACAACTAATGTAGCATATGCACAGACTAACATATCATATGAACAAGAAAAAACAAGCACAGTGCAACCTTATGGACCTAAAGTAGAAGATTTAAAGAGTAAAGATGTTATTGTTAAAAATTTGCAAAACATAAAGAGAATAAGAGGGAACTTAACTTCTGTTAATATAACTGAGAATTCCACACCTGAAAATTTAAAAGATACCTATAAGTATTTAGATTATTATATCCAAGAGTTCAATGAAATTAAAAAAAGCTTAGAGACTAATATAACCACATATAGAGATTCTTTTTCAGATGTATTTTTCTCTGAACAAGTTTTATTTATAGCTGAAAGTTATATTATAAGTTTAAGGCAGCAGCAAAACTTAATAAATTCATTACAAGAGCAAAAAATAGATGCTAAAAAACTATTTTATTCAAGTTATCTAATACCTGTATATTATTATCTTAATTTAGGAGATCAGATGACAGCATATATTGATACTTATTTTGTAGTATCATAAGTGAATTAAGAAAGGCTTATAAAATTTAGTTTGAATTTGTAATAAATATTTAAAACTAGATGAATCACGAGGATACCTAATTTTATTTTATAATGAATTATAGTGAAGAATTTTTATGGAGAAATAAAATTAAAAGAAGTTTGAAAAATATTAAAATAAGCTAATGATATGTGTTGATATCATTAGCTTATTTTAATATTACTAAGGAAATATAAATTAATTAAAAAATAAAGATCTAATATTGACAATTAAAATAGAAACTGTTTAAATTAAATTATTAAAACACTTTTTAAAACTGTTTTAAAAAGTTTGGAGGACTTAAAATAAATGGCAAATTCAGTGACTATAAAAAGTTTAAATATTAAAACCATCTATGAAGTATTAAAAGAAAATGAATCTATGAGCAAAACAGATATAGCTAAATATACAGGATTAAGCTTTCCAACTGTTAGTACAATCATAGAACACTTAATTGAAAAAGAAGAAGTAATTGAGGTTGGATTAAAAAGCTCATTAGGTGGAAGATGTGCAAAAAAATATAGTCTTAATCCAATGTATGCAGTTTCTTTATTATTATATTTAGAAGGTAATAAAATAAATTGGATATTAAATGATTTCTGCAGAAATAAAATAGATTCTGAAACTGTAGTATTAAAAAATAGTATAGTTGAACAAATCGATGGTATAGTATCTTTAACAAAATCTAAGTATTCTCAGTTAGCAAGTATAGTAATTGGTATTGCAAGTAATGTTGTTAATGGGAAAGTAGAATCATACTTAGAATATGAAGAGCTAAAAGAGGTAGATATAATTAAATATTTTAAAGAAAAATACAATATACCTATAGAAATAGAAAATGATATGAATGTTGCAATTAATGGATACTGGGAAAGACATAATAATAAAGACAAAGAAGTAATTGTTAACATATATATGGGTGATAATGGAGTAGGTGCAGGAATGATCTTTGGCGGCAAGGTGTGGAAAGGTGCAACTAGCTTTGCTGGAGAGATACATTATCTTCCTATAGATGATAATAATTTAAGTTATTGTAAAAAGGGCTTTCATGGAATTGATATTGTTGAGTATTATGGCAAAATAATTCAATCATATATAGCCTTGGTGAATCCTAATTTAATAGTAATATACAATAATTTATTTATATCAGATAAATTAGAAGAAATAATAGATTATTGTAAGCTTAGGGTTCCGCAAGAAGTAATGCCAGAGCTTATTTTATCTGATGAATTCATAAGTGACTATGAGTATGGATTAGGCAAAATTGCAATTAACTTAATTGATAGTAAAAATTAAATTGGGGGAGATTATATGAGATATTCACATGTAGTATTTGATATTGATGGCACTTTAATAGATTCAGAGAGTGCTATTCTAAAATCATTGCAAAAAATTGTATTAGAAGAGAAAGGCATAAGAAAGAATTTAGATGATTTAAGATTTTCACTAGGTATTCCAGGCAAATATGCTTTAGAAAAGTTAGAAATTGAAGACTTTGAAGGGGTAGAGGAAAGGTGGAATAACTACTTTAATGATTATTCTGATGAAGTAGACCTTTTTGTTCAGGTAAGACAGATAGTACAAGCCTTGAAGTCAAATGGTATAAAGCTAGGAATTATAACATCTAAGACTAAAAAGGAATATGAAGATGACTTTTTAAGATTTGGGATACATCCATATTTTGATGCAGTAATTTGTGCTGATGATACTATGAAGCATAAACCAGATGGAGAGCCAATGGAAAAGTATTTAGAAATAACTAATGCTAAAAAAAGCGATGTAATTTACATTGGTGATTCAATTTATGATATGCAGTGTGCTAAAAATGCAGGTGTTGACTCTGCATTAGCATTATGGGGAGCAAATGATGCAGAAAAAATAGAAGCAACTTATAGGTTAAAAGAGCCCAAAGAAATTCTAGATATTTTAATTGAAAAATATAAAGCAAATAAAGATTGGCTAGATTGGGCTATAGAGTTACAGTACTTAGCACAAGTTGGACTAACATACTCAAAGGATTCCTTTGACTTAGAAAGATTTCAAAGGATTCGTGAGATATCATGCGAAATTGTTGCTGCAAAGACAGCATTAAACTTTGAAAAAGTAAATGATTTATTTTGCAATGAAACTGGCTTCCAAACACCTAAGTTAGACACAAGAGCAGCAATCTTTAAAGACAATAAAATATTACTAGTAAAAGAATCAAGCACAAACACTTGGTCTTTACCAGGAGGATGGGTTGACGTTAATCAATCTATTTATTCAAATACAATTAAAGAAGTAAAAGAAGAAGCAGGACTTGATGTTATTCCAAGCAAAATAATAGCTGTCCAAGATAGAAACAAACATAATATACCAAGATATGCATATGGAATATGTAAGGTCTTTGTACTTTGTAAGTTAGTAGGTGGAGAATTTAAGCTCAACATTGAAACCTCTGAAAGTAAGTTTTTTGCACTAGATGAATTACCTAATTTAGCCTTAGAGAAAAACAATGAATCTCAAATTCAAATGTGCTTTTTAGCATCCAAAGATCATAATTGGGAAACTGTGTTTGACTAAGGTATAGAAGAGAAATAAGAATGTTTTTACTTAATATAAGATAAAATATATCACAAATAGTAGAGCATTTTACTAAAATTGGACAATTGAATATATAAAATAATATGTATAATATAAAGTTCCTCAACAACAAGCTTTAATGTAGTTAAGGAACTTTTTCTTATAGTATTTGTTAAATAATTATAAAAAGATAAAATTATAATACATAAATTAATATAAGTGAAAATTAATTTATGATAAAGATAATAGTTAAATAGACATTTTTAATATAAAAGGAGTTTTAATCAATATTAAAGTACCTATTAAATCTACGAACTCTAGAAAATGAGACTCGTGGATTTATCTTTATGTTATTTAATAAATTTCATTGTTAGATACTTCTTTATTTGAGATACCTAAAACAATTGAAGTTGATTTATATCCAATTCCCATACGATCAATTCCCATATCAATTAATCTAAAAAAGTGTTCTTGTGTTCTTATTGCACCAGACCCCTTTACTTTACAACGACCTTTTGCAGTATCCATCATTACTTGGATTATTTCTGGTGTCGCTCCATTTGATTCAAAACCAGTTAGGAATCCAGTCGATGTTTTAATAAAGTCAGCACCTGCTGAAATTGCTGCTTCTGTAGCCTTTTTAACCTGCTCAACGTTTAATGCATCTGTTTCAAAAATAACCTTAACAATAACACTATATTTGTGGCATACATCTACAACTGCTTTAATATCTGATGTAACTTTATCCCAAAGTCCACTTCTAATCCATCCATAATTAGCAACTATGTCTAATTCTTCGATTCCATAAGAACAGCAATCTTCAGCTTGTCTCACTTTTGATTTTGTAGTTGATGTACCAAATGGGAAATCGCAAACTACACATATACCTGTTTTTGTTCCTTTGGTTAATTCCTTTGCTATTTCAATTGATGATGGATTTATACAAACTGTTTTACACTTGTAATCTATTCCTTCTTGAATATATTTTCTTATTTCTTCTTGAGTAAACTCAGGTTTTAAAACGGATTGATCAATATAAGCACCTAATTCTTCCATTGTCATTTCAATAGCTTTTTTTGTTGGTTTCATATCTTCTTACAGTGCTTAATTTTATACTTAGTATTCATAAAATTTTTAAATACTATTTAAGCACCCTCCTTTGATTAAAGTTTATTGTAGTTTTACTACTTTGTCAATAATAATTTGTAGTAAAACTATTTAAAAAGTGAAATAGCTACTATACAATAACAGTGACAAGGGACAAAATATTTAAGACGGATTTTTATGTTAGGAAATATTCTTATTGTTTTGCTATAGAAAATAAATTTTGTTAGATTTATATAAAAATAATAATATCAATAATTTTAGTAGTTTTACTACTGCGTTATAAGATATAATTAATAAAACTACTAAAATTGAGGATGTGTATAAATTGGAAAATAATGAATCATATGAGCAAAAAATAAAGAGTTTATATAATACCTTAAGTTCTTCAGAGAAAAAAGTTGCAGATTTTGTTTTGTCAAATGGTTATGCTATATCAACAATGTCATTAAATAAATTATCTACAGAAATAGGTGTAAGTGAACCTACTATTATTAGATTTGTGAAAAAAATAGGATGCACTGGATATAGTGAATTTAAAATGAATTTAATGAAAGATTGGGGTAGAAAATCTGTATCTGAAAAAAGTGAACCTAATTTACTGGTAGACTTACACATTAATAAAGATGAAAAATTAGAAGATATACCACAGAAAATGATAGGAATTACAATAAAAGCCTTAGAAGATACATTGAAATTAATTGATTTTGAAAAATATAGGAAGGCAATTGAGCTAATATGTAATGCTAATATTATAGATGTTTATGGTGTAGGTAACTCTGGGAGCATCGCAAGTGACATCATGAATAAATTAATTCGTATAGGACTAAATTGCAGATCATATCCAGATAATCATGTGCAACAAATTTATGCAAGTCACTTAACTGATAAAGATGTTGCTATTGCCATATCTCATTCTGGTAACACAATAGATACAGTAAATGTATTAAAAATTGCAAAAGAAGCTGGAGCTAAGACAATTGCATTAACAAACTTTAGGGCATCAGCTATTTCTGATTATGCAGATATTGTTTTTTATACTGGTGATGTAGAAACAACATTTTATAGTGAAACAATGGTTTCACGTATATCACAATTAGCAATTGTAGATATGCTTTATATGGGAATATTGTTAGAGAATTTTGAGTCATCTACAAAAAAACTAGAAAAAATAAATATGTTAGTAAAAGAAAAAAATTATCAATAGATTAGATTATATAAAAATTAAAATTAGAAAACTATATTCAACTAATATAAGTTAATATTATTATAAATTAATATATAAGACAGCTGTAACTATTGAAATTAAATAGTTAAGAAAAGTAAATAAAATTATAAATTATGATTTATTAGATTATATAAATAAAGGAGACAGAATATCTGTAAAATATACTAATTTATTATATTTAAAACTAAGAATGAAAATAAGTTGTTTTAACATAGTAATTGTATATAGTATATAGCTAAAAAATAGTTATAAATTTTTAGTAATGAGGAGAATTTATAATATGAAAAGATTTATTGCTTTTGTAGTTTGTGGAACTATAGCATTATCTATTACTTCTTGTGGAAATGGTCTAAAAAAAATCAGAAGAAAAAAGTACAAAAAGAGCTATTAGTGAAAATGTCACAGAAAACTCTAATACTCTTAAAGAGTGTAAAACACTTAAGGATGCAGAAAAAATAGTAGGGTTTAAAGCTACAATACGTAAGATTATTCCTGAGGGATATGTTCAAAATGCCATTTATACTATAGATGATAAGTGTATGGGAATAATTTATTTAAATGAAGAAAGCAAAATATTTTTCCGTCAGGCTGAAGGGAAAGATGATATTAGTGGTGACTATAATAAATATAATGAAATTAATACTATGACGATTAATGGATTAGAGGTTAGTACAAAAGGTAATAACGACAAAGTCAATGTTGCTAAATGGACAAATAAAGATTTCACATTTGCTATTAGTACTAATTCTTCGGAAGATGGTATTGAAAAAGATATAATTACTGATATGATAAATAGCATTAAATAAAGAAGTTTAAGTTTTATTACTAGTATAATGATTTTCTTAATCCAAAAAAACTGGGCAAATAATTTTAAAACTTATATAATTAAAAATATAAACTGTCTTTAATAGAAAATATAACTAAGTTTTTTTAGATTATATATTATTAAAGGCAGTTTTTATTATAGCAAAAATGGAACTGTATTAAAGGTAAATAGATTTTATAATATAATTACTAGCTGGGAATCAAGAGGAGAATAAAAATGAAACATTCAGAATGCATATTTTCATGTGTTAAATATATTGAAGATCATATTACAGAGTCTTTAACATCAGATGAAATAGCAAAAGTAATGGGATATTCCACATATCATTTTTCAAGGATATTTAAAGAGGAAATGGGAGTATCTATTATGGAATACCTTAAAGATAGAAGACTTTTAAAGGCTGTAGAAGATATTATTTTAGGAGAAAGGATACTTGATGTTGCAATAAAATACGGATATGAAACAAATAATGGCTTTACAAAAGCTTTTCGTAAAAAGTATGGATTTTCTCCAGCAGGTATTAAATTATTTGATATAAAAAAAGTTCAAATAGAGAATGGAGGAGAGTATTATATGGATAAAATTTATGAGAATGCAAATATGTTTTTAAAACATACAGAGTATTATAAAGAGCCTGAAGAACTATATAATCAGTTAGTTAAAAGTGTTGAAGAAAATAAATTGTTTAATGATTTTACTAGGTTAGAGAAAGCATACCACTTAGCTTGTCTTGCTCATAAAAATCAAAAAAGAAAATCAGATGAAGACTATGTTACTCACTCTATTAATGTAGCTATTATATTAGCTGAAATGGAAACTGATGAGGAAACAATAATAGCAGGATTATTACATGATATTATGGAGGAAAAAACTCCAGTTACATTAAAAATGGTAGAGGAGACTTTTTCACCATCATTAGCAAAAATCATAGAGAATACAACAAAAGCTTATGATCCATCTTTGGAAATAAAAGAGGAAGATGATTTTTATGATAGTGTTAGTTTAATTAGATTAGCAGATCGCCTTCATAATATGAGAACAATTCAATTTACTGAACCTGAAAAATGGAGAGAGAAAGCCAAAGAAGCAATAGAGATGTTTTCACCAATAGCAGCAAAGCTTAATAAATCAAAATTAAAAGCAGAACTAGATAATTTAGCATTGAAGTATGTTAATTAGGAATAATTGAGTCTACCCCTTAACAACTTAACTTATAGTTAAGTTATTTAATTTTAAATTAACTATTATTCAATTGTAGAGGAGTATCTCCCTTGATAAAATAGTAATATCAAAAGCTTTTGTTATTATTATCCAAACAAGGAGTAGATATTATAATGAGAATAAATCAGGTTATAAAAGAAAAGAGAAATGCTCAAGGGTTAACTCAAGAGCAAGTTGCTATGTATCTTGGAGTATCAACTCCAGCAGTGAATAAATGGGAGAAGGGGACTTGCTATCCTGATATAACCATATTACCAGCTTTAGCAAGACTTCTAAGAGTTGATTTAAATACATTACTTTCATTTAAGGAAGATTTATCGGAACAAGAAATATGTATTTTTGTAAATGAGCTAGTAAAAATAGCAAGTAATGATGGATTTGATATAGCTTTTGAAAAAGCCATAGATAAAATCTATGAGTATCCTACTTGTGATAAATTAATTTTGACAGTTGCTACAGTTTTGCAGGGAAGTATGTACATGTTTGGTACTGAGAATAGAGAAAAATACGAAAAGCAAATAGAAGAGTTTTATGTTAAGGTTACAAAAAGTGATGATATAGAGATTAGAAATCAAGCAGTTTCTATGCTTATAAATATATATTTAGGAAGAAAAGAGTATGAAAAAGCACAAGAGTGCATTGATAAATTGCCTGATATTACTTATGATAAGAAGCAATTACAAGGAAATATTTATAGTAAATCTGGTGAATTTCAAAAGGCTGCTGAGCTTTTTGAACATAAGTTACTTTCAGCTACAACTGATATATTCACTAGTTTAATGGCTATGATGGAAATAGCATTAAAAGAAGGGCGCAATGAGGATGCTAAGCACTTTGCAGAAATTTCAGAAAAGACAACAAAGTTATATGATCTATGGGAATACAATTCACATATTGGTTATTTTGAATTATATAAGTCAGAAAAAGATGTAGATAACTTTTTACCTATATTAAAGAAAACATTAGATTCAATGAGCAAGAAGTGGGATCCATCAAAATCTAAATTATATAAGCACATAAAGACTAAGGAAAATGAGGATGGATTTAATGAACAACTTCTTTCAAACTTTATAAGCATGCTAAAAAATGATAAGAGTGATGAATTAGATTTTTTAAAGGATAATGATGAATTCCATAAATTATTAAATAACGCTTTAAAGTAAAATTTTTAGGATATAGCAAAGATTCAGAGATAAAAAATTATTATATAGGGTATTTACTATAGTTAAAATTTATTAGAAACTATTGATTATATTCACAAGGTATTAGATACCTAAATGTAGGTAATAAAAAATAGTAGCCTTTCGATTACAAGATTGGGCTACTATTTTTTTATTTTTAAAAATTTTTATATAGTGATTAAGTAAAATAACAGGAAAGATTCTATATATAGTTATTGTAAAAATATATTTTCAAAATTTAATGGTAAACAAATTCTTTACCAATAAACATAAAAAAATAACTATCTGCTATAATGGTTTAAATAAATAAACCAAAGGGAGATGGATATATTATGAAAGAAGAACATATAATTGAAGTTAATAAAAATCTTTGTATTGGATGTGGTCTTTGTAAAAAGGATTGTCCAGCAAATAATATAATTATTAAAGAAAAAAAGGCAGTAATAAAAGACCAACTTTGTATAAAATGTGGTCATTGTGAAGCAATATGTCCAAAAGCAGCTATCACATTAACTGGATTTAAGGAAAAACCAATGGAATTTACGGAACAAACTACTTTAAATCCAAATGAATTGTTAATGGCTCTTAAAACAAGAAGAACAATTCGTCACTTTAAAAATAAAGAAGTTCCTTCAGAAATTGTAGAGAAAATTATTGAAGCGGGTAGATTAACACCTAGTGCTAAAAATGCACAGGATATATCATACATTGTTTTAGGTAAAGATAAAGGAAAGTATGAGGAAGTTGCAGTACAATTTTTTAAAAGAATACAACCAATTGCAAGCTTTTTTATGAAAAGTGCAAAAGAGGTTACAATTGATGATAACTTCTTTTTCAAGAAAGCTCCTATAGTAATAATGGTAGTAACAAAGGATAAAATAAGTGGTTCACTTGCAGCAGCAAACATGGCTTTAATGGCTGAGTCTTGTGGCTTGGGTGTATTATATAGTGGATTTTTTACAACTGTAGTAAAATACTCACCAAAGCTACGTAGACTTTTAAATCTAAAACATAAGGATAATGTGGTGACAACTTTAGTGCTTGGATATCCAGATGTGAAATATATACGTACTGCACCAAAAGAGGAAGCTGCGGTTAGATATTTATAAATGTTAGGAGAAGTTTATGGAAAAAGAATGTCAGGAAAGATTAAATGAAATAACATCAAAATTTAAAATATGTCGTAAAGCTATTTCTGCTATAGGCGATGAAACTAGACAATTGATTTTGCTTACACTTTTAGAGAGCGACTTTAATGGGATTAGAGTTGGAGAGATTACAGAGAAAACACATCTTTCTCGACCTGCTGTATCTCATCATCTTAAAATACTGAAAGAAGCAGAAATTGTGAATGTACGTAGAGAAGGAACAAAAAACTATTATTATCTAGATTCAAATGAATCACAGTGGACAACACTAACTGAGCTAATAAACCTTATATACATTGGAATACAACATATTGGTAAAGATGATGAAAGAAAAGAGGAGTAAACTAAGAGGATTAAAGCTTAATTTATGAAAAGTTTATGATATATAAAGAAATTTATAGTATAGTTAACTAATGTAATAAAATAAGTAGTTTCAGGAGGGGAGTCCTATGGAAAAATACACAAGAGAAGAATTGAAGGATGCACTACAAGTTGTATCTTCCACTATTAGTAGATGTGAAAAAATGCAGCCTAAGTTTGCAGAGGGTACATCACAACACACATTACTTAAGAATAGATTAAAGGCTCTATACATTTCAAAAGCATTAATAACAAATGAGGATATTATGGGCAAATATACAAAGGAAGATTTAACAAAAGCACGTCCACCTATATCTTCGATTATTAATAAATGTGAAAAAGCACAATCGAAATTTGAAGAGGGCACTTCTAATTACAATAGATTTAATAAACTAATAAAAGCCATGTATATATCAAAATCATTAATAACAGATGAAATTAATAAATTAAGTTAATTTTTAATCTAATTTTAATCTTTCTTATATTTTAGATTAATTTTCTAAAAGTATTATATAACCAAGATGAATAATGAATAAATTCGTGGAGGTAATATAGATGGAAAGAAATGAAATGATTAATACTTTAGTCAGAAAGGCTAATATAAGTCCAGAAGAGGCACAAGAAGTGCTAGAAAAATGTAATTGGGATCTTTTAGACGCTATTGTTTACTTAGAGAGAAGAGGAAAAGTAGAAAATAATGAAGTTACAGCCATCACTGTAGTGGAAGTAATGGAAGGGAAGCAAGAGGAAAAAGAAGATAAGAAAAAGCAGGATGAGAAATATGGTGGTATTGGAGAAATTGTTGGAAGAATGTTTAAATTTATAGGTAAGGTTATAAGAAAAGGAACTAAAAATTTCCTTGAGATTAGAAAAGAGGATCAAAAGCCAATAAGAATATCTTTAACAATATCAATACTTTTCTTAATATTCTTATCAGTACCAACTATAGTATTATTAATCATAGGTTTATTCTGTGGATATAAATACTCAATTTCAGGCCCTAACTTTAATTATGAGGGAGTAAACAACATTTTTGAAGAAGTATCAAAATCAGCAGATCATATCAAAAAAGATTTCAAAGAAGGATATGAAAAATAGTTTTTAGATAGTACTATTAAAGGAGCTACATCAAAACTTTTATATAAAACTTTATAAATATATTCCGAGAATTACTGAATTTTAAGTGAAAGTCTAAATTTTAATTTAGATTCTTGAACTTATACAATGGAACTTTAGTTACATTGTAGTCATTAATTATAGCCATTACTTCGAATAATTTGCTAAAGCTCAGAACTTAAGTGAAAATCCAAATTTTAATTTGGCAATTTGAACTTATGCAATGGAATATAAGTGACATTGTATTCCTATTAATACGATGCTTCGCTTCTTAACGCAAATTATTCTACGTAATAGCTTAAATTCTAAAGTTCATTCAGATATTCTCTTCATATTATTTATAAAGTTTTATTAACAAGTTATTTTGATATAGCTCCTTTATTTTTGTGGTGTGGAAATATTAAGGGGATGGTATAATTTAATTATTATGAAGAGAATTAAAATGAGGTTTTAAAGTTTGGCTACCAATATAGGAGTAGTGCGCTTCAGTAAATATGGAGGATCATTTATGGAAAAGCTTAAACTTGTAGATAAATTAAGAGATAAAGCTAATATAAGTTATGAAGAGGCAAAAAAGGCTTTAGAAAACAGTAATTGGGATATGCTAGAGGCTATGCTATATTTAGAAAAGCATGGAAAAGTGAAAAAGCCTTCAGTTAGCATATTTTATACCAATGAATCTAAAGAAAGTTACACTGAACATGGAGAAGTAGTTAATCTTAAAGAAGATAAAAAGAAGAATAATTCTGAAAGTAAAAATAATTTTGAAGGGATTTTTGAAGCCATATGTAAAGCAATAGATACCTGCAATAATATCTTCATTGAAATAATAAAAAGTAATAAGGTGCTTTTAAAGATTCCATTTACTGTATTAATTCTACTTTTATTTTTTGCATTCTGGATGATTATACCTCTAATGATTGTTGGACTATTCTTTGATGTAGAATTCTTGGTATCTTCTAAAAAGGTTAATGTAGATAAAATAAACAAAGTATTTAATGAAATATCAAAAGTAGTTAAAGACATAAAAAGAAAATTTACTGACCATACACACCATAAACATTCATAAGAGTTAAAGTATTTAATTTAGAGTTATGAACTTAAAATATTGAATTAATACCTATTTAAAATTAAAAGAGGAAACTCACTATTCACATGCGTTCATAGGAGTGCACGTTGTGTAACTTCAATTAATAAAGTAGTAAATTTAAAATTTTACTTAGTCTATATTTTGAAAGGATGTTAATTTAAAATAGAACTGTAATTAGGTTTGAAGTGCTATTTAAAATCAACACGGACCTAAAAAGAGTTTTCGCTTAAGGGGGTTAATTAATGGTTAAGATTTTAATTGTTGAAGATGAAGAAAAAATAGCAAGATTCATAGAATTAGAGCTAATTCATGAAGGATACAAAGTAATAAAAGCAAACAATGGTAGAACAGGTCTTGAAATTGCAGAAAGAGGAGAAGCTGACTTAGTTATTCTTGATGTTATGCTTCCTGAAATCAATGGACTTGAGGTATTAAGAAGAATCAGAAGAGTTTCTGAGGTTCCTATTATAATGCTTACTGCAAGGGATGCTGTAATGGATAAGGTTTCAGGCCTTGATGCTGGAGCAGATGATTATATAACAAAGCCCTTTGCCATAGAAGAATTACTTGCAAGAATAAGAACAGCTCTTAAAAAGAGAGTAGTTACAGTGAAAAAAGATGAAGATGTAATAAGCTGTGGTTTATTAACCTTAGATAAAATGAGACATAAGGTAATGTATGATGGCACAGAAATAGAATTAACTAATAGAGAGTTTACTTTGCTGCAAATATTAATGGAAAACAAAAATATAGTATTAACTAGAGACGTGCTTATAGAGAAAGTATGTGGTTATAACTATGTTGGAGAAACAAATGTAATAGATGTTTACGTAAGATATTTAAGAACAAAGATTGATGATGTCTTCAAAGTTAAAATAATAACTACAGTACGTGGTGTAGGATACGTAATAAAAGATGAGTAATAAGAATAAACCTAAAAATGTTACCTCTATTGCAATAAAGATTAATGCTATTTCTGTTAGAGATTTATTCTTTAGATTTCTTGCAATTGATATATGTTTAATGATTATTTTAGTTGGTCTTTGGTGTATTCAATCTGAAAAAGATTTCTATGGGAAATTAGTAGAAAATGCACAAAGGTCATTTAACTTTTTCCCTATAGAAACTTCAAACTATACAGTTGTTTGGAATGATGGAAAGACCATGGTTAAAGAAGCTAGCACTTTTTTATATACTCTTAGAAAAATAATAATAATTTTAGGCATAGTAGAAGGAATATTTTTATTAGAAGAAATAATATTTGGCACAGCGAAGATTAGAAAGGTCTTAAAACCACTTAATGAAATAGCAGAAACAGCAAGTAGACTTAGTAATATGGACTTTGATGAGGAAAAATTCCAAAGTCTTGAAGATGCCATATCAAAAATAAGTCCTGTAACATCTGATGAAAGAATACACATGGGTGATAGTGAGCTTCAGGGGTTAGAGGATGCAATAAACAAGCTTTTAGATAGAATGAGGGATTCCTATAGGCAGCAGGCAAGGTTTGTTTCAGATGCATCCCATGAACTTAGAACACCTATTTCTGTAATTCAAGGATATGCAAATATGCTAGATCGTTGGGGAAAAAATGATGAGAGTGTCTTGGAGGAATCTATTGCAGCAATAAAAACTGAATCTGAAAATATGAAAAATCTAGTGGAGCAGTTATTATTCTTAGCTAGAGGTATTAATGGAAAAACTCAGCTTACCATAAAGGAATTTTCACTTAATGATATGATGGATGAAGTTTTTGAAGAGTCTAAGATGATAGATAAAAACCATGTATATAACTACATTAAATCAGAGAATATAACCGTTCAGGGTGATATGACTCTCCTTAAGCAGACTGCAAGAATACTAGTTGAAAATGCAGCTAAATACACAGAAAAGGGAGAAGCAATAACACTTAGGGTAGGAAAAAATTCTAAAGGAGAAGCTTATTTTTCTATTCAGGATAATGGAATAGGTATGGATGAGAGTGATATACCACACATATTTGAACGTTTTTTTAGAGCTGATACAGCAAGAGTTAGAAAAAATGGAGGAACAGGTCTTGGACTTTCTATAGCAAAATGGATAATTGATAACCACAAAGGGTACTTTAGTGTTTTAAGCAGAAAAGGAATAGGCACAAGAATAGTTGTGTACTTACCACAAAATATGAAGTAGAAAATATAGCTATATTTTAGAGAATAATAAAAAATCAGTAGTAAAATAATACTACTGTTTTTTTGCTTTCCTTACAGCCATTAAAAAATATAATCCAAAAATAATAAATATAATAGTAATAGGTATTAGTATATTAGGATAAAGATAAAGAGAAAAAAGTACTTCAATTAAAATTAACAATGAAGCTATTAAAGGCAATTTATAAGCAATTAATACCTTTATAAATAAGCCTTTATCTAAATTTTTAACTAAAAAATTCTTTTTTACTATATCAGTTACTTTTAAAAGATTACCTATAGCTATATTCACAAACATTAATTCTACTAAGAATGGTATTAGAAAAGCTTTAAAGATAATGCAATATAGATTTAAAAGTAATAGAAAAAAAGACATCATTGAAAATATATAAGTTTTTTTCTTTATTAAAACATAGAGATTATCATTATTTCTAAAAAAATGATAATATTGAATTCCTTTTAATATTAGAATAGCAATAATTAAACTGATAATCTCAATTATAAATATTACATTATTTGGAATATAATCACCTTCTTTTCATAAATTCTATTGTATATAATTTTATCATAGAATAATTCTTGAAATTTTAACTGTATATAAACTTTATTGAAAGAAATATATTAAATAAGTTTTATATTGAAGTTTTGACACAGCTCCCTTTTATTATCAAACATTTGATTCTAAAGAGATAAATCCATTAATATTTCATCATAATAAACACCATCAATGTTAAAATAATTCTCATGAACACCTATTTTCTTAAAGCCATATTTCTCATATAGTTTAATGGCATTATTGTTAGATTCTCTAACACCAAGGCTAATAGTCTTAATTGATTTCTTATCTTTAGCAAATCTTATAAGTTCCTCCATAACAGCACTTCCAACTCCAATATTCCAATAGTCTTTTCTAACTGATATTGCTATTTCACTATTATGGCATATTCTTTTTCTATTAGAGGTACTTATTTGAGATATACTTACTATTTCATCATTAATAGTTCCTAGTAACATAAGAGAATTAGAACTTTGATTTATTTCTTCAATATAAGCTTTTTCCTGTTCCACTGTAAAATGAAACTCCCCCTTACCAAAAAGTAGATTATTACTTTCTCCACCTACAGTATTAAGATACTTAATTATGTTTTCAGCATCATCTTCTAATGGTTTTCTCAATATTAAATTTTTACCATCTTTTAAGTTTACAATGTTAAGAATATTATTATTATTTTCAATACCCATAGAAAGTCTCCTTTTTATATATAATTTTAAGTTAAAAGATAAAATCTTCTGTATAAGAATTTATTAATTCTAAAGTTATTAAAATATTTATTCATGTTATTTATAAGTATTGTGTTAGAGCTTAGATAATTCCCTACTAATCCATATACTTATACTAAAATTTTACCATAAAGATACTTTTTGAAATTTCAACTTCATGTAAACTTTATTAAAAGTATTTATTCCAAGTAAGTTTTACCTTGTGTTAATTGTTTCCAATATGCTTTTTTGATATGATTAATTAAAAGGATATAGTATTAGGAAAGTAGTGATTTATACTTAATAAAAGTAGAACTTAGATATAGAGTCTGAATAGGACAACTTTAAATAAATTTGGGAGAGTAGTAAATGAAAAATATAATAACTATCCAACATACACAGTCTATACATCACACTAATGGAATGGTTGGATCTTGGACTGATTGGGATTTATCAGAGCTAGGAATACAACAAGCAAATAATATTGGAAGAAATCTATCAAAAGAGTTAGCAAATAAAAAGTATGTAATATATTCTTCTGATTTATTAAGAGCTAAGAATACAGCAAAAATTATAGGCAAGCATTTAGAGGTTGAACCGATTTTTGTTACTGAGTTAAGAGAAAGAAATCTTGGAAAATGTGTTGGGAAATCAGTACAGTGGTTGAAAGAAAATATTGAAACACAAGAAAAATCTATTGATGATAAAATGTTTTCCGATGCAGAAAGTAGAAGAGATGAGTGGAATAGGTTATTACCTTTTTTTAATAAGTTAATGACAAATGAACATGAGAATATAATTATCGTTTCCCATGGAGATCTACTTAGCGTATTTAATACAATGTGGTTAGGAATGAATATTGAAATGCTTAATAGAAGTGAAATATTTGGGTTAGCTGGTGGAGTTACTTTTATGCAAGAAACAGTTGATGGAAAAAGATTTATTAAGCGAATGAGCGACATGTCATATATAAAGTGATAATAAGTTTAGAAGTTAGATAAATTAAAATAATATAGAATAAACTAAAAAATAAGAATTTACCAGTAATGTTATTTTACTATTTAAAGTGTTCACAAAAACATCTGTTTTAGTGGACATTTAGTTTTAGAATTTAATTTATGATATTATAATATAATTAATAAAGAAGGTAAGTGTTATCTTTTCAAATTTTATTTAATATATAATATTAAGGAGAATACTTACTTAGGAGGAATTGTTAAGTGATAAAAATTGAAGATTTAAACAGTATTAATAATAAGGATATGGAATAAATACTAGATACATGGGAATCATCAGTAAGAGCAACACATGACTTTTTAAGTAAAGAAGATATAATCTCAATAAAACCTCAAGTTATAGAAGGTGCTAAATATGTTAGTAGACTTTTATGTGTAAGAGACAAAAATGGTATTATAAAAGCTTTTATGGGGATATATGATTTTAAAATTGAAATGTTATTTGTAAGTAATGAAAGTAGAGGAAACGGAGTTGGAAAAAGACTTGTAGAATATGCAATAAAAGAGTTAAATGTAAATTATGTAGATGTAAATGAGCAAAATCCACAAGCAGTAGGCTTTTATAAATATATGAGGTTTAAAGTCTTTAAAAAATCTGAGTTAGACGAACAGGGAAATCCATTCTCTATACTGCATATGAAATTAAAATAATAATATTATAGTGTAACTAAATAAATATAAATAGAGTAATAATATTGAAATTTATTACTCTATTTTCATTCATTTGTCCACTTTTATTATATTTATATATCAATATTCATTTAAGAAATAGTCATTAAATTATTTTTCACCTAACAACTCCAAGGCTTCATTGGCCATAGTTAAAATATTCGCTTGTATGTTAGTTGAATTATTTAGCTCTTCTTTATTGTACCATTTAAGTATTTTAGATTCTTCAATTTCAGGGCATGTTTTAAAAGAGTTGGTAGTTGCATAATAAACAAAGTCTATATGTGAATGATTAGTATTTACATCACCAAAAATTGTGTGCATAGGATTTATTAGTAGCTTTTCTCCTGATAAGTCACATGATTTTTTTAGTGCTATATCTATGGGATTATACAAATTTATTTTTAATCCTGCTTCTTCTTTTGATTCACGAATACATGCCTCTTCTGGAAGCTCATTCAACTCTATATGTCCACCTAAAGGAAGTATTTTTTTAGCTTTTTTATGTAAATGTAACAACACCTTATCTTTACATACTATAAATACTGAAACTGTAAAATGTCTATCTATCATTATTTTATCTCCTTAAAAATTATTTTGTAGGAATAATTAGTTGTTGAATTATTACCTAATTATACAACAATTTCAAATTATTATAAAAACTGAATAGAAACAAGACTTCAAAGAGCAGTATATAGGTATAAATATACAGAAGTTATTAGATAAGTTAAAAGCGATTATACTTTTCTTTTATAGATTTATCATGTGAAGAGTTATTGAAAGGACATAGAGTTCATATTAATGCTAAAAATCTATTTATTACAAATGATAATCACTTTATATTGAAATTGTTTATTATTTATAGAATTGTATGATATAATTCTTTAGGTGATATACATTTTCAATTAGAAAGAGGTGAATATGATAGAAGAGGTAAATAAGTTTCAAAGTCTTGTTATTTTTGCCATGGTTTTATTAGGAATTTTACTAGGGCAAATAAATGTGGTACAAACTTATTCAGAATATTTAATAATGCCATCATTAACAATAATGCTATTTTTAGTATTTATACAAATTCCTTTAAAAGAGATAGGGAGTTCCTTTAAGAATATAAAATTTACATCAACTGCAGTTCTTATAAATTTTGTATGGACTCCAATAATAATATTTATTTTAGGTAGATTATTTTTAAGTAATTACCCAGAACTTTTAATAGGATTTATTATGCTTATGGTGACTCCTTGTACAGATTGGTACTTAATCTTTACTGGAATTGCTAAGGGGAATGTTCCTTTAGGATCTTCTATTCTTCCTTTAAACATAATATTACAATTGCTTTTATTACCAGTATACATATTATTAATAGGGGGAACTAGCGTGGAGATAGATGCTCTAAGCTTAGGCAAAGGAGTAATCTTTAGCTTAATGCTTCCATTATTATTCTCAATTGTGGCTAGAAAATTTATTATAAAAAAAGTAGGTAATGATAACTTTGAGAACAAAGTAGTTTCAAAGGCTTGTGATTATCAAGGATACTTTCTAAACATAGCTATTATAGGAATGTTTGCTTCACAAGGAAAAGTATTACTTGAAAACTATCAGATATTATTAATATTATTGGTACCAGTATTATTGTTCTTTATAATTAACTTTTTATTTGGAAGATTAGTAGAAAGAGCTATTAAACTTAACTACCAAGATAGTGTTTCTTTAAGTTTAACTATTCTTGCTAGGAACTCTCCAGTAGCATTATCAATTGCTGTTGCAGCATTTCCAGATAAACCTTTAATATCCTTGGCTCTCATAATAGGTCCATTGATAGAATTACCAGTGTTATTTTTAGTTTCTAAAATATTATTATCAATAAAAGTAAGAGAAGAATCTTCATATCAGTACAATTAATACTTTTAAAAAGATATAGTACATAAATATCTTTGATAAAGAGATATTATAGAGGTTTTATTTTCCATAAATTTGCAATAAACTTTAAGATATGGTATAATCTAATAAATTAATTTAATATGGTTATTATTCGCCACCGGGTGAATGTTAAGGTATCAAAGTATTCCAGTAGGTCTGAGAAGGAATACTCTGATACCTTTTTATTTTTAGGAGGTAATTATGAAGGAATTAAAGTTAAAGTTTATGAAGTATGTAAGCTTAAATGTTATGGGAATGATAGGGCTTTCCTGTTATATTTTAGCTGATACATTTTTCGTTGCAGAAGCTCTTGGAACTGTTGGTATTGCTGCACTGAATTTTTCAATTTCAATATTTTCTATTTTACAGGGTGTAGGACTTATGATAGGAATTGGTGGTGCAACTGATTTTTCAATTAGCAAACAAGAGAAGAGTAATTCAAATAATAAATCTTTTACACATGCTATTGTTATGGGAGCAGTGGCATCACTTATATTTGTTGTAGTGGCTATATTTTTTACTAAACAATTAGGAATATTGCTTGGAGCTGATGAAACAACCTTACCGCTTACTCAGGTCTACTTAACTACACTTTTAAGTTTTTCACCTTTTTTCATTTTGAATAATATTTTGCTTGCTTTTATTCGTAATGATAAAAATCCTAAACTATCAATGATTGCAATGCTTGTAAGCAGTTTTTCTAATATTATTTTAGATTATATATTTATGTTTCCACTTTCTATGGGGATTTTTGGAGCAGCTCTTGCAACAGGACTTTCTCCTATTATAAGTTTATGTATTTTATCTTCACATTTTATTTCTAAAAAGCAAAGTTTTCATCTCGTAAAATGTAAAATTCATTTTTCAAGAGTATTAAGAATAATTTCCTTAGGTTTTTCTTCATTTGTTGGAGAGCTTGCATCTGCAATAGCTTTAATTACATTTAATCTAATCATATTGAAGATAGAAGGAAATGTTGGTGTGGCAGCATATGGAATAGTAGCTAATGTAGCACTTATTGCTACAGCAATTTTTGTGGGAATATCTCAGGGAATGCAACCATTAGCGAGTAAATATTATAGTAAAAAAGATATGCTATCTGTGAATTTGATTCTAAAATATACAGTTATTACTTCCATAATTGCTTCAGTTCTTATTTATATAGTCATATTTTTTAATAAAAATATAATTATATCTATGTTTAACAGTGAAAATAATGATCAACTTGCTATTTTAGCATCAGTAGGAATGCAAATATATTTCATAGGTTATATATTTGCAGGTATAAATATTATTTCAGCAGCTTTTTTTAGTGCCACATCAAATGCAAAAGAAGCAATGATTGTATCTATTTTAAGAAGTTGTTTACTTCTTGTACCAATTGTTTTTATACTTAGTAGCATATTTAAGATGAATGGAGTATGGTTTTCATTTGTAATAACTGAATTTATAGTATGTATTATGACTATAATCTTTTTTTACTCTTTAAAAGGTAAGGACAAGAAAATTTAATATTGAACTTTTTATGTTAGCATATTAATATTTATTTAAAATAAATATTATTAAAAAGAGGGTATTTATGTCAGATTAAAACATAACCCAAATTAAAAAATAAGAGGATTTATATTTTTTCATACTTATAATTAGACAATTTAAAACAAGGAAGTTTTTAGATATAAAGATTTTTTTTGATATAGTTCAATATTTTAGATTTAATTCCAGTTTTGCATGAAAAATGACCAGTTATACAAAATATATTAAATTTTTATAAATAAATGTATATAATAAAGTGAAATTAATGTTAATAGGGGGACAATATGAAAAAGAAAAAAATTATTTGTAGTATTTTAACTATTTGTTTTTTAACTTCTTTATCTTCTCAAGGTGTAGTAGTACTAGCAAGTGAGAATAACAGTGAAATAACTAGTGTGCAAGCACAGGAAAAAAATAATGAGAATTATATATTCTTATCAGATTTAGAGTATATAAAAAATATGTCTAATACTTCATGGGGAAGTATAAAAATGAACCAAAACATTGATGGTGGTAAAATAACATTAAATGTTGATAGTGAAGCTCTTCAATTTGACAAGGGGATAGGAGCACATGCAACTTCAAATCTTGTATATGATATTTCTAAGTATTCTAATGATTATTCTAGATTTACTACATATGTAGGTATTGATAGAGCTCAATGGGATAGAGGAAATGGAATAAAAGTTACAGTTTCTGTTTCTAATGACGGTAAAGAGTGGAAGGATTTAAGTACAACAGAGGTTCTCAAAGGAAATAAAAATGCAGCATTTATTGATGTTAATATTAAAGGATTTAAATATTTAAAACTTTATGCAAATGATAATGGAACTAATGGTAATGATCATGCGGTTTATGGATCACCAAGAATTATGAAAGAAAATTATGATGTTAGTAGTGAATATCTAGCTGGAATTAAAAAGGTTGAACAATATGATGAGATTATTAAAAGTAAATATGAAATCAATTCACCTATTACGGGAGAATATGAAAACGTATTACTTCAAAGAACTTTTGTAAATAGAGTTGGGTTTAATACTCTTCAATCTGTTGCAAAATTAGGCAAAAAATATGAAGATACAATTAGTTGGATTATAAATAATAAAATAGCTATTAAAATGTATGTTACTGGAGGAGAGATTGAAGGGGGAGGAAGTTATACCAATTCAATTAAAGCCTTAGCAGATATTTATGAAAAACATAAGGATGATTTTAATGATTCTACAAATGGAAATTTATATTTAAAGATGGCTATTTCTACATCAATTAGCCATGCAAAAGATATAAGACTTTGGACAGGTAATGCTGAGGTTTCAGATCCATGTACAAGATATGAAATATATAAAGATCTTTATAACAATGGGTTAATGGCTCAAGGTGGAAATGTTGAATTGTTTAAAAATTTACCGGTTGAGCTTATGAGATGGGTAATGGATAACAAAATTGATGATGAAGAAATAAATTGGTTAGTAAACCATGCATTAACTAAAAAGAATCAAGGGAAAAATTATTTAGATGCTTATACATATATAAGATATACATCAGGGTTTAATTATAGTAGAGATAAATATTATGATCAATCTAAATTTGATGAATGGAATAATAAGTATAACATAGATGGATTAACTGGCTATGGAACAAAAGGTATCAATAAATTATGGATGGTATTTGAAGAAGGATCAGTATGTGGAGGTTTAGCTAAGACTTATGCAAATCTTTCTCAAGTTTTTGGAATGCCAGCAGCTGTTTTAGGACAACCTGGTCATGCAGCTACTTTAACTTATAGCCAAAATTCTCAAGGACAAGGAATATGGAGTATAAAGAATGATATTTCAGGATGGGTACAATCTGAGAAAGGTGAAAGATTACCTTTAGGATGGGGTTCAAAAGACTGGGATTCATATTATTCAGTAAGCTATATACTTTTAGCTCAGAAGGCTCTTGATGATTATGATAATTTAATACAAGCTTCATATTATAATTATCTTGCTGATGTATATAAAAATAGTCCGGAGAAACAGATAGAGATTTATAACAAAGCTCTTGAAGTTCAAAATTATAATCTTGATTCTCTTGTGGGGCTTATCAATGCATACAAAGTTTCAGGAAATAAAACAAGTAGTGACTATTTAAAACTTTCTCAAAGAGTGGCAGATGGACTTGCGTTTCATCCGTTACCATTTGTAGATGTTATGAAACTTATAGAAAACAATGTAACTGATGATTCAGATAAAGTTATTTTTGATATGCTTAAGACAAAAACACTTAAGAAAGCTACATTGGCTACAGAAAGTGATACTGTTCAACCTAATGCATGTAAAACCATGGCAAACCATCTTTTAGGACAAAATAAAATAGATCTTGCAACATTTTCATTTGATGGAGAAAATGCAGGTAAAATAAAAATTAATGATGTGTATTCAAATTCAACAATAAGATGGGAATACAGCTTAGATAGCTGGAAAACTAAAAAGGAAACTGATGCAAAGGAAGTAACTTTAGGCGAAGAAGAACTTCAAAAATTAAATAAAGAGCAAGACATTCAAATTTCACTTGTTGGAACTTCAGAAATTTATACAATTGACATAACTCAATATGAAGCACCTAAGAAGTTATATGTTAATGACCTTGAAAATCAATTTAGAGGGTTCAATGGTAATTTAGAATATAGTGAAGATGGTGGTAACACATGGAATAACTATGATATTGAAAATACTAGAATACTTGGAAATAAGAAAGTTCTTGTAAGATATATTGCTTCAGGAACAAAGATGCAAAGTGAGCCAGTAGAGTATAGCTTTACTGAGGATAACCAACCAGACACAAGAAAGTATGTTCAACTTAAAAATGTATCACTTTACAAGTATTCATCTCAACAAAATAATGGAGATGCTGCTGCTTCAAATATTATAGATGGAAACTTAAATACTGGATGGCATAATACATGGGCTGGAGAGAAAGATAAGTATTATTCAGTAGAGTTTGATAAAGCAAGATATATTACTTCTATAGAGTATAAACCAAGTGGCACTAATGGAATATTAAAAAATGTAGATATTTATACAAGTATGGATGGAGTACAATGGAAAAAATCAGGTGAAGTAAGGAACTTAAAAAACGACTATAATCTTAAGGTGTTGGATTTAAACCAACCAACAGAAGCTAAATTTGTTAAACTTCAAGCTGTTAATACCTATGGATATCCAAATGATGTTTTCTTTACAGGAAGAATGCTTAATTTCTTTGAAGATATTACTATGACAAACAGCCAGCAATAGATAGAGATAATAAATAAAAGTTTAAAATATAGATTAAAATTTTAAATAGTAATATATATGAAGAAGATGGAACTATAAAATACTTTCTAGTATAATAGTTCCATTTTTATTATATCTATTTTAAATTAAGAGCTATTGTAGAAAAATCTCCTTAAAATATATTTAGAATTGCTTTAGAGGACTTGTTTTCTAGGAGTAGCATATTTAACCCATTTTTTCTAAATATAGTTTTTTAGGGATGTTTTCAAATAAATTGTAAAATATAAAATGATTTGTTAAAATAGTTGCTAGGCATTGGAGGAAAATTTTATGAAAAAAAGAAAGAGTTTTATATTAGTAGTTATCTTAGTTTTTCTTATGGTGTTTGTTTTTTACAATATGCCAATATCAAAAAAAGAAGATAATAAAAGGATGATAAAAATAGGATTTTATGATTATTATCCATATTTTTATATTAACAAGGATTCAAAGGTATGTGGGGAGTATAATGATTTGGTCAAATCACTTTCTGAAAAATTAGATTTTAACTTTGAATATGTTAATTGTAGTATTTCAGAGTCACTAAAACAGCTAGAAAATAGAGAAATTGATTTAGTTTTTGGAATAAATAAAACACCAGAAAGAGAGAAGCTTTATGAATTTTCAGATGATTGTATAGATGAGGAACGGTACGTTATATATACAAATAAAAACATAAAGTATGGAAATATTAAAGCCTTAAATGGTTTAAAAATGGGTTATATAGAGGGTGAAACAAATAATGAGTGGGTTTTAAAATACTTAAAGAACAAAAACATAAATGTTGAATTAGTTAACATTTCATCTTATAAGGCAGCAGAATCTCTGTTAATTGAAAATAAAGTAGATTTTATCGTAGGAAATTCAGAGAGCGACATAAAAGATATGGGAAAAAATATTAGGAGTATTTTTGGATTTTCAGCTGGACCAACATATATTGTAGCTAAAAAGAATGATAAAGAATTAATAAGTGAAATCAATAAAGTTCTTAAAACAACAGATTACAAATCAAACAGAAATAATAATATATATTATAAATATTTTAGTGACTTTTTTAATAATACTAAAAATATATTAATTAGCATATCTATTTTACTTATACTTATAATTTCCGTTAAAAAAATGGGTCAGAAAATAATAATAATAACTAAACAAAAAAAGATTACGAATGATTTGAAAAAAGATAATTATACTCTTTATTATCAACCTATAGTGGATTTTAAATCTGAAAAGGTCAGGGGATTTGAAGCTTTATTACGGTTAATAAAAAATGGAGAAGTATTAACTCCATATCATTTTCTGAAAGATATTGAAGAAAGCAATATGATGCAAGAGGTAACATTGTGGATACTTAAAAGGGTAATTTCAGATTATGATATTATAAAAAAATACGATTTTGTTGATAAAGAAAACTTTTATATCTCACTAAATGTATCATTTAAAGAAATAGAAGATTTGGACTTTTTAAATGAAATAATAAAAATAGTTAAGGAAAAGAAAGTAAAAGAAAACACTATTTGTTTAGAAATTGTAGAAAAGTTTGGAGTAGAGGAAATAGAGAAAATAGAGAAAATACAAGAAAATATGAAGTTTTTAAAAGAAAATGGTATTCTTATTGCCATTGATGATTTTGGGGTGGAATATTCTAATTTAGATTTATTAAAGAAAATAGATTCCAACATTATTAAATTGGACAAGTTCTTTGTTGATGGCTTGAATGACTCCATAATCAGCATTAAAGTAATTGATTTTATATTAGAGATTTGTAAATTATCAAATAAATCTATTGTAATTGAAGGAGTAGAGGAGAAATATCAGGTTGACATAATAAAGACATTTCTTTATGAAAAAATTTATATTCAGGGATATTATTTTTCAAAACCATTAGATATTACAAGTTTAAGAAACTTAAATATAATAACTTAAAACCGTAATTTCTAAAAGTATTATATTTCAAATCTAAGCTTATAAATAAATAGTAAAATATAAGAGTATTCGCTTAAATATTAGGCGTTTTTTATTTGGTGAAAATAATTAAAAATCCAGATTTGATAATACTTAATGAGCTAATTAATTCTTTAAAAACCAAAAGTGTAGATATGGTAAGAAAGATTTTATTATTATATTAAATACATAGATTTTGAAGTAATAATATTAAATATGCAAGAAGTATATTAAGTAAAAATAACATAGTTAATATATTATTAATAAAATAGAAATAATTTATTCATAAAAATATTTTTTTCAACTTTTCTTTTATTTGGAATTTTATATTTCTTAAAATATTAAATAAAAAAATATAAAATTCAAAATATTGCTAATTTGAGAGCTAAAATAGATAAGCGTATACTTAAATGCAATAAGTTAAAAATAGAAGGGAAGTTTTAGTATGGATAAGTTTAGAACAATAGAAAAAGCTTTTAGAGGTCCTGATTTTCATATGGTTGGAGATGGCTTTAGAGTAACTCAATATTTTCCACAAGGAGAAAATTTACTTATAAGATTTTCACCATTCATATTATTAGATTATAACCCACCTTATTATTTTGAACCTTCAAAAGTTAGGTTAGGAGTAGGAGCTCACCCACATAGAGGCTTTGAAACTGTAACAATAGCATATGCAGGAAAAGTTGAACACCATGACAATAAAGGAAATCATGGAATCATAGGGCCAGGAGATGTTCAATGGATGACTGCAGGTTCAGGTGTATTACATAAAGAATATCATGAAGATGAGTTCTCAAAAACAGGTGGAGTATTACATATGGTTCAACTTTGGGTTAATCTACCAAAAAAAGATAAGATGACTCATGCGAAGTATCAATCAATAATAAAAGATGATATGGGAATATATAAGATTCCTGATGACTTTGGAGAAATAAAAATCATAGCAGGTGAAGTTAAAGGTGTTAAAGGACCAGCTAGTACTTTCTCTCCAATAAATCTATATAATGTTGATTTAAAGAACTTTGGAACAGTAACACTATCAGAACCTAGCAACTTTAATACTGGTATGTTAGTTATTGGTGGCAAAGTAAGGATTAATGATAATAAAACATTTGAAGAAAATGATTTTATTCTTTTTGATAATGTAGATGGAGATATAAAGATAGAATCAATAACTGAAACTTCTTTATGCTTAGTGTTAAGTGGAGAACCTTTAAATGAACCAGTTGTATCTTATGGACCTTTTGTAATGAATACTGAGGAAGAAATAGATAAAGCATATAATGACTTTGAAAGCGGAAAGTTTGGAACATTTGATTTCTAATTTTATTTAATAACGATAGGTTTGATATCTAAAAAGGTATCAAACCTATTTTTTTGTTTGAATTTAAAAACTTCATTAAGGCTCTGCTTTAAGTGAGTGTTGATTTCAGAGAGCCTTTCAGACCTACTTAATTTCGAAGAGAATTTTTATTGAATACTCTAACTAGCTTATTAAGATGGTCTTACAGTTCTATCTAAAATTAACATTGGTTTAAAGCAGAGACTTAATTTTAAGGTTTAGTTAAGGTTGAGGTTATTAATAGATAAGGTTAGCCCCTTAGTATATAAATTGTCAGTTTGATTAAGAAGATTAAATTTAAATAAAAGGAGAATTTAGATGAGCAAGTTAGAGATAATTAAGCTTAGAAAGGTTTATAAAGAAAAAGTTGCAAATGAGGATATAAACTTAGTACTTAATTGTGGGGTATATGGTTTGTTAGGAGCCAATGGTGCTGGAAAGACAACATTGATGAAACAGATAGTTACTCTTACAAAGCCTACAAGTGGCGAAATTTTATATAATGGCAAGAATATAGAGTCATTAGGGGATGAGTATAGAGACTTAATAGGATACTTACCACAAGATTTTGATGCCTATGAAAATTTTAAGATAATTGAGTTCATGGAGTATATAGCAGCCTTAAAGGATGTTAAGGATAGCAAAATAAAGATTAAGGAGCTATTAAATTTAGTCGGGTTATATGAAGTTAAAAATAGAAAGATGTCCAAACTATCAGGTGGTATGAAGAGAAGAGTTGGAATAGCACAGGCTTTGCTTAATGATCCTAAGATATTGGTTTTAGATGAACCAACTGCTGGCTTAGATCCACAGGAGAGAAATAGGTTTAGAAATTTAATATCTAACCTAGGAAAAGAAGCCATAGTAATATTATCAACTCACATAATTTCAGATATAGAGCAGATTTCAAAAGAGATAATAATGATAAAAAATGGGAAGGTACGTTTAAAGGCAACTAGTGAAGAATTGTTAGAAAAGATGAGAGGAAATGTATTTAGTAAGAAATTAAAGGATGAAGAGGAGATAAAAATAATTCAGAAGAAATACAAGGTGGTTAATATACAAAGGGGAGTAAACTATATAAAAGTTAGGTTTATAAGCCATTTCAAACCAGATATAGAGGGTTTAATAGAGGAAGAGCCTACTTTTGAAGATGTGTATATTGAATATTTTGAGTTAGAGGATGCCAAATAGAGTGATTTACTAGTAGATATAAAAGTTATAAGGAGATGATATTTTGAAGAATTCTAAGGTGGCAATTATTTTAGTAGTTTTACTAGCTATGTTAGTATGTGGAACATTAAGTTTATTCATTTCATTTGTATAGTAGATGGATAGTAGAATACATATCACATTAAGCTTAGTTTTAATTAAATATTAAAATTAGGTCTAAAGGTATAGATAGAAATCAATAATCATTTAAAACAGAGCCTAATAAAAAGCACATGAAATTTATGATTGAAAGTTAAAGTGGAGGAAAAAATGGGGAAAATTTTAAGTTTAGAGTTAAAGAAAATAATAACAAAGAAGCGATTATTAATAATGTGGGCAGCAACATTGTTTTTGGTGTACCAAGTTACAGGCGGAGTTACTGTAAGTGATAATTATTCAAGTATATTTCAAAAAATATATTTAATGGCTCCATTAATAGGAATATTAATGTTTATGGTATTTTCAGAAAGCTACATTATGGAATATAGGTTTAATATAGATTCAGTGATCAAAACAACAAAGAGTTATAAAAAAGTAGTATTAGCAAAGAGCATAGCTAACACCATAATTGCAAGTTTAATAAGTATTTCTATATTGCTAACTATGACTATAAAAGCTCTTATTTTAGTAGGTTTTCAAGGGATAAATATGCCTATAAAGGAGATTTGGTACTTTGGAAATAGTGGTTCTAATATAACTGTATTAGGAATGGTAATGATAATGTGTTTAACATTTATACTAGGAAGTTTTTTATTTGCTCAAATTGGTTTGTTTTTATCTAGCATAAGTAAGTCTGCTGTAAAACCTTTTTTATTAGGTGGGTTAATAATGGGTATTCCTTTCTTAGGTAACATATATGGTATATCTCAATTTTTCTCACAAAAAATGATATTATTTACTCCTTTATATGGAATGTTCAGTTGTCAACTTATAAGATATGGGGCACCAATAAGTGCAGATATATTTTTCATCCTTGTTTCATTAGCTTTTGGAATTCTATTTTATAGATTGACCCTTAGAAGTTTTACAAAGAGTAGAAACTAGCTTAAAGAGAAAATATAATTACATATAAGAGAGGAAACATATGTTAAAGTGGGAATTTAAAAAAATTTATAAGGATAGATCATTTTTGGCTATCTTAGCAATATTAATTTTCAATGTTGTAGCAATGACTTTTTTGAATCCTCATGTTAATTATGAGGAAGAGAAAAAAAGTCATTATATGAATGTTAAAAGCCTAAGTGGAATTAGTATTTTAAAAGATAATGATGATTTAGATAAGGATACTAAGGATTTATCTGAAATGGCTTATGATAAATTACAAAAGGACAGTGGAGAGGAATATAAAGATCTTGAGTTTTATAGGATGTTTTATTTTAGAATTTCTAATGCGTTATTAAACATTTCAATGTGTATTATAATTTTCATAATATTTTCAAAGATATATGTTGAGGAGAGAGAGTCAAATGTAGATAGTATATTATTATCCTCTAAAAAAAGATACAATGCACTATATTCAAAATTGGGGTTATCATTAATAATTCCAACCTTTATATACGTTACATATATAGTGGTTATTGGGGTAATAACAGCTATGCAGTATGGATTTTCTAATATGGGATATCTACAAGCTTATAGAATAGCAGATAATCCACTTTTATTAAAAGGTAGTTTCACGATAAATCAATATTTAGCTCTTACTGTGATGACAATATTAGGATTGTATATAATATTAGCTTTATTTACTAGTATGTGTTCTTTTCTTAGTAAGAATTCAGTTAGTTCAATAGCTGGTGCAACAGTAGTCTTAATACTATTTAAAGTATTATCAGAACTTAGGTTTTTACCAGAGGGAATATTAAATATTCTAAAAAATATTAATTTTATAGATTTATTTAGAAGTCCACAAATGTTTATAGGCACCTATAAAGGTAATATAATATTATTAAGTAATAATTTAGACATACTTAATTTATGTTACTTAATTCTATTCTTGTTAATTGTATTAGGGATTATGATAAACATATATATTTTTAAAAAATTGCTTTAAAAGAATATTGATTTTTAGCTAGTTATATGCAAATTTATCTAAAAATTAGTTATGGCTTAGAACATAGCTTCTTTTAGTTTTAGTAGTATAGTTTTAAATATACAAGTATACATAAGAAAAAGGAGAGGATGGTTTGAATATTTTAAAATCAAAAGGAAAAATCATAATTATTTCACTGGTGATTTTACTATTATGTATTGTTTCAGGAAATATTTTAATTAATAAATTCTATAATACAAACTATAATAATTTTAATTCAGTAGATAAGGAAATGTTTAATAAACTATCAGATATATACAAAGAATTTCATAAGAATGGAGATCAATTATGGCCTGATTATGATTTTGAGAAAATGCCATTAATTCTAATAAGAACCTATAAAGATAAGGGGATTCTTAGAAAGTATGCCTATGCTATTAATGTAGAGGGAATGAAAGAGGGGATTTTTTCTAAAGAAGTTACAATGCCAAAAGACTTAGATTTACCTAAGATTTATAGAATAAGTAGCTTAAATCCACAATTATTTAAATCTTTTATGCCAGGTAACTTTGGAGAAATAGATATAAAAGGGCAAAAAGTATTTTATTTTAAATACAATCCAAAAATGATTGAGAATCCTGATTTATACTTTGACTTTTCTTCATTTTTATTACATGAATCATTCCATACTTACAAACAAGAGAATTGGGAGTATGATAAAAATGATGGGGAATACATAGAAAATTATCCTAATAATAAGGGAAATTACGCTTTAATTGGTGTTGAGTTCTCATTGTTAGATAAAGCTTTAGAAACAAATAATAAAGAAGATATAGAAAAATATTTAAAAGATTGGACAATAATACGTACATATAGATATGAAAAATGGCCTCAATTAAAGAATGAAACTAATACTGAAGCTATAGAGGGTACTGCTAGGTATATGGAATATGAGTATAGTAAATTAACTGGTGGAAAATTGACTGTGCTTGCAAATAAAGAAGCACCATATCATGTTTCATTTATTCATGCTTTTAATTATATAGCAAATGGAGAGGCAGAATCACCAGAGTTCTTAAAGAGGCCTATGAGGTATGAGGTAGGCGCAGCTCTTGGTCTTCTAATGGATGAGTTAAATATAAACTGGAAGAGTCAGATAGAAGATAGTAAGGATAATCCAGGAGAAACTCAATACGAAATATTAAAAAAATATTTTAATATAACTGACAAGGATGTAAATGAAAAAACTATTAAGAGCATAGAAGATGAAAATAACTATAATGAGTTATTAAAACAAGGAGAAAAAATAGTTAATTTAACAAAAAACTAAACTTATATTTATATTAAATTTCTAGAAAGAAGGAATTTTTAATGGAGACATTAATAAAGGAGAAGAGAATATTAATAATAGATGATGAGGAAGAAATATTAAATATTTTAAAAACAGTTTTAAAAAAGGAAGGTTTTAAAAATATATACACAGCTCTAGATGGAGAAAGTGGTCTTAGATTATTTAACGATTTAAGACCAGATATAGTAATACTAGATATAATGTTGCCTGATAAGGAAGGATATGAAGTATGTAGGGAAATAAGACAAAAGTCTAATATACCGATTCTTTTCTTATCAGCTAAAACTGAGGAAATAGATAGAGTACTAGGCTTATCCATTGGAGCAGATGATTATATAACAAAGCCCTTCAGTCCAAAAGAGGTTGCTTTAAGAGTTAAAATAAACTTAAAGAAAAACATAATCATGGATAAAGTAAAGAAAGAAGACCCTATATTAGAGTTTGGACCATTTAAGATAGATCAACAAAAGGTTGAGGTCATGAAAAATGGAAAGGTAATTGATCTTAAACCTAAAGAGTATAAAATGTTTTTATATATGGCTAAAAACTTAAACCATATAATAAGCAAAGAACAGTTTTGCGATAAAGTGTGGGGAGAAGATTTTGTAGGTTTTGATAATACCATAATGGTACATATAAGAAAGCTAAGAGAAAAGTTAGAAGACAATCCTTCAAAACCTAAATATATTATAAATGTAAAGGGCTTAGGATATAAATTAAGCGTTAGGGATGAGTAATTATGAAATCTAATATAACCATTCAATATAGCATTATGACCATACTTATAGTTTTAATAGTAACCATAATAAATGTTGTTGGTATTTTCTTAATATTAATGCAATCAAACTTAGACTATGCATTGCTAGAAGTGTTAATAGGTATGCCTATTTTAGAATTTATTGTTGCAATTTCTTTTGGAGTTAGGTTCTCAAAAAAGGTTACAGAGCCAATGAAGGAAGTAATAAAGGGAGTAGAGAATCTTGAAGATGGCAAGTATGAAATTCTATATGAAGAGGATGGACTTTATAAAGATGTTAAAGTAAAACTCAATAACCTAGCTAACAAATTAAAACAGAATGAAGTTGAAAGAAAAAAGATTGAAGTCATGAGAAATGAGTGGATATCAAACATAACTCATGATATAAAAACACCTTTATCTTCTATTAAGGGATATGCAGAACTTTTAGAGAGCTATTCTGATTTTACTGAGGATGAGATAAAGCAATATGGATTTGTAATAAATCAAAAGTCAGAATACATAAAACAGCTTGTAGATGATTTGAATCTAACTGTTTATTTAAAAGATGATAAAAGAATACTAAATATGCAGAAAGCTAATTTAGTAACAGAAATAAAGAAATCGATAATAAGTATATTGAATGACTCCATATATTCAGAGAGAGAAATAACCTTTGAAAGTAATAAAGACGTCATAGATGAAACTTTTGATATAAAACTTTTAAAGAGACTAATAAACAACATTATATACAATGCGCTTATTCATAATGATGAAGATGTTAAGATAGATGTAGAAGTATTAAAGGCAGAGAAAACACACATCATCATAAAAGATAATGGTAAGGGAATAAGTGAAGAGGATTTAGAAAACATATTTAACAAATATTATAGAGGAACCAATACATCTTACTTACATAAAGGCTCAGGCCTAGGAATGGCCATAGTTTACAATGTAGTAAAGGCTCATGGCTGGGATATAACCATAGAAAGCAAGTTAGGTAAGGGAACTAGAATAGAGATAATTATTTAAACCTAAATATAAATTAAAGAGTCTTATATTATTAAAATCTTACCATAGAATAATTTTTAAAACTTCAACTGAATGTAACTTTATTGAAAGTAATATATTTAAGTAAGTTTTATAGAATGTAAATTGTTTCCAAAGGGCGGTTTTGTTATAATTAATTTAAATTTAGGGGTTAGAGATAATATATAAAAAGGGGGAAAAAGATCTGTGAAAAATATATGGAAATTTGGAATTGGTGCTTTAGTATTATTAGTTTTGTCATTAGGAATTATAGGTTTTAAGAAGATAGCAGAACTAGAGAAAGAAGTGAGTTTTTATTGTAAGATAGCCGCTATAAAGGAGAGTAGTCTTATAGTGAAAGGAATTCCAGAGAATGATATTAATCACAGAGGAAGCTTCCACTTTAAGGTAGATAGTAACACTAAAATATTGAATTCAAATAATGAAAAACTAAACTTTGAGGATTTACAATTATGGCAAGAAGTTGAAGTTACTTATGATGGGCAAGTCTTAGAAACTGAACCAGCTCAATTAGAGAAGGTTTATAAGATTAAAATTATTGAATAGGTGGCTCATTTTTGTTTATGAATTAAGTATCAGGTTGTCTTTAAAAATGGGGTGATGTTATTATTGATGGGTAGCGAGAATGACTTTGATTTATGTAAACAGTATATTATGTCATTACACTATACACCTAAAGATTTTAAGGTTAAATATTTTGAAGAAATGAGCATTGTTAATAGAAAGACTTATAAAAGGGATAAGGAGAAAGGGTTTTATGAAAATAAGAAAAGTTTTGCAGAGTGAAATAGAAAGTTTTTATGAGCTTATTGGTGAGGTTGAATATTCTCTTTTCAGCACAGAAAATGAAGAGCATATGAATTGGTTGAAAAAGAAGATAGATAGATTTTATTATAGTGGAGCTGAGTTTTTTGGAGCATTTAATGATAATAATGAGATTTTAGGCATTATTACTATATTAATAGATAAACCCCCACAAGGAATAAATAATGGATATAATAGTTGTGAAGTTATAGAAATGGGTATAAATAAAGAAGTTAGAAATAAAGGATATGGTTCAAAGTTATTAAATTATGCTGAAAATTATGCTAAGGAGCAAAATATTTATTGTATGTATATGCATACATATGCAGGAGATCATGATGTGATTGCCTTCTATGGTAAAAATGGATTTGTTCCAGTAGGGATAATACCAGATATATATGGACCTAAAAATGAAGGTATGTTATATATGAGAAAAGTTATAAGATAATTTTAGGTGATGAAACTATAGCAGTTAAAACTGGATTAGGCATAGAAAAAGTAAAAGTTTTAAGAGAATGAAAATAGATAGGCTAATTGGTCTATCTATTCTTAATTGACGACTTTTTTTATTTAATGAGCTTTTAAAGACTACTAGCTATTATTCTGGAATATATGATAGCAATACTTTGAGAAATTAAGTCAGGTCTGAAGAGCTAGCTAAAAATCAACATTCACCTAAAACAGAGTCAAATTATAAAATATAGAAAAATGCAATATATAAGTAACATTCAGTAATATTTATCATACTATATATCATATATATATAATATAAGGAGGATATATATGAAAAATAAAAGAATGAAAATAGCCCGTATTGAATGTGACATGAAGCAAGAAGATTTAGCAAAAGCAGTTGGTGTAACAAGACAAACCATAGGACTAATAGAGGCAGGAAATTATAATCCATCTTTAAATCTGTGCGTTGCAATATGCAGGGTATTAGGAAAAACATTAAATGATTTATTTTGGGAGGAAATGTAATGAAAAGTTTAGAGAATCTAGATGAAAGGGTTTTAATGCAAAAGAGAAAAGTACAAAGTGATACATTTCAATTATTAATTTATTTTTTATTGATATCCCTGTTAGTGCAAAAATTCTTTTTTAATGCTCCGCTTTCTCAAATTATAGTTGAACTTATAGGTGTTGTAGGTTCAGCATTTTATGTTGAAATTCGCAATTTGTTCTTAGGAAACAATGCTTATTCTTCAAATAATATAACTAAGAAAAAAATCATCAAGGACAGTGTTATTTCAAGCCTTATTTCTACTGTACTTCTTGTTGTATTAGCTGGTATTACTGATATACAAATTCTTTTGATTTTATTTTTAGCTTGTATAATTTTTTTTGGTAGTGCCTCATTTCTTTTATACTATTTAAATATTAAAAAACAGAAGAAAATTGAAGAAGAACTAAATAAGGACGAATATGATATTGAATAAGCTAAATAAATTAAACACTATATCTTTTATTGGAGATGTAGTGTTTTTAGTTTTTAGAAATTATATCTTACTTAATAAGCTAATTTACAGTATATAGGAAAGTTTATGTGATATTAGTAATTGTAGCTTTTATTTTAAGATTGGCTATGTTTTAGGTGAGTTTTGCTTTATGGTTGTTTGAAAAATTATGGGATTAAAATAATAAATTAGGTTGTATTTAAAAACTTAAGATTTTGTAAGCTTTTTTTATAAGTATCGTAAAGTTTGCTTTTTAAAATAAGAATATATTATTTTAAGGAGTAGATGAAATGGGACGAGTAATAAAAGGAATATCAATAATAATGTTAATAATTTGTGGTTTTCTATATTTTATAAAAAATAATGACTTAGATAGTATAGAAAATAAAAAAGTGAAGAGTTATAAAAATAAGGATATAATTTTAGTTAATGAGGATTATGGAATTGGAAACTATAAACCAGAACAACTAACTATACCTGATATAGAATTTACTAAGGATTCTGATCGTGAGGAAAAACAGGTTGCCTATGAAATTGTACAACCTTTAGAAAATATGGTTAATGATGCAAAAGAAGAGGGTATAGAGCTTATAGGAAATTCAGCATATAGATCTTATAAATCACAAAAAGAAGTTTATAATAATAGGATAAGAGCTGTTGGGAGAAAAAAAGCAGAAGAATATGTAGCAAAGCCTGGATTTAGTGAGCATCAAACAGGATTATGTATTGACATAACAAATAGAAGTAAATATTTTGTGAAAGGAACAGATGAAGCTGATTGGCTTGCCAAAAATTGCTATAAATACGGCTTCATAATTAGATATCCGCATGGTAAAGAAGATATAACAGGAATAGCATATGAACCTTGGCATGTTAGATATGTAGGAAAGGAAGTAGCTAAGGAAATATATTATAAAGGAATAACTCTAGAAGAATATTTGGGAGTTAAGTAATAAAAATAAGGCTCTATTTTTGTTGGATGTTGATTTTAATATATTCCCTCTTATTAAGAGGGTCTTATGGTTATATCTAAAAATAAACACTAGTTTAAAATATAGTGTAGAATAAAGAAAAAAACATATAAAAAGATTTTAGAATGGTGGAGAGAAGGATGAAAAATAATATTTTAGTAGTAGACGATGAAAAAGAAATAAGGGACTTGTTAGAAATAAACTTAAAGGTTGAGGGATATAATGTTTTTAAGGCAGAGAATGGTGAGGAAGCATTAAAAATTTTAGAGGATACAAAAATTCACTTAATAGTCTTAGATGTGATGATGCCTAAAATGGATGGGTTAGAGTTTTGTAGAAGAGTAAGAGAAAACTATAATATGCCAATATTAATGTTAAGTGCTAAAGTTGAGGATATGGATAGAATTCAGGGGATAATGACTGGAGCAGATGATTATCTTTGCAAGCCTTTTAATCATTTAGAATTAACTGTTAGAATTAGAGCTTTGATGAGAAGGGCATATTATTTAAACGAAAAAATAGATAACTCTGAAAGTGTCATAACAATTGAATCTTTAGTAATAGATAAAAAGAAGCATAGAGTAACAGTGGAAGACAAGGAAGTTAATTTAACAGCTAGAGAATTTGAAATATTATATTTATTGGCTACAAATAGAGGAAGAGTTTTTAGTGGTGAAGAAATATTTGAGAAAGTTTGGAAGGAAAAATATTATCAATCCAATAACACTGTGATGGTTCATATGAGTAGATTGAGAGATAAATTAGATAAGAGTATGGAAGGAAATAAAATAATTCATACTGTATGGGGAGTTGGATATAAAATTGAGAAATAAAAATATTAATAAATACTGGTTTTTATCTGTATTAGATATAGCTATTTCATCATTGTTGACATATATTACGATTGTAGTAATTAAAAAGACATTAATGCTTTTATACGATTATGCCTCTATAGGAATTGTTAATCTTATTTGGAGACTTTGGAATGTAATCAGATATGAAAGCTTAGGAACAATAAGTTATTTATTTATAATAATACCTTTATTTTTAATGTATTATTGGATTTTAACTCATAGAAAAATGAGCGATCTAGGTATAGTAATAGAAGAAACAAAAATAATGGCTAGTGGTGATTTGGAGCATGTTATAGATATTAAGCCAAATAACTACACAAAGAACTTAGCTGATAATATAAACAGTATTTCTAGTCAACTTAAGGAAAGAACAATTGAAGAGAAGAGAGCTCAACAAACAAAGAATGATTTAATAACTAATGTTTCACATGATTTAAGAACACCTCTTACCTCTATAATTGGATATTTGGAAGTGATGGAATCAGGTAAATATAGAGATGAAGTTGAACTTATGTATTATATAGACATAGTATATGAAAAAGCAAAAAGATTAAACTTACTTATAAATGATTTATTTGAACTTACAAAGATGAAAAATAGTAACATAGATATAAAAAAATCAAAAATAAATTTAGGAGAACTAATAGGACAGGTAACAGCTTATTTAAATTATCAGTTTGAGAAGGCTAATATGGAACCAAGGCTATATTTCTATGATGAAAATATAATAGTAAATGCTGATTCAGAAAAACTGGTTAGGGTATTTGAAAACTTGCTAACAAATGCAATTAAATATGGTAAAGATGGTCACTATGTTGACATAACTTCTAAAATAGAAGGAAACATGGCTGTTATTAAAGTAATAAATTATGGACAGTCAATTTCAGATATGGATTTACCATATATATTTGATAGATTCTATAGAGTAGAGAAGTCTAGAAATAGTAAAGTATCAGGATCAGGATTAGGGCTTGCAATAACAAAGAGTATTATAGAATTACATAATGGTAAGATAAGTGCATATAGTAGTGAGGAAAAAACAGTATTTGAAATAAAATTACCAATTGATGAATAAAAAGAATCTTATTTTAACAGCTGGTTTTGTTTTCAGTTGCGAATGTATTAAATTTCATACAAAGTCACATAGCAAATCATAATATAATTAATAACAAAAAAATGGAGAATCTAAAATTTTTAGATTCTCCATTTCTGTATCTTTGTAATATTTTAAAATTATTCTTATAAAGTCTATTTAATTTATTCTAAAAATTAGAATTTATCTATTTAATCTGTAAGAGCCATATTTAATCATATCAATTTCTTTTAGTTTTTTAACTTTGAGATTTCAATTGCCTTTTCTAAAAGCTCATCCTTTCCATCTCTTATTCCTTGAATAGTTGGTTTTACATATATATCAGGTTTAATCCCAATTCTTTGAGTTTCAAGACCTTCTGGTGTATATACTCCTATTCCTGTTATTGTGGTTATTATTCCGCCAGGTAAAGTTATGTTTGCTACATCTCCATCTGCACCTATGGAGTTTTCTCCAATTACAACAGCCTTAGGAGATTTTCTAAGAGCCATTGCAGTAAATTCAGCCTGACTTTGAGTACACTCATTAATTATTACTACAATTTTTCCTTTATAATAATCTTCATTATTTTTTCCCACTGATATATCTCCAGGAAATATAAATTCACCAGGTATTGATTTGTTAGCTATTGTGAGTTTTGAAAATACAGTTTCTTCTGATAAAAGATAATCAGACATTGTATGTGTTATTATATCTGATGGGTAGTATCTTAAATCAACAATTATTCTATCAGTATCTTTAAATTTATCCATAATACTATCTATTTCATCTTTGGCTAAAGCTCCTGGATTTATATAACCTATATTATCAGATAAAAGCTCATGGGATTCTCCATTTACTTCATCAAGATTAACTTCTCTAGCATTATAACATTTAACTTCTTCAATTAATTCTTTTCCATCTCTTTCTATTTTAAGAGATAAACTATCATCTGAAGTTCTAAATAAATAATATTTTAAACTATTTACTATAGCTTCATCACGAGAAAATGAAATATACTTAGATTTTTCCTTTATTATTTCAAATATATCTTTATTATTAATCTCTAATATCACATCTCCAACTTTTAAATTACAGGCATTTTCATATTTATTAATTATATTTGTAACAACAATTTTATTTTCAACTAAAAGAAATTTAATAGGTGCAAGATTAGTTCCCCAATAGTTATACAAAGTACCAGCAATATCATTAATCGATGCATGAGAATCATGTATTTTTGAAGTCAATTCTGATAAGGTTAGTTTATATGATAAATCATTATCACTATCTATGATTTTTGGAATAAACTCATTTAATACTTCATTCCAATCCTCACCTATAACGGTTCTATATGGATAGTAATACTCAATTATATTCCAATATCTAAATAAGCTAAGAAGCTTATACCCATCATCCTTATAGTCAAAACTGTATTGTCGTTCATTATCAAAATTTGAATAGACTGGATTATCTTTAAAATTTACATAAGCTCTATCTCTATCAGATATATAAGACTTTGACATTTTAACCAATAGGTTGCTAAGATTTTTACTTAAATATTCTTCATCACTTATCCAATTAGTATCTGCCTCTACCATAACTTCAGTATTTTCACTATATGAGTTCTCTTTAAATTTTCCAAGCTTATTAAGCCAATCGTATAAAATATTATTTACTTCATCTTGGTTTTTAGCTTCTAGAATCATTGGCATAACTCTGAATAATTCAAAATCCCAGTTCTTTGAACCATCTACTATTTTAGGATGATAATACTTAGCAAACCCCCAAACTTTACATAGCTTATTTAAGCTTTCAATTTCATTGTTATCTAAATCATCAATAGTAATATTTGAACCAACATTAAACTCAGTATCAAAATAACTCCTATTATAATAAAAGAAAATTCCCGACATGATTATAACGAGGGGGATAGTAATTAAGACTAATTTTTTTAGTGAATCAAATTCTCCCTTTTTACTATTCATTTTGACATTTTCCTCTCATATTAATATAATATACTTCTTATTAATTAAGTATTTTAAAAAGTTACTGCAAATTCTCTTATCTAGTTTGCAATAATTAGAATAAAAAATCTTATGTGAATAATAAAATAATTTTACATTAGAGTTTAACTTATACCAAAAAGATTAGGTTTGATCCCTTCATTTACCTTAGGGATAATCACAATATTTTTCATAACTTTCACCTCTATAAATATAGTGTTTTTAGAAAGATATCTTACTAAATAATCTTTATTCTTATTATACACAAATAATTGATGAAAATGAAATAAATTCCAATTGATTAATATATAACTTTTATAATTTAAAGTTATAGTTTTAAATTATGATTTAATTGAGTAATGATTTTTAGTCATTCTTTTAGATTTAGCTTAATTTTAAATGAAAATCAGAATTTATAATTTTATATTTTGAACTTATAACTTTGAATGAAATGAAAAGATGCTTTCTGATATTTGATCAAAAAAAGTTATAAATATATCATAAAACCATTTACTATTATTTGTAAATGGTATATATTTATAACATGGGAGTTAGAAATATATAACTTTAAAGGAGAGGTTAGTGTGTCAGAAACCAAGTTAAGTATTAAAAATCAACTATATTTAGGAACTGTACCATGGTTATTTGTATTTTTAATAAAAGTATTGCAAGATTCCAACTTTTTTAGTAGAGAAACAAGTAGCTTCTTAGGACTAGTGTCGTGGATTATTATAATTATTACTTTAGGGTATGAAACAAAGGAAAAGGAAAAAAATGATGAATATGCTAACAAAATTTTTGGAAAAGTAGATGGTATATGCATTAAAGCCTTGCTTTGGATTGTGGTAGCAATTATTGTTTTTATAGATTTTCCTACAAATATTTCTAGTGAGTTTATTTTGAAATTATTCAAGAATATATTGTGTTTAATTGTAATTGGAATAATGTTTTTAAGAGCTATCCTATTTAGTTACTATGAGAGAAAGGGGATTTAAATAAATTGCCTATATTAAAAACAAAAATAAAAGAATATAGAGAAAATGCACTAATGAAACAAAATGAGCTTGCAGAGTTAGTTGGTGTAAGACGGGAAACTATTGTTCATTTAGAAAGTGGTAAATACAATCCTTCTTTAAAACTAGCTATGGATATAGCAAAAATTTTTGAGGTTCCAGTTGAAGAGTTATTTAGATTTGAAGATGAATAGATAAGAAATAGGAAGTCAATTTATTAAACAGACTTCCTATTTTTGCTTTCTAGTAAATCAGAATATTATTTAATATATAGAATTTTAAAGGAATGTTTACTTAATGTATATAATATGTAAATAATATACATGTTATAATTAAAATGAAAATAAAGTTAAAATATGTATTTTTATCTTATAAATGTTAGTTGAAATATTAAGTCTAAATAAAAATTTAAACTATATTTTAATAAGTAAATACATATATAATAAACAATTAAATAAAATACATACAACTATTATAAGTGGTTTGGTGTATGAAGTTAGCTGTTTATTAAATCAAAGTTTTATTACATAGTTTTTAGGGAGGTGTATAAAAGAGATTTTTATGAGGGCTATCAAATTAATTATTAATAGTGAATTTGAATAGCGAAAGAAAACGTTTTTAAAAGCAATTATAAGCGAATGTAATTATTAAATTGTCAATCTGTTACTTTACTATGAAAATTAGTTAGCCTTTTAAGAAATAAGGGATTCTTAATTGGTTTGTTTAACAGAACGTGGACTTTATAAGGGGGAAAATTTAATATGATGAAATATTTTCAGAGATTAGGTAAATCTTTAATGCTACCAGTTGCTGCACTTCCAGTAGCAGGTATATTAATGGGAATTGGATACTGGATAGATCCAACAGGTTGGGGAGCAAATAGTGTTATATCAGCCTTCTTATTAAAATCTGGTGGAGCTATTATAGATAACATGGCAATTCTATTTGCTATTGGGGTAGCAGTTGGTATGTCAGATGATAATGATGGAGCTGCAGGCTTAGCAGGTTTAGTATCATGGCTTATGATAACTACATTATTATCTACTTCTGTTGTTGCTATGCTACAAGGTGTAGACGTTGAAGCTGTTAACCCAGCCTTCGGAAAAATACAGAACCAATTCATAGGTATTTTAGCCGGTTTAATAGGTGCTGGTTGTTATAATAGATTTAAAAATACTAAGTTACCAGATTTCTTAGGATTCTTTAGTGGAAGAAGATGTGTAGCTATAGTAACTGCACTTGCTTCAATAGTAGCTGCTTTAGTTTTATTCTTTGTATATCCTATAATCTATAGTGGATTAGTTTCATTTGGTGAATCTATGATATCTATGGGACCAATAGGAGCTGGGATATATGGATTTTTTAATAGATTATTAATACCACTTGGTTTACACCATGCTTTAAACTCAGTATTCTGGTTTGATGTTGCTGGTATAAATGATATAGCAAACTTCTGGTCAGCAACAAATGGTACTTTAGGACAAACTGGTATGTATATGTCAGGTTTCTTCCCAGTAATGATGTTTGGTTTACCTGCAGCTGCTTTTGCTATGTATACTTGTGCTAAAAAGAATAAAAAGAAAGCTGCTGCTGGTATATTATTAGCTGCTGCCTTATCTTCATTCTTCACAGGTGTTACTGAGCCATTAGAATTCGCATTCATGTTCTTAGCACCAGGATTATATGTAGTTCATGCATTATTAACAGGAATATCCATGGCTGTTGTTGCGGCTTTACCGGTAAGAGCAGGATTTAACTTCAGTGCTGGTTTCGTAGACTGGATATTAAGCTTTAAATCACCAATGGCTTTAAATCCATTATACTTAATTGCTATAGGTTTAGTAGCGGCAGTTATATACTATGTAGTATTCGTAGTTATTATAAAGAAATTTAACTTAAAGACTCCAGGTAGAGAAGATGATGATGAAGATGATTCAAATGCAGTTTTAGCAAACAATGATTACACTAATGTTGCAAAAGTTATCTTAGAGGGACTAGGAGGCGCAGGTAATATCACATCCATTGATAACTGTATAACTAGACTAAGATTAGAAGTAAAAGATCCTACATTAGTTAATGAGAAGAAGATAAAGTCTTCAGGTGTATCAGGTGTTATAAGACCTGGAAAAACAAGTGTTCAAGTTATTGTTGGAACACAAGTACAATTCGTAGCTGACGAATTCAAGAAACTTTGTAAGTCTAAAAGCTATGTATAAAATTTAGATTGATTAAAGAGGTAAAAGTCTAATTCATTAAGAGTTTAATGAAAAATATGACTTTAAAACTAAAAAATAAGTCCAGTAGAATAATTAAAGTTTCTACTGGACTTTTATTTTGGGCTTAAGTAAGTATTAATTTAAAAGTCTAAATTTAATTAGTTAATATTTTCTTTAAATTAAAGGCTTTGTTTTAAATTAGTGTTGATTTTTAGTTAGGTCTGAATGGCTAGCTAAAAATCAACACTCACCTAAAACATAACCAAATTAAAAAATAAATTTTTAAAAGTGTTAATTTTTTAGAGGTTTTACTGTATAATTAACAATATATGTATTATATGGGAGGGGTTTTATGTTTAAACTAAATTTAAATGAAGAAGAAATTCTAATGAAAATTACAGTTATGAAATCTGTAAGTAATAAAGATGTGGCTATGAATTTTATTGGAAATCTAATAACTAGAGCAGGAGGAGATGTTGCATATAAGATACATTTAATCTTAACTAGGGATTCGCTTTACTTAGAACACATAGGACATGTATCTTTAGGATATGCTGAAGAGACAAGAAACATTGACCAAATACCTTTTAAAGACTTAAAAGAGTTTTCAGTAACTACTAAGGGTGAGGAAGAAGAAGTAAAAATAATAACTACAAATAAAGAGTTTAATTTTTTTAGAGATAATTCAAAGGGTGATGATTTAGCTTTAACTATGGCTAAAGTAGTAGAGGATCTTAAATAATTATACTTTTAGGTAATCTTAAAAAATCATTAGATACAAACTTTAGTTGAGAAAAATTAATATTTACATTTAGAAATAAAGAAGATTGAAAAATGCAATCTTCTTAAAAAGCCAATAAAGGGAAGTCTTTTGACTTCCCTTTTAATTTATATTTTTAACAATGTTTTAAAATATAACATAATTATCAATAAGTAAATCAAGTGATTATAAAGAAGAAATAAATTTAATATAACATTTATTTTAAGACATAGGAAATAATCCTATAGATTATATTGAAATAGACAAGTTGAAGAGTAGATTAACTAATAATTTGCTTTTTAATTATATTATGTATTTCAATAGGATTCCAAAAGAGGTAAGTATCAAATTTTTTTAATTAAGGAGCAATAAATTTGAGAAAAAATAAAGTGGTATTTGGAGTTATAGGTTTATTATTAATCTTTATTTTTAGCACTGTTGGCTTTAGGTTTATATCAAAGTCAAAAGAGAAAGTGAATTTTTACTGTAATATAGTTGAAGTGAGAGATAATAGTATTATGGTCAAAGGAATTGCAGAAAATGATGTTAATCATAGAGGAAACTTTATACTTCATATAGATTATAATACAAAAATAATAAACTTAGATGGGGAGAGCGTGAGTCTTAAGGAATTAAAGTTAGGGGACTTAATTGAAGTTACTTATGATGGACAAGTTGCTGAATCAGAGCCTGCTCAAATATTTAATGTATATAAAATATCTATATTAAGTTAATTTGTATGTTAAGGTAAGTAGCATGGGCGTTAATGTATGAGGAAATAGATATTGAAAGAATCAATCACAATATGAACTATTATGAGTTTACAAAGGATGTTTTAGATAGATTAGACTGGGGCATTGTGACAGTACAGTTTCTACTTATTATAAATATTAAAATAAGGCTAGAAGGTAATTAATCTAACTAGCCTTTTTATTTTAAAATTAAACTATTTTAAAGGTCTTAATATATACTGTTGAAGAAATACTATGCCTAATATTACTATAAGTAAAGAAGAAACAGTATTAGCTTTAAAATATACTGTAAATAGACATAAAATTAGAATAATGAAATTTAAAAAGGTTGAAAAGAGTATCTTTTTGTATTTTTCTTCATTTAAGTTTTTATATAAAACACCATTAAATCTTATGTGAGTATCTCTAGCTAAAAATGCACAAAGTGGATGAACAATACCAGTCATCAATATAATTAAAAGTATTATTAAAGATATACAATAATATATAACCATAAATTCAATCCTTTCTAAAATTAATATTTTAATTAATAAACAACTAAAATTAAGTTATTCATTTTGAGATATATTTTAATTAAAGTCTAAAAACATTTCCAAACATCTTTATATGTAAATTCTTTTTTGCAAAATAGAGTGTAGATGAAGAAAATGGATGTAGATAGTCCAAAAACAATATCACCAAAATCTTGAGATTTGTCTAAAGGAAAATAAAATGCTAACTGTATTATTATCAAAAATAAAAATATGACCAAAAAGTAATCCGGATCTTCTTTTAGCTTTTCAATGTTAAACCACAAAAATCTTTTCATAATTTTCTCTCCTTTGCTTTAGAATTTTATTCAAGTTAAATTATACTTTTATATAAAAAAATCACAACACATTTTGCATAACTGGTCAGAAAATTTACAAAATTGGTGTGAAAGTAATAAGATATATCAACAAAAGATTTATAAAGCGTGAATTTAAGAAATGAAATGTATAAAAATTTTTAATAAATTAATTTTAATATTAAAATTAATTATTTTAAAAATTATAATATAAATTCTACCAATTTTATATTATAATAAAATAAATTAACAAATTATACATATTATTAAAATGTTATAAACATATTTAGGAGGAAATTTATGAGAAAAAAGTCAATAAGCTTATTAATAATATCAGCAATAGCATTTACGTCTTTTACATCACAGATAAGTTATGCTGATACTGTAGATAAGACACAGACAGGGGATAAGGCAGTAGTTGAGAGTAACTTAGATACTACTACAAATACTAATGTGGAGGCTAGTGAGCCAGAGAAGAAAGTGTTCGATAACTCATATATAAACTTTAAGAATATATGGGGAGGAAATTCATTAAAAATCTTATTTAACCAAAATACTATGAAGATAGAGGCAATAAGTGAGTCGGGTAATTTTGGAAACTCAGACAATAACTTTACCTTCAAATTAATCACTAAGAAAAGTGGACAAGCAGTTTTAGATGCAACTGCAAACAGCAAATATGTTAAGGACTTTGTATCTAAGATTAATGATGCATCATTCAATTATGGAGATGTTGTAGCATTAAATATAAATAAATCTTCAGGATTATCTAATCCTACTTTATACAGCAGTGGAACTTCAACAAGAACAGATTGTATTGAGAAAACTCAATATTTTGAGATAACTAAGGAAGGTCTTGTGAACTATACTCCAAGTATTGATGTTAAACCTTTGAATATTTTAGGCGAGGGAACAATAGTATCAGCTAATGTTTTAGGAACTACAGAGCCAGGTAATAAGGTTTGTGTTTCTGTAGATGACAATAAGTTCTATGGAAATGCTGATTCAAAAGGAAATTTTTCTATAACCATAACTGATGATAAGGGACTAAATGCTAATACTCCAATTTATGTTAGTATTGGTGAGTTTAATGTTTCAATATATCCTCAATTATTAAATAAGGAAAATATGAAGCAGGAGACAGTTACAGGATATAAATATATTTTAAATGCAGATTTAAATGAATTAACTAAACCTTTTGATTCAGAAGTATATTATGCCAGAACATTATTAAGTGAAGATGGACAAAGGGCTTGGGACTTAGCTTATAAAACTTTACTTAATTATGATAATAGTGATGATAAATATCCAAGAGATTCACAGGGAAATACTATAGTTTCTATAGATTATGCTTCTCAAGGAATAAACATAAATACCGATGATTCTCAAAAAATACAAAAGTATTTAGTTAGAAATTGTCCAAGGATGTTCTTATTAAAGGACTGGGGAGCATCACCTATCAACAAGGATGGAAAGGTTGTTGGACAAAAGTTTTATATAGGTAACGGGGCTCAAAATGGAGATGATTACCATAAACAACTTTTAGAAACAGAAAAATCAGTTTCAGAAATTTTAAGCAAAATTCAACCTAACATGAGTGTATATCAGATAATACAATCACTACAGTTTAATTATGAAAGTATGGTGAAGTATGCAAATACAGGGGCTTGTGGAGATATGAGAGGTTCATTTATAGATCACAAAGCTATTTGTGGAGGATATTCAAAGGGATATGAGTATTTACTTCAAAGACTTGGATTAGAAGGAATATGGGTAAATGGATATGCAGGAGGACCTCATGCTTGGAACTTTGTTAACTTATATGGAAACTGGTACTTAAGTGATACAACTTGGGGTGGTGAAAACTGGTACTTAAATGGTTGGGATAGTGATTTCACTAGAAATCATAAGGTTTATGATACATATGATGTTATGCCAGAATTAGCGAAGGATAGTATTCCTTGGAATATAGGAAATATTAATCAAAACATAGCTAACTTAACTGGAGTAGTAAGCTATAAAAATAATAGTGATGGAACAATAATAGTAACATATGATGATAGCCAAAACATAAATAAAAATGTTCAAATAAACACTAACTTAAATAACTGGAAACCAGTTAATATGAAGAATGATGGAAATGGAGTATGGAGTGTAACTCTTTCTAATGCTGGAGAAAATGAAAATATCAACTTCTTCTTTAACATAAATGATCAATATTCAACTACAGGAAATATTAAAGCAAATAACTTAAAAACAGAATTACTTCCTAATGGAATGAATAACGTTGTATTAAGCAAGTAAGAGTTTATAATGACTCCTTTCTTTTAGATGTTAAGAAAGGAGGTTTTTTATATTTAATAGATAAGCTAAAATTATGAAATACTAAGATCTATTCAATTCATCTATATTAATTGAGTTGTTTTTAGACAATAAGATAGCTTTTAATGAGAAGGATCAAATTATTGTTACTGATGCAAGATTAACTGGAATTCAATATGTTGATGAGGTTTTAAAGACTATTCATGAGTCCAAGAACTTAAAGAAACTAGATGGGTGGATAGAGCATTTTTATATACACTCTAAGTTTTGTAGCAAGGTATATAACTCTATTGTAAAAGAGATTATTGATAATGGAATTTTAGAAAAGGAAAATGGAGAAAAGTTAGTGGATTTCTCTAAAGGAACCTTTAAGGATAGCAAGGATATAGGAGAGCATATCATTCAAAAATTAAGAGCTGAATTATTGGAAGAGAGATCTATTGATGAAAATACTATGTATCTTTCACTTCTTTTAGATTCAAATAAAATGCTAATGGCTTATTTTTCAGAGTATGAGTATAAAATAATAAAAGAGAGAATAGAAGAAGTAGCTAAAAGTAATGAAACTAGAATTTTTAAATTAATTAAGAAAGAAATTACTAAGATTGAAAATTATTCAGCACTTAACTTAGTTTCAGATATAATTGCAGGATTGGTGTAGATAATGTCAATACCAAGAAGTATTAAGAGAATACAAAATTCTGATTTTGTTACAATAAGCGAATTAGTTAAGTTAACTGGCATGAGATACAGTACATTAAAATACTATACGGAGGAGGGGCTATTACCATTTGAACAGATTGATAATAGGCTCGTTAGAAGGTTTCCAAGAGAAGAGGTAATTAAGCGTATTGAAGAAATAAAAGAATTAAAAGCTAATGGGTTAACAATAGAAGGAATTAAAAAAATATTATTAGGTATTTAGAAGTTTTAAGTGATTTAGTTATGTGCTAGAAGCTAAATCACTTTTTTACGTATAGTCAAGGTGAAAACCCCTTAGCACAATATATATCCTTATTTAACTACATATAAGCTATAGAATAATTTGTTATGAAATATTTTTCCCTATATAATATTAATTGATTTTATTATTACAGTTTATGAGGTGAAAGTATGAAGAAATACAAAGTAATTGTTATGGATGTTGATGGAACATTAACAAACAATGAAAAGAAAATAAGTGAAAAAACTAAAGAAGCTTTATTAAAAGCTCAAGAAGATGGAATGATTTTAGTTATTGCATCAGGAAGACCAACATCAGGATTAATGTACTTAGCTAAAGAATTAAAAATGGACGAGCATCATGGGCTTTTAGTTTCATTTAATGGTTCAAAGGTAATTGATTGTGAGACTAATGAAGTTTTATTTAATGAAACTATGAGTGTAGAAGATGGACAAGCTGTTCTTGAGCATATGAAAAAATTTGAGGTTAAACCTATGATTTGTAAAGGTGAATACATGTATGTTAAGGATGTGTATGATAATAAGATAAATTATAAAGGAGAGCCTTTCAACATAATTAAATATGAAGCTCGTAATTGTAGATTTAAATTATGTGAAAAGGATGATTTAGTAGCTTTTGCAGATTATCCATTAAATAAGATATTAACTGCTGGTGATCCAGAATATTTACAAGCACATTACAAAGAAATGATGGAGCCATTTAAAGATACTTTAAGTTGTATGTTCACAGCAGATTTCTTCTTTGAATTCACTGCTAAAGGAATTGATAAAGCAAAGGCTTTAGATACTGTGTTCGCTCACTTAGGGATTAGTAAAGATGAGGCTATTGCCTTTGGTGATGGTCATAATGATGCATCAATGGTTAAATACGTTGGCCTAGGTGTCGCTATGGATAATGCAGTACAAGAATTAAAGGATATCTCTGATTTTGTTACTTTATCAAATGATGAAGATGGAATTGCTTATGCACTAAATAAATTCCTTAAGGAAGAAGTAAAGGAAGAAGTATTAGTTTAAAAATTTTTAGATTTTACTTTCACACAAAACAGGATGTTTTAATAGAATATCTTGTGGGGGAGTAGTTTGCACGAGAATGTGTTACAAATGCCAACATACTGACTATTTATAGTCTGGCTTTGTATTAAATAATGAGACTCACGTATAGTTTTTATGCTATGCGTGTGTCTCTTTTTGTTTTAGAGATAAAACTCATGTATGGTTTAAAAACTGTACATGAGTTTTTATTTTATATAGATGAAAATGGAGGTAGAGGATTATATGAATGCTTTTATGAAGGAAAAACAAGAAGTTATTGACTTTTTCAACTCAAATGAAAGGGAAGGGTTAAGTGAACTACAGGTAAAAGAAAATCAGAGGAAATTTGGTGAGAATAAGCTTAAGAAATATGAATCAGAATCCCTTATTAAACAAGTGATTAATGCAGCTACAGAACATATGATTCTAATGTTAATCTCAGCAGGAATAATTGCCTTAGGTGTTAATGTCATAAGAGCTTTAAATGGTGGTAATGCTGATTTTCTTGAATGTTTAGGGATATTTATAGCAATTTCTTTATCAGTTATAATCACAGTTTTTATGGAGCAAAAGAGTGCCAAAGCTTTTGAAGCCTTAAGTAAAATCAATGAAAATACCTTGGTAAAAGTTATTAGAAACAATGAAGTTCAGGTAATACCACAAAAGAATATAGTTAGTGGGGATATTGTTTTAGTTGAAACAGGAGATAAACTTCCTGTAGATGGGAGATTATTAGAGGCTGACTCCCTTATGGTGGATGAATCTGCTTTAACAGGTGAGAGTATGCCTGTAAATAAGGATTCAGAGATAATATTTCATGAGAAAAGCATCCCAGTGGCAGAACGTACGAATATGCTTTATTCAGGAAGCTTCGTTACAGAAGGAAAGGGAAAAATGATTGTAACCAATGTAGGAGAAAGTACTGAGTTTGGTAAGATAGCCAATGAGTTATCATCAACTCAAAAATCAAATACTCCATTACAGGAAAAGCTAGCTAGGTTAGGAAAGCTTATAACTGTGCTTGGAGTCATGGCTGCCTTTATAGTATTTTCAGTACAGATTATAATATTTTTCTTGAGTGGAACTATTTCTCTTGATACAGTATCTGAAGCATTTATAACAAGTATAGTACTAATAGTAGCAGCTGTGCCAGAGGGATTACCAACTATTGTTGCCGTGTCTCTATCCATAAATATTATAAAGATGTCAAAACAAAATGCCCTAGTTAAGAAGATGATTGCTTGTGAAACAATTGGATGTATAAATATGATTTGCTCAGATAAGACAGGTACTCTCACAGAGAATAAGATGAAGGTAATAGATATATATGTAGATTCTCATATAGTAAAACCTAGTGAGTTAAATAATAAGGACATAATAGAAAATTTCTGTATAAATAGTACGGCAGACTTAGAATTAAAAGATAAGGAAATTAAATTCATTGGAAGCCCTACAGAATGTGCTTTATTAGTAGCTGTTAAGGAAGCAAAGAAAGATTATAAAGAAATACGTAATTTTAATAATATGCTCTATGTATTTCCTTTTTCTTCAGATACTAAGAATATGACTACAATAGTAGGAAAAGAAGAGGAGGCATACGCTTACACAAAAGGTAGTCCAGAAAAAATTATATCTATGTGCAAAATAAATGAGGAAAATAAAAAAGAGATAGAGAAGGAAATTGAGAAATATCAAAATAAGGCTTATAGAGTAATAGCTTTTGCTCATAAAAATTTAGGGCGTATTAATAATTATGAATGGATTCGAGAGTTAGTAGAAAGTGAAATGATATTTGATGGGTTTGTTGCAATATCAGATCCACTTAGAGAGGATGTGTTTGTCTCAATCAATAAGTGTCTTAGTTCAGGAATAGATGTGAAGATACTTACAGGAGACAATTTAATAACAGCAAAGGCCATATCAAAGGAGTTAGATTTACTTCATAACAACCATATAGCGGTAGAGGCAAAGGAAATAGAAAACTTAAGTGATGAAGAATTAGAGGAGCTATTACCTAAAATCAGAGTAATAGCACGAAGCACGCCATCAATAAAGATGAGAGTTGTGAAAATCCTTAAGAGATTAGGAAACATTGTAGCAGTTACAGGTGATGGGATAAACGATGCTCCTGCAATAAAAAGTGCTGATGTGGGAATATCCATGGGTATATCAGGAACTGAGGTTTCAAAAGAGGCAAGTGATATAGTCTTATTAAATGATTCTTTTTCTACAATTATAAAAGCAGTTCAATGGGGACGTGGCATATATGAGAACTTTCAAAGATTTATACAGTTTCAGCTTACAGTTAATTTATCATCCGTAATAGTTGTACTTTTCACCATATTATTAGGTTTTAAATCTCCTTTTACAGCCTTACAATTATTATGGATAAATCTAATAATGGATGGTCCACCAGCCTTAACTTTAGGTCTTGAACCTATAAGAGAGGATTTAATGGGAAGAGAACCAACAAAGAGGAATGCTAATATTGTAACTAAAGGAATGTTAAGAAGAATAGTAATAAATGGAGTCTTTATATCCTTAGTATTTATAGGACAGAATATTTTTAATTTTATGGGTGCTACTAAAGAACAAATGCCAACAATATTATTTACAATGTTTGTTGTATTCCAATTATTCAATGCATTTAATAGCAGGGAGTTAACCAATACTAGTATTTTTAAGAATATTTCTAATAATAAGGTGATGCTAGTAGTTTTCCTAGTGACATTTACTCTACAAGTTGTTATAACTCAATTTGGTGGAGTATTCTTCAACACTATAGCTTTACCAATTAGTATGTGGATTAAAATAATCTTAGTTGGATTTTTAGTAATACTAATTTCTGAAATCAGCAAGCTAATTCAAAGAAGACTTTCTAAATAACAGCATTCAAAAGAAAATATTTAATATAAGAGTTAAAAGCTTATATCCTTAATGAATAGGGATATAAGCTTTATTTATATAATAAAAACATTTTAAGTCTTTAATGTTTATATTTTTAAAATTATTCAATATCAATTTTAACTCCACGTATATTAGCTGATTACTTAGTTAATCCTTTTCTTTTAACTAGGTCATTTAATAGTTTAAATGATTCTTCAGCTTGATCTAATAAACCAAGTTCTTTATAAGATTTTGCACGGTAATAGTGATATAAGAATAGATTGTTTTTCACATAGAAACTAGTTATATCTACTAAATCAAGAGACTCTAAGACCACATCAGATTTCTTCATTTATTATCTGTTAAATAAATTTAAAAATATTCTTAAGGTAATATCTTGGCAATATTTAAATGATAAACTTATGGAAGAGGAGGGGATAAAATGAACTTTTTAAATAAGCTTAGAAGTATAAATGAAACATTAAAACTTGTGATTATTTATATTTTTCTATATGCTTCATCTTTGGTAGTAGGCTTTAAGGTTGATAATAAATACACTCCAATGACAGAAAATGCTCATGTCATACTAATCATAAATACTATTTTGTTTATTGGTTTAGTAAAAATATTTAGTGTGAAATTTAAAAAGGTTAGAAACTTTATTATTGGATTAATGGCTTTCTTTATTGTTTTTATAATTGACAAGGACTATTTTTTATCTTGGTTTTATCAATCAACACCAAATGATAGTATCCTTTCATTTATTACCTACCCATTAAACATAATTTTATTACCTTTTGTAGGAATGTTTGAGGTTTTATATAACTTTGGATTATTTGATTTTTCTTTTATAATTGTGCCAATGTACTTCCTTTTTCTTATCTTTGTTATGAAGAAAATCTGTAAAGATTGATATTTATAATATAAGTAAGTTTTAATAATTCTAAGAGTAATTTATAATTAAGATGAGAAGAGAGTTATGAGTTCAAATATTAAGGAGAAAATTTATGGAGGATAAAGGGATTACTAAAAATTCAAAAAATAAGAGATCCAAGATTATATGGGGAGTAGTTATCTTTGTTTGTATAATCTTCTTAGGAGTATCTGTTTTTAAAATATCATCAGCAGTAAACGATATTACTGTATATTTTAAACCAAGTGAGGAACTTTTAGGAGAAACAGTATCTAGTGATGGAAAATACAAAGTTCAGGCTTATCTTGTTAACGGAGGATCAACAACAGATTGGGCAGTAAGATGCTATTTGAAAGAGGGTAATAGCAAAAAGGAAAAACTAATATATAATGATTACCATATAGAAGAGGTAGATATGACTTGGGTTGATGCTGATACTATTTCTATAAATGGACATGATATAGACTTGCCTAATGGAAAATATGACTTTAGAGATGAGTAATTAAAAGCTCATTTAACTTATTACAAAGGAGAAGATAAATTATGAAAGTTAATATATTAGATGTTCCTTTTGATAACATAAGTAGTATAGAAGCATTAGAGAGATTATTGAGTTTTTTAAAATCAGATAAAAATCATTTATTAATAACACCTAATCCAGAGATTGTAATGGAGGCTCAAAGCAATAAATTGCTTTTTAATATTATAAATGAAGCTGATTTGGTTATTCCTGATGGTATTGGAATAGTATTAGCCTCAAAATTATTAAAGGATGAAATAAAGGAAAGAGTAGCAGGATGTGATTTAATATTTGAACTTTTTGATGCTATTAAGGAAACTGATGAAACCATTTATTTATTAGGTGCTAAACCTGGTGTTGCTAAGAAGGCTCAAGTTTTAATGGAAGAGAAATATAAAAATCTAAAAATTGTTGGAGTTCATGATGGATACTTTGACAAAGAAGAGGAGCAGTTAATAATAGAAGAAATTCAGCGTTTAAAGCCAAGTGTATTATTAGTTGAATTAGGTTGTCCAAGACAAGAGGAATGGATTTATAGAAATAAAGATATATTGCCAGTTAAAATAAGTGCAGGAATTGGTGGAAGTATTGATATAATGGCTGGAACTGTAAAGAGAGCACCAATAATTTTTAGAAAGCTTAATTTAGAATGGCTTCACCGCATAATATTAGAACCTAGTCGTATATTTAGGATAAAAAAGATACCAATATTTTTAATAAGAGTTATTAGGTTTAAAGAGAAGAATACAGAACATAAGTAAGATGTCTAGAGATTAATCATAATAAAGACTTTTACAGACTTGTTTGGATACAATAAAAAGCTCTATGTTTATAGCATAGAGCTTTTCTATATTATTTATATACCATTTCACAAGTTTTTTTATTTAAATAATAAGTATTACTATCCTTATCCCAAGCTGTTATAACTTTATTGTCTTTTGTAGTGGAAGTAGCATAAGCTATAAGATTTAATTCTTCAAAAAGTATATTTAAATAAAGAAAAAATATTTATTATGTAATTTAAAACACCGTTTTTAAAATTTTTTATATAATCTTATACAAATTGAAGATTTAATCTCAAAAAGAGTAGATATTAAAGTGAGTGTTAAAAAATATATAAATTATTTAAAAAAAGTTAAATAATAAATAAAAAAACAGTGAATGTATTTAAATACATTAATTGAAAAAATATGTATTAGGGTTTAATATCACATATGTAGTTATAAAATAAAATTTAAAAATTAACAGGAGGAGAACTAAATGAGTAAGCATTTATCTACAGATATTCGTGTAGCCATTGAAAAGGACAACCCATCAATTTGTAGGGATGAAGATAAATGTATAAAGTGTGGTACGTGTAAAAATATATGTACAGATTACATAGGTGTAAATGGTCATTATTCATTAGAAAAAACTCATGATGTTGCTGTTTGTATTAATTGTGGTCAATGTGCAAATGTTTGTCCTACATCTAGTATTACAGAAGTCTTTGACTATGGTAAGGTCCAAGATGCAGTAAAGGATAAAGATAAGATAGTTATAGTTTCTACCTCTCCAGCTATTAGGGTATCTTTAGGTGAAGAATTCAACATGAAAGATGGTAGTTTTGTTGAAGGGAAAATGGTTGCCTTACTTCGTAAATTAGGAGTTGATTATGTACTTGATACTAATTTTGCTGCTGATTTAACAATAGTTGAGGAGGCAAGTGAATTAGTAGAGCGTATAGAAAAGAAAAGTAAACCTTTACCTCAATTTACTAGCTGTTGTCCTGCCTGGGTAAAATATGCAGAAACATTTCATCCAGAAATTTTAGAGCATATTTCAACTTCAAAGAGTCCTATTGGTATGCAGGGACCTACAATAAAAACTTATTTTGCAAAAAAGATGGGAATTGATCCATCTAAAATTGTGAATGTAGCATTAACTCCATGTACAGCTAAAAAGTTTGAAATCAAAAGAGAAGAAATGAATGCATCTGGTAAATACTATGGTATAGGTGACATGAGAGACATGGATTATGTTATAACAACTAGGGAAGTAGCTATTTGGGCTAAAGAAAAAGAAATAGATTTTAATTCTTTAGAAGATAGCAGCTTTGATAAATTAATGGGAGAGGCTTCGGGTGCAGGTGTCATATTTGCAAACACAGGAGGTGTTATGGAGGCTGCTCTTAGAACAGCATATAAATATATAACAAAAGAAAATCCACCAAAATTATTTTATAACTTAGAAACTGTAAGAGGTATGGAGGGAGTTCGTGAAGCAAGCTTTAAAATCAATGGATTAGATATAAATATAGCTGTTATTTATGGAACCAAAACCGCCTCAGAATTTATTTCAAAAATGAAAAATGGAAATAAAAAATATCACTTTATTGAGGTTATGACTTGTCCAGGAGGATGTATTGGCGGAGGTGGTCAGCCAAAAGATGCTGAGTTTAAAGGTGATGAGCTTATGGAAAAACGTATCAATGGACTATATAAAAGAGATTCAAGTATGAAAGTTAGATTAAGTCATGAAAATGAGGAAATCAAAAAGCTATATGAAGACTTTTATGGAAAACCTTTAAGTAATATTGCAGAGGAAATGTTGCATACAATTTATATTGATAGAAGTAAAGATTTAGGAGGAGAAAAAATGAGTACATCAGTAAAATATCGTTGTTCAGTTTGTGGATATATCCAAGAAGGAGAATTACCAGAGGGATTTACATGTCCAGTTTGTAAAAGTCCAGCTTCAGCATTTGTAAAGGTTGAAGAAAAATCAGAATCATCTAGTGAAAGTGCTAACAAATATAAAGGAACAAAAACAGAAAAGAACTTAATGGATGCATTAGCAGGAGAATCAATAGCTAGAAATAAATATACATTCTTTGCAGATGTAGCTAAAAATGAAGGATATGAACAAATCTATCAACTATTCTTAAAAACAGCTGGAAATGAAAGAGAACATTCTAAATTATGGTTTAAAGAATTAGGATACTTAGGAGATAATAAGGAAAACTTATTACATGCAGCTGAAGGAGAACACTACGAATGGTCAGACATGTATGCTAGATTTGCAAAGGATGCAGAAGAAGAAGGATTCTTTGATTTAGCAGAAAAGTTCATAGAAGTTGCTAAAATAGAAAAATCTCATGAAGATAGATATAGAAAACTTTTAAACAATATAGAAATGCAAAAAGTATTTGAAAAATCAGAAGAAACTATGTGGGAATGCTTAAATTGTGGACATCTTGTTATGGGTAAAAAAGCTCCTGAAGTTTGTCCAGTATGTAATTACGCTCAAGGATTCTTTGAAGTAAGAGCTGAAAATTATTAAATAGAATATAGGTATTAATAAGTTTAAAAAGTATAAGTAACTATATTTTATTTAAAAAGTAAAAGGTTCATTAAGTTTTATCTTAATGAACCTTTTTTAGCATAATTTATGTTCTAATAAATCTTATAGTTTAGCAATTTTACTATTTCACTAGTACACTTTTAATAATGCAAGCAATTATAATAACCTTTGTATTATTAAAAGTACTATTTAAGTAGTTGTTCTTCTGTACTTCCTAAGAATACAGTCTTTTGACTTGGTCTGAATTCTCCGGTGTTTTCATCTCTGCCTTGTAAGTAATATCTAGCATCTGGTTTGCCTATAGTATCAGCAGCTTCCTTTGAAAGTTTACCAAGTTCACCACCTTTACATCTGTTAACGATTAAACTAAATTTAGTATCTTTAAAATCAGATAACATAGCAACGTCTCCAGAACTATCTCCACCAACGATTAATGGACCTTGTCCACCATGTTTCTCAACTAAAAATCTTTCTATAGTTTTAGTTTTACCTTTGCTTTGAGTTTGATCGTAGCCTTTTTTAAATTCAGGCTTAATTACACCATTATCATCTCTTTCAAGTTCCATAGCAAATACGTTTTCTTTTGGGAGTTCATACCAATACTTAGGATTAGTAGCAAATGTTTTAACAACATCTATGAATGATGCTGAGCATATATAAACATCTATTCCATTAGCCATTAAAGTTTTATAAAGGTTTTGTTGCTCTTCTATTGTTCTTAAACCAGTGTGGAATTTAACTGAAACAACACCAGCTTTACCTGGTAATTCCTCTGGACTAGTCCAAGTTTCTTCACCAAGTTCATGACTTAACCAATAATCATTTGATTTTTCAGTTAATTCAGCAACTTCATTTTCAGTCATTCCTGCAAATAGGTAAGTTACCCATGGATAACTTACATCAGCGCTAAAAGATTCACCGATTGAATTATAAAGGTATCTAGTTTTAGCTATAAAATCTTTATATTCAGGAGTAGTTTTAATCTCATCTAAAGATTTAGTTCCTTTGAAACCGTTGTAATTTTCGTATAAGAATTTGTAGTCTGAATCAATATCAGCACCAACTAATTCAATGTTAACAGGTTTTCCTTCATTATTATTACAATCCTCTTTAAAGTTGTCCTTTGGAATATTTATTCTAATAGTCTTGCTAAATTCTTCAGGAGTCATTTTAAATTCAAGATTTTCTAATTGATATGCAAGTAATGCTTCTTCAACATCATTAATTATTGATGTGTTGTCCCAGTCAAATACAGCATAAGGTTTTTTATTTTTATCATAATCCTTGCTGTTTTTACCATATGTATCTATAAGATCTGTTAAAGCATTATAATTTTCAGGAGCCCAGTTACCTTCTTCAAGTTTAACTTCCTGTTTATTATCAGTTTGTTCTACATCTATCTGTTCTACACCAGTTTTTTCTACATTAGTTTGTTCTGTTTTAGTAGAATTGCCACATGCAACTAAAGTAAAAGACATAATGCATGCTAATGCTAATCCAAGAATTTTTCTTTTTAAATTACTCATAAATTATTTCTCTCCCCATTTATAATCTGTAAATTTAATTTTTAAGGGAAATAGTATAGATTGCTAAATAAAGATTATTTGTTAAGAAATATTAACTAATGTTAACATATCCTTACAGTTAATTTATAACGAGTACTGAAAAATGTCAATACAAAATTTATTTTATATTTTTAAATTAAATTTAATATGAAATTATAATTAAAGAAATCGATCAGTATCTTTAGAATTTAAATTATATAAAAGAGTGATATAATTGGGTTTTTAAGTTTTTTTATTTAAGGAGTATAAAGGTTATTTTGTTTAGTCAAAAACTTTATACTTAAATTCTAAGTTCAATTTGTAAAAATAATGTATAATTAGTATATAAACTAATAGATAGTTGTAAATTATTGAGAATTAATTTTCTTATTTAACTGGTATAAAAACAGGAATTTATTATGAGAAATGGAGGAGAGGGAATGTCTTATTTTACATATAAAGGTCATTCTTGCTATTATGAGGAGATTGGAAATGGTAAGCAATTATTATTGCTACATGGAAATACGGCTTCCTCAAAAATGTTTTCACTTATCGTTGAAAAGTATTCATCAGATTATAAAGTGATTTTAATTGATTTTTTAGGGCATGGTCAATCAGATAGGCTTCATAAGTTTCCAATAGATTTATGGTACGATGAAGCAGAGCAAGTTATTGAATTTTTAAAGCAGAAAAATTATAAGAATGTATATATTATTGGAAGTAGTGGTGGTGCTTTGGCAGCAATCAATGTGGCTTTAGAAGCTCCAGAATTAGTTGATAAAGTAATTGCAGACAGTTTTGAAGGAGAGGTACCTTTAAAAACATATACCCAAAATATAGCTAAAGATAGAGAAGGTTCTAAGAATGATGAAAATGCAAAAATGTTTTATCAATACATGCATGGCGATGATTGGGAAATCATAGTGGATAATGATACTAATGTAATCATAGAACATGATAAAATAATTGGGAAATTCTTTCACAACCCTTTAAATGATTTAAAAGCAAAAATTCTTATGACAGGAAGTAAGGAAGCTGAATTTATAAGCATCCTTGATAAAGATTATTTTGATTATATATATGGAAATATGATTAAAAAAATAGGTCATGGGAAATATTATCTGTTTGATAAAGGTGGACATCCTGCAATGCTTTCAAATCATGAAAAGTTTATTGAGATAAGTAAGCAATTTTTTAATGAGTAAATTTCTCTAAGTGAAAACTATATCGTGAGTTAAAAGGTAATTAATCTTTTAGCTGTTGTTAAGGGTAGAATGTATAGTTTATGAGTAGTTAGGTAATACTTATATATAATAAGACATAATCCTAATAATACACAAAAGCTCTATGATATTTATAAACATAGAGCTTTTGTGTTTTTTAATTATATTAAATTATAAAAAAATATTCAGCTATATATAATATATTTTTTACTTACAATGTTTAGGGGATAACTCAGTAGTTATATTAATACCAATACCTGCGACTATTCCAGTAAATATGCAATAGGCTAAATCAGACATTGGAATTATATATATACCTAAAAGCCCTACTAAAAGTAAAATCAAAAGTGTATATGCTATAAAAAGAGCAGCTTTATATTCATGGCTTACAGGAATAAATGGTGCTATTTTACTAGATATATTAAATTTCTTATTTATTGGTATAAAAATAATTGTAGTTAAAGCTAAAGCTAATATCATTGGAATTAAGTTGTTTAAAGATTTCATCATATGTACTCCTCCTTTGTTAAATCAGTTTGTCCTAAAATTTTATAAATTAATATCTTGTGAAATAAACTCCAATATTTTTTTCACTATCTCAATAGAGTTAAGAGATGCCATTTCGCAGTTATTCTCAAAAACTTCTATGCCACTTTCATTCTCAGTATCAGTTATTGATCTTATAGCTAGGAATGGAATCTTATTTACATAACATACATGAGCAATGCTTCCAGTTTCCATATCTACGCAAATGGGATTAAAGTTATGAATTATTTCTTCCCTTATATCATTATTTATGAAAGTTTCACCAGTAACAATTTTTCCAAAGTAGATTTTTTGAGCAAAAGTATTTTCATCTAATAATTTCTTGCATATTTCAAGAAGAGACTTGTCTCCTTTAAAGTAAACACTTCTCATCCACGGATGATATTCAGTTAGAATTCCTTCTTCAACATCGTGGTAGGCAACTTCTATTGAAATAACTGTATCTCCTATATTTAATCTTTTATCAATTCCTCCAGCCACACCAGTTACAATAATGTGGGTAACATTGAATTTGTCTATTAAAAGTTGAGCAGCAATTGCAGCATTCACCTTGCAAACTCCACAGTATAAGGATACAACATCAACACCCTTAAAATTTCCACTATAAAAATTTAACATTGCAAAGGTGCTTGTTTTTTTAGCAGAAATATTTTCAATGAATGGCATTATTTCTTCCTCAGAAGGCCCTATAATTCCTATTCTCATAATAGTCACCTCATATTTTATATTTCTTAGTAGAGATCTTATTCCTTTTTATTTTAGTTTTCACAATCAATAAGTTGAACATAGTTATAAAGAAATATCTTTAATTCTTGTAATAATTGTAAAACTATAAAAAAGTATAGTCAAATATTTTCAAAGAATATGTAATTAAAGTAGCGTAAAACTAGCCTTTATGGACAAAAAATTATTAAGGTTCACTAGGTATACTAGAATTAAAAAAGGAAATAAAGAACCAGTTAGTATACATTGCTAACTGGTTCTTTATTTAAAGGGTATATAACTAGAAATAATATTTAAATATATTGTATATGAATTTTTAAATATATATAGAAAATTATCATTTAAATAAAATCTTAATTACTATTGCTACTTTCTAGTTGATCAATAGATTCATTAGTTTTCTTTAATGAATTATTTAAATCATTTAACTGTTTTTCTAAGTCTTCTTTTTGAGCCTTAGCTTTAGAAATTTCTTCATTGGTTTTAGTTAGAGTCTTTTTAGAACTACTAATATCACTGATTAATTCAGAATGAGGAGTCGTTAAGCTTGGATCAATTTTTGGTGCTGCACCAATAAAAGAAGCTATAGAAAACACGCATATTCCTAAAAAGAATTTTAATGAACCTTTTAGCACTTTTTTTAGCTTGTTTTTCATAAGTCATAGTCCTTTCTTCTTTATATTAATAACATTTTGAACAAGGTGTATATCCTCTAGATTGAGCTTCTGATAGTGAAATACAACTTGTGTTAGCGGGATTGGTTTTACCACAATTATTAATACGATGATACTTCTTGCCAGTTGCAGTTATGTACACCATGTCACCAACTGGTTTAGAAGGTTGTTGATTATTAGAAGAGGAACTATGTGATGTGCTTGAATTACTACTACTATTATTATTATTATTAACATTATTATTGCTAGCATAGCTTTCATTAGAATTGCTTTGAGAGCTTTGATTATTATTTTCAGCCTCCTTATTAGCTAATCTATCAGCCTCTTCTTTGGCTTTAGCTTCGGCTTCTTCTTTTTTCTGTTGTTCTATCTTAGCTGTGGTATCTTTTAAAACTTCCTCACGGTTTTGTTTTTCAGTAGTGAGCTTACTAAACTCATCTTGCAAACTACTTACATCTTCATTTAGAGTAGAGAGTTCTTTTTGAGAGTTATCTACTTTTGTTAACATTGTAGCTTTTTCTACTTTTAATTTATCAATTTCTTCTGGTGTTGGATTTTTATAAAAAATAAAACCTGCAATAATACCAATTATAGCTACTATAATAAAGCCTTTCCTTTTCTTTAGAAATGATGTTAATCTGTTCATTTTGTCCTCCTTACTTTTAATATCCGTTAACTAATATAACATAAATTTAGAATATTATGTATATAATATTACTAATTTTTTAACAGTTAAGGATAATTTGTAAATAATATTTAATTTAAATTGGTTAGTAATAGCATTTTTTATAGAAAGTATATGTGAAAGAATATTTCTAATAATGGTCAAATTTTAAAAAAATATTAATCTAAGTAATATTAATATCATAAAGATACTAAGTTTAATTATATTAATGGAGTTTATTGGAGGAAATAGAGTGAGGGAATTTGATGTGAATTTTAGGAAAATGAGTAATAATGAATTTGAAAAATTTATTGAATTAAGTGTTTCAGATTATGCGCAAGATTTAATAAAGTCAGGGATGTGTAATGAAGAAGATGGATTTAAAAGTTCGAAAGAACAATTTGATGAGATTCTTCCACAAGGGAAATACACAGAAAATAATTTCTTTTATATGATTTCAAATATTAAAAATGAAGATATAGGAACTATATGGTACAGCAAATTTAATCAAGAGGTAGCATTTATTAACAACATATTAGTATATGAGAGTTTTCGCATGCAAGGCTATGGAAAACAAACTTTGCTTTTGATTGAAAATGAAGCGAAAGAAAAAGGACTTAATAAAATACTTCTTCATGTATTTAAATTTAATCATATAGCATTTGCACTATATAAAGATTTAGGATATAAAGTAGTTGAAGAGAATTCTGGTAAAATGCATATGGTAAAAAGTATTTGAGTAAAGAGATGTAATATAGTATTTTAGTAATTAAAATGTAATTTATAATAGGTTTAATTGTAATTATTAGAATATTATAGTAAGATACAATAATTATAATAAGATTAATTATTGTATGATTTAAAGAGGGGAATAAAATGAGAAGTAGGAGTCTAGGTGAGGTTTCAAAGAAAGTAGTACTAATGATGATACTTTTGATATGCACAGTATCATTTATTGGATGCGGTAGAAATAGTGAGGATAATTTAAAAATTACTGAGGCAGATAATGGTATAATTAGAGAATACATTGATAATAAGACTGGTAATAAAATTGTAGTTAATGAAGGACATGTTTATAGTGCTTTTAAAGTTTTGGGAACAGATAAAAATGAAATATATCTTTGGGTTTTAAAGGAAAACAGTGTTGGAAGTGGAGGATCTATGCCTGTACTTCTTAAAGCGAGTAGAGTAAATGGTGAATTAAGTATAACAGACTTTAAAATTCCTCGTGATGGAGAAGAATATGTAGAAGATATAAAAGAAATGTTTCCTAGATATGTTAGAAAACAAATATATGCAGATGTTAATACTTATAATGCTATGATTTATGAACTTCAAGAGCAAATAAATGAATTAAAAAAGAAAGGGTAATTTTTTTAGGTTGTCCTTTTTTATTTATTTAAGAGGTATGTTTTAGTTGAGTGGTGCTTTTTAGATATTCCATTTAAAAATATGCTTAAATAGAAAAAGATATGAAGTGTAGAGAAAATACTTCATATCTTTTTTAATTATTGCTTTAATAATTCTATTGATTCATTAGTTTTATTTAAATTCTCTTGAAGCTTAGTTATTTCCTTTTCTAAGTTTTCCTTCTGAGACTTTATATCAAATATATCTGAATTTACTTTACTTAAATTTTTTTTGTGAGTATTAATAGATGTATTTAGAGTTTCTTGACTCTTTAATAGATTTGAGTCCATTTTAATACTTTGACCAAATCCAAAACTAATAAAAAATATAAATATTCCTAGAAAAACTTTTAATACTCTTTTTAATATCTTATTATTGCTATTCATAAACTATGCTCTCCTTATAATGTTAATAACAGTTTTTACAAGCTGTAAGTCCTCTTGATTGAGCATCAGATAATGGTACAGCATTTGTTGTTGCTGGATTAGAATTACCACATTTTTGTTTGCTATGATATTTCTTACCGGTTGCTGTCACATAGACCATGTTGCTAACAGGCTTAGTTACTTCCTTACTACCTGAAGAATTACTAGATGAACCTGAAGTAGAACTATTAGAATTATTATTACTATTATTAGATGAAACTTGTCTAACCTTTTTAGCTTCCTCTTTAGCTAATCTATCAGTTTCCTCTTGTTTCTTTCTTTCGGCTTCTTCCTTTGCAAGTCTTTCAGCTTCTTCCTGATTTTGCTTTTCTATCTTAGCAGTAGTTTCTTTTAAGATTTGTTCCTTTTCTAGATTTTCATTCTTTAGGAATTCAACTTCTGTTTGAAGTTTAGAAATATCTTCGTTTAATAAGGAAAATTCTTCTTTTGAACTTTCTAGATTGCTCAGAACTGTTGTTTCTTCGACTTTTAAGCTGTTGATTACTTCAGGTGCCGGATTTGAGAAAGAACTATAACCTAAAGCAACGCTTAAGGCAGCTATGATGATAAAGCCTTTTTGTTTCTTTAAAAATGATTTGAAATTTTCCATTGTAGCCTCCTATTTCATTAGTGTCCTGAAATAATATATCATCTAAATTGGAAATTTTACATAATGTTTTCTAAAGTTAAAAAATAATGCTGTTTATTTACGAAAGAGTTAAAAAATTCAATTTAAATTCAAATAAATATAGGGGACTATATAACAATATTTATAATATTGGTTAGAGTATTATTGGATTAAAAAAGCCGAAATTATAAAGTTTATTATTAACTTTCCTTGATTAAAACACTTAAATGTATTTATTTCTATGATTATCATATAATCTGAAAATTTATATTTATTACCATATTCTAGTTTGAAAATTCTAACTATATCTGGTGTCATAGACGCTTCTTCAAAGACATAAATAGACAATACATTAAGATATGGAATCTAGACAACTTATATTGTAATAAGTGAAGTTTTACAATAGGGGTATTTATATATGTTCTATAAAAATATATTATTATTTTATTAATTACTTTTTACTCCATTTAATTTCAAAATCACCGGAATGATTTATTCCTATGGCTGTGAAACGATAATAACCATTCTGCGGAATTTCTATATTAGTTGTATCTTTTAAATCAGCAACTATGTTATCATTCTTATCCAATAATAACAAGAGAAGTTCACCTTTATTAGTAGTGCTACTAACAGTACATTCTAGAAAATCACCCTTATTGAACTTTATTTTTTTATAATACTTTCCAGTAAATTTTTCATAACTCCCATTCATTGATGTCTTAGTGGAATTTATATCACCATTCACAAGCAAGCCATTTTGTACCCTACATGAGACAAATAGAGTAAAACTAAAAATTAGAAAAACTAATATAGAAAGCCTTTTCCTCATGGTACACCTCCTAAAAGTATAATTAGGTATTAAAATTCTTTCCATTAATAAATAATAATTTAACCATATTTTTAGATTTTAATGCTTCAAGTATTATAGGTTCTCTCATAACATATCTTAATATGTACTTTTATTTTCTATAATTATCTAAAGTTAGAATTCTTTTTAAAACCATAATTACTGTATAATAAAATTTCTATATTGGAATAGGTCAAAAAAATAAGGGCAAATTAGTAATATTAAATACATTAGATTTTTTGAAGAATATTAAGCTTATAAAGGAGAAGGATAGATATGAAAGTAAAGTTAGTATGCCAAAGAGATTATGAAACGAAAGAAGTAGAGTTACCTATGGATGAAAAAGCATTATTAAAAATTCAAGGGAGGGTCCTTGATAGAGATACCTTAGGATATATAGCAGGAGCAGATGTAAAATATTATGATGAGCAGGGAAATGAAATAGAAAATGTATTTCTTCTAAATAGGAAGCTTCAAAAGGGTATCAAAAGTTACTAACTAACTTATTTTGATACCCTTTTATTATATTGTTAAATAACTAATTTTCACAAAGAGGTTTAAAGAAGATATCCTTAGAACTATTGATTCTAAGGATATCTTTTAGTTTTTATTGAATGTGAAAGTACTAAAAGAGTAATAAGGTATCTTTACATAAATATGCAAAACATGATGGAATTTTCTACTATATCAAAGGCGAAGGTTTTGGCGTGCTGGAGGATAGAGAGGTAGAATTAATAGTAGGCAAAGTTTTTATTGTTCCTTCAGGGAAAATGCATGATTTACGTTCAGATAGCAATTTATATGTTAGCTCTTTTTTTATTCCTGTTGTTGAAGAATAAAAATATATAGGGCTATCAATACTTATATATTATTTGTACAAAATAATAATAAGTTTTAAAATAGAAAGTTAAGTAGGAACTTTTTAAAAATCTTCTTTATTAGCAGTAAAAAGCTATTTGGACTTTTGCATCCTATGTCTTTGATGTCAGAAAAATAATATAATAATGAAAAATATTATGAAAAAATTTTATGAAAATTTACAATAAAAGAAGGGTTTTGTAACAAAAAACTCAAAATTATTATACAACTTTTTACTTTAAAATAATTTTACATATATTTCTAGCCTAAAGAATTTTCATGTGATAATATTTAAGATATAGACAGATACTAGTTGTTATTAGAATTTTATTTTGTTGGGGTATCTAGGGGGAGTAAAATGTTAATTAACATAGCATTTTCCTTTGAATTTTATATTGTGCAAAATAGATATAAAGAGATTTAAAAAGAAATCTATATAAAAATTATGTTTAGGGTTAATAGGGTATTTATTTTAAGAATTTATTTGTAATAAGAATTTTTAGAGCTAAGTTACTGTGTCTTTTCTTAAGGTAAAGTCACTATGGATATTGGGGGGAGCGAAGTGGATATAACTAAGTGTCCATTATGTGGATGTACAGATATAAGAGAAGGAGAACTTGAAAAGTATAAAGAGCTAATTAGTTCAAATATTATATTTCCAAAGTCAGTACCAGTCATAGTGAATGTATGTACAGAATGTGGTTATATACTGAGAATGAGAGTGGTTGAACTAAGTAAAGTTTAAAATGATGATATAACAGAAAGTTCTTAGAGGAATTAGAGAAAGTAAGTCAAACTTTGAAAATTTTATAGAAATGTAGTGAAAAGAGAGGGAAACTATGATAAACATTAAAGTATTTCCTCTCTTTTATTATTAATTATTATAAATTTAGCTTTCTCTAAGTGCTTGATTATATTTTCATAATACTTCATGCTATTTTGATTTAATGGGCTTCCCGTCCATGAATTCCTTATTATATTCTACTTCATTATCTTTATTAAGCCTTATCCATGTACCATGTTTCTTATTGTTCTTAAAATTTCCTATTTGACATAGGTGGGCAGATTTCTTATAAAACTTCCATTCACCTTCCATCTGATCATTTTCGAAAGGGCCTTCAGCTTTTATTTTTCCACTTTTATAATAGTAGGTAAGTATATTTTTAGAATAGGTATAAATATCTTGACCATTTGCGTACTTCTTTTTTTCTAACATATTTATTCTCCTTATTTCACAAAGTTAATATTAAAAATTTTAAAGCATTTTACACTTATATTTCTTTTAATTTTATAGTATTACCTTCTATTACACAATATTTTACAAGTACGTATTAAATTATAATTTCTTTATATGTTAATTATAATATGTTGCATATTCTAGCTATAAAGTTACAACACGAGATATTATAGCTAGAAATATTGACTATCTATTAACTATTACATTTTATATTATATTTTGTAAGTAAATAGTGTAAAATAGACTTAAAGCAAATAGCTAATAAATGTTTCAAAAGAAGAGGAGAATTAATATGAATAAAGGACAAGAAAATTTTTTCAATTTCATAATAGAAAGAGTAGATATAGAAAATCAAGATAAAGCTAAGGAATTATTAGCTGAAAGTTTTGGAAAACAAGCTGATGGTACATTTAATCAAGAGTACATGATGGCTTTCATTCCTAGAATGTTAGAGTTAATAAAGCCAGAGTGTGTTGAAGAAGTTAAAAACATAATGAGTAATCATAGAGCATAAAAGCTTTTAAATAAATTAGTTTAGAAATTTTATTAGAGAATTTAAAGAGTTTATAACCCTTATTTGTAATATATTTAAAGTTACAATAAGGGTTATTTTTATTTACTAACTAAATGAGCATTTCTATTTGAATAACTTTCTTTAAAATATTTACTAAGATGTTTTTTTCAAAGCTGTTAAAACTATTTTGTAAATGCTAGTGATAAATAATAAAATACTACCTGTAATTAAAAAGATATTCCTACCTGTTTTAAGCTCACTCATAAAAAATATTAGTGCAACTAAAAAACTTAATAAAGATAGTGCATAACTTATAATTGAAATATTATCATTTTTATCTATGATTCTCTCCTGGTTATTGTAATAATACCCATTTATTCATATAATTAATAAATATTGTAGAAATAAATTAAATATTAATAGATGAAAATAAAAATAGGGCGCTAAATACTAGTATCCTGTTTTTAGGTGGATTAAAAGCCAGCAATCTCTTCATCATATACAACATTATAATCACTATCTAAGCCTTTTATATAGCTCGCTTCTTTTTTTTCAGTATTTTTATACCAAGCAAAAATAAACATTTTATTTTCATCTAATTCATAACTTGAAATAGTTTCTTTATTCTTATCTTCTAATACTATAGTTTTTATTTTATGATCATTTACATAACCATATACTTTAGTTATAGGTTCAGAGTTTTCTGTAGACCTTGAAGTATAAGCATTAAAAGTTAATTGCTTAGAGTAATCTATTGGATGTCCAGCTGGATAATTAACTGGATACCATTTAATTATTTTTCTTCTAACAGTACTTTCTGAAAACCAATCCTTATATTTACATAGATAAATTTTTTCTCTACCTAAGTCCACAGTTTTAATTACATCAGAAGGTCCATAATATACTGATTTTTCTGATTGTTCATGAGTTTTTAAAGGAGTGAAGCTTCCAGGAAAGAATATTTTAGAGCAAACTAGTATAAGCAGTATTGCTAAAGACCATTCTATAATTGCACTATATTTTTTATAAGTTCTCATTAGCTTCACCTTCTTTACTAAGTGGAATTTTCATTTCACTTTTTCTATCATACCAGTCAATTTTAATAGTTAAATATTTTACATCTTCTCCTATCTTTTTATCAAGTTGCATTAACCCTTCTTCTCCCCAAAAATTTGTAGAGGCACCTCCAGCTACTTTGATATATTCTTCTCCTTTATCATCAAATATTCTAAATATACTTTTTGAGAAAGACTAACCTTGGGTAGTTCTAATTTGTCTATATCTAACATATGATTTATCTTCAGTGTTAATAATTCTTTTTATGATTAAATCATCATTATCTATTTTCATCTTTTGATTTAATTCAATTACTTCTGCTTTGCCTTCATTAACAAGTGATTTTATGCTTTCATTATAATATTTGCCTTTAGGTAAGCAGGCAAATCCTATAACACAAAGTATAAGTAAACAAATTACTATTATTGATCTTCTTAATCCCTTAATCTTATTCCCCTCCCTATAAAAATATCAATTATTATTAGCATTTATAATAAAGATAATATACCATAAAATAAATAATATGGAAATAAAACGGTTTTGAAGAAGCGTAATATTTTGAAAATATATAACTTAAAATGAGTAGGTAAAATAGAAAATAAGAAATTTATCTATGAAAAGAAAAGGGGAGACTTATGATGGTGTTAAAAAAGAAAATGAATTTTTAAAAGGAATTAAGCAAGGGTTTAGTATATTTACAAAAGGAACTATTTCAAATATTAATTTTATTTAGTTATTTTTGTATAATGTTACAAAAATACTAAAAGTATTGAAAACGTTATTATGAAAGTGTTAATATTAAAATGTATCATTAAAAATTAAATACGAAAGGGGTTTGTTATAGTGAGTAGGAGGAAAAAGATTAAGTCTATTTCTATGCTAGTTTTATTCACATTCTTATTTAGTTTTCTGCCTCATATGCCAGTAATGGCTGAAGTGGAGAACAATAATACTAAAGAAGTGGAAAAAACTTTAGTTCAGAATGAGAGTGAAGCTTTTGCTGTAGTTGTGGGAGATTTTTTAGAACAAAATGGTAACGGTTCCGATTGGGATCCCACAAATATGAAAGGAGTGCTGAAAAAGTATAAAGATGGTTTATATGAGGGTACTTTAAAGCTAAAGAGAGGCAATTATAATTACAAAATTGCCATGAATGGAACTTGGAATGAGAGCTACGGTAATAATGGAGAAAACATAGCGTTAAATTTACCAAAGGATTCAGAAGTAACATTTAGATTGGATTATAAAAATAAAAAGGTATATGATTCAATAAACAATCCAGATCAATTTAAAACTAAAGCAATCTTAACAGGTAATATAAAAAATATAATTGAAGGGGCTTCTGATTGGAATCCTGGTAACGATACCGAAAAACTTGATTATATAGGTGGAGGCATGTATAAAAAGACTTTTCCTATAAAAGAGAGTGCTCAAGGAGAAGATTTTAACCTAGAGTATAAGGTTTCCTATAATGGTGATTGGAATAATGGAGAAGTAGCAGACAATGCTAAAGTAGTAATTCCAAAGGGAACAAAAAACATAACTATTTTAAGCAATTACTTAGGGAATTATGTTACAGATTCAATTCAGAATCCAAGTCTTTCTAATACATTTTCTTTAATAGGAACAGTTAGAGAAGGAAATGGAGATTGGGATGTAGCTAATAAAGATTTTGAAATGCACAATATCGATAGAAACAAGGTTTTATATTCAAAGGTCATGAAAAAAGGAGCTTATGAGTATAAAGGACTTATAAATCATTCTTGGGATAATGGAGGAATACCAGCTCAAGGAAATGTTACTTTAAATGTGCCAGAGGACAGAAATGTTATCTTTGTAGCAGATTTAAAAGCAGATAAAATATACGATTCAATAAACAATCCTAAAGAAATAAATGAAGCACTAGGAATAAAAGATGATGGAAATACAGATGGAGATAATAATGGTGGCAATACAGGAGATGGTGAAAATAAGCCAGATGAAGTAAAGAGCCCTGTAATAAATGATGATGGAACAGTAACTTTTAATGCTAAATTTAATGGGGATAGTTTATATCTTATAGGTTCAATGGTATCTTGGGACACAAGCAAACAAGTTGAAATGAAAAAAGGTGAAGATGGTGTATTTAAAGTAACAATGCCTTTATCAGGAGGAGTTTACGAATATAAGTTTAAACCTAATAAAGATAATTGGGATAACTCTTTCACTGACCCAGCAAATAAAGCTATGGCTAATGGAAACTCAGTATTAAATATGCCAGGCTTAGAGATTGGTGGAGAATCAAGTGTAGAAGTGGGTAAGGATATGAATTTACTTGCATACATCTATGACACTGAAGGAAATAAAAAAGAAGCTAATGTTACTTGGTCTTTAGAAGAACCTGTAAGTGGAGTATCAATAGAAGGAAATACTTTAAAGGTTTCTAAGGAAGCAGATTCAAGTAAAAAAATAAAGATTAAAGCAACTGATGGAAAGTATGTAGTTATTAAAGAACTTTCTATTTTATCTCAAATGTATACCTATACAATAAATTACTATAGATTTGATGGTAACTATGATAATTGGAATTTATGGTTATGGGAAACTGGTGGAGAAGGAAAAGGATATGACTTCAATAAAAAAGATGAGGCTGAAAAAGGCTTTACAAGAGCAGTTTATAAATTCCCATCTGATAAATTGAATTTCATGGTTAGAAAAGGAAATTGGGAAGATAAAGATGTTGCACATGATAGAACAATAGAAGTTAAGAATGGAAATAACGTAGAGGTATGGTTAATACAAGGAGATGAAAACGTCTATTATGATAAGAATGATGTGGACACTTCGCCTAAATTAATATCTGCTTTAATGGATAGCAAAACAGATCTTTTAGTTACTTCAGCTGGAAAAATAGAGGATTCAGAATTAGATTCCTTTAAGCTAGTTGATAAAACTGATAATAAAGAGCTTAAAATAAGTGCAGTTAAAGTAGCTGATAATAAGGTTAAATTAACTTTAGAAAAAGGATTTTTCAGAACTCCAGAAATAGATCCAAGCCATTCTTATGAAGTAAGCAGTGATAACTTTAGAGCGACTAAGGTTACTATGAGAAAAATTTTAGATGATCCAGAGTATTTCTATAATGGAGATGACTTAGGATTAACTTATTCAAAGGATTCTTCAGCATTTAAATTATGGGCTCCAACAGCTAAGGATGTTAGCGTGGTATTATATGATAATGCAGGAACTTATGATGAAAATGGTAAGGTAACAGATAATACTGGTGGAAGAGAAATTCCTATGACTAAGGAAGATAAGGGAGTTTGGAGCTTAAAAGTTAATGAAAACTTAGATGGTAAGTACTATATGTATAAAGTAAGCTTTGCTGATGGAAAAACTAATTATGCTATAGATCCATATGCAAAGGCTGTTTCAGCTAATGGACAAAGAGGAGCTATAATTGATTTTTCAGCTACAAACCTAGAAGGATGGGGAAGCGTTAAGAAACCACCTATGTTAAATCCTACAGACTCAATTTTATATGAAATGCATGTTAGAGATTTTTCAATATCTCAAGATTCAGGCATGAAAAATAAAGGAAAGTTTGAAGGAATGGCAGAGGAAGGAACAAAGGTACCAGGAACTGATGTGAAAACAGGAGTAGATCACTTAAAAGAGTTAGGAATAACAACAGTTCACTTATTACCATCCTTTGATTATTCTTCAGTAAATGAAGTAAGTAATAAACCTCAATTTAACTGGGGATATGATCCACAAAATTACAATGCTTTAGAAGGATCATACTCAACAAACCCAGAAAATCCAACATCAAGAGTAAAAGAATTTAAAGACATGGTACAAACTCTTCACAAAAATGACATAAGAGTTGTTATGGATGTAGTCTATAACCATACTTCTGGAACAGGACAAAATTCAGCTTTTGACCCAGTTGTGCCAGGATATTTCTATAGAACTGATGATGAGGGTAAATACACTAATGGTTCAGGTTGTGGTAACGAGGTTGCAACTGAAAGACCTATGGTTAGAAAATATATAAAAGATTCTGTTAAGCATTTAGCTAAAGAATATGATGTAGATGGATTCAGATTTGACTTAATGGGATTAATAGATACAAAAACTATGAGTGAACTAACAACTGAGTTAAGAAATGAAGTTGATCCAAGTTTAATAATATATGGTGAACCATGGCAAGCAGGAGGAAGTGCTCTTCCACAAGACCAACAAACTTTAAAAGGAAGCCAAAAAGGTAAAGGGTTTGCTGTATTTAATGATAATTTTAGAGGAGCTATAAAAGGCGATAGTGATGGAGCTGGACAAGGTTTTGCTACAGGAGCTACAGGTAAAGAAGGAGATATAGTAGCAGGTGTTAAAGGAGCCGTTGACGACTTTACTGATAGTCCAAGTGAAACAATCAACTATGTAACAGCTCATGATAATTTAAATCTTTGGGATAAGATAATAAAGGCAGCAGGCAAAGAAAGTGAAGCTGGTTTCTTAGAAATGAGAGATGGAGCTTTAATAGGAGAAGATGCTAATAATTATTCTTCAGTTCAAGAAGCTGTTGAAAAGAAAGCTAAACCATATAGTGTAATAACAGAGGCTAATCCTTTAGACAATGAATATGTAAGAAGAAGTGTATTAACAACTGCTATTACAATGACTTCACAAGGAATTCCATTCTTCCAAGCAGGAGATGAATTCTTAAGAAGTAAATATGGAGATCATAATAGTTATAAGAGTCCAGATGCTATAAATCAAATAAACTGGCAAAACAAAGAGAAGTTTAGTGGAGTATTTGATTACTATCAAGGATTAATAGCTTTAAGAAAATCACATCCAGCATTTAGAATGGATACAAAGGCTGCAGTTGAAAGCAACTTAGTAGTAAGTAAGGCTAACGATAATGTAGTTGTATTCCAACTTAAAAACTTTGCTAATGGAGATTCATGGAAGAATATAGTAGTAGTTTATAATGGAAATAATGCTGAGAAGGAAGTTGGACTTCCACATCAAGGTGACTGGAATGTAGTAGTAAATGAACACAAGGCTGGAACAGAGGTATTAGAAACTCTTAAGGGAGCAAACTCAGTAAAAGTTGCACCTTTATCAGCTAAGGTTCTTTATGATGAAAGCGTAGATGGAGAAGCACAAACACCAACTTCAATAGATGTTAACCCTTCAAGCTTAAAACTAGATATAGGAGCTTCAAGTTTCTTAAAGGCAGTAGTTAAAGACCAAAATGGAAGAATAATTCCTAACTCAGAAATCAAATGGACCGTTTCAGATGACTCAGTAATAAAGGTTGATTCAAATAATGGAAAAGTAACTGCTTTAAAAGAAGGAAAAGCAATTATAACTCTAAGTTCTGGAAGTTTAACTAAGGAAGTAGATGTGGAAGTAGTTCACCTTGTTCCAACTTCTTTAGAATTAGATGGACCAAATCAAGTTTATACAGGTAAGGATATTCAAATTAACCCTACTGTTAAAGATCAATTTGGTCAAGTGATGACAGGAGCTAATATAGAGTGGACATCATCTGATGAAAGCATAGCTAAGGTATCAACTCTTGGAGTAGTTCAAGGAATAAACCAAGGTAAGGTTAAGATAACAGCTAAGAGTGGAGCTGCAAAGGCGACTAAAGAAATAGAAGTTAAAAAATACACTAAGAAATATATTGAATTCACTTATGTTAGAGATGATAAAGACTATGATGGATGGAACATTTGGACTTGGCAGACAGGAGTAAATGATGGACAACAAAACTTCACTGAGATTAAAGATGGGAAGGCAGTAGCTAAGTTTGAAATAGCGCCAGATGTAACACAGGTTGGATTTACTTTAAGAAAAGGAACTGGTTGGGATGAAAAAGACCCATATGATTCAGACAGATATATAAAAATAGATCCATCAATGAATGTAACAAAGGTGACTATTAAGAGTGGAGTGGGAGAATTCTTCCAAGTTTCAGCAATAAAGAATGCTGAAATAAAAGAAGGAAACATTGACTTTAAATATAGAGATGAAGCTTTATATGAAGAAAATAATCAATCTTCAATAGATAAGGTTCAAGTTAGGGTTACTTCTCCAGGATTATTATTTAAGGATACAAAGACTTATGGTATGACTTATGATTCACAAAATGAGTTCTTTGGTTATTCATTAAAAGATATAAAACCTGGCACTTATGAATATAGCTTTCTAGTTACAAAGGATGGAAAGACAACAGAAACTGAAAAGCAAACAATAGAATATTCTCCATTGAAGATAAATGGAGAGGTTACTTTCGCAAATAATGAGGTTAACTATGATGAAAATGCTCTTGTAAATCTTAAATTAAGCGGAAGTGATGCTAAAAAAGAAAATATAAAAGAAATTTATATGGATCTTACTAATGTAGGTGGACCTAATAAAGTTTTAATGGATTTAGATTTATTAAAGGATGGTTCACTAAGTCAAAGTATTGGAATAAATGATAGTGTACCAACTGGAGAAAAGGAAATACCAGTTATAATAGTTGATAAGAATGGAGAAAGTCATAAAGCTTCAGGAAAGTTAACTGTTAAATCAAAGGTTGGAGTTGGTCCTTTAGACTTTGGATTTGATGAGTCAAGAGTTTACTTCACAGTAACAGATAGATTCTTCAATGGAGATAAGAGTAATGATGATCCTCATGGAAATAATTATGATAAGAACAATCCATATACTTATCATGGAGGAGATTTAAAAGGATTAATAGATAAAGTTCAATACTTAAAAGAACTTGGAATAAATACAATTTGGATAACTCCTATTGTTGAGAACACTGACTTTAATCAAATGTTCTCTCAAGGAAAAACTCAATATTCATATCATGGTTACTGGGCTAAGGATTTTGAAACATTAGATCCACACTTAGGAACTATGGATGACTTAAAAACATTAATAGATACAGCTCATGATAATGGAATAAAAATAATGGTTGACGTTGTTTTAAATCATACTGGTTATGGAATGAAGAATATAGATGCTAATAGTGGAGCTAATAACTATCCAACAGATGGAGATAGAGCTAAGTTTAATGATATGCTTAGAGAAAATCCAGGAAATGACTTCATAACTCAAGAGTCAGCAGGACTTCCAGATTTCAAAACAGAGGATCCAGAGGTAAGAGAAAAGATAATAGATTGGCAAACAGGATGGATTGAAAGATCTAAGACCGAAAAAGGAAATACTATTGATTACTTCAGAGTTGATACAGTTAAGCATGTTGATAACACTACATGGAAGGCATTTAAAAATAAATTAACAGAAATAGATCCAAGCTTTAAAACTATTGGTGAATATTTTGGTGCTGATATAAATAATGATGGAGGACAACTTCAAAGTGGACAAATGGATGCTTTATTAGACTTTGGTTATAAAGGTAAAGCAAGAGATTTTGTAAATGGAAATATTGAAGGTGCTTCAGCTTATTTAGATGATAGAGCAAGCAAAATAAGTAACACTAACTTAATGGGACAATTCTTAAGTAGCCATGATGAAGATGGATTCTTAAAAACTGTAGGAGATGATCTAGGAAAGCAAATGCTTGCAGCATCTCTTCAAATAACAGATAAGGGTATTCCTGTTATATACTATGGAGAAGAACTTGGAATGTCAGGATGGAATGGCTTTGAACAAGGAGATCAAAATAGATATGATATGGACTTTAAAAGATTAAATGATCCTAAGTACAAGAAGGTTCATGACCATTATGAAAAACTTCTTAATATAAGAAAAGAATATTCTAAGGTATTTTCAAAAGGTGATAGAAAAACTATTGCTGGAAGTAATGAAGAGGGATATTCAGTTATTCTAAGAAGCTATAATGGAGGAGAAGTTACTCCTATGCGTTTAAATGCTACTAATGAAGTAACTAATATTCCAAATGGACAAAACCTATTTGTTGTATTAAACACTAAGAATGAAGGTAAAGATGTAAGCTTTAAAACAAACTTCAAAGAAGGAGATAAGGTTAAAGACTTATACAGTGGAAATGAATATTCAGTAGGTGAGGAGGGAAATGTAAACGTAAAGGCACCTTCAAAAGAAGATGGAGGAACTGCTATCTTAGCTCTTAAAGAGGATAGTGTACCACCAGCAGTTATAAATAATGCTCCAGAAATAAATGCTAAAGATGTTACTTTAACAGTTGGAGATAGCTTTGACCCAATGAAGGGAGTAACAGCAGAAGATAAGGAAGATGGAGATTTAACAAAGGATATTAAGGTTGTAGAGAATACGGTTAATACAGAAAAAGCTGGAGATTATAAAGTAGTTTACAAAGTAACTGATAGCCAAGGAGCTTCAAGCACTAAGGAAATCAATGTTAAAGTAAGTGAAAAGGAAGTTCCTCCAGTAGAAGAAAATACAGCTCCAACAATCAATGCTAAAGATGTTACATTAACAGTTGGTGATAACTTTGATCCGATGAAAGACGTAACAGCAGAGGACAAGGAAGATGGAGATTTAACAAAGGATATTAAGGTTGTAGAAAACACAGTTAATACAGAAAAGCCAGGAGACTACAAAATAGTTTACAAAGTAACAGATAGCCAAGGTGCATCAAGCACTAAGGAAATCAATGTTAAGGTAAATGAAAAGGAAGTTTCTCCTTCAGAAGCGGTTAAGGTAACTGGAGTTAAGCTAAACAAAAAGCATTTAAACCTTAAAAAAGGTGAAAGTTATACTCTAAAAGCTAAAATAAGTCCAAAGGATGCAACTAACCAAGAAGTTACTTGGTCATCAAGTAATTCTAAGGTAGTATCCGTTGATGAGAATGGAAATATAGAAGCAAAATCATCAGGGGAAGCTGAAATAACAGTAACAACTAAGGATGGTGGATTCAAAGCTACATGTAAGGTAAAAGTTAAACACTCAGGATTTTTACCTAATACAGGATCAGTAGGTGGAAGGATAGTAATTGTAATAATTGGAGTTGCAGCTATTGGTTTAGGAGTGGCTATGCTTCTATGGAAAATAAAAGGTGTTAAAAAATAATAAAAACTAGAGTTATAACTATATAAAAATAATTAAGCAGTAAAAAGTCACTTGCTTTCAAAGAGTCAAGAGTACTTTTAGAATTTTAATAAAACCTCCTTTAGCTAAATGGAAATTGGTAAAAACTTATTTCCAAAGCTAAAGGAGGTTTTTTATTATATATATCAACAATTATAATTTATTAAATCAAAGAATTTATTATATCTTGGGTAGATACTTGTAAGGCTTTAGGTAGATCTTTATTAGAGCCTAATGTAGCCCTGCAAGAATCATCTCCATATTGAACTTCATTAAATTTAACGTTGCTATAACCTAATTTATTTGTCAAATTCCTTATAAAATCAAAGTGGTTGACTTCATCAATACTACCTAAGTGAAATATTCCCTTTGAATGGCTTTGTAAAATATAATGTATTTGTTTAGCAAGTATTTCATCAGTATTATTATTTAAAAACATATTTGTAATAATCTCAATAGGCTCATTATTGTTTAAATTTTCTTTAAGCTTATTTAATCGTGGAGAATTTTTACCCCAAATCATAGGTAGTCTAAATATAACACATCTACTTTCTATGTTATTTAATAAGAAATTTTCTGCTTGTATCTTAAATTTTCCATAGTCTGTATCAGATGACATTTTATCATTTTCATAATATATTTTCTTAGGATATGCATCAAATACATTCCAAGTAGATACAAAATATACAATGGAATTATATGCTTTTGAATAATTAACTATTTCTTTTATTACATCAAATTGTTTTTCATAATCACCAGTTAAAGAAATTACTATTTTATCAGGTTGATACTTACTAAGTATATCAAGTATTAAATGAAGATTTTCTATTTCAAACTTTATCATTTCTACATGATCAATATAAACTTTATTCTTGTTATATGTACCATAAACTTTGTAGAAATCTTTTAATTCATTACATAAAGCCTTACCAACTAAGCCACTTGCCCCTAATATTAGAATCTTTTCCAAAAAAACTCCCCCTTTATGTGAATAATATAATTTATTTATTACTTTTATTTAAGTATATACAAATAAGATATAACATAAAACAATATTTACCAATTGAGTATAAATAGTACTTATTAAAAGTATAGATAAAAATTAAATTTATCGTTAATATTGTTAATTTCCAGAGGTGAAATTTATTTTTATGGTATTATATGGACATAATATTGGGTATTGTATAGAAATTATTATGGCAATTTAAATATTTAGAAATTGGAGAGGGTATTATGCTAAAAGTGAATTTTTACGAATTAAATAAGGTGGAAGAGAGTAGACCTTTATTTGCTGTTATTGTGGCGCGCTATAAACAAAAATGTTTATTTATAAAGCATAAAGAGAAAAAGACTTGGGAAATACCAGGTGGTCATAGAGAAAAAGATGAGGATATTAATACCACTGCATTAAGAGAGTTGGTTGAAGGAACAGGAGCAAAGGATTTTAAAATTACGCCAGTATGTATATATTCAGTAGATGATAAAGAAGCTAAATCTTTTGGCCAGCTATTTTATGCAGAAATAGATAAACTTGACGAATTACCTGATTCTGAAATTAGGGAGGTTAAATTATTTGATACAATACCTGTAAATTTAACACATCCCTTAATTCAGCCGTATTTATTTAATGAAGTTATTAGGCGTATATACAATTAATAGAAGTAGCAAGAGTACATGATTACATTTATTCTTAGAATATTAAAATTAATAAAGTCAGAATATGTTGAAGAAGTTAAAACATAATTCTTAATCATAAAGCCTAAATTTATTTTATATAGAATATTAAATTTTGATAGAAATTAAGATAAGTACTCTACATTGTAATAATTTAAAAGTTACAATGTAGTTTTTTTATTTATATTTCACTAAAAGGATAAATATATAATCTATCAATAAAAAACAAGCTATTTACTTAATATGTAAGTTATGATAATATTCCACTTGGAATTTTTAAACAAGAATTTAGATGAGTTTAAATTCTTGTTTAAAATTATGTAGATATTATTATAAGTATAATTAAATTTAATAGAAAGGATTATAAAGGGTGTATTGTATGAGAAAGAAAAAAGTCTTTTTTATAAGTATAGTGATTTTTTTCGTTGTTTTTACAAGTCTAATTATATATGGATTTTCTAAGAGTACAGTTAATGAAAATCACCAAAAAATAAAGGTAGGATTTTATGAGAGTTATCCATATTATTATCTTAATAAAAATTTAAAACCTACTGGATATTATAATGATTTAATGAAGTCAATTTCTAAAAGATTAAATATTGATTTTGAGTATGTTGATTGCGATGTTTCTGATGCCTTAGAAAAGCTTAAAGATGGAGAAATAGATTTACTATTTGGTGTTAATAAAACACAAAATAGAAAAAAGATATATGAGTATACAAATCATTATATTAATAATGAAAATTATGGTATATATACTGATAGGAATATTGAAAATGGTGATATAAAAGCATTAAATGGTTTAAAGATGGGATATATAAATGATGAAGTAAATAATAAATGGATTTTAAATTTTCTTAAAAGTAAGGATATTAATGTTGATTTAGTTTATGCTTCATCCTATGATGATGTAGTGCAACTTTTAAAAGAAAAAAAAGTTGATTTTATAGTACTTAACAACGATAATAATGCATTTTCAAAAAGTGATGATGTTAAATGTATATTTGATTTTTCCTCTGGACCAGCATATATAGTATCTAGAAAGGAAGACTCAGAGATTATTGATAAAATAGATAAAGTTTTAGGAGATATGGAGAATTCTAACAATTCTAGCTATAAAAAATTATATCCTAAATATTTTAATAAATATACAAAAAAAATGCAAATTACCAGTTTATTAATTATTATTTTCATGATACCTTTAAGTATAATTATTATAAGAAAAATCAAAGCAAATATAAAATTAAGAAAAAATAAAAGAAGAATTATAGAAAATTTAAATAATAATAATTTTCTTCTTTATTATCAACCAATTGTAAATGCTAGAAATAGTCAAGTGGTAGGATTTGAAGCTCTTTCAAGATTAAAATATAATGATAAGATTTTATCACCATATTATTTTATAAAAGAAGTAGAAGATAATAATATGATGCTTGAATTATCCCTATGGAACCTAAAAAAAGTAATATTAGATTATGAAATTATAAAAGATTATGATGTTGTTAAAAATAATAACTTTTATATTTCATTAAACGTATCTTTTAAAGAGATGGAAAATCAAAAATTTTTAAACTCTGCAATTAAAATAGCAAATGATTATAATATGAGAAGTAAAACCATATGTCTAGAAATTGTTGAAAAATTTGCAGTTAAAGATATAGAAAAGATACAAAGTGCTATAAAAATATTAAAAAGACATGGTTTCTTAATAGCTATTGATGATTTTGGAGTTGAGTATTCTAATTTAGATTTATTAAATAAGATAGATTCGAATATAGTAAAATTAGATAAATATTTTATTGATAATATAAATTCTACTATAAATATGAAAATAATAGATTTTATATCAGAAGTATGCAAAATTTCAGATAGAACAATTGTATTTGAAGGGGTTGAAGAAGCGTATCAAGTTGACATAATTAACTCTTTTTCTTATGAAAAGATGTATATTCAAGGGTATTTTTTCTCAAAACCATTAGATATTCAAGATTTAGAGAATTTAAAGATAAAAAGTATTTATTCTAAATAGGACATGCTATGAACTTTACATATGATTTTAATTGTTTTAGCTACAATATTTAACAGGATATCATGCTTTACAAATAAAAGAGGATTTTCTTTAACAACTGGATGTTATATTTAGTAGCAGGAGTTATAAATCAAAATAAAAAGAGATATCAAGTATTTGATATCTCTTTTTTACTTTAAATCATTAATATATTTTATTAGAGTTAGCAATTATTCTAAAATCCACTCATAGATACACTTTTGCATTTCACCATTTTTATACATGTCATTGTATGGTGGTAAGTCAACTATATCTTTAAGTTTAAGCCCTGTCTTTTCACAGGTCCTCCTTGATGGAAAATTATCTGGATTACAGGTTATTATAAGTTTATTCATTCCATGTGCTATAGCTACATTTTTTATAATTTTACAAGCTTTAGAAGCGTAGCTATTTCCTCTATAAGCTTCTTCAATCATATAGCCAATATTACCACCGTAATAAGTTCCCTCATTATGACCTATTCTAACATCAATAGCTCCTATGATGTTATTTGAGTCATGAAGAGTAATTTTATATTTATATGCAGGTACGTACCCCTTTTCTGGATCAGATGGTATTTTTTCTTCAATCTTTAAATCTATTTCTTCATCTGTTAAGTAATTAAAAGCTTTAAACTTAAACATAAATATTCCCCTTTTTTAAAAGATTTTAATTAGAAAGTTAATAAGTTTAAAAATAAGTTGTTGATTTTATACAGGTTTATTTAAATTTTTTATATATTCTTCAAAATAAGAACCACATTTCTTAAGTTCTCCAAGAACTCTATTTATTCCGTAGTCAGATTTATGCCAGTTATCCTTAGAAATCCCTTGAGTTTCTACTGGAACAACATAAAACTTAGTATTTGGATATGCCAAGGAATAAGTCATTAAAGCTCTTCTAGAATGAAAGGATTGGCAACATAAAATTGCACTTTTAACTTCTAAATCTAAATCATCTGTAACTTTCCTTGAGAAAAAGGCATTTTCATATGTATTAGTTGATTTTTCTTCACGTAAAATAGCCTCTAAGGGAACAGTATTCCTATTTAAAACTTCAGAACAAAACTGCCAATCTGATTCATAATTACCAGCATATTTTTCATTTTTTATCTTTTCATTAGGAAATCTCTCTAGCTTACAAGAAAACTTACCTGATGGTAAAATATATTTAGCGAAACCTTGCTTATACAATAAGCTGGCTTTCTCACTTAGTTCATGTTTAGAGGAACCTGGTATGAATATTAAGTCACACGGTTTTGGTTCATCTTCAACAAAAATAAACTTTGTTATATCATCTAATATTCTCATTTGGCATCTCCTTTAAATAACTTTCTATTGCTTTCATAATTTTATCTAAATCTATATGAAATTTTGACGCAAAGAATAAATTTCATAAGTTTAATTTTAATATAAGGTTTTATTTGAAAATCAATAATGTTTTAAAATAAATCCTTATATATAATTTACTTAGAAGTATTATTATCACATTTTTTCTTATTTGAACTATAAATTGCAAGGTTAGAACAAAGTATAGTGGTCATAGCAGCAAGTAATGTATATGAATTTCTTAGTGGATGACCTTTAATTATTGAATAAATTATACTTAGTAGAATTACAATCATACCAAACAAAGAAACATAGATACCAAATTTGGATATTTTTAAAGAATCTTTCATTTTCATAACCTCCGTAAATTTAGTTGTTTTCATAATTTCATATATTTCTTACTATCATTACTTTCTTTAAATCTTACCATGAATGGAGTCATAGGAATAATGATAATTAGGTATAGAATACAATATGAGAAATTAAAGGATTTAATGTAACCTTCTATAAGAAAAGGGAATACTATCAATAATGAAATGATTACTCTAGATAATGGAATAACCTTATATTCAGTGTTACAATTACTACATTTAATATAGCCATATCCAGAAAATCCCCATAATGCAACTAGTAGGTCTATATATGAAAACTTTTCTTTGCATTTAACACATTTTCGCATAATATTACCTCCTAAAATAGTTTTAAACTATCTATCAAAATCAACACTAATTGTAATTAGTTTAATTAATAAAAAATAATAAATATCATAATGGATTATATATACATTATACACTGTTTTAACCAAATGGATTATATTATCAAGAAACTTAAGATTTTAAGGTTTTTGAGAAAAAAGTAAAGAAATAAGTTCTCTAATAATTCATATAGATAATCTATATAAATAGCCCAAAAGATTTTATAGAAGAAAATATAAATATGTCTTAACTAAATATTTTAAAGAGGAAGAGATAGTTTAAAGATTATCTCTATTTTTATTTGTAGAAAAAAGTTAATATATGACTTGTAGAATTTTTTTTATAAATTTTTCTAAAAAAGTAAAACTATTTTTTTCTCTTTTACGAATAAATAGGTGTAAGAAACTTTTAAGTGAAAATCAAAACTTTTAATTTTGCACTTTGAACTTACACATTTGAGCGAAGTGAAAAGGTGTTTCTTATTAAGATAGTCTTAAAGATCTATTTGAAATTTAACGCTAAATAAGAAAATAGCCTAATATTTAGAATAAAGTTTATTAGAAATGGCAGGTGAGAGGAATTAATGAAAAGAAATTAATAACCCTTGTAAAAAAGAAAAATGATAAAAGGGCAGCTGGAGAACTTGTTAAATCTTATTATAAGGAAATCTTTGCCTATGTTTTTAGGCAAACATCAAATGAGGAGCTATCTAAGGATTTAACTCAGGAAATATTTATTTCTATGCTTAAGTCTATAGAGAGTTTCGATGAAAGAAAGGCCTCTTTTAGGACATGGCTTTATAAAATAGCTAGTAATAAGATAATTGATAATTACAGGTCTACATATTATAAATACGTTACTATTGTGGATGAAATTGATGAAGGATTAATAGGATATGAAAATGAATTAGAGGAGTCATTTCAGCTTAAGGAGGATGTTAATGAGATTTTAGAAGTGCTTAATACCTTAAATACAGATCTTCAACAAATTCTTAGATTAAAGATTTTTGGAGATATGACCTTTGGGGAAATTGCATCTTTGACTGAGATATCAGAGTCCACTGTTAAGACTAGGTATTATGCCACTATTAGAAAAATAAAGAAAGTATTGGAGGTGAAAATTGTTGAGTAGAGAAAAAGAGGATTTTAATATTCCAGACATGGACTTTGAAATAGAAGTTCCAGAATTAGATTTAGGAGAGTTAGATGAAATACTTAAGGAAGGGGTTAAACCTAAGATATCATTTTTTAGTTACTTAAAGAATGCCTTTAAAGAATTAGGTTTTAGAAATATATTTCATGATAAAAGTGAGTTAGGAGTTATATTCCTATCAGGAGCTTTCATATCATTTTTTTCCATGATGAATTTAAGCAATGGTGACATAGAAAATTTATATAAGTTTATTTTCATAGTTTCTCCAATACTTTACCTAAGTGTTGTTTTATTTTCCTTCTACAACTCAAAGGCAAGGGGAGTTTTCCAACTGGAGATGACTTGTAAATATAATCTATATCAAATTTCAGCTTTAAGAATGTTCATATTTAGTGTGGGAAGTATCCTTCTAAATACAGTGGTCATACTTTTCATGAGTATGATAAACAAAGAAGTGAATGCCTCAAGGATGATCATACTATCAATTACAGGTTTATTCTTATTTTCAATTGTGTTTTTATATTCACTAATAAAATTTAAGAGTATGTTTTCAAAAGTATTTATTATATTTGGATGGATTCTTGGAAACTTACTTCTAAGTAGTGGTAATGAGACTTATTATTTAAAGTTTTTAATGGAAGTTCCAATGTATATTCATATAATTATTTCACTTGTATGCATAGTGCTGTATGTGAAGAGTTTAAAGGAATTAATAAATTATAGGTATAAGAAAAGGAGAGAAATTTTATGTTAGTTGTTAATAATGTAAGTAAGAAATATGGAAGTTTTTGTGCTCTTAAGGAGATAAATTTAGAGTTTAGTAATGGGGTGTATGCACTTTTGGCACCTAATGGAGCTGGAAAGACAACCTTAATTAAGCTTTTAACCACATTAATTTTTCCAACTAGTGGAGAGATTCTTTATAAGGGTACAGATATTGTGTCATTAGATAGTGAGTATAGAGATATTATAGGATATTTACCTCAGGATTTTGGCTACTATAGAAACTATACACCAACAAAGTTTTTATTATACTTAGCAGCATTAAAGGGAATAAAGAGGGAAGATGCTGTAGAGAGAGTGAAAGAGCTATTAAAGATTGTATCTTTAGAAGAGGTTTCAAATAAAAAGATGAAGGGTTTTTCAGGAGGAATGATTCAAAGGGTTGGAATAGCTCAAGCCTTATTAAATGATCCAAAGATACTTATATTAGATGAACCAACAGCAGGATTAGATCCTAAGGAGAGAGTTAGATTTAGAAATCTTCTAAGTGATTTATCAAGAGAGAGAATTGTAATAATTTCAACTCACATAGTTTCAGATATTGAGTTTATTTCAAATGAGGTAATTATGATTAAGGATCATAAGGTTTTATACAAAGATTCTATCGAGAGTATATGTAGCACCTTAGATGGAATGGTTTACGAGACTTCAATGACTTTTGAGGAAAGTAAAGAGTTTAGAAAGGAATATATTCTATTATCAGAAAAACAAGATGGTGGGATGATGAAGGCTAGATTTATAAGTGATAGTCATGATGATGAAAAATGGCTTGAGGTTAATCCTAATATAGAGGATGTATTCCTTTATCAATATAGAGATGAAGAAGTGGAAGGGTAAGTTATGGGAATTAAAAGAGGTGAATGGGAAAAGCTTTTTAGAAATCCAATATTCATATTTCTTACAGGGATTTTCTTAATCTATAATATGCTCTTAATTTATAATAATTCTAATATTAAAGAGGATTTAGAGAGAACTAATGAATTAATAAGTGAATTTGGATACAAAGTTGATGAGGATATGCTTAAGGGATTAGAAAATAAGTATGATGAGAAAATGAAGCAATTAAATGAAATGACAGAAAGAAAGCTTCATAAGACTTTTTCAACTATGGATGAATTTTTAATAAGTGAAGATTACGAAAAGGGAATTTTTTCAGAGGATGATAAGGAACTAATAAGTGAATTAGGCATAATTAATCTATATAAAAATGCAACTCCAGTTTTTATTTCAGAAATTGAAAAGTTAAATGCTTCAGATTTGGCTGAGGGAACTATAAGTATGTATGGACTTAAAGGAGATGCTGCAGATTTAGTTAGAAAAAATTATGAAGAGCTTGGGCAAAGACTTCAAGAGTTAAAGAATAATGGTGAACATAAGAACTTATTCTTCTTTGGAAAAAGTTATGAAACTCAGAATTTATTATATAAGAAGGTCATTGGAGCATGTCTTATTGAAATAATGATACTTGTGGTTTTAGGAGTATCTTTCTTAGTAAATTATGAAAGCGAAAATAAAATTCTAGGATTAGTTTCTACCACAAAAAGAGGACGTAAGTTGATTTTGGATAAGCTTTCCGTTGGACTTATGTATTCGCTTTTAGTTGCAGCCATTATTTTAGGAGTTACATTAATTATATATTTCACTGTATTTGATTATAGCAAGCTTTGGAATGTGCCAATTAGTAGTGCCTTAAATTGGGAATCAGGACCGCATATATCTTGGTTGAATCTTACTGTTTTACAAAACTTAATCCTCTCTATAGGAGTAGTATTCATAATAGCTCTTATTTCAGGAGGAATAAGCTTTTGCCTATGCCTCTTCTTAAAGAGTAGCTATAAAGCATTTTTCGCTTTCTTTATACTATTTGGAGCCTTATTTATGATGACAGGATTATTCAGTATGAGTTCACCTTTAGTTATATGGTCAAACTATAACGTATTTGTACTAGCGCTAAATCCACAATTTTGGTTTGCTGAAGCAGGAGCATTTATGACTTCAAAACATTATGTCACTAGTACTTTATTAAGTAATGTAGTTATTGTGGCCATACTTAGCTTTTTCCTAATAAAAAGGTTTAAGAAAACAGATATAGTTTAATAGAAATATAAGTGGTAGTTTTAGAAGGTACATTTATATTCTTAATGAAAGTAGGATTATATAGAACCATAGCAGTTTGGTAGCCTAAATGTCTACTACATATAGGCTAAGGAATATTTATTATAATTGCCATAGTATTTTTAGCTATGGCAATTATAAAGGAGAGTAAGAGAGAAATATTAAATTAAGTGAAGAGGTAAAATATGAGAATAATAATTAATGAGATAAAAAAGCTTTTTAGCATAAAAAGCTTAATAATTTTAGGGTTAATAGTTTTTATAATATGTAATTTATTTGTGAGCTTTTGGATAGAGTATTTTCCAAATGGTTCAGAAACACCAGACTTTAATCTAACTGTAGAAATGCTTAAGGATTATGGAACTACAATGGATGAAAAGGAATTTGAGAATTTTAAAGAGAAGTCAGCCTTAAGAGAAAGAGAGGCAGATGAATATTTAAAGCAGGATGAGGATGCAAAAGAACTTGGAATTACATCATATAGAGAATTTAGAGATAGTTTAGGAAAAGGAAATTATGGTGGAAAAATTGATGAACTTCATTCAAAAGTATATTTTAATGAGAATATATATCTATTTTGGGAATTGCAATCTAGAGAGAGTTTAATAGCAAGTTATGGAAGAACTTTAGATAAAGAGTATGGACCTAATGGGATTTCACCAGATAGGCAGGAAAGATTAGAGGAGCTTGAAAAAAGTGATCAGCCACAATCAGTCTTAAGTCGTGTTACTTTTGATAATTATAATAATTTAATAACGAACTTTTCAATAATTATTGTTGTAACTGTAGCCTTTATAATATCACCAATATTTTTAAGAGATGAAAAAAATAAGGTGAATCTTCTTCAATACTCTTCTAAGACGGGAAGAAAGATAGGGAAGAAAAAAGTGATTTCAGCAATGATAACCTCATTTGGTATTGCAACCTTAGAGCTAATATTCTTATTTGCTATGTATATTCCAAATAATACTTTGCAGTTTTGGAATTGCAGCATAAATTCTAGATTTAATTACATTACATTATGGTTTGACTTAACCTTTGGGCAATATATAATGCTATCAGTTTTTCTTATATACGTAGTGACTTTTGTGGTAACTAGCATATCCTTATTTGTAAGTAGCAAGGTTAAAAATTATGTAGCTTTAATAGGAGTACAAGTACCTATTTTAGGAATGTTAATAGCTTTTCTAAAGAATATAGGATTAAATAATATGACAGTACTTGGATTTCCTAAGTATACATTGCACACTGTCTATGGAGCTCTTATTGTAATTTCTATAGTATTAATAGTAATGCTACTAAAAAAAGAAAAGAATAGAGATGTTTTAAATTAAGTAGGTGTAAAAGAAGATTTAAAATCAATTTTCACCTAAGATATGTTTAAATTAAAGACTATGTTCTAAATCAACATTGACCTAAAACATAGCCAAAGCAAAAACTTAAATATCTGATTAAAAAACATTTGTTGAATAGTATTTATTAGTAAATAACCCTTATTGTAATTTTGAATAAATTTCAATAAGGGTTAATTTTTTGAGAATAATATGTTTAAAGTTTTTAATTATAATATTTCAAGTGATAAAATAAATCTATATTGAATTTAAGCAAATTTTTATATTTAAAAGATTGGACAAGTCTTGCTTACTAAAGATATTTAATAATAAAAATTATAATATACAAGTGATAAAAGTATATTTTTTATAAATTGTTTTAGGATGGACGGAAGTGGAAAATTTATAGGAGCTTTAAGAATGAGTTCATAAAAAATATTAACCTAGTGAATAAATTCTTTAGTGGATTTAATCATGAATTAATTAAGAAAGGGGATAGAGATGAAAAAGTTACTTTCTATTATGGCAGATAGTTTATTTTTTTGTACTATTCTTATAGGATGTACAGGATCTAAAGGGTGTTTTTCACAGTATAAGTGTACAGAAGGTTTAAAGAATAATTCATGGAAGGTATCTTATGAAAAATTTGATGGTTCCAAGTATATAAATATAAAATTGAAAGAAGAGGAAGTGAAGTCTTTCAAGGTTGACGTTGAGTCTGAAAGTGGAGAGTTAGATTTAATTATTAGAGATGGAAAGAACACAGTTGTTTTTGAAGAATTCAACATTTCTACATCAAGCTTTGAGATTCCAATTGAAGAGAGTGGTAAATATACAATAAAATTTAATGGTCATGATCACAAAGGAAGCTTTAATGTTATTTGCAAATAAATTTAATTTGATTTGGCTAAAATAAAAACTCTATTTTAATTAAGTATGGAAAAAAGCAAGCATTAAGTATTCCAGTAGGTAAAGATAATGTATAAGGGGCTTTAGAGATTTTAAATAACAATAAAAATAATATTGAAAAGATAAAGGATAACAAGGATAATATTGAAAAATAATAGCTTAATTATGCTAAGAAAAATATGAGATATATGAGGAAACAAAATATAATAGGGATGGAGGTTTATGGTTTAAGGTAATATAATATTATTTTTAAACTAAAAAATTATGATTAAAATTGAAAGACTACAAAAAGAGGATATTCCACAACTTTTAGAGCTTTACAAAGAGATTGTACCATTTGAAAATAAAGTTGGGGATGCAACAAAATTATATGAAGAAATGCTTCAAGACGACAACTACTATCTTATTGCAGCTAAAAAAGGAGAGGAGCTCTTAGGTTCAATCCTTGGAGTTTGTTGTAAATCTTTAGCTTCTATGGGAGAACCATTTTTAGTTATAGAGGATGTTGTTGTTAAGGAAAACACAAGAGGCATGGGAATCGGAAAAAAACTTATGGGTGAAGCAGATAAGTTTGCCAAAGAGAAAAACTGTAATTATGCCATCATAGTTTCATCAGACTACAGAAAATCTGCTCATAAATTCTATGAGAAGGTTGGCTTTGTAGATGGGGTATTAGGCTTTAGAAAATTATATTAATAAAAATAATTAAAACAGACAAGGAATACTTGTCTGTTTTTTATAATTCTTATAAATTTAAGATTAGGATTATTTTGAGTTTCTACAAGTTAAAATATATCTATGTTGAAAACTCTCTATATAACCCTTAACATTTAATTCTTCATTTAATTTGCATAATTCTTTAAAGCAGTTATCTACAGAGAAGTTTGGAAATTCCCATTCTATTATTTTAGCGTAATATACAATTGCTCCAATATCATTAAATCTTAAATATGGAAAGTATTCATTACTATATACAATCTCAAAGGTGTTTTCAGAGAGTTCTTTTAATACATTTGCTAAAGAGTTTTCTGGAAAATTTGCTTTGAAGTCTTTTATTAGTGATTTTGATAATATTCTATTATTTTTAGAACCAACCTGTTGAGTAATAAATAGTCCATTAGGTTTTAATATTCTTTTTACCTCTTTAATATTAAAGGATGCTTGTCTATTGATAACCATATCAAAAGTGTTATCTTCAAAAGGCAATTCATTATCATCAAATACTTGTTTTACTTCAATTCCAAGTGGTTCTAAACGCTCTTTACATAACTTCACATTAGGTTCCCATTTTTCTGTAACTGCTGTATTATTATATGGGTGATTTAGTGATAACAAAAATTCTCCACCACCAGTACCCATATCAAGCAACTTGTAATCTTTATTTAAATATTTCTTCAATATATCTTTATAATTCCAAGGTAAATCTTCACTTTTCCATCTATTTCCTAGATAAGAAAAATCCCATCCCTTAAAATTTATTTTTTCTTCTTTTTGCCATAATTCTTTTAATTCACTATAATTCATAACTGTTCCTCTTTTCTTTAATTTTTTAATTATAAGAAAATTAGTGCAGTTACCTGATAGTAATATAAATTAATCTTGGTACAATCTACTATCAGTTCTTATAACTGCACCAAGTAATTAATTCGATTTTTTCCCATTTTGAGAATTCACCTGCTTTCATATTTACTTTGTACAAAATTCCATAAATAGTAGGAATATAAATTAGTAATATGTTCATTATAACATTTATGGAAATAAATCCGATAGTGTTACGGGAAATTATCTAAAGTATTTTATAGCTAACGTTTACTTTGGATATAATATTTAAAATATATGTCCAGTAAGTTTTTTATGAGAAACAAGTAGAATAGTAAGACCAATTAATAAACTTAATCCAATAAATACTTGAGTAATAATTAATTCTAAGACTCCTAAATATCCAAATGTAGAAAGAAGCAAAAAGGCAATACCTATAAAAAACACACATCTACCCATACAATTACAGTATTCATCAATATCTTTAACACTTTTTATATGATAATAATGAATAAAATCTATTCTCTTCTTAATCCAAACCAAGTAACTTAGGGTGCAAAATAGCATACCTATAGGAAATTCTATGATGAAATAAAACACATTCAATCCCTCCTACATGCTAAATACATTTAAGATACCCAATAATTTCATAATATATATTAATTATACAATATTTATGAAGAAAATAGGAATATTAATATATATTAAATAGTAAAAACTGTGTTTTCAACCTCAGGATTTCCTATATAAAGTCTCATAGCTACAAGAGGAATATAGAGTATGAATACCTGAGCCATGGAGGTTACCCCTATATATAGTGGAAGATTAAAGGTTGTATTCACGGTACTGAAAGAGTAGATTACTGATGCAGTTAAAATAACTCCCATGGAAGTTATACATAGAAAAGTAAAGTGTCTTAAGGTTTCTTTATTTCTCATAGTTTTATTTGTGTATAGTGTAACCATAAGCACGCTTAGAATTATCACTACATATAAATAAGACCATCTAAAATAAGAATCAAAGTGATAAAGTGCCCAGTTTATAACGGCATCATCAATATAATTGACTTCTTTAGCCATTACTAGTTTAACTAAGAGTACACTTTTTATTAAAATTGTAGTGATTATTCCAGTTAATATTAAGGATACAGAGGAAGCTATAAATAATTTCTGTTTTCTAAGACTTTTTCCTCTACCTAAGGAGATACTTGTTGCAATTATAATTAAAAAAGCTATAAATATAATAATAATAAACACCTCAATTCTTTGTAAATATATACTAATTATAACTTATTTTACAAAATATTACAAATAGTTAAACGATAGATCCAAAGGAGATATGAAAAAATAAACACTCACCTAAAACATAAGCTTTTCTAAAAAGGGTATAAATAAAATAGAGGAATCTTTAAGGTAAAAAGATATTAAATCACACATAGAATTACAATAAATTCATAGAAAAAAGGAGGTGTATCAAACTTTATTAAGTTATTTTGATACACATCCCTTGCTTTGATAAATAGAGTATGAAGATTATTCTGTAGAGCTATTATGTTTTTTTAGCTTTTCTTTTAAAAACAGTAATATAGTAATAAACAAATATATAAGTACAATATTTGAAAAAAGACCACCAATATTGGTTGATGTAGAAAATAGAAGTGTATTGCTATCTTGGGGGAAATCATATGTTGTAAAATATTTAAAGGGAAATCCCCAGGTTTTAAAACCACCAGAATTTAATTCAAAAGGGGTTATAAAGGTTAAGATTATAGTTATCCAAGCAGCTAAATTTAAAATTTTCAAGTTGATTTTTTCTTTCACAAATATTCTCCTTTTATATCAATTTTACTAATAATATACTAAAATATTGAAGGAAAATAGTTTCTAAGAAGTAAATTTTTTAAGAGAATCCTTTAAACTATTAGGATTTTTAAGGAAAAACATTGATAAATAGAGAATTTATTTATATAATATAAATAAGTAGATAAATACAAAATCTATTTTTGAAATAGGTGCAGAAATGTTTAATAGGGAATTTAGTGTGAAACTAAAGCTGCCCCCAGCAACTGTAAATGACTTCGACTTGGTAATATGCCACTGTGAGGATTCATGGGAAGGATCTAAGGAGATATAGTCATGAGCCAGGAGACCTGCCTAATTCAACCGTAATAGTTTATCTTTCTGGGGAAAGAGACAAGTAATTGGATTTTTATCATACTGGAAGGGTATTAACACCAAACTTAAGTAAATAAGTTTACTGAAAAGTAATGGTCTTAACTTGGTAAACATATTTAAAAGTGAGAAGTGAAGCTACAAAGAGGTGGCTTAGAGATAAGTATGATTAAAATATAGATTTATCAATTAACTTGTAGAGATTTTCCTAGATAGGTATTCAAAGAGAGTATCTATCTTTTATTTTTGAGTAACTTAAGCTAGGGTTTCTTAAAAATAATAGCAAAAAACAAATCTAAAACAGGTAAAAACTCAATGGTGAGTATGGCTCAACGGGGAGCCAAGATTCAATGGCGAATCTAAAAAAATAGATCTAAGTTGTTTTTAAAGCTAATATTAATCTAAAGTAGTTACTAACAATGGGGTTAGTGAGTAGAGAATATTCCTATAAATTTTAAACAACTTAGAAAATTTTTAAGAGTTATGTGAAATAAGCACTTAAGAAGCTTTAAAGCCTATTAGAATAAGAGGGCTAATAGCTACTTCCTAAGAGCTTTTCTATTTCATATAACTCTTTTTTAGTTATTAAGTATAGTTTAGTATTTTCATGAGTTTTTTTTAATGTAAATTTTTAAGGCTTTTATAAGCAGAATAAGAGCATAAATTCCTAAAATTAAAAGTGATACAATTAAAATTAGATAAATTATTGAGAAGATACTCATTAGTGCCAAAAAAAATTCCTCCTTACATATTAATGTATAAGTTTTAAATTTTTTATTTCTTTAACCATTTCTTATTAATAGAGACTTATTGCAGTATGGATAAATCCTTTCAAAGTTTATTCCTTATTTAATGATATATAACCAAATTTTAATGCAATTTTTTCTAAGATGTATAAGCAGATTAAATTACATAATGCGCATAATGCTGAATATAAGCCAAGGTGATTAATATTATTTAAAGATAGAATCAAAATTAGGAAAAAAATTAAAAGACTAAAGGCTAATTGCATTTCATAATATTCTGTATTTATAACCTTAAATTTATTTTTCATTGAAGTGTTTTTCTTTTGTTTAAAAGCTTTTATATTCCAAAGAATCTTTATAAATGCCAAGGAAAGAAATAAAATTTCTATTATTCTCATAAAGATTAGCTCCTTTAAAATGATTTTACTTAAATTTCTTAATATTTTCAATACTATATAAAATATGTAAATTGAGATGGGGATTATATTCCTATACTGAGCATATAATTACCATTAAATCAAAAAACTGTTTATCAATAAGAGGTATTTGATTTAAAAGAACTAAAAAATAGTAAAGCATAGTTTTTGCTATTTTAATTTTGGCTATGTTTTAAACTAGTGTTGATTTTTAGTTTGGTCTAAAGAGTGGATTAAAATTTAATTCGTATAATTTCAAGTATATGAACTAATCAAATATTTATGCTTTTACTTGAGTATGCCTAAAGTAAATTCACAAATATCTTTTATTTGTATTTTCTAATTTGAAAAAATCCAGTTAGAGGTGTCATTTACATAGGTTTTTGATATTTTGAGCGAAAAAAATCTAGAGTTACTCACTCTAGAAAAAGGTAAATAAAATTGGAGTAGGAAATATTAAGCTTTATTCTTATACTAAAGCTCAATAAGTCCATTTTTATGTCAAAACTTAAATGCATAGATTATTTATGTGTGTGAGATTTTGTCAAAACTCAAATGTTTACTGATGCCAATGCTTTTTGGAACTTGTAACTATTAAGGCTATACCACCTATAATAATTGCTACCAGGATAGCATAATTAAGATAAATGACAATATTACTTAACATATCTCTCACTCTCCTAAATCTATATTTTATTTTAAGTATTAACGATTTCATTATAAATCTGTTTGTAAACAATATCAAACTGGAAATCCTGTGGATAAAGTACAAAGTTAATTATTTTCATTCTTATTTTAAGCTGATTTTTAAAAAAAGTTAGTTTTTACTATTAATTAATGAGTTTAATGTTATTAGTTTTTAAAATATTATAATATTTAACATATTAAATTGTCCCTTGCTGGTATTAGATTTTTAACCAAATGTAAGTTTTAAAGTTCAGGTTCTATAATATCAACATAATTTCCTTTTATAGAAACTGTTTTTAATAAGTATGGAAAGGCTATTGTTATAGGGAAAATACAAATTATTGTATATAAACTAAGGCTTCCAATTAATTTAAAAAGTAAACTAAAAATTATAATACATATTGATGGTATAAGTCCTAAAATCAATTGGATTTTAAAATATTCTTTAGTTTTTACTATAACTTTATAGGGGGTATTCAGAGTAATAGACTTTCTTTTGTAGCATCTTATGTCATATAAGATATTAATAAATGACAAAATTATAAATATTATTGGCAAATAACTCAAACTAAAACCTCCTTAATTATTGAAAAATCCAGTCTTTAAAGAACTGAAAAGGATATCTTCCTATGCAAATATCTTTAAAGATACAATAGAAAATATTTCTTAAGTAGCTTTAAAAGGATAAAATCATTCAATAAAGCTTATCCCAAAAGGTTTTTTATTATACAAATAATCTTCTTCTTGGGGTTATTAAAAATATTATCTAGAAGATTATACCATATTGGTAAGTTAAGGAGGTAACATTTTTATATTAACTCGAAACTAGAAAAAACTCTGAGTAAATAATTATAAGATTTTATGTAAAAGTAGAGGATTTAAGGAATAAAAGAGAAACACTAAAGGAAAAATAATTTCTATGAGAATAAAAGATTTAAGGAAAGGATTGAGAAAATGAGAGAGTTTAGGCCAGTAAGGGTTTATTATGAACCAGGAATAATAGCATATGCTCAAGGGAGGGAGCTTCTTCAAAGATATAGAGCTTTAGGAGTTCCAATCATAGAGATAGAGTCTCATCATAGAATCAATGAGCTTAGATTTCAGCCTCATAGTGAGTTTAATAAACTTAAGAAGTACTTAGTTTTAGGTACAAGAAAGACTTTAAAGCTTACGGAAAATGACAAAAGTGCAGATTTCATAGTACCCTTTACCTCTAGTGGATGTGCTGCAAGTTGTCTTTATTGCTATTTAGTTTGCAATTTTGGAGTTACTTCTTATTTAAGAGTTTTTGTAAATAGAGATGAAATAATGAATGAAGTAAAGAAAAATATAAGGAAGATAGGGAAGATGGCAACTTATGAGTTAGGATGTAACTCAGATTTGGTTTTGGAAAATACCATAACAGGAAATTTAAGATGGGCAATTGAGGAATTTGGAAAGCTTGAAAATGCAAAAGCTACCTTTGCTACAAAGTTTCACATGATTAATGATCTCTTAGATGCTAAGCATAATGGAAATACTCAAATGAGAATTTCAGTTAATCCTGAGGAGATAATAAGGAAGGTAGAAATAGGAACAAGTTCCTTAGAGGAGAGAATAGCAGCAGCCAATAAGATGTATAAGGCAGGATATAGAATAGGATTAAATATAGCTCCAGTTATTTTAGTAGAGGGATGGGAAAATCTTTATAGAAAGATGTTTAAAACTCTAGGGGAAAAATTAAATGAAGGGTTAAAAGACCAAATTTTTATAGAGGTTATATTCATGACTTATGGTATTTCAAATGACATGATAAATAGAGCTAGTATGTTACATGCAGTCGATATTTTTCATAGAACTAAAATGAAACCAAAAGGAAGAGGAAAATATCAATACAAAAGTGAGGAAAGAGAACCAGCAGAAAAATTAATATTAGAACTGATAAAGGAATATTTCCCTAAGGGAACCTTAAGTTATATGGTTTAATAGGTGGACTATATTTTGATTAAATATTGATTTTTAGCTAGTAATAAGCATAAACCTTACTAGAGGGATTTTATGATTAATTTAAAAAGCAATAATAAGTTAAAATATATGAAAAAAAGTGAAAAATTATTCCAATTTTTTTTGTTTTTATAGCTTAAAAATATTTTATAAAAATACCTACTTTTTTGATAAATTTTAAGTTAAGAGGAGATTAAAATAGGCGATTATAAGGTGGTACGACCAATTTCAGTTATCGAAATCGAAGTAGATAATAGATAGCATAAGTAAAGTGAATATTTTAACGAAATTAAAAGTTAGGTTAGAATAATGTGATAAAATAATTTGTTACTGTAATATATGTAAGTTTTTGTTCATTTTGAGAAGTTGTTAAATACTAAAGTTAGTGATAATATTTAAGACATCAGAAAGTATTAATTTATATTGTATATGTTTATGTGCGTATATGAAAAGCTATTCAGTGGGAGGAATAGCTTTTCTTTTTTACCTTAAGCTTTGTTTTATGTGAATGTTGATTTTAAGCTAGTTCTTCAGAACTAGCTTAAAATATGTCTTACTTTAAATTATAATAAATTTAATTTTTAAAATATTACCTGAAAGTATTTATTTAGAAGAATTTTTGTTGTGGCATGCTTCTTCCTTAATTTCATCAATCATAGAATCTAGTGCTTGTTCTCTTCTTTCGTTCTTTGCTTTTAGTTCAGCTCTAGTATTAGAATTATCTGTTGAGTTAATCATAGTTTCAGCTTCATGAATATTTTTAACTGTGTTATCAATATTGTTTTGAATCTTATCTACATTATCTCTTCTATCATCTGGATTTGGTTTCATAAAGTGGTTTCCTCCTTAGTAAAAATAAATTGCTTATAGATCTAAGGTCTCTTTGAAGAGAGGCATTCTCTTTAATTAAACGAAGTGACAACAATCTTGAGAGAGTTAAAGTTGATTGACTAAATCTATTTATTACACTTTTTAATAATTGTAAGAGATAGGCTATTAAGTCTTAGACCTATAAGCTTTTAAAAAGTAAGTAGTTTTGAAAGAAGGTATTAAAAAAACCCTCTTCATAACTTAGTATTTGCTTAATTAAATTTTATATGCAAAGTTTTCATTAAGTTTTTATATTTTGAAGAGTATTGCTTTAAAGAGAAGGAATTTATAAAAAAATAGCATAGGTAAATGAATTTAAGCTTATTTGGTGAATGAATTTGGTAGAAATTAGTGGTAATATTAAATATGTATGATTTGGAAAAATATGAAATTATAGTTGGATATAAGGTAGCTTTATTCTATTAAGGAAAGGAGTAAATATTTTTGGTTATAATTTTTATGGGAACAGTTATATTTGTTGTAGGCCTTATATGTAAGAAACTACATGATGACTACAAGGAATACCCAAATCTTTTTGTAGGATATAAACGTAAGTATGCAATGAAGGATAGAGAAACTTGGGAAGAGGCAAATAATTATATCTATAAACCTTCTTTAGTATCTTTTATACTTTCTGTGATTTTTACTTTAATACTAGAGAAGTTTAGTTTAGAAATTTCTAATTTAGGATATATTTTAGTAATAGTATTGGTTTTACTTGGCCCTATAATTTGTACAGAAATCCATATAAGAAGGTTTAATAAGAAAAGGGAAAGTACGCAATTAGATTTCAAAATATAATATTTTAATAATAATGTTCATTATCAAGAATACTGCGTAGTTAAAATATAATTTTAATATTGTAGAGTACTTTAGATTACAAAACGGCTAGAAACTTAAAATAAGCACTATATATAGTGCTTATTTTTTTTATTACAATTTTATGTTTTTATTTCATCAATTTTTCCTTAGGCTTTAATATTTAAAAAATTAAGGCTTTATTTTAATTAATTATCTTTATGACATTTTACAAAGTTTATTTAATTCAATATAAATAGAATTTTCACATAGGATTTTAGAGAGTTATGTTGAAGTATATAGATAGAGAGAATTGTTAATTCATTCTATTTAAAGGAGTTGAGAAAATGAGAATATTAATGCTAGATTTAGACACCTTGAGAGCTGACCATTTAGGTTGCTATGGGTATAGTAGAAATACATCTCCAAATATAGATAGCGTATCAAAAGATGGTATAATCTTTGAAAACTATTATTGCTCAGATGCACCTTGTCTTCCTTCAAGAGCAGCACTTATGTCAGGAAGATTTGGAATACATACAGGAGTTGTTAACCATGGAGGAGTTTGTGCTGATTTTAGAATTGATGGTGAGAAGAGAGATTTTAATGATAGCATGGGCTTTAATAGTTTACCGATGTTCTTAAGAAGTGAGGGTTTTTACACAGCATCCATAAGTACCTTTGCTGAGAGACATAGTGCTTGGTGGTTTAATGCAGGGTTTAATGAACTTCATAATGTTGGAGGGTGTGGTGCAGAGTCAGCAGAGGAAGTAACTCCAACTGTTTTAAGGTGGATAGAAGATAATGGGAACAAGGATAACTGGTTTCTTCATGTAAACTATTGGGATGCACATACTCCTTATAGAACTCCAGAAGAGTATGAAAATCCTTTTGAGGGAGATGGTTTTAAGAGATGGATAAGTGAAGAGAGATTCAATGATCATCGCAAAAACAAGATTGGTCCTCATGGAGCAAGAGAAATAGGAATGTACAATAGTGATACATCTCCAAGATTTCCAAAACATATAGGTGAGATTAAAAGTTACCATGAACTTATACAGTTCTTTGATGGATATGATTCAGGTATAAACTATATGGATTCTCATATTGGACAAATACTTAAGGCTTTAAAGGATAAAGGGCTATATGATGACCTTGCCATAATAATAACTTCAGACCATGGAGAGGCAATGGGTGAGTTTGGAATTTATGCAGAGCATGGAACTGCAGATTACGCAACAACTAGGATTCCAATGATAATAAAATGGCCAGGAGCTATGAAGGAATATAGAGATAGTGGATTCCACTACAACTTAGATTTAGCGCCAACATTAGCTGAGCTATTCAGTAAGGAGAAAAAAGCTTATTGGGATGGGCAAAGTTATGCCAAAAGCATTTTAACTGGAGAAGATGCAGGAAGAGATTACTTGGTTTTAGGACAATGTGCTCATGTATGCCAAAGAGCTGTTAGGTTTAAGGATTATATCTATATAAGAACTTATCATGATGGATATCATTTATTCCCAAAAGAAATGCTTTTCAATGTGGTGGATGATCCTCATGAAATAAGAAACTTAGCAGAGGTAAGAAGAGAGTTATGCATGGAAGGAGCATACCTTCTTCAAGAATGGCATGATGAAATGATGATGACTAGTGAAAGTGATGTTGACCCACTTTGGACTGTAATAAGAGAAGGAGGTCCTTATCACGCTAAGGGTCATTTAAAAGCATATTGTGAAAGATTAGAACAAACAGGAAGAGGATGGGCAGTTCCGGAACTTAAGAGAAGATATCCAGAGGAATTTAAATAGGAGTTTATTAAAAAGCAAACAAAGGAACTTATAAATAGTTTTGATGATTAAATGAAATTATAGAGTTTTTGCTTAGTAGTTTGAATTTATATAATTAAAGCTATTAATTTGTATATTATTATTTGAATAGTATGATTTTAGCTAAAAATTTTCATATAATGTTTTAAAAATTGAAATTCATTTAAATGTGCTCTTTAACTATTTATAAGTTCTATTGTTTTAAATTTATATAAATATTTTCTTATATTAAATGTTAGATAAGTATATTATTTAATATTTAATATTAGTCAAATATTAACTTGTCCATTTTTAGTATATTAAAAGTATAAGGTCTATTTATTCCTATATGTTAATAAATTTTATAAGCTAAAATTAAGCTTTAACTTTATCTTTAAAATACTTTCTTATGCGTAGGAAATAATATGCAAAGAATATGATGCTATATAATAGTATTTCAAAAAGCTTATTGGTATACTTTGGGATGTATAAAAGCATTATATGTATATATATTAGACCATAAAATAAATAGGCTGATCTTTGAATTCTTTTCCAAGTTTTATAAGGCAATCTTTTTCTTACACATTGAAATGAAGTAATCATTAAAGGGAGCATTAAACATATCATGATTAAGCTCAATAATGTTGCAAAAAGCTTATAATAGGTTAAAGAGTGTGGGTTAGTAAAGAAAGTAGGGAAATAATATATTCCGTATAAAATATTGTGTCCTAAGGTTAAAATGCAGGCTATTATTGAAAGCTCACCTCTTATAGCCATTAGGTTTTTCTTGTATTTAAAGGAATTACTTAAAGTTCCCGTGTACATTACTATAGTAAATAAGGCTAGTGAAAAAGTACTCTTAGAGAATATGCTTATTGTATATTTACTTATGTATTTCGGTACATAGTTATGTAAATCAGTTTTCATAAATACTATGAAAAATATAGCTATTAGAGTAGCTATTACGTAGAGTATTGAAGAATATTTTTTTATTTGTTTGTAATAGACAATACTCAAGAATGTTGTTATTAATATTGAAATTATAAGTAGCATTAGTCTACCTCCTTTGTTGTTATTGATAATCAATTTCAATTAGATTATATATTCAAGTTAACTTTTAGTCAATAAAAAATTCATTTTTTATAAAAAAGAATTTTTATTTATCATAAAATAAATTTTTAAGTAGGATATTTGAGTTTTATGTGGAAGTATATAAGAAACAGATCTTAAAAATTATTTTAGGAAAAGAGAAAATTAAATAAAAACTTATTAGAGTATATGTAATTGTTTATTTGTATAAGTATATAAGTGAGAATAGGGAGAATTTATGGGATTAGATGTTATGAGATGGGGTAAACAAATAAAGGCTGTATATGGTGTTAGTTTTTGGGTACTTACAATGTTGATAGTTTTAAGTGAGTATATAAAAGACCATATTAGATGGGTTATATTTATCCCATTAGGTGTTTTTGCGGTTGCATCAATATTAAATAGTTATTTAAGGGTTAAAGAGAATAATAGTAAGTCAGATATGACTACATTAATCTTAAATATGTTAGTAATTACATTTATATTCAGTGTTTTTATAATTATATAAAAATACGGATGGAAATTATACTATGGTTTAGATGAAAGCTGATTTTTAGCAGATCTTTTAGAAATAACTTAATTTTGTAAAGCATTTCTAATAGTCAGTTTAGATTAAAAAAGTGTCACATATTTATTAAGATATAAATTTTTGTTTTGAAGTAATTTGTACTTTAAAACATAAGTTTAAATTTATATAATTTCTAGATTAGTATGAGAGGAGAATAAAGATGAGAATTAAATTAGTTGGGTTAAATGAGGAAATGTCTGAGGCTGTTAGGGGATTAGAAGGGCTAATTGATTTTCAGCTTTATAATGAGAAAGAAAATGAGGAAGTAAGTCTAGTAAACTTAGAAAAGATAGATGTTTTAAAGCTTCCTGAGAGTTCAGAAAATGTCATAGAAGTGGTTAGAGGAGTAGTTAATGAAATAAGATATAAGGAGAAGCATCACTTTTTTAGGGCTTTAAGTTTATATCTTCAATTTGCTAAAAATGGAGAAGAGAGTTTTTCAAAAAGTGAAAAAACTTGTATTTACTCAGTCGGAGCAATGATAGATGCTTCAAGAAATGCTGTTTATCGAGTTTCAGAGGTTAAAAAAATCTTAGGGTACATGGCTTTAATGGGTCACAATAGATGTATGCTTTACACTGAGGATACTTATGAGGTTGATGGATATCCATACTTTGGATATATGAGAGGAAGATATACTAAGGATGAATTAAAAGAGATTGATGATTATGGATATTCCCTAGGTATAGAGGTTGTACCATGCATACAAACTCTAGCTCATTTAAAACAAACTTTAAGATGGTCTTATGGTGAAGGTATAAAGGATACTCATGATGTGCTTTTAGTAGGAGAAGAAAAGACTTACAAGTTTATAGAGGCAATGATTTCATCCTTAAGAGAATGCTTTAGAAGTAAGAATATTCATATAGGAATGGATGAAGCTTTTGATTTAGGAAGAGGTCATTATTTAACTAAACATGGACATGTTCCTCATCAGGAACTTATGGTAGAACATTTAAATAATGTTAATGAAATAGCTAAGAAATATAACTTTAAGCCAATGATGTGGGATGATATGTTCTTAAGATGTGGAGCACCAGATGGAGGATACTATGATACTGACATAGTAATAACTCCTGAAATAGCTAATAATATTCCAGAAGAGGTTTCATTAGTTTACTGGGATTACTATAATTCTGATGAAGAAAAATACAAAAAGCTTTTAGATATTAGGGATGCATTTAAAAATAATATTATCTTTGCAGGTGGATGTTGGAGATGGAGTGGCTTTGCACCAAACTATTCAAAGACTTTTACTACAACAAATGCTGCCTTAAATCAATGTAAGGCAAAAGGAATAAAAGAGGTCTTTGCTACTGCTTGGGGAGATGATGGATCAGAAACTCCAATATACTCAATAATTGTAGGGCTTATACTTTTTGGAGAGCATGGTTACTATGAGAATGTAGATGAAGAGTGGATAGATGAAAGATGTAAGGCTTTAACAGGTTTAAGTATGAGAGACTTTACTTCTTTAGAGGAACTAGATCTTGTTCCTTCAGTTAAAACTCCAAATATGGAAGTTTGTAATCCTTCAAAATATATAGCATATCAAGATATACTTTTAGGAGCTTTTGATAAGCATTTAGAGGAATTACCTTTAGAGGATTACTATAGGAATCTTTCTAAAAAATATGAAGAAATAGGGGAGAGAAGTGGTGATTTTAAGTCAATGTTTAAGATGTACTCTAAGTTTGCTGCTTATCTTTCAGTTAAGAGTGAGATTGGATTAGAAATAAGAAAGGCTTATTTAGAAAAGGATATAGACGCCTTAAGACTTATTGCCTATAACTTCATTCCAGAAATACAAGAGAAGTTAAAGAACTTCCACAAGAGCTTTAGAGAGCTATGGTACAAGGAATGCAAGGGTCAAGGCTTTGAGGTCATAGATATAAGACTTGGAGGAGTTATGGCAAGATGTGATTCTGCTATGTACAGAATTAAAGCTTATCTTAAAGGTGATATAGAGAAATTAGAGGAGCTTGAAGAGGAAAGACTTTATTTCTCAGAACACTTTGGAGGAGAGGATTGTAAGCTTATATGTTGCAATGAGTATCAAAAAATAGCAACTCAAAGCACTTTAAGCTGGTAAATATAGAAAAATATAGCTCTAAGACTTTAGATAAATATTCTAGAGACTTAGAGCTATTAATTTATAAGGTCTATGTTTAAAGTGAGTTTTAAAACAGAATAGTTAAATATTTTTATTGGGGTGATAAAATGGATAACAAGAGAGTAAATTTATATTTCTTTGGAGAAATAGGTATTTATGATAAATATAGTCCAGAATATGTGTGTAATAAAGAATTTGCACGAGAAATTTTATATATAATAGCAAAGAATAATCCTTATACAATATCTAGAGATGAAATTATCAATACTTTAGGAATAAAGGAGAAGCTATTTGATGAATTAATAACCTCTTTTAAAGAGGTAAATTTTATTGAAAGTAAAGATAATAGATATAAGATAAATTTCCCAGTATTTTTAGAAGAAGATTTAAAAGAATTAGATAAGTACTTATGTAATATTGGTAATCAAATAGGTGATATAATAATTGAAAATAAGGCTATAATTTATAATAAAATAGAGAATTTATCAAGCTTTTCAAATTTTAGTAAAGAAAGGCTTTTATATCACATAATATGTGATGATATCTTTGATGGAACAGCTATAGATTTCTTCGGAGATAAGGATATTTTCTGTACCTCAAAAAATCAACCTGATAATAGAGATTATTTAGTTATTGGTTATGAAGAAGGAGAAGAAATCGAATCTCATAGTAATAGGTTATTATGCAGTAGTAACAATTTTAGAAGTAAGAGCTTTAATTTTAATAGTTTTGGTGATGCCAATGGAAATAGAAAAGATATGTATAGATTTTTTAGGAAAAGCCAAAAAAAGCTTGAAGATGCTACTGACTTTAAAGAGTTAAACTTAGCATATATAAAGATTATTGAGAATAAAAATAGAGAAATAGCTGAAGAGTGTGGAAATTTAATTTTAAAAATACTAAATTCTAAGGTACAGTACTTAGAGTTAGATAAAAAAGAAAAGGATTTAGTAGATTTTCTTAAAGAAATAAATTATGTTAGTTTAGATAGTAAAAATGGGATTATTAAGTGTGAAGTTCCTATTTTTACAGAAGATGATAGGGTTATAATTAAGGAAATATCATCATTAGTTCTTAATGAAACCTTAGAACTTATTAAAAATTTCTTTATTGATTTTGAAAAAGGCAATAAAAATTTAATGGCATTAAAACATAAAGTGGATATTAAGGAAGTTGCTAATGAACTTTGGCATCAAATTTTTGGTCTTACTAATGAATACCTTGTGGAAACTGGGATCGTGGAAAAACCAATAGATATAAAAGAAGAGGGAAGATATTTAAGGAGTTTAAGTTTTTCTAACCAGTAGCTATATTTTAAACTATTATTGGCTTTAGGGTTAAATAAGGAGGAATTTAAATTGGAAAGCTTTAGCGAATTGTATGGTATATTAGAGCCATTTATAATGACTATTTTATTAGTGATTTTCTTAGTTTTTGTAAATAAATATTTCAAATGGAAAATAGGGAAATAAGTAAGGTGAAAATATAGGGGGAAATTTATTGTATGGACAGTAAAAACACTAAATTGCTTTTAGTAGGTTTAGGATCTTTTATGCTTGTACTACTTCAAGTGAAAGTGTTTCAGGATTCTATAGGGTTCTTAAATTTTGTTGGTATAACTTTAGTAGGGGATATATTCTTTTATTTAAGTGGACTTTTATCCTTTGTAGGAGTAGTTGTTTTCGTAATTACAGCTTTTAAGCTTATAAGATATAATGTTAAATGAAAATAAGGAGGCTATACCCAACGTTTCTCAGAAGGGGGAAATATAAAGGTATAGCCGTCTTCAATTTAAAAAGGCATATAGAAAATTTGAGAAATTAAGACTTTTAGGAGGTGATGAACATCAATCACAAAAATGGAGTCTTAACTTCTATAAGGATACACAGTTAGGTTTCCCTTAAAGGAATCTTTTATACTACATATTTGAAAGCTTACTTATGAATTCAAGAAAAGATTTTACCAAAGAGTATTTATTCAGTTTATATGAAATTTTAATTTAATTAATTTTAGTAGTAAACTTATATATAAGAAAGGGAAAACTTTCTTATATTTTAAGAGAATATTAATTTAGGCTTTGCTTTAAACTAGTGTTGATTTTTAGCTAGATTTTCAGGGATAGATTAATTTAAATATAGTCTAAAAATAAAAATACTTACTTTAGGAGGTGAACGTTGAGGTAATATGTATCTTTAAGTACACTTTAGAAGAGTTATTTTACGTAATTATTAATTGTACTGTTGAGATTAGTAATAAGTTTAAAGGCTTATTATTTATTTGGGAGTTATATGTTTAGTATAAGAGAATTATGATTACTTAAAATAGATTTGTAGATAAAGGATACTAAAAGAAAATATACATATTATTTACAACAAATTAGATATGAGTAAAGATAGAAAAGTAATATTATATATTGCACAAAGTTTGGATGGATATATTGCAAAGGAAAATGGAGATGTTAATTGGCTTGTAGGAGAAGGAAAAGAAGAGAATATAGACCATGGATATGAAGAATTCTTAAGTGGAATAGATACTGTAATCATGGGAAGAAAAACTTATGAGCAAATAGTTAATGAATTAAGTCCAGAAGTTTGGCCATATGAAGGCAAAAAAAGCTATATATTCACAAAAAATAAAATAGATGAGGAAGCTTTACTTGAAGAGAGTTTAAGAGATAAAAGCAATGATATAATCTTTGTTAATGAGGATTTTGGAAAGCTTTATAGTAAAACAAAAACTTACAATGATGATATTAAATTTATAAATGAGGATTCAAATGAGTTTATTGAGAAGATTAAAAGTGAAGAGGGTAAAGATATTTGGATTGTAGGAGGATGTGAGTTCATCGATACTTTAATGAAGAGGAATCTAATTGATAAATACATAATAACTACAATACCAGTTGTCCTAGGAAAAGGAATTCCTCTATTTAAGGAGGGTAACCCTGAAATCAAGTTAAAACTTGATAATGTGAAAACTTTTGATGGAATGATTATGAGTGAATACTCTAGAAGAGGATAGAATTAAATAAGGCTATTAACCATATTAGAAATCTTCTGTGATTAATAGCCTAGAAAAAGAAAAGGAGTACTTTAGTATATAAAAAATATACTTTAAGTGTTCCTTTTTTAGTTTATTAGGATTGCTTAAAGCTATTATAAGTAAGCTAAAAATTTTTATTTGACAATAATAATTATTGAGAGTAAAATAGTTTGCATAAGAACAAAGAGTTCTCATGCGAACCATTTTTGAAGGTTTAGCATTTAATAGATTAAGATGATTTTAGAGGAGATGACACCTATGGAAGGAATTAAAAAATTTACTCCAAGAGTTAGTAAGAAGGTTCTACTTTTTATAGCAGGATTAGTTTGGGGATTTGCAGGATTTAGAGTATTTACTTTAGGATTTGGAGATGTTATATCCCATCACGGTAACTTGATTTTTACAACTATTTTCGCTGCTATTGTATTCTTTGTATTTTTCAAATTTATATTTAGTAAGATGTTTAAAAAACATACAACAAGAATTGTAAATAGTGAACTTGATAAACATTGTGTATTTTCATTTTTTGATTTTAAAAGTTATATCATAATGGGATTTATGATTTTCTTTGGAATTACAGTTAGAAACTTAGGAATATTTAATCCAATTTACTTAGGAACTTTCTATATTGGATTAGGAGCAGCATTATTTATGGCTGGTGTATATTTCTTCGTAGGATTTTTCACATTTAACAATTTAAAAGTTAAATATAAAATAAGCTAATATTTAGTATTAAAAAAGATGATGGTGCATAGAGTTTAATAAACTCCATGTACCATTAATTTTATAAGGTTAAGAATTTAGAATATTTTTTAAACTTATAATTTAGTTTAAAGTGATTTTAATATCTATTTAGAATTTAGGATATACATAAAAATCAAAAGTGGTTTAAAATACGTTTTAAAGATTCAATAAAAATAAATTATGAGACACAAGGTGTTTTTAAGAAAAGAGGGATTTGTATGAATTATGATTCATTTGAAATAGCTATGCTTATAAAGGAAATTTACTCAAGCACTGTGGAGAAGGTTAGTGAGGGGCTTAAGGAAAGTGGACTTACTCACCAACAAATAACAGTTATTAAACTTATCGCTCACAAAGGAAAAGTTACAGTTAAGGAGCTTTGTGATGAAATGTCTCTTTCTAAAGGTACAGTTTCTGGTATTGTTTCAAGACTTGAAAATATGGGATATATTGAAAAATTTAAGGATGAAAAAGATAAGAGAAATACTTATATAATCTTTTCTAAAAAAGGAATAGACTTTGCAAGAACTTTCAAATATGATATAAACAATAGTTTTGATAGCATATTTGAAAATTTTACTCATGAGGAGGTTAAAGAAATAAGAGATGCTCTTTTAAAATTAAGAGATAAAATAAAATAACTAGTATAACTTAATAGATATGAAAAGGTAGGGATTTCATTTTAAGAAGCTCTACCTTTTTTATTATGATTTAAACATTATTTTGCATCTAATCTTTATAATATTATATTCTCTAAAGAATATGTTAATTTTAGGATTATTTTTATTAAAAATAAAATATTTATGATAAAATATGATAGTGATAATCTATTTCAATTAATAAAGGAGAAATAATATGTGGTTTATTTACGCTATGTTATCAGCTATATTTGCAGCATTAACTTCTATTTTAGCCAAGATAGGAATTGAGAATGTAAATTCAAATTTAGCTACAGCTATTAGAACAGTAGTTGTATTAGTATTAGCTTGGGGTATTGTTTTTGTTACAGGCAGTTTTAAGGGAATAAAAAATATTTCTAATACATCAATGTTATTCCTAATACTTTCAGGATTAGCCACTGGTCTTTCTTGGCTTTTCTACTATAAAGCTATTCAGGTTGGTCAAGTAACTAAGGTTATAGCTATAGACAAGCTTAGTATCATAATAACAGTAGTAATGGCATTCTTTATTTTAAATGAGGAAGTAACCATAAAAACAATTGGAGGAGGAATATTAATTTTCATAGGGACATTACTTATGGCATTATAGTTTTATTAAATTTTTTAGATTCTTTAAATGTGCTAATTAAGTCAGTATGTGTTTAATTTTGTTCTAAAACATATACCGACTTAATTTTATAATATTTATATATTACTTATCATAAATAGAGTATTTATTTTAAAAGAGATTAGTAAGAAATAAATATTAAGGTATATATTACTATATAAAAGCAAAATAGAATATTAATTGGAATATTCTGTTTTTTTAGCACCTCTCCCCTTTTTATAGCTTTTTAGAATTATAAAATGGTTAAAATATGGTTTGTAACTATAAGTTTGTTGATATATAATAATTGAAGGTTATTTTTAAATGGAGGAGACGACTTAAGGAATGGAAAATGAATTTGATATTGAGTTTAAAAGGTATTTATATCAGGTTTTAGGAAAGGACAACCTTCAAGAGTTAGAATACAGAGAAGAAGATGAAGATTGTTATTTAGAGGTTGGCAGTAAACTTTCCATAGACCTTTCAGAGGATATGGTTAGCCTTTTGACGGACAAGGATAGTCTCCTAGTTATTCTAAGGTTTCCAAGTGAAGCGAAGAAAAGTTTTAGAGGCGTTAGTAAAGGAAAAGTTGATTTTGGATTTCAGCTTTTTAAGAAGGAAGAATTTAATATGCACTATGATTTTGTAGGTTTTACTTTATCTATTAAGGATGCTGTAGATTATAGTGACATGAGGCTAGATTTTAATTTTACTCCTGAGGATTTTGAATTTTCAGAGAGGATGAACTATGCTTTAAATATAGTAGCTATAGATGAAAAGCATACTGTAAGAGCTATGAGACACATTAGACTTCCAAGGGAACTTTGTAAGATTATTAGAGAGTACTATGTGAAGATCACAAATGAAGAATATGATAGGGAGCTTGCTTTAGATGATATTGAGAATCTTGATTCAATACTTTTTGATGGAATAACTTCAAAGCAAGTGGAGGAGAGTTTTAGTCTTTATAGCTTTACAGATGAGCCAGAAAAGTCTACTTTGGATAAGTATATAGAAGACTAAAAAATAAATAATAATTTATTGGATAAGTAAATATTAAGTTTATGGTTTTACAGAAGACTGTATTAAAATGGGTTTAATTAAGTAACCATTTTGATACAGTCTATTTAATTCTCTGTACCAATAGGACGTTTTGGTATATAATGGTTTAAAATATTATTGTAATAAATGGGGAGGTTTTTATGATGGATGAGAAGCTTAGTGATGTCAAAGATTTCGTCAGAGAACTTATTAAAACGGAAGAATTCGAAGAGGAGTTTTTCTTAAGTAACCTTGATGAGGCTAAGGAAGAGCTTAAAAAGAATTCAGAGTTAGATGAGACTTATGATGATGAGGGGGTTATTGTTGGTATAGGAGATAAGACTTATATGGATATTAAAGGAGATAGTGCAATGATTCTTCAGAGTAAGGATGAATTTAACCTTTTACTTAGATGGGATAATTCAACATTAGAAGATCAGTTTGCTATTAACTTTGGAAAGATAGAACTTGGGTTTCAAATATATCCTAAAGAAGACTTTGAGCTTTTACGAGATTTTGTGGGCTTTACTCTTACTGTAGATGGAGTATTGGAATGTAGTGCATTTCCAGTTGATTTAAATTTTGCTTCTAATGATTTTTATCTTTCAGAGGATTTAGATTATACTTTTGAAGTTCTTTTAATTGAAGGAGAAGAAGGTATAGTAAGAGCTATGAGAGAAATAAAAATGCCAAGGGAACTTTGTAAAGTTATCAGACAGTGCTATCTAAAAATAAAAAGTGATGATTATGAGGATGTAGAAGGCGTAGAGGATAGAGTGAATATTCAATGGCATGTTAGAAAGCTTGGAGGAAAAGCTGTTGAGCACAAGTATGGAGTTTATAAGATGAAAAATGAAATTCAGCTCTCTAAGTTAAATAGTTACATAAAGCTTATATAAATTTGTATAAACTCACAAAAATAAGAAAAATAAATTTTACATATATAAGGGATAATTTAGTGGTATCTAGATTATCCCTTTGGTTTAGTACTTTTAGAGGAAGTGGTATTTTGTTTTAAAATTTTTACCAATTTATTCATTAATATTTTCTTAAGTTAAGAATATTTACTTATTATTCAAAATATGCTACTATTTTACTGAGATGGAAATAGGAGTGAAAAAATTATAGAAATGCATGTTAAATTATAGAGGGTGATTTTATAAGGGGAAAAAAGTATATTATTTTTTTGTGTTACAGAGGAGTAGAATTATAGGGGAAATAAATAAAAATTGCTTTATTTATAAGGTTAAAAGTAAAGAGATATCTGTTAAATAACAGTAGAAACTTCAAAGTTGATTATGATTTTACTTGATTTACTTTGCTAGATTAAATTAAAACAATTTAGGGCAGTGAACAGGAGGTTAATTAAGTGAAAAAAAGTATTAAGTTTTTGATTTCAGGAGTATTTATTATAGCTTTAGCAGGAGGTTTTATGGGATGTAATAGTTCAGATAAAGCAGTAGCTAAAGGGAAAAAACTTATTGATGAAAAACAATATGAAAAGGCAGTTGTTTCTTTAGAATTAGCCTTAGATGATAATCCTAAGAATCAAGAAGTGAAAGAATTAAGAGATATGATAGAGAATTATTTAGAGGCAGAGAAGGCTTTTGAAAATGGAGATATTAGTAAAGCAGAAATTAAAATTGAAGCTATAGGAAATAAAGACGAAGCTTATGCAAGTTTCAAACAAAGCGTAGATAATCTTACTAAAAATATAGAGGGAAAAGATAAATATGATAAAGAAATAGATAGTGATATGAGCAAGTTAAATGAGTTTATAGATAATGGAAGCTATGCAGATGCTTTATTACTTGAAAAAAGCTTAGAGGGAAGACAAATGTCTGAAGCTCAGAGAGAAAGTTTTGATAAATTAAAAATAAAATTAACTTCAAAAGCTTATATAGAAAGCACAAGTAAGTAAATAGAGTTTGTTGATGATTATATTATAAGAGAGTATATCTTAGGATATGCTCTCTTATTTTGTATATTTAATTGGAATTTTATAGGGATAACAGAGAAGGCTAAAAGTTCATGGATTAAATTATTGTTAGTTTATGAAAAATTCCTAATATGTTGATTGTTGGATATAAAATAATATACAATAAAGTTACATAATTACAGAAGTATAAAAGAGGTGAAATTTTGGTGCATACTGATTTAGGACAGATAGTTTTTGGGATGTTTAAGGATAGAGTAAGTAGAGCATCTAAAAATGGAGAATTTAAACCTTGTTTTTATAGATTTATTGGAGTTTTTAATCGAGATAACTATGATAACATCTTAAAAACCCTTCAAGTTAAGTGTGAAGAGAATAAAGATATATCAATTATTTTTGATGGAAAAATTCCTTTAAGTGGAGAAATGGAGCTTATCCAGTATATTCTTAATGAGCTAAATAGAATGGATGTACAAAATCTTAAAAATGAGGAAATAAATATTTTTAATAATAGAGAAGTTAATTCAGTATTCCTAAGAGCTTTAGACTATGTGGTTTCAATTGCTCTTTCAAAGGAAAGCTTTTTTAATGATAATCTAAGAAATAACTTTATTACAAAACTAATTGTGTGGTCATACACTTATTTAAGAGAAATAGACTTCTACGGAGAGGTTAACCCTAAGTGTGTCTACTATGGAAATATTGAAAAGCATGAAATTTACTTTTTAATACTTCTTCATTTAATGAGTTTTGATGTGCTTTATATAAATCCTTTAAAAGAGGAATATTTCAATGAATTAGATAGGGATAAGCTGAGCCAAGAGATTCTTAGTAAAAGTATTTTACCAGTAGAAAGTTTTAAGGAGCGAGCAGCTAGAGGAAAGGTAATAGAGGATAATGAGACTATTACTAAGAAAATTCAAAGAGAGGTTGAAGAGGAACTATTTTCTAATACAGGCATGTTTAAGCCTTGGCAATTTAGAGATGGAAATACAGAAGTTATCTTATTAGACACAATTTTAGAAGATATATATATTTATTGGAATGAACCTTCAAAGCTTAGACATAACTTTGGAGTTAAAGGGAAAACAGTTAGAGTACCTTGTATTTTTATGAAGATAGATGGTGAGTATGAAGATACATATGAATATGTAAAACTTCTTAAACACTGTAAAAATTCACCTAATACCTTGTTCTTTAATACTGGAGAAATATCAGGAGATGGGACTGTTACAGAGGACATGTATCAACTTATGTTTTATCAACTAAGTGATGGAACATTTGATATTGAAAAAATAAAGGAGTTACCAGTTTACAGCTTTGGTAAGTATAGTGAAGAGGTTCAAAACCTACTTTTAAGTAAATTTAATGAAACATTATTAGATAAGGATCTTTTTGTAAAGAATTTTGATAGGGAAAGAAGCTTAAAGCTCTTAGTTTTAATCCTGTCCTTAAGTAAAGACATAATAAGACTGGTAGATAGCTTTGATTTCACATCTAATATCCCAAAGATAGTTATTGCCTTAAATGGAGAAGAGGAGATTTCAGAGGATGTGACAATGCTTCTTGGGTATTTACACAAGGTTGGTTTTGATATAGTTATCTTCAATCCATCAGGGCTTTTCAACATAAATAATGTAATTAAAACAGGAAAGGTTAATGTTATAAGATTAAATAGAATGAATTATAACTTAAACTTTAGGAAGCTTTTATCTTATAAGGGAAAGGAAACTAAGAAAAGCTTATTTTCTAAGCTTTTAGACTTTTAAGAAGATTTATAAAGTCATCTATTTAGGAAGTTTTATTTTAGTTAGATATTGTTAGTTAGGAATTTAGGTGTTCTTGGTGAAAGTTTAAAAGATAAAATCTAGCTTTAAAGGTAGTTAGATTAAGGGAAAAATACAGGGGATAAGCAAGAGTATGAGAGGAGAATTTTTATGATAAATATTAATAATAACATGGATTTGCAAAATAACAATATGGAGGCTTCAGAGGTGAATGCCATGGAACTTTTTGAAGAAACTAATGCCTATAAGGAGGCTTTAAGACAACTTCCAGAGGTTCAAAATTTAACTGGAGAAATAGAGGTTCAAAATCCTAACTCCATAATTAAGTTTGGGCAAAAGGCTAGTGAAGGGATTTCAAGAGTTTCAGATGAACTTTTAAATTCAATGAAGTCAGTTAAGGCTGAAGAAGCCAGTGAGATGCTTGTTCACTTAACTAAAATTATGGACAAGTTTGATATTAAAGAACTCGAAGGAAATGATAAGGATAAATCCTTCTTATCAAAGATATTTAAAGGAGCACAAACTACCATAGCTAAGCTTTTCCAAAAGTACGATACTATGGGATATGAGGTTGAGAAGGTGTATGTACTTTTAAAAAAATATGAAAGTGAAATTAGAGATTCAAACACTAAGCTTAAAAAGCTTTTTGACACAAACATGGAGTTTTATAAACTTCTTGAAAAATACATTGTTGCTGGTGAATTAGCTATAGAGGAAGTAGATTCTTATATAGAACAATTCTCTATGAACACTCAAATGAATATGGATGAAAGAAATATGATGATCCAAAAGTTAGAGCTTAGTAAGGAAATGCTATCACAACGTGTTTATGACTTGAGAGTGGCTGAAAATGTGGCTATTCAAGCAGCACCTATGATTCAAACAATTCAAATGTCAAACTTTAACCTTATGAGAAAGATAAACTCATCTTTCATAATAACTCTTCCAATATTTAAACAATGCTTAGCACAAGCTGTTATTTTAAAGAGACAGGATATTCAGGCTAAGTCAATGAAGCAGTTAGATGATAAGACAAATGAGCTTATTATGAGAAATGCATCAAATACTTCTAGACAGTCAGTTGAAATAGCTAAAATGGCTTCAGGAAGTTCAATTGCTGTGGAAAGCTTAGAGAAATCATATCAAACAATAATGAAAGGTATCGAGGATACTAAGGAAATTCAAAGAAAAAATAAGCAAGAAAGAGATGAGAACACTAAGAAGCTTGAAGCTATTAAGGCTGATGTTAAGAAAAATATATATAGTGTATAGTAAGTAAAAGGTTTTATGCTATGGAAATATTGATTTGTATTATCTTATAGTTTTAAAACAAATATTGAAAAAATTGCTTATTATAGATTTTTGAGGTAAAATAAATCTAATATTAAATGTATTTATAATAACATAATTTAATAGTGTTAAATAAATTAAAGAGAGAAATTGGAGGTTTTAATATGGCAATAAATTTAGGCGGAATGTTTGGTGGAAATAATGACTCATCAAATAACTCAAATCCTTTTAATAATGGAGTAAGTCCATTAAACTTACAAAAAAATGATATATTAGACTTAACTAAGAAAAATCCAGGACTTCAACAAGTTATATTAGGAGCTGGATGGGATGTAGCAGTAAGTGGACAAGACTTCGATTTAGATATAGCTGCATTTTTATTAAATGGAAATGGTAAAGTTGCTAACGTACCAGCTGATGTTATTTTCTTCAATAACCCACAAGGACAAGGTATTGCTTTAAGTAGTGATAATAGAAGTGGTGCTGGAAATGGCGATGATGAGAGAATAAATATAGATTTATCACAAATAAGAAGTGATGTACAAAAAATAGTTTTCTGTGTAACTATTCATAATGCACAAGAAAGAAGACAAACTTTTGGAATGGTTGATAACTCATATGTTAGAATACTGGACGCTAAAAATAATGAAAAAGAAGTTTGTAGATTTAACTTAAAAGAAGATGGTTCAACTGTAACATCAATAATATTTGCTGAATTATATAGAGACGGTTTTGACTGGCAGTTCAAAGCTCTTGGAGAAGGAAAAATAGCTGATTTAAACGGTCTTTTAGCTTTATATATGTAATAATTTAGATTAATGAAATAGTAAGAGAATATTAAGTAGAACATTATGATTTAAAGATAAGTTTGATTTTAGGATGAGGGTGATTTTTCTAGCCCTTTAGACAATTAAAGTTAAGTGGAAATTAAGTTGTAATTTAACTTTAAGATGAATAAAAAAAGTAGGTTGTTCCTTATTAGGGACAACCTATTGCATATAAAGGTAAATAAAAGGTATAAAGAGCTTATATAAGTAATTTATAAAATAATTTTTACATACAAAAGCAAAATATTTATGAAAATTTAAATGAATTTAAGAGGGTAAGGAGAATTGATATGTTAAATTTACAAAAGAATGATATATTAGATTTAACAAAAAAGAATCCAGGTCTTAATAATGTTATGTTAGGTGCTGGATGGGATGTTGCTAAGAAAAAAGGATTATTCGGCTTTGGTGGAGGGAAAGACTTTGATTTAGATCTTGTGGCTTTTCTTTTAGGCAAAGATGGGAAGTTAATAAAGGACAGCACAACCAATATAGTTTATTTTGGATGTAAAAAAGGTAAAGGAATTAATCTTCATGGAGATAACTTAACAGGTGCTGGTTCTGGAGATGATGAAAAAATTTCTGTTACATTAAACAATATCCCAATAGAGTGTGAAAAAATAGTATTTGCCATATGTATATATGATGGAAAAGAAAGAGGACAAACTTTCTCTCAAGTTAAAAATGCATATGTAAGATTACTTGATGTAGATAAAGGATACAGTGAAATCTGTAGATACAACTTAAGTGAAGATGGAACAAATGCAAGATCACTTATATTCTCAGAACTTATAAGAAATAATGGTGATTGGCAATTTAAAGCTGTTGGAGAATTAGTAGACGGTGCAATAGTAGACCTAAGAGCAAGATATAGATAAGTTCATAATTAAGTTTTTAAGTTATTAGATTTTAATAATAACTTAAGGTATATGATAAAAGACAGTGGGGAAGTGGTTTTTATAAACTACTTCCCTACGTTTATTAGTACACTATGAATACCTAAAGAATTATATTATATAAATATAATATCAAAGGGATATTATAGGGAGAGATTTTATGAAAAAAGTTAAGTTTTATAGAAAGTTATTATTTTTCCTAGGAATAAAAGAATTAACAGAAGATATTGATTTAGATTTTAATCCAAAGACAAGAATATCCTTTAGTATGACTTACCTAATAATACTTTATATACTAAATCAATATTTTTTAGAAATATTTATAAAAAATGTAAATATAGTTTTAAGGGTAATTATATTATTAGCTTCGTTAAGTGTATTTGTTGAATCTCTGTATATGATAACTATGAAACAGTATAATAGTAAGTAGATGTGTAAGATATTTTCTTAGATAAAAAAGTTATTAAAAATAATTAAAGCAAAAAATAAAGAGGATAAAATAAATATTTACCCTCTTAATCCTTTATAAATAATAAGTTGTTAATTTTATTTAAGAACTTAGTGAAAATTCTAGCTACTTTATCTCTAGAAAGAATAAAAGTAACTATTAAAGAGCCTAGTATCAAAGCAAAAAGCTTTCCGGAGTTACTAGACATTAAAGTTGTTAATCCTAAAATGCTACCTATAAAGTAAGTATGTAGGAAATATACTGCAAGAGTATTTTTACCTATTTTTGATAAGAATGTTGCCCTTTCAGACATTAAGTTTATGAAAACATAGACGAAAGCAAATCCTATAATATAAACTGAAATATAAAGCAGTACGGCAGTAATTAGATTCATATTAAAACTATGATATGATCTATCCGCCCAGAAAAACTCATCAGGAATATTTGTAAACCTAACAAATACAAAAGCTATTAGAATTCCCACGGCTACAATAAGCAGTGCAGGCACCTTATTTAAAAATCTAAATTTTATAAATCTCTTAAGCTTTTTTAGTCTTTCCTCACTAGAGTAATATCCAGCTAAGAAAAAAGGTGCAAAGGTAATAGTTCTAGAAAGAGCCATATAAGCTCCAAACTCACCAGATAGTTTTACAACTATACCAACAATAATACTAAGAATAAATACATTTTTAAATTTCAAAAGGTCTGGCAAGAAAATCTTCCATAAAAACATAGCGAATATATACCATAATGCCCATCCAGGAGTAAAAAAAGAAAATGCCTGTGCATTAGGAGGTTCAATAAATCTACCATGCAAAAATAATGAACCAATTAACTCAAGTATATTCCATATTATATTAAAGAGTAAAAATGGTATAAGAAAGTTCCTAACAGCATTCTTACGTCCTTTTTCCACATTCTTAGAAAGATAGCCTGAAATAAAAACAAATACAGGCATATGAAACTCATATATAAAAACATATAAAAATCTTGCTAGCTCATAATCCTTTCTAATAAATTCTAAGCTGTGTCCCAAAACAACCAAAAATATTAGAAGTCCTTTACTATTGTCAATTAAGTAATTTCTAGTCCGTGTTTCCAAGTAATCCACTTCCTTAAATAAGAATTTGAATACCTTTACTATAATATTTTAGTATAGTGAGAAGTATAAATTTTATAACAGATTAATTATATCATTAAATACTTTATATGAATTAAAAATATTCTTATAAAAGTATTAAATTTGTAGTGATAATATATCAAAAAATATAAGAGATATATTTTTATAGTATTAAATAGAAAAATACATGCAAATATAGAAATAGCCTTTAGTTAATATTAATGTAGGCTGATATAATTAATTAAAATTCACAAATTAAGCAAGGGATCATGTTAGATCAAACATGATCCCTTGCTTAATTTGTGAATAAAAATGATAATATTTTAAATGTTTTAGAGTTAAGAAAGCTTTTAGCTAATAGAGGAAGGTTTAAAGTATCTAAAAATCTAAATTATAATGGAGATAATGATGGGAATTTAGAAGAGTTAAGAACATACTTTTTAAAGAATTTATTTTATCTTCAATTTAAGGAGGTTCAAGCTTTAAATCAGAAGAGTCAGAAGAATATAGCTTAATAAGACTTGTACCAAAGGGATATGATGTTAAAAAGTCAGCCTTAGTACATATAGATTAAATGGGTGAATTCATTGAAGATAAGTAAGAGTCAGAAAACTGGAAAAATAATATATTTAAGTAGAGAAATTTTAGAGAAAACACCTATTAAACGTATTGCAAAGAATTGTAATATATAAACAAAAATGTTATAAAATATGCTATTATATATTTATAATAAACATTTCATAGAAAGGTATTTAAAATGAAGAAAACTATAGTAGCCATAGTGGTGTTATTAGTAACATTACTTGGATTTTTAGGAACAAAGTTTTCTACAAAGGATGATCTTCACTCTGATGTTTCATTAAAAGAAGCATCTATATATTCAGAGGAATCAGAAGTAATATATTCAGTTGAGGGTGACTATAAAGAGGGAAGAAGTTATGCACTAGAGCTATCTCTTAATATTCCTTTAGGAGATGGTACATATACGAAAAGAGTGTTTAAAAGAGATGAACTTAAAGCTACTAAAGATACAAAAATACTTTCAGATAGAGTATCAATTGAAGAAATAGAAGATGTTCTTTCAAGTAGTGAAATTTATAAGGGTCTTAAGGATTCAATTGGAGATTGGGGAGAGCTAGAATATACCATTGCTGTATACAATAGTGAGAATCGTGTGTTAGGAAGTAAATCAGAAATTAATAAAAAGCTTAACTAATTAAAATAAAACACAAGAATATTTCTTGTGTTTTATTTATGTATGATTTAACCTAGTATTGATTTTTAGATAAATTCTTAAGTTAGGTTTTAATGCTAGTAAAATTAACATTTATATAAAATATAACCTATTTTACAAGTTTCTAACCTTTCTATGACCACAAGCAGGGCATTTGAAAACAAGTTTATTTTCTTCATCATAGTCATAAGCAAACTTATTTTCTTCCATTTCTTCACCACAGATTTCACAAAAATCTTTTTCTATTTTTATATTAGCTTTATTTAAATCTTTTCTATTCATAATAAATTCTCCTTTAGTTTCAAATCAAGTGATTATTTCAATATAAGATTTCTTTAGTGATATAATTAACATCTTCTAAAATTTAATGATCTATTATATATATTAAAACAGTATTTTAATATTATTTCTACTTAAATTGTAAATTTTTTATAGTATCTATTTTAAATAATATATAATAAAATATATATGGTAAAATAAGGGATATATATAATTTTAACTATATATAAATCTTTCTAATAGGGGGATAGGTATTTGATTAAAGAAGAGGTAAATTTAAAACTAAAGAATCAGAGAATTATGTATATATTATTATTGATAATTGCTATATTTGTAATTTTTTATCAGAAAAATGAGATTAATAGTTATAAGAAATCTCTAACTATATCTTTAGAAGAAAATATGGATGTAATTATAAGAGAATCACTTAATTTAAGAGATGACGAGGTCTACAATAAGGTGCAAGGACATATTAAAGCAGCTGTAGTAGCTAGTAAGGGATTAGAAAAGAGTGAGTGGTTATATGGAGATGGATATGAATGGAGTTTAAGGGGCTTATTTTATGAATTTGAACATATGATGAATGATAGCAAAGAAAGAGCCTGTATATTCTTTGAGAAGGAAGAGGTACAAGAACTATTAAGTAAAATATCATGTAACTTGGAAGATAGAACTTCTATTAATAAACTTATTAAGTTAGTAGGGTATTAGTATATTTAAAAATATATTGTTTGAAAGTGTTATTAATCTAGTAAAGAATATAAGTTTATTTACTTAATAAATATGATGGAATAATAGAAAAAACAATAATATTTATTAATATTAGAAACTTTATAATGATATAATATATATATAGAATGAAATCTGTTTTTAGTTCATTTTTATTTAATTGATAGTAGGACTTGTGTAATTACCATTTCATAGGGTCAATTTATAGAGAGAGTAGCCATTTAAATAAAGTAGACTAAACTTAGAATGTTCTTTTGGTTAAGTAAATATTAAGGACTAGCTAAAAGTTAAAATTAGCTTAATTACAATAATATTTAGGAATAAATTTTATTAAAAAATTATTCAATAAATAGAGAACTTTAGTATAAAATAAATATTTAAAAGTTATAAGAACGTAGTGTTATAAAGAACTGGTAGCCTTTTACTATTTATGCTATTATATAAAATGTGATAACAAAATGTTAACAATTATTTATATAGAGAAGTATTTTTGTTATTGCATTTAAGTTTTAGATTAGATTCTTAAGTTTTTTGCTTTTGCAGAGTTCTAAATTCATATTTAAATTCGAAGCTTAACTTAAAAATTAGCCAAATTTTAATACAGTTTTTTAATATTGTGTTTATAAGCTTAAATAAGCTAGTACAAATTAATTTATAACTAAAGTTTTAATAGATTAAAAATAATAATATTTCTAGATGAAGGAGAACAGGAATGGGAGTTACTACATATAAGACAAAGAACGGAAATTTTGTAATTGATTCTAAGAAACTTAATGAGAAGGTTACTGAGGTTTATAAAACTTATGGATTTGATCTTAATTTATATGAGTTTGAAGATGAAGTGGACAAGGTTTTTTATCTTAGATATGCGGTTATGAAGTTGAAAGAAGAGTTAGTAGGAAAAAGAAAGAAATCCGAAAAGGAAAAGTTGGCTGAAAACTGGTATGATGTAATGTGTGAAAAATTTGGAGTTGATTGGGATAAGGAAAATGCTTGGTGTAAGTATATTTCTGAGAAATATATAATAGCAGAGATTACTCCAGAGGGAAAAGAGATTCCGGAAGCTTGTTATGATACAAAGGTTGAGGCAATTATGGAGTTTCTTAAAATGGGAGCTTGTGATAATCTTAAGGTTTTTAGAGGAACTACAGTGTGCAAAGATATTTGTGGAGAAGAGGTTTTAATTGCACTTAAGAGAAAAGATGATTATGTATTTCCACCTTTTCGTGAAGGCTTTTAATATATTTAAATAGTTGAGAAGTAATAAAGCTTATAAATATGTCATAGAAGAATTCTCTTTTTGTAATATTTATAAGTTTTTTATTTTGTTTTGAAAATTTAATTATTAATAGCTTAAAAAATAGAAATTTTATACTTAAAAAATTAAAAGTAGAGAAAGTGCTTTACTTTTTCTAGACGAAAAAATAATTAAGCAATATATGAAATAAAGTAAGGTAATACTTAAATATATAAAGAAAATAATTTCTAAATATAGGATTATTTTTATATTTAAGTAATATTAAGTTATTGAATTTAATATATTTACATGGGAGTAATTTTTAAGGATAGAAAAATGAATTGGATTAAAATTAAGTCTTTAGATGAGTTAAAGGAGCTTGGAACTTTTAAGACGGTTAAAAATAAAATACAAGAAGATGCTGGTCCTTTAGTTAATATGAAATGTAGAGGATGGAATGATCTTTATAATAAAGTTGTTAGTTATAAAGATGTTTTAGAGAAGGCTAAGGAACTTTTACCAAAGCCAGAACCAGAGGTTCATGAAATATCAGAAATTCCTACAACATATTTCTCAAGTTTAAGCAATGAGTATATTTTTTATCTTTTAGAACTTGATGGAGATATAAGATCTAAAAAGCTAGGAATTACTAAGGCTCATTATAGTAATAAGACTAGAGCTAGAAATTGGATGAATAAGATTGCTAAATGTATTCATCCAGATCAATGTAATCATCCAAAGGCAGATAAAGCTATGGCAAAACTAAATGCCATTTATAAGAATATGGTGAAGAATGGCTAATAAAAGCGAAAGTGATTGTAAAGCTCTAGAAATTTTTAAGTATAGTGGTAATGACTTTGATTTTAAAGAGCCTGAAAGAAATGAGGAGCTTTCTTCCAAGGTACACAAGGAAATTGATAATGCCTGGAAGGGCTCTTCTTTTTTAGATAATAAGGGATGGGTTTGGATTAGAGAGGATAGATTACATTCAATCTTAAGGACAACAAAGGGAAATGCAGCATATCTTTTAGATAAGATATATGATAAATATAAAATGAATATTGGAAATACAACCTACGTTAGAGGTTTTGAAATAGTTAAACTTATATATAAAAGAATTGAGGAGAGTGGAGCAGGAAAAACTGAGAAATATCTTGCTCTTTCTCAGAAGTATTATGATGCCATAACAAATAGTGATAAGGCTAGAATATTAAGGCTTGAATATGGAAGAGATATGGTTGAAATTAGAAAAGCCTTAAAGAAAAAAAGAAAGAATAAATATAAAATAGATGCTGATGAATTAACTCTAGAGCCTTTAAAATTTAAAACAGCTGAATTTTCACATATAAGAAGTGTTTCTTTATATCCTGAAAGTGCAGGAAACTTTGAAAATGGACTTTTAGTAAATAAGGAAACTCATAAATTAATAACTGAAAAATCCATAAATGATGAGGACGAACTTTTTGAATTATGTGAAAAAATGAAATGGAGCGTAGCATGGTATGACCCTTATAAAGAGCAATTTAATTAGACTATGATAGAATAACGGTTAAAATTTAATTTTAGGACTTTATTTTAAGTTAAAGTTGATTTTTATATGAGAAAATAGAAAGAATTATTCTTATATAAAAAATTAAAAAGAACTTAAAATATGGTCCTATTTTTTTGACATTATTTAAGTTAATTTACATAAAATTGTTTATAAAAAATTCATAGAAAATGTTTACATAATAAGGCGGTAGTAGTATAATAAAGGTGGCAAGAAAAGAGAGATTACTAGAAAAAACAAGGCTTAAGCCTTTAGTTATATAAACTTAAAAGTGGTTTATTTTTTGTGATTTTTGTAAGTGTTTCTTGATAGCCTAAAAGTTTTAGTTTTGCTTTTCCCATAGTAAACTCTTTTCTTGTTAAAGTATACTATGGTGGTATAGAATTGTGGAAACTTTATTTATTTTAAAGACTTTGTATTTTAACATGATTCACTTTGTAAGGAATTTATGATTATTATAAGGGGTGTTGCATTATGTTATACAAAAGTAATGAAAGAATAAAAATAACTTTAAATGAAGACTTTCTAAGTAGAGTTGATTTTATGAGAGCGGTTGTTAGATATTTGACTAGACATAATAAAGAGTGTAAAATTTTAGATCTTTATTATTTAAGTATTAATAATAGAAAGTATTATTTAAGAGATCAAAACCTAACACCAGAAGGTGCAAAATTTATTCGAAACGCAATTTTAATTCCTGTAGAGGAATAGAAAAGTGATTTTGTAGGTATAGTAGATATATTTGAAAGATTAAGAGTCTTCTTTTCTTAGGAGAGTCTTAATCTTTTTTTGATGTAGAAATTTAGTCGAAGTTTATATAAAAATCAAATGATAGCTTATTTAAAAAGATAATAAAAAGTGAGGAATGAATCCTCACTTTTTAATGGTGACATAATGTAAATTAAAAAGTAAGTTTTGAAATGAGGTTACTAAAATAGTCATATAGGCTAATACATAATTTAACTAAAGGAAAATTAAAGTTTAAGTAAGCTTTTTCTGTATGGAATTAAAAAACAAAGTAGACATTAATAGCTAAAACAAAAAAGTGTTTAGAAAAAACATACAATAGCAAAACAAGGAGGTGTTTATGTATAAGCCTATATAATTATTAATATGATAATTTACAATTTTGGTGAATAGATTAAAGACTTATTATTTTAATAACTTTATATTATGAAAGTGTTTTCTGTGTTAAAAGGCTTTAATTAGAAATTAAAGCCTTTTAGTGGTTTATAGAGAAAATTTAAGTTTTAAAAATTAAAAAATAAGTATAGTGTATTGGTATAAAAGGTTTTATTAAAATTTAATAGAATATTCCTGTAAACTTGAATTAAGTTTGACTTTATTTCGCATAATAATAAATAAATAAATAAATAAAGTTTTCAATTTTTATTTTAAAGATATAAAAATTATAAGTATATAGGAAAGATTTATATTAAGATTTTTTAAAGTTAATTTTTAAAATTTATCTATTTTACTGTTTTTAATAATTTATGGTTTAACTTAGATTGTTAAGGAGATAAGTATTAATTAGATTAAGGCAAATATTATTTTAAGGAGGAATTATTTTGAAAGATTCATTAATGTTTTGTTATCAGTGTGAACAAACAATGGGAGGAAAAGGGTGTACTAAGATGGGGGTCTGCGGCAAAACTCCTGAAATAGCTAATCTTCAAGATTTGATTATTTATCAACTAAAAGGTATATCTTGCTATGCAAAGGCTCTTCTTGATAAGGGAGAAGATATTGATGAAGAGGTAGTTAAATTGGTTGAAAATGGTCTTTTCACAACTCTTACTAACGTAAACTTCGATCCAGAAGCTCATGTTAAACTTCTCTTAGAATCTCAAAGAATAAAAGAAGAACTTAGAGAGAAGGCACCAGAAGGTGATTATCCAGACCATGCTACATATAATTTAAGTGAAACGAAGGAAGAAATGTTAAATGATGCTGTTAAAGCAGGAATAATGTATGATGATAGTTTAGATCAAGATATAAGATCCTTAAGATCAACAATTTTATATGGATTAAAAGGAATATCAGCTTATGGACATCAAGCTAGATTTATAAATTTTCGTGATAAAGAGGTGGATAACTTTTATTTCATAGCTTTAGAAGCCACAACTAATGATAAATTAACTGTAGATGATTTAATAGCATTAACTATGAAAACTGGAAATGCAGCAATTGCAGTTGTGAAGCTATTAGATGATGCAAATACAAGTAAATATAATCATCCAACACCTCATAAGGTAAACATAACTCTTAAAAAAGGACCTTTTATCATAATTTCAGGTCATGATTTGAGAGATTTAGAAATGTTATTAGAACAAAGTGAAGGTATGGGAGTTAATATATATACTCATGGAGAGATGCTGCCAGCTCATGGGTATGAAGGTCTTAAAAAATATAAGCATTTAGCAGGAAACTTTGGTTCAGCTTGGCAAAATCAACAAAAAGAGTTTGATAATATTCCAGGATGTATTTTAATGACAACAAACTGTTTAATGCAACCTAGAGAAAGTTATAAGGATAGAATATATAGTACCAGCGTAGTAGGATGGGAAGGAATAAAATACATAGAAGCTGATGAAGATGGATATAAAGATTTTTCAGAAATAATAAATCAAGCTATTGAACTTGGAGGGTATGATGAGGATGAAGAATGTAAAGAAATTCTAGTTGGCTTTGGCCATAAGGCAACATTAAGTCATGCCGAAGAAATCATTTCAGCTGTTAATGATGGAAAGATAAAGCATTTCTTTGTAATAGGTGGATGTGATGGAGCAAGACCAGGAAGGAATTATTATACAGACTTTGCTAAAGAGGTTCCTAAGGATTGTATAATTCTAACTCTTGCCTGTGGAAAATATAGGTTTAATAAGTTGGAATTTGGAGAAGTAGCAGGACTTCCTAGATTACTTGATATAGGTCAATGTAATGATGTATATTCAGCAGTTAAAATAGCAATAGCTTTGGCTGATGCTTTTGATACTAATGTTAATGCCTTACCTCTTAGTATAATTCTTTCATGGTATGAACAAAAGGCAGTAGCGGATTTATTAGCATTGTTAGCACTTGGAATAAAGGGAATTTATTTAGGACCATCCTTGCCAGCCTTTTTGTCACCAAATGTGCTTCAGTATTTAGTTGATAACTTTGATATTAAACCAATAAGCACTCCAGAAGATGATCTTAAAAACTGTTTGCAACAAAGAGTATAATAATAAAGATATATTTTTTCTAAGGTAAGATATACAAAAGAGAAGAGGTTTAGGCTTCTTCTTATTTTTTTAGACAAAAAATAAGAGAAAGAGGGTACTTTCTCTTATTTTAATCTTAATTTATAAAGCAAGACCTAAGTTAAATATGTAGGTTTATGCTCTATTTCTTCTTTTGATTAAGATTTAGATTAGTTTAAAGGAGATTTTAGGGTTAATCTATAGGAGTCTTTTGTTTATTATGTTTTTACCTTAGTAATTCATTTTAAAAGTAAAATAGGCTTTATTATGTACTGATTAATAAAAGGAGTATTTTACTTATAAAAGATATAATCGTTAGTTTTTTATCTTATTTAATTTGCTTATGCTATCATAAACCTTATGTAATTATGTAAAATGGATAAAATCCATGTTTTTAGCTTTTTAAGGTAGTGTGTAGCCATTTGTATAATGAAAGCATTTAGAGAGGAGAGCATCATTGTTATTTTAGCTACACACTTATTTATATTTGGTATATAAACTATTTAAATCTTGGTTCTATAATATATTTGCATATTATTAATGCAAATAAAAATATAAAACCTGAATTATTAGAGTCTTTGAAAATCATAGTAGAATTTTCAAAGACATTAAAAATACCTAAAAAATTAAGGACATATGAAATTAAGAATCCTAAGTATAAGAATAAACAAATATATTTAGTTATTAAAAACTTATACTCTTTTTGACTCATAATAGATTCCTTTTCATAGATTTCTTTAGAGTCTTTAGTAAATATGTTTTTTTGAAAGGTGATAATTTCTTTTAATTCTCTAAAAAACAGATATATAAAGATGCAAAATAATAATATTAATAGTAAATATAGTATTAGTTCTTTAATCATAACAACAACCTACCTAACTTAAAATAATACTAATATATTCTTTTTTGACACCCTTAGTAAAGATTATAGACACAGTTAAGAATTCTTATACAATTTAAATAAAAAATATATTTATTATTTAGATATTTTAGGTATTTAGTATTGGAGTTAACTCTTTTTTCAATAGACGCCTTCCATCTTCGTAGAAAATCGTACTATCTGAGAAACCATTAATTTTCCAAAAGGCCTCATTTCTCTTGTTCGTAGGAGTAAGTTCAATAGTTTTAGCACCTTCTTTTACCATTATTTCTTGAAGTTTAGTATAGGATAGTCTACCTAAGCCTTTTTTTCTAAACTCTTTATTTATACAATATTCCAAAATAATAGATTTGCCACACTGATCAACGTGAATAATATAAGTTGCAAAACCTAGTATTTTTTCTTCATCTTTAAAAAATACGATTCTTAATGGATTAAAATCTCTTTCAGAAAGCTTTATAAGGGCATCTTTATATTCTTCAGAGAGAAAATATTCAAAAGCCTTTTTGAAGTTTGGAGTTATTTCAAAAATATGATTTATATAATCATGAAACATATTCCAAAATAGATCTAAGTCCTTAAAGCTTTCAATAGGATAAATTTTAATACTCATAATACATATGTGGAGCTTGAAATAATTTTAAGCTCTCACCACATCCCCCTTTCTTATTATCAAACCAAAATTAAATATGTTAAGGAATAAATTTATTAAAAATAGGGTTCTCTTAAAAAGAAGGAGATTTTATAGGTGAGAACCCTTAAAAGAGTATGAGTTTTAATGATTATATTTATATATATGTTTTGAGTTTAGTAGATAGTAGTAAATAAGGAAAATTAAAAAATTTTAATCTATATCTAATTTTATATTCATGATGATAATAAGAATCTATTATATTATTAATTCAAGAGAAATGAGGGAGGAATTTAGAAATGAAAAATGTTTTATTAAAAGTAAATGAGATATTAAGAAAATATAGGAAGAAGATAATAATAGCAGGAACAGTAGTGGCTTTAGGAGGAGTTGGTGTTTCAGCTGCTGGTGGAGCTTTCCTTTATAATAGAATGCAATCAAATATTAAATATACACAAGGACAATGTGAAGAGGTTGCTTTAAAACAAATTCCTGGAGAAATTGTTAAGGTTAAAAAGGATATGGACTTAGAAGATGGAACTTTTGAATATGATTTTCAAATAAAAGACAAGGACAATATGCTTAAAAAAATAACCGTTGACGCAGCTTCAGGTGCTATAGTAGACATTGATCATGAAGATGATGACTTTCGTGACCATCATGATAAAAATGGCCATAGAAAAGAACATTATAATAACATAGATAGAAATAACAATGAAAATAGCATAAATAATAATTCAAATGAAGGAAATGGAGTAGTAGAAAATAATAATGAACCGTCACAAGATACACAATCACAAAGTAATTAAGTGTGAGTTATGTTCTAACTAAAATCTTAATGTTGTTTAGAGCACAGTTGAAAATAAAAATATTTGCTATTAAAACAGTTAAACTTGGTAGCTTTAATGTAAAATGATAAAATTATAGTGAGTTATATACTCACTATTTTTTTACATTAAAGTTTAAAGGTCTGTTTTAGATGAATGTTGATTTTTACATAGAACTGTAGGATTATCCTAATGAGCAATGCTTTGGGAATTAAAGTTGATATGAGGAGCTAGCTAAAAATCAATACTGGTTTAAAACATAGCTAAGTTTAAACTTATATGATAGGAGGTATAAAGTTTAAATAAGGCAATAAGTAGTAATAAAATAATAAGGATTTTACTAAAAAACCTTTTAAGATGAAAAGGAGTTAAAGTATATGAAGAAAATTTTAATGGTTGAAGATGAAGAAAATATATCAGATTTTGTTAAGATGGAACTTGAGTATGAAGGGTATGAGGTGACTGTAGAAAGTGATGGTAGAGAAGGTCTTAATAAAGCTTTAGAAAATAATTATGACTTAGTAATTTTAGATATAATGCTTCCTAATATGAATGGTTTTGAGATCTGTAGAAGATTAAAAAGAGAGAAGGATACACCAATAATAATGCTAAGTGCAAAAGACTCTGTTATGGACAAGGTTAATGGACTTCAAATAGGGGCTGAAGACTATTTGGCTAAACCTTTTGCTATAGAGGAGCTTCTAGCAAGAATAGAAGTAATATTTAGAAGAGAAAAAAGGAAAGAATCCATGATAGTAAGTTTTAAGGACCTTGTTATAAATAAGGAATCTAGAACTGTAACTAAAGAGGGAGAAGATATTCTACTTACTAATAAAGAGTATGAGCTTTTGATGTTACTTATTTCAAATAAGGATAAGGTAGTTTCAAGAGATGAAATACTAAATGAAATATGGGGTTATGATTATGAGCCTGAAACTAATGTAACAGATGTGTATATTAGATATTTAAGAACAAAACTAGACCCTAAGGATAAGGAGAAATACATAAAAACTGTGCGTTCAGTTGGATATATAATGAAGTCTTAAGGGCTTCGTATTAATTATATTAATTAAGAAGGTGGAATTTATGAAAAAAAGATTACCTATTTTTCAAGAACTTACCTTAGGATCATTAGCAATAATAATGGTGATTTTGATTGTTTATACTGGAGTGCAATTAATTAGCTTTGCTTTTTTTAGTAGAGATTATGAAAAAGACTTATTAAAAAATGAGTATAAGAATATAGTAGCTTTAGCTGAAGATGAGGAAATAAATATTTCAGAGGAGAGTTTAACAAATTATTTAGATAAAATATCTTCTCATAAAGATCATAATTCTTTAATAAGAATTTATGATTCAGAGGAAAATAAAAAATATACAAGAGATTCAGTTAAAGGAATTGATTTACATAGAGAGGATAATGAGTTTGAAATAAAAACAGAGTTTAGAGATTTTAAGCTATATGATGTTTTAAGTGGTCCTATAACTATTAAAGGGAAGACATATACAATACAAATAGTTAAGAACATAAATATTTTTAAAGACTTTATTGAAAGCTATTTTTATAGTTTTATTGGTATTGTAATTTTAGCCATAATACTTAGTGTATTAGGTGCTGTCTATGTGTCTAGGATATTCTTGAAAAGATTAAATAGGCTTACAGATACTATGGTGGAAATAAAGAAAAACGGAATTAGAGAAAGAGCTTATGTTTCAGATAAAAATGATGAATTCGATAGGGCTAATAAGGTTTTTAACTCTATGATGGATGAAGTTGAAGAGAACTTTGAGGAACAAAGGAGATTTGTTTCAGATGCTTCTCACGAGTTGAAAACACCTTTAACAGCCTTGCAGGGACATTTAAATATGCTTAAAAGATGGGGAAAAAATGATAAGGAAAGATTAGATAAATCACTAGATGTTTGTTTAAGTGAGGTTAATAGATTAAAGAAAATAGTAAATGATATGCTTGTTTTATCTAGAGTTGAAAAGGAACAAATGGACTTATCAACTTTAAAACCATATAACCCAGAAGTATTAATAAGTGAAACCTTAGAAAACTATAAAATTTTAAATGAGAGGCTTATTTACACTTTAAATATAGAAGAAGGTGCAGAAGTTAAGATTTTAGAAGAACATTTAAAACAACTTTTAATAATATTTATTGATAATGCCATAAAATATAATGATAAGGAAGAGATTAAGGTTCAGGTTACCTTATATAATAAAAATGGTAAAAACTGTATTTTAATAAGAGATAATGGTATGGGAATTCCTAAAGAAGATATAGAAAATGTTATGAATAGATTTTATAAAGTTGATAAATCAAGAGTAAATAATAATTCCTTTGGCTTAGGTTTATCAATAGCCAATAGAATAGTTAAACTTTATGGAGGAAAAATTATTATATCTAGCGAACTAGAAGTATTTACTGATATTAAAGTTAAATTGTAAGTGAAAGTCCAAATTTTAATTTGGATACTTGAACTTATGTAATGAGATTGTATTTCTTTAAAAAGAAGGCTTTGCTTCTTTTTATCATTAGGTAGAATTGTTGAAAAAGTTCTAAAATAGGGCTTTTTTAAGTGTTTTAATATTGAGAAAACTATTTAAATTATGTATTAATTCCGGTAAAATCAATTGGTATGAATTACCACAATAAAAATTCATAGCTTTATGGTATAATAAGGTTAATAGGGAATTAATTACTTTAAAAACCTTATATTATATATAAGGTTTTATTTATATGCCAACAATTTCATCATAAAAAATTATTTACAATACAAAGTAGTGATCGATCTTTAAAGGTATTAGATTGTATTTTAATTTTAATATGGGTGTACTTTGAATTTAAATGAGTATTAAAAGAAAGTTTAATAAAAAAAGTAAAGATATAAATTAAGAGCTTTAATACAATTGAGTAAATAAATTTAGTTTGTATAATTTAGAAGGGAAAATTATACTTTAGCTAGTATAGTTAAAATAAAAGGGGAGGTGAAAGTCACTAATATATTAAGCTTTTAGTTATCTTACATTTAATGTATTTTAAGAAATGCTAGGGTATGTTGTAAGGATAATTTGCTTAATTTATGATTTAATTTTTAAAGTTTTATCAAATTAGTGATTAAGTTTTTTGAAATTAATTTGGAAAGGGAAGTTTAAAGGCTTAGAAAATCTTCCAATAGGTGATTTACCTGAGAATGCTATAAGATTTGAAGAGCCAGAATCAGCTGAGGAATTAGCTAAGGAAACCAGAAGGTTTTTAATACCGGTTGTAATATTTTTACTAATAGTTATTTTTCTTAGAATAAGAGTCAGTGGATTCTTTAGACTAAGAGATGTAATAAATCCTTTTGGTATTATTTTAATACCATTTAGTATATTACCACATGAATTTTTACATGCTATTTTTTTCCCAAAGGATGCACAGGTTGAGATGTGGTATTCAATTAAACAAATGATAGCTTTAGTTACATCAACTGCTGCCATAACGAAGAAAAGATTTATATTTTTAAGTCTTTTCCCAAATATAGTATTTGGGTTTTTCCCCCTTATATTATGGATTTTTATACCAAATAACATGAGCTTTATATCTGGAATTCTGTTTACCTTTGGTTTTATAAGTTTAACTATGGGGGTAGGAGATTTCATGAATGTCTATAATACCATAAAACAGGTTCCAAAGGGTGCTATGACTCAGATTTCAGGATTTAACTCTTATTGGTTTTTTAAAGAAGATTAAAGTTTAAATATATGAAATAAATTTAGGCATATATAAATTAGACAAATTTTAAGGTGAAAAAGGCAAGTAAAATTACTTGCTTTTTTTATGCTTTTTTAGAGAAAAAATAATATGAAAGATGATATAATGTAAATGGAGAAAAATAGAGTAGATAAGCTTAAGCATTTATCTTATAGCAAAAAACTTTAAAACTCTATGGTTTATAAGGAGTTAGTTCTAGAAATAATAGATTACTAGACAACTTAGACAGGAATTTAGAGGGTAACAAAAATTTTACTAAATTAATGGATAAAAATTTAGAATTAGGAGGATTTAAAGATGAATTTTTTCAACAAAAATGAAGAAGAAAAAAGTGCTATAGAAGTTGCTGTAAATGAAGAGGGCAATTTAGAAAACGTTACTTTTGATGAAAGTGATGCTGTAGCCTTTGGAATGAAAGATGATGAGGAAGAAGTAGAAAATGAAGAAAACAAGGAAGTGGATGAGCAAGGAGAGCTTTTAAATCCAATACCAACGCCAATTAAACAAGAAGAAAATATGTTAGATTATGTTGTTACTCTTTCAGATGAGCAAAAAATTAAACTTAATGAACTTATACAAGCTAATGATTTTTCAGGAGTAAGTAGATTGCTTTCAGAACATAAAAGAATAATTTCAACTCCTAAGGAGCTTTTCAATGTAATATTAAATTTTGATGATAATAAAATAATTCCTTTTAAATCTGCCATGGTACTAGGTTTAGATGAGTTAGATGCTTTCAATGTTTTAGCTAGAAAATATCCAATAATTAAAGAAGTTGAAAGAAGCAAGATTTCAATAAAAAGAATCAATAGAGTTCAACAATCACAAATTATTCTTGTAGATGGGGAAATGAAGTTATCTTAATTAAATTAGATAGTTAAATACTTTAAGGTGATTTTTAGTAAGGTTTTAGACAAGCTATTAAAAGAACTCTTTAAATTTTAAGGATGTTTATTCTTACTAAGGTTTATTTAATATTTTTCATACATAAGGAAAAAAAGAGATTTTATGACTAATTCTAAAGTTATAAAATCTCTTTTTTATTGAAATTTATATTATATAAAGTTTGTTGAATCCTCTTATATGTTCAAATATGCTCTTTCTTTTGTATTAAAAAAACAAGTTTAAAAATTGAGGCTATTATAATAAAGCCCAAAAATATACTTAATACGCTTAAGGTATAAATATGGGTAGAAAGTAAAAAATCAAAGAATACACTCATAGATAAACCAAAGATTACGTAGGCTAGGACAAAAATTATACACTTTTTAGATTCAAAGATTTTCATAAAACAACACCTCTTATAATAAATTTAGTTAGCTTTTAATTAACTAGATAAAGCACAAATTAAAATTTATGTTTTGCTATTTATTAATGCGTATAAATATTTATAAGTGTTTAAAGTATTGTTGTATTTATTATTTTGATACTTACTAAAATTTTTTAGTACAAATAATTTGCATAATCTTTTATTATATTTTCTTCTTAAAATAAAAAATTTATTGTTCTTTATATTTTTATTATACAACAATATATACAATAATAGGATATATTTAGGGGATAGAATTAAATATATGAATATTTAAATTTCTTTTCTTTTAAATGAATATAAAAGTATTAAAGGGAGAGAAATTTTAATAGTTTTATAAAATAAAAAGCAATTCATTAAAAATAATAAATCTATTGCTTTTTATGTTATAGTTGGACTATAATTAATATAATAAAATTATGGATACAAAATGGAAAAAGATAATTTTAATAAAGAGGCATGGAGGGGTCAAGAATGCTAAGTGTTAAAAATTTTTCTAAGGCATATAAGGAAGGTAAAAAGGTTGTTGATAATATATCCTTTGTTGTTAATAGAGGTGATATTTTTGGTTTTATTGGTCATAACGGTGCAGGAAAAACGACCACAATAAAATCAATAGTTGGTATATTAGAATTTAGTGAAGGAGAAATAACTTTGGATGGATTATCAATTAAAGAAAATCCTATTGAATATAAAAAAGAAATAGCGTATATACCAGATAATCCTGATCTTTATGAGTCACTAACTGGAATACAATATTTAAGTTTTATTGCAGATATTTATGGAGTTGGAAAAGACGAAAGAGAGAAAATGATTAAAAAGTATGGAGATGCTTTTGACCTTACAAAAAGTTTAGGCGGGTTAATAAGCTCTTATTCTCATGGAATGAAGCAAAAGCTAGCAGTTATTTCTGCATTAATCCATAAACCAAAGCTTTTAATACTTGATGAACCTTTTGTTGGACTAGATCCGAAGGCGTCACATACTTTAAAGGAAATAATGAAGGAGTTATGTAATGAAGGACATGCTATTTTCTTTTCAACTCATGTATTAGAAGTGGCAGAAAAACTTTGTACTAAAATCTCTATTATAAAAGAAGGAAAGATAGTTGCAGAAGGTAAAACAGAAGAGGTAATAGGGAATAGTTCTCTAGAGGATATATTTATGGGACTTATTGAATAATAAAATTGAAAGGAATTTACTTATAAGGGTGATTTCAATGAATAACTTATTTAAACTTTTAAGGATTAATTTTATAAATAATTTTGGACTAAATGCCTTTTTTATAAGAGATGATAAAAATGAGAAAAGGAAGGCATTAAGTAAGTTAGGGATAGTTTTATTAGTTCCTATAGTGTTTTTATATATTTCATCTGTATATTCTATACTCTTAGCAGATATGCTTAAAAGTATAGGAGCTATGGAGCTTTTACTTCTTTTAGGAGTTATAGGAAGTGCTTTAGCTGTACTTTTCACCTCAGTATATAAGGCTCAAGGAACTTTGTTTTCAGCCAATGATTTTGATATGTTAATGGCTTTACCAATAAGCAATAAAGTAATTTTTACAAGTAAGCTTATAGATTTATTATCTTTAAATTGGATATTTACAGCTTGTGTAATTATACCACCTTCAATTATATATTTCATTAATATGGGGGGAAATCCTGTAATTTTCTTTTTAATGATAGTTATTTCTATATTCTTATTACCATTAATTCCTATAATAATAGGAGCAATTGGAGCATTTATAATATCCTACTTTGCATCAAAATTTAAATATAAGAATTTAATTAGCATTTTAGGAAGTACTTTAATATTTTTAGTTGTTTTCCTATTTTCTTTTAAAATGCAAGACTTATTTAAATCATTAGCAGAAAATAGTAACAATATAATGGATAGCTTAGGAGTGGCTTATCCTCCTTCAATATATTTAACTAGAGGACTTGTAAATGGAGATTTACTTGAGTTCTTAAAATTTGTAGGTATATCAGTAATACCTTTTATAATATTTGTGCTTTTATTTAGTAAACAATTTAATAAAATAAATTCAAGACTTGGAGAAAGCTTTAAGAAGGAAGAAAACTTTAAAGTTTCTAAATTAAAGAGTAACAGTCAACTTAAAGCTCTTTATTTAAAAGAACTAAGAGGGTATTTTTCTACTCCTATTTATGTATTAAACACAGCCTTTGGAATGATTCTTCTGATTATAGGAGCAGTTGCTATTTTCTTTGTTGATAAAAATACAATAGCTACACTTATAGGATTCCCAGGAATGAGCAGTAGAATAGGACTTTTAATATTGGGACTTATGATGTTTTTCATTGGTCTTTCTTCAACTACACCATCATCAATATCATTAGAAGGTAAAAATTTATGGATTGCAAAATCTTTGCCAATAGGAGAAAATAGCATATTTCTAAGTAAGATTTTGCTTTGTTTAACTATAACGGTGCCAGCAGTTATATTAGCTAATATATTATTTGCTATAGGACTTAAGTTTTCAATTATTGATATACTTTGGAATCTAGTTATATCAGTATTATATTGTTTCCTTTCAGCAACTATGGGAATAATCATAAATTTATATTTCCCTAAGTTTGAATGGTCATCACCAACTGCTGTTGTTAAACAAAGTGCTAGTGTATTTATAAATATAATATTTACTTTTATAAGTATAGGAATTCCTGTGGTAATATTTATGGTATTATCTGATATTGGAATAAATACATTTTTAGGAATTAATTTAGGGATCATCATTTTAGTAATTATAGGAGAGTTAATACTACTTAAAAGTAAAGGAAATGAGTTGTTCTCTAAGCTTTAAATAATATGTTTTCATAGTAAAATTGAATTGGTAAATAGACATTATGAGTAATTTACTTTTAATGTCTATTATTATATTAAGCTTTTTTAAATTTAAAATAAAAACTAAAAATGTAGTATTTTTGAATAATAAAATATTGTTCACTAATATATATTAAGGTATTATTTAAGTAAAGGGTAACTATTTATAAAAGGAAATTAAAATAGTAATAGAGTTAACTCTATAGTCAATTTAAAATAATAAATATAAAAATGATACTAAGAAAGAGTGAAGTAAACTTCTTTGAGCTTGGCAATAGATTTACTAAATAAGTTCATAGAGAACTTGTAGGAGGAATAAAGTATGGTTGAAATCAGTAATGGCAAGATCAATTTGCTTATTGATAACAGTGAGATTTTAGATAATGTAAGTGGAATTGGTTTCGGAACAAATATTTTTAAAAAATGCAATGCTTTAAATCTTACAATTAAAAATAAAAATGCAGATAGAGAGAGGATTGAAGAAGCCATTAGAATAATAAAGAAAAATACTTCTTTATTTTCAAATTTTAGAGGAAATAATTTAATTACTACTTCTGTAAACGTTTCTCAAGAACCTGATATGGAAGGTGCATTAGAAGATATAATGGTTATTTACAAGGAGTTAAAGGAAGTATTTTTTAGTAATGAATATTTAATATTAGCAGCACAGATAATATATTCTGCTAGGGAAAGAATTAAGATTAGTGAAGCTATTATAAATACTAGGGCTGCCTATGATTATATGAAAAAAAGTCATAGATTTTTAACAGGATATGAAGATATATGTTCAGCTGCTGTAATAGCAACAACTTCAAATAATTTAGAAAAAACTTTTGAGGATGTGGAGGAGTGCTATACTACTTTAAGTAAGTTAGGATTTTCAAAGGGAAATTATCTTCAAGGATTATGCAACATGCTTGCAGTTATAAATCTTCCAGTTAAAGAGAAGTGTGAGAAGGCTTATAAGATGAGAAAAAGTCTTAAAGAAAAAGGGGTTAATTTAAAAGGACATGCATTCCCTATTTTAGGAGTCATACCTTTTGTTTGTGATGACTATGATGATTTTGGAGAAGAAGCAAGTATAGTTTCTGAAAAAATAAGAAATGCCAAAGGCTTTGGAAATTTTAGTCTTGGAAGTCACTTAAGAAATATGATAGCAGTTTCTCTTGTTGCCTCTGAACATTCAGAATATTTAGGAGAGAAATTAAAAGAAAATATTAAAAATTTAACCAACAATGCTTCGCTTAGCATTGTAATAGCAATGCAAGTAGCGGCGGCTTCAGCGGCAGCAGCAAGTGCAGCAGCGGCTTCCTCAGCATCATCGGGAAGCTAAATTTTTAAAAAATATATATTAAAAATAAACCTCTTCAATTATTTATTTTATATTTTGAAGGGGTTTATAATAGGGCAAATATGAACAAACTTTAAATAGGTATTGAACTTTTTGTGGATAAGAGTATAATTTGTATTAATATCAGTTTGAAAGTTAATTTTTGTAATATCATACATAAGTTTATATAAGTTTAGTTATATTACAGTAGTTAATTTTCATTGATTTATAATTATTTTTTATCAAAGAAGGGAATGATTATTATGATCAACGAAAAAGTAGATTTATTAATTAAAAATGGTGAAATTTTAGATGATGTTGAGGGTACTTCAGAAAGAAATATTAATAGAAAGTATAGTGCTTTAGATCTAACATTAAAAAATGAACTTGCTAATTTAGATAAAATAGAAGATGCTATTAAACTTATAAAAGGAGAAACAGCTTTTTATTCAGAATATAGAAGAAAAAATTTATTAAATTTAGCCGTTAATTTATCTTTAGAAGATGACACATATAAGGCTTTGATGGAAATAAAAGATATATATACTAACCTTAGAGGTGAATTTTCAGCAAGTAGATATTTAATGCTAGCAGCTGAATGCATATATCTTGCAAGAAACTTTATTGATGTTGAAAAAGTTATTAAAGATACTAAAGTTGCTTATGAATGTATGAAGAAGAGTCATAGATTTGAAACTAAGAGAGAAGATATATTATCAGCAGCAGTAATTGCAATGACTTCACTAAATGTTGCAGAAACATTTCAAGAGATTAACGAATGTTATGAAGTATTACTTGAATGTGAATTTCCAGGAAGTAATAATATAGAATTATTAAGTAATGTATTAGCACTTATAAACTTACCCGTTGATGAAAAATGTGCAACAGTTAGAGATTTAGCAACAATTTTAAAAGAAAATAAAGTTGAACTTAAAAAATCAGCTCTTCCAATACTAGGAGTAACAGCTTTTGTAACTGATGATTATAATAAATTAAGTAAAGAAATCCTAGATGTTGCAGAAACACTAAAAGAAAATGAAGGCTTTAAATCAGCTACAGTAAGTGAAAAAGCTAGAAATATGATGGCATTAATATTATTAACTAAAGATTATTTACAAGGAATAGAAAAAGAAGTTAAACGTAAACTTACTAAGTATGATTCAGATAGAACTTTAGATACAATCTTTGAAATAGCTTCAGATGGTAGAGTCATCATTGGTGAAATGGAAGTAGAAGTTTAATTATATTTTAAAATAAGTACAAGCCTACTAAGTTTATTTTTTAGTAGGCTTGTACTTATTTAATCAGATTTTTTAACTTATAAAAGAAGTTAATTTTTGATGAATTCTTCTAGTAATTCTAGTTTCTTTGTATTATTTATTTTTTCAAAAATCTTCATATCTATAAATTCACATAAAATTTTATGATCTTTAGTTATTTTTTATTAGATCTTTTGAATGTCTATCTAAGTTTACAAAAATATTTTTAAGCAAGATATTATTTTATATAGGTTATTTTAAGACTTTATTTATAAATAAAAGTCCAAAGAAAAGAGTACATCCTAAACTAATTAAAGTGCTTAAAAAAGCCAAAAAGCTTATACCTATTTTTTTCTTTAAACTTTGAGGTTCTTTCCAAACAACAAAGAGTTCATAGAAAAAAGTAAATATTTCTATTAAAAGAGAGATTCCTAATAGAGTATATGCGATTTTAAGTAACATAAAAGACTCCTTTTACTTAATATAATTTTATGCTTTATATATAACTATATTTTAAAGTAGTTATTGTACTTTATATAGCACTTTAATGTGATTTTAATTTATAATTAAGAAATTGTATTAATTCATAAAGAAGAAGTTTATATAATTTACTTTATTTTAATTATATTTTTACAATAAATGGTATAATTATATTGAAGTTTATAAAAAAGATTTTTCATAATAGAAAGTCTTTTAATTTTTAGGGTTTATAAGGAGGAGAATATGTATAGATATGAGTATGTAGAAGCACAGGCTGAGGGATTAGTTTTTAGTTCAGCTAATCATAGAGAAATTATTGATGAGTATGCAGAGAGAGAGTTTAGATTTGTTACTGCAATACCTACTAGTTTTAGTGGACATGGTAATCCTAAAACCTTTGATTTGGTTTTTGAAATTAAGGTAGATTAATAATATTTAGACAGAGTTATTAAAGATATTTATGTAAATTTATAAGTCCTTCACTTTAAATAAGTGAAGGATTTTTTTACTTAGAATAAAGAAGAATTTTATTATGAATAAATTGGAAATTATTAATTGAAGTGATTGAAAATTTATGGAAAAAGAATATACTAATAATAAGATATTTAACTAATTAGCTAAATATTTAATAATTGTTCTAAAGGAGGGAGGTTGTTTTAACAACGAAAGTCATGAATAAGGTTTTTAAGGCATTAAGTGATGAAACAAGAAGAGAAATACTTAAGTTACTAAATAAAAGAGACATGAGTGCGGGAGAAATAGCAGAGAATTTTCATATGTCTAAGCCATCTATATCTAAGCACCTAGATATTTTAAGAGAGGCAAAGCTAATAACGTCAGAGAAAAAAGGACAATTTGTTATTTATTCTTTAAACACTTCAATTATTCAAGAGGTTTTAAGTGGATTTCTTGATATTTTTCAGAATAAGGATTAGAGGTTTAATTTATTAATCAGGAGGGTTATTTAATGAGAAAGTTTGATTTTATTAGAGTATTCTTTTTGGTAATTTCGCTTTTAATAATATTATTAGGTATTTCTATGAAAGAAGGAAATGGATCTGTATCTATTATTGGAGGATTAATAGTGATTGCCTTAGTTGTTTTAGATAGAAATTTACCTAGAGTAACAAAGCTATCAAAAGAAAATCCAAAGGTTAAGACCATGGAGAAAATAAATAGGGTAAGTATAGGTATTATTGTTTTACTTACAATTTATTTAACTTTGAGTCCTACGGGGTTAGAGAGTAATAGTAAAAATGTTATTTTAATTGGTTTAATATCAATATTTATGATAGGATTTGGAAATATAGCGCCTAAAATTCCTTTTAATAGATATATGGGATTGAGACTTCCTTGGACAATAAGAGATGAGGAAACTTGGAGAATTGCTCATAAGATTGTTGGTTATACAGCATTTCCTATTGCCATATTAATGTTTATATCATCATTCTATTTTGATGCAAACAAAGTAGGGGCTACAGGAGTGTTGTTATGGGTATTAATACCAGGATTATATTCTATGTGTTTTTATTATAAGAAAATGAGTTTTTTTAAAAATTAAAATAATAGAGATAACATAGAGTATCAAAATAGTTTATTAAATAAAAAAGTTGTATTAAAGCTTTATTAAAGTTACTTTTGATACAACTCTTTTTATTAAATGTAACATTCCTATCTAAAAATAAAGAGGCAAATTTAAAACTACATCCAAGTTATTTTAGCTTCTTTTCTTGGAACAGTTCTTTTATATTTAACTCTAGGATATCCAATCACCATACAGTTTACTAAAGATTCATTTTCTTTTAATCCCAAGAATTCATTTATTTTAGGATTAACGTCAGATGCCCTTTTTAAGAATCCACTAAAATAAGTTCCAAGACCTAGAGCATTAGTCATAAGTTCCATGTTTGATGCAGCAAGAGAAGCATTTACAGCAGATTCTGACTTAACAATTATAAGTGCAGGTGCTTTAAAGAATAATTTGTCTTCTCCATTTGGATCTTCTAAGAAATCATTATACATTTTAATCCACATATAACAATATCTTTTTATAGTTGCTGGAGTAGTCTCTTTGCTTATTAAATTTTCTCCTAAAGAATTCAATGTTTCTAAAACCATTTTTCTAAGTTCTTGAAGTTTATCTTTTACAACTACATAAGAAACATTTTGCATATTACTTCCTGTTTGAGTAAATCTTCCAACTTCTATTATTTTTTCAAGCTTTTCATCTTCAACATCTTTATTTTGGAAAAGTCTTGTGCTTCTTCTAAACTTAATAAAATTTAAAAGTCTATCTGAGTCAATATCAAAGTTTTCTTTGTTATATTCTTGAATTTTACTCATATCATAATTTACATCTGAAACTGCTTCCTTAGGGCAAATAGCAATACAGTGTCCACATTCTATGCAACTTTCATTCTTTATATGTGCTTTACCATCTACCATTTCAATATCACTAACTATACAATCTTGCATACAAAGAGTGCAACCTATACATTTACTAGTGTCTACTTTCATCATAATAAATCAACCTACCTATCTAATAAATATCATTTGAAATTTCTGTACGTCTAATTAGAATTATAGTAATCATTAAATCTTAAAACAAGTACGCAAAATTTGTTTAGTTACTTACAAAAAGTTAAGTGTTGAATTTATTTTTTTATCATTAATTTCAAAAATTAAGTAGAAAAAGCTCTATAAAATTTTTATATAGATTAATTTTTTATATTAATTATCTTATTTAAATTAAAGAGTTAAATGAATTATAATTAATGTGTTAAATAGAAATATTAAAGATTAGAAGTAATTTCAGAGATTATGAATTTAAATTATTATATGATATCATTACTTAATAAAGTAAGTTTTAGGATTGGTGCTATATGAAAAAGTATAATAAGAGAAAAATTAATGAAAGATATATAGAGCACGCTTTGAAAGTTTTAAGTGGAAAGTGGAAGTTGAAAGTTTTATGGGAAGTTTCTAGTTATGATAGTATAAGATTTAATCAGCTTCAAAAAAATATTGAGGGAATATCAAGTCTTATGCTAACAAGAGTTTTAAAAGATCTTATAGATAATAAACTTATATTAAGAACTCAGTTTAATGAAATTCCACCACATGTTGAATACTCTATAACTGATCTTGGGAAAAGTTTATGTCCAATAATAAAGCTTTTAGAAGATTTTGGAGAAAGTATCTTGGAGTAGGAATACAGAGTTTAATATTAAATAAAGCTTAAATATATTTAAGAATTAAGAATATTTAAAAGTTTTGTGGTAATATAATTAAAATAGCAATGATATTAATTTAATTCTAAATTACATAGTATATTCCTTACAAATTTGAAATGAAAAAGTAAGAAACGTAAATATTAAAAATTGAATCTATGGCATATACTTAATTTATAAATTAAATAAGAAAATTTCTAAGGGAAAGAAAAGGAGTTTTTATATATGGAAAAGAGAAAATTTATTTGTCCAAAATGTCAATGTGAGGAATTCGTAAGTGATCAAATACAAGCCACTGGTGGAACTATGGCTAAACTTTTTGATGTTCAAAATAAGAAGTTTATAACTATAAGCTGTAAGCAATGTGGATTCACTGAGTTCTATAAAGCTAAAACATCAACAGGAATGAATATATTGGACTTCCTAACTTCATAATTTAAAACTAACTTGTATTAATAAAAAATATTAGATTTTAAGTTTAAAAATAAAAGTTCTAAGGTTCATATATTAATTATGAACTTTAGGACTTTTTGTTTTGCTCTATTTTAAGTGAAAATCAAAATTTTAATTTGTCTACTTGAATTTATGCAATTGAACATAGTGAAATTATGTTCTTTGAAAGAAATAAGACTTAAGAGAGGATTTGAGCATTCTTAATTTAGTTGAATTTATTTGGGAGTATAGAAACTCTACATGACAGCTTAGATAGGAAGGGATTTTATTAAGAAGTATTTAGGTAAGTTAGTGTTTTCTTACAAAATTGAAATGAAAAAGTAAGATACTTAAATACCTAGATTTTAATTTAGAATTTATAATAAAATTGTCAGGTGAGAAGAAATGACTAAGACAAAAATGTATATGTAAATTTAGGAGGAAACAAAATGATAAAAAAAGTAACAAGTGGAGTATTAATAGCATTAGCAGTAACTATAGGAGCTGGATTTGTAGCAAGGGAAACTGTGTTTCCAATGAAAGATAGAGATATAATAGAGAAATATGCTAAGGAATATAATGTTAAACCAGAAAGAGTTGCAGCATTTATAAACTTTGAAACAGGATTTGATAAGGTTGAATATAAGGAACATAAAGCTTCAGGCTTAATGAAATTAACAGACGATACTGGAGCTGAAATAGCAAAAGAAATTGGTGATACAAACTTTAAGTCAGAACAAATAGCAGATGATGATAAAAATATACAGTATGGAACATATTATTTATCAAAGAGTAATGGAAAATCTTTAGAAGATACGGTTGGCGAGTGGTCTATAAGAAATGGTGAAGAAAAGAATGAAAAAATAGATATGAAGGAATATGCTAAGGAATATTATACAGATAAAATCAAGAAAAGAGAGGCCATTTATAAAATGTTATATTTTCAGTTCTAAAATTTAAATCTGTTTTAGATTGATATTGATTTTTAGCTAGTCCTTCAAACCTAGCTAAAAATCAAACACTAGTTAAAAAATTAGCTTAAAATTAAAATCTAAATGTAATGTTTAATTATTCAATTTAGAAGTATAGAATATTAAGTTTAAGCTACGAAATGAAGATGGGAGGAATTAAGTATGGGCTTAGCCATCAGAAATATAAAGAAGAATAAGATGGATTATATTATCTATGGAACAACTTTAATATTAAGTGTTTCAATACTATATACCTTCAGTTCTATAATGTTTTCTAAAGAAGTTGGTTCCATAATAGATACTTATAATAAATTAGATGGAATATTCTATATGGCAATAATAATGGTTATGTTAGTCTTATCAACTTTTGTATGGTATGCAAATAAATTTTTTATAAGAAAAAGAAAAAAAGAATTGGGTATTTTTTCATTGGTGGGTATGGAGAATAATAAAATATCTAATATGATTCTTAAAGAGCTTATGTTAGTTGGCTTAGGAGCAGCAGGAGTAGGAACACTACTAGGAGCTGTTTTATCAAAAATTACTTTTAGTATTTATACAAGTATTTTAGGACAAGCTTTTACAGGAACAATACCATTTATAAATACAAAAGCTATACTAATAACTAATGGATTATTTTTATTCTTTTTTTATTTAGTGGCTTTAAATAGTGCTAGCGTAATAGATAAATTTAAGTTAATAGATTTATTTGGTGGCGATAAAAAAAGAGAAGAGGGATTCAAAAAGCCATTAATTAAAGGAATACCAGCAGTAGTAATAATTATAATAGGATATATTACTTATCCATGGTCTTTTGCAACCTTAGGATTAACTATAATCGTGACAACTGTAATAGTTATAAAAGGTACATATAAACTTTTTTCAACTAGAATAATGAAAAATCTTATTATTAGAAAAGAAAAGTTAAATCTTGAAAATGGTATAGAAAATATAGCTTTAGCAAATGTATTATTCAGATTAAAAAGTAATTCAAGAATGCTTTCATCAATTTCTGTGTTAATTGCTTCTAATATTACTGTTATAGGAGTATGTGCTACTCTATATTTTTCAGATGAATCTATGGATGCTATGATAGGAAATATATTTTTTATTGGTATATGTATAAGTCTAGTTTTTGCTTTCTGTACCTTATCAATATTGTTGTTTAAATTAATAAGAGAAGCTTTTGATGAGAAAGAAAGATTTAAGATATTATATAAAATAGGCTTTGATCATTATGAAATTAAAAAAATAATAACTACTGAATTAAAATTTTATTTTGGAACTCCTATCAAAATAGGAATGGTACATGCATTAGTAGCACTTAGTGTAACTATTTTGGGGTTAGCAGAAAAATTTTTATTAGTTATAGGTGGAGTAATGCTTGTTTATTCAGTAATTTATTTAATTTACTTTTTAATTACTAGAGAATTATACATGAAGATAATTGAAGATGGAATTAAGTAATATGATTAAATTTTAAAATGTTAGGAGTATAAGTTATATGAAAAATGTATTGGAAATAACAAATTTAAAAAAGGTCTATGGTAAAAATGAAAATAAAACAGTAGCTTTAGATAATATAAATTTACATATTAAAGAAGGTGAGTTTATTGGTGTTATGGGACCTTCAGGATCAGGAAAGACAACCCTTTTAAATATAATAGCAACTATTGATGAAGCTAGTGAAGGCCAGGTTATTATTGATGGTAAAAACTTATGTAAGGTTTCTAAAAAGAATCTAGCAAAGTTTAGAAGAGAAAGGTTAGGATTCATATTTCAAGACTTTAATTTATTAGATACTTTAACAGTAAAAGAAAATATAGTACTTCCACTAACATTATCAAAGGAAAAAGGTAAGGATATAGAAAAAAAGGTTGAAGAAATCTCTAAAAGACTAGGAATTTATGATTTATTAAATAAATATCCATGTGAGATTTCTGGAGGGCAAAAACAAAGAACAGCAGCTTGTAGAGCTATTATAGCCAATCCTTCAATAATTTTAGCAGATGAACCAACGGGAGCTTTAGACTCAAAGAGTGCAAAGAATTTATTAGAAACATTACAAGGATTTAATGAGAAAGATAAAGCAACTATAATGATGGTAACTCATGATTCTATTAGTGCTAGTTATTGTTCAAGAGTTATATTTATAAAGGACGGTAAATTATATAGGGAGCTTTTAAAAACTAGTTCGAGGGAAGAATTTTATGATGAAATAGTTGAGGCTGTTTATAATATGGAAAGAGATTCTATATAGGTGATTAGAATTTATAAGTTATGTTTATATGTAAGCAAATGAAAAAGCTTATTTCTACATTGGTGGAAATAAGCTTTTTTTTATAAATTTTATTTTAATTTAATAAATATAATATATCATCAATTTCTGAATTAGATTTTAATCATATTTATAATTAGAATTTTATTTACATTAATTAAATCGATAATTATTTATAGATAAAATATGAACAAATTGTAACTAAATGTGGTACAATCTTTATATTAGAATATTTAAAGATTGAATTTTGAAAGAAGGAAAAAATATGGACTTAAAATCTTTAAAGAGAATTTTAAAAACAGCGTTACCGCCAACGATTTTATCAATGTTGTTACTTATCATAAATTTAAAATTCTTTGGATCTAGTAATATAATTATTGCTACTTATATGACATTAACTTTTATTAGGATGAGAACATATTTAATTATTGAAAAGAATGTGTTTAAACCGTTATTTATACACTTAGCTATTGGTGTATTTGCATCTATAGCAAGTATGGGAGGAGTAGGTGAAGTAATAATTAACTTCTTTGGAATAATTCTATTGGTTTATATTTTAACAGATGATTATAACCCTAATAGTTATTTCCCATATTTAATGGCATTTGTACTTCTTCAAATGTTTCCAGTAACTTTTAAAGAAATTCCTATTAGACTTTGTGGAATTTTTGTATCATATATAATTGTTTATTTAGCTTTGATTATTGTATCACCTAAAGGAGAGGATACAAAGATTCAGGACTTAATAAAGAATGGATTTAATAATCTCTACTTACAATTTAAGGATCTTTATAATGAAAATATAGTTGGAGTTAAAACTGGACAAGTTGAGCTTTTTGATATTTGTAGAGAGCTTAATAGGTTTGTTTATTCAGGAGAAAGAAGAAAATATTATCAAATTATGGTTGCTTTTCAACATATAAATAATTTAATTCATGATTTAGAAAGTTCAGAGGAAATGATTCGTGAGAATAAGAAGGAGTTTAAAAAATTCTATAAACTGTTTAAGTATCTTAGAGATAATTTTAAGAATTATGAATTGTGTCATAGAAAATTAGATGAATTTGAGAGGGAATTTAAGTTTCACAATAAAAATCTTACTTTCTATACGGACCTAGTTTTAAAATATTTATCAGAAGCTATAGAACATTTAAATCTTCATAGATTTAATTTAAAAAAATTCTTAGATTTTAAAGAGAATAAAGAGTATTTTCAAGTTTACAGTAAATATAACTTTAAACTTAATGAATTTAAATTTAGATTTGGCATAAGGATGGCTATAATAGTAACATTATCATTCTTTGTTGTTAGAGTATTCTCTCTTCCAAAGGGATATTGGTTGCCTATGACAGTATTTCTTTTAGCACTTCCTTTTTATGAAGATAGTAAAGCAAGGGTTTATGATAGATTCAGAGGAACTGTTTTAGGGGTTATATTAGCGTTTATATTATTTTCTATTTTCAAAGGTCATGAAATGCATTTTGTTATAATCTTAATCTCAACATTCTTTATGTATGCATTTAAGGATTATGCAACTATGAGCATTTATATAACTTGTTATGCTTTAGCCATAACTACTATTTCTATGAGAGATGGAGAGGCTGTTACATTAAGACTAGCTTATACTGTAATTGCAGCCTTAATAGTATTATTTGCTAATAAATTTATTTTACCTAATAAAAATCGTGTAGAGCTTATAAACATGATAAAAAGACTTTTTACTTTAGATCAAATAATGATTAGTAAGGTTAAAGAAGCATTAAAAGATGATTTTAATGAAATGGAGCTAAGAAGGATTATTTATTCATCTTATCTAATTAGTGGAAGAATACAGATGCATAATGATTCTAATAATAAAAGAGAATGTGAAGAACTTAAGAAGTTTATGTTAGCTAATAGTGAATTCACAACATCCATAATAAATTACGCTGTTGTTTTACATAATTCAAGAAAAGATTCGTTGGATTATGATTACATAAATGAAGGTATAAGAATTATGGAAGAACAATTATCAAGTTTTAATGAGGACTTTCTAGAGAATCATGATATAGTAGGCGAGTCATGCAGTAATATTCAATTAATAAAACATGAGAATAATTATAAGAATTATTGTTTAATAAAATGTGTAGATAGGGTTTATGGAATTGAAAATAGATTAAACACTCTAAAACCTTTAATAAATAATTAAAGGTTTTAAAGTGTTTAATATAATAGTTTTTCATATAATTGGGCAATTAAATATAGGATATTATTTATAAGTCTTATGAATGTAATTTAGAACTTATGGTTATATAAAATGCTAACCATAAGTTCTACTTATTACTTTAAAAAACTTTTACTTATATCCTTTTGTTTTGGTGATTTTAAAGAAAATCTATTAATTAAAATATTTAAAAAGAATACTAGTATTTTATATGAAGTAAATCTTCAGCTTTAGATCCACCTACCTCCCCTAGATAAGATGCATATAGTTCTTTTACATCTTTATTTTCATGAGAGTATCTTACTGGTGAGTTTTTATCAATATTTTCAAGAACCTCTCTGCGTAAATCAATATAGCTCTTTTCTAATTTTGTATTGGTACTTTTATCATAATAATCCATTGAGATGGCATTACTTCTACAAATATTACTGCAAAGAGTACAATGAACACATTTATCTCTAGATACAGAAGCAACATTCTTCGTGTTAAAATCCAAAGCGCCTACAGGACAGTTTTCTATGCAGGTTCCACAGGATATACATAGTTTTTCATTTATATTAACTTCTTTTTTTACTTTAGGAGTACCACCTCCATTTACACATCCTCCTGGACAAGTCATAACCTCAATAAATTCATAATCTTTCCATAGTCCACTATCTAAGAACTTAATAAGGTTTGAGATTCCACTAACAGCAGCAGTTTTTAGTGTTAAATTTTTTGTCTTATAATTGATCACTTTAATTCCAGGGAATTCTTCTAAATCAGTTAATTTAATATTTGACATTTTTTCTATTTCTTCAGGTGTTTCTTTTAAATAATATGATAGAGTTCTTAAGGCACTTCTCAAAAGTCCACCACTACTTCCAAAGATGGCGCCTCCTGATGTAGTTGTATCTAAAAAGTCATCCGGTTCAGTTGATGGAATATTATCTATATTAATTCCTTTTTCTTTTAGAAAGTTTGCATACTCTCTAACAGTAAACACAGCATTTATATCTGAATAATTACTTCTTCCCATGCCACTTCTTGTAGCTTCAAATTTTTTAGCGATACAAGGTTTTATTGATGTAACAAATATATTTTCTGGAGAGAGATTATTTTTTTCAGCAAAATAAGTTTTTATGGTAGTGCCTATCATTTGTTGAGGAGATTTACATGTGGATATGTGTGGTAATAAATCAGGTCTAAATCTTTCAGCCCATTTTATCCAAGCAGGGCAACATGAAGTAAACATAGGAAGAATTCCTTTATTTTTAATTCTTTCTAAGAGTTCATGCGATTCTTCAACTATGGTTAAATCTGCACCAAAGTCAGTTTCAAAAACTTTATTGAATCCAGATAATCTAGCTGAAGTTGCAAGTTTTGATGATACGTCAGTTCCAATTGGTAAATTAAATTCTTCTCCTAGAGTTGCTCTAACTGAAGGAGCAAAAATTGAAATCATATATTTATTTGCCTCTTTTGCAGCAAGAATTTTTTCTTCAGGATTATCTGAATCAATAGCACCAGTTGGACAAAATAGGGTACATTGTCCACAATAAATACAGTTACTCTTATCGAAAGTATCTTGCTTAGGAACTATAACTTTTTTATCAGGACGTGATAATCTTAGTACAGATATTTTAGTTGATTTAGCACAGGTTAAGGCACAAGCTGTACATGCTATACATCGTCTAGGCCTTATATATACAACTTCGTTATTTTGTCTCATATGTCTTTTAATTTTTTTATGTCTTTTACTCAAAACAAGGTTCCTCCTAAAAATATGTTCTTTATAAATATATAGAAAAAAACTTAGTAAAATACTTATTGATGCTAAAGAAAAGGTAATATATTTTATTAAAATAGAGAATATGTTAAAAAAGAGATTAACTTTTTTACTAAATTTAACATATTTAATCTTTTGAAAGCATATATAAATAATAGTTGCTTAAATTTTACATTTTGGCAAGGAAAAGGAGGAGTAGAGGTGAAAGAAATATTAAAGTATGATTGCACAATGACTAGATATGATTTGGATGTTGATATAAAACAAAAGAGCATAAAAAATCAATATATAGATACATTTTGCTTTAACTGTGAAAAAGGATTTAGTGTTAATGATGGGGGTTACTTCATAGTAGATGAACCGTATTGTTCTTTGGAGTGTGTTGTAGAAGCAATAATAAAAGAGATAAATAGTGAGCTAAGAATTAAAAAGTTAGATAGGGAAAGTATTAACTTAAATTATTTATATGAAAGTTCAGCTAAGAAAAGTTTACTTCATTTAAAGAATCATTATAATTTAGACTCTACTCAAAAGGAAAGAATGATAGAATTTGCTAAGGAAAAAGATGCAGAATATTTAATCGACCTTTTAGAAAAAATTTTATACAGTAATGAATCCTAAAAACAAGGAACTTATTTGTCATAACTAAACTAAATATTATTGAGAATAAATAAGATATGAAGACTAAGATTATATTAAACAAAATAAGTTGTTAGCAAAATTAATAGATTTTAATGTAAATTATGATTTAAGCTATAAAAGGAGTATCTTTTAAGGGTACTCCTTTTTCATAATCTAATTCTATATTTGGATAAAATTTTCTATAATAATTATTTAATATAATATACAACTTTTGATTACATTATAGCTATATTTTTTATTTATAATAAATCCAAAAGGGATAAAAATTACTTAGGTGAAAAATATAATTAATATAAATTTTAAGTGAAAAAATTAAGAGGTTAAGGGGATAAGAAATTAGATATGTTTAATATTTTTTCAATTCTAACAAGTATCTTTATGTTGATTAGTAGTACATTAGTGACTATCAATGAGGATGCTTATGAGTCTTTAGAAATGTTTGTAGAAGCATATGAAAGACAATTTGAAGATTTCATATACTTTGCAGATAAGGAGGAAGATGAAAATATATATAATGATTTTATTATTGAAAATAAAGTAGAAAATGAACATGAATTTCCTAAAGAAAATATAAAAAAATTTAAATCACATTATCCAGAAACTGAAGACGAAGGGTATAAAGTATCTTTAGAGGAAGAGGGATTGAAAATAGGTGAAAAGAATACAATAGTAAGAATGTCTTTACCAGATAATATGAATGAAACAATGCATCCTTTATTAGATGTAGAATTTATAACTGATTATGAGGTAGCAAAGGATTTGGAAGATGCTTATTGTTTTTTAATAGGTAAGGATCCTTTAGAAGTGGGAGATATTAATGGAGAATGGCATTTTAATACTATGGTTCTACCAGGTTTTATAGTAAGATATCCAAACTTTTTAAAAATATCAAAGGGAGACTTTAAAGCAGATGTGGCAACTATGTCTTTACTAAGTGACGATGGAGAAAGTCACATAACAATTAGCAGGTATCCATCTGCAAGCAGTATAGAAGAAATATATAATGGATATTCTAAGCAAAGCGATATATCAGAGTTAGGGGAGAATTGGGTTTTTACTTATAGTGAGGATCTATTGAATAATAGATTTAACTATACTGTTTTAGATAGAGGCATGTCAAAGGATTTCTTTGGAGCCTTTCCTAGGGAATATAAAGCTGTCTTTGATGAAGTTATTGAAGAAGGGCGAAATAGTTTAAAGGTTTGCGAAGAATTCCCAAGTTTAGTTAAATAAAATAACATATATCACATATTTTTATTTATTATCTAAGAGAGAAATACAAGAGACACTTAATTTATATTTTTATTATAAATTAAGTGTTTTTATTTTAAGAAATACTATTGTGTTACTAATTTTAAATCGTATATTTGATTAATAAAAAAAATTTTATAAATATCTAATTAAGCTTACGTAAAGAAATGAATGATATAATAAATACGATTCTTAAAGTATTAAATTTATTTGCATAAAAAGCTTTAAAACAATTAAGAATTATTTATTAGAAAAATATAATTAGAGGGAGAAATTATGATAAAAGTATTGCTTGTTGAAGATAATATAAAGATTAGTGAAAATATAGTTGAATATTTTAAAAATGATGTAGAAATAGAATGTGTTTATGATGGTTTAGATGCTATAGAATATTTAAATACATATTATTACGATATAGTTATATTAGATTTGATGCTACCAGGAGCAGGAGGAATGGAGGTATTAAACTTTATTTCAAAGAAGAGATTAAATACCGGTGTTATAGTTTTAACTGCAAGAGAAGAGCTTGGAGATAAACTTAGAGCATTTAATTTAGGAGCAAATGATTATTTAACTAAGCCATTTTATATGGAGGAGTTAAAGGCGAGAGTAAATGTTATATTGAAGAGTTTAGGAAAAATAAAGGATTCTAACATACTTCAGTTTAAAGATATGGAAATAAACATGAAGACAAAGAAAGTTTTTATAAATGACAAAGAATTAGAATTAAATGAGAAGCTATTTAATTTATTAGAATATTTAGTGATAAATAAAGGAGTTGTGCTTTTTAAAGAGCAGCTTTTTGATAATATATGTGGGTATAATAGTGATGCATCTACAGAGATTATAGAAGTTTATATGAGTAGACTCAGAAAACAGTTAAGTCCCTTTGGATATGATAAATATATAGTTACTAAAAGAGGAATGGGATATTTAATAGATGAAAGCGTAGAGGATTAGATAATGAAAAGAAAAGATATATTTTTTAAAACAAAGAGAAGTGTAACATTTATTAGTGCAGGTATAGTTTTTTTCTGCCTTTTAATCTTTGCCATTATAACAATAACTTTATATACATCAAGAGTATTTACTCATGTTGATAATAGTTTGCTTCAAGAAAAAGAAAAGGTGCAAAAAATACTAAATCTTAATCCATATGAGAAACAATTTTTTGAAAGTGGCAAAAATAAGTTGCTTCCTATTCCACCCAATATTATAGTTGTTCAATATAGAGGAGATAGGGTTTATTCAATAAATCCAAATCCTTATTTTGATGAGTATAATCTACCGAATTTGGGAAAAGAATCCTTAAATAAAGTAGAACAAATAACATCAAATGGATATAAATTTAGAGGAGTTACTATAGTAAATAGAGATATTAAAATACAGTTACTTATAAATATTGATTCGGAGGTTCAATCAATAAATCAATTAATTAAAACCATAATAATTGCCTTGATAATATTAATTGGAATTGCTTTAGTTTTATCTCATATTCTCTCCTCAAAGGTTATAAAGCCAATAAAAGAGGCTTATGATAAACAGGTTTTCTTTGTTCAAGATGCATCACATGAGATGAAAACACCTTTGGCTGTTATTAAAGGAAAGTTAGAGCTTTTAGCAAATTCTTGGGATGATACAATAGAAGAGCATTTTGAACACATATCTAAGATGATGAGTGAAGTTAGAGCTCTCGAAAAATTAAATAGTGATTTATTACTTCTATCAAAAGAAGATATAGATAACAGCATAAATGTTACATCCTTTGAATTAGAGGAATTTATAGAAGATTTAAGTGAATTTTATATAGATTTAGCAGAAATTCAAGATAAGGTTTTCCAGGTTAATAGACCTTTAGAGCCTGTAATGGTAAAGTGGGATTATAGTAAGGTAAAAAGAATGATTATTATACTTATTGAAAATGCTTTTAAATACACAGAGAGTGGAGGAAGAGTAACTTTAAGTTTTCAAGAGATAAATAAAAATATTAAAATAACAGTTGAGGACAATGGTATAGGAATAAAAGAAGAGGATAAAGGGCGTATTTTTGATCGATTCTTTAGAAGTGCAGATGTTAGAGGGAAAAATATAAATGGTAGTGGAATTGGATTAAGTTTATTAAAGTCAATTGGTAAAACATTAGGTGTTGATATAAAGTTATATTCCAAGTATGGAGTTGGAACAAAATTTGAGATTATAATACCTAAGATAGTAAATTAGAGCTTAAGTGAAAAGAATGTTTTTAGAGTTTTAATAAGGTTGTATAGTTAAACAGTTTTTGTTTAACCTATATAACCTTATTTTTATTTAATTAAAGTTTAGAAGTAAAGGAATTAATCTTGAACTTATTATTTTAAAAAAATTTGTATTTTAATAAGTTACTAAATATCACTGAAAGGTGGATAGTAGAGGAATTTATAGATAACCTTAATAATTTTCTATTTGCGTTAAGGAACTATTAAGGTTAACTCTATAAAATAGATTTTGATGAGAGATTGGAGGTGATATTAGTGGAAGAAAAAAAGTTTAGACATGAAATTAAGCATTATATAAATCATTCAGATTATATGGCTATTAAAAATAGATTGGTGCATGTTATGAAAATCGATAAAAATGCTAGCGAGAATAATGAGTATAAAATAAGAAGTCTTTATTTTGATAATTTAAAGGATAAGGTTCTTATGGAAAAAATCAATGGAATAAATCGTAGAGAAAAGTTCCGTATAAGATTTTATAATGATGATCATTCTTTTATTAAGCTTGAAAAAAAATCTAAAATAAATGGACTATGTTCAAAGGACAGTGAATTAATAACTAAGGAAGAATGTGAAAAAATTCTTAAAGGAGATATTGAGTTCTTAAGATATAGTAATAAGGCTTTATTTGTTGAATTTTATTCAAAGATTAAAGGTGATTTATTAAAACCTAAAAGTATAGTTGATTATAAAAGAGAGGCTTATATATATAGATTAGGAAATGTGCGTATAACCTTCGATAAAAACATAAGAACAGGAATATGTAGTACGAAGATATTTGATAATAACTTACCTACAATAGAAGCAATAGATAATAACATAGTTGTATTAGAAGTAAAGTTTGATGAATTCTTACCAGAATTAATACAGGATATTATCCAAACTAATGAACGTAGAGCATCAGCTATTTCTAAGTATGCAGCTTCAAGAATATATGGGTAAGCTTTTAAATTAGGAGGAGAAAATAAATGAATAATCAAGCAATTAATTTCAGCGATATATTTAAATCAAGTTTTATGGATAAAATGACATCTATATCATTTTTAGACATGTTTATAGCAATGGCACTTTCTTTTGTAGTAGGGCTATTTATAATGCAGGTTTATAAAAAAACATTTAAGGGAGTTATGTATTCATCAACCTTTGCTATGTCTCTACTTGCCCTTACTTTAATAACTACATTAATTATACTTGGAGTTACATCTAATGTGGTTCTTTCACTTGGTATGGTTGGTGCACTTTCTATAGTACGTTTTAGAAGTGCTATAAAGGAACCTATGGATATTGCATTCTTATTTTGGTCAATAAGTGAAGGGATAGTTTTAGGTGCTGGTCTTATTCCTTTAGCTATTTTAGGTGCTGTTTTTATAGGAATAGTAATGGTTCTATTTGCTAATAAGAAAATAACTGATAATCCATATATATTAGTAGTTAACTGTGAAAATGATCTTAGTGAAAATAGTGTACTTAACATATTATCAAAAAACGTGAATAAATATTGTGTTAAATCAAAAACTGTTTCACTTTCAAATGGAATTGAAATGACAATAGAGGTTAAATTAAAGAACGTTACTACATCATTTGTTAATGAAGTATCTAAGATAAAAGGAGTTTCAAATGCTGTTTTAGTTAGTTATAACGGAGATTATATGGCTTAAAACATAGGCAAAAGATAAATAGAAATAGGAGAGGGTAAGGATATTCTCTCCTATTTTTAAGTAATAATAAAGCTAACTTTGATTAGGAGGGTGAGTTTAATTGATAAATGAAAAGGTAAGCAAATATATTTCTCTAATAAGTATTTCTTTAGTTGTAATATTTATATTTGTATCAGTGTTTACTATAAAATCGATGAATTACACAGAGGCAGCCTCTACTAAGGAGCAATCTTCTAATATTCAGGATGTTTTGGATAAGAATACTGTAACTGACATAAATATAAAAATAAAAGAGAGTGATTGGAAATGGCTTATTGAAAATGCTACAGATGAGGAATATAGAAGTGCAGATATAACTATAAATGGAGAGACTTTTTATAATGTTGGGGTTAGACCTAAGGGTAATTCAAGTTTATCCTCTGTAGCAAATGATAGTACAACAGATAGATATAGCTTGAAAATTGATTTTGGACAATATGTTGATAGACAAACTTATCATGGCATAAGGAAATTAGCATTAAATAATAATATATCTGATGCAACTTATATGAAAGAAGCAATATCTTATGATATATATAATCTTTTAGGAGTACCCACTCCAGAATATTCTTATTCCAATATAAAGATTAATGGAGAGGAGTGGGGATTATATTTAGCATTAGAAGTAATTGATGAAAGATTTGTTGAAAAGAACTATGGTAAATTAGATGGAAATTTATATAAACCTGAAACTATGGGAGTAGGAGCTAAAAAAGGTGATGGTAACGATAAAAATGCCATGCCAGATATGAAAAATAATCAAGGAAAAGAAGGTGGAATGATGAACCCACCAAATATGCCTAATAATGCTGGAAATAATAATGAGGGAAATAATCCGATGAATATTCCTAATGAAAATCAAATGGCAGAGGGCGATAAAAATGAAGAGAAGGTAGGAATGGGACAAATGCCTTCTATGATGGGTGGAAAAAATAATGAAGGTGCTGATTTAAAATATATAGATGATAATGTAAGCAGTTATTCTACTTTAAGAGATAGTGCAGTATTTAAGAGTACAAAGGATAAAGACTTTGAAAATGTGATTGAAATGATGAAAAGTTTAGAGAATGGAACAGATATAGAAAGTCATTTAAATGTTGATGAAGTTCTTAAATATTTTGCTGTTAATACATTTCTAGTTAATTTAGATAGTTATTCTGGAGGAATGTATCATAATTATTACCTTTATGAAAACAATGGAGTTTGTGAAATAATTCCATGGGATTTAAATATGTCTTTTGGAGGGTTTTCTGTAAATAGTGGAAGTAGGGCAATTAATTTTCCTATTGATTCTCCTGTCACAGGTAATTTAGAAGATGCTCCTCTTATAGGAAAACTTTTAGAAAATAATGAATATAAAGAGAAGTATCATGATTATTTAGAAAAAATAGCAAATGAATATTTTAAAAGTGGAATTTTTAATACCACTGTTACAAAGAATGATAAATTAATAGGAGATTACGTAAAGAGTGATCCTACAGCATTTTATAATTACGAGGAATATAAAAATGCTATTAAAGAATTGTTGGTATTTGGAAATGATAGGACAAAGAGTGTAGAAGCTCAATTAAATGGAGAACAGGTTTCAACTGAATATGGAACCATTACTACATCATTAAATTTACAGGCATTAGGAGAGCAAAATATGGGTAGAAAAATGCCTAATGATAAGATGAATGGAGAAAATTTAGGAAATAATAATGAGAAAAATGATAATGGACAAGACATTCCGCAAGGTGGAGCAGCTTTTAATGAAGGCAATAAAGGAGAAGTCCCTGATAATATAGATAATCCTAATGGTGCTCCTAATAATGAAATTCCTAATATGGCAAAAATGCCTTCACAAGAAAATATACAAAAAGCTATGAATATATTGAATAATAGAGAGTACTCAAGTTTAAGTGAAGAGGAAAAAAATCAATTAACTGAACTTGGAATAAGCGAAGAAAACATAAATATGTTTAAGAACATGCCAAGACAGAATGAAAAAGAAGTTTATCAAACACCATTTAATAAAATTTATTTCATACTATTAGGAGTGCTTTCTTTTATATTATTAATTAGTATATTATTTGTAAGTAAGTATAAAAGAAGAAAATACTAATTTATATTGAAAGAATAACTTTTATAGGTTTTACTAATATATAGTAATATATATTTAGAGTTAAACTACACATTTATGTGTAGTTTTTTATTTTATAAAAACAATAACATATTAAAAATAAAATGCATAGTATGTTATTATAGATATTTTTAAGAAATCTTACGGTTTTAAGTTATCAATTGAAAATAACTATTTAAAAAATCAAGATTATTACTATAAAATATATTAATAGTTAATATCAATTGATAATGAAAGGAGATAATATGGAATCAAGATATACTGAAGCTAATAAAGTAACCGTATTAGCTATAATATGGAATATAATCTTAACTATTATTAAAGTAATTGCAGGTATAATAGGTAAATCTAATGCTATGATAGCAGATGGAGCACACTCAGCATCAGATATTATAACCTCTATAGGAGTACTAATAGGCAATAAGGTAGCTAGTATTCCTAAAGACAAGGGGCATAATTATGGACACGAAAAAGCTGAAACTTTAGTGTCATTTTTATTAGCTATTTTGCTGGTAATTGTGTCATTAACAATAGGATATGAGGGGGTACAATCACTTCTTCATTTAAATGAAGTTCAAGTTCCAACCATTTTCCCTTTAGTTGTTTCAGTTATATCTATTATAATAAAAGAATATCAATATAGAATTACTATAAAAGTAGCTAGAAAAATTAATTCTCCCTCACTTAAAGCTGATGCTTGGCATCATAGATCAGATGCCCTATCTTCTGTTGCGGCTTTCATAGGAATAGGTGGAGCTATATTAGGATTTAAGGCATTAGATCCAATAGCTTCAATAATGGTTGCTGTATTTATAGCTAAGGTTGGAATTGAGATTTTAATAGGAGCAACTAATGAGCTTATGGATACTTCTATTGATGAGGAAAAAGAGGCTGAAATAAAATCTATAGTTGATCAAGTTGAGGGTATTAAATCTTTAAGTGGAGTTAGAACAAGAAAATATGGCCCTATGGCTTATGTTGATTTAGAAATATGTGTTGACAAAGATTTATCTGTGTTTGAAGGACATAAAATTGCTAGTAATTTAGAAACTCTTATACTTAAGAAAATGAAATTTGTTAAAGGGGTCACAGTTCATATTGAGCCTTATATGTAAGTCATAAAAATTAAATGATGAATTAAAGTTTAAAAGGGATAGATCTTTTCTATCCTTTTTTTATTTACTTATAAGAGAGGTAACTAAAAAGTAACTAATTGTTTGAAAAAATATGAATTGATATACTTAAATCAAGTTAAGAAATATTTTTAAAAAAGCTAATTAAAAAATAATATTTAAGTGCATAAATAAGATATGAATCAATACTTATAGTTTGGAGGAATTAATATGAATAAATATGAATACATTATAATTGGATTTGGAAAAGGTGGAAAAACACTTGCTGGATATTTAGGTAAAATGGGAAAAAAGGTAGCAGTAATAGAGAAGTCAGATAAGATGCATGGTGGAACATGCATAAATATAGGATGTATTCCAACAAAAACTTTAGTACATAAAGCAAAGGTTGCCTTATATAAAGAGTTAAATACATTTGAAGAAAAAGCAAGAGAATATAGAAAAGCAATAGAAGATAAAAATGTCTTAATAGAAGCTTTAAGAAATAAAAATTACGGTATGTTAAATAACAATGAAAATATAGACATATACACTGGAACAGCTTCTTTCATATCAAACACAGAAATACTTGTTAAGAGTGAAAAAGAAGAGATAGTTTTAGAAGGAGAAAATATTTTCATAAATACAGGAGCTACTACTATAATACCCAATATACCAGGAATAAAAGATAGTTCTAAAATATATAACAGTACTACAATAATGGAATTGAAAGAACTTCCAAAAGATTTAGTTATAGTTGGTGGAGGATACATTGGTTTAGAGTTTGCATCAATTTATGCAAGTTTTGGATCAAAGGTAACAGTAATAGAGGCATTTGATAGAATCGCTGGTAGAGAAGATGAAGATATATCTGACAGTATAAAAGAAATATTAGAGAAAAAAGGAATTGAATTTTTACTAGGTTCAAAGGTTAAATCTTTTGAAGAAATAGATGAAGAGGTTGAAATTTCTTATGAAAACAACTCAGGTGATTTAAATAAAATCAAAGGAGATGCAGTTTTAATTGCTATAGGTAGAAAACCAAATACTGAAGAATTAAATTTACAAGCTGCAGGAGTTAAATTAACAGATAGAGGAGCAGTATCAGTTGATAATAGATTAAAAACAAATGTTTCTAATATTTGGGCTATTGGAGATGTTAATGGGGGACCTCAATTTACTTACATCTCTTTAGATGACTTTAGAATTATAAAGGATAACTTATTTGGAGAAGGAAAAAGAACTACTGATGACAGAGGAGCTATTCCATATTCAGTATTTATTGAACCAAACTTATCTAGAGTTGGATTAAGTGAAAAAGAAGCTTTAGAAAAAGGATTTGAAATAAAAACAGTTAAATTAGAGGCTAATGCTATTCCAAGAGCAAAAGTTATTGGAGAAACTCAAGGAATGATGAAGGCTATAGTAGATATAAATACTGATGAGATATTAGGTTGTACATTATTATGTGCAGAGTCAGCTGAAATAATAAATACAGTTAGTTTAGCTATGAAGGCTGATGAAGATTATACTTTCTTAAGAGATAATATATTTACTCATCCTACTATGAGTGAAGCTTTAAATGATTTATTTTCATTAGTATAGGATTGTAGTCTATTTTGATAAATATATTATATAAGTAGTCAATAAAATAATTTTTATATAGATTGATGCAAATAAAATCAACAAACCCAAAATGTGTTAAAATTTCTTTTATAAAGCATATAAAGAGCCAATATTTAATAAAATATTGGCTCTTTATAATTATTTTTATATTAACTTAAAGATGTTCTACCTACAGAAGTATTGTCAGACTTTCTATCTCTTAAATCTTCAATAGGATTTTCACAAGTTTCAAATCTATAATCTTGATTATTTTTTGATATGAATTCTGTTATAACCTTATGACTTGGAACACTCGCAACATCAGCATTAACTTTACTTTGGAATTCATGGAATGATGAATCAGATTTTAGTGTGCTTACATCCACATAATCATCTTTTATAGTTGTATTGTTAACAGTGTTTTTTAATATATCTCTAACATAATCTATATTTTCACCTAAAGTTAATAATTCTGGAAAATCTCCATTTGGAATAACTTCTTGCCATTCTTTTTTCTCATATTTTTTAAGAAGTTCAGCTGCGTGATGTAATTGAGAAATCTCTTGAACAAAACCTTGTTCCCATAAACCTTTTATATATGGATCAACTTCAGAATTATAACAAGAATAATATAAATATGCTTCAGTATATTTGTGCATAAGTAAGCTTTCAAGCCATGTACAATTAGGGTCTATAAGACTTCCATAGTGAGAAACATGTTGTTCTTCTATTAATCCGATTTCTTGATAGAGGCTTCTTCCAATATCACTAGTATAAAATCCAGCTATATTCATGTAATAATTCATAGTTTGTTGTTCAGCAGCTGTTATTATTGATATGTTTAATTTAGTAAGAATATCAGCTGTTTTAAAATCAACAAAATTTCTTATGTTATCAGTAGGGCATCTATGTTCAGCGATTGTTGGTCTAGCTGGCATTATTTCTGTGTAATGACCTACTAGTTTTTCGGCCTTAACTCCTTCTTCCATGAAGAGTAAATCTGAATATCTGTATAAATGGTCAAAATCTTCAAGTAGTGCAAAATCTAGTGCTTGTTTTACTTGTTTATTAGACTCTCTTTTAGCAAGCTTTGCAGTTAAATCTACTGCAAGTTGTTCATAACTTATAGTAGTTTCTAGAATAGTCTCATGTGCAGGTCTTAATGAGCCTATTAGCATTTGTTGCTGCTTATCTAACCTTCTAGAAAGTGCAATTTCTCTTCTAAGTTCATTATTTGAGCAATGTCTAGAAAATTGATGAGAAAACCAGTTTGACTCAAATTCAGCTCCGTTCATTAAAATTATTCTAGTTTTGGTGTATGGATCAACTTCACTTTTATTATAAGGCTTTGCAGCGATATTTTTCCAATCTGTAAAATGTGATTGAATTTTTGAACTTTTTTCTAAAAATGGATTCATAATAAATAGTCACTACCTTTCAAATTATAAATACCTTTTTAGTATTTGGAAATTAATACTTGATTATTCATTAAGATCTATAAGTTTTAAAGGTTAAAGTTTAAAATTGAAAATAAATATATTAATTATATTTAAAAAAATTTTTTTCTATAAATTACTTTGTTTTATGTTGAACTGTATTAATAGATAAAAATTAATACAATTTAATTACTATAATATGTTACAATAATGTTAATAAAAAGAAAGTTAGAAATTAAATGGTTTATTCAAGGGGGAGACTAGTTGAGAACAATTATAATTTTAACAAGTATAATTACACTATTTAGTAGTTTAGGTAATTTAATGTTTGGTGGAGATGACGTAAGTTTTATAACTTTTGAAAAAAGTTTAGAAGAGAATGGAGCTTATGATTATAAAAGTCTAACTAAGTTTATTTATGATAAGAATAGGGAAGTTATGGAAAACTCAAATAATATTTCTGAAGATAGTGGTAAAATTAAAAATGATTTTAAAAATTGGATGATAAATAAAGATAATAATAGTAATACTGAGTCCAAAGAAGATAAAGAAAAGATAAGTAAAGACTCAGTAGATAAAAATAATGAGAAGATATTAAGAATCATCACAGAAGAAAATCCTAAAAGATGGAATGATAAATTACGTTTAGAAGAATGGGACTATAAAGAGATAAGAGATTATGATAATACGTATGGATATTTGATGGGGAAAAATCCTACAAGTATAGGAAATTTACATGGTGAGTATGAATATGAAACTGTTATGATTTCAAGTGCTTCAGTTCAGTATCCTAATATATTTATTTTAGATAAAAGTTATGGATTAGAAGATAAGTCTGCACTTTCTTTTAGAACTGAGGATGAACTTATTAGATTTGTTTTAAATAGTAAAGAAAATATAAATGGGTGGACAGCTGAGAGCCTTTACAATGAAGAAACAAAAGGTAGAGAAGTAGTTGAGTCTAAAATAGAAGATAATAAATTTGAGTATTATATGAGATTGGGGAAAGATGGATATTATAAAGTTGCTATTCTAGAGGATGGCATGGTCACATATTTTCTATATGAATTTCCAGATGAGTATAAAAAAGCTCTTAATCCAATGATAGAACAAAGTAAAAAAAGCTTTAAAGTATTTAATGGATATCCATCAGAGATAAAATAGAGATTTATTATTAAAAATAATTAAATTATAAAATACATGATGTAATAGATAATTTAAAGATAAATAAGTTGTGAAATATATTAAATTAATAGTGAATTTTTATTATGATTCAGTAAAATTTAAAGATAGATAACATAATGATATGTTACAATAATGTCAATTAAAAGAAAAAAGTTTATTGGCTATAATTTGGAGGAGAATTTTAGTGTGGGTAATTTCAATTATAACAAGTATAGTTACGTTAATTAGTAGTATTGGGACAAGTTTAATAGGCGGAGGCAATAAGGGTATAACATATGAGTCAATTGAAACCGAGTTAAGAGAAAATGGCATAGAAAATTATAGAGACCTTAATGAGTTTATTAGTAAGAGAATAAATGAAATTATGGAAGAAGAGAATATGCCAGAAATAACTTATGACTTTGAAAATGGTATTTATAAAGATATAAATCCAGCAGAAAAAAGCGAAGATAACAATGGAAAGAAAGAAGAAAATACTGAAGAAATACCAAAGGAAAATAAGTTTAAAAATAATGAAGTTATAGAAAATGAAGAATATGGGGCCTATATAAAAGATGAACATATGAATATTGGTCCTAATAATAAGGTTTTAAGAGTAGTAATGGATGAAAAGCAATCTGGCGGAGCAAGTTTAAGTTTAGAGGTGAATGATTATAATAATTTAAAGGATAATGATAATACCTATGGATACTTAATTGGACCACAACCTATTAGTTTAGGAGATATATATGGAAATTATGAGTATGAAACGGCAATGATAAATGGGACTATGGCTCAGTATCCTAATATATTTACTTTAGATCAAAGCTATTGTTTAGAAGATAAAAGCACTCTTTCTTTTAAAAGTAAAGATAAACTTATGGAATTTTCTTTAAGTAATCGTGAAAATAGTGGAGGTTTTGATGTAAAGAGTTTATATAATAAAGAAACGGGAAATGGAGATGTAACTGAATCAGAATGTGGAGATAATTGGTTTTATATATACTTAGAAAGAAGCGGAGTTGGAAATTATAGTTTTACTGTTTTTGATGGAGATAGAATTAAGAGCTTCGCATATTCATTCCCAGTTCAGTACAAAAAAATGTTTGATCCATTTATAGAACAGAGTAGGAAAAGTTTTTATGTATTTGATGGCTTTCCAGAACTAAAATCTTAATTAAATTTTTAAACTAAGTAAAAGTGTTATGTGGGTTCATAAGTTTTAACCTTACATAGCACTTTATTTCGTTATAAGTAAGTTTTAATAAGCTATCTATTAAATTTTAATTATTGGCTAAAAATCAACATTCCTCTAAAACATAGCCTAATTATTAAAAAATAATTTGCAACCTTTTTAGGAGGAAGTTTATCTAATAAGTGAAAGAGGTCTTAAGGAAATAAATTTTAAAAGATTATTAAGGGGGAATAGCTAAAAATGCAAGAGCTTATAGAAAGGGCTTTAGGTGGAGAACAGGAAGCTTTTATAGAGATTATAAACAAATCTACAGAACAGATGTATAGAATAGGTAAATCTATATTAAAAAATGATGAAGATGTTGGGGATGCAATGCAAGAAACCATAATGATAGCTTATGAAAGGTTAAATACTTTAAAGGAGCCGAAGTTTTTTAATACATGGTTAATTAGGATTTTAATAAATCGATGTAACTATATTTTAAATAGGAACAAGAAAATTATTTCTATAGATGATATTAATGCTGTTAGTTATAAAGAAAAGGGAATAAGAAATTTAGAACTTAACGAAGCCATAAATCAGTTAAAAGAGGATTATAGAATTGTCATAACACTTTATTATATTATGGGATTTAGTGTGAAGGAGATTTCAGATATTTTAGATGATAAGGAAGGAACCATAAAGTCAAGGTTATGTAGGGCAAGAAACGACTTAAGAGATTTTTATGGAGTTAATAAGGGGGTAAAGTAGATGGATAACTTAGAAAAGAAATTATTAAATTTAAAAAATGAAAATATAGAAGTTCCAAAAGTTGTTTTAGATAAGGTTAACCTAGCTTTAAATGATATAAGAGAAAAAAATAGTGAAAAAGACCAAAGTAAGTTATCAAGTGAATATATATTTAGTAAAAAAGATAAATTAGAAAAATTAGAGTTAGACATAAAAGATAATAAAGGTTTAAATGAAGAGTGTAATATGAGTTCTGATGAAACTCATAAGAACATAATATATATGAAAAGCAAAGAGAGAAAAGGTAAATCAAATAAAAGAAAATATATAGCTGTAGCAGCAGGATTAACTCTTACTACTTTAATAGGATTATCAAGTCCAGTTAGAGCAACCATTAATAAGTTATTTTTCAATAATCCTGGAATTGAAAGTGCAATAAACAACAATTATATTCAAGAAATATCAAATGAAGGGATAGTTACTGATGATTTTAATATGAAGTTAAATAATGTTTTAGTTGATAGTAGTCATATAATTTTAGAATTTGAGTTAGATGTAAAAAATGCTAAGAATCTTTTAAAACTAGACAGTGAAAAGATTGATGTTTATAATGATATATCCTTATACACTGGAGATGGAGAAATAATTTCTGAAGATGGACAGAAGGGTGCAATTGGAAGTATTGATTATACCTTTGATAATAGTAAAGCAAGTGAAGGAAAGCTTTACTTAAGAACTTTATTTGAGTCAACAGAAGGAAAAATTCCTAAAATGGATGAGCTTAAAATAAAGTTTAATAATATAAACTTTAGAAACTTAACTACAGATAATCTCATTTATAGTTCAGAATTAAATTGGAATTTAACTGTTAATTTAGATGATAAATTTACTCAAGTTAATGAGATACAATATTCATTTGAAAATGAATTACCTAATATAGTTATTCATGAGGCTAAGGCTATACCAACAGGATTATTTTTAAATTTCGATTATTTAGCACCAGGTCATGATGAAAATATATTGTGGGCTATGAAAGTTATAGATGAAAATGGGAAAGAGTATAGGATGAATGGAGCTAATATGGAATCTCTAGAAAATGGAGGAGATAGGTTAAGTGGAACTTTTGATGGAATAAGCTCCTTTGATAATGTGGAGAAATTCACATTGGAGATTAAAAATCCAGATGGAAAGACCATAGATAAGGTTAGGTTTTTCAAAGAAAAATAAATAAATGATTTCAATTGTTTTATAATACTTATAATTAAAAATTAAGTTTAGAAAAGTATGTGTATTTAAAGAGAGAATAAAAGAAACCCAAAGGCAAGTTACTTTTTCACCTTTGGGTTTTTTGGTCTATGATTGAACTCTTTATAAGCTTTATAAAAGAAAGCATAGAAAAAAGCAAATGAATAGGAAAATATTAAAAGTATAATTGCTTTTATAAATAGTTTAAAGCTTAAGAAATAGGTTAAGTGGAGAGGAATCTATAAGTATGATAGAATAATTCTATAAAAGTTGAGGAGGGGAATGCCTTTGAATTTAGAAATTTTAATGAAAAACTTAGTAAGGCGAACTTCCAGTTTTACTAGAGAACAAGGAAAAAAATTAATTAAGGAAGCATACATAAAAGATGTTAAGGGAAAAAGCATAGATGGAGTTTATCATATTTATGGAAGAGTATTAAATGACGATAAAACCTGGGATTATGATACTCACTTAAAAATAAATATGAAAAGCAATGAGATTATTGGAGTTAACTGTAGCTGTGAAACCTTTAAGGAGAATAGTAAACAGGTAAAAAATTATGTGTGTAAACATATATCAGCAACTGGAGATGCTTTTTATTCTTTAGCTAAGAAGAAGATTAAAAGTGAAAATCCAATAGATAAGAAGGAAAACAAATTGACTAAAGAGGAAGATAAAAGTAAGGAACAACAAGAAAAGAGATTTCTTTCTTTAGATATAAGTATTAAGCACATGGTAAAAGAGGGAATTCAATTGTTTAATTGCGAGTTTAGAATAGGAGTAGCAACCTCTAACTTAATATTAGATTTAAAAGATTTCTTATATAAAAATAGCTTAAAAAAGCCTTTGAAATTTAATGAAGGTTTTACCTATGATCCTCTGAAGGATGACTTTTTGGAAAATGATAAAAGGATAATTCAGTTTATTGTGGACAACGGTAACATGATAAATGGAAGATATTTAAGGCTTAGACAAAATAACTTAAAGGACTTTCTTAAGTTAATTGATGAAAAAAAGAAAATAAATTTTAATTTTAATTCAATTAACTATGAGATTAAGGTTAAAAAGGAAAATGTTCCAGTAGCCTTAACTTTAAAAGAGGGAAAGGAAGGATTTATATTAAGTCATCATAAGAAGTTTCCTGTGATTTTAAATAATACAGGAGATGTAATGTTTTTTGATAGGAATTTATATCTTCCGAGAAAAAGACAGTTAGAACACTATATCCCAATATATAAGTTGTTTTTAAAGAATAATACAATTACATATAAGAAAACTTTAGAAAACTTAAAAAATCTTTTAGAAGAATTAAAAAATATAAGTAAGAATATAGTTCTTGATGAAAATGTTAAAAACTTTAAGGAAAAGCTTATGAAAACAACCTTTTACTTTTACAAAGATAAGGAAAAGATTTATTGTAATGTAAAGATCGACTATTGTGGCTATATAATTGATTTGATAAGAGATGAAAAGGATAAGAGTTTCTTAAGAGATTTAAAAAATGAAAAATATATAGAATTTCAACTTGAAAGATTTAAATTTATAAAGAGAGAAGAGGATTTCTATTTTATTGGTGATGAAGAGGGAATATATGAGCTTTTCTCAAAAGGATTTAAGAAATTAGGAGAGCTAGGAGAGGTCATATTATCTAAAGAACTACAGGAGTTTAAAGTGCTAGATTCATCTTTTATATCATCAGAGATTTCAGAGTTTTCAAATTTCTATAAGCTAAAATTTGATTTTGGAGATTTTGATATACAAGAATTTAGAGCAAGTATAGATGCTATGAAAAATGGTGAGAGATTTTATAAGACTAAGAAGACTTACTTAGACTTAGAAGAACCAGGTATAGTACATTTCTTAAATATCTTAGAGGATTTAGGATTAGAAAATATAAGTAATAATGAAATTAATATTGATAAAAGTAAGGTTTTATATATACAAGAAAAACTAAAAGATAGAAATCTATCTTTTATAAAAGGTGGAAATGTTCTTCAAGAAATAGTAGGTAAGCTCTTAAATAAAGAGTTTAAGAGAAAACTTGTTCCAAAAGCTTTAAATGCAGAACTTAGAACTTATCAAAAGGAAGGATTTAAGTGGATTAATGAAATTACTGATTTAGGATTTGGAGGAGTTTTAGCAGATGATATGGGGCTGGGTAAAACACTTCAAATAATAGCATTTTTATTATCTCAAAAGAAAAGTAAAAGCATAGTAGTTGTTCCAACTGCAGTTATATATAATTGGATGGACGAATTTGAAAAGTTTGCACCTAGTTTAAAGATTGGATTAGTTCATGGAAGCAAGGCAAGAAGAGATAAGGTTTTAAATGACTTTAAAAGAAGTCTTGGTATTAAATTAGATAACATGGATTTTTCATCAAAGTCTTATGAAAGATATGATGTTTTATTAACTACATATGGAACTTTAAAAAATGATGAAGAGGCTTATGAGAATTTAAGTTTCGATTACTGTATAATAGATGAGGCTCAGAATATAAAAAATCCAACAGCGCAGGCTACCGTATCTGTGAAGAAGATAAAATCAAGATGTAATATTGCCTTAACAGGAACACCAATAGAAAATAATTTAATGGAGCTTTGGTCAATATTTGATTTTGCTATGCCTGGATATTTATTTACTAAAGAAAGGTTTAGAGAGCGTTTTATCTTAGATGAAAATAATTTAGATGAATTAAAATCATTAATAACTCCATTTATACTAAGAAGACTTAAAGAAGATGTTTTAAGTGAACTTCCAGAAAAATTTGAAAAGAAATACTTAGTAGAAATGAAAGGTAAACAAAAGCAAATATATAATTCATATGTAAAAGCAATAAAAACTCAATTAAATGAAAGTAAAATAAACGGAAAGAGTGCACAAGGGAACATAAATCTATTTGGCTATTTAATAAAGTTAAGAGAAATTTGCTTGGATCCTTCAATAGTTATTCCAGAGTACACTGGAGGAAGTGGAAAACTAACTGTAGTAAAAGAAGTTGTTAAGGATGCCAGTGAGGCTGGTAAGAAAATTTTATTATTTTCTCAGTTTACTTCAGTATTAAAGAAAATAGAGGATGATTTTAAAAGAGAAGGTATCTCTTATTTATATTTAGATGGAGGAACATCGGCTAAAGAAAGGGTTGAAAGAGTAAAGAAATTTAATGAAGATGAGAATATAAAAGTATTTCTAATATCTCTAAAAGCAGGAGGGGTAGGACTAAATCTAACTTCTGCAAGTGTAGTTATACATTTTGACCCATGGTGGAATCCAGCGGTGGAAGATCAAGCTACAGATAGAGCTCATAGATTTGGACAAGAAAATAGAGTAGAAGTAATAAAGTTAGTAGCAAAGGATACTATCGAAGAAAAGATAGTATTAATGCAAGAGGATAAAAAAGAGCTTATTCAAAGTTTAATGGATGGTAAAGCGATGGATGGCAAAGGATTAAAACGTCTTACTGAAGAAGAAATAGCTAAATTATTTGAATAGAGTTTAAAATAAGAAAAAAGCTAAGGTAATTTAAATTACCTTAGCTTTTTTCTCTAATCGTACTGATTATCTGTAGTTGGTGGCAAACCAAGTTAGAGAGTTTAAAGAAATAAGTTTAAAGTATAAAATTTAAGCTTATTTATCCATAAAAATCATCCAAGTTATTTTTAAAGCAAAGAAGGTTGTTTACTCTAAAAATACAATATAAAAACAGGCTAACAGAAAATCCGAAAAATATTTTATAGTATAACCATACGTTCCTAAAGTATGTTATTAAGTTTTAAATATACTATACTTACATTATAAACTAATATTCCTAATATATAAACTATTTTTTAAATTTTGGTTAAAGTAAATATTTTTACTATTGAAAAAAAGGAGAATTTTGATAAAGAAAATATATAAGTTCCTATGATAATGAATTCTTTAGGAGAAGAGTTAGACATAATAGGTTTAAATGTTGAGGTGAATTATCAGAAATAGTTTTTAAGTAAAATTATCTTTAAAAGTTTAATTTTAAAGATATTTAATTGGTTAAAAATATTAATTGCTTCTGCTATAATTAATCAGATGAACTAAAAACATAAAGTACATAATAAATTGAATTTTGGAAAGGATGTTTATAATTAATAATGAGAATAAACAAGCTTTTTAGCAATTTTGGAATATGCTCTAGAAAAGAAACTAATAGAATTATTAAAGAAGGCAGAGTAATTGTAAATGGAAAGCCTTGTATTGAAGGACAATGGGTTGAACTAAGTGATGAAATACTTTTAGATGGGAAACCATTAGTTCCAAGAGAAAAAATTTATCTAGCACTTAATAAGCCTGTAGGCGTTGTATGCACAGCGGCAGAAGAAGTTAAGAATAATATAATAGATTATTTAGGAATAGATGATTATGTCTTTCCAATAGGAAGGCTTGATAAGGACTCACAAGGACTTATTATTTTGACTAATGATGGAGATTTGGCAAATCAAGTCTTAGCAGCGGAGAATAATCATGAAAAAGAGTACATGGTAACATTAGACCAACCTTTTTATGATGATTTTATAGAAAAGATGGAAAATGGCGTTGAAATATTAGGACAAGTAACAAAACCTTGTAAAGTTAAAAGAATAAATGAAAATACCTATTCTATAATATTAACTCAAGGATTAAATAGACAAATAAGAAGAATGAGTAAGGTTTTTGGCTTTAATGTAGTTAAGTTAGAGAGAGTTAGAATTGTTAATATAACTCTTGAGGACATAGAATATGGAAAGTGGAGATATATAAGCAAAGAAGAAATTGAAGAGCTAGAAAAGCTTATAAAGTAGTTAAGGAGACAAATATCATAGCAGATGGTATTAATAATGATTTATAAAAATAAGTTTTAGGAGTTGACATTTTAATTTTTATTGCATAGAATGAAACTAACAACGGAATATAAATCGGTAGGTGAGGTTACCACCGGGATACGGATTGCTGCCGCGGAGTAGTGGAGACACTATGAGAAGGTTAGCAGGCTATGTCGAGAAAATAAGGCATAATCTAATGCAATTTCATTGCCCGGTGAAGCTAAAGCTTGAACGATATCGTGCTTAAGCGCTTTTATTGTGCTTATGACTTTGTTTTTGCGTGAATTTAATCCTTACCTGATTTTAGGTAAGGATTTTTTATGTTTAAAACAAATCTATTTAAATTTATTTAAGAAAGAAGAGGTGGTAGTAATGGACACGGGAAGTAGTGGAGGCATAAAACCTGACGGGCGAAGTATTTTTTATGAAAAATGTTTTAAGAATATTCCTGTGGTTATTCTTACTACCATTTTTCGAGAACTTAATATAATTGAATAGAGTAAAAGGATACTTTTGTCCTGTTTAATGTCTTTACTTCCTAAAAAATTTCTTCAAAAGAATTAGGAGGTAAGAATTATGAAGAAGAGAACAGAACAAAAAGTTATAAATGAAGTTTTAATGAATGAAAGATTAATAAGAGCAAGCAAAATGAGCTCAGAAAATCTATTAAAAGAAATGGGAACCTCTCTAAGTGGTTATAGTGATAAAGAGGTTGAAAGAAGAATTGATAAGTATGGTGAAAATGTAATTTCACATGAAAAAGGTGATTCAGTATTTAAAAGACTTTTTGAATCCTTTGTTAATCCTTTTACAGTTGTACTTTTTATTCTTGCAATAATATCAACATTTACAGATATAATTTTACCAGCACCAAGTGATAGATCTTATAGTACAGTAGTAATAATAGTTACAATGGTTACTATTAGCGGGATGTTGAAATTTGTGCAAGAAAGTAGATCAAATAATTCTGCTGAGAAGTTAAAAGAAATGGTAAAAACAACAGCTACAGTTGAAAGAGTAGGTAGAAAAGAAGTTGAGCTTTCAGAAATTGTACCAGGAGATATAGTATATTTATCAGCCGGAGATATGATTCCTGCTGATGTAAGAATAATTTCATCTAAGGATTTATTTGTTAGCCAAGCTTCATTAACTGGTGAAAGTGAACCAGTTGAGAAATATGGAGAAGGAGTAACTTCTGATTTAACTAATCCCTTAGAAAGTACAAACTTAGGATTTATGGGAAGTAACGTAGTAAGTGGCTCAGCAATTTGTATTGTTTTAGCAACTGGAGATTATACTTACTTTGGATCTATGGCAAAGACAATTACAGAAAAGAAGGTTGTTACTAGTTTTGAAAAAGGAGTAAATTCAGTATCTTGGCTATTAATTAAATTCATGATGTGTATGGTGCCAGTTGTATTCTTTGCAAATGGATTAACTAAGGGAGACTGGGGTGAATCATTCTTATTTGCATTATCAGTTGCGGTAGGATTAACTCCAGAAATGTTACCTATGATTGTGACAACAAACCTTGCAAAAGGTGCTGTTAAGATGGCAAAGAAAAAGACTGTTGTGAAAAGTTTGAATTCAATACAAAACTTTGGAGCCATGGATGTACTTTGTACAGACAAGACAGGAACTTTAACTCAAGATAAAGTTGTATTAGAATACCATCTTGATATTCATGGAAATGAGGATGAAAGAGTTCTTAGACATGCATTTTTAAATAGCTTTTTCCAAACCGGACTAAAAAACCTTATGGATATAGCTATATTAAATTATGCTAATAATGCAGAATTTAGTGATTTAGAGAAAAAGTACACTAAGGTTGATGAAATACCTTTTGACTTTAATAGAAGAAGAATGAGCGTTGTAATAAAGGATAAAGAAGGAAAAACTCAGCTAATTACTAAAGGAGCAGTTGAAGAAATGTTAAAAATATCTTCACATGTAGAATATAAAGGAAAAGTTGAAGTTTTAACAGATGAAATAAGAAAAGAGATACTAGCTACAGTTGATAGATTAAATAATGAAGGAATGCGTGTAATTGCGGTTTCACAAAAAAATAATCCTTCTGTAGAAGGTGTTTTCTCTGTAAAGGATGAATCTAACATGGTTCTTATGGGATATCTTGCCTTCTTAGATCCACCAAAGGAGTCTACATTATCTGCAATTAAAGCTCTTAATGAAAATGGAGTATCAGTAAAAGTTTTAACAGGAGATAATGATGGAGTTACAAAGTGTATTTGTAGACAAGTTGGAATGGAAGTTGAAAATATTCTTCTTGGTTCTCAAATAAGTGAAATGAGTGATGAACAATTAAAGGTTGAAGTAGAAAAAACTAATGTTTTTGCAAAGCTTAGTCCACAACAAAAGGCTAGAATAGTTAGAGTGCTTCGTGAAAATGGACATACTGTTGGCTTTATGGGAGATGGAATTAATGATGCCGCAGCAATGCATGAATCAGATGTAGGGATCTCAGTTGATACAGCAGTTGATATTGCAAAGGAATCTGCAGATATAATTCTTTTAGAAAAAGACCTTATGGTATTAGAAAAAGGAGTTATTGAAGGAAGAAGAACTTTTGGAAATATAATTAAATATATTAAAATGACAGCAAGCTCTAATTTCGGAAATATGTTTTCAGTGGTTATAGCAAGTGTATTCTTACCATTTTTACCAATGCTACCTATTCAAATTTTAGCTTTAAATTTGATCTATGATATATCTTGTATTTCAATTCCATGGGATAACATGGATGAAGAGTATTTAAGAAAACCTAGAAAATGGGATGCCTCTTCAATTGGTAAGTTTATGGTTTGGATAGGACCTACAAGTTCAGTTTTTGATATAGCAACTTTTATTATTATGTTCTTCATAATTTGTCCAAGCATTGCTGGAGGATATTATGGTGAACCAGGAGTAAATAATATATTATTTATTTCAGTATTTAATGCAGGATGGTTTGTCGAAAGCTTATGGTCTCAAACACTTGTTATACACATGATACGTACACCAAAGCTTCCATTTATACAAAGTAGAGCATCACTTCCAGTGTTAGCTATTACAACTTTAGCTATTATCGTTGGAACAGTAATTCCGTATACTTTTTTAGGAACATCATTAGGGATGACTGCGTTACCATATACTTATTTCCCTTGGTTATTAGGAATAGTAATATGTTATATGGTTCTTGCAACAATAATGAAAAATGTCTTTAGAAAACATTATGGTGAATTACTTTAATTTATAATTAAACAATTAGAGCAAAAAAATATTAAAACCATATAAACTTTTTAAGTTTTATATGGTTTTTTATTATGTAAAAAAATATAATTTAAAGAGAAGGGGGTAAAAGTCAATGAGAGTAGAATTTAGACAAGAAAAAGGAAATAAAGGACTTTGGAATATTATATTTATTTGTTTTGTTATATGGTCTTTAAGTTCAGGGATTGGAAGAATATTTTATATAGAGCTTATAGGAAAAAGTAATATAGGAGAAATAGTATCTATTGATCAGAGAACGGCAAGATCAAAAGGGAGAAGTTATGAAGTTTTTACTCCAGTCGTTAGAGTAAATGATGATGGAGAATTATTTGATGTTGTAGCAGTATTCAATAGTACAAGTGGAGATTTACTTGATCCAATTGGGACAAAAGTAAAGGTTAAATATTTAGAAGACGATAAAGCAATTTTTATAATAAATGAACCAGAATATTTAATTAAAGAGGTTTTACCGGTGTTAAATTTTATTTGTTTTGCCAGTTTTGCTTATATGCTTAATTTATTAAGTTTTGATTCTACATGGAAGAAAAGACTTAATTTTAATATAAGTAAGGAGAATAAAATAAAAGTTATATTACTTGGGATACCAATTTTACTAGGAATAGTATTAAATCTATATTATCAATTTGTAGTTAAGAATTTTTCAATAATAAATTTTAATAGTGTATCATTTATTCTAAATATAATATTTTTAGTTTTTTACTTATTTGTTATTTTCAAATTTATAAGATTAAATAAATAAAATAAAAAGAGTTATGAAAGATTTAGTATTTCATAGCTCTTTTTTATTAAAAAATATATAAGTTTTATATATTTTAAGGCATTAAATGAGTAATTTTAAAATAATATATGTAAGATATCTATTAAGTTAAGTAAATAATAAAGAAAAAATATAAAGTTTTATATTATAGTCAGAATAATCTATAGTTCTATTGTATTATTATATAAATAAGATACGATTATTAAAAGCGTATATGGAGTGTATTGAAGTAATATATATTTAAGAGGTGATTCGTTATGGATATGTTATCAAGAAGTATAAATAATAAAGTAGTTATTGTAACTGGAGGAACTAGAGGAATAGGCTTTGCTACTGTTAAAAAATTTCTTGCTCATGGAGCCAAGGTTGCTTTATGTGGTTCTAAAAAGGAAACTGTTGATAAAGCTTTAAAAGAAATAAATGAAATTAATCCTAACTATGAAGTTATGGGCTTTTATCCTAATTTATTAGAAATAAGTGAAATACATGACATGGCAAATATAATTTTAGAAAAATGGGGAAGAATAGATATTCTTATAAATAATGCTGGTGTAAGTGATAATAGACCAATATATGGTCAAAGTGATGAGGATTTTTCTAAAATTATGGATATCAATGTTCAAGCTGTATTCAACTGTACAAACGTTGTAGCAAAAACAATGAAAACTCAAAAAGAAGGAGTTATTTTAAATACAAGTTCAGTAGTGAGTTTATATGGTCAAAGAACAGGAGTTGGATATCCAACTTCAAAATTCGCAGTAAATGGATTAACTAAATCTTTAGCAAGAGAGCTTGGAAAAGATGGTATAAGAGTAAATGCAGTAGCTCCTGGAATAATCGCTACAGATATGGTAGCTGCTTTAGATAAGAAGTTAATAGAAGAAATAGCTAAGAATATTCCATTAGGAAGGGTTGGAGAGTCTGAAGATATAGCAAATGCTTTTTTATTTCTAGCATCTGATATGGCTAGTTATATAAGTGGAGAGATATTATCAGTAGATGGAGCTGTGGTACTTTAATATGTATTTATAAGCTTTCTATATAAAATAAGATTTAATGTTGAATGTTATAAAACAATTAAGAGTGTTAAAGTAAAGAAATAGATACAATATAAAAAATAAAATTAAGGATGCTTGCTTTAGAGCAAGTATCCTTAATTTTTATAATCACTTAACTAAAACAAAATTTAATCTAAAGATACTAATGAATCCATTATAAACTTTTCAGTTGTTATCTTCCATTCTTCTACCATTTCTAAATTAATCTTTTTAGCTATTTTGGCAAATTCTTTAATGTTTAAAAGCTGTTCCTCTAGAGTTCCATATTTTAAAACTATACCAGCATAGTATAATGGTAGTCTTGCTTCTTGAACTCTTAAGAATAAGGTTTCATTATATTTTGTTTTTTCATATGCTTTATCAAAAAGATCATTATATTTTTTATATAAATCAAAGGAAAGATAGGTATCTTTAGCGTTTTTAGGACCATTAAATATATCTAACCTTTCATTAAATTTTTCTTGAGCATCATGAAGGAGTTTTATATATTCTAGGATAGAAGGTGACGCTTCTTTATAATATTTATCACAAAAATCCTTCATATGATAAAACTCGTCACAATTGGGATTCCAAGCAAGTTTAGCTAGCATGTATCCACGAAGTTTTGAGAATTCTCCTCCAATCTCTCTATTACACTGGCTAAATAAAAGTTTAAGATTATTTTTAACGAAGTATCGCATATTAGGTCCTAAAGTTCCTAAATTTGGAAAAGGACTAACTAAATTAGCAAATTGTATATTATAATCCCAAAGAGAGATGTTAGGGCAGATTTTTGACCAAGCTAAAAGCTCTTCTCTAACTTCTTTATTAGAGGGATCACTTTCTATAGGGAGACCTCTATTTGCTTCAATGTTACAAAGCATTATGTGAACATTAGAAGCTGGACGAGTATGCTTTGGAGGTTTTCTAGAATACCAATAGGCTAATGTTGAAATAATCTTATTAGGAAATTCATTAGCAACCTCATTTACAAAGTCTAATATTGATCCCATCTGACTTTCATCATAACCATCTTTTGCAGCACATTCTGGACAACGACAATATAGGTTATCATCATTTTGGCTCACAGACCAATACTTACATTCAGGTCTTTCCTCTATAAATCTTTTTAAATTTTTCTTTATTATTCTTCGTACATTAGGGTTGCTTAAACAGGGCTCTCCCTTAGGGGTTCTTTTACCATCTATTAATGCAAAATATTCTGGGTGTTTATCGAATAAATCATAAGGCAATAGTAACTGAAATGAATGACACCAAAAGCCCCAGCTTTCATGCATTTTACTTGTATTCATCTTCAATTTTTCTGCGAAAGTAGGGTTTTCAAAATCCTTGTAATAAACTTCACGATAGTCTATTGGAGGATTAAATGAATAGGGAGCAAAATTAATATCTAAGGTTTCTATTTTAGGTATAAATTCATAATCACAACTATAAAAACCACAACCTACTATTTGTTCTAAAAAATCATAAACGGAATATACAAAAGCTTGTTCATTTTTAGCTTTAAAATAAAGTGTGCTTTCTTCAATATTATATGAAAAGCCATTTTCATCATTTGAGTTATCTAATATAAATAAAATTTTAGGTTTACTACCACTAAAAATATCCTTTGGAATTTCTTCTAGATCAGAATTTATAGTGTATAAAGGTAATTTAACTTCTGTAATAAGCTCTAGGTAATTATTTAATATTTGTGAGGCTCGGTTACTTTCTCTTATTGAAAAAATTGATGCTAAAGGTTTTGAATTCTTAACAATTATCATAATAATCTTCTCCTAAATAAAGATGTTTTACTAATTTTACTATTAAAATTAGAGAGAGTAAATTGTGATTTCCTATCAATTTTTCATTTAATAATTTTCTAACTTAAATCTAAATTTTAATTTTGTAATATTAACTTGTAGATAGAATATGAGAGAGAACTTTCTAAAGTAATAGAAAAATATATACATCAATATTAATTAGAAGCATAAATGATGAGGAAATTAAAACATTTATAAATATTAAAAAGATATATATGTATTTATCTTTTTAATAATCTTTAAAATAAGTTTACCTCCATAAATTGGTTTATGAAATCCTAATATTATTTTGACATATAAATTCAAATTATTTTTAGATAAGTAATTTGAATCTTACATAGTATTGAGAGTTTAAGGGAATAAAAAATAAATGAAAGAATTTAAAAGGAGACTAGTGTAATGAAAAAATCAAGGTTAAATTTTACTTATGTTATGTTAACTATAGCTGTTTTACTTGCGGGATATTTGTTTTTCCCTGAAACAAAAGAAGCTATAAAGATGATAGAAGTACAAAATGTTGAAAATACTATTATTCCTAAACCTCTAAGTTATGAGAAAAAAGAAGGTGCATTCAAGATAGAGAATGGGCTACCTATTTATGTTAAAGGAAAGAATAGTGATGAGACCGAGGAACTTTATAAGATAGCTGAAGGATTTGCTAATCTTTTAAAAGGAATAAGTGGATTTGATATTAAAGTTTTGGAAGGTGAACCTACTAATGAAAAAGCTATTTTTTTCACTACTGTAGGTAATAACGAAGATTTAGGAGATGAAGGGTATAAAATAAATTCATCTGAGAATAAAGTCGAAATAATTGCTAATAAGCCTCAAGGAGTTTTTTGGGGAGTTCAAACCTTAAAACAAATGTTACCTTCTGAAATTACAAAAAAATCAATGGTAACTGGTGTGGAATGGAATATACCGGCATCTACTATAACAGATAAGCCAGAATACGGTTATAGAGGACTTATGATAGATGTAGCAAGACATTTTTTTACTATTGATGATTTAAAGCGTCAAATAGATTTAGCATCTCAATATAAAATAAACAAACTTCATCTTCATCTAACTGATGATCAAGGATGGAGAATAGAAATAAAGAAGTGGCCTAACTTAACTAAGATAGGAGGATCAACTCAAGTTGGTGGAGGAAAGGGAGGATATTACACTCAGGAAGAATTTAAGGATTTAATAAATTATGCATCAGATAGATACATAGAAATAATTCCTGAGTTTGATATGCCGGGGCATGTAAATGCAGCCTTAGCTTCTTATGGATTTTTAAATCCTGATGGAAAGAAAAAACCACTGTATACAGGAACTTCAGTAGGCTTTAGCACATTTATGACACATGATGAAAAAACTTATGAATTTATTGAAGATGTAATAAGAGAATTAGCTGCTATCTCACCTTCTAAATACCTACATATAGGAGGAGATGAAGCTGATGCTACTAAGAAAGAAGATTATGATTATTTTGTAGGAAGGGTTTCAAAAATAGCTCAAAAATATGATAAAACTCCAATAGGATGGGATCCAATAGATACTTCACCTAATATAGACTCTAATACAGTTCTTCAAAATTGGAAGGATTCTAATGAAGCTGCTAGGAAGAAAAATATGAACATGATTATTTCTATTGCTAAAAAAGCTTATTTAGATATGAAGTATAATAAAGATACTCCTTATGGGTCAGATTGGGCTGGATATATTTCAGTTGAAGATGCATATAATTGGGATCCTACAGAATTTGCTCCTAAGAATTTAATTTTAGGTATAGAAGCACCTTTATGGACAGAGAGAATTTCAACTGCGGAACAAATGGATTATATGATATACCCAAGATTAATAGGATATTCAGAGATAGGATGGACACCAAAAGAATCTAGAAATTGGGATGAATATAAGAAAAGGTTAAAAGCTCAAGAGCCTAGACTTAAGAACCTAGGAGTAAATTATTTTAATGATCCTACTATTTTTGAAAACAAGTAATTAATATGACAATTAATATATAGTTTTGCTGAGAGTTTTCAATTTAAATTAAAAAGATTATTTATAATGAACTATGGAATTTTTACTAATTCCATAGTTTTTTATTATATATACAATTGAATTAGTTAAAAAGTAAAAATAAGTTATTAAAATGAACAAATTGTTAACAGATTTTATTGGAAAAGACAATAATTTTATAATATATATTTAATATTAAAACATATGAAGTTTGATTTATATATCTAATAGTTTTAAACTTATTATAAAATAATATAAGTTTTTACAAAAGAGGAGTTCTTGGTAGAAATCTTAATCTTTATAATACAAATATACTTAAGTTTACTTTGTAATCTAGTATAAAATGAAAGGTTGGATTTAAAATGGATATTTCGCAGATAGGAGTTAGGATACTGCTATCTATAATCATAGGTGGTTTTATTGGTTACAATAGAGAATATGAAAATAGGCCAGCTGGGTTTAGAACTCATGTTTTAGTGTGTTTAGGAGCTACTATTGCAGCACTTATTCAAGTTCAATTAATTTATTTTGCCAGTGATGAACTTGCAAAAAATCCAGCATTATCTGGTATATTAAAAGTAAATGTAGGTAGGGTTATATGCCAGGTTATATCGGGAGTTGGTTTTTTAGGAGCTGGTGCAATAATACAAACCAAATGGGCTGTTAAGGGACTAACTACAGCAGCCTCTATGTGGGCTGTTGCCTGTGTTGGACTTGCTATAGGAATGGGATTTTATAAAATTAGCATTCTAAGTGGAGTTAGTATATTAATAGTTCTTACTTGCTTAAAAAAATTTGAGGATAAATTCATAGATAAAACAAAGATTGTAAATTTTAAGATTAAATGTTTAAATGACAAGGCAATAGAGGAAATAAATAGTTATTTTGAAGATTATCAAATTAAGATTGATGATGTTGAATCTAAGTGTGATGGAGAATATATCTATACTTTAGAAGTTCCACACTTTATAACTTCAAATGAGATTATAAGTGGATTAATAGGTAATAAGAATATAAATAGAATAAGAGAAATTAAAAATAAGTAAAAAAAGTATAAGGAGTGTATTATAGATGAAAAGACTAAATGGATATGTAGAAAGAGTTGACAATAATAAGATATTAATAAAATTAAATAGAGTTTGTAAAAATATTAAGGTATTTTATAGAGATGCTTTAGACAAAAAAGAAAATTTTCTTATGGACTTTAATAATACAGATAGTTTAGAATTTGAAGATCCAAAACCACTTAATAGAACTTTTTATAGAGTTGAAGCCGAGGGGGAGGAAATTATAGTTGCTGAAAGGGTTTTACCTCTTAAAAATTTCTCTAATTTCAGAGATTTAGGAGGGTATGAAACTCAGGATGGAAGAAATGTTAAATGGGGATTATTCTATAGATCAGAAGATTTATCAGATTTAAAAGGAGACGATTTAAAGTATTTTGAATCTCTAGGAATAAAATATGTTCTAGATTATAGATCAAAAGAAGAGATTGCAAATGCGCCAGATGTTCAGGTGAATTCAGTTAAAAACATAAACATATCTGGAATGAATTTAAAAGGAAATGATAATTTAGATATGACAGTATATGTTAAAAAACTATTAAGTGGAGAAAAAATGACTATTAGTCCAGAGGATTTATTAAAAAAAGGCTATGAGATGATGCCATTAGATAATCCTGCATATAAGGAATTATTCACATTGTTTAAAGATCCAAAAAATACGGCAATATTACAACATTGTACAGCAGGAAAAGATAGAACTGGTGTTGGATCAGCATTAGTTTTGCTTGCTCTTAATGTTCCAGAAGAAATAGTTATACAGGATTACTTAGAAAGTAATAATACTAGAAAAGCATTTAATGACAAAGTTATGGGAGCTATTAAAGGTTATATTAAGGATGAAAATTTAAAGTTAAATATAGAAGGAATTCTAGGAGTAAATAAATCTCTTATAAATGCAAGTTTAAATTCTATAAAAAATAAATATGTTACTTATGAAAAATATTTTGAAGAAGAATATGGATTAGATAGCAATAAACTAAAAGAATTAAGAGATGCTTATCTATATTAATATAAAAAAATTCGGCAAGCTAGTGTTTGCTGAATTTTTTATTATATCCCCTTAAATAAGATATTTTTTATTTGGAACAATATATAATATGAAAATTAATATATTTATAAAATTAGAGAGGTGTATGTTATGAAATACTTTTTAATGCCACACCCTCCTATAATTATTCCAGAGATAGGAAAAGGGAGAGAAGAGGAAGTTATAAAAACAGTTAATTCATGTAAAGAGGTAGGAGACATAATAGAGGAGTCAGAGGTAGAAACAATAATAATTATATCTCCTCATGGAACAGTCTTTAGAGATGCAATTTCATTAATTAAGACAGATTATATTTATGGTGATTTAGGCGATTTTGGAGCTCCAGAGGTTAAGTTTAATTATTATATAGATTTGGAGTTAACAGATGAGATAATTAATCTATCAGTAAATGAAGAAATACCAGTGGTATCTTTAGATGAAAAATCAAGTATAAGATACAGAGTACCTTTAGAGTTAGACCATGGAGCTATGGTTCCTCTATATTATGCTGATAAAAATAAAAAACATAAATTGGTACATATAAATTATGGATTACTAACACCAATTGAGCTTTTTAAATTTGGATTGGTAATTAAGCAAGCAGTTAATAATACAGGAAGAAAAGCTGTAATAATAGCTTCAGGAGATTTATCTCATAGATTAATAGAAAATGGACCATATCCATATACTCCTGTAGGTAAAGAGTTTGATGATGAATTAGTAAAAATACTATCATTAGGAGAGGTTGAAAAGATTTTTAAAATTGATAGAGATCTTATAAAATCTGCTGGAGAATGTGGATTACGTTCAATTTATATATTATTAGGGACTATAAATTCCTCAAAGACTAACTCCAAGCTATTTAGTTATGGAGGATCTTTAGGGGTAGGCTATGCTGTTTTTCAGTTTGAAGAGGGCAGTGGAAATCTCTATGAAGATCTTATGAATGAAAAAGAAAAAGAACACAAGAGAAAATTAGAGGAAGAAAATCCATATACAAGATTAGCAAGAAAAAATTTAGATACCTATTTTAATTCTGGTAGATTATTAACTAGAGAAGAAATTGAAGATGAGAAACTCTTAGGAGATAAAAAGGGAGTTTTTGTGTCATTAAAAATGAATGGAGAACTTAGAGGGTGTATAGGAACTATTAAACCAACAACAGATTCTGTTGGAGAAGAAATAATTAGGAATTCTTTAAGTGCTGCCTTAAATGATCCAAGATTTGCTCCTTTAAAGAAAGAAGAATTAATGGAAATAGATATATCTGTTGATTTATTATATCCACCTGAAGAGGCTGTTTTTGAAGATTTAGACCCATATAACTATGGAGTTATAGTGACCTCTGGAAATAAAAAAGGCTTACTTCTTCCAAATTTAGAGGAAGTATATAACAAAGAGGAACAGCTTGAAATAGCTATGAATAAAGGAGGAATAAGTCATTCTGATAAATATACCTTAGAGCGCTTTAAAGTAGAAAGATTTAAGGAAGTTTAATTTGGGTGATTAACTATGAAAAAAGAAGCTTTATATTATAAACATGAGGGAGAACATATAAGATGTTATTTATGTCCACATAACTGCTTAATAGGTGAGGGAAAAAGAGGAATATGCAATGTTAGAGAGGTTAGTAGAGATGAAGAGAGAACTTTAAGGCTTTATTCAATAAACTATGGAGAGATAACATCTATTTCTTTAGATCCAATAGAAAAGAAGCCATTATATCACTTTTTACCTGGAAATAATATATTATCTATTGGCTCTTTTGGATGTAATTTTAAGTGTTCCTTTTGTCAAAATTACAGCATATCTCAGTATGAAGCTAATAGTAGGTTTGTGTCTCCAGAGGATATGGCAGAAACCTCTCTTAGTATGAATCAGAGTATAGGTTTAGCCTTTACTTATAATGAGCCCTCAATATGGTATGAATATGTACTTGATGTTTCTAAAAAAATTAAGGAATTAAATCCTGCACATAAAATAGTTTTAGTTACTAATGGTTATATAAGTGAAGAGCCTTTAAAAGACTTATTACCTTATGTAGATGCCTTGAATATAGATTTAAAAGGCAATGATGAGTATTATAAAAGATTATGTTTTGGTTCTTTAGATGAAGTGGAGCGAATTATTATGATAGCTAATGAGATGGGAAAACATGTTGAGGTTACTACTCTTTTAGTAAGTGGTTCTAATACGGATAATGAAACATTAAAGCATATAGGAAAATTCTTAAATAGCATAGATAAATCAATACCTATTCATATATCAAGATATTTTCCAAGGTACAAAATGAAAGAAGAGGCTACATCTTTAGAAGAAATGAAGAATGCATATAAGTTTTTAAGTAGATATTTAGACAATATTCATTTAGGAAACTTAAGTAAAGATGAACTAGAATATTGTTTAGAAAAATAACAAAAATAAAAGAGGGTATCAAAGAGTAACTTAGTGAGAAGTTATTATTTTAAACTTTGATATCCTCTTTTCTTATAATATAAAACTATACTATTAATATAAATATAAGTGGTATGAATATAACAAGATAAATTATATTATAAACAGTAAAATTTTTTAGGTATTTAAAGTTAAGAGACGGATTCTCTTTAATAAAAAGTTTATAGGATATAACACTAGCTAATGAGGCTATCAAGGTACCTGCACCTCCTATATTAACTCCAAGAAGTAATGAATTGTTAAAAGTTGTGAATGGAGAAAGTAATATAGTTGCTGGTACATTACTTATAAATTGGCTAGCAATTATTGAAGTGAAATAGGTTGTACTATTATCACTTAGAAGAGTATTCATTAAAGTTTTAACTTTATCTAAATTTGAGATATTTCCTATGAATATAAAGAATGCTATAAAAGTTAAAAGTAATGAATAATCTATTTTTTTAAACAAGCTTTTATCAATTATAAATGTTATTAGAACAATACATATAAAAGCTAATTTATAATTTATAACTTTAAAAATTGATAATAATATTATAATAAACAAAATGCTCCAGATAATTATATGACTAGTATTTTCTAATTTAACTTTTGAAAGTTCAACATTTAGTTTCTTTCTTTTTAATATGAATAGCGTTATTATTAAGAAGAAAGCAGACAAAATAGTAAGAGGAAATGTTATTTTAAAAAATTCCATAGATGACATATTAAAATATGAATATATAAATAAATTCTGAGGATTTCCCATAGGGGTTAAAGCACTTCCTACATTGGCTGCCAAAGTTTGAAAAACAATTAAATTTAAAGTATTTAAATTTGCTTTCTTACCTAAAATTAAGCTTAAGGGAATAAAGGTTATTAAAGCCACATCATTTGTCACTAGCATAGAAGAAAAAAAGGTTAAAAATACTAAGGTAAATGAAAGTGATATGGTGGTTTTACATTTAGATAGTAAATATGTAGCAATACTATCTAAAACCTTAAGTTTTTTTAATGCTGCAACTACAATCATTAAATTAAAAAGCAAAATTAATACTTTAAAATCTATGTATTCTATTTTAGGAGAAGAAAATAATGAACTAATTAAAGCTAGGGTAGTAGCTATAACTAGAACAACCTCCTTCTTAAAAAAATCTATAATTTTTTCTCTTTTCGAAACTGGTAGTGATAAAAACAAAATTACTAAAGACTCCTTTCTGTTCTAAATTAATTCAATATGTATAATTAAATTAAAAGTTAATCTTAAAGATCTTAGATTAATTATCAATTTCTAATATGTTTTTAAATACTTTATTATGTTCTATATCCTTACTTAAGGCTTGAATTATATGTATTATTTCATATTTTGAAATTTCTTTTTTTGATGAAGTATATAAAAGTATTAAATAGCCTTTTATTAGTCTATAGGTATTTATAAGAACTTTAATACTTTTCTTTAAATTTTCTCCTTTATTAAATGGTATTATATCTTTAAATATTTGGTTTACTAAGTAATTCTCAAATATATATGAATGGTTTGTGAGAGTAATATCTAACCTTTCTAACTTGTCATCATTAAGAGATTCAGATATTAGATTTTTCTCTCTTTTTAAAGAGGTTAAAAAAGCTTTTAGCCTATCACCAATAACTTTATTTGAAAGATCTTCATTTAAAATAAGGTTAAAAAAGTTTCTATTAAAATTAAATGGAGTATAGTCTATATCTTTAATAATAGAGCTTATATTTGAAGGATCTTCATTAATTTCTTCAAGCAGTTCTTCAATTGCATAAAAGTTATCTTCTTTTTTCAAATATTCAAGCTTTTCATAGAAAGACTTTAGTATAAGCAATCTTTCTTCAATAGAATAATTTCTATTTTGCATAATATTTATGGAGCTAACCCTTATATCCCAGAAATATTGAATTAAGCTATCTGAATCAATAAAAGCATCAGTATCTATAACTCTACGTATTTCTATAGTTTCCTCATCAAGTTCTTCTTCAGCTTCTATAAATTCCATTTTCTCTTTATTTAAAAAAGCTTTATAGCAAACTTCTTCGCAGGAAGGAATACCACTTTTTTCGTATACATCATCTATAATATTAAAAACTCTAGGATATCTTTTGCATGTTATAGAAAGATTTTCTTCACCACATTTTCCGTGGATTTCACAAAGTAGGTCATTTTTTAAAAAAGGACACTTTTTATCTTGGGTTATAACCATAAAACCATAATTAAAGGAATCATCTAAGTTCTCACTTTTTATATATTTTCCTTTTACTATTTCTTTTAATTTACCATTACTATTTTCATATTTTTTTAATGTAACTTCATCTATGTTAATATCCCATCCAGCACAGCAAGTATCAGTACATTCGGGACCTATACATTTAAATATAGACATATATTTTGGCATGAAAAAATTTGCTTTCAAAAAAACACCATCTTTCGTATATAAAAATTTATTTGAGTTTAGACTCGCTTTAATATTTTATCACTTAATTCTATAAATAGTTAGAAATTTTTTTATAATAAATGAAAATAACAATTATGCATATATAGAAAGATAAAGATATTGGATACGCTCTTAAGCATAAAATCTTAATATACAAAAGAGAGTAGAAAGATTAAATATTGATTTAGCTTCATTTTTTCAATTAAATTATAACAATTGTATATCCAAATATTTGATTATCAAAATAAATGGTGCTATAATAGGATTTACCAATTTTTTTATGCAAGGAGAATAGATGAATAAAGTAGATATACAGAAAAGAGAGAAAGTTAAAAAAAAGTGGAGTAAGGTTAAAAAATGGATATGTGGAATTCTAGTTGGAATTATGATTTTAATCATTGGAGCTTTATGCTTTGGTGGAAATTACTTATATAATTTAGCCATAAATCCAGACACTCCTAAAGATATGATTTTTGCATCAACTGAGAAGAGTGAAGATGTAGTTACAGTAAATAGTACAAGTGGACCAGTAAGTATTTCTAGTGAAAACTGGCTTTTAAATCAAAGTGGTTATGAAGATTTATATATGACTTCAAGAGATGGTTTAAAGCTTCATAATTATCTTATAAAAAAGCCAAACTCTAATAAATGGGTTATTACAGTGCATGGATACACTTCTCAAGGAAAGTTAACAGCTTCTTATGCTAAGAACTTTTCTGATATGGGATATAACGTTATTATTCCAGATTTAAGAGGTCATGGCACTAGTGAAGGTGACTATATTGGTATGGGATGGGACGAGCGTTTAGATATAATAGATTTAGTAAACTATATAATAAAGGAAAATCCAAAGGCTGAAATTGTTCTATATGGCATATCAATGGGAGCTGCAACAGTTATGAATGCATCAGGTGAAGAGCTTCCAAATAACGTTAAAGCAGTAATTGCTGATTGTGGATATACGAATGTATGGGACGAGTTTTCTTATCAGTTAAATGAATTGTTTGGACTACCACAATTTCCAATGATGTATATAGCTAATATAATAACTAAAATCAGAGCAGGTTATTGGCTAAATGAAGATTCCCCAATAGATCAAGTAGCTAAATCAAAAACGCCAACTCTATTTATTCAAGGGGATAAAGACACTTTTGTTCCTGCATTTATGGTAGACGAGCTTTATAAGTCCTCTTCAGCAGAAAAGGAAAAGTTAGTAGTTGAAGGTGCAGGGCATGCTAAATCAAGTAAGGTTAACCCAAAACTTTATTGGGAGACTATAGATAATTTTTTAAATAAATATGTTAGTTAAGGATTTTAATTAGAATTATAAGAAAGAAAAAAGACTAGTTGTTAAATTTAACAGCTAGTCTTTTTCTAGTAAGAAGACTTAATAATATTATTGAATACTATGAGTTTCTTACAAAAATGAAATCTAAAAGAAAGGGAATTAAATACTAAATATATATTAGATTATTTATAATTAGCTTATAAAAAGAAAAGATCAAATAAAATATTTTATAAATTTAAATTATTTTATTTTAAAAAAATGAAATTTTATAAATAAACAGGGGGAGTAATAGTGCAAAAAATAATGAAAAATAAATCTAAATTTATAATAATGTTTTTAATAATATTTACACTTCCGATGGTTTTATTAGGATGTACTGATTTTAAAGTTAGAACTGATAGTGAAATATTAAATCAAAAGATAAATGAATTAAAGAAAAAACCTAATTATGTAAAAATAGATAATATAGATCAAAGCTTTTTAGATGCAATAGTTGCTACAGAAGATAGAAGATTTTATAAACATGGCGCTTTAGATTTTAAGGCTGTTGCCAGAGCTACAGTAAACAATATAAAAGCAGGAAAATGCATAGAAGGTGGAAGCACAATAATACAACAGACTGCGAAGAATCTTTGTTTAACTAATGAAAGAAGTTTTGAAAGAAAGTTTAAGGAGATATTTTTTAGTTTAGCTTTAGAAAAAAAGTATTCTAAAAGAGAAATATTAGAAATATATGTGAATTCAATTTATTTTGGAAATGGATATAAAGGAATAAAAGAAGCTACAAGAGGATATTTTGGCAAAAATCCTAAGAATTTGACTTACAATGAAGCAACATTACTTGCTGGAGTACCTCAGGCACCAAGCAATTATGCTCTAAATACAAAGAAAGGTTTAGAGTCAGCAAAAAAAAGACAAAAGACTGTTGAAGCTGCTTTAAAAAAGTTTAAAAATTAGCCAATATTTTAAGTGAAGATTGATTTTTAGCTAGCTCTTAATACCTATCTATAATAAACAATAGTTTAAAAGATAGTCAAAAATTAAAGTAATAAAAGACAGCATAGTTTTGCTGTCTTTTATTTTGTATATTTACTATAAAATATATTAATAAAAAGAAAATTTTGATTAGAGTACATTGACCTGACTGTTCACATTACTAAGTTTTATGGAATAGCAATAATTATAATGGGGATAAACATAGTTGCATCTATGTATTATACATCAATAAATGAACCATTGGTTTCTATAATTATAGCCTCTTCAAGAAGTCTAATAGTATTAGGTCTCTTACTTTACCACTTATATTTGGTGATAATGGATTATGGCTTTCTCTAATATTTGCATAAGTAGTTACTTTATGTATTGTAGTTTATTATTCTAAAAAGAAGCCCTATTAATATTAATTATATTTCTAGTTAAATAATAAAATTAAGGAGAAGATTTTGTAATATATATTCTTCACTATAATTTTATGGTTAAGCAAAAACCTTATCAATATCATCTAAAATCTCATCATCTAATAGGTTAGAAGAAGCCATATGTTTAAGTATTAAAATAGCTTTATTATGACTCATCCCATCTTTATAAGGTCTTTTTTCAGTTAATGCTTGGTATATATCTAAGCAAGCAAATAGTCTTTCGAATTTACCAAGTTCTGAAGCTGTCTTACCAAAGGGATAACCACTACCATCTAGTTTTTCATGGTGACAATAAGCCCAAGAAGCAACATCTTCAAGACCTTCTATATCTTTTAGTATAGTATATGTATAATAAACATGAGTTTGTATATGTTTATATTCTTCACTTGTTAATTTCCCGGGTTTCTCTAACACATCAACATCAACCGCTAATTTACCAATATCATGAACAGCTCCAGCAAAATACATTTTTGCTTTAGTATCAACACTTAGTCCATAGTATTCTCCGACCTTCACAGCTTTATTAGCAAGGCCTAAAGAATGTTTTTGTGTAAATTCAGATTTATAATCAATTATTTTAGCAAAAATTTTTGAAAAATTAATAAGGTCATTACTTGAATAGTTAAAGTTAATTTTAGGTAATGATTTGCTAAGTGAGTTATTTATATGTTCATTTCTTAAGTTAAGCAGTTTATCAAAAGTAAAAGTATTTAGAAACCATTCAATAACTTGAGAATCAAATAGTATATCTTTATTAATACTAAGGTAATATTTTATTTCCTTAAATTTTTCAAAGCTTACAAAAGTTAAGTCGAATTTAGTATCAAGAGTGTCAGCTAAATGTATTAAACGAGCATATAAAGGTACTTCATTTGACTTTTTGCCAAATGGTCCAGAACCGTTAGCATTTTCATGATGGTATAAAATACTTCCTGCTATATTATTATAAAATGGAATACTCATAACGTTCTTTTCACCTAAAATACAATGTTCATTAGGTGAGAAGTTATATTTATTATAAATTCTACTATATTCTTTATATTCAAAATAAATATATTCTGTTAATGCATTATCGTGAAGAATTGCACAAGCAGAGATATCAAATAAATTTTCATTGGTAAGACCAATTTCTTTGCATATTTCAACACAAATATAAGCTACTCTCTTTGAGTGATTTGTTTTTACACCTAATAGGTCTCTTTCAACGCAATCTAAAGCAAAAGAAAGTGCAAATAATATTTTAGTTAGATCAAATTTCATAAGATTTCCTTTCGTTTTGTATAGTATTTGCTTAAAAATATACAAATAATCTTTAATAACTAATGAACTAATAGTAAAGATTATTTATAGAGATATTAACATATATCCCTATAAATAACAATGAATTTATACAAAAAAAGATAAAGATATTGTTTGTTAATAAGGTTAAAGGTTTAATACTAGTTTTCTATAGGATTATAATATATGGTTAGATTTTTAAACTAAAATTTATGTAATAAGTATTTATAAAAAAGGAGCTATTTATATAGGTTATTTTTTGTACCTTAAATATTAGAGAAGAATTATAAATATCAATGGGAATAAAAAAGCTGACTTCGGTGCAATACCGAAATCAGCTTTTAACTTCCGATGTTCTTTTTTTATGTCCTTGAATAGATCGGCAGTTTAATTGCATTGACTTACTTATAGATTATACAGCTACTTTAGATGAGAATCTAGATTTAAGTAAACCTATTATGGCTGGTAAAATAGAAACTACTATTATTCCCATAATAACTATAGAGAAGTTGTCAGCAACAATTTTTATATTACCAAAGAAATAACCTAGGGATGATACAAGTAAAACCCATACAAATCCACCAATAGCATTATAAGTTAAAAAATTCTTATACTTCATTGTTCCTATTCCAGCAACAAAAGGAGCAAAAGTACGAATTATAGGCATAAATCTAGCTATTATTAAAGTTTTACCGCCATATTTATCATAATATGCATTAGTTTTTTCTATATATTCCTTCTTTATTATTTTAGAATTTTTTAGCAGTTTCCCTCCTAAAAATTTACCAATACTATAATTTAAAGTATCTCCAGCTATTGCTGCCACTAAAAGTAATGGTACTAATATATAAATATTAAGTAATCCTAAAGCACAAAATGTAGCTGATGCAAAAATTACTGAGTCACCTGGTAAAAATGGAGTTACCACTAATCCAGTTTCAGCAAGAATTATTAGAAATAAGACTAAGTAGGTTAAAGTACCATAATTGGTGATGAAGGCACCTAAATACTTGTCTAAGTGTAATATTAAATTTAAAAAATTACTTATTAAGTTCATATAAAATCTCCTAACTAAAAGTATTAAGTAATGTTGTTTTTTATTATAATACTAATTTTAAGATTATTCATTAAAAAAATTTAATAAACTAATAATTTTATTAATAATCATATAATTATTTTTATTAAAAATTCATATTGCATATAAGAAAATAGCTATGATTAATCTAAATAAAAACTATATTTCTTATTACTATTAAAATACTATAATAAAGATAATGGTAGTTGTTTTTAATTATATATGGTTTAAGGAGAGTAAGAATGAATAAGTTAACAGTAGAAGAAAAGCAATGTTTAAAAGAACAGGGAATATTAAATCAAAAACAAGAAGAGTTTTATGCCATAAGATATTTAAGTAAAGTTGGATATTTTAAAGCAGAAGAAATGAGAGACTTAGCAGATATTGCTAAAGATTATGGAAATGGAGAATTAAGTTTAACTAGCAGATTAACTATAGAAATACCTTATATAAAAGAAGAGGATATAAAAAAAGTAATAGAAGCTTCAAAAGAAAAAGGTCTTAGAATTTGGGGAGCAGGAAAAACTGTTAGAGCTGTAGTCACATGTAAGGGAACTGTTTGTAAGCATGGTCTTATTGATACAAGAAGAATAGGAGAAGTTTTTGAGGAAAAGTTTCTAGGAGAGAATGTTCCAGCTAAATTTAAAATAGGTGTTTTTGGATGTATAAATAGTTATGGAAAGGCTCAGAGCAATGATTTTGCAGTTATACCAACTGTAAACATAAATAGTAAGGAGACAGAATTCTTAGTTTTTATAGGAGGAAGAGCTGGAAGAAAATCTAGAAAAGCAGAGCCTATGAAGAGAAAGTTTAAAGAAAATGAATTAACAAAACTTTTAAAATGTACTATAGACTATTACAATGAAGCTGCTAATGGGAAAGAAAGATTAGCAGAAGTTATTGAAAGAATTGGAACTATAAATTTTGAGAGAAATTTAATATATAGATTTAATAGAATATAATTTATTGATATTAAGGTGGTTTTAAAGTTCTATCTAAAAACAAACACTGGTTTAAAATGGAGGCTATTTTATAAATATTTTGAAAAGAGATGAGTAAATATGGTAGAAAAGAAAATAATCATTGATGACAATGTTTATTTAAAAAAATTTTTTGAACACAATAAAAAGTATGAAGAAGATATAAGAAGTAGAATATATAACAAGACTTTAGATTTAATAAATAATAATCCTCATAAGATTAAAACTGTAAGAGGTTATAAGTATAATAATAAGACTATATATGAATATAAAATTCCTTTGGAGCCAGAGTTAGATTGTAGAGTAGCATATATTTTTCATGGAGAAGAGATAATAGTATTCTTTATATCAAATATAATAAGAAAAAATGAATTTACAAGGCTAGTATCAAAGCTAAAGGATGTAAAAAAAGTATAGTATAAAGAGGAGATGTGTAAAATGGTAAGCATAACAGATTTTTTGAATGTTGCTTTACACACATTAAAGAGAATAGAAATTAGGGATAAAGTTAATTTTAAAACCTTTAAAAAAGATAGACAAGTTGAAATAGAAAAATTAGAGCAAGGACTTTTTAATGTGAAAGAAGATGGATTTGAAAGAAAAATCTTTAGAAATCTTGATGAAAAAGAATTAAAAAGAGTTTTAAAATATCTTCAAAAGAAGGAGTTTCCCAAAAGTAATAAGCTTTGGTATAAAATAATAAGAACCAAAAAATAAAAATATAATTAGTTTTAAATTAGAAAATTATGTATTATAAATTAAGGCTATTTTGGGAAAAAGCAACTGATTAGCCTTAGTATCTAGAGTATTTTAATATGAAAAAAGTAAAAAATATTAATGTAAGAATTAAAATGTTCTTATAAATAGAAAGAATAAAGAGGTGTCTAATATGGTATCTCATCTAATTTTAGCTTTTGTAAAGAGTGTTGGAACGACATCAATAAGTGCTATTGAAAGAAATATAATGCCACATGGCTTTACAAAAGAAGAGGTACATTCAGGAATAAGGTGCTTATATTTGTTAGATTTAATAGATATAGTAGAAATTGCAAACTTGGATGGAAGACCTCAATATATTTTTTCTTAAAAAGTTTCTTTAATAGTTATAAGAATTAAGAGAATAGTTACTATAATCAATATTATAAAATTTTTGGCTTAATTCAGTTTTAAGACTATATGCTGAATTAAGTCTATTTTTATTTTTACCAAAAGATTAAAGAATATTCCAGTTTAAAATTAGTATTACTTAAAAATATTCTATTTAAAAATTATTAAATAGAATTTATAAAGATATATATAAATAATATAATAAGAATATATCAATTTAAAGAGTAAATAGATTAAACTTTTTACCTTTTTTAAAATACAATATATTGTAATTAATAATAGAAGGAAGAGTATGTATGCCTAACTCAAATAATAAAATAATTTTAGATGTTAAAGTTGGCAATATTATAAATGAATATAGTAAAGATAAAGTTGTCTTAGTTGGAACATATGATCAAAAAGGAGGAGATTTTACTAAAAATATACAAATAGTTATAATTCCAGAAGGAGGAGGAAGAGAGATAACTACCAATGTTGATTATACTGGATATGGTTTAGAGTTATTTCTAGGAGATTTTAATAATGACAGATTAGATGAAATAATGTTAAGAGGAGACTATGGAGGATCAGGCGGATATGAGATAGCTAGTATTTATCAATATAAAGATGAGAATCTAAAAGAAATTTTTAGTTCAGAAATGTTCTCTAAGAAATATAACTTCTTAGGGAAATATTTACCAGGAAATATAGTGAAAGTAAGTTCACCATCTTTAAAAGAAAATTTTATATTTTATATAGGTAGTAAGCCAAAAGTTTATTTAGATATGATATATGATAAGGATGGGAATGTAAAAGAGAATATAACTCCAACTATATCAGATATAAATAATGCCTTTCCAATAAAGAGTGTGTATATTGACACTCCATATCTTTTTATAAGACAAAGAGTAATAGGAGAATCTAATGCAGATACAATTGGGTACATTGATAGTTTTGTTAATTTAGCTGATAATAATATAATGATTTTCAATATTGGTGCATTTAGTTTTGGAGAAAAAGAAAATAAAGAAATTGAGAAGAAAATTTTGGGAAAAAGAATAAATAATTATAGGGATGAGGAAGAGGAAGAGTATAGAGACATAAGCTATTATGCTTTTAAGGAAGAAACGAAGGCATTTAATGAAGAATTAAAAGAAGATAATCTAACTAATATAAGGTGCATAAAGACTATGGATTCTATATTTATAGATTTTTATAGTCCTTATGTAAATAAGAGTTACCTAGATGACACTGAAGAATTTAAATTAAGAGTGGATTCTAATAAGGAAGAAAATATTAAAGAAGACAGCATGGAAAAAACTGATGAGTATAACAAAGAAATGGTAGATTATTATGAAAAACTTATAGAAAATAATGTGAATTCAGGGGTTAACTCATATTTTTTAGCTTTAGCCTATGAAAGAGTAGGAGAATATAAAAAGGCACTTGATGTGATTGATAAAGCTTTAGAACAAGAATCTCCATATCCATCAGTGGAAAGATTAAAGCAAATAAGAGAAAGATTACAAAAAGAAATTGTAGATTATTATGAAAAACTTATAGAAAACAATGTAAATCCAGGGATTAACTCATATCTTTTAGCTTTAGCCTATGAAAGAGTAAGAGAATATAAAAAGGCACTTGATGTAATTGATAAAGCTCTGGAACAGAAATCTCCATACCCATCAGTGGAAAGGTTAAAGGAAATAAGAGAAAGATTACAAAAAGAAATGGTAGATTACTATGAAAAACTTATAGAAAATAATGTAAATCCAGGGGTTAACTCATATCTTTTAGCTTTAGCTTATGAAAGAGTAGGAGAATATAAAAAGGCACTTGATGTGATTGATAAAGCTTTAGAACAAGAATCTCCATATCCATCAGTGGAAAGGTTAAAGGAAATAAGAGAAAGATTACAAAAAGAAATGGTAGATTATTATGAAAAACTTATAGAAAATAATGTAAATCCAGGGATTAACTCATATCTTTTAGCTTTAGCTTATGAAAGAGTAGGAGAATATAAAAAGGCACTTGATGTAATTAATAAAGCTCTGGAACAGAAATCTCCATATCCATCAGTAGAAAGATTAAATGAATTAAGAGAAAAATTACAAAAGCTAGTTAAGTAATTTATAGTAAATAAGTATTTAAGTGTATTAACTTTTTATAAGTTAATACACTTTTTATTTTATCTAAAAATAAATCTAGACTATTTAAATTTTATATAAAATTAGCAAATACATAAATTTAAAAAATATTGCTTATTATAATTTTGTATATTTTAAATGATTAATTAAATAAAAACTTTACAAAGGAGGAAATTATAAATGGATAAGTTTAAATCCATAAAAAATTATGCTTCATTTTCTAGAAATGTTCAAATAATAGTTATAAGTGAATTGATTTTAGCTGGAGCCTTTGGAATATATGGTTTTTTACAAATTTTATATCTAAATGAAATAAAAATACCTCCAGATAAAATAGGAATACTTTTCTCTATAGGAGCATTATCATCTATGGTTGGATTTTTTGTAGGACCATTTATTAATATCTTAGGAAGAAAAACTGTATTGGCAGCTGGATGTCTTTTAAGTGCATTAGGAATGGGGTTTTATGTTGTTTTTATAAGTTACTTTATGTTATTAATAGCTCAAATTTTAGTTAATATTGGCTTATGCTTTATTCAGGTTACAGAGTTACAGTTATTATATTCATATACAACACCAGATAAAGAATGTTGCGCTTATAGTTATAAATCATCAGTGAATTTTATTGCATCAACCTTGGGAGGGCTGTTAGCAGGAAATATAAATAAAATTCCGATATTTATTAATGTTGGCTATAAAACTCTTTTTTTATTAGCTACCATGATGACAATAGGAGCTTTTATAATACGATTATTCTTACTTCCAAAAGACAAGAGAATTAAGAGTGATAGTAAAGTAGTAAATAAAGCTTTAAAAAATGCATTAACATTATTTAAAACTCATAAGAGGATAAGAGTTTTTGCTATGTTTTTATTTATATTATCTATAGGAGGGAGTGCAATTTGGCCATATAATAATTTAATACTTAAGAATCAGTTTAATTTAAGCAATACAATTATTTCTATAATTAACTTTATAATAACTTCTCTAAATATGATAAGCATAACGCTAATGCCAATGGTTATAGAGAAGCTTGGTATACGTAAATTTGAACTTTTAGCTATGCTTGGAATAGTACTAAGTACATTTTGTCTTTCTTTAGGTCTTCCTACAGTTGTTTTTATTGTAGCTTTAATATGTAGAGCAGCAAGTGCATGCCTAGTAGGTTCTTCTTTAGATAGTTCTATGATGAGTCATATAGAGTTAGAGAATAGAGATATCTTTGCAGGAGTTAAATTATTAGTTAACGGATTGTCCAGTTCGATAGGGAATTTTATGGGAGGTCTTATAATAGATAAATTGAATTATAGGGGAATATATGTATATGGATTTGTTTTAATGGTTATTACAACATTAGTATTTTATTTAAAGGTAACTAAGTATTTTGATGAGGAGATACATATAAAGATGTTGAAAGAGAGACATTGTAAGTGTCACATGAGATATATTTATGTACAAAGAAAAATTTAAAATAGCTTTTAGTAAATAAAAAGTTCAGATTAACTATTATATCTTACAAAAATGTAATATTAACGAAAGATAAATCAATATAACAAATTAAAATAAAAAATTATAATTAAAACATAAAATTTTATATTTTATTTAAATGGAGGGTTTATATTGAAAATATTATCAAAAATTATTTTAGTAGCTACATTATGTTTTGTTGCAGTAGGTATTACTGGATGTGGAAGTTTAAAAGACATTGGTTCAGATAAATATTATCTACAAGTGTCAGTTGACGGAAAGAAAAAGTTTGCATTTAAAGATGGTGAGGAAGATGTTTACAGATATGAATATAGAGATATTAAAGCTTATGATGAATCTGGAAATGAAATAAAAGTAGTATTTACAGCAGATAAGAATCTAAGAAAAGGTGCCTTCTTAGAAGTACGTGTTAGAGATCCAAAAAGTAATGAATTAAATGCTATTCTTTCTTACAAAGAAGTTCAAGCAGATGAATTACCGAGTTTAGCTAAAGAAAAATTAAATGTGAAATAATAAAATATAGAAGAGCTCTACTAATTTAATTAGTAGAGCTTTTTTTAAATCCAATTTACTTCAACTTTTTTTCTAGGAGCTGTTCTTTTATATGTAATTGCTGGATAGCCTATAACCATACATGAAGCTATTTTTTTATTTTCAACTCCAAGTAGAGTTAGAATTTTTTCATTTCCTTCAGCAGCAAGTTGTAGGAAGCCACTAAAGAAGGTTCCAAGTCCTAATGCATTAGTCATAAGTTCCATATTTGAAGAGGCTAATTCGCCATCTAAGTCATGATGAGAAAAGGCAACTATAATTACTGGAGCATTAAAAAATAATCTATCATTTTTTATTGGATCAGCTTTATATGCTTTATACATTTTAGTCCATATTAAGGCGTATCTTCTTAAATGCTTATTTTCATCATTTAAATTATTAAGTATATACTCACCTTTTTCTTTTAAACTTTCATAAGCTAAATCTCTTAGTTCAGCTATTTTTTCAGTGATGACAACATAAGAAACATCTTGGCTATTAACTGCTGTTTGAGTGAATCTACCAGCTTCAAGAATTTTTTCTAGCTTTTCTTTTTCTACATCTTTATCCTTAAATCTTCTAACGCTTCTTCTAAATTTTATGAAATTTAATAAGTTTTCAGATTCTATATCAAAGGTTTCCTTATCATATTCTTTAACTTCTTCCATATTATAATCATCTGTTGAAACAGCTTTAGTTGGACAAACTGCAATACAATGGCCACATTTTATACAGTTTCTATTTTTAATATTAGCTTTTTCATCTACAAGTGATATATCATTTACAGGACAATCCTTTATACATTGAGTACATGCAATGCACTTCTCTTTATTAACTTTAAACATAAAATCTCTCCTTAATAATAAAAACATCTTAAAATAAGATGGTTTATTCTTTAGTATTTATAAAATATTTCACCAAAAACTTTAAGTGAATTTATTTGCTTATTATATCACCTATAAAGTAAGAATGTCTAATCATTAAGTATATATTTTAAAAAGTAAAAATACTAGCATTAATATTTTAAAAGCTTCTTTAAAAAATGAACTTTCTTTATATGAAATTCCAAGAATAATTGTAGTTGAAGAACTACCCATAAATAACAGTGGTAAGATAGATATTAAGAGATTAATAAATTTATTTTAGAGTGTATTATAAATTATAACATAGAAAATATTGGTAGAGAGTATGAAGGAATTAAGAGCGGAATAGGAATTAAATATACACATAATCTTTTAATAAATGATAAAATAAGTTTGTTGAATATAATTTTAGAGGAGAATATGTATGAATTTTTTTGAATTATTAAATAAAAGAGAGAGTGTAAGAGGATATTTAGATAAAGAGGTTGAAAGAGAAAAAATATTGAAAATAATTGAAGCGGCTAGGTTAGCACCATCAGCTTGTAATGCTCAACCTTGGAAATTTGTTGTGGTTGATGATAGAGAAATGGCAAAAGAAATTGCAGATAACCTATATGATCCATTAATAGGAATTAATAAATTTGTCTTAACTTCTCTAGTATTTATTGTAGTCGTTGGTGAAAAACGTAATTTTACATCTAAGATGGGAGAACTTATAAAGAAAAAGGATTATACATCAATAGATATTGGGATTGCATCAGAACATTTATGCTTAGCTGCTACAGAATTAGGACTTGGCACTTGTATGATGGGATGGTTCAAAGAAAAAAATATAAAAAATCTTCTTAAAATACCAAGTAGTAAAGAAATTCATTTAGTAATATCTTTAGGATATTATGATAATAAGAATACAAGAAAGAAAGTTAGGAAAAATATAGAGGAGATATATTCATTTAATGAGTATAAGTAAAAAAAATATATGATTACTTTAGAAAGTTTTAGTGAAAAAATAAAAACAAACTAGATTTAATAATCTAGTTTGTTTTTATCTTTGAGAAAACTTCAATTCTATTTTTACCATTGTTTTTAGCTAAATATAATGCCTCATCTGATTTTTGAATCATATCATAAATATTTTCTTTTACTCCCTTTGCCTTTGTATATATTCCTACACTTATAGTTACATATTGATCGGCTAAAGAGAATTTGTGTTCAATTGACTTTAGTCTTAAATCTGCTTGAATCTTAAATGAAATTTTTTTTGCTTCTAATTCAGATCTTTTTGGAAGTATAATTAATAATTCTTCACCACCATATCGTATAGCAAAATCCTCCTTATCAATATTAGTTAAAATAGATTGAGAAACAGACTTTATAACTTCATCTCCTTTTATATGACCATAATTATCATTGTAATTTTTAAAATAATCAATATCTATAAGTAGTATTGAAATTTCATTAAGCTCAAGAAATTTCTTGTTTTTACTAGCATATGAAGCTAAAAACTTTCTATTTAAAAGATTTGTCATTCCATCAGTACAATTAGATTTTTTTAATAACTTTATTAATCTCATCCTTGTGAAAATAATTATTAGTAAAAAACTAACAATAGTTATTAATATAATCATATAGAGTTGTTCTCTATTCTTTTGTTCTTTAAGTAATTCATTTTCATAAGCTTTTATAGCATAATCGATATAATCGTTATCTATTTCATTTTGAAATTTATCTTTTTCTTCAATTAGTTTTTTACTAAAATTTAAAGCTTTCTCAGTATCACCAAGGGCTTCATAAGTTTTCACTAATCCCTCATAGATAGGTATATTTAATATTGCACCTCTTTTATTGGATTCTTTCAAATCTTCATTATATTCAGTTAAAGCATTATAATAATCTCCTTTTTCCAACAAAAGATTTGCATATGTTAATTTAAAGGTAATATCTTTGTTAGAATATATAGAAATATTATCATTTTTTAAAAGTTCAAATCCTTTATTTATATAATCTTCGGCTTCTTTAAAGTTTTTTCTTTTTATAGCTAATAGAGCTAAACTATTTAGGTATAATATCTCAGCATCATCCTTATAAGAGGAAGATAATTTGGTAAGTAAAGGTGGTACTTTCTTGGCAGCGTCTTCAGCACTTGAAAAATAATTTAAATTAGTATATGAATCAATTATATTTATGTAAGCCTCAACTTTTGATTTAGCATCAATTTTATCATTTTTAACAGGCGTTTTAACAGCTAATTGGTAGAAATCAATAGCTGTACTAAAGTTTTTTAATTGAAGATTTATATTTCCTAAAGAAGTATATGCTTTTATTTTATAGATTTCTCCACCATTTATATTTTTTTCAGTATTTATACTATTTATAATATCTAGATAAATATAAGTGGCATTAGCATAATTAAAGTTTAATAAATAAAAATTAGCAAGATAATAATTTAAAGCTATTTTAGATTCTTCTGTAAGTCCACCTGTCTTGTCAATATAGTTATTTAGTATATTTATTGCAGCATTTCTAGTATAAGATACACTAGTAAGAGTTTTTAAGACATCATTAATTATGTAAGTATCATTCTTTAAAGAGCTATCTCCTTTTATATATTTTATTGCATCCTGTGCATTTTCAACTAATCCTGAATATCTTCCAAAACTATTATTTTCTTCGATTAAACATCTATTTAAAAAAATATAAGTATATATTCTTACAAAATCAGAAGAAGCATCATTAATAGCATTTTTGGCATTAATAAAATTTTTAATAGCACTACTATAATCCTTTGATACATAATCAAAATAACCTAGAGAAAAATAAATGTCACAATTTTTAGGTTTTGAATTTAAATATTTTCTAGCTTTATTTATGTATGAAGGAGTAATTTTAGCTTCTTTATAAGTATTTTCTATATTGTCCAATATTATTTTTTCGGTTAAATAGTTTTTATTGGGATTGTCTGAAGGCTTTCCATATACACTATATTCTTTAAATATACTAGAAAATAAGAATATAAGCATAAGAAAAACTAAGATAATGCTATATTTCTTTTTCAAAATATTCTCTCCTTATTTCTACGTCTATTAATGAGAATATCATAGTTACATAAATTTTACAATAATACTAATAGTAATGAATATTATCGACATTATAGCGCTTTTATATTTATGTAAATGTGTACAAAAAGTTAAGGGGGTGATATAATTAAATTGTAATTATTTGGCTTTGATTTTACTTTTATTCTTGATAATTAGGGGTGAGGATATGGTTTTTACAATTAATGCTTATAAAATACCTTTAGATTCAGTTTATAGACTTAAAAATAACTATGATTGGGAACCTCAAGAAAATTTTTTAAAGATTGATTTTAAAAATGATATGATATTTAATACTCATGAAGAGGCTGAAAAGTGGCTTGTTAATAATAATATTCTTCTTATAAACGGAGAAAAGGTCAATGTTGGAGGCTTTCAAATAAGTTGTTTTGGGGTTGATAATTTTAATATTGAGATAGTAGTACATAGAAAAACAAAGCCTAATATTTTTACGATTGATGATATAAGAAGAGTTCTAAAAGAAGGAGATGATAGATATAATAACTCTCTAATAATAGATTTTGAGGGAAATTTAAAGTTAATACAGAGCAATCCAGAAGATATAATATATCATTCTAATTATGCTGTTAGTAATGAGGTATATAATAGTGGGAATGGATTTGTTGGAAGAGAGTTTAATGATTTATATATAAAGTATATTTATCTAAATATGCTAGATAATTGGTTTTTACATTTAGAGTCGGGAAGAAGTATTTATGTAGCCTGTTATGAAGATAATATCGATGAGAAAAATACAATTTATAAAATCAATAAATTGTTAATGAACATGAAGTTATTATAACAAAGGAGATGTAAATAAGATGGAAAAATCAAATATATTTTCAAACAATGAAACATTAAAATGTGTTGTATGTGGTAAAGATTTAATGGATAATATAAAAATGTCTATGGTTCAAATAATAACTGATGAAAATGATCAAATAGTAAGGGTTCTTCCATGCTGTAAGGGAGAATGCGATCATAGACTACAAGACGAGATTAAAGATTATGAAGGTGATGGATTTAGAGATTTGAGTACTTTTATAAATCCATATTTGTATATAAAAAATCTTATGCAAATAATGGATAGGATGTTTGAAGGAAAAGGTTTTGCAAATCAGGAAGCTTTTGATACTTATTCAGATTTAATTTTAAATTGCTATGAATATGTTTCAAGAAATTTAAATGAAGAAGAGAAGGAAGCTGCTAAGAAAATAACCTTATTACCATTATAATTTTTTGAAGGCTTTATTATTTATGAAAAATATAATAAAGCTTTTTATATCAATATTAATAAATTGTTTTATAAGTAATCTTATAAAACAAGGTAATATTTTACATAAATAATATAAATATAGCATATCTTATTTAAGAAATAAGTGTGTTAATTATTAGGTGCTTTAAGTTTGGATTTACCTAAAAGTATTGTTTGTTTAGTGGTGATTTAGGCACTGATGTTGAAAAAGTGTTTTGTTTTTTATTAGGTATAATAATTTTATTAATATTAATAAGTACAATTTTTAAAATTAAGAATATTTAAATAAGGGTATTTTATGTATAAATTTCCAAACTATATTTAATATAAAAGAGAACTGAGAGGAGCGAGTAATTTGGTAATAACAACCTTAGTAGAAAATACAAAGTTAGCAAGTGAATATAACAACAAGCATGGGTTATCATTTCATATAAAAACAGAAAACCAAAGTATACTTTTTGATTTAGGGCCAAAGGATGTTTTTATAGAAAATGCAAAAAAATTAAATATCGATTTAGCTGATGTTGATACTGTTATAATATCTCATGGACATAGTGACCATGGTGGAGGGTTAGAATACTTCTTAAAAATAAACAATAAAGCTAAGATATATATACACAAGGATGCTTTTAATGAACACTATAGTGTGGTTGGATTGTTTAAAAAATATATAGGTTTAAACAAAGACTTAAAATTAAATCCAAGAATAATATTAACTGATGGTGATATGAAAATTGATAGCGAACTGTACTTATTTTCAACAGTTGAAAATAATCATAAGAGTTCAGGGTTTAATGGAGCATTATATAAGAGAGTGAATGGAATCTATTTAGAAGATGATTTTACTCATGAACAAAACCTTATAATAAAAGAGGGAGAAAAGTATATTTTATTTGGTGGCTGTGCTCATAATGATATAAGAAACATTCTTGATAAGGCAGAAGTAATTGTAGGAAAAGACTTAGACTATGTTATAAGTGGTTTCCATATATTTAATCCAGCAACAGGAAGAAGTGAAAGTGATACTTTTATAAATACATTAGGAGATAATCTGATTGAAAGAGACACTAATTTTTACACTTGCCACTGTACCGGTATGAAAGCTTTTAAAATGTTAGAACAGAGACTTGGAGATAAGATTAATTATATAGCTACAGGTCAAGTTTTAAGCATATAAAAATATAGGTCGTATTTATTATACGACCTATATTTTTTATTTATTTTGTAAGTTCTTTAACTTTTAATATAAAATCTTTAATTGCCTCTTCTTTGGTTGCCCAAGAGGTTATAAGTCTTATAGAAGATTTATTTTCATCGACTTTAGTCCATCTATAGAATCTATAATCTTTTTCAAGCTCTTCAATTATATTATTAGGAAGGATTGGGAAAATTTGATTAGTAGGAGATTCTATTAGAAGCTCATAACCACATTCCTTTAAACCTTCGCTTAAAAGTTTACCCATTTTATTTGAGTGAGATGCTAATTCAAAGTATAAGCCATCTCTAAATAATTCTTCAAACTGTATCCCTAAAAGTCTTCCTTTAGCTAATAGAGCACCTTTTTGCTTAATATTATGTCTGAAATTAGGTTTTAAAAGTTCATTACTTATAACTAAAGCTTCTCCTAGGAGAGCACCATTTTTTGTTCCTCCAATCGAAAATGCATCAGTATATTTACACATATCAGCTAGAGAAAGACTAGCTTCTTCAAGAGATAAGGCTGAACCAAGTCTTGCTCCATCTACATATAAAAGAAGGTTATTATTCTTACAACAATCATAAAGTGCTTTCATTTCATTTTTATCATAAACTGTACCAAGTTCTGTTGGATTAGATATGTAAACTAATTTTGGTATTAAAACATGTTCAGAATCATATTCAATTAATAAGTTTTCGATTAAATCTGGATTTAGTTTTCCTTCATTACAATCAATAGTTATGACTTTGTGACCAGTATATTCAATAGCACCACATTCATTAACAGCGATATGCCCTGTATTAGGTGATATACATGCTTCATATGGTCTTAAAAAACCATCTATTGCTATAAGGTTAGTTTGAGTTCCTCCAGAAATAAAATGGACATCTATATTTTCATTTTGAGAAAGTTCTCTTATTTTTGAAATTGCATTTTGAGTATGACTATCATAGCCATAACCTTCTTCTTGAGAAAAGTTTGATTCCATTAAAGCTTCTAATATTCTAGGATGAGCTCCTTCACTATAATCATTTTTTAAGCTATACATATTAGTATCCTCCCCAGTAAAAAATATTATATTTGCTTAAGTTTTTATCTGTAAAATATAAATTATGAATAAATATAAAATTAAAAATAAATTAAAATCCAATTAAAAATAACTATATATCAAATATAATATGGATGTCAAATGTCTTCTTAATATGCATAAATACAAGAGTTCGTCGTATAAAAACATATTGGATTAAAATATGATGGGATAATGTTTACATTTTTTTATGGCTATAAAAATATCAAAAAATCATGAAAATTTTAAATAAATTTTTCATAAAAATTAAGAAAATATACAAAAAGAATATTTGTAAATAAGTATAGAGAATTTACAAAAAAATTTGAAAGAACTGAAGCTATAAATTACAATATTAATATATTGAAAGGGGAAGATAAAATGGAATTAGATTTTTTAAGGATAATTTTTACTTTATTCAACATAGGATTAATAGTTTTAATTGTGTATTTAGTTATTAAAGCAATAAAAATGATAGTAAGTTTAATGAATAGATTAAATAGAATAGAAGACAAGTTAAATGAAATTTCAGAGGGTTTGAAAGAAAATAATAAAGAATCCTAAAATGTTGAAATTTTAACTAATTTAAAAGATTTACATGGATAAATTTGCTCTAAATGGAATGTTTTTTTAGTCAAATTAATAAATATATTAAAAATAAAAAGAAATTTTAATTATAAGCTTGACTATTTTTTAACATGTGTATTATATTATAAGTGTTGTTAAAGAAATATTAAAGTTTTATTAAAGAATATTGTATTTGTGCCATAAGTATAGAGGAGTATATTTTATGGCAACATTATTAGCGGAATTAATAGGAACGATGCTACTTATAATATTAGGTGATGGCGTTGTTGCTAACGTAGTTTTAAGGAAGACAAAGGGAAATAGCTCAGGGTGGATAGTTATAACTACTGGATGGGCATTAGCTGTAGTTATACCAGCAGCACTTTTTACTAGTGTAAGTGGAGCATTATTTAATCCAGCATTAACAATAGCTTTAGCTATTGTTGGACAATTTTCATGGGCTCAAGTTATTCCTTATATAATTGCACAACTTTTAGGAGCTTTCTTAGGAGCTGTTGTAGTTTACATAACTTACTATAATCATTTTGAAGAGACAGAAGATCAAAATTCAAAATTAGGTGTATTTTGTACTATTCCAGAAATAGAAGATCATAAGATAAACTTTTTAACAGAGTTTGTTGGAACTTTTGTTTTAGCTTTTGCTGTATTAGGAATTGGTGCTCAAAACATAGATTATGGTGTAAAAGTAATTATAATAGGATGTCTAATATGGGCTATTGGATTAAGTTTAGGTGGTCCTACAGGATATGCAATAAATCCAGCTAGAGATTTTGGTCCAAGATTAGCACATTTCTTACTGCCTATTCCAAGAAAAGGTGGTTCTAAATGGGAGTATGCTTGGATTCCAGTTGTTGCACCTATACTAGGGGCAATATGTGGAGCCTTAGTTTATGTAAATATATTTTAATAAGCTAAGTTAAAGGGATTAAAAATTATTATCTATACCTAAATATAGATAATAATTTTTTTTTGCAAATATAAAATATCAAGAATTAGTATTGTTTTTTAGAAATATTATTTTTACTATAGCACAGTATAACGTATATATTATAAAGTTCTTAAAGGAGGACATATGGCAGGCTTATTAGATATTAGGGAGATTTTAGACGTTAATTCTTTTCAAAAAATACAGGATGACATATCTAGAGCAACGGAGTTTGCAATAATTACAGTGGATTACAAAGGAATACCTGTTACAAAGCATAGTAGATGTAGTGAATTTTGTAGACTTATAAGAGAGAAAAAAGAGTTTGCTAAATTATGTGAAAAATGTGATTCAAGAGGTGGATTAGAAGCTGCTAGAGAAGGAAGTTTTTACATATATAAATGCCATAGAGGTCTTGTTGATGTTGCAGTTCCTATAATAATCGATGGTCAATACTTAGGTGCTGTTATGGTTGGACAGGTTCTTTTAGAGAATGCAGAGGATTATAACCTTGAGGAGGTTCTTACGAAAGAATTAGAATATGATTCTATGGAAAAAGAAAAAATACTTGAAGCATATGAGAAAATTCCAGTGTTAAGCTTTGATAAAATACAAGCTGTTTCTGAAATGATGTCTCATGTAAGCAATTACATTGTTGAAGAGGCGCTTTTAAAGAGAACTCAAAATGAGATTTACAAAAAAAACATAGAAATTGCAAGAGCGGAAAGAAGTAAGTTAGAACTTGAAGAAGAATATAAAGCTTGTCAGTTAAAGGCCCTTCAATCTCAAATAAATCCTCATTTTTTATTCAATGTATTAAATAGTATAGCCTCTTTAGCTATTATAGAAGATGCTCCTAAAACCCAAGAGGTAATCTATAATTTATCATATATTTTAAGATATACATTGAAAAAAGCTAATAAAATTGTAAGACTTGATGAAGAGATAAATCATGTTAAAGCTTACTTAGAGATTCAAAAGGTACGCTTTGGAGAAAGAATAAAATATAATATAGATTTTAATGAAGATGATTCTAATGTTCAAATTCCATTTATGGCTCTTCAAGTTTTTGTAGAGAATGCAGTGTTACATGGAATTGAGGAAAAAGAGCAAGGTGGAACAATTAATTTATCAATTACTAATAAAGAAGAAAGTATGCTTATTACAATAATTGATGATGGAGTTGGAATACCAGTTGAAAAACTTTGTGAAATTAGAAATGAAATAAAAAGTAGAGATAAAGTTGGATTTGATAAAGTCGGAATAAATAATGTTAATAAAAGAATGTATCATTATTATGGTGATGAGTACATTATAAATATAGAGAGTAAAGTTAAAAAAGGTACTAAAGTTGAAATTACAATACCTAAAAAACTTTAATAGAGGGAGTGCGTTTTAGTGGTTAGCATAATGGTTGCTGATGATGAGCAATTAGAAAGAAGTGTTTTAATTGCCATATTAAAGAAGAATTTAAGAGTGAAAGAAATTATTGAGGCTAAAAATGGAAAGGAAGCTTTGGAGTTAAATAGAGAGTATAACCCAGATGTAATAATCATGGATATAAAAATGCCAGGAATTAATGGTATTAAAGCTCTGGAGCTTATAAAAAAAGAAAATCCTAATAAGGAAATAATAATGCTAACTGCATATGATGATTTTGAATTTATACATAAGGTTTTAGTGCTAGGTGGATCAGATTATATACTAAAGCCAATAAAGCCAGATAAGATAACAGAAATTGTTGATGGGATTATAGATAAGGTAGAAAACAATAATGTTTTAGTAGAAAATACAAATCATAATTTTGAAAAAAAATCAGAAGGTTGTTTTGATGAAAAGGAAAATCTTGTAGGTAAGGTTTCTAAGTATATAGATGATAATATGGATAAAATGCTTAAGCTTGAAGAATTAGCATCTATTTGTAACTTAAGTCCAGGATACTTTAGTAGAATCTTTAAAAAAGAAACTGGCAAGACAGTAATTACTTATATAAATGAAAAAAAAGTAGATAAGGCAAAAAAATTACTAAAAGAGAGTAAAGAACCTATAATCAATATATCATTAGATTTAGGCTTTGATGATTGTGGTTATTTTATAAGGGTATTTAAAAAGATAACAGGATTGACGCCTAAGGCTTTTAGAGAAGAATAAATTAATTATTAAATTAACAATCCTTTTATTTTCGTGAGGATTGTTACATATGAAATTACGGCAATAAGATGAGAAATTGTTATAAAAAAATCAAGATTGATAGGAAAATATCACCTTATAGAGGTAAAAGTATTAAAAAAATGATATTTAGATAGGATTATTTTAATTTTCATATATGTGAAGTTAAAATAATCCTATTTTTTTATATAAAATACGACAAAAATTTAACATAATAGATGAGGATTTTTCGATGGAATTTAATTAAAATTATATTAAAATCTAGACATGGATAAAAAATTAACAAATGAATTTGAAAGCGAGGAGACGTTAAAGTGAAATCTAAAAGATTCCAAGTATTATCAGAACGTCCTGTAAATCAAGATGGACTTATAGGAGAGTGGGCTGATGAAGGCTTAATAGCTTTAGATAGTCCAAATGATCCAAAATCATCAATAAAAATAGAAAATGGAAAAATTACTGAATTAGATGGTAAAACAAGAGATGAATTCGATATGATAGATAAATTTATAGCTGATTATGCTATAAATATAGAAAATGCAGAAGAATCAATGGCTCTTTCATCTAAAGAGATAGCAAGAAGATTAGTTGATATAAATGTAAGTAGAGATGAAATAGTTAAAATAACAACATCAATAACTCCTATGAAATCAGTAGAAGTTATTCAAGAGATGAACGTTGTTGAAATGATGATGGCTCTTCAAAAAATGAGAGCAAGAAGAACACCAGCGAACCAATGTCATGTTACTAACGTAAAAGACAACCCGGTTCAAATAGCTGCAGATGCTGCAGAGGCTGCTTTAAGAGGATTTGCAGAGCAAGAGACTACAGTAGGTATAGTAAGATATGCACCTTTCAATGCATTAGCTATCTTAGTAGGTTCACAGGTAGGAAGAGGAGGAGTTTTAACTCAATGTGCAGTTGAGGAAGCTACTGAACTTGACCTAGGAATGAGAGGACTTACAAGTTATGCAGAAACAGTTTCAGTTTATGGAACAGAGGCAGTATTTACAGATGGAGATGATACTCCATGGTCAAAAGCGTTCTTAGCATCAGCTTATGCTTCAAGAGGACTTAAGATGAGATTTACATCAGGTTCGGGTTCAGAAGCATTAATGGGATACTCAGAAGGAAAATCAATGCTTTACTTAGAGTCAAGATGTATATACATAACTAAGGGAGCAGGGGTTCAAGGATTACAAAATGGTGCAGTTAGTTGTATAGGTATGACAGGAGCTGTTCCATCAGGAATCAGAGCTGTACTTGGAGAAAACCTAATAGCTGCAATGCTTGATATAGAGGTTGCATCAGCAAATGACCAAACATTCTCTCATTCAGATATAAGAAGAACAGCTAGAATGTTAATGCAAATGCTTCCAGGAACAGACTTTATATTCTCAGGATATAGTGCAGTTCCAAACTATGATAACATGTTTGCTGGTTCAAACTTCGATGCAGAGGACTTTGATGATTACAACATACTTCAAAGAGACTTAAAGGTTGATGGTGGAGTAAGACCAGTTACAGAAGAAGAAACTATAAAGGTTAGAAATAAAGCTGCTAAATGCATACAAATAATCTTTAGAGAATTAGGATTCCCAGAAGTAACTGATGAAGAAGTTGAAGCAGCTACTTACTGTCATGGAAGTAAAGAAATGCCAGATAGAAATATAGTTGAAGACTTAAAAGCTGCAGAGGAAATGTTAGAAAGAAGAATAACAGGACTAGATATAATAAAAGCTTTAAGTAAAAATGGCATGGAAGATATAGCAAACAATTTATTAAATATGCTTAAGCAAAGAGTTACTGGAGATTATCTTCAAACTTCAGCAATATTAGATAAAAACTTCAATGTTATAAGTGCTGTTAATGATGTAAATGACTATATGGGACCTGGAACAGGATATAGACTAGATGGCGAAAGATGGGAAGAAATTAAAAATGTTCCTACAGTAATGAAGCCAGAGGATATAAAGTAGGGGGAGAATGACAATGGAAGAAAGAACTTTTATACCAGAAATAGCAGTTGAAGAGGTTGGAGAAGCCAAAGTTGGTTTAAGATCAGATGAAGTTGTTATAGGATTAGCACCTGCCTTCTTAAAATATCAAAACAAAACAATAGTTGATGTTCCTCATAGTGAGGCATTAATAGAAATCATAGCTGGAATCGAAGAAGAAGGATTAAATGCAAGAGTAGTTAGAGTGTTAAGAACATCTGATGTATCTTTTATATCTCATGATGCAGCTTGTTTAAGTGGATCAGGAATAGGTATAGGAATACAATCAAAAGGAACAACAGTAATACATCAAAAAGATTTATTACCATTAAATAACTTAGAGTTATTTTCACAGGCTCCACTTTTAACTCCAGAAACATACAGATTAATCGGAAAAAATGCAGCTAAATATGCTAAAGGTGAGTCACCAACACCAGTACCAGTAAAAAATGATCAAATGGTTAGACCTAAATTTATGGCTAAGGCAGCTTTATTACATATAAAAGAAACTAAACATGTTGAACCAGGTAAAAAACCAGTTCAATTAGAAGTTAAGTTTTAATTTAGAAAGGATTGAAATCATGGAAAACAAGAGAATGACTGCGGCAGATTATCCTTTAACTTCTAAGAGAAAAGGAGAAATAAAAACTCCAACAGGAAAAGGCTTAGAAGATATAACTTTAGAAAAAGTTTTAAGTGGAGAAATCAATGCAGATGATATAAGAATTTCACCAGAAACTTTAGAAATGCAAGCTCAAATAGCTGAAAGTATGAATAGAGATGCTATAGCTAGAAACTTTAGAAGAGCTGCAGAGCTTATAAGAGTTCCAGACGATAGAATATTAGAGATGTATAACGCTTTAAGACCATATCGTTCAACAAAAGAGGATTTATTTAAAATAGCTGATGAACTTGAAACAAAATATGATGCTAAGGTTAATGCTGATTTTGTTAGAGAAGCGGCTGAAGTATATGAAACTAGAAATAAATTAAGAACAGAAGAGTAAAATTCAAGAGGTGAAGGCATGAAAATCATAGCAGGAATTGATATAGGAAACTCTTCTACAGAAACTGCTTTAGGGAAGGTTTATGAAAATAATGTTGAATTTCTGTCAAGTGGGATAATTCCCACTACAGGAATCAAAGGTACGGAAGAAAATATAAGTGGAGTAATAGCTTCTTTAAATCAAGCATTAAAAAAAGCTAATTTAACTCTAGATGATTTAGATTTAGTTAGAATAAACGAAGCAGCACCAGTTATAGGGGATGTTGCTATGGAGACAATTACAGAAACCATAATAACTGAATCAACAATGATAGGACATAACCCTTCAACTCCAGGAGGACTAGGATTAGGAATTGGTAAGACTATAAGTTTAGAAGCTTTAGAAACTTTAGATATTACTAATATTAAAGATGAAGAAAATGCATTTATTCCATTAATCTTAGGAAATATAAGCTTTTTAGAGGCTGTATTTAGAATAAATCAAGCAACTAGAAAAGGTATTAATATAACTGCTGCCATAGTTCAAAAGGATGATGGAGTATTAATTAACAATAGATTAGATAAAAAAATACCTATAGTTGATGAGGTTTCTTTACTAGAAAAGGTTCCTGTAGATATGAAGGCAGCTGTTGAAGTAGCACCCCAAGGATCTGTGATAAGACAATTATCAAATCCATATGGAATAGCTACCGTTTTCGATTTGAGTCCAGAGGAAACAAAAATGATTGTTCCTGTATCAAGAGCTTTAATAGGAAATAGATCAGCTGTTGTAATAAAAACTCCTCAAGGAGATGTTAAAGAGAAAAAAATACCAGCTGGAAAAATAAATATAACTGGTATAAGAAGAAAAGAATCTGTAGATGTTGAAGATGGTGCTGAAAAAATAATGGAAGCTGTTAGTCTTTGTTCTCCAATAGAGGATTTAAGAGGAGATGCAGGTTCTAATGTGGGAGGAATGCTTGAAAAAGTTAGACAGGTTATGGCTGACTTAACTAATCAAAGTATTTCGGATATAAAAATTCAGGACTTATTAGCAGTTGATACTTTTATACCTCAAAAGGTTAAAGGAGGACTTGCAAAAGAGTTTTCAATGGAGAATGCTGTTGGAATTGCAGCTATGGTTAAAGCTCATAAGCTTCAAATGCAAATAATAGCTAATAAACTTGAAGAAAAATTGGGTGTACCTGTGGAAGTTGGTGGAGTAGAAGCAGATATGGCTATAAGAGGAGCATTAACAACTCCAGGTACAAACACTCCATTAGCTATTCTTGATATGGGAGCTGGATCTACAGATGCTTCTATTATAAATAAAGAAGGAAATATAACATCAATACATTTAGCTGGTGCTGGTAACATGGTAACTATGCTTATTAAATCAGAATTGGGTATAGAGGACTTTGGTCTTGCAGAAGATATAAAGAAATATCCATTGGCTAAAGTTGAAAGTTTATTCCATATAAGACATGAAGACGGAACAGTAGAGTTTTTTGAGAAGCCTTTAGATTCTTCAGTTTTTGCTAAGATTGTAATTATTAAAGAAGGAATGCTTATTCCTATAGATGGACAAAATTCTTTAGAAAAGATTAAAAATGTTAGAAAAACTGCTAAAGAAAGAGTTTTTGTAACTAACTGTTTAAGAGCATTAAGAAGTGTTTCTCCTACAGGAAATATAAGAGATATAGAGTTCGTTGTTTTAGTTGGAGGTTCATCATTAGATTTTGAGGTGCCAGAATTAGTAACAGATGCATTATCTCATTATGGAGTAGTTGCAGGAAGAGGAAACATAAGAGGATGCGAAGGTCCAAGAAATGCAGTTGCAACTGGTCTAGTATTAGCCTTTGACAGAAAGGGTGTCAAAGAAAATGATTAAGGATTATAATCATCCAAGTATATTTGTATATTGTTCTTTAGGAATAAATGAAATGGACATAGAAGAAATTCTATGGGGAATAGAAGAAGAAGGAATTCCCTTTATATTAAAAAATAAAGATTTAAATGATGCTAAAGAACTTGCTAATTTAGCAGCTAATGATTCTAAACTTTCAGTTGGAATAGGAATTAATAATCAAGGTGACATAAGTTTAACTATTGATAAATTAAAAGAAGAAGATCCTTTATTCTTTATAAATTTAGAACAAGGATGCAAAAGTTTAAGAAGCTTAGGTGCAAATGGTGCAAGGTTAGTTAAGGGAATGCCTTTAAAAAATATTTAAATTGAAGAGGTGTTTAACATGAATATTTACACTAAAACTGGTGATAAAGGAACAACTTCTCTTTTCGGAGGAAGTAGAGTAGATAAATGTGATTTAAGAGTAGATGCTTATGGAACAATAGATGAATTAATATCTTTCATAGGACTTGCTTATGCTGAACTATCTAATGAGGAAGAGAAGAATATACTTAATAAAATACAAAAAGAATTGTTCATGTTAGGAGCCGAGCTTGCTAGTGATGAAAAAGGACTTGAGCTTTTAAAGGATAAAATTGAATTAAAACATATAGAGTATTTAGAAAAATTAATAGATAAATATATGGAAATAGCTGGTTCATTAACAGCCTTTGTTATACCAGGTAAAAATAGATCTTCAGCAACTCTTCATGTAGCTAGAACTGTAGCTAGAAGAGGAGAGAGAATAATGACTGCTTTAAATGAAGTACAGCCATTAAGAGAAGAGATTAAAAAATACATAAACAGATTATCAGATGCTTTATTTGCATTAGCAAGATATGAAGAAATAGATAAATAAAATAGCTTAAGAGGAGGGGAAAAATATGAAAAAATTAAATGATGTAAAAGAATTAAGCTTAGAGATAGTTAAGGAAATGGCTAAAGCTTCAGAAGCTAAAGCTAAAGAAATGAATGTTCCAGTTATATTTGCAGCAGTTGATGCTGGTGCTAATTTAATACTTATGCATAGAATGGAAGATGCATTTTTAACAAGTATAGACATAGCTATAAACAAAGCTTATACAGCAGCTTGTTTGAAACAAGGAAGTCATGAAATCGCAGAGTGTGTTCAACCAGGAGAAAGTCTTTATGGTCTTCAATTAACAAATAATTGTAGAATAGTACCATTTGGTGGTGGATTCCCAATTATAGTTGATGGAAAAGTTGTAGGAGCTGTTGGTGTAAGTGGTGGAACTGTTGAAGAAGACATGGCTATAGCACAAGCTGCAGTAGATTGTTTTAACAATAAATAGTAAAAAGCTAATATTATTTAATCATTATAGATTAAATATTTAAAAATATATTTAGATTTCATAATATAAATTTTTCAAGGAAAATGGAGGAAATAGAAATGAGAATGTACGATTATTTAGTACCAAGTGTAAACTTTATGGGAGCTAACTCAATATCAGTAGTTGGTGAAAGATGTAAAATATTAGGTGGAAAAAAAGCTTTAATAGTTACAGATAAATTTTTAAGAAGCTTAAAAGGTGGAGCAGTTGAATTAACTGAAAAATACCTGAAAGAAGCAGGAATAGAAGTTGCTTACTATGATGGAGTAGAACCAAATCCAAAAGATACAAACGTTAGAGATGGATTAAAAATATTCCAAGATGAAAACTGTGATATGATAGTTACAGTTGGTGGAGGAAGTTCACATGACTGTGGTAAAGGTATAGGTATAGCTGCAACTCACGAAGGAGATCTTTATGACTATGCTGGAATAGAAACATTAACAAATGCACTTCCTCCAATAGTAGCAGTAAACACTACAGCTGGAACTGCAAGTGAAGTAACAAGACACTGTGTTATAACAAACACTAAAACTAAAGTTAAATTCGTTATAGTAAGCTGGAGAAACCTACCTTTAGTTTCAATCAATGACCCACTATTAATGGTTGGAAAACCAGCAGGATTAACAGCTGCAACAGGAATGGATGCTTTAACTCACGCTGTAGAAGCATACGTATCAAAAGATGCTAACCCTGTAACAGATGCTGCTGCAATACAAGCTATAAAATTAATATCAAATAACTTAAGACAAGCTGTTGCTTTAGGAGAAAACTTAGTAGCAAGAGAAAATATGGCTTATGGTTCATTATTAGCTGGTATGGCATTCAACAATGCTAACTTAGGATATGTACATGCTATGGCTCACCAATTAGGTGGATTATATGACATGCCTCATGGAGTAGCTAATGCTATGTTATTACCACACGTATGTAAATATAACTTAATAGCTAACCCACAAAAATTCGCTGATATAGCTGAATTCATGGGAGAAAACATAGAAGGATTATCAGTAATGGATGCTGCTCAAAAAGCTATAGATGCAATGTTCAGATTATCAACTGATATAGGAATACCAGCAAGATTAAGAGATAAAGGTATAAAAGAAGAAGATTTCGAATACATGGCAGAAATGGCTCTTAAAGATGGTAATGCATTCAGTAACCCAAGAAAAGGTAATGAAAGAGACATCGTTGAAATATTTAAAGCTGCATTCTAATAAATTTTATAATTAATTTAAAAGATATAATCATAAGACTAGCTCTATTGCTAGAGCTAGTCAAAATAAAAAAATAAAAGGCATGAATACAATAGACTTTTATATAGACTTTAATAAACAAACAACACTAAAAATTAATATATGTAAAACGGATAAATGATCATACAATGAATTCAAGTTATAAATACCCAATAACTTGAATAAAATTTGTTTTGAATAGTTTCATAAGATACCCAGTGAGATTATTTTAAAATAAAAGTTATAATAGAATTTTTCATAATATATTTAAAAGACTCTTTTAATGATGGAAGAGTCTTTTATCTATTTAATTAATATGATTTACTATTTACCTAAAACAAAATATATAATAAGATCTAAAGAAAAATAATAAATTTAAAAAAATTATAAAAAGGTTATAAACATAATTAATAACTATTAATTATGTTTATAACCTTTTTTGTTGAAAAGAAATTATGCAATATATTGAATAAAATTTGCATATATAAAACATGTAAAAACTTTAAATTAGTATAATAATAGAGGTTAAGTCTTTTAAAATATCGATTACATAGATAAAAATACAAAAAATGAGAATAAATATTCATAAGAACGTGTTGTATATTTATTATTGAGGTGGTATAATTTTTACAGATAAATGAACAAATGATTAACAAAATATTAAATGTATTTAAAAGTACAAAAGAAGGGGAGTTTATAATGGGAAAGGATAAAAAGATAAAGCTTTGGGCTTTAGTAATGCTTATTTTTGTACCAACATTTGGGTTTACTAATATAGCAAGTAATGCGGTTTATTTAGGACCATCAGCGATTCCATCATGGGTAATAGTATCTATTTTCTATTTCTTACCTTTATGTGGAATAATAGCAGAAATGGCTTCTGCAAATCAGGATAAAGAAGGTGGAATATATTCATGGATAAATAAAGCTCTGGGAGAAAAATGGGCTTTTATAGGAACTTGGACATATTTTATAGGAATATTATTTTATCTACAAATGGTGTTTTCAAGAATACCAGTAGCGGCATCATGGGCAATACTTGGTAGAAATGTATTTACTGATTCTAATGCATATTTATTACCTATTTTATCAATAGTAATATGTATAGCTATGACATATATAGCAACTATAGGAGTAAGTAAGTTCTCAAAACTTGCTGATTTTGGTGGACAATTTACTTTAGCTGCAACAGTAATTTTTATATTAATGGCAGTGGTTGGATACTTTATAGGAACTCCATCTGCCACTGAATTTACAACTCAAAATGTAATACCTGATTTTAATGTAAGTTATTTTTCTACTTTTTCATGGTTATTATTTGCAGTGTCAGGCTCAGAGGTGGCGGGTACTTACATAATGCAAACAGAAAATCCTAAAAAAACATTTCCAAAGGCAATGATAATAGCAACAGCTTTAATAGCATTTTCATATATTTTAGGTTCAGTGGCTATACAACTTATAGCTTCACCAGAAGTTTTAGAAAAAGCTGGAATTCAAGATGCTGGTTATGTTGTATATTACATTTTAGCTAATAACTTTGGAATAAATGGTAAGGTGGTAGTTCAAATATATGCTGCAATTAATTTAATAACATCAATAGCAGCTTATATAATTTGGATGGAGTCACCTATAAGAGCCATGTTTGGAGAAGTTCCGAAGGGAACATTCCCAAGCTTTTTAACTAAAAAGAGAAAGGATGGTACTTTAGTTAATGCTCTTTGGACACAATGTGCAATTTTAGTAGTGTTAATATCAATACCTTTATTAGGAATAGGATCAATAGATGACTTCTTTAAGTTATTAACAGATCTATCATCATTAGCAGTTGTGGTACCTTATGTAGTATTAATATGTGCATTTATATCCTTTAGAAAGAATAATAAAGAATTAGAATTTAAATTCTTTAAATCAGATGCATTAGCATATACAGTAGCTGGTATAGCTCTAGTGCTTTCTTGTGCAGGCTTTTTCGGAGCAGGGCTTCAAGATATTGTTGGAAGTTCAGGTAAAGAAGCAGTTCTTCTAATAATAAAAACTTATGGAGGTCCATTAATACTTATGGCTTTAGGTTTAGTTTTAAGATCTATATCTGAAAAATCTTATAAAAATAAGATTGAACTTAATGAAGAGAATACTGTTGGATTTGATGAAGAGACTATATGTGATTATAGTGAGTAATAAGTTGATTAAGAAAAATTTATAGGAATCTTTGGAGCAATAGAAGGTAAGAGGATAAAAATTCTCTTACCTTCTTTATTTATTAAATGAATAATAAGTATATTATAAGGATAAAATGTTTCAAATATTACTAGATTTTTAATTGACTTTTAACAAGTTGTATAGTATTATCTAAATGAAAATGATTGTCAATAATAATTGAAGGGAGAAATCAATGGACTATTTAATTTATTCACTAATAGCAGTAATAATTTTATCATTAGGATTAAATAACATTTTAAAGAAGCAAACAAAGTATTTTTATCTTTTAGCTTCTTTAATAACAATCATAGTTACTACATATGAGTTTTTTAAAATATGGACAGGCTTAAAATTAGATGGAATTGTCTATATTTTAGAAAGAAGTTTTATGAAGGGGTATGTATCAACAGCATTATTTATATTAATAATGTTTGTAGGAGCATTAAGTAAAAAATGGGGAGTTACTAAAAAGCTTTTAAGAGTTAGAGCTGAAATGGCTATTTTAGCATCTATATTAATATTGCCTCATTTTATAGTATATACATATAAATTCTTAATAAATTTGTTTAATGGAAAGACTTTAAGTGTATCCTATTTAGTATTTGTAATAGTAGGAATTTTAGCATTTGTAATAATGATTCCTTTATTTATAACTTCCTTTAAAAAAGTGAGAATTAACATGTCACCAAGCAAATGGAAAAAGCTTCAAAGATGGGCGTATCCTTTTTACTTCTTAATATATGCTCATATAATGATTATTTTATTAAACAAAAAGCAAATTAATTGGAATACAGTAGGAACTTATACAGTAATATTTTTAGGATATTTTGTTTTAAAAGTGGTTAATAGTAAAAAAGTTGCTAAATAATATTTTATAAGCTAACAGATTTTTCTGTTAGCTTTTTAGTTTTGTTCTTTTATATCGAAAAATTAGAGGAAAATAATAGAGAATAGTTATAGGATGATATTTAAATCTATAATGTAATAATATATATCCTGATTAATATTAATTATTTTTATATAGACAAATTAAATGTTTTAATATAAAATATCATTCAAACTTAGTAGATAGGGGGAAGGAATTTGGAATTTAGAAGAGCAAAAATTTCTGATTTAGAACAAATAGTAGATATAATAGAAGAGGCTAAGAAATATCTTAAAGAAGCTAAAGTTGATCAATGGCAAAATGGCTATCCAGAAAAGAATGATTTAAGAAAAGATATAGAGGGTGGAAATAGTTATGTGCTAGTTAACGGAAATGATGTTTTGGCAACAACCGTAATATCATTAAAGGGGGAAAGTACTTATAATTCTATATTTCATGGACAATGGGTTACTGAAGAAGAGTATATGGTTATGCATAGAGTTGCAGTACATAGCAATTATAAGGGAAAAGGGCTTTTTAAAGAGTTAATCAAAGAAGTAGCAAAGATAGCTTTAAGCAATAATATCTTTAGTATAAAGATAGATACCCATAAAGATAATGTTTCAATGCAAAAGGCATTATGTAAGAATAATTTTAAAAAATGTGGATTAATATATTTAGAGGATGGAAGTGAGAGAATAGCTTTTGAGCTAGTGTTAAGTATATAATTAAAGCCAATATGAATAATTAAAACCAAAAATAAAGATTGACTAAATAGTCAATCTTTATTTTAAATAGTTAAGCCAATAAATTAATAGTGTTTCTTTTCATCACACATTTCTAATTTTTTCACTTGAAGTTGGAATATATCTATATTTAGTTTTATTGCTAATTTTTCAACAATAGTATCAAATAGATTTTCATCAGTACATTCATTCTTAGTTTTATTTATAACAGCTTCAGATATATCATATTTTTCTAATTCACAAGTAAATGGCTCTTGTAATCTAACTGATTGAGAATGTAATCTTTCGCAATCGGATTCACTAATTGTTCCTTTATCACAAGGTTTCATGCAGTCTTTTAGTATAGCAAATTCATCGTCGTCTACTTCTCCTACTAATTCAGCATTTTCAAGTCTTATAGGAACTGAGAAATTAAAGTTTATCTTAGCAGTGATGTCTTTATAATCATTTCTCATTACTAGACAGTCGTCTTCAGCTTCATCTTGACCACAACTTGGAGTAGCATATTGTATATTTTTTAGAATAAAGCCTTCTACAAATAAATGAGCATTACATTTATCTTTGTCATAGTAATCGTAATATTTAACCTTCATTTCATCAGGAACAACATAGCATTGAGTTAAGACAACTCTTCTAGCTATTTTTTTTATGCTGAAGAAACCTTCAGGTATGAATATTGTATCAGTTAAAGGTTGAGTTACTTCTACCTCAGCTACTTTAGCAAGAACTTTTGCTTTTATACAATCTTTCTCTTTATATTTATCACATTCAGGTTTTTTATCCTTCATACAATCATCTTTATCAAAATTTTTTGATTTCATACAGTCTTTATCTTTATCATAGTCATGTTTTTTCTTCTTATTACAGTCTTCTTTAGTAGTTGCAGTGAAATTTTTAACAGTTACATCGATATCATCAGCACATACTGGAAAGTTTTTTTCGCACTTTGAATTCATTTGTTTCACCTCATAATATAAATCTTTAATAATATCTTATGTTATATATTATTCCTTTTTAAAAAAAATGTTCTAAATTTCTACATTTTTTTTTAAAAATGATTGATTTTTATTATAGGAAATCATAGAGTTCTATTATATAGTTAGCAATTATTGATAGCCTAACAGTTTTATATAAGTAAATATAATTTTCTAAAATTTTTTCATCATTAAATTTTATGTCGGTAGTAAATTTACTTTCTTTTAAGGATATGTTTAGGTCATTGAAATAGAGAGTATCTCCTATAATAGGTGATTTAAATTTTACATGAATAGAACTATCAAAAGGCACCCTAATAATATAGCTATGGAATTTAGAGACAAGAGGCGTTATTTCATTTTCTGGCAAAGAATATAATACATCTATTTCTAAATGACCGCTTAGAAACAAAAAGCCTGAAGTTCTACTTTGAGCATCTAGCATAAGTGAGCTTGAACAAAACTTGAGAGTGTTTTGTATTGAGTCTATGAAAGTAATATGTTTGGGAAAGTTTATATCACCTGTAAAAGTTTCAACTATAGAAAATTCATTTAGATAAATAGGTAATTTTGAAAATTTATAATTATCTTTTAGTAATTGAATATTATAGTTGGGAGTAACAAAGTTGTTATCAATATCCTTAAAATGGGTTGAATCTTTTAGGTGGATAATTGAATTAGTTATTTTTAATGAGGAAAAGAAATTTTTATTATGATTAAAAGTTTCTTTTCCTAAATTATCAGTTATAGACCTTGAGCTTGATATGTTGTTATTGACAATTGGCTCATGTAGTATAGTTTCAATAAGTATAGGCTTTGACTTTTTCATATTCTTACTAAGATTTGGCTGGTATGGTATAGCTTTTTTAAGTATAGATTTTGGCCTTTTTATATTTTTATTAAGGGTTGGCTTATATGGTACAGCTTCATTAGATGTAGGCTTCGGCTCTTCTATATTCTTAGTAAGAGTTGGCTGATGTAGTACAGCTTTATTAAATATATGCTTTGGCCTTTTTATATATTTATTAAGGATTGGCTTATATGGTACAGTTTCATTAGAGTTAGGCTTTGGCTCTTTTATATTTTTAGTAAGAGTTAACTGATGCAGTACAGCTTTATTAAATATAGGTTTTGGTCTTTTTATATATTTATTAAGGGTTGGCTTATATGGTACAGCCTCATTAGATGTAGGCTTCGGCATTTTTATGTTCTCAGTAAGAATTGGTTGATATGGTACATATTTATTAAGTATAGACTTTGTCTTTTTTATATTAAAATTTTTATTAGATTGTGGTGGTGAAGTAATTAAAATAATAATTTGACAAAATAAAAAACAAAATAATACTTTTCTAAATTTAGTCGAAAGTAAATCCTTACAATATAAAACAAATAAAGAAAAAACATATTTCAAATTCATTTAATTTTACCTCAAAAGCTTATTTACTTAATAGATATTAATAATTATTTAAAAATATTATATTTGTACGTAATTTATATGTATTTTAACCATATATAAAAAGAAAACTCATTGAGAGTTTTCTTTTTAGAATTTTATTTAGTTTTATTTAGCTTAAGTTCTTTCTTTAAGAAATAAGAAATTACAGTTCTAAGAGCAACTGTAGATCCTAAAAGTAGTATATCATATAAGGTTGGTTTTAAAATTGATAATATAATACCTGAACAGACTAATATTTCTAAACATAATAATATATATTTGCCTAAAGAGTTTTTAGCTATAGTTAATTTTTTGGCTTTTGATATTTTATCCTCTCTTGAAAACTCTGTTTTAAAGAATTTAAAGGTAGTTAAGATAACACCATAAACAACAATCATAACAGCTATTCCTTGTAAAACAAGAATTACTCCCTCTAAAATTCTATTCACCAAAGCAATCACTTCCTTTATAGTAATTTAGAATTTAATTTGCAAGATGTTCTTTGTTAGATTCAATTTCTTTATTAAGGAAGTAAGAAATTACAGTTCTTATGACTACGATAGAGGCTAGAACTATGATATCGTGAAATGTAGGATTTAATATAGATTCAATGATATCTGCACAGATTAGAAGCTCTAGTCCAAGTAATATATAAGTTCCTAAGCAATTTTTCACAATAGTTAATTTTTTTACTGCATCAATTCTGTCTTTAGATTTTATTTCAGATATAAGAAAATCCTTTGCAGTTAAAACAACTCCCCACAAAAGAACTATTATTGATATTGTATTTATAATCCAAATTGCTCCTTCTAAAATATGTTTAAACATATAGTATTCACTCCTTATCTTTAAATTTAAAAAAGCATAGTTTTTATTTAATTTTATATAAATAGTATATCATAAAATTTTATACAGTTTATTATTGTATACTTTAGATAATTTGAAATTATTAATTTATAAATACTTTCTTTAATTTTTTTAAATTAAAGAAATTTTGAAGGTAAGTAGTATAGTAGAGTAAATAATATTAATATAAAATAAATAATTGACAATTTATTTCTTATATATTAATATGTTAATATATAACATATTAATATATAAGAGGTGTTTTATGAGTGAGGTAGTATCTAAATAGATAATTTAATATTTAAATAAGTCTTTTAAATCAAGGTATTAATTACCTTTATTTGTTGTGGATTTATTTAGATTATTCTATGAAGATACAATCTAGCTATATACCTTTTAAGTAATAAGTTAAAAATTATTACTATTCATTAATTTAAGTATAAATACTTAAATTTTACAGGTGTAATTTAAAGCTGTGGAGTATCCATGGCTTTTTTTATTTGTAAAATTAAGGACTAATTGACAAAAGTATATTTTAAAGAATTTTCTTTGAAATATTTAAAGGTAAAATATATAGATTATGTATCTTCATGGAAGAAAATAAGATTTTGCTAATTTATTAAAGTTTCTGAAATGAGGAGAATATTATGAATAAGAATACATTTGAAAAATTACAATACAATGAGCTTAAGGATATTATAAAGTCATATTGTGTTAGTGGCTTAGGAAAAGAATTAATTGATAAATTAGAGCCAAGTTCTAATTTAAAGGTAGTAAAGAAAAGATTAGATGAAACAAGTGAAGGAAGAAATATATTAAGTATTTCTAGTTACATCCCTTTAGATGGGATATCAAATATAAAGAGTTTGATTAATAATCTTGAAAAAGGACTTATACTAGAGCCTCAAGAGCTTGTGGCTGTAGGGGATTTTTTAAGAGGGTGTAGAAAAATAAAAAGTTTTATGGAAAAGAAGAGTGATTATGCAAAAACACTTAGTGAATATAGTAATTTAATAACGATTTTACCTAATATTGAAGAAGAAATAGAAAATAGCATAAAGGGATCTTTAGTAGAGTCAAATGCAAGTAAAGAGTTAAAAAGAATAAGAAGACATATGGAAAATTGTGAGGAGAAAATAAATCAAAAATTAGAGAAATTTTTAAAAAGTAGTGCTAATAAAAAGTATATACAAGAGTTTTTTATTAGTAAGAGAAATGATAGATTTACTATTCCAATAAAAGCTTCTTATAAAAATCAAGTTGAAGGAACTGTTGTTGAAGTTTCATCAAAAGGATCAACTGTATTTATAGAGCCAGCTAGTATTTCAAAACACACTTTAGAATTAGCTGTGTTAAAGTCAGAGGAATCTATTGAAGAATATAGAATACTTTCAGAGCTTACTAACTTAGTTTTTGAAAAGGTAAAAGAAATAAAAATAAACATAGATGTTATTGCAGAGTATGATATGATTTTTGCAAAGGCCAAATATAGCAAATCTATAGAGGGGATAAAGCCTAAACTTAATAATCATGGATATATAAAGATAAATAATGGAAAGCACCCATTGTTAAAAGGAAATGTAGTACCTTTAGATTTTGAGATAGGAAAAAATTATAGATCTTTAATAATAACAGGTCCTAATGCAGGAGGAAAAACAGTAGTTTTAAAGAACGTAGGATTAATTTCTTTAGCTGTTCAAAGTGGATTTCATATAAATGCTAAAGAAGGAAGTGAAATTTCAATTTTTGAAAAAATATTTGTTGATATAGGTGACAATCAAAGTATTGAAAATTCTCTTAGTACATTTTCATCTCATATGAAAAACTTATCTGAAATAATTAATAGTTGTAATAAATCAACTCTTATATTATGTGATGAAATTGGAAGTGGAACAGAACCTAATGAAGGAGCAGGTCTTGCAATAGCGATTTTAGAAGAATTTTATAAAAGAGGTTGCATAACAGTAGCAACAACTCATTATGGAGAGATAAAGAACTTTTCGGAAAATCATGAAGACTTTGAAAACTCGGCTATGCAATTTGAAAGTGATACACTAGAACCCTTATACAAATTACTTATAGGGAAAACAGGAGAAAGTAATGCTCTTTGGATATCTAGAAAGATGGGGATAAATGAAAAAATACTAGAAAGAGCTAGGGGATATATTGAAAATAGGAATTATAATTTTGAGAAATTAAATGAGAATAAGGTTAGAAAGAGTCAACTTGAATGTGAAGAGATAAAAATAGAAACAATTGATTTTAATATTGGGGATAGAGTTAGACTGTTAGATTTTAATGAAGTTGGAATAGTGTATAAGCCTAAAGACAAATATAATATATTAACTATTCTTTATAAAAATGAATTTATAGAGGTTTCAGCAAGGAGAGTTCTTTTAGAGATTAAGGCGGAAGAGTTATATCCTAAGGACTATGATATGGATTCATTATTTATAGATTTTAAGGAAAGAAAACTTGAGAAAGATATTAAAAGAGGCTCAAAAAAAGCCTTGAAAAATATTCAAAAGGAAATAAGAAAAAATAAAGCTTAATTTATTAAAAGACAGTATCAAAATAATTTTGATACTGTCTTTATTTTATAATAATCCTTCAGTTTTAAATTTTTCAATTGCTTTATTTATGTAACTTAGTGTACAGAAATCTCTATCTATTCTTTCAGCAGAAAGCTTAAGTCCTTTTATAAGAGTACTTTCTTTATGGTCTTCAAGAAGTCTCATTAAACTTATTGGGTTTATATCACCTTCTTTTGTATCTAGAACTCTAGATTTTTTTATGTATTTATTCTTCATAGCTTCTAAAACAGATGATTTAAGTTCTTCACTTATATCAAGGGAAGGCATAGATTCGAAAATTTTAACTTCATCTTCAGTAAATTTCATTCCAACTGTTTTACTTATATCTGTATCTAGAAATATAACATTTTCAAAAGTAGCACCTGAAAAATCAGCTCCATCTAGATTTACTCCTTCAAATATTACATTTTCAAATTTTGCCTTCTTAAACTTACTTTTTTTAAGATTACTTCCTATGAATTCTGATGAATCAAATTTGCATTCAAAGAAATCACAAGATTTAAAATGTGCACCTCTAAAGCTTGCATAGCTAAAATTAGAATTTGAAAAATCACAGTTGTAGCAGTTTGCTCTTCTAAAGTCCATGTACATAAAGTTTTTGTTTCTTTTTTCTGCCTTATTGTATTTAAAAATTTGAGTGTTTTTTGTAGTTGTTGTCATAATGTGACCGTTACTAATTTGCTTTATAACAAATATATGATTATTATCAGGTAGTAACGGATTTCACCACCTTTCTTAATTTTAATATCCAACTAATGAATAGAAATTATTACTTTAGAGAGTAATAATTTTTTAAGATTAAAATACTTATACATTATATAATAATTAACTTAACTTTTCTTTTCACATCTTTACATTGTATCACAGAATATTGGTATTAGAGAATATCTTTTAGAGTATATTGCAAATAGTTAAAAAGAAGAAGATATTAAAAGATAGAAAAAATAAATAAGTAAGATGTATTAAATAAAATAAAAAGGCAGCTTGAAATAAAATTCAAGTGCCTTTTTATTTAAAGTTTAAGATCTTCTTCTATCTTTCTTCTTACTTCCTCATCATAGTCATATATTCTAAGATATGATTCACTTATAGAGCTCATAAAATCTTTATATTCATCTATGCTCATAAAAGAATATTTAGAAAGTTTAAATGGTATTACTTTACTTTCAGCGATATATTCCTTTACATTTACAATCAATATTATAACTGTAAGAACATCGCTAGTACTTGCATAATCTAATAGTCTTAAAGGAATATCTTCAAAATATAATGCTTCAGAGGCGATTAATCCTAATAGATTTCTAACTTCATCTTTAAATTCTAGAGGTTTTAAATCTAGTTTTTCAAGATAGTTTTTTATATCATCTGATTTCTCATAAATTTTATCTAGGAAATTTTCAACGATTGCTTTAGTGAATGTTTCTGAAGATGGAGTTTTTTTCTTTATGCAACAATTATAAGAGGAAAGAAAAAGTAGAGATGATATAAAATTAAGTAAGTTTAAATTATATTTTAAAGTAAGCTGATAATAAGAAGATTTAAAATCTTTATAATAATCTTTACTTAAAGTTGAATTTTTAAATATAGAGCAATGTTTAAAATAGGCATAAGGATTGTTATTAAACCAATTTCTGAATTCATCTGCATTCTCAAGTATAAATTCTAAAATTAATTCACCTTCATTTAATAATCTTTTAAAAAGAGTTAATTGTTGAAGTTGAAAGGAACAGCCACTTAAGGTTGTAGATGCTACTCCAGAATAATCAGAATTCAAGGCTCCCGTTAGCATGTTACGTTCACCAATTTTTTCATAAAAAAAATCTGAAAAAGTACTGTTTGATAATCTATATAGAATATCATCTAAAGCCTCATTGTTAAACAGATTCTTTTCCATATAATTTTCAATAAGAGCATATAATCATAGGAGAATATCCACCTATTGATTAAACCTCCCTTCTTAAAGTAATAAAAATATTTATATATTATATGCATATATTTTCTAATTTGTTTATAGGATAAATTGTAGAAATTGTGAATAAATAGAAATGTATCGAATATATTTAGTAGCTCTTATTTTTATAAATGAATTTTAATCTACATAAAGAAGTAGAGCTTGGCATCCGGCGAAGGACAAACCAAGCTCTACAAATAATTAGCACTATACGTACCAACTGCTTAATAATAATATCATTTTATTTATAAAGTTGTCAATAGATAAAAACAAAAAAAGATAAATATGATGACAATTAATTGCATTAATATCTAAATATTGACATAAAATTCTAGCTTTGAGATAATATTTATATCCAAATTGGGTGAGGAGATGATTAAAATTAAAAGAAAAGTTAAATATTTTTTAATCATATCATTAGTTTTAATCACATTTTTCATATTATATTATTTTAACTGTAGAAGAATTCCTAATGTGATAAGTAGAATAGAGTATTCATATTTAGAAGGAAAATATACAAATGATTATGTTATAAGTGAGGCTGAAAAAAAAGTTTCTAATGACAAGGAAAAGAATTCAGATGATTATTTTATTTTAGGATATTATAACTTGAAAATTAGTGGAGATAAGGAATTAGCTAAAGGGTACTTTGAAAAGACAATTGAGAACAAGAACAAAAAAACATCAAAATTTGCTATTTTATATTCCTCTAGCTATTTGTGTGAAAATTCTTTAGATAATAGAGATGTTAATAAAGCTATCCAATATGATAAAGAAGGTTTTGAAAGTTTAAGTCCAGATGATTATAATAAATACCAAAAAATAATATGGGATACCTCAAGAAGGCTTCTAGATACAGAGGATGGAATACATGAAGTTTTAGGTATATATAATACAATGAATGACTATAGTTATAAGCTTAATAATAAAAATAAGTTATATGTTTATGAAAGATTAGCAATAATAAATACTATTTTAAATAAGTATGCATCTGCAATTGAAGATAATTTAAATGTTATAGATTATGCAATTAAAACTAAAAATAACGAAAGTAGATATAAAGCCATAATAGGTCTAGGGATTATAGCTAAGAAAATGGGTCAATATGATGAGGCACTTAAGACATTAAATGATATAAAGAATATAGATATAAACAACAAGGCAGTTAAGTCTGAATTAAATATATATAAATTAATAAATATGAGTGAAATAGAGGCCATGTTGGGAAATTATGATAAGTCATTATCATATATAGATGAAATTGATAAATATAATGATGATATCAATGAAAACAAATATAATTATGTTAAAATTTTAGAGAATATAATAAAAGCTGAATGTCTAAGTGGTGAAGGAAAACTTTCAGAGGCTTCAAGTCTTTTGGATACAGCAAAGGAAAATATAGCTAAGGATAAAGTTACATTTCTTTCTGATAAAGATATTATGTATTATGATGTATTGGCCAATTTATATTTTAAAGAAAAAAATTATAATGAATCCATAAAAGCATATGAAAAATTAATGGATTTATCAAAAGAAAGCTATAATTTAGAATATCTAGAAAGAGCTTTAGAAGGATTAATTAAATCTTCTAGTAGTATTGGAAATTATGAGCAAAAGGATAAATATATTGATGACTTATTATATTTAGAAAACTTTAAAAATAAAAATTTTGCAGAGAATTACTATAAAAATTCAATAAATGAATATGAAAATAATATAACTAAAAAAGAGAATAATTTAATAAAAAATATTAATTTAATTTTTAAGTTTTTAATAATTATATTGTTTTTAGTAGTTTTAAAATTAAATATTTATCCAGTTTTAAATAAGTTAATAATTAAGAAGAAAATCAAAAGATATATAAGGGAAGATAGCTATTTACTGAATTATCAACCTATAGTAGATCCTAAAAAAGAGAAGATTGTTGGTTTCGAAGCACTTTTAAGGCTAAAATTAAAAGATAAGATAATTATGCCTAACATAATAATAAATGATATAGAAAAGGCTGATATGATGAGTGCAGTATCAATATGGATACTGAATAGAATAATAATTGATTATGAAGAATTAAGCAAAATAAAGAGCTTATCAGATAAGTTTTATGTCTCTATGAATATATCATTAAAAGAAATTGAAAATACAGATTTTGTAGAAAATTTAATAATTATACTACATAATTCAGGATTGAGTGATCAAAGAGTTGGTATAGAAATCACTGAAAACAATAAATGTAAAAATCAAGAAAATGCTAAGAATAATATTGAATATCTTAGAGAAAATGGATTTTTTATTGCTTTAGATGACTTTGGAGTAGAATATTCTAATCTTTCAATGTTAGAAAAGTTCAATTTTGATGTTATAAAATTGGATAAGTGTTTTATAGACAATATTGAAGAGTCAGATGTGAATAAATCTATTATAGAAACTTCAGATTATTTATCTTGTACAAGAAATAAGACAATAATTGTTGAAGGGGTAGAATCGAAAAATCAAGTTGATTTTATAAAAGATACAAAATCAAATAAAATTTATATTCAAGGATATTTTTACAGCAAACCTTTGTGTTTAGCTGATTTGAAGAAACTCAATTTGTTTAATAGAAAGTAATCTATATAAAATTATTTATTAAAATTTTAATTATTTTAAAAAAAATGTTGACTTTAAAAAACAAATAATATATTATTTAAAACAAGAAAAATATTCTTTCAAATGCGTTGAAGAGGGAAAGTAAATATTATAAGTTACTACAGAGAAAGGTTAGTTTGCTGAGATAACCTGTAATAAGTATTATTGAAGTGCCCCTTGGAGCTGAAATGCCGAATTAAGTAGGTGTTTATGGGAACTCCCATTATAGAGTTAGGGTATGTATGTACCTAAATAGAGATGGATATATTTTATATCTAATCAGAGTGGAACCGTGGAAGTATAGCCTTCTGCCTCTGTAATTTACAGGGGTAGAGGGCTTTTTTTATTATATATTTTGCTGGCCAGCATATAGAGATAAAATTATACTTTTTACTTATATGATTAAAACTTAATTTTAAAGATTTAATCTAAAACTTTGTTTTAAAGTAAAAACATATTGAAACAGAGTTAAATAAAAAAATAATTTTACAAAGGGAGAATTTAATATGATTAATATTCAATTAGTATTAGCAATTGTATTTTCAATATTAGCAACTTATGCTATATACAAAATAAGAAAAATAACAAATAAATTTTCATTTGCTACGCTGACAGCATTAACTTTAGGAGTAGTACTTGGAATTATATTTAAGGAAAATATACTATTTTTAGATACAGTAGGAAAGGCATATATGTCTTTAATTAAGATGATAGTAGTGCCTTTAGTAGTGACATCTTTAATAACTAGTATTGTTAGATTAGAAAATTTAAATACATTAAAATCAATAGGAATAAAGACATTTACTGTTTTATTAGGAACTACAGGGGCTGCAGCTATTATAGGTATAATAGTAGCAAGTGCTTTAAGACTTGGACAAGGATTAAGTCTTGTAGGAGCTGAAAACTTTAAACCAAGGGAAATACCAGAGTTTTCAAAGGTATTTATAGATATGTTACCATCAAATCCTTTAGCAGCAATTGTAGATAATAAGATAATACCAATCGTTATTTTCTCAATGTTTGTAGCTATTGCCTTAGTTATTGAGGATAATACAAACAAGGAGAAGGCAAAACCTTTTAAAGATTTTGTTTTATCTGCTTATGATGTGGTTTTAAGAATTACTAAAATGGTATTAAGAATAATACCTTATGGAGTTTTTGCCTTAATTGCTACGGCTGCAGCAAAAAATGGAGTTGATACTTTAATGTCATTAATATGGGTTATTGCCGCTGTTTATATAGCTGCTTTACTTCAATTTTTATTTGTATATACTCCATTAGTAAGCTTTGTTGGTAAAATGAATCCACTAAAATTCTTTAAAGGAATTTTCCCTGCACAGGTTGTAGCATTTACAAGTCAAAGTAGTTATGGAACTTTACCTGTTACAATAAAATCCCTAGTAGAGGGTGTTGGGGTATCAGAAAATATAGCAAGTTTTGTTGCACCCCTTGGATCAACAATTGGATTAAATGGATGTGGTGGATTTTACCCAGCAATAGTTGCTATATTTGCAGCAAATATGTTTAATATGGAGCTTACTATGTACTCATATATACTTATTGTACTTACAGCAGTAATATCTTCTATTGGTATAGCTGGGGTACCAGGTTCAGCTACTATGTCAACAACTGTAATGTTAGCAGCTTTGGGTTTACCAATAGAAGCTTTAGCAATGGTAATAGCTGTTGACTCAATAATTGATATGATAAGAACTGCTACTAATGTTACTGGAGCTTCAGTAGCGGCATTGGTAGTTGATCAAACAGAGAAAAGAAAAGAATATGAGGTTAACAGTATAGCGCAAGAAGCATAAAATTTTAAAAATTTTTAGAATGATTAATAAAAAAAACTACTTTATTTGAATTTATATGTATTAACATATAGTCAAATTTCATATAAAGTAGTTTTTTTTTAGGTTATTTTATTAAAATATTCAAAAAAATATTAATTATGTTATAATGTAGACGTTATCAAATGTAAATACAAATAGAAAATATTTATGAAAATGGGGGCAGAGCCATGGGAGAGTTTAAATTAAAGAAAAAGTGGGAAGTTTTATTAATTCATCATTCTCACACAGACATCGGATATACACAAAGTCAGGAAACTATCGAACATTATCATGTTAATTTTATTAAGCAAGCTATTGAAATCGCAGAGGAGCTTAGAAAAGATGAGAGAGAAAGTGAATTCATTTGGACTTGTGAATCTTTTTGGGGTGTTGAATGTTTTCTAAAAGCAGCATCAGAAGATTGGAAAAAACGTTTTGAAACTTGTGTATTAAATGGAAGTATTGAAATTACAGGCAATTATTTAAACTTAAATGAAACAATTGATTATTATGTATTAAAAAATCATATTTCAGAGGCTGTTAATTATTGTGATAACTTAGGGAAAAAAGTAAATTCTTCAATGACAGCAGATATTAATGGATATGCATGGGGATATGCAGATGCCTTATATGAAAGTGGAATAGAAAATTTATATTCATGTGTCCATTCTCATCATGGTATGTATCCTTTATTTAAAAAACAAACTCCTTTTTATTGGGAATCTCAAAAAGGAAATAAGATCCTTGTTTGGAATGGGGAGCACTATCATTTTGGAAATGAATTTGGAATAGTAAAAACTGCAACAGGTTCATATATAAATAGAGATGAATTAACCTCCTCATTTACAGAGGATAAAAGATTTGAATATGGAAAAATAAGAATGTTTAGATATTTAAAAGGATTAGAAAATCAAGATTATGAGTATGATTTTGTTCCGATAACAGTACATGGTCTTCCAACAGATAATGGTTCACCTAATATTGAAGTTGTTGAATTTATAAATTGGTGGAACAATAATTTTGGAGAAGAAGTAGAAATGAAGATGATTTCTTTAGATTCATTCTTTAAAAAAATTAAAGACTCAAAGGTTGAAATTCCGACTTATAAGGGAGATTGGCCAGATTGGTGGTCTTTTGGAGTAGGATCAACACCTCAAGTTTTAAAAATATACAAAGAGGCTCAAAGACTTTTAAATACAACTAAGCTTATAGATGAGGATTTTAGTCTTAGTAATAAAGAGTGGATTAAAGAGTGTGAGAATCAGTTAATGCTTTATTCAGAGCATACATGGGGACATTCATCTTCACTTACTAATCCTTGGAATAGTTTTGTGAATCTATTAGATTATAAAAAATCAGGTTATGCCATAAGAGCTCATGAAATGGCAATAAGAAATTATAATAAGGTTTTAGAAGAAAAAGGAATGACTACATTAAAGCCAAATAGAAAGCTTAAGTTTAAAATTGTTAATCCACACAATAAGAGGATTACAGAATGTATTAAGCTTTCTCTAGATTATTGGGAAATTTCAAACTTAAGAGAGACTATAGTAGATAACTTAGGAAATGAATTTAAGACTCAAAGCGAACCACATCCACGTGGAGTTTATATAAACTTTGTAATAACTTTAGAGCCTAAAGAAGAGAGAAATATTTGGGTTAAGAGACATGAAGATGATATTAATTTCATAAAAATTGCTAATGAAAGCCACTGCTGTCAAGGGATTGATGATATATTCCTATATGAAGACAATAGAGAAATAATAAAGTATGAAAATGCTTTTGAAAATAATAATGTTAGAATTAAGTGGAACAAAGAAAAGGGAATAATAAGTTGGTTTGATAAGATTAATCAGGTTGAATTATATGATGAAAATTCTAAAGTTGGTGCATTTATGCCTGTTTATGAATTGACTGAAGTAGTTGAACAAACTTCTGATGCTCAATATAAAGTTCGTCAGGTTTTAGGACGTAATATGAGGGGAATTAATGCTAAAGTTTTTTATCCAGAAATAAAGAGTATAAGGGTAAGCGAACTAGGAGAAGTCTTTGGAAAGATAAATTTAGAGTTAGACTTAAAAGGTACAGGCTTAATAAATGTGGTAGTAAAAATATACAATGAAATAAATAAATCTGAAATAAATGTTGTTATGAATAAGGAAAGTGTTTGGGATCCAGAGAGTATGTATATAGCATTACCATTTGCTTATAACAATAATAAAATGGATTTATTCTGTGAAAAGACTGGTTGTGTAGTTCAGGTCAAAAAAGAACAACTTCCAGGAACAAATTGTGACTTTAATTTAGTTCAAGAGGGAGTTGTACTTAAAGAGGGGGACTATGGTATAAGTATAGCTATGCCAGATTCATCTTTAATCTATACATCTCAGCTTAAGTATGAAAATTCGAAGAAATTATTCCATGAAAAATATATAGATTCAAAAGATTACGAGCTATATTCTTGGGTAATGAACAATATTTGGGAAACTAATTTTAAAGCTTCACTAGGTGGATTCATAGAATTTAACTACTCAATAACTTGGGGAAATAACGGTGAAAATCAGTTTGAACTAGCAGAGCGTAATAAAGAGATGAATTTAGGATTCTTAAACTATAGAATAGATTAAGAAATATTTTTTATAAAAGAACGAGAAGTTTTTATGAAGGATGTGAAGTCTTTCAACTAGAAGATATAAAAGAAATATATGATGAAAAAACCTATGCTTAATAATGATTAAAAGCATAGAAATCTAATAAAGAGAGAGTATATTAAATTATTATTTTTTATAAATATATAATTTAATTACTCTCTTTTAAGTTATTTAAAATATAATTAGAGGCTAATCTAATAAATAGAAATAAAAATTAAGTAAAATTTAAACAAAATATCATGTAATAATATGGTATTATTTTTGTGAAAGAAATATTATGTTTAGTTATAAAGGAGTTAGTACTGTTAAAGTTATTGTTATTATAATATAAACTTTAAGAGTGTTTAAATAGGTGGATAATTATGAGTGAAAATAAATTAGGAAATATTTTGATTGTAGAGGATGATATAGATATAAACGGCTTGTTAAGTAAAATTCTTACTAAGGAAGGTTATAATGTTAGACAAGCGTTTTCTGGCTCAGAGGGGAAAATGTGTTTGGAATTTTTTGAGTTTGATATTGTATTACTTGATCTCATGTTGCCAGGAATAACTGGTGAAGAATTTATTGAGGAGATTAGAAAGATTAAGAATACTCCTATAATGGTTATATCAGCTAAAACAACAGTAGAGGATAAAATAAATGTTTTAAGGTTAGGCGCAGATGATTTTGTAACAAAGCCTTTTGATGTTCAGGAGGTTTTAGCTAGAGTTGAGGCTCACTTAAGAAGAAATAAAATAATAAGCAATAAAAAAGAGGAAAACACAACATTGAAATACAAAAAGTTAATTCTAGAACCTAAAAGTAGAGAAGTAAGAGTTAATGGAGAAGGACTTCAACTTACTTCAAAGGAATTTAAAATATTGGAATTACTAGTAAGCAATCCTAAAAGAGTTTTTACAAAAGGAAATTTATTTGAAACTGTATGGGAAGAAGAGTTTTTTGGTGATGACAACACTATAAATGTTCACATAAGTAATCTTAGAAATAAAATAGGAGCTTTAGATAGTGAAAATGATTATATAAAAACTATATGGGGTGTTGGCTTTAAAATGGAGTAATTTACACTTAAAATAGAGCCATTTAAAAAAGAGTTAATAAAAAACTTAAGACTTTCTTAAGGGTTTCTTTAAGGTATTTTGAGACTTAGGGTTTATTATATAAACATAGAGAGAAATACAGAGAAAAACTTATTAGGAGGTAAGGAACTTTGGAAAATATAATTTCTGTAAGGAATTTAAACAAAAGATATGGCAAGAAGATTGTTCTTGATAACTTAAACATGAATTTAAAAAAAGGTGATATATATGGATTGGTCGGAAAGAATGGTGCAGGTAAGACAACCTTAATAAGGATGATTTTATCTCTAGCAAATATTGATTCTGGGGAAATAGAGCTTTTTGGAAAAATAGATGAGAAGGAAAAACTTTTAGAGCATAAAAAAATAGGAAATATAATAGAAACTCCAGCATTTTATTCATTTTTTACGGCTAAGCAAAATCTTGAATATTATAGAATTCAAAGAGGAATAGTAGGAGAAAAATCTATTGATGAAGTATTAGAAATGGTTGGACTTGGTGATGTAGGAAATAAGAAATTTAAAAAGTTTTCTTTAGGTATGAAACAAAGGCTTGGATTAGCTCTTGCACTTTTAGGAGAACCTGAACTTCTTATCTTAGATGAGCCAACTAATGGAATGGATCCTATGGGAATTAGAGAAGTACGTGAAGTACTTTTAAAATTAAATAAATTAAATGGAGTTACAATTTTAGTATCAAGTCACATATTGGGAGAATTATCACAACTTGCAAATTGCTACGGATTTTTAAAAGATGGAAAAATAGTAGAGGAAATTTCAGAGGAAGAACTTAATGAAAAATGTAGACACCATTTACTTATTAAGGTTGATGACTGTAAGAGAGCCTCTATAATATTAGAACAAGCATTAAAGAATAATTCATACGAGATTTTACCAGATGGATTTATAAAAGTTTATAGAGAGTTAGATAATCCACAGAGAATAAATAGAGCTTTAGTAGAAGGTGGAGTAGATGTTTATTCTCTAGAAAGAGTTGGAGTTAATTTAGAAGATTATTTTATAAATCTTATTGGAGGTGAAAATAATGCTTAATCTAATAAAAGCAGAACTTTATAAGACATCAAGAAGGCCATTTTTATATATTACAATTTCTTTAGGTTTTAATTTACTTATAGTGGTAGCTGGAGTGGCTATTAGTAATATGATGAGAGCAACCTCTACTGTGATGGATTTCTCACCATTAGCTTTTACAGCAATTAATTTTATAGGTGCAATTTCTTTTATGATGCTTGCATTTATGGATGTACCTATGGAAGAATATAAGGAAAATACTCTTAAAAACTTAGTTTCTTCAACTTTATCAAGAGAAAAAATATATTTAGGTAAATATATAGCACAAGTAATAATATTTTTAATTATGGAAATAGCAGCAGTAATAACTATGATAGTAACATCATATATTTTTGGATTAGTTGGACCAAATGGTTTTTCTGACTTTTTAGATGTAATATATAGATTATTAGTAGCATTTCCAATATATTTAAGTGCATTAGCCTTATATGATTTAATAACTATAATCATTAAAAAAGAAACATTAGCTGTGGTGATAATTTTAGGAATAGTTTCAGGAGTACCAATAGTATTTTCTATATTAGATAGCCTTTATGGAGGAGTTTTCACTTTGATTTATCCTTACTTATTATTTAATCCTTTAAAAGAATTAGTTAGTATTGGATTAACTGATAGTATTATAGGAACAAATATAATAGTAGGAATAGTGAATACAATAGTATTTTTAATTTTAGGACTTTTAGTTATGAAAAAACAAGAAGTTAAATAAGGAGGAAGTATATTGGACCTTTTTATAATAGGATTGCTTTCCGCAATCCTTATTATTGTTGTTATAAATTTGATTTTTAAAAAAAGAGAAATAAATAAAATAACTTTAGATTTAAAAAGACTAAATAGAGAGGGAAAGACTGAGAAGTTAAGATTAGGAGTTCCAAATAAAAATATTGAAAATTTAATAATAGAAATAAATAAACTAATTGATGATAAAAAAGAAAAAGAAGCGATTTATAAAGAAAAGGATATGGAGCTAAGAGATGCCATAGCCAATATGTCACATGATTTAAGAACCCCTTTAACATCAATAATGGGATATGTTTACTTATTAAATGATGAGAATCTAAAGGAAGATGAAAAAAGAGAGTATTTAAAAATAATAGAAAAAAGAGCTTCAGTTTTAAATGGATTAATAACTAACTTTTATGGCTTATCTAGAATTCAAGCAGATCAATATGAAATTACCCTTGAACCTATTAAACTAGAAATAGTTTTAGGAGAAATTATTGCAGCTTTTTATGAAACTTTATATGAGAAGTTTGGAGAACCGGAAATTGAAATTGAAGAAGGATTAAATATAGTATTAGGTGATAAAGAATCCCTAAACAGGATATTTACAAACTTAACTGAAAATATAATAAAGCATGGAGAAGGGGAGGTTAAAATATCCTTAAGAAAAGAAAAAAATAATATAATAATAGAGTTTTCTAATAAAGCTGAAGCACTGGAAGCTAAAGATATAAATAGAATTTTTGAAAAGTTTTTTACTAGAGATAGAATGAGAACTGGACAAAATACTGGCTTAGGCTTGGCAATAGTTAAATTATTAGTAGAGAAACAAGGACAAAAGATAGAAGCTAAAAAAGTTGGAAATAGACTTGTTATAAATATAATATGGAGTTTATCCAAGTAAAAAGAGCACTAACTTATTAAAGTACAGAGTTACTTTATTGAAAGTTAGTGTTTTTTTATTTTGTTTTTAAGAATATGGTCTTAGGGTACTATCTAAAAAGCAATACTAATTTAAACCATGAACTTATTTTGAAAAGTTTGTATTATTTATAATTTTATTTTTGGTCATTATTTTTTTTAGTATCCATTAGGAAATTTAGAGATTTATACAATATAAAAAATAAGCAATATATGAGAAGAAGTAAGCAATTAATGACAAGTATTTTGGGAATGGATGGTATAGAATGGAGTTGTAAATAAGAGGGAGAAATCCTTGGAAAGAGTCAATTCGTTAATTTAAATTTAAGATAAAAAATATGAGGGGAGTGAGAAAGCTTATTTATTTTAAAGCAATATTCAAATAAATAAGTGAATTTTATGAGTAGAATAGTTAAAGTTGGAATAATAGGTTGTGGTGGGATTGCTAATGGTAAGCATCTACCAGGATTATCAAAGATTAAGGAAGTTGAATTAATAGGATTTTGCGACTTAGAAATAGAGAAGGCAGAAAAAGCTGCCAAAGAATATGGTATAGAGAATGCAAAGGTTTATTCTGATTATAAAGAACTTTTAAAAGATGAAGAAATTGAAGTTATACATGTTTGTACACCAAATAGATCTCATAGCTTTATAACTATAGATGCTTTAGAAGCTGGTAAGCATGTAATGTGTGAAAAACCAATGGCTAAGACATCAGAAGAAGCAAGAAAAATGCTTGAAGCAGCAAAGATAACAGGTAAAAAACTAACAATAGGATATCAAAATCGTTTTAGATTGGATTCAGATTATCTTCATAAGGTTTGTGAGGCTGGAGAATTAGGAGAGATATACTTTGCAAAAGCTCATGCAATAAGAAGAAGAGCAGTTCCAACTTGGGGAGTTTTCTTAAATGAGTTTGAACAAGGCGGAGGTCCTTTAATAGATATAGGAACTCATGCATTAGATTTAACTTTATGGATGATGAATAATCATAAGCCAAAATACGTTGTAGGAAATGTTTATCATAAATTAGGTAATAAGGAAAATGCAGCTAATGCATGGGGACCATGGGATCCGGAAAAGTTTACTGTTGAGGATTCAGCTTTTGGATTTATAACAATGGAAAATGGAGCAACAATAGTTTTAGAGTCAAGTTGGGCCTTAAATTCACTTGAAGTTGATGAAGCAAAGACAACTCTTTGTGGAACTGAAGGTGGAGCTGATATGAAAAATGGATTAACTTTAAATGGAGAAAAGTACAGTAGACTTTATGAGAAGAAAATAGATTTACAAGCTGGAGGAGTCGACTTCTATGAAGGAGAGTCAGAAGAACCAGGAGATTTAGAAGCTAAGTCTTGGATAAATTGTGTAATAAACGATTTAGAGCCAGTGGTAAAACCTGAGGAAGCCTTAGTAGTAACAGAAATACTTGAAGCAATATATGAGTCTTCAAAAACAGGACAACCAGTATATTTAAATGGTTCTGTCTAGAGGAGCATTGATTTTTAGCTAGTCATTTAATAAATAGGTTTTATTTAAGGTTATATAAAGGTGGTGAGGTAGGATGAAAATAGGACTTCAGCTTTGGAGTGTAAAGGAAGAGTGTGAGAAAGACTTTATTGGAACTTTAAAAAAAATAGCTAACATGGGGTATGATGGTGTCGAATTTGCTGGCTATGGAAATCTAAGTAGTGCAGAATTAAAAAGAGTTTTAGGGGAGCTAAATTTAAGTTCTTGTGGTAGTCATGTACCTTTAAATGATTTAAGAGATAATTTAGATGAAGTTATAAAATTAAATTTAGATATAGGAAATAAGTATATTATTTGTCCGTATGCTTCTTTTAATAATGAAAATGATGTAAAGGAAGTTTCAGATATATTAAATAAGGCCTCATATATATGCAGTAAAAATGGATTGGTTTTAGGATATCACAATCATAATCATGAGTTTAATAAGTTTAATGAAAAGTCAGTATTAAATTTATTATTTGAAAGATTTAATAAAGAAATAATAAGTGAATTAGATACTTATTGGATTGAATATGCAGGAATAAATGCTGTTTCTTATATGGAGGAACATAGGGATAGAATAAAACTTATTCATATTAAAGATATGATTGTGGCTAATAAAGAAAAGAATTCAACGGAAATAGGAAATGGAATATTAGATATAGAGTCTATTGTAAAAAAGGCTAAAGAAAATAATTTAGAATGGATTATAGTTGAGCAAGAGTTTTTTACAAAGTCTCCAATTGAAAGTGTACAAGAAGGATTAGAATACCTTAAAACAATAGTATAAAATGAAAAGTTTAAGTTAAATCAAGAATTTAAAGATTTTAAATGTATGGGAGGATTTATTATGTATTTAGGATATTTAACAGGATGTCTTGGCAATATGCCATTGAAGGAAAAGGCAAAGTTAGCTAAGGAGTATGGATTTGAGGCTTTAGAAATTTCATGTTGGCCAAGAACAAATGATAGAGATTATTCTGGAAGTGATATAGATGTTGCTAATCTTACTGAGGAAGAGGCAGAGGGAATAAAGGAATACTTTGAAGATTTAGGATTGAAGATATCCTCTTTAGCTTACTATGATAACAACTTAGATAAAGATTTAGAAAGAAGAGCTTTTATCAACAATCATTTTAAGAAATGTGTAGATGCCGCAGTAATGCTTGGAGTACCAGCAGTGGGGACATTTGTAGGAAGAAATGCAGATAAAACTTTTGAAGAAAATTTTGATGAATTTGAAGTAGTTTTTAAAGAGCTAGTTCAATATGCAGAGGATAGAGGAATTAAGGTTATAATTGAAAACTGTGATATGAATGGATGGCAAACTCAAGGGTATCCAGGAACAATTTCTTTTACTCCAGAGCTTTGGAGAGAAATGTTTAAAAGAGTTCCAAACAAGAATTTTGGACTAAACTATGATCCATCACACTTAAAGCACTTATTAATAGATTATATTGAACCAATAGAGGAATTTAAGGATAGAATTTTCCACACACATGCTAAGGATACTGAAATATTTGAAGATAAGTTAAGCAAATATGGAAAGTGGAATAAGATTCTTTCAACAACTGAAGATTTTGGATATTGGAGGTATAGAATGCCAGGCCTTGGAGACATTGATTGGAAAGCATTTATAGATAAATTAAAAGAAGTAGGATATGACGGAGTTTTAAGCATAGAGCATGAGGATCCTGTATATGAAGGTTCTGAGGAAAAAGTAAAAGAAGGATTAAAACTTGGAGTAGAATATTTAGGTAAGTTAATATAGAGCGTTTTAATTAGGTTTTAAATGAAAGTTGATTTTTAGCTAGTCCTTAAGACTTAATTATCAATTAAGGAAGTCTTGTATTTCTAGCTAAAAATCAACACTAGTTTAAATCCTAGCTAAGTTTATTTTGAATAAGTATTAATTTTAAGAAGTGTTAAAATTTTAGATGTAATATTTATCTACTATATAAAAGGTGAGTTTATGGAGGAGGTTATTATGAAAAAACTTAGAGTTGGAATAGTTGGTTGTGGAAATATTTTTCCTATGCATGCTCAATCAATAAAAGGAATTGAAAATACAGAGATAGTAGCTGTTTGCGATATAAAAGAAGAAAGAGCTAAAAATAAAGGAAATGAGTATAATTGTAATTATTATTTAGATTATAAAGAGATGTTTGAAAAAGAAAATTTAGATGTGGTACATATATGTCTTCCACATTATCTTCATCCAGAGGTTTCTATATATGCTTCTAATTTAGGGATAAATGTTTTAACAGAAAAACCTATGTCTATAAGTTTAGAAGATGGAGAAAAAATGGTTAAGGCAGCTAAGGATAATAAGACAGTTTTAGGAGTTATTTTTCAAAATAGATATAACCCAGGTTCTAAACTAATAAAAGAAACCTTAGAATCAGGTGATTTAGGCAAGATTAAAGCTGGTAAGTTAGAGGTTACTTGGGATCGTTCAGATGAATATTACACTAATAGTGATTGGAAAGGAACTTGGGATAAAGAAGGTGGAGGTGTAATAATAGACCAAGCTATCCATACAATGGATTTAATGAGATGGTTTATTAATGATGATATTGATTATATAGATGCTAACATAAGTAACAGAGCACATGAAATAATAGAAGTTGAAGATAGTGCAGAGGGTGTTATAAAGTATAAAAATGGAGTCCTTACGGCTTTTCATGCAGTAAATTATTATTCCTATGATGCACCAGTTGAGATTGAATTACATTGTGAAAATGGAATAGTAAAAATGATAGCAGATAGAGCCCATATAAAATTTAATGATGGGAGAGAATTGATTGCTGATAATGATCCGAATGAAACTTTTGACTATGGAAATGGAGTTAAAGGATATTGGGGAACAAGTCATAAAAAGCAGATAAAGAATTTCTATGAGGCATTAAAAAATGGAATTGAACCAGAGATAACAGGAGAAGAGGCACTAAAAACTCAAAAGATGATATGTAATATTTACAAATCAGGTAAAGAAGGCGTAAGAATAAAGTTTTAGAGTTTATAATATGTAAGCCTATATTTATTTTAATTAAGATAAATTAAAGAATAAGAGTTGTGTAAATTAGCAAATATTTTATACAACTCTTATTTCATTAAGTAGAATATAAACAATAAAACAATATATTTACAAATTATTTCTTTACATAATATATAATAAAATTAAGTATAAGGGAGGAAGTATAATATGCCTAATTTTAATGTTTTAAAAGGGAAATGGATATATGAAGGGATATTTTGAAAAAACAGTATTAGAAGCTGATTTTCCCATGAGATTTTTCTTTAATGATGGAAATATAAGCACACCACATCATTGGCATGAAGATATTGAAATAATATATATAGTGAATGGGAAATTAAAGGCTGGAGTAAACAAAGAATGTTACAACCTAAATAAAGGAGATATTCTTATAATTGGACCAGGAGAAGTTCATTATTTTCTAAAGGAAAATAATTTAAGCATTAGAGCTGTTATCCAGTTTAGAATGTCAATATATGATAGCTTTAATTCTGGAACTAAGGATAGATTAACATTAAAGCCTATGTTTTCTAATTGTAAGTTGCTTAGTAAAGAAGATGAAATTCACGAAGTGTTAGAAAAACAAATTAAGGATATTATAAGAGAACATGAAGAGGCAAAGGAAGGATATAAACTTTTTTTAAAAGCTAGACTTTATGATTTAGCAGGGATACTTTTGAGATCTCTTCCTAAAGATACTGGCAAAAGTGAAAATATTGAAAAACAAAAAGAGCGATTAGAAAAGTTAGATAGTGTAATGCAGTATGTGGAAAAGAATTATGATAAGAGTATAACTTTAGATGAAATATCAAAGGTAGCGGGTTTTAGTAAATTTTATTTCACAAGATTTTTTAAAGAAAATACAGGAATGACTTTTATAGATTATTTAAATAATTTCAGAATAGCAAAATCTGAATGGCTATTATTAAATGAGGAAAATAGTATAACAGATGTTGCTTTTAAAGCAGGCTTTAATAGTGTTAAAACTTTTAATAGAGTTTTTAAAAATTTAAAGGGATGTAGTCCTATGGAATACAAGAAAAATTTAAATCTATAGAATAGAAATTAGAAATAAGCAATTTAATTTTAAATTGCTTATTTTTTATTTATTATCAAATGAATTTTATTCTAAAGTTTTTTATAAACTTGATGACCTTCTCTGATTTCATTTAGTGCTTTGATTCTTAAATCATTTTTTTTATTTATATATTTAAGAAATGCAGATTCTAAGGTTCTCTTTTCTGTCAGTGATAGCTTATCCCAAATTATTTTAGGGAAAAGATCTTTTACTATGAAAGTTTCACCAGAATGTATAAAACTTAAGAGATTAACTGCTTGTGGCAATAGTGAATTCATAAGAAAACCTCCTTTATAAAGTTTGAAATACTACTGGCTATAATATATGTTTCAATATTGATTTTAAGAACTTAAATAATAAATTTATGTGAAAAATTTATCATTATGCCAAATTTCTACAAAAAAAGTTTCTTTCTTATAGTATTATGTTTTGGTGACATACAAATTGCTTGAAGAATTATTTGTATTAAGGGTTAAGTAAAATACAGGAGAGGAAATAAATGGATAGTTTTCAATCACAGTATTTCTTTTTAATAATATACTTTTTCTTAGGATTTTTATTTATTAAAGCAGAAAAGATTAAAAATAAGTCTATTGCACTTTTAATTTATATTGCACCAGGATTAATTATTACAATAATTATGTTTTTACTTTTTGAAGCTATGATTGAAATATTTAAAATATAATATGATTTATAGAGTAATTATTATTAAGACTTTAATATAAAGGTTTGATTTACATTGTGAATCAAACCTTTTTTATAAAATTTTTTAAATATTGAAATAGTTCTAAAGTTTATTACGAATATATTATTGAAACTATGAAAGTACTTTCAGTTTTAGTAGGAGGAAATTTAAATGATAAATAAGGGGAACTTCCTTAGGCAATTAAAAAAGAGGGATATAACGGCTTTAGATTACGTTATAGATAATTATTCTAATGTTATTTTTAAAGTTGCTTATGGAGTTTTAAATAATAGACAACTAAGTGAGGAATGTGTAAATGATGTTCTCTTAAAAATATGGGATAATATACATCATTTTAATAAGGAGGAGGAAAAGTTTTATCCTTGGGTTTTAGCTATTTCAAGATATACAGCAATAGATATATTAAGAAAAGAAGTAAGACATTCAAAAACTTTAGATATTTCAGATGTTAATGTATCAGAAGAGGTTTGCTTAGCTAGTCAATGTCATAGTAAAAATCAATTGGACATGGTAACTAAAGAGATAAATTCTATGAAGGATATTGATAGGGAAATATTTTTAAGAAAATTTTATTTAGAGGAAACTAGTGAAGAGATAAGCAAGAAAATGGGATTAACTAATAAGTTTATAAATCTTAGAATTTTTAGAGCAAGAAATAAGTTGAAGGCTAAGTTTAAGGGGAGGAATGTATAAGATGAATCCAAAGGATATTTTAGATAAAATAGATGAGATTAATATTGATGAAATAGAAATAGCAAAGGTAGATTTAGGCGAAATAGGAAAAGAGAGAGTAAGAAAAAAAATTAAAAATACTATAAAAGATAGAAAAAATAAAAAGTTTAAGAAATCAGCTATTGCAGCTACTCTAGCTTTAGGAATACTCACAGCAGGAGTTATAAGTAAGCCAGTAATAGCTGCTAATATTCCAATTATAGGTGATATATACAGAGAACTTGGCTTCTTTAAAGGGTTTGAAGATTACACAAATTATATAGGGGAAACAAAAGAAGTTGATGGATACAAGTTTACAATAGATAATATAGTAGGAACTCCAACTGACTTGCTTGTAGGAGTTAAGGTTGAAAGTCCTGTAGCTTTAAAAGGATTAGTACAAGAAGATAACTTTAGAGTTGATATTAATATGAATAAGTTTGGAGTACATTCTTGGGGTTCTGGAACTGATGTAACTTATTTAGATGATTATACAGCAATATTAACTGCTGAGATAAATACAACAGATAAAAAGTTGAGAGAAATTGGAGAGTTAAATTTAGTTGCAACAAAGGTTCAAGAAAATGATACTTATATAAGTGCTGATTTTAATGTTAAAGTAGATTTTAGTTCAAGTTTTAGGGATATAGAAAAAGTACGAGTTAATGAAAGAGTAGATAAAAATATAAAAATAAATTCCATTGAAGGAAATATTGTTGAATCTAAACTTTGGTTTGATGGACTTGGAGCATTTGAAGATAATTCAATATTTTATTTAATGGTTGATGGAAAAGCATATGGATGGTGGGATGGTACAGTAATGGAAGATACATCATTAATTATTCCTAGAACTGTATCAGTACTTAATTTTCCGAATATTAAATATGAAGATATAAAAAATGCTGAAGATATAAAAGTTATTTATGCAAGGATAGATGAAGAGTATAAAGAAGAATTAGATATTAAGTTAGAAGAGAAGGATGGAATAAAATATCCTGTGGAGATGAACTATGGAGAAGATTTAAAGGGAGGATTTTATGAGGTTAAAAGGGAAGATGGTAAAATAAAATTCTACTTTAAGAGTAACTATAATCCTTTAACTCTATTTAGGGATATTATGTTAAGAGAAGTAAAAGATGAGGATGAGTATGGACAAAGAATTTTAGGAGGATTTTATGAAAATCCAGAAAGAGAAGGAGAGTATATTTTAGAGTTTGAAGATATAGATATAGATAATCATTTAGAGCTTGTTTATTGGCATAGAACAAGTAATCTAAGTGATATAAAAGATTATAAAGTAATTGATGTCAAATAAAAAATAAATTTTAACTTTAAGGTGAGTGAAATTATTATATAGTTTTACTCCCCTTTTTTAGTGTATAATACATATATAATTTTCATATATTAAGTTTTTTGAAAGTAGAAAAAAGTTTTAATAGATAAAATATATTGAATAAAAATTAAAAGTATATAATATTTAGAAGTTAAAAATTTGGAGGAAACAAATGAGCAAGAAAAAGGTAATAGTAGTTGGGGGAGGCCCTGCTGGTATAATGGCAGCCTTAACAGCATCAGCTAATGATGAAGTTATACTAATAGAGAGAAATAATGAAATTGGTAAGAAGTTAAGGCTTACTGGTGGAGGAAGATGTAACATAACAAACAATAGAGATATAGAGGAATTCTTTGATAAGATAGTTACAAATAATAAATTCATGTATAGTGCATTGTACACTTTTTCAAACTATCAACTTTTAGATTACTTAAGCAAGAAAGGCTTAGAATATAAGGTTGAATTAGATCAGAAAGTATACACTAAAAGTGATACTGCAGAAGAGGTAATAAGCATATTTAAAAATGAATTAAATGAGTGCAATATAAAGGTTTTATATAATACTAAGGTTTGTGATTTAGTAATAGAAGACAGTGAAATAAAGGGAGTAATTACTGACAATGGCAAAATGATTTTAGGCGATAAAATCATAATAACCACTGGAGGAAAGAGTTTCCCTAACACAGGTTCAGATGGAGAAATGTACAGTATATTAGAAAAGTATGGCCATACAATAACTCCAATTCATGCAGCATTAATTCCTATTGTTACTAAGGAAGATTTTGTGAAAAATCTTCAAGGAGTAGCTATGAAGGATGTAGTTGTTTCAGCTAAGGTCAAAAAGAAGAAATATGAGAAATTTGGAGATATGATATTTACTCACTTTGGAGTATCTGGCCCAGCAGTTTTAAAGTTATCTTCTTATATAACTAAAGCTTTAGATCAAGGAGAAGTTGAACTAACTTTAGATTTTTTAAGAGATAAATCTAAAGAGGAATTATCTCAAATAATAAGAAGTAATCCTAATAAGACTGTATTAAATAACTTAAAGGGAATATTACCTCAAAACTTTTTAAAGCAAATATTTGAAATGCTAGGATTAACAGAGATTAAAGCTAGTGATTTAAAGAAGGAAGATGAAAATAAAATCATAGCTTATATGAAAGAAATGAAGCTTACTGCAAGAGAAACCTTAACAATAAAGGCTGCTCAGGTAACATCAGGAGGAGTTAAGGTTAAGGAGATAAATGCTTCTACTATGGAATCAAAACTTATAAGAAATCTTTATTTTGCAGGAGAAGTTATAGATATAGATGCTGAAACAGGGGGATATAATCTTCAAATGGCATTTTCAACAGGCTATTTAGCAGGAAGTAATTTTTAATAAATCTTAAGTAATCAAATAGAAATAAAAATCTACTAATAAATATTATTTGTTAGTAGATTTTTTTGTTGACATTGAAACTTTATAATCATATAATTAATAATAAATATTTAATAAAATTAATTTTTAATTAATTAAAAATGACATAACGGTAAAGAAAATAATTTCATAGATTAAATACAAGTTTTAATGGAATAGAAAAAACATATTTTTAAAATTTATAATTAGATTAAAATTTTTCAAATAGGATAAATTAAATTTGGGAAACAAGATGATTTAAAAGGAGAGATTAACATGTTATATGATTTTAAAGTTAAAGATGTTGAAGGAAATGAAGTTTCTCTAGGTGATTATAAGGGAAAAGTACTTTTAATAGTTAATACTGCAACTGGTTGTGGATTTACTCCTCAATATGAAGGATTACAAAAGCTTTATGACAAGTATAAAGATAAAGGATTTGAGATATTAGATTTTCCATGTAATCAGTTCTTTGATCAAGCACCAGGGAGTAATGAAGAGATTTCAGGCTTCTGCAAACTAAATTATGGTACAACATTTAAAACTTTTGCCAAAATAGACGTAAATGGAGAGAATGCCAATGAGTTATATAAGTTTTTAAAGAAAGAAGCTCCAATGGCAAAAGAAGATGAATCATCCTTAGGTTTTTATGATAAATTAAAGGGGTTAGGATTTACTACAGAAGGTGATGAGATAAAATGGAATTTCACTAAGTTCTTAATTGACAAAGAGGGTGAGGTTATAGCTAGATTTGCACCTACAGTTGAACCTGAAAAATTAGAAGAACTTATAGAAGAGTTAATAGAAGAATAAATATTTTAAAATCAGAAAAGTATAGAAAGCTTATAATTAGTTTTAAACTAATTATAAGCTTTTTACATTTTATTTTATTTTTATTTACTTAATATTCATGGTACAGTAATTAATTTGTTATTAAGTTTAAATTCAATAAAGATATACTTAATTGTGAGAATTTGTAAAAATATATTGTTTAAAGGGAAAGTCTGTAATCTTTTGAAAAGGGGGAAATCATGGTAATTCAATGTAAAGATATAAAGAAAACCTTTAAAGTTGGAAATACCTCCGTTGAAATATTAAAAGGTATAAGTTTAACCATAAATAAAGGCGAATTTACTGCTATTATAGGTGAATCTGGATCAGGTAAATCAACTTTTTTGAATATCTTAGGGGGAATAATGCCTTGTGATGAGGGAGAAATAGTTATAAATGATTATCATATTGAAGGATTAAATGAGAATGAACTTGCTTTATTTAGAAGAGGAAATATGGGGTTTATATTTCAAAGTTACAATCTAATGCCTCAACTAACAGCTTTGGAAAATGTAGAAATGCCATTAATTTTTTCTGGAGTTCCTAAAAAAGAAAGAATAGAAAGAGCAAAATCAATGCTTGAAAGAGTTGGATTAGCTGATAGGATGGATCATAAACCCTCTGAATTATCAGGAGGACAACAACAAAGAGTATCTATAGCTAGAGCTTTAGTAAATAATCCAAGTGTAATTTTAGCTGATGAACCAACTGGAAATTTAGATAGTAAAACTACTATAGAAATATTAGATTTATTAAAAGATTTAAATAAAAAATTTAATACAACCTTTATTGTAGTAACTCATTCTCAAGTAGTTTATGAATATGCAGATAAAGTAATAAAGATGGAAGATGGTCTTCTTTGTAAAAGTTAATAAACAAAAATTAGTGTTTATATAAATTGGGAAATTTAGGGGGTAAAATATGAAAAAAAGAAATTTAAGTTTAGTTTTAGCTTTAGCTACTATACTGACAACAGTATCAGTTCCACAAAAGACTTTTGCTTTTACAGATAAGGTTTCTAATGCCTTATCTGAAATGGGAAATGAAAATGGTAATGGAGAAAATAATGGTAATAATTTAAATGGGGGAGAGCAAGTATCACCTCAAGCTAGTAACATTCAGTCAAAAGATTTAATAATAAGTTCAGTAACAACAGATGAGGATGTAGTGGAACCAGGAATGCCATTTACATTAACCTTTAAGGTTGAAAATATAAGTGGAAATAGTCTTTATGGAGTATCACTTAAAATCGTAAATGTAGAGGGAAAAGGCACTTTAGATGGCTTTATGCCTGTGGGAACAACAAATGAAATATATGTTGGGAGTATAGCACGAAATGATGTTAAGTATATAAGCATAACCTTAGCAAGTGATCCTAATATAAAGGCTGGGGTACACAATTTCGTTACTAGTGTTATGTTCAATGAAAAAGGTAAAGAACAAGAAGAAATAACTAAAATAGTTGGAATAATGGTTCAAAATACTCCAAGCTTAAGTATAAGTGGAGTTACACCTAGTGAAGGTGCCATTAGTGCCGCTTTAAGAAATGATAGTAAAACTAAAGTTAAGAATGTAAAGGCCAAGGTTACTATAGATACAGAAGTTATAGAACAAAATATAGGGGGAATAGATGTTGAAGGTGAAGAGTATATGGATATAGCAATAACACCATCTGAACAAGAAAGAGATGCCTCTATTGAAATAACCTATGAAGATACAACTGGAAAACAATACACAGAGACAACTTCATGTAAAGTTCCAGCCATGATGGTTGTAAATGAAGAACCACAAAAAAGAGGTAAATTAGGCTTAGTATCCTTTATAAAAAGTTTATTTAGATTTTAGGTGATTGCTTATGAGATTTACTGATTTATTATCCATAATATGGAGAAATATGTGGAAAAGGAAGACAAGAACAATTTTTACAATGATGGGTGTAATAATTGGCTGTCTTGCAATTTTTATAATAAGTTCTATAACAAACGGCTTTGAACGATACTTAACTTATGAAATGGAAAGTTTAATGGATACATCTGTAATAAATATATATCCTAATTGGGGTGGAGAAACAGATGGTAAAGATGAGGAGAGTTCTAAAAGTAAATTAACAGATAAAAATGTTGAAGAATTAAATAATTTAGGATATTTTTCTGAGGTAATGCCTAAAAGGTATGCTCATACTCAAATAAAGTATGGGAAAGTACAAACATATTCAAGGGTATTAGCTAATGATAAGGCAAATTTGATTCCAGAAAGTTCTATTTTAGTAGGAAAGACTCCTAGACCACGAAGCAAGGAATTATTACTTGGATATGATGTAGCAAAGGAACTATTAGGGTATACTTGGGAAGAAAAGGTTAAAGACGATTCTGAATTTCAACAGCTTATTGGAAAAAGAGTAAAATTAGGTGGAGAAGATTTTGGAGTAGATGAAAATGGAAATCCAATAAAGAGCAAGCAAGTAACTTGTAATATTGTTGGGGTTTTAACAAGTGGAAATGGCCAGAGCAACTATGAAATTCAGGGTTCACGTAAACTTGTTGACGATATGATAAAAAGTGCTCCATTTGTGGATGAGCAATATTTGAAAGAACAGCTTACAACCTATGAAAGAATAGATGTTAGAGTTGATGATAAAGAAATGTTAGAGTCTTATGAAGGTATATTAAGAGACATGGGATATCAAACAAATTCCTTTAAGGAATTTGAAAAACAAACAAGATCCATGCTATTAGGTGTAAGTATAATACTTGGATCATTAGCAGGAATCTCTCTTTTAGTAGCTGCTTTAGGTATAACCAATACTATGGATATGGCTATATATGAAAGAAATAGAGAAATTGGAGTGATTAAAGTAATTGGTGGAAGCATAAAAGATGTTATAAAAATCTTTGTCGGAGAAGCTTGTGCAATATCAATTACTGGAGGATTTATCTCCATAATATTAGGTGGCTTAGCAACATGGGGTATAAATTCGGCAGCAAGATCAATAACACAAAATATGATGGGACAAGCTATAGAAAAAATAGCAGTTCCAAGTGTTTCATTAATTTTAGGTATTCTTGCTTTTTGTTTAATAATTGGGTTTGTTGCTGGAATACTTCCAGCTAGAAAGGCTGCTAAGACAGATGTTATAACAGCTATAAGATAAAAATAAAAGACCATACTAGTGTATGGTCTTTTATTTTTTTATTAATCAGCAACTCTAACTATTTGAACCCATGAACCTATTCCAGTGTTTATACCAGTAGATTCTCCTAAAATGGCTGGAGTTACAGCAATTGGTACTGATACTATTTGGCCTAAAACATTTCTTGTAGAATTATTGACTAATGTAAATACATCACCAGCATTAGCATTTACAGCAATACTTCCATTAACAACTCCTATTTGCCCAGGTTCAACCCTAGGAGTTCCAGATAAAAATACTCTAGAATTACCTTTAAATAAAGAAACCAATGCACTAGCAGTAGAAGGATTTATATTGTCTAAATTAAATGACCACATAAATAGGTATCTTCCAGCCTCATTTATTGTAAATGTTCCATTTGTTATATTAGCTGTTATTGCTGTGAATGTTGAGCCATTAGGATTTTGAACATTATAAGTGAAAATACCATTGGCATTAATATTTTGACTTGCTGTAGCTGAATAACTAACTAATAGTGTATCATTAAAGTTTCTTCCAGGTTCACCTTGAAGTCCTTGAAGGCCAATAGGACCTTGAGAACCAGCAGGACCTTGAGGACCAGTAGGGCCAGCAGGGCCAGTAAGACCTTGAGGACCTTGAGGACCAGTAGGACCAGTAGGACCTTGAGGACCTTGAGGGCCAATAGGGCCAATAGGACCAACAAAACCTTGAATACCCTGAGGACCAGTAGGACCAGCAGGACCTTGAACACCAGGAGGGCCTTGAGGACCAGTAGGACCGATGTCACCATCAGGACCTTGAGTACCTTGAGGACCAACAGGACCTTGATCACCTTGAGGACCTTGAAGGCCAGCAGGGCCAGGATCACCTTGAGGTCCAGTAGGGCCAGGGTCGCCTTGAGGACCAGTAGAACCAGTAAGACCTTGAGGGCCTTGAGGACCAGTAAGACCTTGAGGACCTTGAGGCCCTATAGGACCCATAGGGCCAGTACAACCTCTATCACCTTTAGGGCCCATAGGGCCTCTTGGACCAGGTTTACAACAACCACACTTTATTTCGAAAGAACATTTATCATCATGACATTTATCATCACGACATTTATCATCGCAACATTTATCATTATAACCGTTATCATCATAACAGCTATCTTGGTAATTGTTATTATATCTATCGTAATAATCAGATTCGTCATTATTATAATAATTATTATATTCATTTGGATTATAATTTCTTCTTACCATAACTAAAACTCCTTACATAATATTGAAAAAGCAATTTCACAATATTAGTTTATGAAATTATTATTATGTTGTTCCAAATATTAAATATAAAAAATTAAAAACACTCAATATAAAAATAATATAGAGTGTTTTTTTATTAGTTAACAATAGTTCTTAATAAATTAATTCCTAAAATATTATATGAAATTAAGTATATGTTATAGCCGATAAGAAAAATATTAACGATTTTAAGTAATTTGTTAATCATTTTTTCAAGTTTTGATCCAGTTTTGATTTTTGCTATTTTTAAGTTAGCTTTCCAAGGAAAGAATAACTCAATTCCTTCTGAGGTAAAAAAGTCTAAAATCAGATGAGATACATAACCGCAAATAAATCCCATAGAAATTACTAAAAATATTATGTTAAAGTTACTAACATGTACAATTGTATAAAGAATTAATATTATTATCGATAAACATAAGAGGCTATGGGTAAAACCTCTATGTCTACATCTGCTTCCTAGATATTTAGAAAGAAATGGATACATTTGACTGATTGAAGATTTTCTGTGATCTATGTCTGGAAATAAAGATCCTATATAAGAAAAATGAAAAAATAAAGCTATTAATAAAATCTTATAAGCTATATCATAGGGTATTAAAAATAGAGTTATAAGTGAGTTGAGCATTATAAGAGAAATGCATATACCACCTGTTGAATGTGTTTCTTTTGTCATATATTCTCCTTCAAAATAATTATCATTAGTTTTATATTAAAAATATTATCATAATATTACTTTATTATAAAGCTAAAATAGAAAGAGAAAGTTTAACAAAAAATCCTAGGAATAGAGTGGACAGTTCTATTCCTAGGATGATAGTTATGGTGGTAATTTTATGTAAGGTTTCTTACCAAATTTAAAGTAATATACTTAAATTACTGAGTAATATTATTTGTTTTTATTTATAAGTACAGAATATGCAATTAATAATATTCCTAATAAAGCAAGGATTGAATTTATAACACTTGAAAGAGCTTCCATAGATGTAAAGCAAAATACTCTTTGTTCTAGATATAAAGCTATGTTATTTAAAAATATATTTTCAAGTATTAAGGGAGAAAAAAGAGTTGTTAATATAACTGCGATTACGGCTATTAAAGCTTTTTGCGTGTTTTTCAAAATAAATCAACTCCTTACTTATTAAAATAAATATTACAAACTTCATTTAAGAGATATTACAAATGTATTCTAACAAGATTTTAAATTATATGGAATAGTTTGTGCATAACTGGGTAAAAAACATGTAAAAGTGGGCATTATATGTAAAATGTAATCTTTAATCTAATAAAAATATACTATAATTAATAAAAAGATTTTTAATTAAAATGTGAGGTTATAATATGGAAAAATGGTTAAGGTGGGCTACAGAAATAGATTCCATTGCACAGGCAGGTTTAGCTTCTTCAAAGGATGTATATGATATAGAAAGATTTAAGCAACTTAAAAATATAGCCTCTGAAATAATTAGTGAAAGTGCAAATCTGGAATTACATAAAGTAAAAAAATGTTTTGCTTTGAATCTTATAATAATCCTAACTTTAAGACTAAATTCGATTAATAATTATAAGAAACTAATAAGTTTATATGAATATACTAAAGGTCATAACTTATGAAACTATTAGATACTAAACTTTCATAAATTATGACCTTTAATTTTTGACTAGCTAAAATCAACATTTACTTAAAACAGAGCCTTTTAATTAAGTGGTTATTAACTGCTTAGAAGCCTCTTTTCTTTGCTTCTATTCCACTTTCATTAAGTGCAGGCTCTTCTATAGTTGTGTTAAGATGATTCTTAGACCATTGGTTTTGAGTTTTATTACCATTAGCTAAATACTTTTCTTTTGTATATACTTTTTTATTTATACTTTTCATGAAATCAACTCCTTAAACTTTTATATTAATAGTATGTAAAATTTTAAGAAAAATATATTGTAAATTGAGACCATATTTGTATAAAATAATTTGTATAGGAGGAAATTTGTTATGAGATTAAAGGTTATAAAACATATGTATGCAAGTAAATTAAAGAATTATAGAGATATATTAGTATATCTTCCAGAAGATTATGATAAAAATGAAAAAAGATATAATGTTATATATTTTCATGATGGTATGGAGTGTTTTTTTGAGGAATGGTCTTTATCAGGTAAATCATGGCATGTAGATAAGGTTATAGAAAATCTTATTGATGATAATTTATTAGAGGAATGTATAATTGTAGGAATTTCAAATAATTTTGATAGGATTAGAGAATTAGCTCATTTTAACTTTATAAATAAAGGAGAAGAAATTTATTTAGTAGAAGGAAAAGGTGAACTTTACGAGGATTTCTTAATAAAAGAGCTTAAACCATACATAGATAAGAATTTTAGGACAAAGCCAGAAAGAGAATTTAATGCTCTCATAGGATCTTCTATGGGTGGAATGGTTACTTTTAATATAGGTATGAGAAACCCAGAAGTCTTTTCAAAGTTAGGAGTGCTTTCTCCGGCCTTTTGGATGGCATATGAAAATGGGTTTGAAAAGATTAAAAATTATGGACATCATGATTTAAAACTATGGATGGATTATGGAACAGGAGAAGGAAGACTTATAACAGAGCCTGTTAAAAGTGTAAGTAAAATGCTTTTAGATAATGGGTATAAATATAAGGATGAATTTGTTCTTTATGAAGACTTAGATGCACCGCATAATGAAGGAGCATGGAATGCAAGGCTTAGAGATGTAATATTATATTTATTTAATGGAGATATGACAAATAATTATAAGCTTATTTCAGAAGAGAATTTAAAAAATCACAAAATGAATTTTGAAGAGCTTAAGTTTACTAATTATAAAAAAGATTAAGATTAACTATTAACTTTAAAAATTGTGTATTAAGTAAATTTTATTATTACAGGATTTTTTATGAATAGAAATTTAGGAGAAGATATGGATAAAAATAAAATAAATTCTTTAAATAGTATAGGACAATTTTTAGCTAAAAGAGATTTTAGTCAACTTACTAAGGAGTCTTTAAAGAAGAATTTTGGCATTGAAAAAGTAGATGTTTTAATATTATTAGGAAGTGCTATAACTTATAATATTAAGGTTGCTATAGAAGCTTATGAAAATAGGCTTTGTAATAAAATTTTAATATGCGGAGGAATTGGCCATTCAACTGATCTTCTTAGGGAAACAGTTAGAAAACATAAAAATTATAGTGATATAAAAACTTATGATAAAGCTGAAGCAGATATTATATATGAAATAATATTAAAATATTTTAACGTGCCAAAGGAAGATATAATTATAGAGAATAAATCAACTAATTGTGGTGATAATGCAATAAAAGCCATAGAAATTTTAGATAGATTAGATATTAACTATGATTCATTATTACTTATACAAGATCCTACAATGCAACTTAGAACATATTTAGGATTTTTAAAAGTTTTAAAAAATAAAGATAACGTTAAAGTCTTAAATTATGCTCCATTTATACCAATATTAAATGAAAATTTGGAGTTTGATAATAGTGAAGTTGATGGAATATGGAGTTTAGATAGGTATGAAGAACTTATTCTTGGAGAAATACCAAGACTTAGAGATGATGAAAATGGATATGGACCTAAAGGAGCAAATTATATAGAACATATTGATATACCAAAGGAAATAGAAGAGCATTACTTGATTTTAAGTAATATTTTAGGAAAAGAAACTAGATAAAAAAAAGAAGTAATATGGTTCATATTACTTCTTTTTTATTTTATTAACTAATTATCAATAGTTATATAAGGAATTAAGTAATAAAAACTTATTAAGTGAGAATAAATACTTTAATCTATTGGATTTAAAATAAAAGAATTTATCAAAAGGTTACATTGAACAAGGAATAGATATAATTTTAAATGACTCTAAATATGATTTTCTTAAAGAAAATCATAGATATAAGGATTTATTAAAGAATAAAGCTAATTAGAAAGATATTTATAAACTTCTAAATTTAAGTTGTATGTGTAATACTTAATATAGATGAACAAATTATATAGAAATTTTATTTTAGGAGACATAAGTATGAAAGTTTTTAAAATGCAATTACCTAAGATTCCTTTAGAATTAAATAAAATAGAAGATATAACTAGAGAAATTTTAAGTGAAGAAAAATTAGAAGAAGTTATAATAGAAAATGCAATAATAGAGAATATAGAACAAACTTCAGTAAAGTTCGATTCATGTATATTTAGAAATGTTATGTTCATAAATTGTAGCTTTACAAGAATAGATATGACAGATGTAAGATTTGAAAGATGTGATTTGTCTAACTGTGAGTTTTTTGAGGGGGGACTTTATAGAGTTGAGTTTAAAGGATGTAAAATAATAGGGAGTAGATTTGATGAATCATCTTTAAACAACATTTCTTTTAAAGATTGTTTAGGAAGATATTCTAACTTTTCTTTTAGTACTTTAAAAGAGGTAGAATTCAAGGAATGTGATTTAACAGGAGCTGTATTTCAAGAAGCTAAACTAAAGAAGGTAAATCTAGAAAATATAGATTTTAAAGAAGCAATATTTAGAGGAACAAATATTAAAGATATTGATTTTAGAAGTTGCAATATAAATGATATAGATATAAATATGGAAGACTTAAAAGGTGGAGTAGTTACAGCGTACCAAGCTTTGGAATTAAGTAGATTCTTAGGAATAATAATAAAATAAGATTAAGATAGGTGGATAATAATTTATTATCTACCTATCTTAATCTTTCATCATCCTCTTCTACATATTCTAAAATATCTCCTGGTTGACATTTTAATATTTCACATAAAGAATTTAAGGTTGAAAATCTAACAGCTTTAGCCTTATTATTTTTTAAAATAGAAAGATTAGCCATTGTTATTCCCATCTTTTCTGATAGTTCTGTAGAACTGATTTTTCTTTTAGCCATCATTACATCTAAATTCACAAGAATTGGCATGTTTTAATCCTCCTAAATCGTTTTATCATTTTCTTCTTTAATCTCAATAAATCTTTCAAATAATCTAGCAAGAACCATACATAATAAACCTATGGTAACACATATAAAAGATATTATTAATATAGGAGGTGCTATTATAGTTTTTTCAAAGAAATCTATTGAATATTTTAAATAAATAGAAGTTAAAGAAAATGTTATTATTTCAGAAAAAGAGCAAATACAAATAATTTGTAGTGATTTAACTATCTTAAATGAAAAAGGATTTTCTTTCTTTATCAAATGACATATTGTTTTTACTTTAAATAAAGCTAATATATAAGGAATAGCACAAATATAAATACATATAGTCACAGTCCATATTAAAGGAGAGTCTACCATAGAAAAATGGCTCTTAAAAAGTGCAGTTAACAATAAAGGTGTTCCTATAAGAACTAATATAGTTAAAATAATTCCCAGTGCTACTACATAGTCTAATATTTTTGAAGTAATATTACTTTTCAATTTTAGTACCCCATTTCAATTTTATATTATGAAGAAATTATAAACATTTTCTTATCGAATGTCAATAAATACTTATTAATAAAGTGCATGTAGTTCATAGGCTCATATATTAATAAGAACATAAAAAGTAATATATTAATTCTATAAACTTTCTATACTATGTAGTGAATTTTATTCTGTAATTAAAATGAGGATCTTGAAAAAGCATAGACATAAAAGAAAGTAAATATTAAGAGTCTTTAAATTAAATTCTTAAAGGCTCTTTTTTATTTTCAATAAAATCTTATAAAAATTAATCTTTATACAATCTTAATACTAACAAATAAAACTCTAACGCCATCTTAATATGTTTTTAAATATAATAAATTAAGGAAAGGGGGAAAGAAAGATGAAATTCATTTTAATCATTATGGGATTAGCATCCTTAATATTATTTATTTATCTTTGGTATATATTGCTTAGGGGGGATAGAAATGAGTAATGCAATTTTACAATATTCGTTATACTTAATAATCTTAGTTTTATTAGCGATTCCATTAGGAAAATATATTGGAAAAGTCATGAATGGAGAAAAGGTATTTTTATCAAAATTAATATTACCTTGTGAAAACTTTATATATAAGGTACTAGGAATTAATGAAGAGGAGATGGACTGGAAGAAATATTCAATGTCAGTTTTAGCATTCAGTGCTATAGGCTTTATATTCTTGTTTATTTTGAATTTGTTCCAAGGAGTATTGCCATTAAATCCTGAAGGAATAGAAGGAACTTCATGGGATTTAAGTTTTAATACAACAGCTAGTTTTATTACAAATACAAATTGGCAGGCTTATTCTGGTGAAAGTCAATTAAGTTATTTAACTCAGATGCTTGGCTTGACAGTTCAAAACTTTTTATCAGCAGGAACTGGAATTGCTGTTTTATTTGCTTTAATAAGAGGATTTACAAGAGTAAATAAAAATGAATTAGGGAATTTTTGGAGAGATTTAACGAAGAGTGTTCTTTATTTATTAGTTCCTTTTTCAATAGTTCTTTCAATATTATTAGTTTCACAGGGAACAGTACAAAATTTTAAATCTTATGAAGAGGTAGCTCTTTTAGAAGAAATTGTTTTAGATGATGGGAGTATAGTTACTAGTCAAATAGTTCCTCAAGGACCAGCAGCCAGTCAGGTAGCTATAAAACAGTTAGGAACTAATGGTGGGGGATTCTTTGGAGTAAACTCAGCACATCCTTTAGAAAATCCAACAGCCTTTTCAAATTTATTAGAAATGTTATCTATACTTTTAATACCTGCGTCTCTTTGCTTTACTTTTGGTAGAAATGTAAAGGATAAAAGACAAGGAAAAGCCATATTTATAGCTATGTTTACCTTACTTGTTGTTGCACTATGCATAATTGGAATAAGTGAAGCTAGTGGAACACCACAATTAGCTCAGGATGGAGCCGTAAATCTAGGCTATATAGATCAAGGTGGGGGGAATATGGAAGGTAAAGAAAGTAGGTTTGGAGTAGTTGGCTCTAGTACGTGGGCAGCGTTTACTACAGCGGCATCTAATGGTTCTGTAAATTCTATGCATGATAGTTTTACTCCAATAGGAGGAATGATTACAATGCTTTTAATGCAACTTGGAGAAGTTGTGTTTGGTGGTGTTGGATGTGGACTTTACGGAATGATAGCATTTGCAATAATAACTGTATTTATAGCAGGGCTTATGGTTGGAAGGACACCAGAATATTTAGGTAAAAAAATAGAACCTTATGAGATGAAGATGGCTATGCTTATATGTTTAGCAACTCCTATTGCTATTCTTATAGGAAGTGCATTAGCAGCTATTAATCCAGAAGTAATAAATAGCTTAACTAATTCAGGTACACATGGCTTTTCAGAAATTTTATATGCCTATTCTTCTGCAGGAGGAAATAATGGATCAGCCTTTGCTGGACTAAGTGCTAACACGGTATTTATAAATGTAACTATAGGATTAATAATGCTATTTGTTAGGTTTGTTCCTATGATTGCTACACTTGCTATTGCAGGTTCTTTAGTTAAAAAGAAAAAAGTTGCAACTAGTATCGGAACATTACCAACTCATAATTTATTATTTATAGGTTTATTAATTTTTGTAGTTCTATTAGTAGGTGCTTTAAGCTTTTTCCCAGCGCTTGCTTTAGGCCCAATAGCTGAGTTTTTGCAAATGATTGCTTAAGGAGGAGAAAAATATGAAGGAGAAAGAAAATTCTTTATTTAATAGAAAAATGATTAAAAGAGCTATAAAAGATTCTTTTATAAAATTAAATCCAAAGATTCAATTACAAAATCCAGTAATGTTTATAGTATATATAGCTTCTATATTAACAACCGGTTTATATATATTTTCATTATTCGGAATAAAAGATAACTCGCCATCTTTTATATTAGGAATTTCGATTTTACTTTGGTTTACTGTTTTATTTGCTAATTTTGCTGAAGCTATTGCAGAAGGTAGAGGAAAGGCACAAGCTGATGCTTTACGTTCTGCTAAAAAAGATATTTCAGCTAATAGAATAGATTCTATAGAAACAAAGGAAAGAGTTAGTAAGGTTAATTCAACTGAGTTAAGAAAAGGAGACTTAATAATAGTAAAAGCTGGAGAGCAAATACCAGCTGACGGAGATGTAATTTATGGAGCAGCATCAGTGGATGAGAGTGCAATAACAGGCGAATCAGCCCCTGTTATAAGAGAAAGTGGTGGAGATAGGAGTGCTGTAACTGGTGGAACTCAAGTTATATCAGACTATATAGTGATTAAGGTAAGTAATAATCCTGGAGAAAGTTTTATGGACAAAATGATAGCTATGGTAGAGGGAGCATCTAGAAAGAAAACTCCAAATGAAATAGCACTTCAAATATTATTAGTTTCTCTTACAATAATATTTTTAGTTGTTACAGTATCATTATATGCTTATTCGGAATTTGCTTCAAATCAGAGTGGAGTTATAAATAGTACTTCAGTAACTTCATTACTAGCTTTACTAGTTTGCCTTGCACCTACGACAATAGGAGCTTTACTTTCTGCTATTGGAATAGCTGGAATGAGTAGATTAAATCAAGCTAATGTACTAGCTATGAGTGGAAGAGCTATCGAAGCTGCAGGGGATGTTGATATTTTAATGCTAGATAAGACTGGTACAATTACTTTAGGAAATAGACAAGCTAGTGAGTTTTTACCTGTAGATGGAGTTGATATAGAAGAACTTGCAGATGCTGCTCAGTTATCATCTTTAGCAGATGAAACTCCAGAAGGAAGAAGTATAGTTATCTTAGCAAAGGAACAGTTCGGAATTAGAGGAAGAAATTTAAGTTCTTCAAATGCTAATTTTATTGAATTCACTGCTAAAACAAGAATGAGTGGAGTTGATTTTAATGGAGATGAAATAAGAAAAGGATCAGCAGATTCCATAAAAAAATATATAACTGAAAATGGCGGAGTTTTTTCTGAGGAATGTGAAAAAAAGGTTGAAGAGATTGCTAAAAAGGGGGGGACACCCTTAGTAGTGGCTAAAAATTATAAAATTCTAGGAATAATATATCTAAAAGACATAGTAAAAAGAGGGGTTAAAGAAAAATTTTCTGATTTAAGAAAAATGGGAATAAAGACAATAATGATAACTGGAGATAATCCACTTACTGCGGCGGCAATTGCAGCAGAGGCTGGGGTAGATGATTTTTTAGCAGAAGCTACTCCAGAAGGTAAGTTAAATATGATAAGAGACTTTCAAAAGAAGGGACATTTAGTAGCTATGACTGGAGATGGAACTAATGATGCACCAGCCTTAGCACAGGCAGACGTGGCGGTAGCTATGAATACAGGAACACAAGCAGCTAAAGAAGCTGGGAATATGGTTGATTTAGATTCATCACCAACTAAATTAATAGATATAGTAAGAATTGGAAAACAACTTCTTATGACTAGAGGAGCACTTACAACTTTTAGTATAGCAAATGATATAGCAAAATATTTTGCTATAATTCCTCCACTTTTTATAGGACTATTTCCTGAGCTTTCAAAGTTGAATATTATGGGATTAAGTAGTCCAGAAAGTGCAATACTATCTGCTGTTATATATAATGCTTTTATCATAATCGCTTTAATTCCATTAGCGCTTAAGGGTGTTAAATATAGAGAAGTTTCAGCTAATAATCTATTATCAAGGAACTTGTTTGTATATGGTCTAGGAGGTATTATAGCTCCATTTATAGCTATAAAAGTTATAGATATATTAATAACAATGTTAGGTATAGTTTAAAGAGGAGGATTAATATGAAGATTATTAAAAAGTCTATTTTAGCTCTTTTAATTTTCACAATATTATGTGGAATAATTTATCCGGTTTCAACAACAGTATTAGCGCAGGTTTTCTTTAAGGAAGAGGCTAATGGAAGCATTATAGAAATAGATGGGAAAAAATATGGAAGTGAATTATTAGGTCAACAATTCACAGATGATAAATATTTGTGGGGAAGGATTATGAATATAAATGTAGAAATATTTAAGGATGATAATGGAGATCCGTTAATGTATTCATCTCCATCAAACTTAAGTCCAGCAAGTGACGAGTATGAAAAATTAGTTGAAGAGAGAATAGAGAAGATTAAAAAATCAAATCCTGATATGAGAGAAGAAGCAATTCCAGTAGATTTAGTTACTTCTTCAGGAAGTGGATTAGATCCTCATATTTCCGTGGCAGCAGCTAAATATCAATCAAAAAGAATTGCTGAAACAAGGAATTTAAGTGTAGGGGAAGTAAATAGCATTATAGATAAATATACAACAGGAAGATTTTTAGGCGTCTTTGGAGAGAAGGTAGTCAATGTTTTACAAGTTAATCTTGCTTTGGATGGAATATTAAAAGAATAGGGGGATTATAAATGAGGGAAACTCGTCCTAATCCAGAGAAAATATTGAAAGAGATAAATAAGAATGAAAGAGATAGTAAAAAAGGAAAACTTAAAATTTTTTTTGGATATGCTGCTGGAGTTGGAAAAACATATGCAATGTTAGAAGCAGCTCATTCAGCAAAAGATATGGGGTTAGATGTTGTTGTTGGATATGTTGAACCACATACAAGGCCGGAGACAATAGCACTTTTAGAGGGACTAGAATTGCTACCTAATTTAGAAATATCATATAGAGAAATGATATTAAAGGAATTTAATTTAGATATGGCTTTAGAGAGAAAACCTGATTTAATAATCGTAGACGAGTTAGCTCATACAAATGTTAAAGGTCTTAGGCATGAAAAGAGATATATCGATATAGAGGAATTGCTAGATGCTGGAATAGATGTTTATACAACTCTTAATGTCCAACATATAGAGAGTTTAAATGATGTAGTGGCATCTATAACTAATATAGTTGTTAAAGAGAGAATACCTGATAGAATATTTAAAAATGCTTTTCAAATTGAATTAATAGATGTAGACCCATCAGTTCTAATGGAAAGATTAAATGAGGGGAAAATATATGTTAAGAAGCAGGCTAAAAAAGCATTAAAAAACTTTTTTATAAGAGAAAATTTGGTTGCTTTAAGGGAGTTAGCATTAAGAGAAACTGCCAATAGTGTAAATAAAGAGGTTATGATAAATAAAAGTGAGAATGCTTATCATACTAATGAGCACATATTGGTATGTTTAAGTTCTTCTCCTTCAAATAGTAAGGTAATTAGAACAGCGGCAAGGATGGCAGAAGCTTTTCATGGAAAGTTTACAGCCTTATTTGTTGAAACAACTTCATCAAAGGAATTGAAAGAGGGGAATATTGGAAGGTTAAGAGAGCATGTTAAATTAGCAAAAGACTTAGGTGCTAAAATAGAAACAGTTTATGGAGATGATGTTGCATATCAAGTTTCAGAGTTTTCTAAAATAAGTTCAGTTTCAAAGGTCATAATAGGAAGGACTAAGAAAAAAAGACACCCTTGGTCAAGACTAGGTATTGTAGATAGATTAATAGAGTTAGCACCAGAACTAGATGTTTATATAATACCTGACGAAGAAGAAACTACAGAATATATAAATAAAATTGTCTTAAATAAAGAAAAAATAACAACTAAAGATTCTTTTAAGACTTTAGGAATTTTAATTATGGCAATTGTTGTAAGTATATTCTTTGAAAACTTAGGTTTTAGTGAAGCTAATATAATAATAGTATTCATTTTAGGTGTCTTAATAATAGCAAAGGAAACCTATGGAAGAATATATGGAGTTTTATCTTCTTTATTTAGTGTTTTACTATTTAATTTTTTCTTCACAGAACCTAAATTTACTCTTGATGCATATGATACAAGCTATATAGTTACATTTTTAATAATGCTTATATCAGCTTTAATAACTAGTACACTTACAAATAAAGTGAAAGTACAAGCTAACAAATCAGCAATAACAGCTTATAGAACTAATATTTTATTAGAATCTAGTAGTGAACTTGGAAGATGTTCAGATTTGGAGGAGATTATTTTAAAGTCTCAAGAACAAATAAATAGATTAGTAAAAAAACCAGTAGTGATTTATAAATTGAAAAATGGACAAATTGAAAGCATATATAATTATAAATTTAAAAATGGAAGCGAGTTAAGTGATAAATATATAAATTTAGATGAATATGGAGTAGTTATTTGGTCTATTAATAATAAAAAATATGCAGGAAAGGGTACAGATACATTACCAGGAGCTAAAGCTATGTATATTCCTATATTAAGTCATGAGGATATAGGTATAGTAATAGGAGTAATTTTAGAAGAAGGAGAAGAATTAGAAGAAGGAGAAAAATCTTTATTAATAGCAATGATAAATCAGATATCTTTTGTAATTGATAATTATATTTTAGAAGAAGCCAAAAAAAGAGCATTAATGCAGGCTGAGAATGAAAAATTTAGAGCGAATTTATTAAGAGCTGTTTCTCATGATTTAAGAACGCCTTTAACTAGCATATCCGGAAGTGCAAGTTCGCTTTTAAACAATAATTTTGATGAAGAAACTAAAAGGAAATTGACATTAGACATATATGATGATTCGGTTTGGTTAATAAACTTAGTTGAAAATTTACTTTCAGTTTCAAGAATAGATAATGGAAATATAAATTTAAATAAAGAAGCTCAATTAGTAGAAGAAATTATTTCAGAGGCTTTACAACATGTAAATAGAAATGTATGTGATTATGACATAGAGGTTGATTTAGAAGATGAATTGTTAATGATTAATGCAGATGTAAGACTTATAATACAGGTGATTATAAATATTGTAGATAATGCAATAAAGTACACAGAAAAAGGATCAAAGATAAAAATAAGTGCTTTTCCTAAAGGAGATAATGTAATAATTGAAATAGCTGATAATGGTAAAGGAATTAGTAAGAAAGATAAGGAGCATATATTTGACATGTTCTTTACTTCTAAGGAAAATAGTAGTGATAGTAGAAGAGGATTAGGATTAGGACTAGCTTTATGCAAGTCAATTATAAATGTACATCAAGGAGAGATATATGTTAAAAATAATAAGCCTAGAGGAACTATAATTGGCTTTAGTTTACAGAGATTTGAGGTGAATGAGGATGAAGTCATCAATTTTAGTTATTGAAGATGAAAAAGCTATAAGAAATTTTATAACAGCTACTTTGGAGATAAATTCATATGAGTGTTATACAGCTGTTAATGGCTCACAAGGAATAATTTTAGCAATATCAAAAAGACCAGATATTATAATACTAGATTTGGGATTACCAGATATGGATGGTATAGAAATTATTAAAAAAGTAAGAGAATGGTCAAACTGTCCAATAATTGTAGTAAGTGCAAGAAGTGAAGATAGAGATAAAATTGAAGCATTAGATCTAGGGGCTGATGACTATTTAACTAAACCATTTAGTGTAGAGGAGCTACTTGCTAGAATACGGGTTGCTATAAGAAAAATGAATTATGATAGAAGTAACACTCAAGAAATACAAGAATTTATAAACGGAGATTTGCGGATAGATTATACTTCAAGATGTGTATTTTTAAATGAAGAAGAGGTACACTTGACTCCAATTGAATATAAGTTATTGTGTTTGCTTTCTAAAAATGTTGGAAAAGTTCTTACTCATAATTATATATTAAGAGAAATTTGGTCTAGCACTTGTGAAAGTGATATTCCATCATTAAGAGTTTTTATGGCAACATTAAGAAAAAAATTAAATAAAAAGTCTATTGATACAAATTATATTCAAACACATATAGGTGTCGGATATAGATTACTTAGAATTCAAGATAAGGATAGTGAAGTTTAATATGAGTATTATAATTTCAAAATGTTTAATAGATGATTTAATAGAACAAATTGAATCTATAAGAAAAAAGATATTAAGTATGAAGGAAAATGTGTATATAAAAGAATGTATAGATAAAGCGAAAAAATATATTGTTACTAAAGAATATGATGAAGCTGAGGTGTTACTAAGAAGTGCTTTAATACTTAATAGTAATTCAGCAGAAATAGAAAACTTACTTGGAGTAATTGAAGAAAAAAAAGGAAATGTTTTATTAGCTCAAAGATATTATAGAGCAGCATTAGCCTTTGAACCATGCTATTTGCCAGCAGATAATAATTTAAGAAGAACTGTTTTATATAATAGTGGGATTTCAAATTTTGATATGGGATAGAATAAACACAGAAATAACCTATATATTAAATTGTTTATTTAATATATAGGTTATTAATTATTTGAAATATGTTAACAACATATATATTAAATTAAGAAATGATTAAGAAAATAGTTGTTTTTTTAGTAATTTAAAAATTGAAAATGTTTAAATGTGAAATTGAAAATATTGTTTTATTTTTAACAATTTTAATTAGTGTGATAAAATAAGTTTGAAATTTTAAACAAAGGATGTATTATTATGAGATACAAAAGATATTTTATAGCACTTATGCTTATATTAGCTATGGTAGTTATTGCAGAATATACAGGAGAAAGAGAAGTTATATTCCCAGAAGTAGCTGCACTTGTTGTAGGAACTTGGGTATTAGAAAAACAACCATGGAAGGTTAGTAAAATAGGACTAGTTTCACTTATGACTTTATGTTCTATAACTGGTGTACTTGTAGTCAGATATGTGCACTTAGGATTAACATTACAAGTACTTATTGGTTTAGTTTTTACAGGTTTATTATTAAAGATTACCAAAACAACACTTGCTCCAATTATATCTGCTTGTATTTTACCAATTTTACTTAGAACTGAAACTTGGATATATCCAATATCTGTATTTATACTTACTATGGCCATAGTATTAATTCAATATATTATGGAGAATAATAGTTGTAGTAAAATAGAAGATGTAAAGGAAGAACTAAAAGAAGAAATTGAGAGTCTTGAAAAAGATCCATCTTTAAGAAAAAAAGAATTTATAAAAATGGTTAAGATATTTTTTATAGTTGGAATATTAACATATTTTTCAGTAAGATTTAAAGAAACTTTATTAATAGCACCTCCTTTAATAGTTGCTTTTGTTGAACTTACTAATTGTCATTGTAAATTTAGGAAGCGTGCAAAAAGTTTATTTTTACTTTTTATAATAGTTGCTTTATTAGGAACATTTTTTAGAGTAGGATTAAATGAATACTTAGGAGTACCTCTATGGATTTGTACGATTTTAGTTGTACTTAGTGTATTTGTTTTCTTTGAAGTTTTTAATATTCATTTTCCGCCAGTAGCAGCAATTGCATTATTACCTATGCTTTTAGATAAAAATCAGTTGCCATTTTATCCGCTAGAAATAGGAGTTGGATGCGCACTTTTTATTCTAATTGCTCTTTTATTATTCAAAGAGGAAAAAACATGTAATATGGAATATAAGATAGAAAAAGTTATTCATTAAAAAAATGAGTATAGAATTATAAAAATTCTATACTCATTTTTATTACTTACCTTTATCATTTGCCTCAGTTACAGAAGCAGCTTTATGAACTTTTGAATGGCCATCATTAGGATTTTCTAAATCTATTAGACCTATTTCATCATTAGTAATATCTTCTTCTGCCATTTCAATTTTTTCAAGTCTATCGTCAACTTTATTATTTATATTTGAAATCTTTGATTTTAAAACATTATTCTCATATCTTCTATATATTAACCAAGCTAATATCCCAAATATGATTGGACCTGAAATTTGGAAAACCACAGCAGTATAATCTTTTTCTGGCAAAGTAAGAGGTTGTATTATTGTAAAAAAGTTAGCGAAACCAACTGTCAATGTTACAATAATTGACCAAACTAAGGCACTTTTATAGGTTTTAAAAACTTCAAAAGGTTTTTCTATTTCCTTTTTCTTTTTAAAGAATGGAAAAGCAAATGATAAGAGCATATACGGTAATGTCATGGCTACATTTCCCATAAGGATTAAATAATTAAAGAACTTAGAAGAATCTTGTCCGCCTATTGAACAGCATAATACAAATATTATTACAGTTATACATTGAATCCACATAGCAGTAGCTGGCATTTTTTCTTTATTTAATCTTGTCCATTTTTCAGGCCAAATATCTTTAGGAGTACCCTCTATTAATTGTTTTAAAGGAGAATACGTTATTGCGAAGAAAGCTCCTGTAAGAGCTAAAAACATTGAAAGTCCTATAAATCTAGCTAGCAAGTCACCTAAGAATATACAAGCGTTAAGACTTAATCCAATCGCTTGACCTATATAAAAACCAAGGTAATTTACTATAATGTAAGCTATATTAGCCATATTTACATCTGGACCAGTTAAATCTCTATTCCAATTAACAAAAAATCCAATACAAAGTATTCCAATTGCATATCCTACAACAATTATAAATGCTGAAATTTTTATTCCCTTAGGGAAGTTCTTCTTAGGATTTTCAGTTTGGTCAACTAATCCACCAACAACTTCTATCCCACCATAAGCAAATATTGCAAAAACAACAAATCCTAATACACCTAAAGGAGATTGGTAGGCTGGATTCGGAGAGTGAATAAATTCTTGAATGTTAAACCCTTGAGCAGTAGTAAACCCATTACTTACTAACACAAATATACCACCAAGAATTAAAACTACATTGGCTAAAGCTACAACTGTTCCACCTATAGATGTAATTTTTGAGATTTTATTCAGTCCTTTAGATGAAATAAAAGTTATTGTTAGGAGTAATATTGTAGCTAATAAGGCCATTGCATGAGGTCCTTTTAGCCCTAATATAGTCCAAGATGCAGTTGTATCTTTTCCGAAGAATACATTAGACAGTGGAATCCATATAGATGAAGAGACAGATACCATCCATATTAGGTTTGAAGAAAACCACATAAATGTTACTATAAAAGCAAATTTAGGATTTACGGATTTTGCCATCCAAGAATATATACCCCCTTTTTCCTTTCTAAAAGCGGAGCCATATTCGGCCATCATAAAAGCATAAGGAATAAAAAATAGAACGGCTGAAATTATATACCATATAATACCACTATAACCCATTAAGTAGAAGGTTCTTGGCATATTAGTAAAGCCATAAACCGATGTGAATATCATAAGTATAAAAGCGGTTAGGGTTAGTTTGTTTTTTTCTTTTGATTCCATAAAATCACCTCTCAAATATACTTTTAAAACCCTATTTTTTATAATTATACAAATAATAACAGTTAAATTAAAGTATATTATGTTAATAAATTCATTATTTGTTAACTTGAAGGAGGTTAAAAGTTATGTAAACAAATTCATATTTTATGAAAATGAGCAAAGATTTTATAGTTTTAATGGTAAAGTAATAAACTTAATACAATAATACAAAATAATTAATTAAATATGATACTAGTAAAATTTGTTTCGATTTGGTAATTTGATGAAGAGAAAGGAATATAATTAAGTATCAATTGTTAGCAAGAGGTTTTAGATGAGTGATTTTTTTAATGTTGAAAAAATGAAATTTATAGATAAGTTTTTTGATTATATAGATTATAAAGAAATATGTGAAAAAGACGAGTACTTAATTTTAGATTTAAGAACTTATAAAGAATTTAATTATAAACACCTAGAAAATAGTGTTCATTTCCCTTTGCTAGATGACAAGAAGTCATTAAAATTAGAAGGGATGTTTGAGAATAAAACTTATTTTTCTACAATGACAAAGTCAATAATTTATATATTACCTAAGTTATATACAATAATTAAGAAAATAAAAATATATGAAAAAAATAAAATTGTTGTTTTAGCTTGTAGACACGCCAGAATAAGGAGTAGAGGAATTTCCATGATTGCCAATATATTAGGTTCAAAAACATTGGTACTTAAGTATGGAGTAAATTCCATATTAAATATAAATAAAAAAGATGTATTATAATTATAGGGGCAGCATAAAGAAGAGAATCATATAATTTATAATAGAAAGTTTTTAGGTGATTTTATGTCCTTAAAAAATCAGAGAGTCTTATGGATAATAGGCATAATTTATTTTTTTATAGGAGCCATAATTTTTTTCTTTGAAGGCTCTTATTTAGGGTGGATAAGTACAATCATATCTTTTCTACTAGGAGTTAATATACTTAAGGTAAATAAAGAATTTAAAAATACATAAGTATTTTTAATGAGTTTATAATAAATCAAATAGATAGCATAGTAAAGATATGGGAGGAATAAAGAATGAGAATTTACACAACATATAATTGAGGTGATATTAATGACTAAAAAAAATAATAATAAAAAGCACATAAATCATAATCCTCAAAGTGAGAGTGTAAAAGCTGTTTTTGGAGAACCAAAGGCAAAAAGTGATGAATTTATTCCAAAAACTTTTAAGTAAGTTACAAACCCTCCTAAAAATATAGTAGCTGTCATTAAAATGGTAAAGGCAATTCTGTTAGAATTGCCTTTACCATTTTATTTACTAATACTTTGAAATATTTATGTTAATAAAATATTCCCTTTTAATATGCATTTAATCTGTTTGTAAATTGTAAAGAATAATATTAACTTATTTTACTTGTTTTTTCTTTATTATTTAACTTGAATTTATAAGATTTTAATAGATATAAAAGTAGAGTCACGATTAAATTTGATAAAAATTTTAAATTAACATAATTAAGTTAATTAACAGAAATGTCTTTAAAAGTTAAACTATTAGTAAAATGTTAATGTTTACATAACTTATCCCTTATAGTAAAATATTACTGTAAATTACATAAAATGTTAATGATTACAAAAAAAGGAATAATCATTAGTAGAATTACTGATTTTTGAAATTTATATAAGTTTAAATAATTTTTTGCATAGCAAAGGAGATTATTAATTTAATTAGGCTGATTATCAAATCTAAACTTATATATTTTATTTCAATGATAGTAATGGTATTTTACATTAGTTTTATTAATTGCTTTTTTCTTTTTTGATGAGATAAATGTTTTTCAACAAATTCCTTATATTTTGAAAATTTGAAAAGAGTAATGTTCATTTAACTCAACAGATCCAATTATTTTAAGGGGGAGAATATTATGATGAACAAAAAAACAATTGCTAAAATTTTAACTGTTGCTTTAAGTTCTGGTATGCTGTTAAATAATTTTAGCGGTGAATGGGTTTTTGCTAAAATGAAAGGCGTAGAAATTGAGAAAGGTGCTTTTTGGGCTAGCAATCCTGAAAAATTTGAGGATAATAGAGAGGAAGCACATTCTACATTAATGCCTTTTAATAGTATAGAGGATGCGCTTAATAATCCTAAGTATTCAAATTATTCTAATTCTGAGAATTACATGTCTTTAAATGGAGACTGGAAATTTAATATGGTGGAAACCTATAATAAGGATATAAAAGATTTTTATAAGACTGACTTTGATTCAAGTTCATGGGATACTATACCAGTTCCATCAAGCTGGCAGTTACATGGATATGATCAACCAAGATATAATGATACTGCTTATCCTTGGGAGTATCAAGACAATATACCTGAGCCACCAGATGTTCCTACTGACTATAATCCAATTGGTTATTATAAAAGAACTTTTACTGTTCCTGAAGGTTGGGATGGAAGAGAAGTTTTCGTATCTTTTCAAGGGGTTGAATCTGCATATTATTTATATGTGAATGGTGAATATGTAGGATATAGTGAGGATTCATTTACAGGACATGATTTTAATATAGGAAAATTCCTTAAAGAAGGAGACAATGAAATTTCAGTTAAGGTTCATAGATGGAGCGATGGTAGTTGGTTAGAATCTCAAGATATGATTAAGTTAAGTGGAATATTTAGAGATGTATTTTTATATTCAACTCCTAAAGCTCATATGAGAGATTATACATTAGTTACAGATTTAGATGAGAATTATATAGATTCAGATTTAAATGTGGAAGTTAATGTTTCAAACTATGGAATTGAGGTTGGACAATATAAGATAAGAGGCCTTTTATATAATGAGAATAAAGAATTAGTAAAAGAAGATTTTAAAGAGTTTGAATTAAATAATGAAGAGGATGCAATAATCAATATTAATACAAAGATTGAAAATCCTAAAAAATGGACAGCAGAAACACCTAATTTATATACTTATGTAATTGCTTTAGAAAATAGTGAAGGAGAAGTAATTGAAACAATAAGTAATAGAGTTGGTTTTAGAGAGATTGAGGTAATAAATAATCAGGTATGCATAAATGGACAACCAATCTCTTTTAAAGGGGTAAATAGACATGAGTTTTTACCAGACACTGGTAGAACTTTAACTGAAGAAAGCATGATTAAAGATATTGAACTTATGAAACAATATAATATAAATTCAGTTAGATCATCTCACTATCCTAATGATCCAAGATGGTATGACTTAACTGAAGAGTATGGATTATATGTTATGGATGAGGCTAATTTAGAGACTCATGGTAGATTAGATGACATACCACAAAGTAGACCGGAATGGACAGCAGCAGTTATAGATAGACAAAAATCAATGTTAGAAAGATCAAAGAATGAGCCAAGTATAATAATGTGGTCTTTAGGAAATGAATCAAGCGGAGGAAAGAACTTCGAGATAGCTGCAGACTGGATAAGAGAAAATGACCCAACAAGATTAGTACATTACGAGGCAGAGAGAAATGTAGGTGATGTATACAGTAGAATGTACAGAACTATAGAAGAAATGGAATCTTATGCTAATGATCCTGATAATACAAAGCCCTATATACAATGTGAGTATGCACATGGAATGGGAAATAGTATAGGAAATCTTCAAAAGTATTGGGATGTTTTTGATAAATACGACATAATGCAAGGTGGATTTATATGGGATTGGGTTGATCAATCCATAAGAATGAAAGATGAAGAAACTGGAGAAGAGTACTTTAGTTATGGTGGAGATTGGGGAGATGAAGATTTTACAGATGGAAACTTCTGTGCTAATGGTTTAGTTTCAGCTGATAGAACAGTTCAACCTGAGCTTCAAGAAGTTAAAAAAGTTTATCAAGAGATTGAAATAAAAGATGTTGATATTCTTAATGGAAAGGTTAATATAATAAATGAACATTTGTTTACTAATGTAAATAAATATAAGGGGAAATGGGAATTAAGAGCGGATGATAAGGTTGTTCAAAGTGGAGACTTAGATTTATCAGTTGATCCTTTAAGTTCAAAAGAAGTTACTGTTCCATTTACAAAGCCCGAGGTTAAACTAGGAGTTGAGTATTGGTTAAATTTAAGCTTTGAATTAAAGGAAGATGAATCTTGGGCTGAAAAAGGACATGTAGTATCAAAACAACAATTTAAGCTTCCATTTGATAATGAGGCTGAAAAAGGAATTGATTTAAGTTCAATGAGTTCAATAAAACTTAAAGATGAAGAGAATAAGGTAAATGTTAATGGAGAAGGATTTAAAGTTTCTTTCGATAAAGCAACAGGTGCTTTAGAATCATATAAAATAGACAAAAATGGAAGTGAGACTGAACTTATAGAAGAAGCTATAAGACCTAATTACTGGAGAGCATCTAATGATAATGATAAGGGGTTTGGTTTTGAAGGAGTATTTGAAACTTGGAGACATGCAGGAGTAAATGCTAAGGTTGAAAATCTAGAAATTACAGAAGTTGGAGATAAAGCTGTAAAAATAAATGTAGATTTTACATTACCAACAAGTGTAGAATCTAAGCTTAATGTTGAATACATTGTTTATGGAAATGGAGAGGTTGTTGTAAGTAACACTCTTAATGCTCCAGAAGAGCTTTCTGAAATACCTGAGATAGGAATGATGCTTCAACTTCCTAAAGAGTTTGATAATGTTACTTGGTATGGAAGAGGACCAGAAGAGAACTATATTGACAGAAATACTGGATATGATGTTGGTGTTTATAATAAAAAAGTAGAAGATTTCTTCTTTCCATATATAGAACCATCTGAAACAGGAAATAGAACAGATACTAGATGGGTAACATTAACTAACAATAGTGGAGTAGGATTAATGGCATCTGGAATACCTAGTATAGAATTTAATGCTTTAAATTACACTCCTGAAGAACTTTCATCAGGTAAACGTCACCCATATGAACTAGAAAAAGAGGACAGTGTTGTTTTAAGACTTAATTATAGACAAATGGGTGTTGGTGGAGATAACAGTTGGGGTGCAAAACCACACAGAGAATTTATGAATGAAAGTGGAAAAACATACAACTATTCTTTTAAACTTAAAGGAATAGATGATAGTGTTTCTCCAATGGAAATAAGTAAAAAGAATTTAAAGGAAGATTTAGTTGAAGATATTAAAGTTGATGGAGTTAGCGTAAAAGACTTTAATGAAAATATTACAGAGTATAATGTAGATTATTTAGAAAAAACATTAGAAAAGCCTCCAGTAATAGAAGTTGTAAAAGCTAATGATAATATAGATGTAGAGATAGAAAATGTAGATACAATCCCAGGAAAAGCTACTGTTAAGGTTACTCATAAAGATGATCTTTTAAATGAAATTTATAGCAAAGAATATGTTATAAATTTTGGAACGCACAATGTTGAGTATATTTCAGATATAGAGTGGGAAAGCGCAACTTCTGGAATGTATGAACCTGTAAGAGATAAGTCAGTAGTAAATAATCCATTAGTATTAAAAGTTGATGGTATGACAAAAACTTTTGATAAAGGTGTAGGAGTAAATTCAAACTCAGAAATAGTAGTTGACTTAAAAGGAAAGGGATATGAAAAATTTGAAGCTTATGTTGGAATGGATAGAGGCGTAAGCGGATATGGACCATCTGTAGTAGCTAGAGTTGAGGTTGATGGAAAAGAAGTATTCAATAGTGATAGAATATACAGCACTTGGAATGGACATAAAGTTGAAGTAGATTTAAAAAATGCTAAGAAATTAGCCTTATATATTGAAGATTATGATGGAAATATTAAATATGATCATGGAAACTGGGCGGATGCTAAATTTATAAAATCTGAAGCAAATAAAGATACATCTTTAAAATCCTTAAAAGTAAATGGAGAAAAGATAAAGGAGTTCAAGCCTGATGTTTTTGAATATGATGTGGAGTTACCAAAGGATTATACAGGAACACCTGAAATAGAAGCAGTGGTAAATAGCAAAGAAGCAAAAGCATTTATTGAAAATACTCCATCTATTCCTGGTACAAGTTATATTAAGGTAATATCAGAAGGAAGTGCTATGAATACCTATAAAATAAACTTTACAATAAAAGATGATCCTTCAGAAAAACCAGAGAAACCAGAGAAGCCTGAGAAACCAGAGAAGCCAGATAATTTACCAAATACAGGACAAGATGTTGCGAACTTTGCCGTTGTTGGTTTAATAGCATCTTTGGCAGGAGTAAGATTATTAAAAAAGAAAAATAACAAGTAATATTAAAAGCATCTTCTTTACTAGTTAAAGAAGGTGCTTTTTTTTGTGTGACAAAGTCACAGAAGAAGTACATATATTTTTTTATAATTATATTGTAAATTAGATAGATGATTATGAGTCTCAAAGTTAAAAAAATCACAAAATAAATCAATAAGAAACAATGTTATTTAAAGGAGAACTTATTATTATGAATAAAAGAATTGTTATAGTTGGTGGAGTTGCAGGGGGAGCTTCTACTGCAGCAAGACTTAGAAGATTAGATGAAAATGCTGAAATAGTAATGTTTGAGAAAGGTGAATATATATCTTTTGCAAACTGTGGATTACCTTACTATATAGGAGAAACAATTGAGAATAGAAGTAATTTAATAGTTCAAACTGTAGAACAAATGTCAGATAAATTTAAATTAGATATAAGAAACTTAAGTGAAGTTATTTCAATAGATAAAGAAAATAAAAAAGTAAAAGTAAAAAATCATAAAAATGGTGAGGAATATGAAGAGAGCTATGATATTTTAGTTTTATCACCAGGGGCTAAGCCTTTAAAACCAGGAATTAATGGCATAGATAAATGCGATAATTTATTTACTCTTAGAAATATTCCAGATACAGATAAGATAAAAGCTTATGTAGATGATATTAAGCCTAAGCATGCTACTGTAATTGGTGGTGGATTTATAGGTCTTGAGATGGCTGAAAATCTTCATGAAAGAGGGATTAAGGTAACTTTAGTTGAGGCTTCAAATCAAGTTATGGCACCCATAGATATTGAGATGGCTAGTATTATTCATGAGCATTTAATAGATAAAGGAGTAGAGCTTATCCTAGAAGATGGCGTTTCTTCTTTTGAGGAGGGCGGGAAAAAGGTTTTATTAAGCAGTGGAAGAGAAATAAGTACTGATATGATAATTCTTTCAATAGGTGTTAGACCAGAAACTAAAGTAGCTCAAGAGGCCGGTTTAAATTTAAATGAAAGAGGAGCAATAATTATTGATAAAACAATGAAAACTTCAGATGAAAACATTTATGCTTTAGGTGACGCTGTAGAAATCATGGATTTTGTTAATAAGAAACCTACAATGATTCCTTTAGCGTGGCCTGCAAATAGACAGGGAAGATTGGTTGCTGATAATATATGTGGAAAACATGTTGAATATAAAGGAACTTTAGGCTCTTCGGTAGCTAAAGTTTTTGACTATACTGTTGCTTCAACTGGAAATAATGAAAAGACTTTAAAAAGATTAGGATTACAATATAAGGCTATTCATATTCATCCTTCTTCTCATGCGGGATATTTTCCAGGTGCTTTCCCAGTTGCATTTAAAATGCTATTTAATCCTAAAACAGGAGAAATATATGGAGCACAGGGGGTTGGAATGGAAGGTGTTGAGAAGAGAATAGATGTCTTAGCAACAGCTATTAAGGCGGGATTGAAGGTAGAAGATTTACAGGATATAGAACCTTGTTATGCACCTCCTTATAATTCAGCAAAAGATCCAGTAAATATGCTTGGATACTATGCTTCTAATATAATTGAAGGTAATGTGAAAACAATTCAATGGCATGAAGTTGATTTGCTAGATAAAAATAATTCTTTAATTGTGGATGTTAGAGAAGTATTTGAGCTTATGACAGGTAAAATAGAAAACGCTGTAAATATTCCACTTGGACAGCTAAGGGAAAGAATAAATGAGATTCCAAAAGATAAAAAGATATATGTAACTTGTCAGGTAGGATTAAGAGGATATGTAGGGTGTAGAATATTAGAGCAAAAAGGATATGATGTAACTAATATAGATGGAGGAATTAAGACATATCTAGCTATAAAAAAAGTAGATAGTGCTCTGAGAAATCAAGAAATTTTAAAAAAAGAAAGTTTAGCTAATATTGAGGAGAAGAATATGAATTCGAAGGAAGTTGATTTAAATAATATAAAAGTAGATGTTAATTTAAATGCATGTGGTCTTCAATGTCCAGGACCTATAAAAAGAGTTTTTGAAGAGACTAATAAAATGAAGGATGAAGAAATTTTAAAGGTTTCTGCAAGTGATCCAGGTTTTGTAAAAGACATAAAGAGTTGGTGTGAAAAAACAGGAAATACTCTTTTAAGAGCGGTAATGAATGATAAAAAAATTGTTGAGGCTTATATTCAAAAGGGAACTTCAGAATCTGCATGTGTAAGAAAATATTCAGGTAATCTTACTAAAGATGGAGCTACTTTAGTAGTGTTTAGTGGAGATTTAGATAAAGCTATAGCATCCTTTATAATAGCGACAGGAGCTGCTTCCATGGGTAAAAAAGTTACTATGTTCTTTACTTTCTGGGGACTTAGTATATTAAAGAGGAAAGACAAACCAAAAGTTGAAAAGAAAACAATTGAAAAGATGTTTGATGCTATGCTTCCAGGAAATTCAGAAAAACTTCCTTTATCCCAAATGAATATGATGGGAATGGGACCAGCTATGATAAAGAAAATAATGAAAGACAATAATGTTGAAAATTTAGAAACATTAATAAAAAATGCTATTGATATGGGGGTAAATGTAGTTGCCTGTGCTATGAGTATGGATTTAATGGGAATAAAGAAAGAAGAGTTTATAGATGGAGTTGAAATTGGAGGAGTTGCATCATATTTAGGAGCAGCTGAAGATTCAGGATTAAACTTATTCATATAAAATTTAATTTACAAATAATTTAATCATTAAGTAATAAAGAGTTAACCTTAATTTTGAAGTAAGAAATTATTAATTGGTTAACTCTTTTGTATTTTGATTAACTTTTTTTCGCAATATAAATAAAAATTTAAGTTTAATAATTAATTTAAAGGAAAAATTTAGAATTTAAATATTGGTATATTTTTAATAAATTTAATGAATAATAAAGATGAAAATGTTTAAAATAAAAGCTAATAGTGAATTTGAATATTGACTTGGAATATTGAGATTTATATAATCAAATACGTTCTTAAAAAAATATATAGGTAAGGTGATTAGATGTCGAAAAAATTCAAAGGAATAATTGTTGTATTAGTTACTTTAATAGTACTTGGAGGAGCAAGTAAAATTTGCTTTAATAAATATGCTAGTGAAGAAGTTTATAATATAGGTGATACAGTTAAAATTAATAATCAAAGCTTCATAGTAAATAGCATCAAAACAAGTATGGGAACAGATAGTGATAAACCTAAGGATGGTAATGAATTTGTAGTTCTTAATGTAACACTTAAGAATAATGGAAATTCAGATATGAATTATAATCCATATAGCTTCCAAGTTGAAAATAGTAAGGGGGAAATAAAAGATAGAACTTTTACAGCTATTGACGGCAAAGAAGCTTTAAATAAAGGAATTTTATCTCCAGGAGAAGAAGTAACAGGAACTATTGTAGTTCAAGAACCTATAGGAGCTAAAGATTTAAAACTAAATTATATACCTAATATATTTAAAAATGATGTAGCAACAGTTAGATTATAAAATTCGGCATTATATACAGTAAAATTCGTAGTAATAGTTATATTTAAATTATAGAAATACATTTAGAAATAAAAAGAGTAATGTTTGTAAACATATTACTCTTTTTATTTACAAAATTTTAAATTTATGTTGACTAAGGATAAAATTCACATTATAATAAAATTAATTCTTAGGAAAACACTAAGGATTAATTTTTAGATAAAGTAAAGGCTATGATTAGAAAAGTAGAATTAATTTCTTTATACAGAGAGAGTCTTCTAGGTTGGAAAAGACTTTAAAGAATTTTTTCATGAGTGCCTCTATGAGCTCATTTCCAGAAATAATTTTAGGTTAAAGTAGGGGAATGCGGGAATGCCCGTTATAGCAGAGTGGTATGTTTGTACCTAAAGAGATTTTGTAATTTAACTTTTATTAATATTTTATTACATAAAATCAGAGTGGAACCGCGGAATTTATACTTCTGCCTCTGTATAGAGGCGGAAGTTTTTTTATTTTATTATGCTTTATAAATAATTCTTTACATAGAAAATACAAAATAAAGGGGGTTAAATTGTGAAGAAATTATTTAATAATCTTATTTTTAAACTTATTTTAGGTGTCATATTAGGAATAATAATAGGTACATATTCTTCAGAGGGGCTAATGTCAACAATTGTGACTATTAAATATGTATTAGGACAAATTATATTTTTCTCTGTTCCTCTTATTATTTTAGGATTTATAGCACCATCTATTGCTAAATTAAAGGAGAATGCAAGTAAATTGTTAGGATATGCTGTTTTAATAGCTTATTTATCTTCAGTTTTTGCTGCTACTCTTTCAATGATTGCTGGATATGTTTTAATTCCTAAATTATCTATAGTATCCAATATATCATCATTGAAGGAATTACCAGAACTTATATTTAAATTAGATATACCACCAGTGATGAGTGTAATGAGTGCTTTAGCATTAGCTTTACTTTTAGGACTAGCTGTTGGATGGACAAAGGCTGATTTAGTAGAAAAGCTTTTAGATCAATTTCAAGATATAGTACTTAGTATTGTAAATAAAATAATAATACCTATATTACCATTTTTCATAGCTACTAATTTTGCAGTTTTAGCTTATGAAGGTGGTTTAAGTACTCAGCTTCCTGTATTCTTTAAAGTTATATTAATTGTATTATTTGGTCATTTTATATGGTTAACAGTTTTGTACTTAATAGGTGGATTGATATCAAAAGAAAATCCATGGGAAGTTGTAAAATACTATGGACCAGCATATCTTACTGCCGTAGGAACAATGTCAAGTGCTGCCACATTACCAGTAGCTTTAGAATCAGCTAAGAAATCAAAGGCCTTAAGAGAGGACATAGTAGATTTTGCAATACCATTATGCTCAAACATCCACTTATGTGGTTCAGTTCTTACAGAAGTATTCTTTGTAATGACAGTATCACAAATTTTATATGGTAAAATTCCTAGTTTGCCAACCATGATATTATTTATATTATTATTAGGTGTGTTTGCTATAGGAGCACCGGGAGTTCCAGGTGGAACTGTAATGGCATCTTTAGGGTTAATAATTAGCGTATTAGCTTTTGACGAAGCTGGGACAGCACTTATGCTAACAATATTTGCTCTTCAAGATAGTTTTGGAACAGCATGTAATGTTACTGGGGATGGAGCTATAGCACTTATGCTAACAGGTATAGCTAAAAAAAGAAATTTATAATAGTTGAAAGGTATGTTATTAAGACATACCTTTTTTTATTTTAATAAAAGGAATATATATGAAATTGTAGAACTAATAATAAAATGCAATATTAATTATGAAGGTAGGGATTATAATGAAAAAAGTAAGCATAGCTGTTATTGGAGCTGGGGCAAGAGGAAGATTTGCTTATTCTTCATATGCCTTGAAAAATAAAGAAGATGTTGAAATTGTTGCAATTGCAGAGCCTAATGAAGAGAGAAGAAATTTATTTGTTGAGGAGCATGGTATAAAGAATGAGCTTGTTTTTAATACTTGGGAGAATATGTTAAAGGAAGATAAATTAGCAGATGGTATTATAATAGCAAACAATGATGAAGGACATTTTAAGCCAACAAAAATAGCACTGGAAAAGGGATATAATGTTTTGTTAGAAAAACCGATGTCAAATTCCTTAGGTGAAGTTATAAGGCTAGGGGAACTAGCAAAAAAATATAATGATAGAGTATTTATGGTATGTCATGTTTTAAGATATACTCCTTTCTTTGAGGCTTTAAAAAATATAGTAGATAGTGGGAGGCTTGGAAGACTTATTAATATTCAACATAATGAAAATATAGGTTACTGGCATTTTGCTCATAGTTTTACAAGAGGAAATTGGAGAAATTCTAATGAAACATCACCATTAATTTTGGCTAAAAGTTGTCATGACATGGATATATTATTATGGCTAACTGGAGCTAAGTGTAAAAAAATAGCTTCTTTTGGTCATCTGACTTATTTTAAGGAAGAGAATTTTAAAAAGGATATGGGAAATAGGTGTTTAGAGTGTCAATGTGAGGAGGATTGTCCTTATTCTGCAAAAAAGTTATATTTAGGAGAAAAACCTGTGTTTACTTCAGTTGTACATCCTAATCCGACTTCAGAAAACTTAGAAAAATCCTTAAGAGAAGGACCATATGGAAGATGTGTTTATAAATGTGATAATAATGTTGTAGATCATATGGTCACAATACTTGATTTTGATAATGAAGTAACTGCAACATTTAATTTGTCAGCTTTTACAAAGGATATCCATAGAACTATAAAATTAATGTTTACAGAAGGTGAAGTCGGTGGAAATGATATAAAAAATATTATTGAAATTAAAAAGTTTGGAAGTGATGAAGTAGAAATTATAATACCAAAAGAAGTTGAAGGAGGACATCTTGGAGGAGATATTGGAATTATGAAGGATTTCATAAAATCTATAAGAGAAGGAGTTAGTGAAACAAGAACATCAGCCTTAAGAAGTATAGAAAGTCATATTATGGCTTTTGCGGCTGAAGAATCTAGATTAAATAATAGTATAATTAATATAGATGAGTTTTGGAATTCAAAAATATGATTAAAGAGTTTAAAAAAGTCAGCTAAGACTTAAGCTGACTTTTTTTATTATAAAACGCATAGAAAATCTTGATAAAAATCACAAAAATGTAGAATTTTGATAATATGAATAGTATAAGGGAGTATAAATAAGTTTAGATTTTCATTGCTATAAAGATGGGATAGAGCATTGAAATTTAAGCTAAAAATAAAAATATTTATATTATTTTAAATTTATGAAAGGAGGCAATTATCAAGTTTTAAGGAGCTTGATAAAAACTTATGCGAAGCAGAGTTGATAAGGTAAGTAATCGTATAGTTGCTGCTTTAGGAATAAAAAATTTAGATAATAATTTAGAAAATACATTAGTTAATATAATAAATTGTAATCCCAAATATATAGTTTTAGGGTGTAGAGAACTGCCATTTACAGATAAGATCTGGGAAGTATTAAATAATGTTGATTGTCCTAAAATAATTATAAGTCCATTTAATTATATGTTTAGAAATCAAAGAGAAGTTGTCAATGAAATCAAATTCATAGAAAATTTTTCGAAAAATAATATAGGAACAATATTAAATTCAATAAATGAAGCTAACTTTATATTAACAGATAAATTTTGTTATATATCTTCAGGAAGTTTAACCTATAATGGCATAACGAATAATGTTGAACTTTATGAAGCAATGAATTTAAATGATTCTAATTATAAATTATGGAGAGATGAAATACTCGACTTTATAAATCAAGAAGTAGAAAATTATAGAAGTACTTGTCATAAAGAAAAGATTGAATACATTTTAGAAGAGTTAAAAAAGAGGTTAGTTATTAATATTTCAAGTAATCTAGGTGAATTAACTAAAGATTACATTTATATTCTTTTAGATATATTAGAAAATATAGAGAGCTTTACAATGATTGGAACAGATGTTTATCAGTATTTAAATAAGGACTTTGTAGAACTTGTAAAACTTAATAAAAAGTTTTTAACAAAAAGTAATTCCATAAAAGGTGAATTGTTTAAAATGTTATTAAATATTGAGGAAAATAAAGTAGAAGCTAATATAAAAATTTTCAACTGTTTGAGAAATGAGTTCTTAATCCTTATAGAAGAATTAGAGCAATTAAAAAGTTTGAGAGAAGTTAAATATCATAATTCAAATAATCCATGGAGAAATGAAGAAGGAATAATAGCATTTTTATCAGAAAATACTACAGTTAATAACTCTTTAATTAAAGTGTTTTATGAAAATGTTCTTTTAGAACGTTATATATAAAGGAGCAGTGATAAAAATGAATAATAAGAACAATTTAAGTAGGGCTGCCTTAGGAAATTACACAAAAAGTGCAGTAAAGGAGTTTGAAAAAAATATAGTCAATAAAAAGGATTATCTAGAAGAGGTCAAAAAAAATAAATAGAATTTTGTAAGTATTAAATAAACAATAATAAGATATTTATTATTGTTTATTTTTTGCCAAGAATTTCTTATGAGGTATACACTAATATGGGTAAGAATTTTAATAAAGAATATAAGGATTATAAAATTTATTATATACAAGGAAATCCTTCAAAAGGAGAAAAGCATAAATCTTGCTAAATAATAGGAGTATAAAAAGCAGTAGAATTATTCATATCTACTGCTTTAAACTTTTATTTCTTTATAAGTACATTTTTAATTTCTGCTATATAAAGCATGTGGTAATCTTTTTCAGGATACCATCTTTTATCTATTCCATCTTCTAAGAAACATTTAGGATCTAAGTATTGTCCATACAATTTTTTGCATACAAGAACAACTTTTCCTTCTTCAAAATAAGGTGTGTTTTCACATGTATTTAATGTAAGATTTGAATTTGAAATCTTGTCTTCATCTCTTCCAGAAACTTTTCCTAAGTAACCTAATGTCTTTTTATATTCATCATCGAAAAATGTTAAAGAGAAAGTATCAGAATTATCTATAAACTCTTTTGTATAACGCTGAGGTCTTACAACAATGTAAGCAACATCTTTTCCCCACATAACACCAAGACCGCCCCAAGAAGCTGTCATTGTATTAACTTTATCATCTTTCTTTGCTGTTACAAGCATCCAATCTTTTCCGATTAACTTGAAAGGACTTTCTTTTAATTCTTCAGTCTTAATTTCAATGAACTTATCCATAATATTTTCCTCCAATTATTATATAAGTATCTTATAAAATTATATCAAATATTATATTTTAAAAAAACTTTTAGTTTATAATAAATATATAAACAGTTCATTTTTATAATGAAATCTTAAGAAAAGAAGGTAAAAAGATGAAGCATAAGTTTAGCATAGGTGAAGTAAGTAATATGTTTAAGGTTAGCATACATCTTGACATTAGTGTTACCTTAGTGTTTATTATAAAAATAGTACGAGTTTTGACAAGAGGTGATAAAACATGTGGAAGAAACAAATTATGTATCTAAAAATGTTTTTAATAGCCTTAACTTCTATACTATTCTTTGTTTTATTGTTTGGAAAAGAAAATCTTTTTATTGGGTTAGCAGCTGTTATTACAGTTACTGCAATGTTTGGAGAGGATTATACAATAAACCCAATACATCATACACTATATTTTATTGGGGTTGAGCTTTTTGTTGGTTTAGGAGCATATTTTGCAGGACTTACCCCTATTTTAGGTGCTATGGTAACCTTAATTGTATCATTTTTTATATATTTTACATTTACTTATGATACAAAACCTACTAAAGCTTTAGGTTTTATACAATTATATTTATTTTTGTTATATCAACCAGTTACAATTAATGAATTACCAAAAAGAGTACTTGCTTTAATATTTGGCGGTATAGTTATAATGATACTTTATTATATTTTAGCTAGGTATAATTTTAATAATATATTCAATAAATCAATAAATGGATGTATTACTTTGTTAATTACAAATTTAAATGAATTATTAAAAACTGGATATATAGAAAAAGATAACAGTGAAAAGGTAGCTTTAATGATTAAGGAGCTTGAGGTAAAGGTTCATGAAAGATTAGAGTTAGATAAAAAGCAAGTGTATTCCATATATTTTAAAAATTTAATAGTGGTTTTTCTAAAAAGATTAACTAGTCTTTCATCTGAAGTCGTAAAAAGAGAGGTTAATAAGGAACTTATTGAAAAAACTATTGAATTACTTAAAAATGTACAAAACTTTACGGTTAATGGAGATAAGGAAAATTTTAAAAAGATCTTAAATGAATACTACAATTATTTGGATTCATTTAAATTAAGAGATGACTTTGATAGATATAGTTATTATAATGCTAAATTAAGTATAAAAGAATTTTTACAGGGGCTTGATGTAAAGGAAGATGATATTAAAAATTATACAAATGATAATATTAATTTTTTAAAAGCCTCAAAAGCTAATTTACATAAGTTTAGAAAAAATTTAAGCATAAGATCATTAAGATTTAATTTGGCAGTAAAAGCTGCTATAACACTATCTTTTTCAGTGTTTATAGTAAATTATTTTGAAATTTTTCAAGGGAAGTGGGCATTATTCACCATTTCTTTATTATTAATTCCATACGCAGAACAAAGCAATAAGAAAGCAAAGGCAAGAGTTATAGGTACTATAATAGGAGCCATTTTATTTAATATAGTTTTTTATTTTGTTCAATCAAATCTAATATTAATATTTGTTTTTATAGTTATTTGCATATATTTAAGTATGTTCATTGTTCCTTACAAAATAAGATGTATATTCATAACATTAAATGCTTTATTAATGGCAGGATTAATGGATCCATCACATACACCTTATTACGTATTAAGTGAATACAGGGTATTCTTTATTTTAATAGCATCAATAATTGTTGCAATAGTTATGAATTATGTATTTCCTTATAAAATGAAAGATGAAACTAATAAGGCTATAAAGAGATATGTTTATTTAAATGAGGACATATTAGATAGTTTAATAGAGGATGATTCAGATAAAGAAAAATTAGTATTATCTTTTTTTGAAAGTTATAGTATTTGGAAGAAGATAAATTATAATAATAAAGAGATAAAATCAGAGCAGATTCAAGAGTTATTAATATTACAAAATGATTTTGTATCAGATATAAACTTTTTAGTTAAGAGTCCTATGATAAAAAACAATAGAGCTTTATTTAAAAAAAGCTTTGAGGATTTTAAAAATTATATGAAGAAAAAAGATTTTGAAGATTTAGTAATAGAAGATTTAGAAAAGGCAAAAACAGAGGATGAAAGATTAATACTTGTACTACTTTATAAACTTTTTTATGTAGTAAAAGAAATGAAAAAATTAAGTAACTTAATATATTAAGAATAAAAAAAGAGAGTTTTAAACTCTCTTTTTTTATTCTTCTGGTAAAGTTAAGTCACAAGTTGAAAGCATATTAAGTGTTTCATTTACATCATGTTTAACACCAGCAAGTATTACTAAATCATGCTCTTCTAAGATAGTATCAGCATTTGGCATAAATTCATGATCATCTCTTACTATGGAGAAGATTCTACAGCCTGTAGGAAGCTTACAATTCTTTAGAGCTTTACCAATATACCAGTGACTAGTAACAATTACTTCACGTATTATTATTTTTTCATCTTCCTCTACGGTATCATTAGTATCTTCATCAAATACAATAAATTTTTCAAATAGTATTGGGAATAAGATACAAGTTATTACTGTTGTAACCACAAAGGCTGAATAATCAGCTGTATTTATATAACCTAAGTTTAAGGCCATTTGAGCACCTACTATAACTAAGCTAAGTTGAGCTGTTAAAAGCATAGAAGCTGCTAAAAAATTCTTAGTTCCATATTTTTTTCTTAATAAAAGGGACGGTATAAATTTTACTAAGAAGAAAATAAGTATAAATAAAGGTATCTTAGCAATAGATTGTGGATTTTCAAAAACAGCTTTTAAATCAACATTAACACCTACCATTATGAAGAATATAGGAATTAAGAAACCATATCCAACCACATCTAATTGATGAGAGATTTCATCTTTAGCTTTTCCGACTATTAGAGAAAATACCATACCAGCTAAAAATGAGCCTAAAATTATCTCAGAATCAACTTTTTCAGCTACAGCAACTAATACTAAAACAAGAACAAAGGCACCTCTTACGCTAAGGTGAAGATTTTTAAATGCTATTGTTGAGAAATCATGAACTTTAAAAATTATTCTTGCTATAAAGTAAACTATTATGGCCACAGCAAAAATTATTAAGAAAGTAAAGCTTTTAAAAGTAACGCCATTTACTGCAACTGAAGCAACAAAGGTAACACCTATTAAACTTACTAATTGAGTTATTATTCCAAAAACAAGTAAAGTTTGTCCATAGCTACTATTTATAATGTGCTTTGCTTTTAAAATAGGAACAAGTAGACCAGGGGCTGCAGCAGTGAATAATAAGGCGAAGAATAAATAGCCTTGAGAAATTCCTGCAAACTTTAATGTGAAGGATAATAGTATAGAGGTTGTTATTGATACAATAAACATTTTTATACTAGTAAATAGTTTTGAATCCTTTAAAAGTTCTCCTTCTTTAGGTTTAAGCTCATCAAAATCTATGGCAAGACCACTTAAGAACATTAAGTAAGCTAAGCCAAGATTTGATAAAAATAATATCCAAATATCAGGTTTAATTATATTTAAAAAGCTTTTACCTAATAGTATACCTATAAAAATCTCCCCAACTTGATAGGGGATTTTTACTCTTTTTAGTTTTGAAACTAAAAAAGGAGTAAAAAAAGCTACTACAGACAAGATCAATAATGAATCATAATTTATAGTTTCATTCATAAATAAATCCTCTCTTTTCTTTAGTTTTCTATATTAAATTATTAAATTTAAATAGCTAAGTTCATATATAAGGATTTTTTCTCTTGAATCATGTTCATACTTTCTAGGTATTTTTATTTCCTTCTTCAGAGAAAAAGGAGTGTAATTTTCTAAATAGTAGGCATAATCATCAGAAGGGTAATAAAGTATAATATTTACTTGCCTCTCATGATTAGATACAGAATCAAGAATGTTTCCAATAACCTTTATAAATATTTGTTCAGAAAAAGGATTGAAAAAATAAAATTTATTATCCTTTGAGTTTATCTCATATTGTTCTGCAAAGCAATTAATAAAGTTTATTTTATCTATGTTATTTTTATTTTGTGATAAATAAGATTTTTTATTGCTTAAACATTCATTATAAAAAAAGTTATTCATTTCTATTCCAGTGACCTTAGTATTAAAAAAGTAATTGATATAAAAATTCAATCTTCCTTTTCCACATCCAAAATCAATTAATGAATCATCTTCGGAAAATTCATATTGGGAGCAAAGAGCATCTAATACTTCATAGGATGTTGGTTCATACCTGTTATAATGAAGAGATTCATTAAATATTTTTTGTTCACCAGAAGTTTTTATGTTGAGTAATTTTTCAAAGTATTGTTCTTTCATATTGTCCTCTTTCGTAAAATTTTAGTATTTAAATTTACAATTATCAGTATAGTATTTTGTATTAAATAGGGCAAGTTAAAATTTGATAGAAGGAATTCTATGTTAATTGTAAATACTTTATGCAAATTAAACTAAAGAAGAGATAATGGATTTATAGAATAGAAATTTAGTGTTGGTCAATTTTTTATAATTAGATACAATAATAAATGAAAAAAGCTGAATACATAGGAGGAATTTTAATGAAAAGCAATTATCATACACATACATATAGATGTAATCATGCTACTGGAACTATTGAAGATTATGTTAAAGAGGCTATAAAAGCTAATATAGATGAGATTGGAATTTCTGATCATTTACCACATCCAGGTAAGAATATAGATAATTATCATAGAATGGCTTATGAGGATTTAGAAGATTATTTTGGAAAAATAGAAGAGGCAATAAAGAAATATGGAGATAAAATATCAATAAAGAGATCAATGGAATGTGAATATTTTCCTGATTTTGCATGGCTTTATGAAGAATTAAAGGAGAAATATAAGGCTGATTATTTAGCTTTAGGAGTGCACTTTTTTCCTTATAAAGGAGAGTGGGTTTATGTTGGTACAATAGAGTTAACGCCTGAAAGCTTAATGGTTTATGCTGATTTTGTAGTAGAGGCTATTAAAAGTGGATATTTTGATTATCTTGCTCATCCAGATCTTTTTGGAATGACTTATAGAAATTGGGATGAACATGCAGAAGAGGCATCAAAAAGGATTTTAAAAGCTGCTGAAGAGATGGATATGCCTATAGAAATAAATGTAAATGGTATGAGAAAAGATAAGCTTTCTTATAATAATGGGGAAAGATATCAGTATCCAATAAAAGAGTTTTGGGAATTATCTAAAGAATATAATGTAAAAAGAATAATTGGAATAGATGCTCATAATCCTGAAGAAATGTATGACTTAGATATGGGAGCTAACTTTGCAAAGGAACATAATTTAAGTATCATAGATAGATTAGAATTTAATGAAGATTAAAAATAGGGACTGTATCGAAATGATACAGTCCCCATTTTCTCATATAAGTATTATTTATAGGTTGTTCTAGGAGATGGTTCATTAGAGCCATATGGAGTCTTTTCATTGGCTTTATTTTTAATTTTGTCATTGTAATTATGAGAAGTTGGGAAAGTTGAATCTATTCTTTGTTTTTTATTATAATTTTTATTCATAAGGGTATCCTCCTATTTATTGTGAGAAAGTTTTGATCTCTTTGTAAATTTTTTACCGTTTGAATGTGCACCTTTTTTTTGCCCATTTTCAATACCTATTTCAGATCCTGCTTCTGAGTACATTTTTCTTTTTTCAGCATTTGACTTAGGTCTATCTTTTAGTCTATTTTTATTATTATCCAAATTTTGGTACCTCCTTTAACATTTTAGAATTTATTAATAGCTTATCCATTTGAATATTTCATATAACAGGCAAAAAGATTAATTAAATATATTTTTTGGTAAGATATAAAAGGTATTGGAAAATAGCTTTATGGTAAAAGAGAAGAATAAAAAAATAAGTGTATTAAGCTTTAATTTATCTTAATACACTTATTTTTCTATTTAAATTTTATACATGTAGGAGAAGGAACAAATATATCTTTATTTAAAAGTTTAAGTGTTCCATCTGAATTTTTTGAATAAATTGTCAAGTTATCTGATTTTTCATTTGCAACAATCAAAAATTTGTTACATGGACTTATTTCAAAATCTCTAGGAAAATCTCCATAAGAACTATAGTGATTTATAAGAGATAGAGTTCCGTTTTCTTCATTGATTCTAAAGGCAGATATTCCGTTAAAACCTCTATTAGATACATATAAAAATTTACTACATGGACTTATTTTAATAGCAGACCCAAAATTCATACCTCCAAATCCATTAGGAAGTACATGAGTATATTGAATTAGTTTAAAGCCATTTTCTCCTAAATATTTTAATATTATAACTTCAGAGCTGTTTTCACATATAACATATGCAAATTCTCCATTTTTTGAAAACTCTATATGCCTTGGACCACATCCTTTGGTACAGTGAAAGCTTAAGTTTTCTATATAAGTTAGTGTATTGTCTAAATTAATTTCAAAAAGTTCTATTCTATCCATTCCTAGATTTGTAGCACATATAAATTTCTCATCAGGAGTTAAGGTTGCAAAGTGCATTTTCGAATCATCTTTATGAGTAAATACGTTTAAAGAAGTATCTATATCGAATGATTCATTTAAAGAATATGTATTAATTGATTTTTCATGATAATTACTTGAAACAATTATAGGTTTATTAGAAAGTATGTTTATATGGCAAGGTCTTTTTCCTTGAAGTAAACTAGCTCCTGTTAATTTTAATGAATGATCTTCTTCTATGTTAAAAGAAGCAACTCCACCTAAGGTATCTAAAGAAAATGGATTCCCAACTGCATAGAGTTTATTTTTATTTATGCATAAGTAAGCAGGATTACCGAATCTAGCAACTAATGATAAATCTTCAACATTTCCTTTTTCAGTATCTAGAGATAATCTATATATACCTTCACTAGCCCCATTAGTGTAAGTACCTATATATGCAATAGATTTGTTCATTTTTAAAGCCCCCTCTGACTTAATTATATTGTTAAGTTTATATTCTATATTGTATGATATAAGATATATGTTAACAAAATTTATAAATAATATTAAATATTATTTGTTATACCATATAAAAGGGAAATAGTAAAGATTTCAAGGGCTATAAAAGTAGAAAAAAATATAAAAAATTTAATGATTAATTTTTTTTATAGATGGAGGGAAGTAAATGAAGAAGACTATTGGCATATTAGCTCATGTTGATGGAGGAAAAACAACTTTTTCAGAGCAGCTTTTATATCACACTAAGAGTATAAAAAATAGGGGAAGAGTTGATCATAAAAACTCTTATTTAGATAATAATGAAATAGAAAAAGAAAGAGGAATAACAATATATTCTGAAGTTGGAAAATTTTCTATAGAGAATAATGAGTATTACCTTATAGATACTCCAGGACATATAGATTTTTCTCCTGAAATGGAGAGAACAATTAGTATCTTAGATTATGCCATATTAATTATAAGTGCTGTTGAAGGAGTTCAAGGACATAGTGAAACTATATGGGAATTATTAGAGAAGTATGAGGTGCCTACCTTTATTTTTATAAATAAGGTAGATAGAGAAGGTGCTGATGTAAATAATGTTATAAAAGAAATGAAGAACAAGCTAAGTGAAAATATAATTTATTTTGATGAAGAGTTTAATGAGGAATTAAAAGAGGAGACTATAGAGGAAATAGTTGAAAGGGATGAGGAATTATTAAATTCATATTTAGAAGGAGATTTAGATAAAAAACTAATTTTAAATAAGTTAGCAAAGATGATAAAAACTTTAAAGGTATTTCCATGTTTAAGCGGATCTGCCTTATTAGATCAAGGAGTAGAAAATTTTATAAGATGGTTTGATAATCTATCCTTTAGTAATTATAATGATGAATTGACTTCTTTTAAAGGAAGAGTATTTAAAATTAGATATGATGAAAAAGGAAATAGACTAACCTTTATAAAAGCTATGGAAGGATGCTTAAAGACAAAGGAAGAATTAGTTTATTTCAAAGAGGGAGAAGAGATTAGAGATAAGATAAACGAAATTAGAGTTTATAATGGAAATAGGTATGAATTTGTAAATAGAGTAGATGCAGGAGATATATTTGCTGTACTTGGAGTAAAAGATTTAGAGGCAGGAAATGGAATTGATATAGAAGATGTGGTTTCATATGATATGGTTCCTACTTTAAAATCTAAGGTATTATATAGAGAAGAATTAAATCCAAAGGAAGTGCTTTCTTGGTTTAAAATTTTAGAAAGTGAAGATAATAGCTTGAAGGTAACTTGGGATGAGAGATTAAAAGAGATACAGATAAACATTATGGGAAAAGTCCAATTAGAAGTTCTTAAGGAAGTTGTTAAAAATAGATTTAATGAAGAAATTGAATTTGGAATTCCAGAAATATTATATAGAGAAACCTTAAAGGGAGAAGTAATAGGATATGGCCATTTTGAGCCTTTAGGACATTATAGTGAAGTACACTTAAAACTTGAGCCTGGAAAGAGAAATTCAGGAATTGTATTTGAAAATAAGTGTCATACTGATGATCTTACTGTAGGAAATCAAAATCTAATTAGAACTCATATATTTGAATGTGAACATAAAGGTATATTGACAGGATCACCTATTACTGATATTAGAATAACCTTGTTAACAGGAAGAGCTCACAATAAACATACAAGCGGAGGAGACTTTAGAGAAGCTACAAAGAGAGCCTTAAGACAAGGGTTAGAAAGTGGAGAAAACAAACTTTTAGAACCTTATTATAAGTTTAAAATAGATGTAGATATAAACTTGATAGGAAGAGTAATGACCGATATACAAAAAATGAGTGGAGAGTTTAATGAGCCAATTATAAATGGAGAGAGGGCAACTATAACGGGAAGAGGTCCAGTTTCTACATTTATAAATTATGGTATGGACTTTCAATCTTTTACTAAGGGCAAAGGAGGACTTACTCTTAAATTTGAAGGGTATGATTTATGTCATAATGAAGATGAAGTTATTGAAAAGTTTGGTTATGATAAAAATGCAGATATTGATTACACTTCAACATCTATATTTTGTTCAAAAGGACAAGCTTATTTGGTAAAAGGAGAAGAGGCAAAAGAGCATATGCATTGTTTAAGTTAAGTGAAAGTCCAAATTTTTAATTTGCTATCTTGAACTTATGCAATGAAACACAGTGAGAGTGTATTTCTTAATTTAAATTTTAGCCTAAATTAAAATATAGCAATTAGACAAAAGTATAGAGCTTGGTTATAATTTATAGAGAAACTTATATTAAGGTTTAAGAGATTTAAACCTTATGAAGAAACAATAGTATTATTTTAGTAAATAACAATCTATGAGGTGGAGAAATGGAAATAGTAAATATTTATGATGAATATAGAGAAGTAAATAAAAATTATGTGGATTTTATAGAGGAATTAGTAAATAAAAATTTTGAAGGTTTTAGTGAAGACTTTGTAATGAGTAATCTTGAAAAATTTCAAAACGCTATTGGAGATTTAAAGATAAAGGCTGATGAGTTAGAAGTTAATAATGAGAATGTAGACAACTTAAAGGATTTGAAATATCTAATTGTTGATACATTATTTCTGACTTTTGATTTAAATAATTTTTATAAACTTAAAGAGTTTGAAAGGTTTAAAATGAGATTTGCAAATTACGTAAATAAGAGAAGAAGAGATGAGATGCTAAAAGCTTTTTAAAATAAGGCTATGTTTTAGGTGAGTGTTAATTTTTAGCTAGCCCTTCAGACCTACTTAATTTCGCAAAGTAATGCTATCATCTACTTCAGAATAATAGCTAAAGCTTTTAAACTCGCTTCGCTCAAACAGAAAAAGCTTCTTAACGTTATTATTCTTACGTATATGATGCAATACTATATGCTCATTAAGATGGTCTTACAGTTCTATCTAAAAATCAACACTGGCTTAAAATAGAGCATAAAGTAAGGTATAGATTTTTTTAATCTATACCTTGTTTTTTATTTAGAAACACGAGTTAATACAGTATGTTCAGTGCATCCAAGTATTAATGGAACATTTTCAATTTCAATTTCACTAGATTCAAGTCCAAACCATTTTGCTGGAGAAACTGTAAATTTCTTTATGAAAAGTTTAGCTCTAATTATCATTGAGTTCCATGATTTTAGTTTACTTTCTGATGATAAACATTCATTTATAAGAGTAAAGCGGAAATCACCTACTTTTCTATTAGGAAGAGTAGTATATTTTCTGTTTTGAACTTTAATATCACCGTTATCTATTAGCTCACATACTATTTGACGTAAAAATACATTTAGCTTTTGGTTAACTCTAAAACCAAGTTTAAGTTGAACTTTAACCATGTAGTCAGTACCAAATGTATTTACTGTATATTCTGCTGTATAAGGTTCATCAGTAACAACTACATTTACAAACCAATATACATCAGCTCTCTTAGGTCTTTTATCTAATATAGAATACATGATTTTTCTTTCTATTCTTTTAGATTTTTCTGAACTTGTTAAATAAACAAGATTTGTAGCATACTTAGGTCTATCTACGTCATTTTTTAATTCCTCTAATTGTTTTTTATAGTTTTCAATAGGAATGTAGTCTAGTAAACTCATCTTAATATAATGACCTTTTATCCAAATATACATTATGCTTAAAATACATAAAGCTATTAGAACAGATACAAAGCCTCCCTTTTCAAATTTAACTGCACTTGAAATTAGGAATGAAGACTCTAAAGTACCAAAGAAAATTAGTACAACCAATGCAATTGGTCGAGGAGTTTTTTTCATTAATAGGTAATTGAATAAAAGTATTGATGTCATAAGCATTGTTACAGTTATTGATAATCCGTAAGCTGCTTCCATATTATCTGAACTTCTAAAGTATAAAACTATAGCTATACAAGCAATCCAAAGTATTTTATTTATAGCTGGCATATAAATTTGTCCCTTAGAGTTAGATGGATAAAGACATTGTAATCTTGGGAATAAATTTAATTTAATAGCTTCTGAAACTAAGGTATAAGAACCTGAAATTAAAGCTTGAGATGCTATAATAGCAGCTAAGGTTGAAATTATTACTCCAAATATTAAAAGCCAATGAGGCATCATTTGGAAAAATGGATTTAAACTTTCAATTCCATATAACTCAGTGTTATCTTTTTGAGATAATATCCAAGCCGCCTGACCAAAATAATTAAGTAACAAGCAAATTTTAACAAATGGCCAGGTAAAGTAGATATTTTTTCTACCAACATGTCCAAGATCAGAGTATAAAGCCTCGGCTCCAGTGGTTGATAAGAATACTCCTCCAAGTATGAAAAATCCTAAGTGATTGTTAGGACTAAATAAAATCTTTATAGCATAATAAGGTGATAGAGCTTTTAAAAGATATAAATTCCCTGACATATTTGCAATACCTAATATAGCTAAAAAGCAAAACCAAATAAACATAACTGGCCCAAAAATTTTGCCTACGATTTCTGTACCAAAATGTTGAATAAAGAATAAAACAGTTATTATTACTATTACTATAATTATAATTATATCTTGGTTACTTCCAAAAATGCGATTGAAGCTAGGTAAAACATTTAATCCCTCAATAGAAGAGGTAACAGTTACTGCAGGGGTTAGCATTCCATCTGCTAATAAAGCAGAGCCACCTATCATAGCTGGTATAATAAGCCACTTAGCACGACGACGTACTAAGGTATAAAGAGAGAAAATACCACCTTCTCCTTTATTATCAGCTTTTAAGGTTATAAGAACATACTTTATTGTTGTTAATAAAGTCATTGTCCAGAAAATAAGTGATAATACTCCAAGTATAAAATCAGGAGTAACACTTGCTAATCCACCATTACCATTTATTATTGATTTCATAACATAAAGAGGAGAAGTTCCAATATCACCATAAACAACTCCTAAGGCTATTAAAAAGCTTCCTAATGTAATTTTCTTAATAGAACTCTTATTAGTACTCATATTTATTCTTCCTTTAATCTGATAAGTTTAATTTATTTAATTGTTATAATATTGATAAAATATTAATGTGTACACAAAAAATTTAAATATAATAAAAATTATACTAGCACCATTAGGAATATCTGTAAAGGAATTAGTGAAAAAGAAATGAAATATATTTTATTAAAACTTTTACATAGAAAGTTTGTTAAAAAAAACATAGGATTTTTATAAAAAATGCAATAAATTTATAAAAGGTAGAGAAATATATGGAAAAAAAGCAAAAATAGAGAGAAAGAATAGTGTTTTAATATTCCTTCTCTCTATTTTTTATTAATGATTAAATTTTATCTTGTAGTTGTTGGTGGAGTAAATACTCTTGCTGCTAATTCATCATCCATCATATATAAAGCAGCTGGGTTACCTTCAGATCTTCTAACTTTCTTTAATAATGAGTGGAAGTTATTTTCTTCTTCAACTTGTTCATCAATAAACCATTGAAGTAAACTCATAGTTGCATGTTCTTTTTCTTCAAAAGCAACATCAGCAAGTTCGTAAATTCTACGAGTTACTAATTGTTCATGTTCATATCCTTTTTCAAAAGCTTCGATTATATTATCAAAGTTGAATTTAGGTTTATCTATTTGTTCTAATTCAACAACTCCGTTTTTTTGGAATATATAATCATAAAATTTCATTGCATGGAATAATTCTTCCTGAGCTTGAACTCTGAAAAAGTTAGCAAAACCACTTAAATCAACTGATTCAGCATAAGCAGCCATAGCTAAATAAGTGTATGATGAGTAGAATTCAAAGTTAACTTGTTCATTAAGTTTTTTTAATAAATTTTCACTTAACATATATGTACACCTTCTTCTTTATTATTATTGCTATAAAAATATTTTAGTATTAAAAAGAAAATTAATCAAACTAATATATAAATATTATTAATTAAAATTATAATTCTATTAATAATAGATAGTGGTTTCTTCGAATTGCTTTACCATGCTTGAATTTATGTAAGTTTTTCTTCTGATGGAAGCAATCCCATATGTTTTTTATAGATTTTTGAAAAGTAAGATAAATTATTAAAACCACTTCTATAAGCACTTTCAGATATAGTATATCCATTGTAAAGAATTAAATTTCGAGCATTAAGGCATCGAATGTGATTTATATAGTCTAATAAGGTTTTTCCTGTAACTTCTTTAAATGTACGACAAGTATAATACTTACTAAAGGAAACATGATTGCATATATCATCAATTGAAATTGAATTCATATAATTTTCTTTTAAATAAGCTATTATTTCCTTTACCATGATTATTTTATTATTATCTTTTACTTTTATATATTGATTCTTATGGTCAATATGGTTTCTGTGAAGATGAATTAAAATTTGAAGTATATTTGATTTTATAAACTCTTTGAAGAATTCCTTTTTTTCAAGTAATTCAGAGTTTATTTCTTCTATTTTTGTCCTCAAAAATTCATCTTTAATCAAATTTTTAAAGCTGAAATCATCAAAGTATTTCTTATTATAGTTAAACATGCTTTTATCTATAATAAGACAATAATATTTACATGAATCAGAATATGTTTCTATTGAGTGTAGTTCATTTGAATTTATTATTACAATATCTTTAGAAGTAGCATTAAATATTTTATTATTACAGCTTATTTTTGCTGTTCCTTCTAAAAAATAAAGAAGTTCTATGCTTTCATGATAATGCATAATAAAGTTAGGTCTGTTTTTATTTAAAATATCACAATGAAATATTACAGGGAAGTTAGGATCTTTATGAACATGATTTTCATATATATAATTACTCATAATCTCTCCTCTTAAAAAGCAATATTATATCAAAAAATAGCAAAATGATTACTTAAATAAAGAAAATAATTTTATATAATTATAGTAAACATTTAAATAGTTTAATATCATTATGAATAATTTTAGAGTTAAAGTAAAGTTTTAGTTTGTATTAGGGGGAAGAGTAATGCATTTAATACCAAGACCAAAAAGTATAGTTGAAAAAGAGGGAAATTTCCTTATTGAAAGAGATACAGAGATTGTATTAAGTAGTGAATTATCTTTTGATGAGCTTAATTTAGCTATTATGATTCAAAAAGAAGTAGAAAAAAGCTTAGGATTTAAGCTTAATATAAATAAATTGTTTATGAATAAGGATTACAACAATGTAATAATTCTTAAAAAAGCTAATCTTTTAAATGAGGAAGCATATAAATTAGATATTAATGAAGATCAAGTAATAATAGAGGGAAATGGTACTGGAATATTTTATGGAGGACAAACATTTAGACAAATTATAAGAGAATTTGGAGCATGGTTACCTAGTATTTCAATAGAAGATGCTCCATATTTTAAGCATCGTGGATTTTATCATGATGTTACAAGAGGAAAAGTACCAACATTAGAAACATTAAAAGATTTAGTTGATAAAGCGGCCTTCTATAAAATAAACCAACTTCAATTATATATAGAGCATACTTTTGCATTTAAGGGAATGAGTGAGGTATGGATGGATAAGGATCCATTAACAGCAGAGGAAATATTAATTTTAGATAAATATTGCAAAGAAAGACATGTGGAACTTGTACCATCATTATCAACCTTTGGTCATCTTTATGAAGCTTTAAGAAGTAAATCTTTTAGAGAACTTTGTGAATTAGAAATAGCAGATGAAGAATATTCATTTGTTGATAGAATGGCACATCATACTTTAGATGTAACTAATGAGAAAAGTTTAGAATTTATTGAATCAATGCTTTTAGAGTTCATTCCTTTATTTAGCTCAGATAAGTTTAATATTTGTTGTGATGAAACCTTTGATTTAGGAAAGGGAAAAAGCAAAGAATATGCTGAAAAGTTAGGTGTAGGGAAAATATATACGGAGTTTTTAAATAAGGTATATAACATTGTAAAAGGCTTTAATAAAAAGGTTATGTTTTGGGGTGATATAATAGTTGGATACCCAGAACTTTTAAGTGACATACCAGAAGATTTAATTTGTTTAACTTGGAATTATCATCCAGAAGCTAATGATATAGCTACAAAAATCATAGCAGATTATAATAAAGTACAATATGTTTGTCCAGGTGTAGGTGGATGGAATATGATGATGAATCTTATAGAAGGTTCTTTTAGTAATATAAGAAGGATGGTTTCTCATGGAAGAAAGTATGGTGCTATAGGGGTTTTAAACACAAATTGGGGTGACTATGGAAATGTTAATTTACTAGCTAATTCAGTGCCATCTATGATTTATGGAGGAGCTATTTCTTGGAACCCAGATGAGGGAGATTTTGATGAGATGTTCAAATCCATATCTTTTATGGAATTTGGAGATAAATCTATGAAAGTAGTTTCTTTAATGGATAAGCTTTCTAAAAATCAAGTTGCTGGATGGGGAGAACTTGTTAGATGGAAAGAAAAATTCAATAAAAGAGAAGAGACTAGAGAAGAAATAAAAAATATAGATTCTTTAAAGCTTTTTGAAGGATATAAAGTTGCTTCAGAAGTTAGACAAGAGTTTATCAAGATTCTTAGGAATGTTGATGATAAAGAGGCTATGCAAAGCTTTATTGTATCTTCAAAAGGATGGGAGCTTATAAATGAATTCTTTATGATATTACTTGAAAAAGAGTTTAATAAGGAGTGCTTAGTAGTTATAGATAAAGAGAAATTAGCAAAAGAGTTAGAGTTTTGGTTTTATGATTACACATCAATTTGGAGAAAATATAATAAAGAAAGTGAGATAAACAGAATAAGAGAAGTTATAGTATATATGTGTTCTTATTTAAGAGGATAAATTGAATTTTTAAGGGCTAAACAAATATAAATTTAAGGAGTATAATATATTATTATAAAGTAATATTTACTTTGTTGATAACTTTGTTTTATATTAAGAAAGATGAAAGAAGGTAATAATTATGAATTATTGGCAAATATCAGCAGAGATAGGTAACACAAATTTGATAGATATATTCTTTGATTTAGGTGTAGCGATTGTTGGGCCTGGAGATAAGGGAGATTATTTTGACAATAAAGAAGAGTATGCATCTCTTGGCAAAGAAGGAGTATTAATACAAAGGTTTGCTGAAGAAGTTAAGGTTGGAGATGTACTTATATTAAAACAGGTAAGTTCAGGAGATGGAAGTTTCACTATTGTAGCGGCTGGTAAAGTAACAAGCCCTTATAGATTTGAACCTATATTCAATAAAGTTGGATTAGATGAGTTACCAATGCAACATTGTAGAAGAGTAAGGTGGTATATTCCTACAGATGGACTAGTAATAGATAAAGAAGGATTTAGTATTGGTTTACAGAAGCTTAAGGATGATAGTCCATTAAAAATAAAAGCTCAAGAGTTTATAGCAGAATTAAAAGATAAAGAGTAAAAGATTTAATATTTAAAATGCATCAGTTATTTAACTGATGCATTTAGTTTTTTTCTTTTTTAAGTAATCATATTTATTTCATTAATTTATTTCAGGCTATCAAAGTAGTCTAAAGAGTCTATATCATTTACTTGAAGTATTTTATCAGCTAACCATTTATCATCTTTTCTTACAAATCTCCAGAATTCTTCAAAAGAATGGGCATTTAAAGGGTCGCCGTCAATTATCTTAAGGTTTTCTTCATTAATAGTATAGTCAACCATTTTAGCATTTAATAATACCCAAATAAAATCGTCCCTATTTTTATTGTCTTCAACGGCTAATATAGGAGTTACTTTATTTAGTTTTATTCTATCTAATATATTTTTTTCTTTCCTTAAAAGCATCCAATTCATTTTTGTAGTATGAGTTTTATAAAAATTATCTGTCATTAAATGTTTTATAGAAGAATAATCCCTATTCATCCAAGCTTCTTGAATTAGAGGAAATGCATCTTCGATTTGGATTTCTATTTCGTAGAAATTCCAAGCGGGATTTTCAATTTCAAAATCTTTTAAGGCAGAAAGAGTCTCTCTTTTCCTAGAATAAAGCTTGAATTTAGATACTGTACCATTCTTAAAGAAAATGAAGTGTATTCCTAGAAACATGGTTATTCCTAGAAAACTAATTTCATTTTCATATGGAGAGTTATGATTTCCTCCTGAGGAACTACTTGAAGAAGAACTACCTCCACCACCACCTCCGCCTCCACCACCTCCGCCTCCACCGCCACCACCAGCACGACAAAGAACAGTGGTAGCTGGGATTAAAAAGATTAAGAGTAACAATATAATTAAAAATTTTCTTGTATTTTTCATTTGAAATCCTCCGAAATTTTTTATAAGTTAATAATTACTACAACATTTAACAAAATCCTTCTTTTTTATTAAATATTAAAATATTGTTATTCGATTAAATAAAATATTAACAAGAAAATAATATTAATGTTTAAAAATTTTCTTTTTTACATTTCTTATAAAAATCAAAAAGGAACACTAGCTCAAGCTAGTGTTCCTTTTTAGTTAAGTTATGAAAGTATAATAAGTTTTTAATTATGGTATAATGAAGCATTTACTAATCTTTTTGCTTAGGTATTAATCTTACTCTAAATATAAGTGCTTTAAGTGCTTTCCAATCAAATGGAATAAGTGGATATAAATAAGAATCTCCAGTTAGAGTTTTATTGGTTGCAATTAAGACTATACCAAGTATTAATCCTGCAATAAATCCAATAATATTAAATAAGCTTGTTAATATAAGCAGGAAGGTTCTTAAAAATTTAAATGCATAGCTAAGTTCCAAACTAGGTTGAGAAAAGCTACCAAGTGTAACTATGGCCATGTATAATATTGTTTGAGGTAAGAACCAACCAGTATCTACTGCAAACTGGCCTAGAATTAATCCTCCTATAACAGATAAGGACATACCTAGAGCATTAGGGGTATTTAATGATGCTAGTTTTAATCCATCTACAGCAACCTCAAGAAGTAAAAACTGAAATATTAATGGTACTTTATATCCTTCATCAGGCAGTAAAAATATTAAGTAATCTGGTAATCTATCCGCATTTTGAACTAAAAGTAAATAAAGTGGTGTAATAAAAATTGTAGATATTAATATAAAATTTCTTAAAAAACGAACAAAGTTACCTGTTATTACTGGAAGATAATAATCATCTACATCCTGTATGAAATCAAATATGGTAGTTGGCAATATTATAACAGAAGGAGAGTTATCTATTATAACAACTATTTTACCTTCCATTATATGAGCAGCAGCAATATCAGGTCTCTCTGTATACCTAACTTTTGGAAAGGGATTATACCATGATGCATTTGCAATGGACTCTACAAGGCTTTGCTCACTCATGGTCAATGCTTGAATATTTAAGTTAGAAAATTTTTTTCTTATCATATTAAGAGTTTTTTTATCCACAACTTCATCTAAAAAAGAGATTACAACATCTGTTTTTGAAACATTTCCTATTGAGATCATTTCAAAAGTTAACCTTGGATCTCTAATCCTTCTTCTTATTAAGGCTGTATTAAAGACAATTGTTTCTACAAAACCATCCCTAGATCCCCTTAGGACCTTTTCTGTTTCAGGTTCTTGTACTCCTCTAATCGGGTAAGTTCTAAGGTCAATCATAATTGCACTAGAGAAGTCCTCTAAAATTAAAGCTGTCTGTCCACTGAGAACTTGAGAAACTATATTTTTTATAGAAGTTTCTTCAGCAACCTCTACATAAGGGATTTGTCTTTTAATAAAATCCTTAGGTGATTTTATTAAACTCATTTCAGTTTTGCTTAATGAGAAAAAATCACTCATTATTAGTTCCATTATGTCATCTTTCACAAAGCCATCAATGTAATACATAGTTGCCTTTTTATCACCTATAATTATGGAACGTTCAATCATATCAAAAGTTTTTCCAACTCTTAAGACTTTAGACAAAGTATTTATATTTTTATCAAAATTTGATGTTAATTCCAAAAAAATTCCTCCTTAGTAAACAATATAAATTTATTATTTCAAAGGAGCATAAATAATATTCCTATAATTAAGTTATGGGATTAAATATAAAAGCTTGTTTAATAAGCTTTAGTTATTTATTAGAAAGGTCTTATGATATATTTAATAATCAACTTTAATTAAAATATAGATGAATATGAAACTTTATGAGCTAATAAAAAATGCATGGTTTATTTTAAACCATGCATTTAAAAACTTTATAGATGTACTTGTATTAGTAAAAGTATAGCTGCAAAAGCAGTTATAATACCCATAAGAGGCATAATGAATTTCAACCATTTATCATATGTAACATGAACCATAGCAAGGGTTGCTAAAATTAAACCAGTTGGTGTTATAAAGGATATCAAACCTTGACCAAATTGGTAAGCACTAACTATAACATCTCTTGGTAATCCAACTGTATCTGCAAGTGGTGCCATAATCGGAATTGATAAAACTGCAAGACCAGAAGATGATGGAATAAAGAAACCTAAAATTATGAATATTACAAGCATTAATAATATAAAGATGTTGCTATTCATACCTTGAACTCCATTTGAGAATATATAAAGTAAAGTATCAGATATTTTACCATTTTCAAGTATTAAGTTAATAGATCTTGCAACACCAATAACTAATGCAACTCCCACAAGTTCAGAGGCACCAGCTATAAAGCTATAAACGAATTTTTTCTCACCAAGACCTGAGATGAATCCTAAGATTATTCCAACTACAAGGAATAGAGCAGTCATTTCTATAAAACCCCATCCTTTAGCAGAAACACCATAAACCAGTATTATAAAGGAAGCAGCAAATATTAGGAGCATAAGTTTTAATCTCCAAGTGAATTTTGGAACATCTTTAGCTGATTCATGAAGAAATACAGCATTTATTTCATCTTTTTGATCATATATAAGTGATTTTGAAGGATCATTTTTAATTTTACGAGCATATCTAAGTATATAAACTATAGTTATTATTGTAGCTAAAATTAACCCTATCATCCTAAAACTAAGGCCTTCTTTAAAGCTTATCCCTGCTGCAGTTGAGGCTATTACAGAAGAAAATGGGTTTACTGTTGAGAACATTGTTCCTATTGAAGAACCCATATATATTGTTGCTATACATACTATAGCATCATAACCAGAGGCCAGGAATATTGGGAGTAGTATAGGATAAAGAGCAATGGTTTCTTCTGCCAATCCAAAAGTAGTACCACCAAGAGAAATAAGCACTGATAATAATATTATAAGTATATATTCCTTCCCTTTAGTTATTTTAGAAAGACTAGCAATTCCAGCATTAAATGCTCCTGTAGTATTTAATACTCCTATTACTCCACCAATTATTAGAACAAACATAATTATATCTATTGTATCGTAAGTTCCTTGAATAGGTGCTTCTATTATTTGAACAATACCCTGAGGACTTTGGGTAACCTTTTCATAGGTATTAGGTATAGCTATAGGTTTGTTTATACTTCCATCAGTAAACTTATCTAAGCTTATTTTTATTCCAAGGCCATCTAAAGTGCTTTGAGTTGCAGCTTCCTTAGAACTTTTCCCCTGGGGATTAGTAATAACAAAGGTATTTTCAGCTTCGTTGTAGGATAATTTTGAGTATGATCCTGCTGGAATTAAGTATGTTAAAATGGCAGATAAAATTAAGACGATGAATAGCACTGTAAAGGCTGTCGGGAATGTAAATTTTTTCTTTTTACTCATTTGTTTTCCTCCTCCTATATTTTTTTATAGTATTAAACTTTGTTTTTAGTATTATATTATATTATTTTTATTATACTATTTTGTAATTTGATGGTAAAATGTGAAAAAAATATTAAGGACGTGAATTAATGATTAAATAAATATATATTTATAGTTAATTAACTTTAAAAGAGATATATTGTACTTGACTTATAGAAAATTTTAGGATAAAAATTTTTAAACGTGCAATTTCTATATGTTATCATCATTAAAATAAATTTAATGTATTGTATTAAAGCGTTAAAAAAAATATAATAAAATATAGGGAAAACTGTTTTAATTTGTAAATAAGTGATTTTCATAACTTAAAGGGGAGTTATAGATGAAGGATTTTAATTTTGATATAATATTAGAATCATGTCCCATGGATTACATTTATGGAAAAGTAAGAAGTAGAGACTTTAGTGATTTATTAATAATAAAGTCTAGTATAGAAACTTTAAATGGAAAACTATTAAGTGAAATATTAAATAATAACTTAAAGCTAAAAAATATATTTAAAGGTAAACATTTTCGAAAAGTAGAAAAAGACACAGATTTAGATGAATATACTAATGAATTTATAAATGTAAGAATAATGGACAAAGATTACGTAGTTATTTGGTTCAAGAAGGATGTATTAAAAGAATATGATGAATTAGAGAAGAAATTAGAAAAAGAAAAAGATATGCTAGATCTATTTTTAGATTCTCTAACTGATTATGTATTTTTTAAAGATATTGATGGAAAATATATAAATTGCAATAAGGCTTTTGAAAATAAAATTGGAATGGAAAAAAAGAATATAGTAGGAAAAACTGATAGAGAAATTTTTTCCAGTGATGATTATAGAGTAGAAATGTTTTACAAAACAGATATGGAAGTTATTAAATTTAAAGAAAAAAGAGTGTATGGTGAAGAATGGGAATTTACTGATAAAGAGTTTTATTTAGAAGAGACAATAAAAGCTCCATATTTTGATGAGAATAATGAGATAAAAGGAATAATAGGCTTGACTAGAGATATATCATATAAAAAAGCTATAGAGCAGAGGCTACAAAAAAATGATAGCATGTTTTTTGAAGTTTTAAACTATTTAGATGATGTAGTAATAGTTAAAGAGGGGGCTAAGACAGTTTATGTAAATGATGCTTTTGAAAAATTATATGGATTAAATTGTAAAGAATTATATAAAGAGGAAAGTATGATAATTAAATTGGATAGAATTCATCCAGAAGATAGGTATAAATTTACCAATGTTGATTTTGAAAACTTTTTCTCTGAAAAAGCTAGAATAATTAGAGCGGATAATGAAATTAGAACTGTTTGGTTTAGAGCAAATTCCATAAAAAATGAAGAGGGAAAGGTTATAAGAAGAATTATAGTTATAAATGATATAACAGATAGTATATATGAAGAAAATGAAATGGAAAAGCTTAGAAAGGAGTTTTTTGCTAATATATCTCATGAATTTAAGACTCCAGTAAATTTAATATTTAGCGTGTTTCAGCTATTGGAATTAAAATTGAAAAATTCTAATAGACGGGATAATGCTAACTACCTTAATTATATAAAAATAGGAGAGCAGAATGTTTTTAGACTATTAAAATTAATAAATAACTTAATAGATAGCACTAAACTAGAAGCAGGATTCTTTAATATCAATATAGAAAATCATAATATTGTTAGTTGCGTAGAAAATATAACAATGTCTATATGTGAATTTGCAGAGACTAATAAAATTAATATTACATTTGATACAGAGGAAGAAGAGAAAATAGTTGCCTTTGATTTAAATCATTTAGAACGAATAATAATAAATATTTTATCTAATTCTATAAAGTTTAATAAAGAAAATGGGAATATAGATGTTTACATGAGCTTTGATGAAAAGTATGTAAATATAAGCATTAAAGATACGGGAATAGGGATACCAAAGGATAAAATAGATTTGATTTTTGATAGATTTAAAATAATCAATAATAGATTAACTAAAGTTAATGAAGGTAGTGGACTTGGATTGTTTATAGTTAATGAATTAGTTAAAATTCATGATGGTGAAATAGAAGTTCATAGTGAACTTGGAGAGGGAACAGAATTTATAGTAAAAATACCTATGAGGAAGATAGAAAGTTCACCTTTAGATGAAATTGCTCTTACATCAAATGAAGAAGAGAGAAGAGATGAGGTATATAAAATAGAATTATCAGATATATATATTCATTAAGAAATAAGTGTACAAGATTTCTTGTACACTTTATTTTACATTTTTCTTACAATTTCTTTATCCCATACAAACATTTGATCTGTATTGGTTAGAGATTTAAAAAGATTTTTCTTAAAACCAGGCATTGTCTTATCTAAATTCCTAATTAAAATTTTCATATCTTCCCTTTTAGTCTTACCATCAGCAGGACAAGGATTTTTTATTATAGGAAATTTATACTCTAAAGCTGCCTTCCTAATTTGACTTTCCTCAATAAATACCATAGGTCTTATAAGTGTTAGATTATTTTTATGCATAAAACTCTTAGGAGAAAAGCAATTTATTCTTCCTTCATAGCTTATTGAAAGCATAAGAGTTTCTAAAGCATCATCTTTATGATGGCCTAAAGCTACTTTATTGCAACCAAGTTTTTGAGCATTATCATTTAAAGCACCTCTTCTAAGATTAGCACATAAAGAACAAGGATTTTTTTCTTTCTTTATGTCAAAGACTATTTCTTTTATGTTAGTTTGTATTTCATAAAATGGAACATCTATATTCTTACAAAGTTCATGTAAAGGACTATTATCAACTCCACCTGGATTTAAAGTTATTGCTATAAGTTCAAATTTCTCGGGAGAGAATCTTTCATAGTTTTTTAATATATGTAAAAGAGTTAGACTATCTTTGCCTCCAGAAAGTCCTACAGCTATTTTGTCACCATCTTCAATAAGATTATATTCTTTAATGGCTTGTCTAGTTTTACTTAATAACTTTTGCATGGTTTTCACAGAATCACCTCTTAATGTTTATTTAATTATCTTATAATAAAAAAGTTAAAATATAAAGAGAAAAATTAAAAGCTTCCAAAATTTTAGAATAAAAGTTCAAATTAATGGGAAAGTTAATAAAAATTATACTAATCTATTGTTTACTAGATAACCTCTCTATATAATTAAGTCTAACAGGATTTTATGTATAGAGAGGTTATTTATTTATTAATCTATTATGTAAAATAATATACATAAGCTAAAAGGAAAAAGATAAAATAATTAGTTTTTATTTAGAGGAGTGTATAAAATGAGATGGGTATTAAAACACTTTAGTGAATTAGATTTAAATGAACTTTATAAAATACTTAGAATTAGAAATGAAGTATTTATTGTGGAGCAAAATTGTCCTTATCAAGATTGTGATAACAAAGATTTAGATGCATATCACATTTACTGTGAGGTTAATGGAGAAATTGGGGTTTATTCAAGAATATTAAGAAGAGGAGTATCTTATGAGGAAGCTTCCATAGGAAGAGTTCTATCTAATGAGAAATTTAGAGGAAAAAAGCTCTCAAAAGAATGTATGAAAAGAGCTATAGATTTTATTGAAAATGAATTAGATGAGGGAAAAATAAGAATTTCAGCTCAAGAGTATGCAAAGGGATTTTATGAAAAGGTTGGTTTTAAAAAGATTTCAGAAGTATATTTGGAAGATGATATTCCTCATGTAGAAATGTTATATGAAAACAATAAAAAACAAAAGTTTTAATTGTCATATATTTTTATTGATAGTACAATTTTAGCTGAGATAGTTATAAAAATAATTAAACAAAGGCTTAAAAGAAAACTTAAGTTACTTTTGAAAGGAAAAGAAAATGAGAAATATAAAAATGACTTTGGATTATGACGGTAGTAAGTATAAGGGGTGGCAAAAACAAAATCAAAAGGGGAGTAATGTTGCTACAGTTCAAGATAAATTAGAAAATGTTTTAAGTAAGATGACGGATGAAGAAATTCAGGTGATTGGATGCGGAAGAACTGATAGTGGAGTACATGCTAAAAATTATATTGCTAATTTTAAAACTAACTCTCTTATGGCTTTGGATCAGATGATTGAGTATATAAATGAGTATTTACCAGAAGATATAAGCGTAAAAGAACTTAAGGATGCAAGTGAAAGATTTCATGCTAGATTTAACGTGAAATCAAAAACTTATGCATATACTATTGATAACAATAGATTCAAAGATGTGTTTTTAAGAAAGTATGCATGGCATATTGAAAGTAAATTAAATTTAGATGCAATGAAAGAGGCTTCTGAATATTTAATAGGAACTCATGACTTTAAAAGTTTTACAAGCTTAAAATCAAAAAATAAATCAACCTTAAGAACTATAAACAGTATTGAGATTAAGGAGAAAAATAATATAATAACTTTAGAAATAAATGGTAATGGATTCTTATTGAATATGGTTAGAATAATAACTGGTACACTAGTAGCTGTTGGGTTAGGTGAAATAGAACCTAATTACATAGTTGATATACTAGAAGCTAAGGAAAGAGCGAAAGCTTCAGAGAAAGCACCAGCTCATGGTTTATGTCTTTTAGAATTAAATTACTAAATTAAAAGCTGTATAAAAAGTTGTAAATAATAAAATGTTAAGATTCTATTATTTAATAAACTTTTTATACAGCTAATTTTTAAGCTTCTAATAATTCATTTTCTAACTCATTCATTAGAGTTTCTACAGAAACTATCTTATCTACCTTTGAGGCATTTTCACCACAGAAGATAAGGCCATTTTCTAAATCGCCTTTTACTGCATTTATAAGTGCTTGGCTTATGCAATAAGGAGTATCTGCCGGATTACATGGAATTAAGCAATTATAACAGTGAGTAATTTTAGATTTTTCCTTTTCAGTGTTTTCTACAAAGGAATTTCTAATGGCTCTTCCTGGCATTCCAACAGGGCTTTTTACTATAGATATATTATTTTCATTACAGTTTATATATGCTTCCTTAAATTTTATATTAGCATCACATTCTTCAGTTGCAACAAAACGAGTTGCCATTTGAACTCCATTTGCTCCAAGTTTTAAATACTTTGCAATATCATTTCCGTCAAAAATTCCTCCAGCAACAACTACTGGTATTTTCTTCTCATACTTATCTTCATAGCTAGATTTTTCTTTTATTATATCAAGTATAGTTGAATCAAAGTTTTTAGTTTCTTCTTCAAGAGAATCTTTAGTAAATCCTAAATGTCCTCCTGCCTTTGGTCCTTCTATCACTATCATGTCTGGGGCAACTTTATGGTGTCTATCCCAAAGCTTTAAGATTACTTTTGCAGCTTTAAGAGAAGAAACTATAGGAGCTATTTTTACATCGCTACCTTTTGTAAATTTAGGTAGATGAGATGGAAGACCAGCTCCAGATATTATTAAATCAACTCCAGAATCTATAGCAGCTTTTACATGTTCAGCATAATTATTCATGGCTACCATTAAATTAACACCAATAATTCCATTTTGTGATTTCTCTTTTGCTAATTTTATATGTTTTTTTAGAGCTCTTAAGTTAGCTTCTAAAGGATTTTTTTTAAAATCTTCTTCTAAATATCCTGGTTGAGCTCCGGATATTATTCCTACTCCTCCAGCTTTTGCTACAGCACCAGCTAAGTTTGAAAGAGATACACCTATACCCATGCCCCCTTGAATTATAGGTAATCTAGCTGATATATTTCCAATAGTAAGTGGTTTTATATTCATAAAAACAATCCTTTCGATTAAAAAATTAAAACAACAAATATTTTGATAATAAAAATATTTGAATATAAATATATTATAAGAATAAGTTAGGAAATAAACAAGTAGTAAAATAAATTAATTAATTATGTTAAAAAAGTGTGAATAAATCGTGCAAATATATTATAATTAGTACTAAGAAGCGTTGAGAAAAAAACATTAAGTTAAAAGTTAGGAGAAGGTTTATGGAAAAATGTGATTGCAAGGGCTATAAAAGTTGCTTATGCAACAAGAAGCTGACTATATTTAGAGATTTAACAGAGGAAGAATTTAATAAATTAGCTACTGGAATGGCATGTTTTCATTTTAATAAAGGAGAATACATATGTTATGAAGGTGAAAAACTTTCTAAATTATTTTTAGTAAGTAGAGGAAGCGTAAAGATATCCAAACTAACTAAAGGGGGAAAAGAGCAAATAATGCATATTTTTTCCGTGGGAGATTATTTCGGTGAAACAAGTCTTTTTAATAATGAAGGGGGTATTTCATTTAATGCTATTGCATTAAATGATGTTATAGTTTGTGCTATAGATAAGTATGAAGTTGATAGTGTTTTAGAAGAAAATCCGGGAATAGCAATGGTTGTTTTGAAATCTTTAACAAGTCGTTTAAAAGAAACAGAAGAATTTGCACATAAATTAGCTACTAATGATGTTAGGGTAAGAATAGCATATATGTTAAAAGAGTTTAGGCGAAAATATGGGAAAGTAGAGAATGGAGAAATATTCATTGATTTACCTATTAATAGAGAAGATATGGCTAATTATTGTGGAATAACTAGAGAAACTATGAGTAGAAAGCTTTCTATTTTTGAGCATGAAGGACTAATAGAAATTAGAGGAAATAAATCATTAATAATAAAGGATATAGAAAAAATAAGAAAGATAATATCATAAAATAGCTAGACTACATTACATAGAGTGTTAAAGTATATGTAATGTAGTCTAGCTATTTTTAAATTAGATTTATTAATTTTATTTTTTTTGTTAAAATAAAATTAACATTTGTATATGTATGCTTTTATATAAAATAATAAATTGAATAATATAATTAGTTATCTTTAAGAACTCCTTGATACTTAAATGAAGGAACATAAGCTTCTGAATTAGTTCCACTTTCTTGTATAAAGGCATTTTTTACTCCTAAGAAGGCAGCATAATCTATTAACGAATCATAATGCTTAGGATTTAAAGGTTTATTTATTTCAGGGTAATCACAGGCTCTATTCATTGGAGTGTATTGATTCATTATGCTTATAAAGACATTGTGACCAAATCTTGAGAAGATTGTATCAATAACCTTTTTCGAATCAAATAATAAACCAGGAAGCATTAAATGTCTTATTATCATACCTTTTAATAGTTTCCCATCCTTTGAAAATTTAGGAGTACCAACTTGTCTAAACATTTCATCAAGTACAGGAATTAAATTATCTTTATAACTTTTTATCTTTGAATATTTAAATGCATAATCATCTTTAAAATATTTGAAATCTGGAAGATACACATCTATATATCCATCTAAAAGTTTAATAGTCTCTAAACTATCATATCCATTAGTATTGTAAAGAATAGGAATATTTAATCCCTTTTCTTTTGCTATTTTTAAAGCTTCTAATATTTGAACAACATAGTGAGTTGGAGTAACTAAATTTATGTTTTCTGCTCCTTTCTCTTGAAGTTCTAGGAAGATTTCTGATAGTCTTTCTATTGAGATTTCAAGTCCTTTAAAATCTTGACTTATTTCATGGTTTTGGCAAAAAACACATTTTAAATTGCAGTGAGAGAAGAATACTGTTCCTGATCCATTTCTAAAAGAAATAGGTGGTTCTTCCCATTGATGAAGTTCTGCCCTAGCTACTTTAACTTTTTCATTAGCCTTACATATCCCTAAAGTATTAAATCTATTAACTTTACAATTTCTATTGCAAAGAGTACATTCTTCTAATAATTCTTTATTTTTCATTAAAACACCTCTAATCTATATTCAATATTAATTATATATTTTAAGTAATTAAGTAACAAGAAGTCATAAGTCTTACTTTAAATAAAATTACTTTGAGATTACAAATTTTTATTCACTCTATTATTTAAATGGAATGTGGTATAATAATCCATATAATTAGAGGGGGCGAAATACATGATAAGTATAAACAAGGATTTTATTTTAGGTGTGGCAAAGGATATTTTAAGCTTTCATAGTCCAAGTGGATTTTGTTTTGAGATTATGGGAAAGATAGAAAAAATAATTAAAGAATTAGGTTATGAACTAGAGTTAACCAATAAAGGATGTGGAATAATAACAATTCCAGGAGAAAGTGATGAGAAAGTTATAGGATTAGCTGCTCATGTAGATACATTAGGGGCTATGGTTAGGTCAATAACACCTAATGGAACCTTAAAGTTTGAATTAGTAGGAGGGCCTATAGTGCCTACTTTAGATTCAGAATATTGTGTAATAAGAACAAGAGAGGGAAAAGAATATACTGGTACTTTTTTAAGTACAAGTCCTTCAATACATGTTTATGATGATGCATCAAGCAAAATTAGAGATGCGAAAAATATGGAAGTTAGAATTGATGAAAGAGTTTTAAATAAAGAAGATGTAAAGGCTTTAGGAATAGAGACAGGAGACTTTATATTTATAGATCCAAAAACAACAATAACGCCAAGTGGTTTTATAAAATCTAGATTTATAGATGATAAAGGAAGTGTTTCAGCATTAATTGGTTTATTAGAAATGTTAAAAAGGGAGAATATTAAACCTAAATACAAAACTAAAATATTTATTTCAGTTTATGAAGAGGTTGGCCATGGAGCATCATATTTGCCAGAGGATATTACTGAAATGATAGCTGTTGATATGGGATGTATTGGGGATGATTTAAGTTGCACTGAGTATGATGTTTCTATATGTGCAAAGGACTCTGGAGGTCCTTATGACTATAAAATGACATCAGAGCTTGTAAAACTTGCTAAGGAGAATAATTTAAGTTATGCAGTAGATGTATATCCTAGATATGGATCAGATGTGGGAGCTGCATTAAAAGGTGGAAATAATATAAGAGGAGCTTTAATTGGACCAGGAGTGCATGCATCTCATGGAATGGAAAGAACACATTATGATGCTTTAGAAAATACTATAAAACTTATATATCTTTATTTAATAGAAGCTAATTAATTAAAATATTAGAATCTAGCTAAAAATCAATAATGGTATAAAATAGAACAAAATATTAAGTTTATAAGTCTTAGAGATTTTTAATTAAGTCTCTAAGACTTAATCCATATATATACAATATAATTAAGAATTTTTTTACTTGAATTATACTTAACATAATATTAGAATTAATAAAACCCTTATTGAAATGGTTATAAACTAATGGTTTTGTAAATAATATACTTATAGATAAAGTTGATTGGAGTTGTTTACAAGTGAAAAGAATTTTAATTGGAACCATTTTAGTTTTTTCCTTATTTTTAGGTGGGATTTTAACTTATGGAAGTACTTTATTAGAGAGTAAGAAAACTATTGATTCAAATAAAAATATTAATATGTTAGTTACTAGAAATGATTATGAAGAAACTATGGAAGAGCAAAAAGAGGAAGAGAATATGGAAGATCTTAAAAAAATATCTTTAACAAAGGAAGAGGAAGAAAAGATAAAAGATTATGCATTAAAGTATGAAGATAAGATGACTTTTTTGGATTTAGGAGCTAATATAGATGGCTTTAAAGAGATAGGTAAGGAAAGATATTACCAAATAACACTTTATTCTAAAAGTGTGCAAAGTGATGATTTAACAGGAATAGTAGATAGAATTCTTATAAGTAAAAAAGGCAATGTTTTAAAAGGTGAAAACGGAAAACCTTTAACTGGAATTGAAGGACTTATAATCAAACTAAATATAAGTAACAATGAGCGTATTGAGTTAGAAAATATTGCGAAAAAATATGAAGTTTCATTAAATAATAATGATTTAGAAGTCAATATATGGGGTGAGAAAGAAATCAATAATCAAATATATTACGGAGTTAATCTATATTCAAAGAGTTTGAAAAAAGAAGGAATTTATGAACCTTTAGAAAAGTTATACATAAACAAATCAGGAGAAGTTATTAGAAATACAGATAGTTAGATGTGGGAGAGTATAAATGATATATGGAGATATTAAATTTTCAGTAAGAAAAAATTTAAATGAAAAGGATTTTTTAAGCATAAGATTAGAAATTAAAGAAGTTTCCTTAGGAAAAGAAATTCAATTTTATAAGGGAAAGGCAAAAATTGAAAATATAAGGTGTAAAGAGAAATTTTATTATGATTCAAACTTTATATATGTAAATAGCTGTAATAGTAATTTGATTTTAGAATATGATGTTCTCATTGGTGGCTTAGGTAAGCATGGAAAAGGCGGAGAGTTAAGTAGTGACTTAATAACCTTCATGGGGGAACAGATATTATTATTACCAGTAGAAATGCTTACCATGAATGATAATAGTAAATTTAATGGCACCATAGAAATAGATTTTTCGAAATTTGTAGAGATTTTAAATTTTGAAAGTTTTAAGGAGAAATACCTTGAAAATAATAATCTTTTGGAATTTAATAAACTAAATGAAGTTAAGCACATAATTCCTTTTAAAGAAGAGAATTTTAGGTCAAGGTGCAAAAATGCTACTTGGAGTGATTTATATGAAATAATGAAATCATCTTACACTTTTGGTTATTTTGAAAAAATAGATTTTAAAGAGAGTTATGGAAATATATCAATATATAACAATATAGAAAACACTTTTCTTAGTGAAGATGAAACAAAAAAAGAGAAGCTTATAAGAAATATAAAAGGAGTTTGTGATTATTACTTTAATTTATTTAAAATAAATTCCTTTAATAAAAAAGATATAAATATAGCTTTATTAAGAAAAAGTAAAAAAGAAAATCCTTATATATTAGGAGGAAGCGGAAAAAATATTATAAGTGCTACCTTTGATATGGATAATAAGAGAGATTGGCAACTTTTATCTCATAGATTATTTCATGCTTTTATGGATCACGTCTTAAAATCAAGAGATTATCATCTTCCACCGAACCTTTGGTTAACAGAAGGATTAGCAACCTATTATGAAAATTTGGCTTTAGAAACTTTAGAGGAAGATTTAAAAGAAAGTCTAGAAATAAGTTTCAAAAATGAAATGGCTAGCTTATATACTAGATATTTATATATGACATTAAAAGAGCCAAGTAGGTTTAGAGTTATTCCTATGGAAGAGGCAAGTATAAGAAGTCATGGTAAAATAGAGTTTCTTCACTATACTAAAGCACCATTAATGATTTTCTATATAGAAGAATTAGGTATTAAAGAAGGAGAAAACAATAAAATAATTAATTACTTAGTAGATAATAAAAAAGAAAAATTTTCTATGCAAAACCTTTTTTATAGGTTATTAGGTGAACAGTGTAATGCTTTTGCATCTAATTATTTATTTGGTAATGGTTTAATTCCTCTATGGAATTTAAAAAAATATTTAGAGGATGAAAAGGTAATTGATTATTTAGAGGAATATGAGTACATTTTGTGGACATGGTTTTTAGGAGAAGATGAAAATTATGTTAAAGATGAAGTTAAATCATATAAAAAAGAATTTAAAAACTTTTTAAATAATGAAGAGGTTAATATTTATAATTCATATATAACAAAAGAAATAGAAGAGTATTCAAATACTTTAAGTTTTTTATTAAAGATATGGATTTTAAGAGCAAAACTTTGTAATATTTCTTGTGAAGACATAAATATTAGGTACAAGCTTTTAGAGGATAAAATGAATCTTAGTATTTGGAATGATTTTATGAGAAAAAACATGCATAAATAAAGCATTTCTTACAAATATTAATAATATGTTTGTATTAGTTTTATAATAAATAAGATTATTTTATATTAATGATGTTTAAATATAAAGATATTAAAGAGAAAAGTTAAATATCAATAAATTTTTAAGGAATATTTTACTATAAGTGAAATTTAAGTAATCTACCTACTAATTTGTATGTGTTATAATCATATTAGGGGTTATTAAAGTTAAAAATAATAATATTTTTTTATTTACAACTTTAAAGAATCTGATATAATAGAGTTTGTTATTTAAAACCAAATATTTATTGCTATGATGAAGAAGAGTATATAAGTAATTATTTCAAAGCGATTTAGGGATGGTGAGAGCCTAAAAATAATCTTATAGAAAGAAGCTTCGGAGCTTAGACTGAAAATCTTAAATTTTAAGGAGTAGGTCTAGGGGTAATTCCCTTAATTGATTTTGAGTGAGTTAGCTTAGCTAACTAATTTAGGTGGTAACGCGGAAGTTAAGTCTTTCGTCCTAATTTTTAGGACGAAGGGCTTTTTTTATTACATAAGTTTAGAAAGGAAAGTGAAAAAATGAGTTATGAAAAATTAGCTAATTTAATATTCCCAGATATAGATAAAACACCGGAATATTACTTAGAAAAATATCCAAAGAGAGAATTAAAAGAAGGTGCTAAGGTATTAAGATATGCACCAAGTCCAACTGGATTTCAACATATAGGAGGAGTTTTTGCTTCATTAATAAATGAAAGATTAGCTCATCAAAGTGGTGGGATATTCTACTTAAGAATAGAAGATACTGACCAAAAGAGAGAAGTTGAAGGTGCTATAGATGATACTATAAAAACTATGCATAACTTTGGAATGGATTTTGATGAAGGAATAACTGGAGAAAATTCAGAAAAAGGAGCTTATGCACCATATAAACAAAGTCAAAGAGCTGACATATACAGAGCTTTCGTTAAAGATCTTTTAAGAAAGGGCTTAGCTTACCCATGCTTTATGACTTCAGAAGAATTAGAAGCTTTAAGAGAAAAACAAGTTGCAGAAAAATTAACTCCAGGATGCTATGGAGAATTTGCTAAATATAGAGATTTATCATCAGAAGAAGCTATAAAGAAAATAGAAGCTGGTGAAAGTTATGTTATAAGAATGAAATCACCTGGAGATCCTGAAAAGAGAGTTGTTGCTCATGATATGATAAAAGGTGAAGTTTCATTCCCAGAAAATCTTCAAGATGTAGTAATCATAAAAGGTGATGGTCTTCCAACTTATCACTTTGCACATGCTATAGATGATACATTAATGAGAACTACTCATGTTATAAGAGGAGAAGAATGGCTATCATCACTTCCGATACATCTTCAAATGTTTGAAGTTTTAGGAGTAGAAGCACCTAAATATGCTCATATTCCAACAATAATGAAAATGGACGGAAGTTCAAAGAGAAAATTATCAAAGAGAAAAGATCCAGAAAGTGCAGTAAGTTATTACAGCGAAAAAGGATATCCATCTCAATCAGTTATTGAATATCTTTTAAATATAATAAACTCAGCATTTGAGGAATGGAGAGCTGAAAATCCAGATGCAGATTATCATGATTACAAAGTTGAACTAGACAAAATGAGTAAAAGTGGAGCTTTATTTGACTTAGTTAAATTAAATGACGTAAGTAAAGATGTTATCTGCAAGATGAAACCAGAAGTAGTATATGATTACTATACAAACTGGGCTAAAGAATATGATAAAGAAATGTATGATTTAGTTACTTCTAAAGAAAATATGATGAAGGAAGTATTCAATATAGATAAAGAAGGTCCAAAGCCAAGAAAAGACTTTGCTAAGTGGGATGAAGTTAGAGAAAAAATATTCTACTTCTTTGATGAATTATTTGATAAAGAAACAGCTGCTGATGTTGAATTACCAAAGACTTTAGATTTAGAAGAAGCTAAGAGAATAATAGAAGCTTATGCAAAAGCATATAACTTCAATACAGATAAAGATACTTGGTTCTCAGATTTAAAAGAGGTTGCTGTAGAATTAGGATATGCTACTGATAGAAAGAAATATAAGAAAAATCCAGAAGAATATAAGGGAATGGTTTCTGATGTTGCCGGTGCCGTAAGAGCAGCTTTAACACATAGAGCTAACACACCAGACCTTTATACAATAATGCAAATTATGGGTGAAGAAGCAGTAAGAGAAAGATTCCAAAAATTCTTAGCTTTATAATTTGATTTAGAGGATTGTATTAGTTTAAATTAATCTGTAAGAATATATTAATTATAATGTGTTTTTTCAGATTGTATGAACTTATACAATCCTTTTTGCAACTAAATATAGAAATTTTTCACAAAACATAAAAAATACATTGTTAAATAATATGTTAAGTTGATATAATTTTGTTATGCGTATTTCAATACTACATAAAGTTTAAAGAAGAGAGGTGCAAGTAAATTTGGGACAAAAGAAAAAGAAGCAAAATAATCAGAACAAACCTACAAAGAAAGAAATAGAGGATAAGGAAAAGGAATTAAAGAAAAAGTATTTTCCTCTAAATTTAGCAAAGTATATATTCTTCATAATACCTATAGTGTACATAATATACTTATATACTTTAACTATTGCTAAAGGTGAAAAGTTTTATCAGCCAGTTTTAGAGGATACTAAAACAACAGTAATGTTTGTTATAGCAATGCTGGCTTTCTTTTGTGGAGCAATATGTAAATATGCTATAAAAGATTTAAAAGAAGGAAAGAATATAACATCTAATAAAATCGCACTTAATATAATAGCTATATCTCAAATTATTACAGGTAATATAATAACTAGCGCTCTTATATGGGGGGGGCTTTATAGAATAAGAAAAGATAAGGGTGTTAAATTTGGATCAAAAGAGTTTTTAGCTGAACTTAAAAGTGGTATTGTAAATATAATAGGAGCAATAATTATTTTATTATTAGTTATATTATGTATATATTTCTTAAGTAGAGTATATACTTTAAATGCTTTATTACCTAAATAAAGAAAAAAAGTAAAGAAAAAAACTTGCAATATGAATTTAATAGTGATATAATAAATTCATAATAGAAAAAGCTTTAAAAGATCAATAAAATTTTCCTTAAACTTAAAGAAAATTTTTATTAATCCATTTAAATCTTTAAATTTAAGGAGGATGTCAAAATGGCAGATAGAACATTAAAATGTAAAGACTGTGGAGCAGATTTCATATTCACTGAGGGAGAGCAAGCTTTCTACAAAGAAAAAGGATTTGAAAATGATCCAGTAAGATGTGCAGATTGCAGAAGAGCAAGAAAAGCTCAAAGAAACAATAGATAATAATTTGTTTATTATAAGGTTGTAAGATTAGTCTTACAATCTTTTTTTATTTTAAAAATAAGGTTTAAATTTCTAAATGATTATAAGATATATTCTTTAAGGATGCTTTGAGCTTTGATAAATAGAATAATTTGTTTTGAACTAAGGAGGTTTTTATATGGAAATATATACTATAGGACATTCAAACTATGATGTAAGTAGACTTGTTCATATGTTAAATAAATATAATATAAATTGTGTTGTAGACATAAGAGGAATTCCATATTCTAAATATAATGTTCAATATAACAAGGAAACTATTCAGAAAACTTTAACTGATTTAGGATTTACTTATATATATATGGCAAAGGAATTTGCAGCAAAAAGGGAAAGCAAGATTTCTTATAATAAAGAAGGATATGCAGACTTTCATAAAGTTATTAATGAGGAGTCATTTAAAAATGGAATAAAAAGACTTAAGATTGGACTAAGCAAAGGATATAGGATAGCTTTATTAGGAGCGATGCAAGAACCAATAAGATGTCATAGAAGTATATTAGTTGGAAGAGAATTAGAAAAGCATGGGTTTAAGATTAATCATATATTACATGATTATTCACTCTGTAATCAAAGAGAAATAGAAAATATGCTTTTAGATAAATATTTTAAAGATAGAGATCAATTAACAATAGATTCTTTAATGGGCAGTGAGAAAAGCACAGAAGAGATGATAGAAGAAGGATATGACTTAGCAAATAAAGAAATAGGATATAGAATGGAAAACTTGAAAGAAAAATAGCAGTTAATTTATTTTAACTGCTATTTCGGATTTTATTTACTAATTGAGTTTTTCCAGTGGGTTACAAAGTCTTCAAGTATTTTTCGAAGCACAGTACCTATTTTAGAGTAAGCATCATCATCTAGATTAGCTAAAGATATTCTTACTGACCATTCAGGACCATGGAAACCTCCTCCACTTAATAGCACTATGGATGATTCTTCAGCCAATTTATATAGTACGTCTACAGATTTATAATTAGATTTTAAATAATTTGCAAATTCAGTGCCATAATTTTTAAGCGCCCATTGGAGTAAATCGAATTCAGTATAGTATGATGCATCATATGGATCTTCTTTAAGTTTAAGTCCTAAGCTTTTAAATAAAAGTTTTTGACGTCTATGACATATATCTATTGTTTGATTTTTATATTTATTTTCTTCATCTACTAAAGAAAAGGCTGAGAAAAAGGCCATTTGTATTTGTTGAGGAGTTGAAAGACCGGCTGTATGATTAAGTGCTACTTGGCGGCTATCGGCAACAATTCTATCAATAAATGGAATCTTTTCTGGATTAGTAGACAAGGATTCATATCTTTTATTAACAACCTCATTTTTTTCTTTAGGAAGCTCACTTATTAATTTATCAAATATATTATCCTCATAAAGAGCCAAAGTTCCAAGGCGCCAACCAGTAACTCCAAAATACTTTGAATAAGAATAAACACCAATGGAATTATAAGGGAGATCTGCTACTAAAGACTGAAACTTATTCACAAAGGTTCCGTAAACATCATCTGATATTATCATCAAATTAGGGTTATGATTATTTACTATATCTTTAAGAATTTCTTTGCTCTTATCATGAATAGCAACAGAAGGAGGATTACTTGGATTAACTAAAAAAAGAGCTTTTATTGAGGGATCTTTTAGTTTATTTAACTCTTCTTCAGGATATTGCCAAGTGTGATTTCCAGCTTCGTTAATTTCATTAGCATGAATATACACACTTTCTAAATCATATCTAGGTAGATGAGGAATTTCTAAATATGGAGTAAATATAGGAGTCATTATAGCTATTTTATCCTTTCTTTGAAGTAATTCATTAGCTATTAAAGAATCGAAAATATAGCACATTGCTGCTGTAGCACCTTCAACCGCAAAAAGTTTAAATTTTTTTGAAGGGGGCAAGTAGCAAAGTTCTTTTATTAAGTAGTCATGAACTATTGATTCTATATGAGGAAGCATTCTATCTGGATAAGGGTAGTTATCTCCTATAATACCATCAGTAAGTTCATAAAGAAAATCATCTGGATTAAAGCCTTTTATATGAATTCCATATTTGATTATTTCATCTAGTAGACCTATTCCAGGAAAATTTTCATTGTTTTTCAAAAAATCTAAAAATCTATTATATATTCCTTCTTTATGAGGTATACCAGCTAGATCACCTGAGGTAAAAGTTCTTCGTGTTTCAGAAACAGCAAAATGACCAAAAGTAAAAAATGCATCACGAGGTGTTGATGCAGTCCAATTAGGATTACCACGACCTGCATCTAAAAGAACACGGGCACTTTTTTTATCTTTAGCTAAATCTATTAAATTATTTTTAAATTCAAAAGGACTTATTTTACCATAAATCTTTTTTAGTTCTTCTAATTGTAAGTTTCTATTTGACATATGTCACTCCTCCTAAAAGTATAATGTAACTATAGTATAGGTATAAAGCTAAATTTCTATAATTAAATATGATTACAAAATAAAAAAATCTATTCCAGTTTGGAATAGATTTTTTTATAGACTCTATTTTGAACTTGTGTTGATTTTTTTACTAGATATTAAGGAGTAGCTAAAATAAACATTCACCTAAAATAGAGCCTTTTTATAAAGTAAGACCTATTTTATTGACATGGCTTGAAAGATTTCTAAGAAAAATTCTTCAAGTTCAGACACTTTCTTTTCAAGATTATATACACGCTCCTCTAAAGCTTTTTTTTCATTATCTTCTAGATTATTTGTTTTTAAATTTTCTATAAAAGATGAATTAAGCTTAAGACTTCGCAGCTCATTTTTTAAATCTTCTAAGGAATCTTTATCTAAATTTAAAATACTTAGTTCTTTTAAATCTTCTTCTGAAATAGGAAGTCTTTTTCTTCCTCTAAAATTTCTAGGAATTTTTATTTCAAAAGATAATTTAGATTCCTCATGGGTTTGTGATAAATCAGTTACTATATCTTTATTTTTAGGTAAGGCTTCTAAAGCTACTTCCTCTAAAATAGCATTAGCAGGTTTTTGTTTTGCTAAATTTATATCCTGCGAAGAATTTTGGAGCTTTAGCTCCATAGGCTCTTTTAGATTCATAGGCTTTTTTATCTTTTTCGGCTTTTTTACCATAAATATTTTAGATAGTTTATTTTTTATATATAAGAAAAATCTTTTCAAAGCTGTTTTTTTCATCTTTTTTCTTCTAGCAGTTCTAGATATTTTAGGTATTTCTAACGTAAGTGTTTGAGGTTTAGAATCAGTAGTTTCTGGAGTGAATTCAAGAGAAACACTAATTTCTTTACTTGATTTAATCTCTGGCAATAAAATTTTATTAGGTTCAATATCTTTTAAATTTAATTTTTCATTTATGGAATCTATAATAGATTGAATATCTTCACGTTCAGTGTTGGGATTTGAATCTATTTCATTTGTTTCAATTAAAGCTTGTGCTTCATTCGAGATTGTTACTTCTTTAGATTTTTTAAAATAACCATCTATTTCGTCAAAGAAAAAACCTTCATCATCCATAAAATTAAGTATTTCTTTCTTTTGTATATTTATTTTCTTTGAAAGTTCTTTAAGAGAAAGTCCATCTAGAACCAAGGAATTATTTATCAACTTAACTTTATCTGAATTAATCATACTTTTAAAATTTATTTTTTTATTACTCATAATTATCTCACCCTTAAATACAAAATATAAATTATGTTTAATAGTAATGTGAGCTTTGCCATATTACAGGAGTTTATACAAATATTATAAGATAAAATCAGTTAATATGAAATATATTACAGTTAAAACAGGTAAAAATTTCAAAGATTTTTACATCTTATATATAATTTTCATATATATTATAATATAATTTGGATTAAATAAGAATTTTAGCAAGAAAGATTGTTGCTAAAAAATACATACAAATGTAAAATAATAATAGGAATAAATTAAAGTTATAGTGCAAAGGAGAATAAACATGAACATAGATGAATTAACAAAAAGAATAAATGAGTTACATAAGAAACATAAAGAAGAAGGTTTATCAGAGGATGAACATAAGGAAAGAGAAGAGCTTAGAAAAGAATATATAAACAGATTTAAAAGCAATTTAAGAGAGCAGTTAAAAGGGATTGAGCCAAAAAATAAGAAAAATTAAGGGTGATTTAAGTGGGTGTTACAGTAGAAAAGTTAATAAAGGATTTTAGTTTAGAGGTAATTCAAACTGGCGAAGAAAATGTCCCTATAAATGTTAGTGATGTAAATAGACCGGGTTTACAATTAGCTGGTTTTTATAATTATTTCGCTCCAGAAAGAATTCAAGTTATAGGAAAGGCAGAGTGGAGTTTCTTAGAAGATATGTCTCCAGATCTTAGAAAAAAGAGATTAAATAAGTTTTTCTCTTTTGATATATCTTGTCTTATAATAACTAGAGATTTAGAGATACATGAGGAACTTATAAAGGCAGCTAGAAAAAGAAATTTATGGATTCTTAGAAGCAAAATGATAACAACTAAATTTATAAGTAAAATCACAATGTATTTATCTGATAAAATGGCTCCGGAAACAAGATTACATGGTGTACTTGTTGATGTCTATGGTATAGGAATGTTAATAACAGGGGAAAGTGGAATAGGTAAGAGTGAAACCGCTTTAGAGCTTATAAAAAGAGGTCATAGATTAGTAACTGATGATGCTGTAGATATAAAAGAAATAGATGGTGATCTTATAGGTAGATCTCCAGAGATAACTTTTGGAATGCTTGAAGTTAGAGGTATGGGAATAATAGACGTATCAGCATTATATGGATTAAGCTCAATATTAAATTCTAAACAAATAAAAATAATAATCCATTTTGAACATTGGAAAGATGATGGAGATTATGATAGGTTAGGTGTAAACGACGAATATCAAGATATTTTAGGTGTGAAAGTTAAAAAGCTAAGAGTTCCAATAAGACCTGGAAGAAACATAGCAGTAATAATAGAGGCAGCAGCAGCTAACTATAGATATCAACGTATGTCTGATGTTACACCAGTTGATATAATAGAAAAAAGAATGCTTGAAAGCATGGAAAAAGAGAGTAAAATTTAATAAAAAGTATAAACTATAACCATATCAGAATTAAAGGTGATGATATGGTTATATTTAATATTAAAGAGAATTTTAAAGTGGTTGAAGAGTGGAAGCCTGATGAATTCCCAGCATGGATTCTAATGGAAGAAGATGAAATAAATCTTTTAGAAGAGATGTTTTCTTATGAGTGTATAAAAGAATGCATTGATTATAGACAAGAGCAGAGAATAGATTATTTTAAGGATTACATATTTATTTTGATTAATATAATTGAGCAATCTGACAAGCAAATCATCTCAAAAGAGCTTGATATATTTTTAGGAAAGAGCTTTATAGTTACGGTTTATAAGAGTAATATATCACTTCTATATGATTTAATTGAGGACATAAAGGAAGAGAAAAATTGTCAACTCTTTAAAATGGATAAAAGTCCTTCTGTTATTCTTTATTATATATTAGATAGAATAATAAAAAATAACTATAATATAATTTCAGATCTAGAAACAGAAAGCGATAAAATAGAGTTGGAAATCTTAAAAGATCCTGAGAATAAACATTTAAATTCATTGCTATTTATAAGAAGAGAGGCATATAAGCTTAGAAAACTTATAAAACCTATTAGATACATAGGTGATGCTTTAGTTATGGATGAAAATGGAGTTGTAGGAGAAAAAAATAGAATTTACTTCAAAAACATAAATAGTAAAATAGAGAAATTGATGACTTCTTTAGATACTTTATCACAGGAGTTGGCAATTGTAAGAGAGGCTTATGAGTCAGAATTAGCTAATAAAACTAATGAACTTATGAAAGTATTTACCATAATAACGGCAGTTTTTTTGCCTTTAGAATTAATTACTGCAATCTTTTCAATGAGCTTTGACTGTATGCCTTTTAAAACATATCCTTATGGGTTTTATATTATGGTAATTGTATTGGGATTAATGGCACTGATTTTACTATTATTATTTAAGATAAGAAAAATTCTATAGTTTGACAAAATATTACCAAAAATATAAAATTAGATTAAATAGATAGGAGGGCTATATTATGAAAGATGTAAAAGATTTAAAAAAAGAATATGAAAATGCTTGGGGAAAATATGAAGGACAGGATCTTAAAAATGTTTTTTCTTTAAGTGACAGATATAGAGAGTTTATGTCAGTTGCAAAAACTGAGAGAGAATGTGTTTCTGCTTTAGCAGAAATGGTTGAAAATAAAGGTTTTAAAAATTTTGATAAAACAATTGAAAATGGAGAAAAGATATCCGCTGGTGATACACTTTATTCTATTAATATGGATAAAACAATAACTTTAATAAAAGTAGGTTCAGAACCATTAGAAAATGGATTAAGAATAATAGGGGCTCATATAGATTCTCCAAGACTTGATGTTAAGCAAAATCCATTATATGAGGATTCAGGATTAGCATTATTAGATACACATTATTATGGAGGAATAAAAAAATATCAATGGGTAACTATACCACTTGCAATTCATGGAGTTGTTATTAAAAAAGATGGTACTAAGGTAAAAATTGTAGTAGGTGAAGATGATAATGATCCTGTAATAGGAATATCAGACCTTCTAGCTCATTTATCAGCTAATCAAATGGATAAAAAGGGTGCTAAAGTGATAGAAGGAGAAGACCTAAATGTTTTAGTGGGAAGTATGCCTCTAAAGGGTACAGATGAAAAGGAAGCTGTTAAAGCTAATATTTTAGTTTTATTAAATGAAAAATATGGCATAACAGAAGAGGATTTTGTATCTGCTGAATTAGAAATAGTTCCTGCAGGAAAAGCAAGAGATTATGGATTAGATAGAAGTATGGTTTTAGCCTATGGACATGATGATAGAATATGTGCTTATACTTCAGCTGAAGCTTTAATGGACTTAGGTGATGTTGACAAAACATGCGTAGCATTATTAGTTGATAAAGAGGAAATAGGTAGCGTTGGAGCTACAGGAATGCAATCAAGATTCTTTGAAAATTTAGTTGCGGAACTTATGGATAGAAGAGGAGAATATTCAGAGTTAAAACTTAGAAGATGTCTTCAAAACTCAATGATGTTATCAGCAGATGTTACTGCTGCTTACGATCCAAATTATCCATCTGTATGCGAAAAGAAGAATACAGCTTACTTTGGAAATGGAGTAGTATTTAGCAAATATACAGGAGCTAGAGGTAAATCAGGATGTAATGATGCCAATGCTGAATATATAGCTCACCTAAGAAATATTATGGATAAGAATGGTGTTGTGTGGCAAACTGCAGAGCTTGGAAAGGTTGATCAAGGTGGCGGTGGTACAATCGCTTATATCTTAGCACAATACAATATGGAAGTTATTGATTGTGGAGTGGCATTACAAAATATGCATGCACCTTTAGAAGTAGCATCTAAGGCAGATATATATGAAACTAAAAAATGTTATAAGGCATTTTTTGAAGAAGCATAATTACTAATGAAGAAAAGGCTGTACCAAAATATCTAATATAACCTATATATTTAAACTTTATTGGGATATATTAGGAGAGTTTGTGGTACAGCTCTTTTATTTTTACAAAAATAATTTGTTTGATAAGGGTTTATATATGAATAAGGTTTTAAAGGGAAATTTAGTTTTTTTAAGTATTACTTTCTTTTTAGGGTTGACTTTTATAAATGATTTTAATGGTAAAAGATTTCTTTGGTTCTTAAATATAATGTTCTATTCTCAAATAATATTTATGATAAGAGATTTTCTTAAGGATAGATATTTAGAAGAAACTACAAAAGAAAAATGGAAAATTATTAGAGATTGTTATTTTTTAAATATCATGTTTACAATAATATTGTTTAATAATATTGTAAGTTTAAATACTCGTTTAAAGTGTATATCTTTATTATTATTTGGGGGATGCTTATATTTAATCTTTAGGACATATAAGTATTTCAATGAATTAAAAATTTATAGCTATTATAAATTAGCTTTAAAAGATTCATTATTAATATTATTTCCAGTTCTAATAATATTAGTTGGATTTGTACCAAGAAATTTGCCTGGAGTTTTAGAAATTGATAGGTTTACTAATTTTATATTAAATATAAATAGTATACTCGGAAATTTTATGATAATAAATTTTGTATTTATTTTACTTACATCTCTTATATTATCCTTTTATTCTAAAATTCAAAAAAAAATGAATATAGTTTTAATGTTATATATTTGTATGAAAATATCTGTATTTTATTTTATGAGCTTAAATTCGAAATATGAAAGCAATTTAATATATACATCAATAAATTTTTTAGAAATATTTATTTTTGCAGCTATTTTAGATTTTGGGAAAAAAGACAGAAAGGTTTATTCTAATAAAATAGAGCATATAAGAAAAGAGAGTTATAATGATATTTTTAATATGATAATAGTAATTACTTTTATTATTTTTTCTTTTTTAAGTTTATTAGTATTTAATATATTAAATACTAAAGTTAATATTTTTAGATATGTATTATTAAGTACTGTTACTATGAGTGCATTTTTAATAAGAGTAATTATATACAATAGAAGCAAGGAGAAGCTTACAAAAGAAATTTTACTAGAGGAAAAGTTTGATTCTATCAGAAATATTTATACTAGGCTTGAATTTAAAGAGAGTCTTGAAAACTGGTATGGACCATATACTACATTTTTGATTGATTTAAATAAATTTAGTCTAATAAATGATATTTTAGGAAGAGAGAAGGGTGATGAAGCTTTAAAGGAATTTGGTAAGGTTTTAGATAATATATCAAAAACATTATTTGTTAAAAATGTATATGGTGTTTATGAAGGGGATGAATTCTTAATTGCAATTAATAGCAATGATAAAAAAGATATAATGAAGCTTTTAAACAAGTTAGAAAATATAAAAAAGATACATTTAAATAGTCTTAATAAAGAATTTGAAATTGGGGTTAATATAGGTTATTCAGTAAATTTAGGAAATAAGAGTTTTCAAGAAATAATCGAAGAAGCATCTTTTGCAAAAGAAATAGCTAAAAAAGAAGTTTTTGTTTCCTCTATAGAATATACTGAGCTATTAAAAAATATAAGAATAAGAAAAAATCTAATAAAAAAAGATATTAAAAATGCATTGATAAATAAAAAATTATATACTGTTTATCAGCCACAAATATCTTCTGTAGATAATAAGATAAAAGGCTATGAAACGCTTATACGATGGAATCATGAAATATTAGGTCCTATACCAGCCTGTGATATAGTTAAATCACTAGAAGAAATTGATTCTATTAAAGAATTAGACTTATATGTTTTTGAATCAACATGTGCATTTCAAAGTAAGTTAATCAAAAACAATATTAATTTGCAATGTTCTGTAAATATATCTATAAATACATTAAAGAATAGGGGAATAGTTTCTAAGTTAGATAAGATAACAAAAAAATATGATTTAATACCTAAAAATATTACTTTAGAAATCTTAGAAGATTTTGATTTAGAGGCTAATGGAGTTGCTTTAAATGAAATAATAAGACTAAAAAAGTATGGATTTAAAATAGCAATTGATGATTTTGGAAAGGGATATTCTTCTATAAATAGATTATTAAAAATACCTTTTGATCAGATAAAGATTCCTAAGGAGTTTATAGCTGATATACCAAATGACAAGTATATATCAATGATTAGTGCTATTTCTAATTTTGCTAAAAGTTTAGATGCTGAACTTGTAGTTGAAGGAGTGGAAAGTAAGGAATACTATGACTTTTTTAAGTTATTAGATTTTGATGTTATTCAAGGATTTTATTTTTCTAAGGCTTTAAAAGAAAAAGAGTTTTTAGAATATGCAAAGAATTTAGGAGTTAGTATATCAATATAGGAATCTTTAGTATATAATTAAGTTATGTAAAGGATATAATTTAAAAAGATAGAGTAATTAGAAGTATTTCTATACACTGTATCTAAAAGCACAAATGACTATAAGCGAATATTCAAGAAGTATTAGTTTTAGTTATTTAGATAAAAGGGGAGAGTCAAATGAAAATAGCGTTAATTGCACATGATAAGAAAAAAGAAGAAATGATAGAACTTGCAAAGGAATTTGAAGACAAATTAATTAAACATGTTCTTGTTGCAACAGGAACCACTGGTCTTAAAATCATGCAAAACACATCTTTAGAGGTTAAAAGATGTAAAAGTGGTCCACTAGGTGGAGATCAAGAAATAGGAGCTATGGTAGCAAACCATGATATTGATATGGTAATATTCTTAAGAGATCCATTAACAGCTCAACCTCATGAGCCAGATGTTAATGCATTACTTAGACTTTGTGATGTTTACAAAGTTCCATTAGCTACAAATACAGAAACTGCTAAGCTTATAATGACAGATATCTAATAATATATGTTAATTTAAAGACTGTTTTAAATTTATTTAAAACAGTCTTTTATTATGCTAATTATATTATAACCATACATGAATATTGTGAATATAATAATATATATTAAATTTTAGGAGGAAATATTTATGTATGATTGGAGTAGATTAAAAAACTATGGATTATGGATGTCAATTTTTGCTTTAATACCATTAATACTTGAAAGTTGTCATATAAATATTTTACCAGGCAATTATAATGAAATAGTAACTGCTGTCCTATCAATATTAGTTATGGCTGGAATATTAAGTAATCCAACTACTAAAACAAGGGGATTTGGGGATGATAAAATTGAACCTAAAACTTTAGATGAAATAAGTGACAATGTAATTAATAGAGAAGATGATAATAAATAGTAGAAAAATGTTGAATTTAAACTTTTGCTGTATTAAAATTAAAGTATTGGAAGTAATGTATTGAAGAATAGGAGATGTTTTATATGGCAAAAGAAATAATAAAAACAAACAAAGCACCAGGTGCAATTGGACCTTACTCACAAGGAGTAAAAATAGGAGATTTAGTTTATACTTCAGGACAAATTCCACTAAATCCTGAAACAGGAGTAATGCCAGAATCAATTGAAGAACAAACAACACAATCATTAGAAAATGTAAAGGCTATCTTAGAAGCTGCTGGAACTTCTATGGATAAAGTAATAAAAACTACAGTATTTTTAAGTGATATAAATGATTTTGGAAGAATGAATGAGGTATATGCTACTTATTTTACAGAAAATCAACCAGCAAGAAGTGCAGTAGAGGTTGCTAAATTGCCTAAGGATGCTAAAGTAGAAATCGAAGTTATAGCTACTTTAAAATAGTAACTATGTTTTCGTAATTAGCTAGATAGGGGAGATAAGTATGAATTACAAAACTACAGGAGTTTGTGCTAAAGAAATTAACTTTGAAATTGAAGATAACAAAATAAAAAATGTTAGTTTCGTAAATGGATGTCCGGGAAATTTAATGGGAGTTGCTAGACTTGTTGAAGGAATGGAAGTTGAAGAGGCTATTTTAAAATTAAAAGGAATAGACTGTAGAGGTAAAGGAACATCTTGTCCTGATCAACTTGCAAAGGCTTTAGAAGAATATAAAAGCATGCAATAGAACATAAAGTATAATTTCAATTTTAATCAAAAGAAATTTTATTTAAATTGAAATTATATTTTAAATAAGAAAAGTGACTATATGAATAATTCATATAGTCACTTTTTTATTATCTAACGTAAGCTTTTATCGTTACAATTTCTTTTCCTAAAGATTTGCCGTAAGGTCTTATGGTATATTCTTTTATACATTCTGGTATTATGAAGGTTTCAGCATAATGAACAATAAATGGTTCAAAAGAGTTTGTAGGGCTTTCTACAATGGCCTCAGCACCTTCTACAAGGTTTAGTACATTAACACTTTTATCGGTTGAGTGATATACTTTTTCAGAAAATATATGTCTTCTTGTTTCAATGAATTCTCTTTCATGTAAACCTGTTTTTTCCTCTTTTATATTATTACTTTGAGAAATTATTCTAATGTCATTTACTAGATTTTTTTCAACCCAAGAAGTAGTTCTATCCCATTGAATATTTTTTTCACCATGTTCTAAATGTATAGGTCTTGGAAGGCCATCTAAGCCAAGTCTTCCCCAATCCCATAGTTTGAAAGTAAATATATAAGGAGTAGTGCTTATTTCTAAAACCATTGTTCCATTACCAGAACAGTGAACAGTACCAGCTGGAATTAAAAAATGATCATGTTTTTTAGCTTGAAATTTATTTACGTATTTATCTGCTTGAAATAGAAATTCTCCATTTTCAGCAAGTTTTAAGTCTCTAATCATTTCATCTTTATTTATGCCTTCTTTTAATCCTAAATACACATAGGAATCTTCTTCACAATCAAGTATATAGTAACTTTCATCTTGAGTATAATGCATACCAAAGATTTCTTGTATGTATTCTGTTAATGGGTGTACTTGTAATGAAAGGTTTTGTCCACCCATAGTATCTAAGAAATCAAATCTAATAGGAAATTCACAGCCAAATCTAGCATGGACCTTATCACCTAAAAGTTTTCTAGGGTTAGTTAAAACTAAATTAATAGCTGGAAGTTCAACTTTTATTTCTCCAAACTGAAGATAAAGACTATTTTCTTCAGGTACTCCATCAAAGCTCCAAGCATAATTTTCAGAATTTTTATCTAGATTACAAACTTCTTTCATCCATTGACCACCCCATACACCAGGATCAAAGTATGGAACTACTCTAAATGGTTTTGAAGAAACTTGCATAAGTCCATTGAAAAAAGCATCAGAAGTTATCATCTTTGGATTGTTTGGAATATTGGTATCTAAAATATAATTAATTTCAGAGAATAGAGATTTTTTATGCCTATCCATCATTCTCCATTCTAAGAAAAAGCCCCTTTTATATTTTTTTAGTATTTGTTCATTTTCATTATTGGCTTTCCAATTTCCCATTCCTTTTCTATAGCGTATTTGTATTTCCCATCTTGCAAGATCAGAAAATATAAGTATATCTCCTTTAGCAATTAAAGAAGCACCTGTACCATATATAATAGTTAATCCCTTATCTTGTTTAGATAATAGTTCTCTAGCTTTGTTTATGTTTTCTTCAGGAAAAAACTCAGAAAGTTTTTTATTATTCATAACTCCAAAAACTCTATCTTCAGTCATGAAGTCTTTAATCTTTTCATTTATATCCTCAGGACATAATGCAAAATCATCAGATTTTATCATTTTAACAGGGGATAATTTAGAAAATGCTTTTTCTATTTCTAATAGGTCAACTCCTATATAGCAATCTATAACTAATATAGGGTTATTTTTATTAAGCATATTTATATTATTTTTTAGTTTTTCAATTATTGAATCATATCCTTGCCAAGCTTCCTTGTGAAATCCTTTAATTTTATTTGTAGGATGCTTGTCATAATTATTATATTTATTAAACATAAAAACTCTCCCTTAAAATATTTGTATTATAAAATAATATTACAATATGTAATTACATATATCAAGTTTTATACGATTAAAAATATTAAAATATAGTTAATAAAGAATAAATGTATTTACATTATGAAGACATGCATATAAAATTAGGGTGAGGTGTTATTTATGAAAAATTATTTTATAGCATTAGATGTGGGAGGAAGTTCTATTAAAAGTGCTTTGGTTGATAACTTAGGAAATGTTATTACAAATATTTCAGTAAGAGATTCCTTAGCTAATAAAGATAAAAATACCATTTTAAAAAATTTTATTGAAATTATAGAATTTCATATTTCAGAGGGAGAGAATTTAGGTGTAAATATAGAGAAAGTAGGAATTGCTTTTCCAGGTCCTTTTGATTATGAAAAAGGTATTTCTTTAATAAGGGGTATTGGTAAGTATGAAAGCTTATATAATATTAATTTAAAAGATGAGCTTGAAACTCTTTTACCAGAATTAGAATTTAAATTCAAAAATGATGCTCATCTATATGCTTTAGGAGAGTGTAATTTTAGAGAAGGAAAAATTTTTAATAAGCTTTTATGCATATGTATTGGAACGGGAATAGGTTCTGCTTTTATTGAAAATAAAAGCTTACTATATGAAGGTGAAAATATACCAAAGGAAGGATGGATATACGATAAACCTTTTAAAGGCTCTATAGCAGATGATTATATATCTACAAGGGGATTGTTAAGGATTGCAGAAGATAATAATATAGCTATTTCAACTGGAAAAGAATTATATGAGTTAGCTTGTAATAATGACAAGAAAGCCTTAAATGTTTTTAAGTCTTTCGGTAAAAATTTAAAAGAATTTATGGAGCTATATGTTAAAAAATGCAATATAGAAGCCATAGTTATAGGAGGCAATATATCTAAAGCATATGAATTTTTTAAGGAAGACTTAGAAAGAATGTGTAGTGATAACAATGTAACAATATTAATAAGTGAGGATTCTACAGAAAGTACCTTAATAGCTGTTCCTATGTTGTTCAAAAAATAGATTAGTTTTGTTTATATAAATTAAAGAAAATTTTAATGTATAAAATTAAAAAGATAATTATATCTAAAGTATAAAATAAAAAGGTTTTGAGAGGTGTATATTTATGTTAAAGAAAAAGTGGAAAATACTTGTTTTAAATCACAGTCATACTGATATTGGATATACTGATAGGCAGGAAAAAATAGAGAGGCATCATATAGAATATATAAAAGAGGCAATAAATATATTAAATGAAGCATATGAAAATGGAAAAGAAGAATGGCAAGGCTATAAATGGACTTGTGAAAGCTTTTGGTGTGTAGAAAGATTCTTAGAAGAGGCTACTGAAAAGGAATTAAGTGATTTTATAAAGTATGTTAAATTAGGTAGAATTGGGTTAAGCTTAAACTATTTAAATTTAACAGATTTAATAAGTGATGATGTATTAAGAGATGTATTTAATAGAACAATTGATAAATTAAAGAGTTTAGGATTAAGTGCTAATTGTGCTATGACAGCAGATATAAATGGATATTCATGGGGATATTCACAGGCCCTTAAGGATAGTGGTGTAAACCTTTTATATTCATGTATTCATACTCACCATGGAATGTATCCTAATGGAAGAAAACAATATCCTTTTTATTGGGAAACTCCAAATGGAGACAAGCTTCTTTCATGGGTAGGAGAACACTATCATGTTGGAAATGAGTTGGGATTTTCTCAGTTTAATAGTTGGGAATTCACCATAAAAGATGGATTAAATAGTAAAGATATAGGGCACTATGAAAGAGCTGAAAAAAGAATATTTAATTATTTAGAAAAGTTTGAAGAGGAAGATTTTCCTTTTGATTTTCTTCCAGTAACAGTTTCGGCTCTTATGACAGATAATGCTCCTCCAAGTTTTAAAATTATAGAATTTATTAATAGATGGAACAAGGAACATGGCAATGAAATTAAGCTTGAAATGGCAGTATTAGAGGATTTGTTAGAAAATATTAATAGATTCAAAGAGTCAGACTTAATACCAACTTATAAAGGAGATTGGACTGATTGGTGGGCTGATGGAACAGCATCAACTCCTGGAGCTGTTAAACACTATAGAGAAGGTTTAAGATTGTATAATTTATGTAAGAAATTAGATCCTAAAAATGAATTAGGAGAAAAAAAACTTATGAATGAAGCTCTTAATAATTTTATGATGTATTCAGAGCATACTTGGGGATATTCAGCTTCAATTACTGAACCATGGCACACTATGGTTAATAACCTGGATTTAAGAAAACAATCTTTTGCTTCAAATGGACATGAAGCGGCAGCAAGAAACTTAGATAAAATAACTTATAAGCTTGGAGAAACGGAGCTTAAGATGTGGAGAGATATAAGTTTTAAAGTAGTAAATCCACATGATGAAAAGAGAAGAGAAATTGCTAAATTTTTCTTGGAGGTTTTATTTGGACATGAAAATTTTGAGATTGTAGATAAGGATACTGGTAAGGTTTATCCGCATCAAATAGCTATGGTACCTAGAGGATATGAAATAAATGTTTTAGTTGATTTAGAGCCAAAGGAAGAGAAATCTTTAATATTTAGAGATATCAATAGGGAAAAGCTTAAGACAACAGCAGGATATACCTTAACAGGCGCTGATGGAGTACAGGATTTAGTTAATGATAGAAAAGATTTAATAGTTACTCTAAATAGATTAGAATCTCCTTTCTTTAAGATAAAGTTTGAATTAGAAGAAGGTATTATAGAATTTATTGACAAAGAAAGTGGAAAAAATCTTCAAAGAAAAGATAGAGTTGTAAATGCTTTTACACCTATATATGAAGTTACACCACTTAAAACAGATATTGCCAATGATAGAAGGTTAATGGGAAGAAATAGAAAGGCATATCATAGTATTAGAGACTTTGGAAAACTTATAAATGTTAAAGTATTAAATGATGGAGATTTATTTGGAAGAGTAGAACTTGAATATAAGGTTAAAGGATGCTCCAATTACTTTGTAATACTAACTATTTATAAAGAATTACCTAGAGTTGATGTAGATTGTAGAGTTGGAAAAGATAATGTATTAAATGCTGAAAATTTATATGTAGCACTTCCTTTTACTATGGAGGAAAAAGAGGAAATTTATATAGATAAGACAGGATGTTATTTAAGACCTAGAATAGATCAACTTCCAAAGAGTTGTGTAGATTTCTATGCAATACAAAATGGAATGGTTTTAGAGGGAGAAAAGGAATCTCTTGCAATAACATCAAAAGATGCTCATATGATTTTTATGGGAGATATTAAACCTCATGAAATAAATTTATGTGGAGATCCTGGAGTAATAAATAATGATTTAGTATATTCATGGGTAATGAATAATTATTGGGAAACAAACTTTAAAGCTTCTTTAGGTGGGTTCTATGAATTTAATTACTCCGTATTTAAGGTTAATGGGGATGCTAAAAAGGCATTTAAAGAGATTATCAATCAAAATGAAGGAGTAGTTTGTTTTAATAGGTGGAATTAATATAAAAAAGTAGTATTTAAAATGTAATGCATAAAAAATAACTTGAAATAAAACTTATAAATAACATGAAGAGAATATCTGAATAAGCTTTAGCAAAACCTTAGAAGTAATCGCTATAAATTCTTAGGGTCATTCAGTAATTCTCGGAATATATTTATAAGTTTTATTATTTTAAGTTTTGAGAAATATGTAATTACATTTTAATATAGATATATGATATAATTTTTATTAATAAAGAATCAAGTTAAGAAAAGGGTGTTTTTATGCATTTACATAATAAAATAGAAAATTATATACTAGATAAGATTGAGTCAGGAGAATTATCAGAAGGAGAAGTACTTCCTACTGAAATGCAATTATCAGAAAAATTTTCTGTAAGTAGGCCCACAGTTAGGCAAGCACTTAATAGTTTAGTTAATAAAGGATATTTAAAGAGAATCAAGGGAAGGGGAACCTTTGTTACAAAACCTAAAATAGTGCAAGATAACACTAGATTCATAGAGAGCTACAATAGAGAAATGAATAATAAGGGGTTAAAGCCTATAACAAGGGTATTAGGTAAAGAGATAATATTAGCAGATAGTAAAATTGCGGAAAAATTGGAGATAGGCGAAGGCGATAAGGTTATTAGAATAGAAAGACTTAGATTTGCTGAAAGAGAGAATAAAAAGGATGATACAAATCATAAGCCTGTTCTACTAACAAATGTTTATTTACCTTATAAAGTTGCTAGAGAAGTTTTAGGAAATGACTTAGAAAGTACATCATTATATGATATTTTAGAAAGTAGGGGTTTAAAAGTTTGTAGAGTAGTTAGAGAGATAGAGGCTAAAAATGCAGATTATAAAACTGCAAGACTTTTAGAGATAAATGAGGGAAAAGCCATTCATTACTTATCATCAATTGGTTATTTAAAAAGTGGGAAACCAATAGAGTATTCTGAAAGTATTTACCCAGGAGAAAGAAATACATTTATTGTTGAGTTAAATCTTAATTAAAAAAGGATATTAGTAAAACTAATATCCTTTTTTTATTTAAGTTTTTTAAATATTATAGTAAATCATTTGATAAAGCAGCAGCTTTAGATAATTTATTATCTATTGCTATGATTATTTGACCAGCTTTAGAAATATCACCAACTATAATTCCTCCAACTAAAATATTATCTTTGAAGAATAATTTAGTGTATTGTCCTTTTACTTCATCTTTAGAGCTTATTTTTTCATAAGAATCATCATTAAATCTTATTAAACCAGCTGAGAATACATGAGTATTTAAAGCATCTAATATTATTGATGGTGTAAAGTTTTCAAATGTTTTTTCTGATCCAGCTGAATTTGCACCGGCAGTTTTACCCATCTCAATTGCTGCAGGCCAGTTTCCATAAACAATACCGTTAAATTCAGCTACATCACCACAAGCGTAGATATCTTTAACACTTGTTTCCATTCTTTCATTAACAATAACACCTCTATTGCAATCAATTCCTGATTCTTTAGCTAACTCAATATTACTTCTTATACCAGTTGAAACTAGTAATATATCAGCATCTAAAGTTTTTCCATTCTTTAGATCAAGAGAAGTTAATTTTCCATCTTTAGTTATGATTCTATCACATTCTTGTGATGTTAAGAATGTGATTCCACAATCAGAAACTTGGCTTCTGAAGATGTCAGCAATTTCTTGATCTAATTGATTGTTCATAAGGTTTGGTAAGCATTCAACTACTGTCACATCAATACCAGCAAGTTTCATTTCCCAAGCTGCTTCTAATCCAAGAGGACCAGCACCTATAACAATAGCTTTTTTAGCACCTTTCATTTCTTCTTTAACATCAAAAGTATCTTTTAAGTCTTTAATAGAGTAGATACCTTTAAAGTCATGAATGTTATTGCTATTTAAAGAAATTTCCTCATTATTATTCATAACTTTAAATGGTGGAATAAAGTTATGACTACCATTAGCTAATATAAGTTTAGTATATGGTATTTCAGTACCATCTTTTAAGATCACTTTTTTACCTTCTTTATCTATATAATTAACTGTAACACCTAGTAACTCTTCTATATTATTTTCTTTATACCAAGAAGATTTTGCTAAGTAGAAAGTGTCTATATTCATTTCTTCAGTTAAAAGATCTGAAAGGTTTGGTCTTGAATAAGAAGAAACTTCTTCACTTGAAAGTAATTTAACTGAAGCTGTTTTATTTATTTCTCTTATTGTTTTAGCAGCGTAGAATCCAGAAGCTCCATTACCTATGATTACAAAGTCATCATTAGTATCATTCTTTTCAAATGTATCCATTTCAACTTCTATAAATTGTTCTTTTCCAGCACCACAAACAGGACAGATATCAGGACATACTGGGCTCTCAAAGATTTCACCACAAACTAGACACTTCCAATATCTTGTCTTTCCGTTTCCAACTAATATTTCCTTAGTTTCAGTAGCATTATTTGGAGCATAATCAAGTTCTTTTTCTCCAAACATAGTTCTTGTAAAATCTCTACCGAATTCAAAGGCTTCTTTTAATTCAACAGTTGAAGGTTTAAATTTAATTCTTAAACCAGGTCCAAATATGTTCATCTTTAATTCTTTTAATCTAGCTTCTATTCTTGGAACAGCTTCTCCACTCCATCCGTATGAACCAAAGGCAGCAGCGTATTTTCCTCCATGAATAATAGGGTTTAAGTTAGCTAAAAGAATTCTAATAGGAGGTAGTAATTCTCCAACTATTGTTGGTGAACCGAATAATATTCCATCTGATTCGCCTATATCAGCTAAAACATCTTCTTGTTTACTATATGTTAAATCATATAATTTAACTTCAACATTATGTTCAGCTTGTATTCCTTTAGAAATTTCTTCAGCTAATTCTTTAGTATATCCATAAGCTGATACATAAGGAATAGTAACTTTTTTATCTCCATTTATTTTAGGCTCTACTGGAGTGCTCCATTCTTTATAAGTATTTATTATCTTCCAAGGATCTTGTCTAAGTACAGGACCATGACCAGGACAAACTAAATCTATGTTTAAATCCTTAATTTTGTCTATAGCTTTTAAAACATAAGGTTTATATGGTCCAAAGATACAATCATAGTAGTATCTTAAAGCATCTAAATATTCTCCTTCATTAGGGATTAAGTCATTAAATACTTCTTCACAAGAATAGTGGCTTCCGAAAGAGTCACAAGTTATTAATGCTTTATCTTCAGGAATATAAGTATACATTGAGTCTGGCCAGTGTAAAAATGGTGCAGAAATAAATTGTAATGTTTTATTTCCTAGTGAAATTGAGTCATTGTCTCCAACAACTATATACTCAAACTCTTTATTAACTATATCTTTTAAAAACTCTATAGCTTGCATTGAACCTACAACCTTAGCTTTAGGAGAGATTTCTAATAGCTTTTCAACTGAACCAGCATGGTCAGGTTCTGTATGATCAACAACTATATAATCTATAGATTTAGGATCAACACCTAAGCTATTAAGTTTTGATAAATAATCTTCAAAACATTTTTCTTTTACTGTTTCAAATATAGCTATTTTTTCACTACCTTTAACAACATATGAGTTATAAGTAGTTCCGTAAGGAGTATACATGATAATATCAAATACTCTTAATTCAGGATCTAAAGATCCAATCCAATAAATATCTTTTTTTATTTCTAAATAATTCATAAAAACACCACCTAATATATGTTAAAATTGTAACAATCAAAATTAATTAATATTAATTATTAATTAACACCTATAATTAAATTATATTCTTTTTTGCTGAAAAGTAAATACTTTTTTTAATAGAATATTATATTTTTTAGATTTATAAAGAAATAATGGCAATGTGGTTAGTTAAACCATATTGCCATTATTTTGATTAATATTATTTTTTATTACTATGATATTTTTCAAGGAATTTTTCAAGATATCCTTCAGGAATACTCATACATCCAACATGACCATGTCTTTCGTCTCCTTCATGGTCACCATGAAAATCAGAACCACATGTAATAAGAAGATCATGATGAACAGCATAAGAAACAAAGAAGTCAGTATCCTTTTTTGTGTTTTGATAATAGATTGCTTCTATACCATCAAAAGGAAATTCCATAACTTCCTTTACTGGAACTCTTTTTATAAGTTTTGGATGAGCGAGAACAGTTAAAGCATTGTTAGCTTTTAATATATTTATTCCTTCTTCTACAGAGATTTTTTTGTTTGGAACATAAGCAGGACTATCATTTCCGATGAATTTGTCAAAGATATATTCCCAATCGTAAGGATAGCCAGCATCTATTATGCATTGAGCTATATGAGGTCTGGCAACTACACCTTTTCCTTTTGCTAAAACATCTCTATAGTCAAGTTTTATATCAAAATATTTTTCTAAATTAGCTACAATTTTTTTAGCTCTATCTATTCTAGAATTTTTTAATTCTTTTAAGAAGTTTTGAAAAGATTCTGATTTATAAGAGTCATCTCTAAAATATCCTAATATATGAACAGTAGCGTTCTTATGTTCACAGCTAAGTTCTATTCCAGGGATGAATTGAATATCTAAATCTTTTGCAGCTTCTTTGGCTTCTTCAAGACCAGAAGTTATATCATGGTCTGTTAAAGCTATTAATGATATACCTGCTTTTTTTGCTTCTTTAATTATCTCTTTTGGAGATAGTGTTCCGTCAGAAGCTAGTGAGTGACAATGAAATTCTGCATTAATATTAATAGTAAACCCTCCTTTGAAAATGAAAAAATTAATGTATGTATAAAGATTATTATTTGAATAATATTGTTATTTTTATAAAATTTGTAGTATAAATATTTTAACACAGAAATTAGAGGAAAATAAATTAATTTTTTACTTCTAATCAAGTAATAACAATACTTTATATTATTAATTAGGAAAACAGTAATATATAAATGGTATAAAATTAATATTTTTTTTGATATGTTTTTGATATAATGATTTTAAACTAAATGTTTTAGAGGTGAATTAATGTTTTTAATAATAGATAATTATGATTCCTTTGTATTTAATTTAGTTAGATATTTTAAAGAGCTAAATGAGGATATTGTTGTAAAAAGGAATGATAAAATAACTATAGAAGAGATAAAAAAATTAAAGCCAGAAGGAATAATTATATCACCTGGACCTAAGGCGCCTAAAGATATGAAAGAATGTTTGAATATCATAGATGAGTTTAAAGAAAAGATTCCGATTTTAGGAGTTTGTCTTGGACATCAGTGTATAGGATATTCCTTTGGAAGTAATATAATAAAAGGAGAATTCCCAGTGCATGGAAAGGTGAGTAAAATAACTCATGATGGAAAAGGTGTTTTTAAAGGAATTAAAAACAATATAAATGTCACTAGATATCATTCTTTAATAGTTGATAAAAATTCTTTAGGAGAGAATTTAGAAGTAACAGCTTTAAGTGATGATGGTGTTGTCATGGGGATAAGACATAAGAAGTATAGGGTAGAAGGTGTACAATTTCATCCAGAAGCTGTTTTAACTGAATATGGTCATGAAATGCTTAGAAATTTTATTGAAATTTCTAGAAAAAATTTAATACTATAGAAAGGTGATTAGCTTGAATTTTAAAATAAAAGAGATAGACAATAAACTTGAATCTCATGAAGTGTATTCTTTATTTAAAGATGAAAGGAATAGTATATTTTTAGATAGTTCAAAAGAAGAAAGTGAGTTTTCTCTATACTCATTTATAGGAGTAAATCCTTTTAAAAAATTTGTTTCTAAAGGAGATAAAATTTACATAGATGAGAAATTGAGTTGTGGAGATCCCTTTGTTAAGTTAGATGAATTAATTAAAAAATATAAAATTGATTATGAGAGTAATATTCCTTTTTTAGGAGGAGCAATGGGGTACTTTTCTTATGACATAGGAAGAGTAAGTGAAAAGATGCCTGAAAGTGCTAAAGATGATTTAAGTATTCCTGATAGTTATTTTTTATTTTATGATAATGTAATAATATTTGATTTAAGAAATAAGAAAACTTATGTAACTGCTTTAGGGATTAAAGAAGACTCAGAAAAAAGCATAAAATATATTGAGGACAAGATAAAAAGAGGAAAAATAGAATTTAACATAATTTTAGATAAAAAAAGTGAATTCATTTCAAACTTTTCAAGAGAAGAATATATAGATGCTGTAAAACAAGTAAAAGACTATATAAAAGAGGGACATACATATATAGCCAACTTAACTCAGAGGTTTCAGTGCCAATATAATTCTAATCCTTTTGATACATATATTAGTTTAAGAAGTATAAATAAAGCTCCCTTTTCCTGTTACTTAAATTTAGAGGATTTCCAAATAATAAGTTCTTCACCAGAAAGATTTTTAAAGGTATATAATAATAAGGTTGAGACAAGGCCTATTAAAGGAACAAGACCTAGAGGAATAAATGAAATAGAGGATAAAAAAAATAGAAAAGAACTTTTAAATAGTGAAAAAGATAAATCAGAGCTTTTAATGATAGTTGATTTAGAAAGAAATGATTTAAGCAAAGTTTGTAAGCCCTTTTCAGTTAAGGTTACAGAGTTATTTAAATTAGAGGAGTATGCTACAGTGTTTCATTTAGTTTCAACTGTTATTGGAGAATTAAATGATGATGTTAGTTCTGTAAAATGTATAAGAGAATGTTTTCCAGGTGGATCTATAACAGGTGCTCCTAAAATAAGAAGTATGGAGATAATAGAAGAGCTAGAGGGAATTAGAAGAGGAATATATACTGGAGCCATAGGCTATTTTGATTTAAGGGGAAATTGCGATTTTAATATAGTTATAAGAACTATATTAGTTAAAGATAATAAAGCTTATTTTGGAGTTGGTGGAGGCATAACCATTGAATCAGATGAGGAAATGGAGTATGAAGAAACTTTAGATAAGGCAAAGGCTTTAATGAGAGTATTATAATTAAGGTTGTGGTATAAAGTGATTTATATAGGTAAAAATGAAAAAAATTATAATATGGTAGAAGAAAATTTAGTGTACATAGATTCTTCGGTTTTTTTTGGCAGAGGAGTTTTTGAAACAATACATGTATTAAAAGAGGGGGTATTTTTAAAGGAACATCTAAAGAGATTAAAAGAGGGGTGTGAAGCTTTAGAAATTCCTTTTAATATTAATGAAGAAGATCTAAAAGAGTTTATTAAAAATGAAAAAATAAATAATAAGGCTTTAAAAATAACAGTTACTGAGAAAAATATAATTTATTCTACTAGAAATATTACTTATAGTCCTGATGACTATAATAGAGGTTTTTCATTAAAGCTTAGTGATGTAAGAAGAAACAGCACTTCTAAATTAACTTATTTAAAAAGTACATGTTATATTGAAAATATTATGGAAAAGGAAAGAGCAAAGGATGAAGGCTTTGATGAAGTAATATTTTTAAATGAAAGAGGAGAATTGACAGAAGGGGCTACTAGCAATTTATATTTTATAAAAGATAATAAGATACATACCCCTAAGGTGAGTTGTGGTCTTTTAAATGGTATAATTAGAAAATGGATAGAAAAGAATTTCTTAGTTGAAGAAGGAAGTTATACTATAGATGACTTAAGAAATAGTGAAGGGATTTTCATAAGTAATTCCCTTCTAGGAATAATGAAAGTAAGACAATTTGAAGATGAATTTTTTGGGGAAAAAGACTTAATAGAAGAGATAAAAAAGAAATACGATAATTCTATTAGAAGCTTTTTAGAAGGAGGGCAAAATGATTAATAAAGATAAAATAAGAGAAGGAATGAAATTAATACTTGAAGCAATAGGAGAAGATGTTAATAGAGAAGGATTATTAGAAACTCCAGATAGAATTGCAAGAATGTATGAGGAAATATTTTCAGGAATAGGTATGGATGCAAAGGAACATTTAAGTAAAACCTTTGAAGTTGATAGTAATGACTTAGTTCTAGAAAAAGATATAACTTTTCATTCAATGTGTGAACATCATTTAGTTCCTTTTTATGGAAAGGTTCATATAGCATATATACCAAATGGGAGAGTTGTTGGATTGTCTAAACTTGCTAGATGCGTAGAGGTTTATTCAAAAAAACCACAACTTCAGGAAAGACTTACAAAGGAAATTGCTGATGCATTAATGGAGTACTTAGATGCTAAAGGGGCAATGGTGGTTGTTGAAGGAGAGCATATGTGTATGACCATGAGAGGGGTTAAAAAACCAGGTGCAAAAACTGTAACGACTACTTATAGAGGAAGATTCTTAGAGGATGAGAATTTGAAAAATGATGTATTTAGAATGATTTCCATGTAGATAACTGTTGTTCGAGGTGTGAATTATGGAAAGAGTAAATAAAGTACTTAATAATGATAAGTATAAAGAATATTTAAAAAAGAATTCTTTTTGCGAAAAAGATAGAATTTTTTGTAAGCATAACTTAGAACATTTTTTAGATGTATCAAGAATTGCATACATAATGGTTTTAGAAGAAAAGTTAGAGGTCTCTAAGGAAATTATATATGCAATTGGTCTTCTTCATGACATTGGAAGATGGGTAGAATATGAAGGTGGAGAAAAGCATAATAAGGCTTCTTATAAATTAAGTTTAGATATTTTAAAAGAATGTGATTTTAATGAAAATGAAATAGAAATTATTTTAAATGGAATTTTAAATCATAGAAATAAAGAGGCCAAAGGATTAGATAAAATAATATATCTAGCGGATAAAAGATCAAGAAGTTGCTTTTTATGTAAAGCTGAGAAGCTTTGTAAATGGGACAAAGAGAAAAAGAATTTAGACATATTTGTTTAAGGGGGAAGTTTTATGAAAATAGGAAATAAAGAATTTGAAATAGGTAAAAGAACATACATAATGGGGATTTTAAATGTAACTCCAGATTCATTTTCAGATGGTGGAAAGTTTAATGATATTGAATTAGCATTAAAACAAGCTGAGAAAATGATTGAAGAGGGTGTAGACATAATAGATATTGGAGGAGAGTCAACAAGACCAACCCATACACCAGTAGGCGAAGAGGAGGAGTTAAATAGAGTAATTCCTATAATAAACGCTTTAAGAGAAAAGTTTGATATACCTATATCAGTTGATACATATAAGAGTAAGGTTGCAGAAGAAGCAATAAAGGCAGGTGCAAATTTAATAAATGATGTTTGGGGATTTAAAAAAGACAAATATATGGCTACAGTTGCAGCAAAATATGGAGTACCTTGTTGTTTAATGCACAATAGAAATGACAATGAGTATGGAGACGATATAATAGAAACTATGAAAGCTGATATGGAAGAAAGCATAAATATAGCTTTAGAAGCAGGAGTTAAAAAAGAAAATATAATTTTAGATCCAGGTGTAGGTTTTGCAAAGGACTATGAACAAAATTTAGAAGTGCTAAATAGACTAGATGAATTCTGTACTATGGATTATCCAGTTTTACTAGGAACATCAAGAAAGTCAGTAATAGGAACTGCTCTAAACCTTCCCGCAAATGAAAGAGTTGAGGGAACCTTAGCTACAACTACTCTTGGAATAATTAAGGGCTGTGAGTTTGTAAGAATTCATGATGTGCTAGTGAATAAAAGAACTGCTCTTATGACTGATGCTATGGTGAGAAGATAGGAGTTAAATTGCATGGATAAGATTATTATTAAAGATTTTGAGGTTTTTGGTAATCACGGTGTTTTTGAAGAGGAAAAGAGATTAGGACAAAAGTTTATCTTAAGTATAGAACTTTCTTTAGATACTAGAGAAGCCGGTATAACTGGAGATTTAAGCAAATCTGTTCATTACGGAGAGCTTGCACATAAGGTTGAAGAAGAATTTAAGAAACAAAGTTATGATTTAATAGAAACTACTGCTGAAAAAATTTGTGAGTTTATATTATTAGAATATTCTTTAGTAAAGAAGGTTAAAGTTACTTTAAAAAAACCTTGGGCACCTATATTAAGAAGTTTAGATACTGTGTTTATAGAAATAGAAAGACAGTGGAACGAGGCATATCTTTCTTATGGTTCAAATATGGGAGATAAAGAATACTATATAGAAGAGGCTTTAAATGAGATAGATAAAGCATACCACACTGAGGTTGTAAAAAAATCATCCTTAATTAAGACTGAGCCCTGGGGATACACTGAACAAGATGAATTCTTAAATGGAGCTTGCATTATAAAAACTCTTTTAAATCCTAAGGAATTGATAAAGTTCTTATTAGGAATAGAAGAGAAGCTTAAAAGAGAAAGAACAATTAAATGGGGACCTAGAACTATAGACTTAGATGTTATATTTTTTAATGATTTAATAAGTGAGGATGAGGAGATTGTTCTTCCACATCCTAGAATGCATCAAAGAAGTTTTGTTTTAGAACCTTTAAATGAAATCGCTCCTTATAAAATTCATCCACTATATAAAAAGCGTGTATTTGAATTGTTAGAGGAATTAAAATAATGAAAAGAGCTATTTTTAGCTCTTTTCATTGTTGTTTTTTATTAAAAATATATTGGCAAAAGGGTTCAAGCTTAAAAGCGTTAGGCGTATCTTTTAAACTTATATAATCCTTACTTATATCACTATCCCAAGGATAAAGTGTTACTATATCATCTCCATAAATATCTATTACATATTTAATTGAGTCTAAATCAATAAAAAACTTATAAAGAGGCTTAGTAGGTAAAGGTTCTTCTTGTATAAAGTTAGAATCTTTTAAACTTTTAAGTAAGTCCTCTACAATTCTTGCATCTTCATTCTCAACAACAACTTCACTATAAATATTCATATCTAATATTCTAATTTTCACATTATCTTTAGAGGCTATTTCACTAAGATTTTTAGTATGGTAATTTAAAGAAGGTTTTTCCTTAGTGAATATATCAGCTTTAGAACATGAGATTAAAGCCAAGGAAAAGCATAGAATTATTATAAATATGGTAGCAAATTTTTTTATCAATTTTATCACCTCCTCCAGTTTAATTTATGAAAGTTATGTTTGGGGTAGAACTTTTTTCAATAAAATGAATAATATATATTACAATTGACATTAAAAATAAGGAGGTGCTTTATAATGAAATATGCATTAGATATAAATGACTCCTATTTAAGAGAATTTTTAATCAGAAAACTAAAAGAAGAAGGTAATCTAACTATAGATTGTTTTAATGAAGAAGGTTGTTTAGGAGAAAGTTTTTTTAAAAAAGTATTATTATCTAACAGTACAAAAGCAGATATCTTTGTAAGAATAACAAAGGAGTTAGGAAATGAGAAAAAAATAGAGATTTTAGGTGATAACCAAGTTCTTAGAAGAGTAGTATCTTTAACCTTAGAGGATATAATAGATTATCTAGAATTAGCTCAAATATGTATTAAAAGTGGAAAAGGACTGTACTTAGTTAAAAACTTAGAGTCTTTGTGTTTAATTATAAATATAAGTGATGAGGAATTTAAGAATATAGATCAAGAAAAGTTAAAAGATGCTTTATATAAAATAATTAAGGAAGTAAGTTAAGTAATTTAATTTATTGTAGAATGTGGTATTATAGCATTTAATTTTATATTATTTACTTCAAAAGGACTAGTTTTTTTAGTCCTTTTTATTTTATGAAATATATTATGTTAAGTTATTTTTAATTGTTAATATATGAAAATAATATTTATTAACTTTTATGCATATATATCATTGAATAGCAATATTTATGGAGGGAATTATGGACATTGTAGGCAGTATTAATACTAGATTTATTAATAAAAACGAACAGAGCAAAAAAGAAATCTTGAATAAAATAGATAATATAGTTAAAAGTGGAGGTAATATAATTAGAATGAATCTCTCTCATGGAAAGCATGAAGACATAGAGGTTTGCATCAATTACATACGAGATAAATATAAAGGTATAAAAATTCTTTTAGACCTGCAAGGAAATAAAATTAGGGTATCTAATAACATTTGTGGCACATTTAAAGTGAATATAAATGATATTATTTATTTTTGTTCAGAAGAAACTTATGAGCTTTATTTAGAAAATATTGATAAAACAAAATTGATACCTTTAAACATAAAAAATAAATTTATTTATAATAATAATTTTAAAAAAATATATATGAAAGATGCCACAATGGAGTTTGAAGTTATAAATAATAATAATGGGCTCATAAAAACTAAGGTTAAACTTGGAGGTGTTGTTAGAAAAGAAAAAGGATGTAATCTTCCTAAGCTGGATAGAAAAAATTGGGGAATGGCACCTAAGGATTTGGAAGATATTAAATTTGCTATAGATAATAAGGTAGATATTATAGCATATTCTTATTGTTCATATGTAGAAGAATGTAAAGAGTTTAAAAATAGTGTTTTTAAAAGTATAAAAGCAAATCAAGTCATACCAAAACTTTGGGGTAAAATTGAAACTTCAGAAGGAGTAGATAATATAAAGGCAATAGCAAAGGAACTAGATGGAATAGTTATAGCCAGAGGAGATTTATCTGCTGAAGTAGGAATAATAAATGTTCCTATAGCACAAGAAAAGATAGTTTATCTTTTAAAGAATCAGAATAAATCAATAATAGTGGCAACTAATGTACTTAGTTCTATTTCTAGAAGTAATAAAAGTAAGCCTACTATAAATGAATTAAGCGATATATATCATTTAATGAGATGTGGAGTAACAGGGTTCATCTTAACAGGAGAGACAAGCACCGGAGAAAATGAAAAATATGCAGTAACGACATTAAAAAATAGCATAAAATATTATGAAAAGTTAATATCTAAAATAAAGAAAAAATCAAAAGAGTCAACTTAGGACTCTTTTGATTTTTTTTTAGATTTTATAAAGTTATAAGTTTTTATAACAATTAAAAAGCTTATATATCCTAATAAAACACCTGATAATACATCACTTGGATAATGAACTAGTAAGTACACTCTAGAAAAAGCTATAAGTGAAGCTAATAAGTAGATGTATACTTTTAAATTCTTAAATGAATAAGCAAGCATAAAAGCTGCAGCAAATGATGCAGAGGCATGTCCAGATGGCATGGAATAGCTTGTTGGTTTTGGAATTATTATATGTAAATCAGGATAAGTAGTAAATGGTCTAGGTCTTTCTATAATATGTTTAAGTATTCCTTCACCAAGAATTGTATTTACAATTAGAGCTGCTAAAGTTAAAAAAACAATTTTTCTATACTTCTTTGATAATATTAATAATATACTTATTGCAATCCATATAAGGCCTAAGTTACCTAATGAAGTAAAAAAAATCATTATAGGATTTAGAAAGCTATTTTGAATATTATTTTGGATCCAATAAAGTATATTTATATCTATGTTTTGAATAATCATAAATGGTCACCTCCATAATAAATTTATTTTATTACTAAAAGTTTAATAAGTCTAGTAAAGATAAGAATAAGTTTATAAAAAAAAGTAAGATTATATAAAAAATATTCATTTAAAGAATTATAAAAAATAAATATAATATATTTGTAGTAGAAAATGGAGGGGGAAGAGTGGTTAAGGTAGAGAGATCGGTTTTGATTATTATAGGTTTAATACTTATGATATTTTTAATAATGTTTAATCTTATAAAGAATGGAAAATATACTAGTGATTTTGAAAATACTGAATTAGTTTGGTATACCATAGGCATAGAGCCAGATGATATGGATATAGTTGAAAAAGAAGTAAATAAGTATTTAATTGACAAAATAAATGCAACTATTGACATTAGATTTATAGATTATGTTGATTTTACAAAGGTTATGAATAATAAAACAAAAGAAGGGGAAAAATTTGATCTTGTATTTACATCATCATGGGCAAATGACTACCTACCTAATGTTAAAGAAGGCAACTTTATTAAATTAAACTCCCTATTAGAGCAGTATGGAAAAGATGTATATAAGGAAATAGACGAAAAGTTTTGGAAAGGTACTGAGGTTGATGGGGGAGTATATGCTGTTCCAAATCAAAAAGAAATAGCCAATATGCCTATGTGGGTATTTTCAAAGGAATATGTAGATAAATACAATATCCCTTATAAAGAACTAAGGACATTGGAAGATTTAGAGCCTTGGCTTAAATTAATTAAAGAAAATGAAGATGGGGTTATACCTTTTTATGTAGATAATAGCTATTCAGTACCAATGATATGGGATGAATTGGCTCCAGGTTTAGGAATTTCATTAAGAAGTAATAATTTTGATGTGGCAAACATATTTAAAACAGAAGAAATGTTAACTAATCTAAAAACTATGAGAAGATATAATGAACTTGGATATACTAATTCTAAACTTGGCAATACAGGAGATTTTTCTGCTAATAAGTTTGTTACTAAGGCTGATGGACAACCTTATGCTGAAAAAATATGGTCAGCTAAAAGTGGAGAAAAAGTTGTAGTAACTCCAATCTATGAAAGTTATATAACTAATGATTCAATTAATGGATCTATGATTGCTATATCTAAAAATTCAAAAAATCCTGAAAAAGCTATGGAATTTCTTAATCTTTTAAATACAGATAAGTATTTAAGGAATCTTATTAATTATGGTATAGAGGGCGTTCATTATGAAAAAATCTCTAATAATAAAATTAGACTATTAAAAAAGGCTAAAGATTACATGGTTGACTATTATACTTTAGGAAACTTATTTATAACATATGTTTTAGAAGATGAACCAGATGATAAATGGAAAGAATTTGAACGTATTAACAATAACTCAGAGGTTTCACAAGCTTTAGGATTTGAATTTGACTCTAGTAATGTAGAAGTAGAGTTTAATTCTGTAAATACTGTTCTTGAAGAGTTTAAGAGAAGTTTATATACTGGATTAGTTGATACAGAAGAATATGTTGAAAAGCTTAATAATAAGCTTAAAAGTGCAGGAATAGATAAGGTAAAAGAAGAATTAGAAAGACAATTAAATGAATGGAAAAATAAAAAAACAGACTAGTAGGTCTGTTTTTTTATTTTTTTAATCTAATTATTTGTACATTATCTAAAACTGTAATTGTACCTGTTTCTATCATAGGTTGAATAATTTCTATTAATTTAGATATTTTTTCTTTACTTTCAATAACCTCTATTACTATGGGTAAATTTCTAGCAAGCACTTCAATAAAATCAGAATGTATTTTATGGTGTTCATCTAAACCTTCAATTCCTCTTATAACAGTAGCACCTAAAACATTTTCTTCTTTTAAGGTTTTTAATATTTCTGAATAAAGAGGTTCTCCATTAAATTTATCAGATTCATCAATAAATATTTTTAAAAAGCTACCTATAAATTCATTTTTCATTATATATTCCTCCTAAAATTAAAATAATATTTTAGCAAATCTTTGACCTATTACAACAAAGACTAAGCTACATCCTAAGTTTAATATTGCATTTTCTATTCCTAAAATCATATGGCCATTATTTAGCATGCTTACTGTTTCATAAGAAAAGGTTGAAAAGGTAGTAAGACCTCCCATAATACCTGTAGTTAAAAATAATTTTATATTAGGTGAAATTAAGGCACTATCCATGCTAAATTCCATGATGAATCCTATTAAAAGAGCACCAAGAATATTTGCAATTAAGGTACCATAAGGAAAATTTCCACCTAAATTTTTAGCTGCAAAAATAGAAATAAGGTATCTTAAAGCAGCACCTAAAAATCCACCACATCCTACTATAAAAGCAAGAAAAAGTTTTTGCATTTTAACATCTCCTTAAATAATTACTTATTAATTTAAATAAGCTTTAAATAAGCTATTTAAATTAATGTTAACAAACTTTAAATAGAAAGTAAAAAAAGTTATGATTTATAAATTAAGAATATATATTGAAAAAGTTTAATAAAAAAGTATGTATTTTTATAAAGAGATGGTATTTAAAGTAAAAACAATACAATAATTAATTAAATATAATAAAAGTTTTAGTTTCTTATAAAAAAATATACATAATAATTTTGAAGTATATGTAATGAAATAAAGAATAAAAATATGCTGAAGATAACAGTTTTATTACAAATACTTCAAACTTTTCAAATTATTAAAAAACTTAATAGAATATATATAAATAAATTTTCATAAAAAAATTTCTTCAAAGTTACTGATATAGCCAATTTAGAACAAAAAACGCCTATTTTTGCAAATGTTGACTTTTTTACTGTTATGGTATAAATTAACTATAGAAACTTTAATTCGCTTAAAACTTTTTAAGCAAAGCATGAAAAATATATAGCTTGTGATATTAAGGGTAGTTACATTAGGGAAGTTATATATTATTTGTAAACGTTTGATTGAGGGGTTTTAGAGTTAAAGGGTCTAAATGGTATAAAAATAGTAATATGAGGGGGATTAAAAAATGCTTAAACACAAAAAATTATTAGCATTAATTTTAGGAGGAATGATGACTACATCTGTAGCACTTACAGGTTGTGGATCAAGCGACAAAAGTGCAGAAGGTGGAGCAAGCGAAGAGCCTGTTAATTTAGTATGGTATGTAATAGGTGATACTCAAACTGATAATGAAAAGGTAGAAGAGGAAGTAAATAAATATATAAAAGATAAGATAAATGCTACTGTAGATATCAAACATGTTTCTTTTGGTGACTACACTCAAAAGATGAACGTATTAGCTAACTCAGGAGAAGAATATGATTTAGCATTTACATGTTCATGGGCTTTCCCATACTTAGAGAATGCTAGAAAAGGTGCTTTCCGTGAGTTAGATGATTTATTAGATAAAGAGGGAGCAGATCTTAAAGGTGTTATAGATGAGAGACTTTGGAAAGGTGCTGAGGTTGATGGAAAGATTTACGCAGTTCCAAACCAAAAGGAAATAGCAGGAGCACCTATGTGGGTATTTGATAAGGAACTTGTTGAAAAATATGATGTTCCATACCAAGATATACACTCAGTAGAAGACTTAGAACCATGGTTACAAATAATAAAAGAAAAAGAGCCAGATTTCGTTCCATTCTATACTCAAGGAGATTCAATTCCATTAGAGTTTGATGAAATCATGAAACCTTTAGGAATATTCTACAATGATGATACTTTAACAGTACAAAATATGTTTGAAACTGAAGAAATGAAAGCTATGATGGCTAAATTAAGAGAATACTATGAAAAAGGATATATAAATCAAGATGCAGCTGTTAATAACATGCAAAATGAAGTTAAGAGATTTTTATGGAAAGCTGATGGACAACCATATGCTGAGAGTGGTTGGGGACAATCTTTAGGAAGAGAAGTTGTTACTTCATCAATAATACCTGCATACGTTACAAATAACTCAACTACAGGTGCTATGACTGCGATATCATCAACTTCTAAAAATCCAGAAAAAGCTATGGAGCTTATTAACTTAGTAAATACTGATACTACATTAAGAAATATGTTAATGTTTGGTATAGAGGGAACTCATTATGAAAAAGTTAGTGATAACCAAATTAAGAGAGATCCAAATGGACCATACAATGTAACTAGCTGGGGATATGGAAACTTATTTGATACTTATGTTTTAGACACAGATCCAGCCGACAAGTGGGAAGCATTTGAAGAGTTCAATGCTGCTGCTAAGACTTCACCAATATTAGGATTCAAATTCAATACAGAGTCAGTTACAACTCAAATATCAGCAGTTAATAACGTATTACAAGAGTTCGAAAAATCTTTATATACAGGTTCAATAGATCCAGTAAAAGGATTAGAAGATTTAAATAAAAAGTTAAGCTCAGCTGGATTAGAAGACATAAAGGTTGAGATGCAAAAGCAATTAGATGAGTGGAAAGCTTCTAATAAATAATAAATTATAAAAGAGTGGTTTTATACCACTCTTTTTCTTTTATTTGAATTATCTTTAAGAGGTAAGTAATATATAAAATAAATTTAATTAAGTAAAAACTTAATTAAAATGAAAATAACTATTGAATTTGGAAAGCAATAGGAGTAGAATTTAATTAAGGAAATACTTAATTAAATCAAGAGGTGGTTTATGGAAGAAAAAATAAAAATATTTAAAGCTTTAGGTGATGAAACAAGAATAAATATATTACACCTTATAAGAAAAAAATCTATGTGTGCAAAGGGGATAGCTAGAGAACTAAGCATTTCAGAATCAGCTGTTTCACAACAAATAAAAATATTAAAAGAAGCGAACCTTGTAATTGGATATAAAATAGGTTATCACATTGTTTATGATTTAAATATAGAGGAGCTAGAGAGTATTAATAGCTTAATTGATTATATCGTAAATGATGATAATAATATAAAAACAAAAGAAACTACTTATGAAAAATGTATTAAAGTATGTAAACATGCTAAATGCATGAATAATAAAAATTTAAAGGAGGAAAATATAATGAGAATTTGTTTCCCAGTTAAAACTAATGAAGGAGTTAAAAGTATTCCATATGGTCACTTTGGTACAGCTCCAACTTTTGTAATATGTGATTTAGAAAAAAACGAGGTGACTACTGTAGGTAATGGAGATTTAGGTCATGAACATGGTAAATGTCAGCCAATAAAGGCTTTATCAGGTGAAGTTGTAGATGCTGTAGTAGTTGGTGGAATAGGTGCTGGTGCCATAAATAAATTAAACTCTATGGGAATTAAAGTTTATAAAGCAATTGATGGAAATATAGAAGCTAATTTACAAGCATTTAAAAAAGAAGAATTAAAAGAGTTTTCAAGCACACATGCATGTAATCATCATGGATTCAGTCACTAAACTAATAATTTTTAATAAAAAGACAAGTTCTTGTTAGGACTTGTTTTTTTATTAAAAATTATTAGGAAAAATACTTTAAACATTAAGAAAATTTTAAATAGTTTATTATACTTAAAAGTACCGTATTATTTAAATATAAGGATATTTTAAATATTTAGTAATATGGAGGGGTAAAAGATGAGTAAGGATATTGAGAAGTTTTTAAATGAAATTAGAGAGAAGATAATTAATTATAGAAGAGATTTTCATAAATATCCAGAAGGAGCATGGAAAGAATTTAGAACAGCTTCTTTAATAGGAAAATATTTAAAAGACATGGGATATGAAATTAAGGTAGGCAGAGAAGTTATAAGTAAAGAACATAGGTTAGATGTTCCTAATGAAAAGGAATTAAATAAGAGTTATGAGAGAGCTTTAAAGCAGGGAGCTTTTAAAGAAATAAGTGATTTAATGATTGGAGGATATACTGGTGTAGTTGGAATTATGAAAAATGGTGAAGGACCAACCATTGCTTTAAGGTTTGATATAGATGGGGTTAAGGTTTTTGAAAGTAATGATAAAAAACATATGCCATTTAAAATGGGGTTTTCTTCAGTGAATAATGGTATAATGCATGCTTGTGGTCATGATGGACATATAGCTATTGGACTTGGAGTAGCTGAAGGACTTATTAATTTAAAAGATAAGTTTAAAGGGACAATAAAGCTTATTTTTCAGCCTGGGGAGGAAAGCGTTTGTGGAGGAAATCCTATGGTTGAATCGGGAATATTAGATGATGTAACCTATCTATTAAGTGGACATATTGGGATAAAGGCAAAAAAGTCAGGAGAAGTAATATGTGGAACACGAGGATTTTTGGCAACTTCAAAAATTAATGTGGAATTTACAGGAAAGTCATCACATGCAGGTGTAGCACCTGAAAAGGGACATAATGCATTGCTTTCAGCTTCTACAGCAGTATTAAATTTAGATGCCATACCTAGAAATAGTGAAGGAATAACAAGAATAAATGTAGGAAGATTAATAGCTGGTAGTGGAAGAAATGTAATTCCAGGAAAAGCCTTTATGGAAGTAGAGACCAGAGGAGAAACCACAGAGTTAAATGAATATATGGAAGAGTATGCTATAAGAATTTTAAAAGCTTCTGCAGATATGCATGATAATCATGTTGAAATATCATGCTTAGGGAAATCCATAAGTGGAAAAAGTGATAGGGAATTAATTGATGTTATTAAAACTGTAGCAAAGGATATAAAAAGTTATGAAACGATAATAGATGAAGAAGATTTTGGAGCTAGTGAAGATATATGTTATATGATGAAAAGAGTACAGGACAGAGGGGGAAAAGCATCATATATTATGTTTGGAAGTCAACTAAAAGATGAACATCATTCTATTAGATTTGATTTTCATGAAGAAGATATGTTTCCAGCAATTAATTTGTATTTAAGAACAATCATAGAATTGAGTAAATAGATTAAATAAAATAGGTAGTCTTTTAATTTAAGACTACCTATTTCAATTTTAGATTAATAAGTATGATGTAGTTAATATGAGAAGAGTTTTATTATGTAAAATTTAGTGGTTTTATATCTTAGATAATAAATCGTCTATAATCATGTTTCCACCTAGCTTATAATCATATGTAGATTTTGTCGTCATAGACTTTATAAAACTCCAAGAAGCATTCCACAACTTAACTACAAAAAGATAATCCTCTAATTTTTCCATTAGTTCATTAGAATAATAACCAAAATAATTTTTAATCAAAAAATATCTTTCCTTCTCCTGAAGCATCCATGATATAGTTGCTAAATCAAAAAATATATCACACATAGCGGAAAATTCAAAGTCAATAAGAAGAACCTTCTTATTATAGTAAAGTACATTTGATGAATTTAAATCATTGTGGCAAAGACCTAAATTAATATTTCTATTTAACTTTTCCTCAAGGAAATTCAACCTATTTAAAATTAAGTAAATATCTTTGTGTAATATAAAATTTTTAGATTCTAAAAATTTAAAGTTTTTTCTTATATGTTCAAAAGGATTAAAAGTATGCTCACATCTAAGAATATGTAGCTTTTTTAGAGTTATAGCTAGATTTTTAATGAATTCAACAGATGTAAATGTATTCATGTTTACTTTTGAACTTTCTAAAAATTTGCTTATTAGTATTCCATTATCCTTATTATGATATATAATAGGGGGGGATAGCTTGTTCAAATTAGCAAAAGTTAAAACAAAATTTTCCTCTGAAAAATTATTTTTATTATCTTTACTAGGTATTCTTAAAACATATTTATTATTTTCACACTCTAATAAATAGTTTGAATTATTAAGACCACCTAGTTTAGTTATCTTATGATTTTTCATTTTGTTATTCATCTTAATCTCCTTATATCCTAATAAAAATATTATATCAAAAATAAGAAGGGGTGGAAAAGGATAATGTTAAATGAGGTATTAAAAGGAATAAAGGGGAGAGATGAAGAAATAGAGTTAAAAGCTAAAAAAAGAGTAGATTCCTTAGCAAAACCTTTAGGTAGTTTAGGAAAGTTAGAGGACATAGCTATTAGATTATCTGGAATAACTGGAGAATTATTTAATGATATTAACAAAAAATGTGTGTTGATAATGTCTTCAGATAATGGCGTTGTAGAAGAAGGAGTAGCTTCTGCACCTCAATGTGTAACTTTACTTCAAACAAAAAACTTTATAAAAGGAAATACAGGCGTGGCTACATTAGCAAAAGTTAATAATACAGATTTAATGGTTTTTGATGTAGGAATTAACTCAGATGAGGTTATAGATGGGGTAATAGATAGAAAAATTTCAAAGGGAACTAAAAATATCTACAAAGAACCAGCTATGACTTATAAGGAAGCCAAAAAATCAATAGAAATTGGCATTGAGGCTGTAAAAATGGCTAAGGAAAAAGGATATAAGATACTTGGAGTAGGTGAAATGGGTATAGGAAACACCACTACTTCAGCAGCCGTCCTAAAAGCCCTTATTGGATGTGAGACTTCTCAAGTAGTAGGAAAAGGTGGCGGAATAAACAACGAATCTTTTGAAAAGAAAAAAACTATTGTAGAAGAAGTTATAAAAAAGCATGATATTAATACTATGGATCCTATTGATATTATTTCAAAAGTTGGAGGATATGACATTGGAGCCATGGCTGGAGTGTTTATAGGAGCGGCTTATTATAGAATTCCTGTTGTAATAGACGGTTTTATATCAGTTGTAGCAGCACTTTTAGCTAGTAAATTAAACCCTTTAGTTAAGGAGTTTTGTTTTACTTCTCATAAATCAGAAGAAATAGGTTATAACCTTGCTATAAAAGAACTTGGGTTAAATCCTATGCTAGATCTTAATATGAGACTTGGAGAAGGTAGTGGTTGTCCAATTGCATTTTCAGTTGTTGATTTTGCAATTGCCATGATGAATAATATGGCAACCTTTGAAGAAGGAAATATTGATGATAGTTATTTAGAGGAAGTAAAGGAAGAAGAGTGTTATATAGTTCAATGAGGTAGAGAGAGCCTTATAAAAATAATAATGGAGTTAAATTAATTGATATGATAGTTTTAATTATTGGAGGAGCTAAAAGTAGTAAGTCATCTTACGCTGAATTTTATAGTAGTGAACTTTCTAAAAGAGAAGAGGGAAGTCTTTATTATTTAGCTACTATGAATCCTTATGATTTGGAAGATTTAAAAAGAATAGAAAATCATTTGGAAAATAGAAAAGAATATGATTTTAAGACAGTTGAAAAACATAGAAATTTAAATAGTATACTTAATAAATTTTCTAATGATGATACAGTTTTATTAGATAGTCTAACATCTTTAGTTACTAATGAGATGTTTGTTGGAAAAGAGTTTAATGAAAATGTTAGTTCAATTATTTTAAGTCATATAAAAAGTTTAGGAAGCAAAGTTTCTAATTTAATAATAGTTTCAGATTATGTTTTTAGTGATGGGATCAAATATGATTCTTACACAGAAGCTTTCAGAAAAGAACTAGGAACAATAAATTGTGATTTAGCAGCATTTTCTGATGTAGTTATAGAAGCTTCCTTTGGAAATTTAATATTTCATAAGGGAAAGGAGGTTTTAAAAAATGAAAAGCTTATATAAAGCCTTAAATATGGCTTTAAGCATGTTTACAGTTATTCCACTTCCAAAATATGAGTGGGATGATAAAGTAGCTAAACATATAATGAAGCTTTATCCTTTAATAGGTTTAATAGTAGGATGTCTTTGGTATTTTAGTTTTTTTATACTAAATAAACTAAATGTGCCTATGATGCTTATGGCAGCTATTATTTTATCAGTTCCTTATCTTTTAACAGGATTTTTGCATTTAGATGGATTCATGGATGTTTCAGATGCACTTCTTTCAAGAAGAGATAAAGAAGAAAAACTTAGGATTTTAAAAGATTCAAGAGTAGGAGCATTTTCAGTAATTGCCGTTCTTTTATTACTGATTATTGAGTTTTCTGGAGTTTTTACTTTATTAGAGAAGGATATAGATATGAAAATACTTATTTTTATACCTATAGTATCAAGAGCAATAAATGGTTATTTTATTGTTAGTAAAGAAATGATTGGAGAAAGTTCTTTAGGAAAGTTTTTTAAAAATGGAACTGGAAAAATAGATGAAATAATTTTAATAGGAATCTATGTAGTAGTTTCGATATTAACATTCTTTATTTTTGGAATAAACTATTTAATTGCTATCTTAGGAATGGGAGCGATTTCTCTTATTTTACTTTTAAAAGTGAGAAAAGAGTTAGGTGGAATAAATGGAGACGTTGCAGGATATATTCTTGTTCTTATGGAATTTACAGGAATTCTCATTTTAGGAATTCTTTAAGGAGGTAAGACTTTTGAAACTTTTATTTGGTGGTGCTTACAATGGTAAGTTAAGATATGTAAAAGAAAATTTAGGCATAAAAGAAGAGGAGATATTTTACTGTATCAATGAAAAAATAGACTTCTCTAAAAAAGTTATTAGTGGAATAGATAGATTAATTTATTTCAATGCCTTAGAAGGAAAAGAATCTTTAGCTTTTTTTAAGGAAAATAAAGACAAGCTCAAAGGAAAAATTTTAATTTGTGATGAAATATCTTCTGGAATAGTTCCTTTAAAAAAAGAGGAAAGATTATGGAGAGAAGAGACAGGTAAGGTTCTTCAGTTTTTATCCAAAGAAAGTGAAGAGGTTTATAGAATATTTTTTGGAATACCAACGAGATTAAAGGGTGAATAATAAGATGATAATTTATTTGATTAGGCATGGAAAAACTTATTGTAATGAAAAGAAGCTTTATTGTGGAATAAGTGATGTGCCTTTAAGTGAAATAGGAATAAGTGAATTAGAGGAAAAAAGAAAGAGTGTGAAGCTTCCAGAGTGTAAAAGGAATTTTACAAGTGGAGCAAAGAGAGCTAATGAAACATTTAATATTTTATATCCAAATGAAAAGTATGAAGTTGTAAAAGAGTTTGGAGAATACAACTTTGGAGAATTTGAGCTGAAATCTTATGAAATGCTAAAGGAAGATAAGAAGTATTTAGATTGGATTCTAGATGAAAGTAAAGGAGTTTCTTGCCCTAATGGTGAATCAAGAAGAGATTTTGAAAAAAGAATGAAAAAAGCATTTTTAAAATTACTTTTAATGCTAGAAGAACAGGGAGAAGAGGAAGCTTTAATAGTATGTCATGGAGGAAGCATAGCTTGTATTTTAGAACTTTTTGAAAAGGAAGGATTAGACTTTTATACTTATCAACCTAAGTGTGGAGGTGGATATAAATTAAAAGTTGAACAAGATATCGAGAATTTAGAAAAAGAATTTTCAAGTCTAGATTTTGAAGAAAATATAGAAAATAATCTAAGACTAGAAATAATAGAAAGGTTTTAGAAATGATAAAAATTATAATAGGATATGTTTTAGACCTAATAATAGGAGATCCTAATAATCCATATCATCCTATCAGATATATAGGAAAATTAGCTTCTAGTATGGAAAAGCTTTGGAGAAAAGTATTTAAGAAAAATCTTAAGTTAGCAGGTTTTTTTGCATGGTTTTTCATAGTAGCTATAACTTTTGGAGTAACTTTAGGGATTGTACATATTGCAAATTTAGTTAGTCCTATTTTAGGAACTTTAGTATCAGGAATACTTATTTATTTTTGTATTTCAGCAAAAGGGCTTAAAGTTGAAGGTCTCAAAGTAATTAAAATTTTAAATACAGGAGATATAGTTAAAGCTAGAAAACAATTATCATATATAGTTGGTAGAGATACTACTAATTTAGATGAAGAAGCTATAGTAAGAGCTGTAGTAGAAACAGTTGCTGAAAACATGTCAGATGGAATTATAGCGCCTTTATTTTTTGCTGGAATTGGGGGAGCACCTTTGGCTTTCTTGTATAAAGCAGTAAATACATGTGATTCTATGTTTGGTTATAAAAATGATAAATATAGAGAATTTGGGTTCGTCTCAGCGAAACTTGATGATGTGTTCAATTATATTCCAGCTAGATTGACAGCTTACCTTATAGTAATAGCTTCATTTATTTTAAGGCTTAATTATAAAGAAAGTTTTAAAATATATAAAAGAGATAGATACAATCATTCAAGTCCTAATAGTGCTCATCCAGAAGCAGCGGTAGCAGGGGCTTTAGGAATAAGGCTTGGAGGAGCAAACTATTATTTTGGAAAGCTTGTAGAAAAACCAACTATAGGAGATATTAAAAAGAAAATAGAAATTTCAGATGTTTATAATACTAATAAAATTTTAGGATTAGTTTCTTTTTTAGGAATGCTAATAGCTATTATTATTAGATATATCTTAGAGGTGATTATATGAACTTAGGACATGGCGGTAATGTAGAAGAAATAAAGAGAATTTATGGGTTAGAAGAAAATGAAATCATTGATTTTTCAGCTAACATAAATCCTATGGGGATCTCTGAAAAAGTAAAAGAGGCCATGATTAGAGGAATAAATTCTATAGAAAGATATCCAGATATAACTTATTATAAGCTTAAAAAAGAAATTTCAAGTTTCGAAAAAGTAGATTTAGATAAAATAGTCTTAGGTAACGGAGCTGCAGAAGTGATTTTTAATATAGTAAGAGGAATCAAACCTAAGAATGCTCTTATAATAGCACCTACTTTTTCAGAATATGAGGATGCTTTAAACTCTCTAGAATGCAAAGTAAATCATTACATATTAAAAGATAGATATTCATTAGATAATAGATTTATAGATGAAATAAATGATGATTTAGATATAATATTTTTATGCAATCCAAACAATCCAACAGGAGCTTTAATAGAGAAAGATTTTTCTTTAAGAGTGTTAAAAAAGGCAAAGGAAATGGATGTAAAAGTTGTTTTTGATGAATCATTTTTGGATTTTGTTGAGGATAATGAAAAATACTCTGTTATTGAATATCTAGATGATTTTAATAATTTAATTGTGGTTAAATCATTAACTAAGCTTTTTGCTTTTCCTGGTATAAGGCTAGGTTATGGATTAAGCTCAGATTTTGAAATGATAAAAAAAATAAATTCTGTTGCTACTCCTTGGAGTGTAAATACAGTGGCAGATTATGCTGGAAGAGAAGCCTTAAAAGAAGTTAAGTATATAAAAGATAGCATAGCTTACGTAAAAAAAGAGAATGAATTTTTATATAATGGATTAAAAGCATTTAAAGACATTAATGTTTTTAAAGGAGCTGTTAATTTTCTATTTTTTAAATTAAGCAGAGAATTAAATTTAAGAGAAGAGCTAATTAAACAAGGAATAATAATAAGAAGTTGTAATAATTATATAGGTTTAGACAATAGTTATTATAGAGTTGCAGTTAGAAGAAGAGAAGAAAATGAAAAACTTTTAGAAGCGCTTTCAAAAATTTTAAAATAGCTTATTTACATTTTTATTCTTATAAAAAGATAAATTTAAAGTAGGTAAGGTGTTTGACAATAATAAAATATAATAATATAATCAAGTTGATTGATTCATAATTGGTGTGAATTCACTTAATAGGGAATGAAGTTAAAATCTTCAACTACCTCAGTAACCGTGAAGCTGACAAAATCTCAATATGTCACTGCATTTTATGTGGGAAGACGAGATGGAGGGTGAAGCAAAGTCGGGATACCTGCCTTTTATGCGAATACTATTATCTTCTGAGGGTAGGGTAATAGGATGCGTACGCTTTCAGAATATACTTAACATACCTTCTAATGGGTATGTTTTTTTATTTTCTACGTATTAATCTTAAACCTCAAATATTTAATTGTTAAGTTTTATGAAAGAAAAATTTGATTATTAGTGATGCTTTAAACTTAATTTAAGAAATTTCAAATTTGCTTTTATAGGTTGTAGGGATACTTAGCAATATTAAAAAATACATATTAAAATCATTAATTAAAATCAAATAGGAATCCTTCATATGACTTAAGAAATTACAAAGGTAAAAATGGAGGAAAAACATGAAAAACTTTAAAAAAGTAATTTCCCTAGTAACCTTAACAGTAATGTCATTACTGCTATTGGTTGGTTGTGGAAGCAAAACGGTAACAATGAAAGATATGGAAGGGACTGAATTTACAGTACCGAAAAAAATCGAAAGAATAGTGTCAACAGCACCGTCTAATACAGAAATATTGGTAGGTTTAGGTTTAGGTGATAAAATCGTAGGTGTTGATAAATACTCAGCAGATGTAAAGGGATTAAACCCAGATATACCTAAAATAGATTTTAGGAATCCAGATGCTGAGGCTATTCTAGCTCTTAAGCCTGATGTAATAATAGCTTCAGGTCATAACAGAGAAGGTAAAGAAGACCCATTTAAGGTTTTAAAGGATGCTGGAATACCAGTAGTATATATTCCAACTAGTGAAAGCATTGATGGAATATACGAAGATATAAATTTCTTAGCTAAGTTAACTGGAACAGAGGCTGAAGGAAACAAAATGGTTGATGAAATGAAAAGTGAAGTAAACAAAATTAAAGCTATAGGTGAAACTATAAAAGATAAAAAAACTGTTTACTTTGAAATTGGATCAAGTCCAAATTTATATAGCTTTGGAAGTGATACTTTCTTAAATAATTTATTAACTATAGTTGGAGCAGAAAATGTATTTGCAAATGAAAAAGGCTGGATTTCACCAAGTGAAGAAGCCGTTATAAAAGCAAATCCAGATGTAATTTTAACAAATGAAGATTATATTGAAAATGCAACAGATTTAATTGCTAAACGTCCAGGTTGGAATACAATAACTGCTGTTAAGGATAATCAAATATTCTTAGTAGATAAAAATGCAACATCACGTGGAAGTCAATATGTGATAAGTGCCTTAAAACAAATAGCAAAGGATATTTATCCAGAACAATATGCAGGAATCTAAAAAGAGAAAATTGCTAATAACACTATCTATTCCATTAGTATTATTAGTACTTTGTATTGGAACTTCTATTGGAAGTTCCAATATTAATATATGGGATACTATTTCTATAGTTGGAAATAAGATTTTTGATATTCCACTTAGAGCTGGTATCAAACCTGAAGACGTAGCAATTATTTGGGTAATTAGATTACCTAGAGTTTTATTAGCCTTTGGGGTTGGAGCTGCTCTTGCAGTTAGTGGAGCTGTAATCCAATCAATTTTAAAAAATCCTTTAGCATCACCATATACCTTAGGGGTTTCATCAGGAGCTTCCTTAGGAGTTGGAATATACATAGTTCTTGGTATAACAATACCTTTTATAGGAAATTTAGCTATGCCTATTATAGGATTTTTATGTGGAGTTTTTACTATTTTTGCAGTAATAATTTTTTCAAATAAGGTAGATAGAGGACTTTCAAATAATACCGTAATATTAGCGGGAATGGTTCTATCGCTTTTTACTAGTGCCATGTTAACAACTATAACAGCATTATGTAGTGAGGATATAAAGGCTATTACTATGTGGCAAATGGGATCATTTGCTATGAAGAGTTGGTCTTATGTTTTTGCTGGATTTCCATTTTTTATAATTGGAATCTTTATGGTATTAAGATATACAAAAGAAATGGATATTTTAAGTTTTGGAGAAGATAGTGCAAAGACTGTAGGTGTTGAAACTGAAAAGGTAAAAAAAAGACTACTTATTTCAGTTGCTATTTTAACTGGAAGTGCAGTTGCTTTAAGTGGTGTTATAGGCTTTATTGATCTTATAACTCCTCATATAGTTAGAAAAATATTTGGTTCTAATCATAAAATAGTAATACCAATGTGTATTATACTTGGTGGAACACTTATGGTACTAACAGATTTAGTTTCAAGAACATTAATTTCACCATCAGAATTGCCAGTAGGAGCAATTACGGCTTTAATTGGAGCACCATTTTTTGCTTACATTTATTTTGGAAAAAGAAGTAGGTGATATTTTGCTAGAAGTTAAAAACTTATGCTGTGGGTATGATGGTAATGATGTTATACATAATATATCCTTTAATATTAATAGAGGAGAAAATATTTCTATAATAGGACCAAATGGGTGTGGAAAATCCACAATTTTAAAAGCTTTAGCTAACCTCATAGAATATAGAGGGGAAATAAAGCTAGACGGGGTAGAGATTAAAAAGATAAAAAGAAAAGAGTTAGCTAAAAAAGTTGCATTAATGAGTCAAAATTCTGAAATATATTTTTCTTACACTGTATTTGAGACCGTTGCTTTGGGAAGGTATGCTCATATAGATGGTATTTTTTCAAGGCTTAGTAATGAGGATAAGGATATAGTTTTAAAATGTATTGAAAGTGTTGGTTTATTAGAAGAAAAAGATAAATTAATAAATGAGTTATCAGGTGGACAACTTCAGAGAGTTTATTTGGCAAGAGCATTTGCTCAAGAGCCAGATATATTACTCTTAGATGAACCAACTAATCATTTAGACTTAAAATGTCAAATTGAAATTTTAGATTATATAAATAAATGGACAAAAGAAAATAACAAAACAGTTATAGGTGTTTTACATGACTTAAATTTAGTTCAAATGTTTAGTAAGGATGTAATTCTTGTTAAAGAGGGAGAAATTTATAGTAGTGGTAAAGCAAGAGAAATATTAAATAGCTCAAAAATTAAAGATGTCTATAAAATAGATATAAGAAAATTCATGCTAGAAGCATTAGAAAAATGGAAGTAGGTGGACAATATGAAAAAGAAATTTGTTGTATCATATAGTTGTGGAAAGGATAGTACATTATCATTATATAGAATGATAAAAGCTGGACATACTCCAGTAGCTTTATTAGTTACTGTTGATAAAAAGGTTTTAAGAAGTTGGTTTCATGGAATACCAGATAAATTATTAAAAGATGTTGCTAAGTCATTAGATATTCCTATGGTTTTAGTAGCTAGTAACGGAAAAGAAAATTATGGAGAAACTTTCGTAGATGCTTTAAAGAAACTTAAAGAAGAAATGGGCGCAGAGGCTTGTGTTTTTGGAGATATAGATTTAATGGCACACAGAAATTGGTGTGAAGATAAATGTGAAAAAGCCGGTCTTGAAGCTATTTTTCCACTTTGGGAAGAAGATAGAGAAGCTCTAACTTATGAATTCATAGATAGTGGATTTAAAACTGTAATCAAAAATGTAAAATTAAGTATTTTAGGAGAAGAATTCTTAGGTGAAGTTTTAACTAAGGATGTAGTTGAAAGATTAAAAGCAGCAGGTTCAGATGCTTGTGGAGAAAATGGAGAGTATCATACATTTGTTTATGATGGACCTTTATTTAAAGAAAAAATAAACTTTGAAACTGGAGAAAATATATTAACAGAAACTCATGGATTTTTAGATATTAAGTAGGTGTGTTTTATGAAGTATAGAGGAATAATGCTACTTGGAACAGCATCTTCTGTTGGAAAAAGTACTGTTGCCGCGGCTTTTTGTAGATATTTTAAGAAAAAAGGATATAGTGTTGCACCTTATAAAGCATTAAATATATCATTGAATTCTTTTGTAACTAAAGAGGGAGATGAAATAGGGAGAGCTCAGGTGGTACAAGCCGAAGCTTGTGAAATTGACCCTAAAGAATATATGAATCCTATTTTAATGAAACCTAGTGCAGGGTTTAAAACTCAAGTAATAGTTAGAGGTAAAGTTTATTGCACTATGGATGCTTATAAATATAAAGACTTAAATAAGTATCTTAAAGAAAAGGCAAAGGAAGCTTATGATGATATTTCTAAGGATTATGATTTAATAGTCTTAGAGGGATCTGGTAGTTGTGCTGAAATAAATTTAAGAGAAACAGATATTGCAAATATGCAGACTGCTAAGATGGCAGATGCAGATGTAATCTTAGTTGCTGACATTGATAGAGGAGGAGTTTTTGCTTCTATTGTTGGTACTATAATGCTTTTAACTGAAGAGGAAAGAAAAAGAGTTAAAGGAGTTATAATAAACAAATTTAGAGGCAAAAAAGAATTCTTTGAACCAGCTATGAGACAAATAGAAGAAATAATAAATATACCTGTTTTAGGAGTTATGCCTTACTTTGATTTAGACATAGAAGAAGAGGATAGTGCTTCTATTAAAATTAGAGAGGGAAATAATAAAGGGGTAGATATAGCCATAGTTAGATTACCTCACATGTCAAACTTCACTGATTTTAATGCTCTTTCAAGAATAAAAGATGTTGGAATAAGATATGCGGAAAATACTAAGGACTTAGATAATGCACATATGATAATAATTCCAGGAAGTAAGAATACTATAGATGATTTAATTTACTTAAAGGAAAGTGGTTTTAAGGATAAGATTCTTGAAAAGAAAGCAGAAGGAAAATTAATATTTGGTATCTGTGGAGGATACCAAATATTAGGAGAAAAAATAATTGATTCTCTTGGAGTTGAAGGAAGTATTAGAGAAGAAGAAGGATTAGGACTTTTAAACATTAAAACATCTTTCAATAAGCAAAAAACTACAAAGCAAGTAATTGCCTTTGATTCAGAAGGAAATGAAGTAAGTGGATATGAAATTCATAATGGAGAAAGTATTCCAACAAAAGAAGAACTTGTTTGGTTAAAAGACCAGGAAGATAATGCTCTAGGAATGAAAGATGAAGCATCAAAAGTTTTAGGAACTTACATTCATGGAATATTTGATGAAGGTGACTTTGGAATTAAGCTTATTAATAAGCTTAAAAAGGAGCTAAACTTAGAAGAAAGTCATGAAATGCGTTATAAGGATTATAAAATAAGTCAATATAATAAGCTTTGTGAACTTTTAGAAGAAAATATAGATATGGACTATGTTGAAAATCTAATTAGATCTTAATTTTAGACAGTGTATTAAATATTATTATTTAATACACTGTTTTTTTAGGGTTTTTTATAATACTTTATTATTAGTTTCAAGTAAATTTTAATTTTTATTAAAAAAATTTTGTATTGGTAACTTAGGTTACAGGATAAAAAAGACTTATAGTATAGAATAATAACTGTTGAAGCGACAGCTTAAAAAACTAAAAATAGTTTAGATAAACAAAGGAAAAAGTTTTGAATAAATTGGAGGAATATTAATGGAAAATAAAATGTTTTGTTTCCAGTGTCAAGAGACTGCTGGATGTACAGGATGCACTAAGTTTGGAGTATGTGGAAAGTCACCAGATTTAGCAAGAATGCAGGACTTATTAATATATACAACTAAGGGGTTATCAGAAGTAACTACTAGATTAAGAGCTGAAGGAAAGAAGATAGATTCAAAAGTTAATCATTTAGTAACTATAAACCTATTTACTACAATAACTAATGCAAACTTTGATGATGAAATATTCTATGAAAGAGTAAAAGAAACTTTAAGAGTAAAAGAAAATTTATTAAGCACTTTAAAGAATAAAAAGAATTTATCAGAAGCTGCACTTTGGAATGCTTCTAATAAAAATGAAATAGATGAAAAATTAAGCTTATTACAAAAGATAAAGAATGCTTTCTCAAAGAAAGAAGAAATTTCACTAGATTCAATATTAGATGAAAAATCAACTAAGGTAGGAGTTTTAGCTACTAAGGATGAAGATATAAGAAGTTTAAGAGAACTTATAATATATGGTTTAAAAGGTATGTCAGCATACATGAAGCATGCTAATGCATTAGGATATGACAAAGAAGAAATAAATGCATTTATGCAAAGTACATTAGCTAAGACTTTAGACGATAGTTTAACAATAGATGAATTAATAGCTTTAACTCTAGAAACTGGTAAGGTTGGAGTAGATGGAATGGCATTACTTGATAGTGCAAATACAGGAACTTATGGACATCCTGAAGTTACTAAGGTCAATATAGGAGTTAGAAAAAATCCAGGTATATTAGTATCAGGACATGATTTAAAAGATTTAGAATTATTATTAAAGCAAACAGAAGATACAGGAGTAGATGTATATACTCACTCAGAGATGCTACCCGCTCATTATTATCCAGCATTTAAAAAGTATTCTCATTTTGCAGGAAACTATGGAAATGCTTGGTGGAAGCAAAAGGAAGAGTTTGAAAGCTTTAATGGTCCAATATTAATGACTACAAACTGCATAGTACCTCCAAAGGATAGCTATAAAGATAGATTATACACAACAGGAGCAGCAGGCTTTGCTGGATGTACTCACATAATAGGAAACTCAGAATCAGATAAAGATTTCTCAGTTATAATTGAACATGCTAAGAAATGTAAAGCTCCTAAGGAAATAGAAACAGGAGAAATTATAGGTGGATTTGCTCATAACCAAGTTCTTGCCTTAGCAGATAAAGTAGTAGAGGCAGTTAAATCTGGAGCAATAAGAAGATTCTTTGTTATGGCTGGATGTGATGGAAGAGCTAAATCAAGAAATTATTATACTGATTTTGCAAAGGCATTACCAAAGGATACAGTAATCTTAACAGCTGGATGTGCAAAATATAAATATAATAAATTACCTTTAGGTGATATAAATGGAATTCCAAGAGTATTAGATGCAGGACAATGTAATGATTCTTACTCACTTGCATTAATAGCATTAAAACTTAAAGAAGTATTTGAACTAGAAGATATAAATGATTTACCAATATCATTTAACATAGCTTGGTATGAGCAAAAAGCTGTAATAGTATTATTATCACTATTATATTTAGGTGTTAAAAACATACACTTAGGACCAACATTACCAGCATTTTTATCTCCAAATGTTGCTAAAGTTTTAGTTGAAAACTTTGGAATTGGTGGAATTACAAATGTTGAAGATGATATAAAAATGTTTTTACAAAAATAAAATTTAATTTATATATTTTAAAAAAGAAGAGATATAACTAAAAGTTATATCTCTTTTTTACAATTAAATTTAATGGCAAAAAAGTACAATAAAAGTACAAAAAATTACAAAATCACTTAAAAATAGGTACTATAAATGGTAATATATAAAAGGCATTATTTAACGAAAAAAATTATTATATAATAAGAAAATAGGACGGATTTTTAAATGAAATTTAAAGTTATAATATATGCGTTAATAATTTTTATATTTGGGGCCTTTATAGAAGGATATAGAATTTATTTGGAAAAAACAAATAATTATTCTTATGCAGATCAGTTCATAGAAATAGTAAAACTTGATGAAGAAAGAGAATTAAAATCAGATAAGTTACAAGAGCTAAAATGTGAATTAGAGAAAGAAATAATAAATTCAAAAGATGAGATTCATTTAAAAAAAGCATATTATTCCTTAGGATCAATAGAATATTTAGAGAAAAATTATAATAAGGCTATAGAATTACTTTTAAAGGCAGAAAGTTATATAGATAGAAAAATAGACTGTGTAGATTTAATGATATATAGTGCTTTATCAACTAATTATTTAATGATAGAAGAAAAAGAGGAATCTGAAAAATACTTTAATAAAGCAAAAAAAATGGCTTTGGATAATAAAAAAAGTGATGAGTTAGCAAATATGTATTATGCAAGAGCAAAAGCTATTTTATCTATTAATGGAAAACTAAGTGATGCTATAGTTTTAATGGAAGAATCTATAGAATTCAACCAGAGTTATGAGAATCGTATAAGAGCCTACTTACTCCTTTCAACAATGTATAGATTAAGTGGGAAATATGATTTATCATTAAAATATGATGAATATGCTATAGAAATAGCATTAAAGCATAATGATAATAAAAATTTAAATGCTTGTATAATTAATTTAGGAGAAAATTATTATGTAAAGAGAGATTATAACAAGGTTATATCCGTATATGAATCTTTAATTGAAAGTGGTAATGTTACAAGTCCGGAAAATAAGTTAACTATATATGGATATTTATTAGAAAGTCATTTTGAAGTTGGTAATTATAGTAAGGTACAAAGCTATGAAGAAAAATATTTAAGTACTATAAAAGAATTAGAGGAAGAAGAGCAAAATAGAGAATATATTTGGTTATATTTAGTTTTGTCAGATATAAACTTACGAGAGAAAAAGTTAGAATGTGGAGAATATTATTTTAGCAAAGCTAGTGAATTATATAATAAAGATAAAAGTGATGCCTATGCTAATACTGACATACTTTTAAAGAAATTAGATATAAATATAAATTACATAAAAACAGATGATTTTAAAAAAGCTATTTATGAATATGAAGAGCTATTAAATGAGATAAAATCGAGAGGGATAAGTACTGATATTTTATATTCAGTAGCTTATTCAATAGCTAGAATAAGTTATGAAAATGAGGATTACGAAAAGTTCTCTAAGTATATAATCTATATGTATGAGGAATTTAATGAAATTAGTGCTAATTCTAGTACAGATGATGCTTTGGTTAGATTGAATAATGATCTATTCAATAAAGATAGAGTTAAAGATAGAAGGAAAATCTATTCTTTAAGTGGATTACTTATTATAGCAATAGTAACTATTAGTATTATACATTTAAAAAATAAAAAGATAAAGAATTTAAATAAGGAATTAGAATTAGCTATACTAACTGATGGGTTAACTAATGTATATAATAAGAGATATTTATATAGGGTATTAGAAGATAGTATAAATAAATGTACAAGTTTAGTTTTTATAATGATGGATATAGATTATTTTAAAAAATACAATGACAATTATGGACATATGAAAGGAGATGAGGCACTTATAAGTGTTGCTAATATTATTAAAAATGTTTTTAAAGAAGATTATGTTTTTAGATATGGAGGTGAAGAATTTTCAGTTTTATCAGAACGACCTAAAATGGATGTCATAAAGGACATAGAAAAACTAATGAATGACTTGCATGAAAGAGATATAAAGCATGAATATTCAAAGATTAGTGATAGAGTAACATTAAGTATAGGTGTTAGCAAGTCTACTATTATTTCTAAAAAGAATATTGAAGAATTAATACGAGATGCTGATAAAAAGTTATATGAGTCAAAGAAAAAAGGTAGAAATAGATATACAAGTTAAGTTTTATTAATTTAAAGAAAAAATCTTAAGAGGAAATAAAGAGAGTATGGAATCTGAAAAAAGACAAATTATTAGTGGATTAATAATAATCAACTTTATTTGTTTAGGAGTTATATTGAAATTTATATCATTAAATAATAAAAAAAATAAATTGAATTCTATTTTAAAAACTAACTTAGATATATTGAGCAAACAGATAAATTATCAAAGAAAATATTGGAGTGAAGATCTAAGAAATCATGAGGAAATAAAAAGGTTATGGCATGACATGAAAAATCATTTAAATATAATAACTGCTCTATATGAAAATGGTGATTATCATGAATTTAAAAATTATCTTAAGTCTTTAAATAATGAGATATCAAGAGTGCAAAGAAAAAGTATAACGAATAATAAAATCTTAGATGCCCTACTTAGGGGGAAAGTAGAGTTATGCAAGGAAAATGACATAGATATTAATTTAAATATACATATAAAAGAAAGTTTACCAATAGAGAATATAGATCTTTGTATAATATATAGCAATTTAATAGATAATGCTATAGAGGCTTGCAATAGAATTAATGATGATAGTGAAAAATATATAATAATAAGTAGTAGATCTAATAAATATTATTTATATATAGAGGTTGAAAATAGTATAAGTTTTTATGAAGAATTTGATAAAAAGAATAAAGTTTTTAGAACGAAAAAAAAAGATAAAAAAAATCATGGGATTGGCTTAGAAAGTATAAAAAAAAGCATAGAAAAATATGATGGTCAAATTAAGTTTTATTATGATGATAAGAGGTTTAATGTAGCTATTTTAATAAAAATGAGGTGATAAGAACCTCATTTTTTTATGTAGATTTACATCTAAAGTATTCAAAAAAGATATCCTTAGTTTTTCTTAAATAAGATCTGCTTATAGGAATAATATTATTATTTAAAGTGATAATTTTAGAATTCTCTATTTTTTTTATATAATTTAAGTTTACCAAATAACTTTTGTGACATCTTATAAAGTTTTTTGAAGTGAGAGTATCTTCAATATTATCTAACTTATCATAAAATGAAATTTCTGAATAATTAGAACAAACAATATTTATCTTCCTTAATTTTGATTCAAAAAAGATTATATTATCTAAATTTATTCTAAATATACTTTGCTTATTTTTTACAGTAAAAAAATTATTTTGGGAATTATTGAAGTTATTTATAAAATCTAAAATTACATATTCTAATTTTAAATAAGAGACTGGTTTTAATAGATAGTTATAGGCGTGTACATCATAGCCATCTAAAATATAATCTTTACTGGTACTTATAAATAAAATTTTAACTTCAAGATCTAAATTACGTATTTTTTTGGCTAAATCTAGGCCATTTAATCCATCCATAAGTATGTCTAATAATATCAAGTCGAAAGCTATAAAGCTGTTCTTTTGAAATTCTAAAAATTCGTAGCTAGATGAAAACTTAAATATATTAGCTTCTAAGTTATTCTTATTTAAAATATTTCTCAGCATATCTTCTATTAAATTTAAGTGATATTTTTCATCATCACAAATAGCAATTTTAATCAAAAAAGAACCCCCTATTGATTTTAGATATGTAATTATTATATAGCATTAAATAAAATTTATAAACAAAAAAAGGTAATTAGTCTACAATTTAGTCGAAAATAATAAAAAGCACTCTTTAATTACATAAAAAGTAAATATAGTAATAATTTGACAAAAGAAAAAATCTTGTATAAAATATACTTGTAATAACAAGTTGGTGAATCTTAATTTTGAAAGTTAGATCAATATTATATAAAACTTTTAGACCAAATAGTTTAGGAGTCTATAAGATGTATTGATATAATTTTTAGAGATTCTATTTCTTTTATACATTAATTAATATTAAGAAGATATAGGGGGGGAATTATGAAAAGAAAGATGATAATTAAAAAGCTTAGTGTTTTAACCTTAGGTACTGTTTTTGTATCTAATCTTATGCTACCAGCAACATCTACTTATGCATTTCCTTTGTTTGATGGTTTAACTCAAAAGGTTGAAAACTCAGAGGAAGAAGCGCCTAAAGATACTGGTTATTCTCAAATCGGGGGAGTAGAAAGTTTTATTCAAAATGAAAACGATGTAACTATGAAGCTTACTACTGGAGAGCAGATTAGAGTATCATTTTTAACAGATGATGTACTAAGAATTTATATGGATCCAACAGGAAAATTCCAAGAAGATCCAACTCCAAATGGAAAAGATCACATAACAAAAATAATTGATAAGACTGAAGAGGAGTATGAAAATCCTACTCCAACCGTTGAAGATGGAGAGATAATAAAAATTTCTACAAATGCTGTTGAACTTAGGATAGAAAAAGCTACTGGAAAAATGGAGCTTTTTGATAAGTTAAATAATAAGACTGTATGGAAAGAAACAGAGCCATTAAAACATAAGTCTGATAGTACAATTCAAACTCTTGAATCAAATGAAGATGAATACTTCTATGGCGGTGGAATGCAAAATGGTAGATTCTCACATAAAGGTAAAAAGATAAATATAAAGAACGAAAATAACTGGGTTGATGGAGGAGTAGCAAGTCCAAATCCATTCTATTTCTCAACTAATGGATATGGAGTTATGAGACATACATTTAAGCCAGGTGAATATGATTTTGAAGCAGCTGAGGCAGGAAAAGTTACTACAAAGCATGATGAAAATCGCTTTGATGCTTATTATTTTGTTGATGAAAAACCAACAAACATAATAGATAAGTTTACAGAGTTAACAGGAGCACCTGTTTTATTACCTGAATATGGATTCTATTTAGGACATGCTAACTGTTATTCACGTGACTGGATAAATGACGAAACAGGACAAGAATCCCAAACACCAAAACCAGGATTTGATAGACAAGAAAGTTTGATGGTTGATGCTAAGAAAGTTGTTGATGACCATGTTAATAATGATACACCACTAGGATGGTTTTTACCAAATGATGGTTATGGATGTGGTTATGGTCGTGAAGAGACTATAGATGGAAATATAGATAATTTAAAAGAATTTGTTGATTATTCAAGAGGCTTTGGTATTCAAACAGGTCTTTGGACTCAAAGTTCTTTAAAACCTACTGGAGGACAAGAAGCTTATCTTGAGCGTGATATAGATAAAGAAGTTGGAGTTGCAGGCACAAATGGAGTTAAAACTGACGTTGCTTGGGTTGGAGCAGGATATTCATTTGCCCTTAACTCAGTGAGACAAGCTGCAGAAGGAATAGTAAACAATTCTAAGGATAAAGCAAGACCTTTTATAGTAAGTTTAGATGGTTGGGCAGGAACTCAACGTTACACAAGTATATGGTCAGGAGATCAGTCTGGTGGAGATTGGGAATATATAAGATTCCATATACCAACATATATTGGATCAGGTCTATCAGGTCAACCTAACGTAGGATCTGATATGGATGGTATATTTGGAGGAAGTAAATTAGTACAAACTAGAGATTTCCAATGGAAGGCATTTACTCCAGTTCAAATAGATATGGATGGTTGGGGAGCAAATGCTAAATATCCATATGTATTTGGAGAACCATATACATCAATAAATAGAATGTATTTAAAATTAAAGGCTGAAATGATGCCATATAACTATAGTATAGCTAATGAAGCAACTGAAGATGGAGTTCCAATGATAAGAGCTATGATGCTTGAATATCCAGAAGCATATACTTATGGAACAGCTACTGAGTATCAATATATGTGGGGACCAAATATGTTGGTTGCTCCAATATATCAAAATACAGCTGCTGATGACAAAGGTAATGATATAAGAAATGATATATATCTTCCAGATGAAGAACAAATTTGGATAGATTATTTTACTGGAGAACAATATAGAGGTGGCGGAGTATTAAATAATTTTGAAGCTCCTGTATGGAAGGTACCAGTTTTTGTTAAGAATGGAGCTATAATTCCTATGACTAGTGAAAACAATAATCCAGAAGCTATGGATGATTCACATCGTATTTATGAAGTATATCCAAGTGGAGATACAAACTTTGAAGTTTATGAAGATGATGGTTTAACAACTGATTATAAAGATGGAAAGTCAGCTAAAACTATGATAACTTCAAGTGCTCCAAAGACAGGAAAAGGAACAGCAGTTATTACTGCAGGTTTATTAGAGGGAGACTATAATGGAATAGTTGTAGATAGAACAACTGAATTTATAGTTAATGTAAGTGAAAAACCAAGTAGTTTAGGCGTTACTGTAGGTGGTAATGATGTAGAGTTAATAGAAGCTCAAAGTTTAGAAGAGTTTGAAAATGGAACTAATATGTATTTCTATGATGAAACTCCAAATCTTAATAAGTATGCTACTGAGGGATCAGAGTTTGCGGGTGTAGAAATAACAACTACTCCTAAGGTTTATGTAAAAGTTGATAAGACAAATGTAAAGCAAAATGAGGTTAAATTAACCGTTGAAGGATTTACTAATACTCAAGATATAAATAAGAATGAAGTAAATGAAAATTTAAGTGTTCCAAGTAATTTCAGAGCACCAGAAGATGGAATAACATCAGAATCTATTCAATTAAATTGGGATGAAGTTGAAGAGGCTACAAGTTATGATGTTGAAATAGATGGAATGATATTTAATAACATCAGAACTAACGAATATACAGATATTGGATTAAACTATGATACAGAATATAGCTATCGTGTACGTAGTGTAAATAAAGACGGTCATTCTCAGTGGAGTGAATTAATGACTGTAAGAACAGCCTTAGATCCATATAGAAACGTACCTAAGGATATGCAGGTTGATTGGAAATGGGGTCAGTATAGTAGTGACGCGCCATATAAGGCAGTTGATGGCGATGATAATTCACAATTCCATTCAAAGGATAGTGCTATAGATAAGCCATTTATAATTGATATGCAAAAGGCATATACAATAGAGAAATTAGACTTATTATTTAGAAAAAATGGTAATGGATCAGTTAAGCGTGCTGAAATATATAGTAGCTTAGATGGTGTAAATTATGAGAAAGTATTTAGTAATGCTCAAGGTTCAAATGTTCCAGCATGGGCTACTGATGGAGAGGTTAAGACAATAAACTTTAATGAGCCTATAAAAGCTCGTTACTTTAAAATTGTAACTAAGGAGTCTATAGGAAACTTCTTAACTATGAGAGAATTTAGACCATATAAAGTTGATGGAACTAATGGACAAGTGGTTGGAGACTGGAATAACAGTGGTTCTATAGAAGAAGGAGATTTAGTATTCCTTGAAAACTATGCAGGATTAACAACTGCTGATGCTGACTGGGGATATGTATCAATGGCGGACTTAAATAATAATGGTTTAATTGATGCTTATGATATATCTTATGTTGCTAGTAAATTAGAAGGTGGAGTAAAACCTTCAGAGGGAGCAGAACTTGAAGGTGAAGTAATGCTTGTACCAAGTAAGCAAGAAATTGCTTCTGGTGAAACATTCACTGTTGATGTTGTAGGAACTGGTCTTTCTGATATTAATTCATTTAGTGTAGAAATTCCTTTAGATGCTTCTAAGTATGAATATGTTAAGACTGAAGGAACTATTGCAACAGCAGGAATGAAAAATCTTTCAAAGGCAAGAGTGCATACAGATAATACACAACACGCTTATGTAAACTTTACTAATATTGGTGATAATGTAAAAGTTAGTGGAACAGACACAATAGCAAGAGTAACATTAAAAGCTAAACAAAATCTTACTTGGGATATGGAAGCTAGTCATGCTTTACTAGTGGATAGTAAATTAAATTCTAAGATGGCTATTGCTGAGATTGTTGATCCTGAAACTGAATTACCATCAGGAAGACCAACTAGTAGTAAGATTGATAAAGAGCATATTACTGTAAGTGGAGATTCAAGTCAATTACAAGCAGGAATGGGATTAGATAAGTTAATAGATGGAACAACAAGCAGTGATGATAGTTCTCGTATGGACTTAAAGTGGGTCTTTAATCCGGACCAAGCAGATAAAGGAACGCTTCCTTTTGAAATGACATTTAATTTTGATGAGTCAAAAGCTTTAGAAAACTTTACTATATACAATAGAATGAATGCTAATGGAAGTATAAATGTTGCTGCCATGAAGAAGGTTAAGGCTGTTGGGTATTTAAATGGAGAAGAGTTTGATTTAGGAGAAAAAGCAGATATCACAACTGCTACAACTGTTTATGAGTTAGGTGGACAAGAATTCGATAAGATTGTTATTACAGCTTTAGATTCTCATAAAGATAAGAATACTTTAGCTATAAATGAAATTGAATTCTATGAAAAGAGTGGAGTTGAGACAACTGGAATTAATTTTGCAGAAAATACTCCAGAATCAGTATACCTAAATAGAATTACTCCTATATTTGCAGAAGTTACACCTGATAATGCAAATAACTTAAACTATAGATTAGTTTCTGAAAATCCAGAGGTTTTAGAAGTTCTACGTGTAGATAGAGAAGATAAAGTAACTTACTATTTACGTGGATTACAACCAGGATTGGCAAAATTAGTTGCAACTACTGCTGATGGAAACCATACAGTTGAAAAAGAAATAGTTGTTCTAGACGGAATTGATAAGACATTATTAGTTCAAGCTATAGAACAAGCTAAGTCATATGAATCTTTAAGTGAAATCTATACTTCTGAAACTTATGAAGCTTTACTTGAAGCTATTAAACATGCTGAGAATGTATTAGAAAATAGTTCAGATGAAAAAGAAATCGGAGATGCTATTTTAACTTTAAGAAATAAGATTCATTCATTACAAGAGCGTGAAACTGTAGAAGAAGATAAAATAGATTTTAATAAATTAGAAGCTATCCATGCAACTAGTGAAGCTGATACAGATTACAAAGAAAATGCAGTAGATGGAGACGAAAATAGTATTTGGCATTCAGGATATCAAGCTGCTGATAAACTTCCAGTATCTATAACAATTAAGTTAGATAAAGCTTATGATCTTAATCAAATAGATTATCTACCAAGACAAAACAGTAGAAATGGTCATGTTACTGAATATAAGATTGAAACAAGCTTAGATAATGAAAATTGGACTGAGGCTAGAACAGGAACTTTAGAAGCTAATGAAGCTGGAACTGCTTTAGCTAATAGAGGATATAATCCTATAAGATTTAACACTGTTAATGCTCAATATGTAAGATTTACTGCTCTTAAAACTTTAGGAGATACAAACAATAAGTATGCAAGTGCAGCTGAGTTAGTATTCTACGGTAAAGAAGGAAATGTAAGTGCTGAATCAATTACATTAGAAAAGACCGAATTAAATCTAGAAGTAAATGGAACTGAGAAATTAGTTGCTGTATTAAACCCTATTGAAAGTAAGGATATTATTACTTGGACTTCAAGTGATGAGTCAGTTGCTACAGTAGACGAGAATGGATTAGTTACTGGGGTAGGTAAAGGTACTGCTACAATAACAGCTACAATACCAAATGGAGAGTTTGCTACTGCTATAGTTACAGTAACAGATAATAGCTCAGAGGAAATAATAGTTAATCCAGTAAGAGACTTTAAAGATTCTGAAATTAATAAGAAAGATGTAACTGTAACATGGACTGCTCCTGAAACAACTAATGGATTAGAGGGATATATTCTTTATAAAGATGGTAAAAAGGTAGCAGAGATAAAAGCTGAGGACACTTCATATACATTTAAAGGCTTAAATAGACATACAATTTATAACTTTAAGATCGCTGCCAAATATTCAAATGGAGAAATTTCAGAAAAAGAATCAATAACTATTAGAACAGCAAGATAATAATTAGACAAAATAATTAAGTATTTAATCAAGGAGAGGAAATAGATTCATCTCCTTGATTATACTGATATACATTTAAGGGGAGAGGGATTAAATTATGAGAAAAATAATAAATATACTATTGTTATTTACACTATTATTTACTTTTGTTGGATGTGGAGAAAAAGAGTATGTAAGAGATACCTCTAGTGGAGAAATACTAGAAGTTAGATTAGATGATGCTATTGCCATGGCTGAAAATAAAGAAGAGTCTATTATTCTTTTTACACAGTCAACTTGTAAAGATTGTATAAAGTTAAAGGAGATATTACTTCCTTATTTAGAAAATCATAATATATTTATTAATGAAGTTGTTTTAGATAATGAAGGAACATCTAAAGAGGAGATTCAAAACAATAGAAAGAAAATAAATAAAATTTTTCCAGAGTTTAATTCAACTCCATCAATGTACTATGTAAAAGATGGAAAAATAATTGATGAAATATTTGAAGTGACAAGTGAAGAGCAACTAGATGAATGGGTTGTAAAAAATAAGCTTGATGCTAAATAATTAGGTTAAAAGAAAGAAATGCTTAGTTTTGTAGGAGGTTTAAATTCTATAATATATTAAACTAAATTGAAAGTTTAACATATTACAATACCTTCCATAAAGCTAAGCTTTTTTTATATTTTTAATTTCTAAAAGTTATTTAGAAATTAATTTATTAGCTATGGATCTGTTGGATATAATATTTTTAAAATGAATAAATTAAATATATAATACTAATGAGGTGAACAGCTGTGGGAAAGTATATATTAGATACTAATGTTATTATAAATTTTTGGAATAGAGAAAAAGGTTTTTTTGATAATTTTTTAGAGTTCAATGAAATTATAATTATAAGAGAGGTGCTAGAGGAGTTAGCTAGAAAAGAGAAAAGAAAATTTAATGGAGAAAATGTGATGTCAGAGCGATTTATGAGGCTTGTTCCTTTAATATTTGAAATAGATAGAAGAATGTTTAAAGAATTTTTAAATCATATAGATTTTGAAAAGATAAAAGGAGAAGCTCATTACTATAAGGGTAAAAAACTTACAAAAAATGATATATTGCTTATATTCGCTTCAATTGAAAAGGAAGGATTTTCTTTGGTTACAGAGGATAAGGCTTTATTTGAAGTTGCAAAGGAATTATTAGGCGAAGATAAAGTATTAATGATTAGTGATGTTGAGTAAGTGACAATATTTATATTGTGTTTAAAATCGATTTAAAGAAATTAATCAATTTGTTTTTACACTTTAATTTGATATATGTATAAATCTTATGTATTATATTATATAGCAAGTTAAGTTAGAAATTTAATTTAACTTTAATAATAAATTTGTAAGGTGATTTTTAATGGATGATTTAATAAAAGCAATTGATAAAGTTACAGAAGAAGAAATCATAAAATTAGTAATTAGTAATAAGATTAATAAAGATGTTGAATATAAAAAAATAGTGTTTCAACTTAAAGAAAAGAATAAAAAGGATTTTTATCAAATAGAGAAGTATACTGATAAACAAGTCTTTCATGAAAATATAGAAAAAAGTGAATTAAAAAGAAAAGTAGAAGAGTTATTCGTTTTTAAATACAAACAATTAAATGCTTTTTCTAAAGAAAGTGACTTTGATCTTAAGGTTTCTAAGAAGGGAAAAGTATTTCTAGGAGTTAAGAAAAATGAATCTTTAAAGGAAGTTAAGAAGGAACATAATAGAAAGAAAAATTACATATTAGAAGAGGGAATGATAATAGAGCCTCTTATAGACTTAGGAGTTTTTACTAAAGAAGGTAAGGTTATTAACTCAAAATATGATAAGTATAAGCAAATAAATAGATTTATTGAAATAATTGATGATGAAGTAAAAAAACTTGATCAGAAAGAACTTACAATTTTAGATTTTGGATGTGGTAAATCATATTTAACATTCATATTATACTATTATTTTGTTGAGATTAAAAAAATAAAAGTTAATATGATTGGATTAGATTTAAAAGCTGATGTAATAAAGAAATGCAGTGATATAGCTAAAAAGTATAATTATGAAGATTTACACTTTGAACTTGGAGATATAAATGGATTCAAATATAATAACAAGGTTGATATGGTAATAACATTACATGCTTGTGATATAGCAACAGATTATGCTTTATATAATGCAATTAAATGGAATAGTAAAATGATATTCTCAGTTCCATGTTGTCAACATGAGTTTAATGGTCAAATAGAAAGTGAGAAGTTTTCAATACTTACTAACTACGGAATAATAAAAGAAAGAATATCAGCTCTTATGACGGATTCAGTTAGAGCAAATCTTTTAGAATGTGCAGGGTATAAGACTCAACTTCTTGAATTTATAGATATTGCTCATTCACCTAAAAATATTTTAATAAGAGCTATAAAAGGAAATGTTTCTAAAAATAAAAAGGAAAAATCTTTATTAGAAGTAAATAACCTTATTGAAGAATTTAATTTAAATCCAACTTTGTATAAATTATTAAAAGAAGAGGAAATAATTTAGAATAGATTTCAAAAGAGGATGTATTAAAAGTAACTTTTGAACATATAAGAAGGGGCTATAGCAAAACTTTAAATAATAAAACTTATAAATTTTTAGTGAAATCTAGTAATTCTCGGAATATATTTATAAGTTTTATTTTAAGTTACTTTTGCTACAGTCCCTTCTTTAATTTTACTTTCTTTTAAACTTGGTTTAATGATTAAAAAATATAAGAATTAAACCAAAAATAAATAAGGATTAAAGAGATTCTAGAATTTTGGACTTATTTCTTCTCTTTGAATTCTTTTAAGTTCTTTTAATCTTAAATTAGTTAGCTCTTGTATTTTATCAAAGGGGTCACCATTGATAATCATTTGTTTAGCTATATCATGAGCAGATTTATTTTCATTAGCCATTAGAAATACCTCCTAAAATAAAACTTTAACTATAGTTTTTCTATAAATTTAGAAGATATTCTATATGAATATAGACAAAAAAGTTAATTTGTTTAATATATTGCAAAATCTATAAATTAATTAAAAAATAAGCTAAAGCTTAACCATAAATTAGTTAAACTTTAGCTTTGTATATTAATTAGTCTTCATATAAATATTTTCTTGTCATAGGAAGAGTATTATTAATTCCTTTTGAGAATAGAATTTGATGTATATCTATATCCCAATAATGGAATCCTGCTGCACATGTAGCAAGGTATAAATGCCACATTCTTAAGAATTCATCATCAAACATTTCCTTTTCTTCATCTAAATGATTCATAAAGTTTTTGCACCATTCTTCTAAAGTTTTCATGTAGTGAAGTCTTAAACTTTCTATATCCAATACATGGAAATTAAGATCTGCTGCAATATTAAGTTCTTCTCTTAAAGTTGGTAGATATCCACCTGGGAAGATATATGTTGTAATCCATTTATTTCCTTCAGTTTCTACAAGATTAGTTATATTGTGTAATAAGAATAATCCACTTTCTTTTAGAACTGAATTAACATTCTTAAAGAATAGAGGTAGATTAGCATGCCCAACATGTTCTGCCATACCAACACTAACAATCCTATCAAATTCTAATTTAGATTTTTCTAAATTTCTATAATCCATTAATTGTACATCAACTAAATCTTCAAGACCTTCTTTTTTGATTCTTTCTTTGGCTTTTTTAAATTGCTCCTCACTAAGAGTTATACCTAAAGCTTTTACTTTATATAGCTTAGCTGCTTCTATAATTAAATATCCCCAGCCACAACCAATATCTAAAAGTTTTTGACCTTCTTTTAGGTTAAGTTTCTTTAATATGTAATGTATTTTATTCATCTGGGCATCATAAAGGGTGTCAGATGGTTCTTTAAAATATCCACATGAATAACTCATGGTTTTATCTAACCATAAACTATAGAAATCATTTCCTATGTCATAATGGTGTGCAATATCTTTTTTTGATTTAAGTAAAGAAGGAGCTTTTATTTTAGAAGCTAATTTTAATACTGTACTCTTATTCATAAAGCTGTCTTTATTACGAATCATACTTTCAAAGAATTTTTGAAGATCTCCTTCTATATCAATGTCCCCTTTCATATAAGCTTCTCCTAAAGCTAAGCTAGGGTCTGATAAAAGGTCTTTTTTACTTGGGAAGTTTTTTATAATAAGTTTAAATTCAGGTTCACCAGAACCATATTGAATTACTTCGCCATCCCAAAATTCTAAGTTAAACGGTCTATCTGAAAGATTTTCAGCTAATGACTTAACTATATTTTTACTAATTTCCATAAAAATCACCTCATCCAATGTTTATGTTTTAATGATACTCTATATCTGTTAAAAAATCTTTTGCAAAATGTACTTTAATTCTTTAAAATTAATGAATCTAAGAAATTAATTAAAAAATGCTTAAAAATACACATAAAAAATGTTTGTTTTTCAAAATTAAAATAACAAAATAATATAATTTTCTATAAAAACAATAAAAAATTTAATTAAATATAGCATTTGCTAAAAATTTGATAATTATTAATACTTATTTACTAAATAATATAAATTTGGTATTATTTTTAGTGGTACTAGAATAATAAAAAACTAAGGAGGAAATTATGAATTTTCTAAAAAAATTATCTTTAGGTTTAATCATAGTAGCATCAACTGTTACTTTTATAGCTTGTTCTAGCAGTAAAAGTAATGAGGCAGATGTTTCTCTTAAATCTTTAAGTACAAAAGAAGTAAAAGAAAACTTAAAAGATAGCTCATGGGTAGCTGTTGATACACGTTTAAGTGATTCGTATAATGGATGGATTTTATATGATGAGGTTAGAGGTGGACATATTCCAAATGCTGAGGATTTTTCGGCAAATTGGATAAAGGTAGATGCTAAGGATAAAGAGAAAAAGTTAGATGAAGCCTTAAAAACTAAAGGAATAACTCCAGATAAAAACATAATATTATATGATGCTAATGGAGAAGATTCTAAAGTAGTTGCGGACTATCTTTCAAAAAAAGGATATAAGAACTTATATACATATGATATTAAAGAATGGGCAAGTGATAAAAGCTTACCTTTAGAAAAATATGAGGATTATAGTTTAATAGTTCCAGCTAAAATATTAAAGGAAGTTATTGATGGTAAAAAACCAGAAACTTTTGAAAATACTAAAAATATAAAAGTATTTGAAGCAAGCTGGGGAGATGAAAATCAAACATATGGAAAAGGACATGTTCCTACAAGTGTACATATCAATACAGATACTATAGAACCACCTCCAACATGGATGCTTGCAGATGATAAGACATTAAGTCAATTTGCTTTAGAATATGGTATTAACAAGGATGATACAATAATACTTACAGGAGCTGAACAAATGGCAGCTTATCGTGTAGCTAGTGTTCTTAAATATATGGGTGTTAAAGATGTAAGAGTATTAAATGGAGGAGATGGAGCATGGACTAGTGCAGGTTATGAACTAGAAACAAAAGTTAATCCAAAAACTCCAGGTGGAGATTTTGGTGCTACTATACCAGCAGATCCTAGTGTAATAACTACAATTCCAGAACTTAAAGAAGATCTTAAAAAGCCAGACTTTACTTTAGTTGATAATCGTACTTGGGATGAATACATAGGTAAAATATCAGGATATAGCTATCATGATAAAAAAGGTCGTATTCCAGGAGCGGTTTTCGGATATGCCGGAATAGAAGGTTCAACTTCATTAGATTATTATAGAAATGTAGATAATACAATGAGAAATGGATATGAAATAGAAAAAATGTGGGAAGATCAAGGAATAAACCTAAAAAATCATCTTACATTTATGTGCGGTAGTGGATGGCGTGCAGCTGAAGTTTATACTTATGCTAATGTAATGGGCCTTAAAAATACATCTATATATAGTGATGGATGGATTGGTTGGAGTAATGCTGGAAACCCATCAATTACTGGAGAGCCAGAGAAATAATCAATGAGTAAATTAAAGAAAATAATATATCCATTAATAGTATTTATTCAAGCTGCTTTATGGTGTGCTATAATTACTATTGAATATTTAACAACTAAAAAAGCCGGTGTAATGCACCATGTTTATTTTAAAAGATATGAGTACTCAAAGAGCATAAGTAACGAAAATTTATATATCTTATCAGTTATAGCTTTGATTTTAGCTTTATTATTTTTTATATGGTTTATTTATTTAGTAAAAAGTAATAAGAATAAATTTTATATAGTTCAAACAATAATAAGCACTTTTATGGCTATTATTTTAGCTTTAGTTATAAAACTACAGTTTTTTGAAAACTTATTATCGTACTATTATTTTATAATGATAGCCTTAGTAGTTTTAGTAATTCAAATTATTTGGAATATAGTAGTTTCTATAAAATATAAGTAAGTTAATAATAGTTTTAATAAATCATCTTATCTAATGATAGGATGGTTTATTTTTTTTACAATTTTCATGGTAAATTTCATTTAGAAAGATAAGTTTCTTTTAAAATAGATGCTATAGATTCTAATAATTTGATTATTTCTTAAATATACTCCTAAATAATATACTCGTAAATGAGTAATAAAATAAAAAAGAATAAATAAAAGAATAAATAAAAAAATATATAAAATAATAAAAAAGAGAGTAAAAATCAAATGGAAATATATTGAAGGAGGAAAATAAAATGTCTGAAAATCAAGTAGTATCTTTTAAAGATGAAAATGGAAAAAAAGTAGAATATCTAATTCTAGAACAAAGGTTAATATGTGGTGCAGAATATGTAGCAATGGCTCCTAAAAATGATAAAAGTCATGTTGAATTATTTAAAATTAAATTTGATAAAGACTGGAATGAAACTTTAGATTCTGTAGAGTCTGAAAAAGAGCTGAATATGTTTAAACAAGTATCTAATTTAAAATTTTAATAATATATATCTAATTTGAAATATGTACATAGAAAATATAATTTCACACTATAAAATATATTAATATAAAGATTATAATTATTTTAAAAAGATATAAATAAAGGGGGAGAGATTCAATTAATTAGGATTATTAATTGAATAATTGATTATGAGAAATTTAAAAATTATGACATTTAACTTAAAGTATGATTTTAAGGCACAGAATAATAATGAATGGAGTCAAAGATGTGCTAGAATTACAAAATTAATAAAGGAATATTCACCAGATATAATAGGAACTCAAGAAGGGCTAATTCATATGTTAAATGATATGGATAGTATATTAGATGAGTATTCATGGATTGGAGAGGATAGAGAAGGAACTGGTAAAGATGAATTTAATGCCGTATTTTTCAAAAAAGAAAAGTTTGATTTATTAGAATGGAATCAATTTTGGTTATCTAAAACTCCAAAAATTAAGGGAAGCAAAGATTTTAATAGTAGTCTTCCAAGAATATGTACAAGATTAAAAGCAAAAGATAAAATAAAGGATGTAGAGTTAGTTATATATAATACTCATCTTGATCATGAAAGTGAAATGGCAAGGGAAGAGGGAATAAAAATAATATTAAATGAGGTTAAAAAGAATTATGGAATAAAAAAATCACCATACTTAATAATGGGAGATTTTAATTGCTACTTAGAGGATAATCTTTTTAATATAATAAAAGACTCAGAAGAAGATACTATAGAATTTAATGTATGTTATGACAAAATTCAAAATAATATAATAGGTACTTTTCATGATTTTAAAGGTGGATATGATGGAGGAGTAATAGATTATATCATATATTCAAAAGAGTTCAAAATTGAAAATTTATATATAGACGATAGAGAAATAGATGGAGGATACCCATCAGATCATTATCCTGTTATATGTGAATTTAAATTAAAATAAAATATCTCCTTAAGGTTTATTTTGCCTTATTTATTTAATAATGTATAATATAAAGAGACTAAAAACTATAGGAATCTTAAGTTGGAATCTTAAGTTTTATAGTTTTTAATTTAGTTTAATTATATATCATATGTTTATTTAGGTTTTTATTTATTGAATCTTTACCTAAGGGTGGATTACTATAAATAAAGATATATGCCTTATAATAATTTGACAAAAAACATAACAGAATATTACGGAGGATAAAGATGATTTTAAACACAAGAAGAGATGGACATGTACATAGCACTTATTGTCCTCATGGAAGTGATGATAGTTTAGATATGTACATTGATACCGCATTAAAAAATGGTATTACTGAAATAACTTTTACAGAACATATGCCACTTCCTATGGAAGATCCTTCTCCAAGGAAAAATAGCGCTCTACCTATGGAGAGATTAGAAGAATATCTAAAGGGTATAGCTGAATTAAAAGAGAAGGTTAAGGATAAAATTAAGGTTAATGTAGGTTTAGAGGTAGATTATGTTGAAGGATATGAACATGAAACTAAAGCTATATTAGATAAGTATGGAAAGTATTTAGACGATGCTATTCTTTCTGTACACATAGTAAAATTTGAGGGTGAATACTATCAAATAGGAAACGGGTCAGATATGATTGGCCAATTAGTAGAAAAGATAGGTGGAATGGATAAACTCTATGATTTATACTATGAAACCATGTTAAAGTCAATTAAGAGTGATTTAGGAAAGTACAAGCCTAAACGAATAGGACATCCAACTTTAGTAAGAAAATATAAAGAAGATTTTCCAAATGAGAAATATAACATGAAACTTTTAGAAAATGTTCTTAAAGAGATGAAAAAAGGTAAATATGAGATTGATTTAAATACTTCAGGACTTAGAAGAGAAAAATGCGGAGAAGTACATCCACAAGGAATATTTTTAGATTTATGCTTAAAGTATAATATACCGATGGTTTTAGGATCAGATTCTCATAGTTCAAAATATGTGGGAGTAGAATTTGAAAAAGTTGCAAATATGATTTTCCCTGATTCAGAAGCAATGTAATTTTTAAGTTAATATTTATTTTAAATTTTAAAAAAATTATAGTTTTAAATTAACTATTATTAATATAAAACTATAAATAAAAAATCACAGATTTTAATTAAAACCTGTGATTTTTTTATTATTTACCGTAGATAATTTTCTTAGTAACGTCATTATAGAACATTGTATTTGGATAATTATCTTCAATTTCTTGAGCATATTTCTTAGCCTCAGCGCTATTACCTTCTTTATCATATAAGATAGCTAAGTTATATAAGCATTGAGGAGTGTACATAACATCTTCAGCATTTGGTTTAGCTTTATAATTATTTAAATAATCTTGGAAGTATTTAATTGCTTCTGCATTATTATCTAAGTTCTCATAAGAAGTTCCTATGAAATACATTAAGTGAGGCTTTAAGTAAGAACCATCTGAGAATGCATATGCTTTTTGAAAATCTTTAAGAGCATCCTCATATTTTTTCTCTTTAAATAAATCTGATCCTTTTAAGTATAAATCTTTAACTCCATCATTTTTCATTAACTCCTCGGCTTTATTATAAGCATCTAAAGCATCTGCTGGGACTTTATCCTTTGGAGTAGAAGTTAATATTGTATAAAGAGAAGTTATGTCTTTATCTTGAACAGCTTTATTTAATTCATCTACATTAAGTGTTTTATTTTCAGTTGATGAATTTTCGCTTGGCTTATTCTCTGTTGAATTACTAGCTTGGTCAGTACTTTCTTCAGTTGAAGTTACTTGAGTATTACCTGCATTTGTAGTTTTTATATTCTTTGTTATACCATAAGCAAGTAGTAGGACAATAGCACCTGAAACAGCTACAGCAACATACTTAACAGGTTTCTTTTTATTTGATTTTTTTGAATTTGACTTTTCATTTTTAAAGTTAGGTGTACTAATAACTCTAGGTTCATTATCATCCTTAGTTTCTTTAGCTTCCTTTATTTTTTCATTTTTAATTTCATCTTTTTTATGGAAGTCAACTTTTGTTACATTATCAAGATGTTTATTTTCAGCTTTTGGAGCTTCTTTAATTGGAGTTTCCTTAACTGATTGACTTATTTTTATATCATCGATTTTAATATCTTCTTTTGGTGTTTCTTTATTGATATTAATAACTGAAGCTTGTTCAACTTTTGAATTTTCTTTAACCTTTTCAGTCTTTTTAACTTCAGGATTAGTTTCAGGCTCTCTTTTTTCTAATTGCTTAGCATATTCTTTTTGAGCTTCTTCTTGAAGTCTAGCCTTAATTTCATCCTTCATAGTATCACTGAATATAGTACTCATTGCTAGTTTTTTCTCATCTATATTATTAAACTTTTCAAGTTTTGTTCTAGCTTCTTCATTGTTGTTGTACTCAGAGTTTATTTTCCAAGAAACAATAGCATCACTTATTCTATTAAGCTTCTCAAGAGCTCTTCCTTCTAATATAAGTGCTTCTTCATTATTATAATCTTTATCAAGTACTTTTTCACATATATCTAATGCTTCCTCATAATTTCCATTTTCATATTGAGCTAATGCTTTTTTAAGTTTTTTATCATATTTACTCATAGCCTCCTAGCTCCTCCTTTTTAAATAATTTGTATCAAACATATTTTGACAAAATAACTGATTTAAAATAAGTATCTGTCTAAATTCTAATTATACATTATCTATATAAAAGTTTACAATATATTTTTGGCAAAAGTATGTCAATGTTCTTAATTTTTTTACAAAATACTATTTTTTTGTATAAGAATACACCAAAAATAGTAAAAATAATTCGTTAAGATAGGTGATTTATCTCTGAATACATTAAAAAAATAAAAATAATTTTTGTTTTTTTTAAAAATTTAATAAAAAAACTATAAACATATTCTAAAAACTATTTATTTCAGAATATTCTAGATTATAATAAATAGTTTTAGAATAATATTTATAGCTTAAATTAAAAAAACTTAATTATTTTTATATTAAAAAATCATTATATACTGCATCAGAAGGCATTCTCCAATCACCTCTAGGTGAAAGGGATATTGAACCTACCTTTGGACCGTCTGGAAGAGCAGAACGCTTAAATTGTTGAGTAAAGAATCTTCTTATAAATTTATCTAACCATTTTTTTATGGTTTCTTCGTCATAATCGTTTTTGAAGGCTTCCTTGGCTAGCAAGAATATTCTTTCAGGACTTGAACCATGTTTTATAAAATGATATAGAAAGAAATCATGAAGTTCATATGGACCAACAATATCTTCAGTTTTTTGAGCGATTTTTCCCTCTTTATCCTTTGGTAGTAACTCTGGGCTAACAGGGGTATCTAAAATATCTAGTAATGCTTCTTTAGCATCATCTGAAATTTCATTATTAGCAAAGTAATTAACTAAGAATCTAACTAAAGTTTTAGGAATAGAGCAGTTAACAGAATACATTGACATATGATCTCCATTATAAGTACACCATCCTAAAGCTAATTCAGAAAGATCACCAGTACCTATTAATAAGCCACCTTCTTTATTTGCTATATCCATAAGTATTTGAGTTCTTTCTCTTGCTTGAACATTTTCATAAGTTACATCATGAATCTCTTTATCATGACCAATATCTTCAAAATGTTGAAGAGCAGCCTTTACTATATTTATTTCTCTAAAGTCACAATCAAGTTCTTTGCAAAGAGTTACAGCATTATTATATGTTCTGTCTGTAGTCCCGAAACCAGGCATAGTTACAGTTATTATATTTTCTCTAGGTATATTTAACATATCAAATGTTTTTACAACTACTAATAGAGCAAGAGTAGAGTCAAGGCCACCTGAAATACCTATTACGGCTCTCTTTAGATTAGTATGTTCTAATCTTTTAGCAAGAGCAGCTGCTTGTATATTTAATATCTCTTCACAACGAGCTTCCATTGCGTATTGTGATTTTGGTAAGAATGGATGTTTATCTATTTCTCTATCAAAATTATTTATTTTTGTATTCTCTAAAGTAAAAGGTATAAATCTAGGTTCATTTTGTTCATTAAAAGTAGAGTTTCTAAAGCTTATATTTTTAGTTCTTTCAGCATCTAATCTAAATAGATCAACTATACCAGTTAATAAATCATTTTCTCTTCTAAATCTATTATTTTCTTTTAATATAGTACCATTTTCAGCTATAAGCATATGGCCACTGAATAATAGATCTGTAGTTGATTCATGAACTCCAGCTGAAGAATAAATATATGCGCTCATTGTTCTAGCACTTTGATTTTGTACTAATGACTTTCTATATGAGCTCTTTGATACAAGTTCATTAGAAGCTGAAAGGTTACAAATAAGGTTAGCACCCATAAGAGCTAAATTAGAGCTAGGTGGTATAGTAACCCATAAGTCTTCGCAAATTTCAAATCCTATTTTTAAGCTTTCAAATGAGAATATTAAATCAGTTCCAAAAGGAACTTCTTTTTGAAAAGGTAAATCTAAATTTAATCCTTTAATATTGAAACCTTCTGTGAACCATCTTTTTTCATAGAACTCTGAATAGTTTGGTATGTAGCTTTTTGGAACTATACCTAAAACTTTTCCATTTAGGATTATGTATGCACAGTTATATAAAGAATATCTATATAATAAAGGAGCACCAACAGCTATTAATATATCTTTTTCTTTAGAAAAGTTAACTAAGCTTTCTATAGCTAAGTTACAATTTTCAATTAGTTTTTGGTTTGTAAATAAATCACCACAAGTGTAAGCAGATATACTTAACTCTGGAAAAACTAAAACTTTAACTTCCTCATCTATAGCATCTAAAATCATATTCTCTATTTCTTTAAGATTATATTTTATATCACTTATTTTTACTTTAGGTGAAGCTGCACCTACTTTTATGAAATCCATAGCATCATCTCCATTTATATTTTATTTTTAGTATTTCTATAGTAATAAAAGTTTATCCCATAAGGAAATATGTGTTTTTAAATAATATTTTCTTATAGTAGAAACATTTACTAAACAAACCTATATATTAAATATTAATGTGAATTCTTAATAAAATCAACTGAAGAAATATAGTATTTATTAACTCTTATAATGTTTTATAATATTATTTTAAAAAGTTAAAAATAATACTTGCAAAAATAATGTATAAACTGTATAATAAAGTAAATATTAATAAAAAGTAAATTAAATAAAGGAGGGGTATTAATGTTATGGCTTTGGGTAACAGTAATTTTAGCAGGTATAATTATAGACTATTTAAGCTCTGACGTTCTATTTGTTGGATTTTCCTTTGGGGCTCTAGGTGGGTTAGTATTAGCATTTTTAAATGCTAATGTAATATTACAATTCATACTATTTGCCATAATAACAATTTTCTTTTTCTTCTATATTTATCCTAAAATTAAGAAGAAAATAAAGTTGGATAATATAGGAACTAAAACAATGGAACAAGACTATGTAGGCAGAAAACTTATATTAGATGAAAACATAGAGGATTCAGCGTTAATTAAATTTGAGGGGATTTATTGGACATTTAAAAGTGTTAGTGGTCCTTTAAAAAAGGGGACAAAGGTCGAGATTATAGGTATAGAAGGAAATAAAATTCTAATTAAAAAATAGGAGGGGTTACAAATGGTAGCTACTGTAATTATTATAATCTTATTATTAATAGTGGTATTTGCGGCAATTTCTTCAATAAAAGTTGTAAATACAGGATATGTTTATGTATTAGAACGTTTTGGACAATTTAGTAAAATATTAGAGCCAGGTTGGCATTTAGTTATTCCTTTTGCTGACTTTGTAAGAAAAAGAATTTCAACTAAACAACAAATATTAGATATACCTCCACAGTACGTAATCACTAAGGATAATGTAAAAATTGAAATTGATAATGTTATATTCTATAAAGTATTAAACGCTAAAGATGCAGTTTATAATATAGAAGATTTTAAATCTGGTATTGTTTATTCAACTATAACAAATATGAGAAATATAGTTGGTAATATGTCTTTAGATGAAGTTTTATCAGGAAGAGATCAAATAAACTTAGAGCTTTTAACAATAATAGATACAATAACAGATGCTTATGGTATAAAAATACTTTCTGTAGAAATTAAAAATATAATGCCACCAGCTGAAATTCAAGATGCTATGGAAAAACAAATGAAGGCCGAAAGAGATAAGAGAGCTACTATATTACAAGCTGAAGGATTAAAACAAAGTGAAATAGCAAAAGCTGAAGCAGAAAAACAGGCTAAGATTTTAAGAGCAGAAGCAGAAAAAGAAGCAAATATTAGACATGCTGAAGGTTTAAAGGAATCTCAATTACTTGAAGCCGAAGGTAAAGCTAGAGCCATTGCAGAAGTTTCTAAGGCAGAAGCTGCCGCTATTGAAAGAATAAATACTGCAATAATTGAATCTGGAACTAATGAAACAGTAATAGCATTAAAGCAAGTTGAAGCATTAAAAGAAATGGCTACTAATCCAGCTAATAAGCTTATTTTGCCTAATGAAGCAGTATCTTCTCTAGGTAGCATAGCGGCTATTGCAGATATATTAAAAGAGAATAAAAAATAGTTCTGAAGAATATACTATAAATGAGTCTTTTATAAGGCTTACGTAGGAATTTGTTTTTCCCTTTACTTTTAAATTAAGTAAAGGGATTTTTTTATTTGGATATAATTAATCATAAATTAGTAATTTATATATTCATAAAAAAATGTTATCATATAAAATGTAACTTTAATGTAGAAAGAGGATTAAAATATGAGTAATTATTTTTGGTGCGATGTAAATTTAAAAAATATAGAGAATAATATAAATATAATAAAGGATTTAATCCAAGATAAAAAATTTATTGCTGTTATAAAAGGAGATGCTTATGGATTAGGAAGTAAAAAAATTGCCGAATTCATAGAAGATAAAGTTGATATAATAGCTGTAGGTAATATAGAAGAAAGTTTATGCTTAGAAAATATTAAAAAAGATATACTTATATTATCTCCTTTATGCACAAAAGAAGATTTTAAAGATGAGAGAGAAAATTTAATATTAACTTTAGACAATGAAGAGATATTAGATGATTTAAATAAAGAGACAAAAAGAAGAGTACATATATATGTAGATACAGGAATGAGCAGAATGGGAATAAAACCTGAAAGATTAGATTCGTTCATAGAGAAAATAGAGAAGGATTTCCCTAACATTGAGATTGATGGTATATATACTCATTTACATAATGCAAAGGATGTTAATTATACTTTAAATCAAGTAAATTTATTTAAATCTACTACTGAGAAATATATAGGAAAAGTAAGGGTAATACATTGTATGGCATCAAGTGCTATTGTAAATGATCAATTAAGCAAAGCATGTGATTTTACTACAGGAGCTAGAGCTGGAAATGTCCTTTATGGATATATAGGATTTAATAAAGGAATTAAGAAAACTTATGAGTACTATGCAAAACCAGTAAATACTTATAAAGTTGTAAAAGGACAAACTGTTGGTTATGGATGTCTATTTAAAGCTAATAAGGATATGGAAATAGGAATAATTGAATGTGGTAATGTACATGGATTAGGTATAAGTAGAGAAATTAAAAATAATGTTTTTTATGATATATTTAGAATGGTTTATAGAAGATTTAAGGAAAGAAGTGTAATCTTCAATAATAATATACCAGTAAAGATATTAGGAAAAGTAAATATGAATATAACTATTATATCAATGGAAAATTGTTCAAAAGATTCTGTTTTAAAGGTTGATATTTCTCCTATAATATCAGATTCAAGCATAGAAAAAAGATATATTTATTAGAAATAATTTAATAGTTTAAATTAAAAGTTTTTAGAAACATAAGACTAAACAAATTTAGTCTTATGTTTTTTTGTTTTTTGTAATATTTTAAGAATTAAAATACTACCTTTTAATATAGCCTTAAAAGAATGATACTAAATTAAATTTCTAATTTTAACTAATGCTTTAAAATAAAGAACATAATACAGAAAAAAAGTAAGGTACTAAGGATTTTAGATTTTTAAATTAATTGTTTTATGGGAGGGAGAAAGAAATCATGAAAGAAAATCTAAAATTAGGACTTATACTTTGTTTAATAACTTCATTTGCTGGTATATTTTTAGGCTTTGCTAATGAATTTACCAAAGAGGTTATTGCTCAAAATTCAAAGTTAAGTGCAGAAGATTTAAAGGAAATATTACCTAGCGCAAATAAAATAGAAGATTTTGCTTTTGAAAAAAAGGAAGATTCAACCATATCGGAAGTTTTTGAAGCAAAAGGAGACTCAGGAAGTGTGGGATATGTTATAAAGGTCTCTCCAAAAGGTTTTAATGGTGCAATAGATATGGTTGTAGCTATTGATAATGAAGGCGGGATTAGTGGAGTTAAAATTTTATCACAATCAGAAACTCCAGGATTAGGTGCAAAAGTAGAAGAGACTATCTTTACTGATAAATTTAAAGGGTTAACAATTGAAGATAAAATTAAAACAGTTAAAACCGCTCCAAGCAATGAGGGAGAAATTCAAGGAATAACAGGGGCTACAATATCATCAAATGCAGTGCTAAGTGGAATTAATGATTCTATAAATTTTTATAAAGGAAATATTTTAGGAGAAGATTTATCACAAGAAAAGGCTTTAAATTTAGCAAATATTAATTTAGAAGGAACTTCTAAAGAATTAGCTATTGAGTTAGAAGAAGGAATAGAAAAAGTTCATATAGTATCTAATGATGAAAAAGAAATTGGATATGCAATTGAGGGAAGTCATGTTGGAATGTATGATGATAAACCAATAAAGTTTGCTGTTGGAATTTCTAATGGGGGAATAGTTACAGGAGTACAAATAATAGATCATAAAGAAACTGCTGGCCTTGGAGATTCAATAGAGGATGAAAATTTCTTAAATGGATTTATAGGAATTTCTTCTTTAGATAAGCATTCAGTTAAAGAAAATACAGCAGAGATTGATGTAAGTTCCTATGGAGAAGTAATAAATGTTGATTCCGTAAGTGGAGCAACAAAAAGTTCCATGGCTATTATAAAAGGAGTTACAAATGTAATTAACTTTTATAATAATAATCTTAATTAATTAGGGAGGGATATTTTTGAAGGTTTTATTTGAAAGATTAAAAAATGGTATAGTTACTGAAAACCCTATATTTGTTCAGGTATTAGCTATGTGTCCAACCCTTGCTGTTACTTCAAGTGTTGAAAACGCTATAGGTATGGGAATTGCTTCAACTGTTGTTTTGATTTTTTCCAATATGATAATTTCAGCTTTAAGAAAGTTAATACCAAGTAAAATAAGAATTCCAGCATATATAGTTATAATAGCTTCCTTTGTTACAATAGTTGATATGTTAATGAATGCCTATGTTCAATCGTTATACAAATCCTTAGGGATTTTTATACCACTTATAGTTGTTAACTGTGTTATTTTAGGGCGTGCAGAGGCTTATGCTTCTAAAAATCCAATAATACCATCAATTTTTGATGCTGTTGGAATGGGAATAGGATTTATAATAGCTTTATTTTCCATAGGTACTTTTAGAGAGATATTAGGAGCAGGAACATTCTTAGGAATGAGCATTATGCCACAGGGATTTAAACCAGCTACTATTATGATATTAGCACCTGGAGCATTCTTAACATTAGGTGCCTTAATGACATTTTTAAATTATAGAAATATAAATAAGGCAAAAAAAGAAGGAAAGAAAGCTAAATGTTTGGAACATAATTGTAGTACTTGTTCTGGATGTGGCAAAAATTCTTGATAAAAATATAGGAATTAGGGGTGAGTAGTATGGAATTATTACTAATTTTTATTGGTGCTATGCTTGTTAATAATTTTGTTTTATCTAAGTTTTTAGGTATATGTTCATTTATAGGAGTATCAAAAAAGAAGGAAGCTGCAATTGGAATGGGCCTTGCTGTTACCTTTGTAATGGTGCTTGCTAGTATAATATCTTGGCTTGTTTATAATTTAGTTTTAGATAAATTAAATATAACATATTTAAAAACTATAGTTTTTGTACTTGTTATTGCTTCTTTAGTTCAATTTGTTGAAATGGTTGTAAAAAAATATAGTCCTAGTTTATATAAAGCATTAGGAATATTTTTACCTTTAATAACTACAAACTGTGCGGTTTTAGGTATGGCTGTTACAAATGTTGAAGAAGGATATACATTAATTCAGTCTATAGTCCATGCTTTAGGTGCTGCTAGTGGATTTATGCTTGCTATAGTTTTAATGTCCTTTTTAAGAGAAAGAATAGATAATAATGAAGAAATACATCCTTATTTTAAAGGATTACCAATAACTCTTTTTACAGCAGCACTTATGTCTATAGCATTTTTAGGATTTCAAGGACTTATATAAATTAGGAGGATTTTAAAATGGATTTTTCAAGTATATTATTTTCTATTTTAATTTTAGGTATATTAGGTCTTTTATTTGGAATTCTTTTAGGGTTTGCTTCAAAAAAATTTGAGGTTAAAGTTGATGAAAGAATTCCTAAAATAAGAGAAATTTTACCTGGTGCTAACTGTGGTGGATGTGGTTACCCAGGATGTGATGCCTATGCTACTGCTGTAGTTGAAGAGGGAGCTGATATTACATTATGTGGTGTTGGAGGAGCAAATGTATCTAAACAGATTGGAGAAATTTTAGGAGTAAAAGTTAAAGCTGTAGAAAAGAAGGTTGCCTTTGTAAAATGTATGGGAGATTGTAATAAAAAGAAAGTTAAATTAAACATACCTACAGATAAAGGTTGTGATGAAGCTAAAGTATTCTTGGAAAGTAAAGAAAATGAAGGGTGTAAATATGGATGCTTTGGTCTAGGAAGTTGTAAAGATGCTTGTAAGTTTGGAGCTATAAGTATTATTAATGGTATAGCACAGATTGATTCTTCAAAATGTGTAGCATGTAAAGCATGTGTTAAAGCCTGTCCACAAAATCTTATTGATATAATAAAAGATGATCAAAAAGTAGTTGTTAAATGTAATTCTAATGATATTGGAAAAGTAGTAAATCAAAATTGTACTGTAGGATGTATTGGATGTAAAATATGTGAAAAAAATTGTCCAAATGAAGCTATAAAGGTTGAAAATTCATTAGCAACTATTAATTATGAAAAATGTAATTCCTGTGGAGTATGTGCATCAAAATGTCCTAAGAAAACGATAAATTTAAGATAAAATTGAGATTAAATAATAAAGAAAAACTTGAAAACACTTGAAAAAAAATAAAAAAACTTTAAAATTAGTGTTAAGTTCTATTTAGGAGGGTTAATATGATTAGCAAAAGAGAAGATTATATTTCATGGGATGAGTATTTTATGGGAGTTGCATTAATTAGTGCTAAAAGAAGTAAGGATCCAAACACTCAAGTTGGAGCTTGTATAGTAGATAGTGATAATAAAATAGTCGGAATTGGGTATAATGGTTTTCCTAAAGGATGTTCAGATGATGAACTACCTTGGAATAATACTGGAGAGTTTTTAGAAACAAAATACCCATATGCATGTCATGCTGAACTTAATGCTATTTTAAATAGTACAGGTAAAAATGTTAAAAACTGTAGAGTATATGCAACATTATTTCCTTGTAATGAATGTGCTAAAGCTATAATTCAATCTGGAATAAATGAGGTAATATATTTATCAGATAAGTATAAGGACACTGACATTGTTAAAGCATCTAAGCTCATGTTTGACAAAGCCAATGTAAAATATAGGTATTTAGGTAGTAAAAGAGAAAATTTATTAATATCATTTAGACCTGAAGATGTTTAACATAAATAAAGCCTATAGGAAATATCCTATAGGTTTTATTTGCTTAAAAAATAGAAGAGTTGACAATTCTTATTGAGTATAGTATATTTTGAATATCAAAATATTTGATTTGACATTCAAAATGTTTGAATTTTATATCTAATAATTTTGAAGTAAGGGAGCGATTTTAGGATGAGGGAAAGTGAGTTAGTACTAAATAATATTTTAGTAAAATTATTTAATAATATTTTGAGAATAGAGGAATTTGCGTTAAAAAGTTCACCTTTTAACGATTTATCAATAACAGAAAACCATACTATAGAGGCTATAGGAGTAGGGAAAGCAAGAACAATGTCTGAAGTGGCATTAGATTTAAATATTACTGTAGGAACTTTAACAACTGCTATAAACAAGCTAATAAAAAAGGGATATGTTAATAGAAGAAGAATAGAAGAAGATAGAAGAGTTGTTATGATAGAGCTTACAGAAAAGGGAACTTTAGCTTATAAAGTACATGAGAAATTTCATGAAGAAATGATAGATCATGTTCTAGAAGAACTAGGTGTTCAGGAGGAGGAAGTCTTAATAAGTTCTTTAGGGAAGCTAGATAAGTTCTTCGAAAAGAAACTAGAACTTATAAAATCAAAGGAGATTTAATATGAAAAATGCTAAAATGATAGGATTTGGCTTGTACACACCTAAAAATTTAATAGAAAATGAAAGATTACAAGAATTTTTAGATACTAGTGATGAATGGATTAGAACAAGAACTGGAATAGAGAGAAGATATATTTCACTAGAAGAAAATACATCTGATTTAGCAGTAGAGGCTGGAAAAGTGGCTTTAGCTAAAGCAGGCCTAAGTGCAGAGGATATAGATGTTATAATCTTAGCTACTGTAACTCCAGATAATTTTACTCCATCTACAGCATGTATAGTACAAGATAAATTAGGAGCTAAAAATGCATGGGCTTTTGATATAAACGCAGCATGCACTGGGTTTATATATGCACTTAAGATGGGAAGATCACTAATAAAATCAGGAGAAGCTAAAAATGCATTGATAATAGGCGCTGAAACTTTATCAAAGGCACTTAACTGGGAAGATAGAGGAAGTTGTGTATTATTTGGTGATGGTGCTGGAGCTACTGTTATTACAGCTACTGAAGAAGATTGTGGAATAAGATGTGTTAATGTAAAATCAGATGGAACGAAAGGTGATTCGCTTGTCATTGAAGCACTGCCATTAAATAGTCCATTTAAAAATGAAAAGAAGGTTTCTGAAAATTACATAAGCATGAATGGAAGAGAAATATTTAAATTTGCTACAAAAGTAATGGAAGAAAGTATAGTTGAAATTTTAGAAAATGAAAATATTAAGATAGATGAAATTGATGCTATAATTCCTCACCAAGCAAATCTAAGAATTATAGATTACGTAGGTAAAAGATTAGGAATACCAACTGAAAAATTTATAATAAACCTAAAAAATTATGGTAATACATCTGGTGCAAGTATTCCAATAGCACTTTGTGAGGCTGTAGATGAAGGAAAAGTAAAAAGAGGAGACAACATAATAATGGTTGGATTCGGTGGTGGTCTTACTTGGGGAGCTACTTTAGTTAAATTATAAAATTTCAAAAAACAAAATCTAGAAAATAATATTATATAAGAATATAATTATAAATATATCAATTTTTAATCCGTTATGTTTTAGGAGGTATTTTAATGGCTAAACTAGGATTTTTATTTGCAGGGCAAGGCGCTCAATATGTAGGTATGGGAAAAGAGTTCTTTGATAAATTTGAAGAGAGTAAAGAGATATTTAAAATAAGTAGTAATGCTTTAGGATTAGATATGGAAGAATTATGTTTTAATGATCCAGATGGATTATTAAATAAAACAGAATTTACTCAACCTGCAATAGTAACAACAAACATGGCTATATTAACAGCTTTAGACAAATTAGGAATTAAGTCAGATATAAGTTGTGGATTAAGTCTAGGAGAATATTCTGCACTTATTCATAGTGGTGCCATTAACTTTGAGGATGGAGTTAAGCTTGTTAAAAAAAGAGGTAAGTTTATGCAAGAAGCTGTTGCCGAAGGCATTGGGGGTATGGTTGCAGTTTTAAGAATGACACCTGAGCAAGTTGACGAAATAATAGAGAAAAGTTCTGAATATGGAGTAGTTGAAGGTGCAAACTATAACTCACCTGGTCAAATTGTTATATCTGGAGAATTAAAAGCTCTAGATAAAGCTATGGAATTCATAAAAGAAGCCGGTGGAAGAGCCGTAAAATTACCAGTTTCAGCTCCTTTTCATTGTTCAATGTTACAACCAGCAGCTGAAAAGTTAGAAGAAGAATTAAAGAAAATCTCAATAAATGAACTTAATGGTGTTGTTATGTCAAACGTTAAAGGCGAGGCTTACTCAGAAGATGATGACATAATAGAACTTTTAACTTCTCAAGTTAAAAAATCTGTTTTATTCGTAAATGATATAGAAAAGATGCTTGAAAATGGTGTTGATACTTTTATAGAAATAGGACCAGGTAAAGCCTTAAGTGGTTTTGTGAAGAAAATAAATAAAAATGTTACTGTACTTAACGTTGAAGATTTAAATTCATTAGAAAAAACATTATCAAAATTAAAAGATATGGAGGTACTTTAATCTATGTTAAAAGATAAAGTAGCAGTAGTAACTGGTGGAACAAGAGGTATTGGAAGAGCGATTGCTTTAAAATTAGCAGATAATGGAGCAAATATAGTTATAAATTATAGAAATTCCGATAAGGAAGCAGAAGAATTAAAAGCTATTTTAGAAGAAAAAGGTGTAAAAGTTCTTACTGTAAAATGTGATATAAGTAATTTTGAAGACTCTAAAAAACTTATTGATAAGTGTAAAGAAGAATTTGGAAAAATAGATATTCTTATAAATAATGCTGGTATAACAAAAGATACATTAATTATGAGAATGAAAGAAGAAGATTTTGATAGTGTAATAGATGTTAATCTAAAAGGAACATTTAATTGTGCTAAACATGCTTCTGCCATAATGTTGAAACAAAAGTTTGGTAAAATTATAAATATGACATCTGTTGTTGGAATAACAGGTAATGCTGGTCAATCTAACTATGCAGCATCAAAAGCTGGAGTTATAGGACTAACTAAGTCATTAGCTAGAGAGTTAGGAAGTAGAGGAATAACTGTTAATGCAGTAGCTCCTGGATTTATAAATACAGATATGACATCAGTTTTATCTGATAAAGTTAAAGAAGAGGCTATTAAAAATATTCCTTTAAAGAAATTAGGGAATCCTGAAGATATTGCTAATTTAGTAGGATTTTTAGCATCAGATGCAGCAAATTATATAACAGGTCAAGTCATAAATGTAGACGGCGGAATGGTAATGTAGGAGGATTTATTATTATGGAAAACAGAGTTGTTATAACGGGAATGGGAGCAGTTACCCCAATCGGAAATAATGTAAATGAATTTTGGACGAATGCTAAAAATGGTGTTTGTGGAATAGATGAAATAACTTTATTTGATACTACTGATTATAAGGTTAAAATAGCAGGAGAAGTTAAAAACTTTAATGTAGAAGAGTTTATTGATAAGAAAGAAGCTAAGCGTTTAGATAGATTTACTCATTTTGCTCTTGTTGCTACAGAAGAAGCTATGAAAGATGCTAAGTTAGATTTAAGTAGTGATAATGTAGATCCAAATAGAGTTGGAGTTATTGTTGGATCTGGAATAGGAGGATATGCTACTTTAGAAGCTCAGTTTGATGTTTTATTAAACAGAGGACCAGCTAGAGTTTCTCCATTTGCAATTCCTGCTGGAATAATAAATTTAGTGGCTGGAAACATAGCTATTAAATATGGTGCAAAAGGAGTATGTGAATCATTAGTTACAGCTTGCGCAACAGGGGTAAGTTCTATAGGAGCTGCTTATAGAAGTATAAAACATGGATATTCTGATATAGTTATATCAGGAGGATCAGAGGCAGCTATAACAAGAGCTGCAATCGCAGGTTTCACTAATCTTAAGGCATTAAATACTAATAACGAGCCAGAGAGAGCTTCAATTCCATTTGATAAGGAAAGAGCTGGATTTGTTATGGGAGAGGGTGCTGGAATATTAATTTTAGAAAGCTTAGAAAGCGCTCAGAAAAGAGGAGCTAAAATCTATGGAGAAATCATAGGATATGGTGCAACTTGTGATGCATATCATATAACTTCACCTGATCCAGAGGGAGAAGGAGCTAAAAGAGCTATTGAAGCTGCTATTGAAGAAGGTAAAATAAATAAAGATGAAGTTTCATATGTAAACGCACATGGAACAAGTACTCCTTTAAATGATAAGTTTGAAACTTTAGCTATTAAAGGATGCTTTGGGGAACAAGCTTATAAGATTCCTGTTTCATCAACAAAATCAATGACAGGTCATCTTCTAGGTGCTGCTGGAGCTATAGAATCTGTAATTTGTATAAAAGCCCTAGAAGAAGGATTTATACCTCCAACAATAGGCTTTAAAGTTCCAGATGAAGAATGTGACTTAGATTATGTTGTAAATGAAGGTAGAGAAGCAGATTTAAAATATGTAATAAATAATGCACTAGGTTTTGGTGGTCATAACGCATCATTATTATTTAAAAAATGGGATTAGGAGTTGAAACAATGAACCTTAATGATATTAAAGAGCTTATAGATAAAATAGATTCTTCTAACATTTCTTATTTCGAAGTTAAGATAGATAACTCATATATAAAAATGGATAAATCACTAATTAGAAACTTAACAGAAGAAAGTAAGTCTTCAAACGTAGAAGTTAATGAAATAACCGAAGTAAAAGAAACAAAAGTAGAATCAGTTTCAAAATTAGAGGAAACTGTATTAGAAAATGTTCAAGAAGTTGTAGCTGATGAGGAATTATATGTAGTTACTTCACCAATGGTAGGTACATTCTATGAATCATCTGGTGTTGGTGAAAAAAGTTATGTTTCTATTGGAAGTAAAATTGCTCCAGGAGATATTTTATGTATAGTTGAAGCTATGAAACTTATGAACGAAATTGAAAGTGAAGTGTCTGGAGAAATTGTTGAGGTACTAGTTGAAAACGGAAATATGGTTGAATACGATCAGCCGTTATTTAAAGTTAGGAGAGCATAATTATGATGAATATAAATGAAATTAAGGAAATTCTTCCTCATAGATATCCTTTTTTACTTGTTGATAAAGTAGAGGAAATAACAGAAAATAAAGTTGTTGCATATAAAAATGTAACTATAAACGAACCTTTCTTCCAAGGACATTTCCCAGACTATCCAGTGATGCCAGGAGTATTAATAGTAGAAGCATTAGCACAAACTGGAGCAGTGGCAATGTTAAGCAAAGAAGAATTTAAAGGAAAAACTCCTTTCTTTGCGGGAATAGATAAGCTTAGATTTAAGAAGCAAGTTTTACCTGGAGATACCTTAAGATTAGAAGTTGAAATAATAAAACTTAGAGGAAGCATCGGATTTGGTAAAGCTACAGCTACTGTTGATGGAAAAATCGCTTGTTCTGGAGAAATTATGTTTGCAATAGGTTAGGTGATTAGAGTATGTTTAAAAAAATATTAATAGCAAATAGAGGTGAAATAGCTGTTAGAATAATAAGAGCTTGTAGAGAATTAGGAATTCTTACAGTTGCTGTTTATTCTGAGATAGATAGAGATGCACTGCATGTACAATTAGCTGATGAAGCCGTGTGTATAGGACCATGGAATTCTAAAGAAAGTTACTTAAATATTCAAAATATACTAAGTGCTTGTGTTTTAACTGGTGCTGAAGCTATCCATCCTGGATTTGGTTTTTTATCTGAAAATCCAAGATTTGCTAAAATGTGTGAAGAGTGTAATATAGAGTTTATAGGTCCTAATTGGAGATCTATAGAACTTATGGGTAACAAAGCTATGGCAAGAGAAATAATGAAGAAAGCTGATGTTCCTGTTGTACCTGGATATGAAGGAGAAATTGAAAGTCCAGAGTTTGCTTTAGAGATAGCAAAAAAAATAGGTTTTCCTGTAATAGTAAAAGCTTCTGCTGGTGGTGGTGGAAAAGGAATAAGAATAGTCTATAAAGAAGAAGATTTTATTTCAAACTACAACACAGCAAAATCAGAGGCTCGAACAAACTTTGGAGATGATAAAATCTACATTGAAAGATTTGTTGAGAAACCTAAACATATAGAAGTACAGTTATTATGCGATAAACATGGAAATGCTGTTTACCTTTTTGAAAGAGATTGTTCAGTCCAAAGAAAAAATCAGAAGATTTTAGAGGAAGCTCCTTCAGCAATTTTAACTGATGAACAAAGAGCTAAGCTTGGAGAGATAGCTGTTAGAGCTGCAAAAGCTGTAAATTATCATAATGTTGGAACAATTGAGTTTTTATTAGATAAAACAGGTGAGTTCTATTTCATGGAAATGAATACTAGAATACAGGTTGAACATCCAATAACTGAAATGATAACAGGTATTGATCTTGTTAAAGAACAAATAAAAGTTGCTGCTGGTAAAGAATTAGAAGTAACTCAAGATGATTTAAAAATAAATGGCCACTCTATAGAATGTAGAATAAATGCCGAGGACCCAAGCAAAAACTTTATGCCATGTCCTGGATTAATAAAAGATGTTAATTTCCCAGGTGGCTTTGGAGTTCGTTTAGATACAGCTATTTATTCAGGATATAAGATTCCTCATTGTTATGATTCAATGATTGGGAAATTAATAGTTCATGGCAAAGATAGAGAAGAAGCAATTTCTAAAATGAAAAGAGCTTTAGATGAGTTTGCTATTGATGGTATAACAAGTAACATAGACTATCACTTTTTAATATTAGATCATGAAGATTTTAAAAATGGTACTTATAATACTTCATTTTTAGCTGAAAAGTTGGTGAATAAGTATGATTAAGAATTTATTAAACAAAAGAAAATATATAATGGTTAGTTCAGTAGAATTAAATGATGCTGAGGTAGGTCCAGAAGAAAAACCTAATATACCATCTGGTATGTGGAGTAAGTGTGAAAAGTGTGCAAAAATACTATATACTGAAGATTTAAAAGAGAATTTTAATGTGTGTCCTAGTTGCGGGCATCACTTTAAAATAGGTGCATATGAAAGAATTGAATACTTAACAGATAAAAATAGTTTTGTTGAATTTAATAAGAAAGTCGTTGGAAGAAACCCATTAGACTTTAAAGGATATGAAGAAAAAATTAAGGGCTATCAAAAGAAAAGCAATGTTGTTGAAGGAGTTGTAACTGGAGAAGCTCTTATTGCTAACAGAAAAGTCGTTCTTTGTGTAATGGATTCTAATTTCATGATGGGAAGCATGGGAACAGCTGTTGGTGAAAAAATAACAAGAGCTGTTGAATATGCAACTAAAAACAGACTTCCTTTAATAATATTTACTTGCTCTGGTGGAGCAAGAATGCAAGAGGGTATTTACTCTCTTATGCAAATGGCAAAAGTTAGTGGTGCTATTTATAGACACAATCAAGAGAACTTATTATATATTACAGTATTAACTAATCCTACTACAGGTGGGGTAACTGCTAGCTTTGCTATGGAAGGCGATATTATATTAAGTGAGCCTGGATGTTTAGTTGGTTTCGCTGGTAGAAGAGTAATAGAAGGTACTATAAATGAAAAACTACCTGATGATTTCCAAACAGCAGAATTCTTACTACAAAAAGGATTTATTGATAAAATAGTAGAAAGAAAAGATTTAAAACAGGTATTAACTTCTCTTTTAAGAATGCATGAGGTGGATTATGAGTAGAGAATTAATAAGAACGGCAGATGCATGGAGTAAAGTAAAAATAGCTAGAGATCCTAATCGTCCTAATGCGAAATTTTATATAGATGAAATATTTGATGAATTCATCGAATTACATGGAGATAGAAATTTTGGTGATGATAAGGCAATAATAGGTGGAATAGCTCTTCTAAATAATTTAAGTTTTACTGTTGTAGGTATATGTAAGGGAGAAAATACTAAAGAAAATATAAGAAGAAACTTTGGTATGCCTCATCCAGAAGGATATAGAAAAGCATTAAGACTTATGAAACAAGCAGAAAAATTTAAAAGACCAATAATTTGTTTTGTTGATACTCCTGGAGCTTTTTGTGGAATAGGGGCTGAAGAAAGAGGGCAAGGGCAAGCTATAGCTCAAAACCTAGTTGAACTTATGGGATTAAAGGTTCCAGTAATATCAATAGTTATTGGAGAAGGTGGCAGTGGTGGTGCCTTAGCATTAGCTGTTGCTGATAGAGTATTCATGTTAGAACACTCAGTTTATTCAGTATTATCTCCAGAAGGTTTTGCATCTATATTATGGAAGGATGCATCCAGAGCAGAAGAGGCTGCTAATGTAATGAAAATAACTGCACAGGACTTAAAAAGTTTTAATATAATAGATAAAATAATAAAAGAGCCTAGAGGGGGCGCTCATAAGAACCCTGCTAAGACAGCTCAAAATATTAAAAAGACACTTCTAGAAACATTGTCTGAAATGAAAGGTACAAATTTAGATACCTTATTAAACGAAAGATATAACAAATATAGAAATATAGAAAATAATCTATAGGATATATTTTATATAAAATGAAACACATGAGTTTTATTTAAACTCATGTGTTTTTTATTAGATAATATTTAAAATAGAGATTAAGTTGTAAGCATCTTTATTAATATATCTATTATTGATTTATTTTTCTTTAAAGCATCCACATAGTCAGCTACGTGAAGTTTATAGTATTCTTTACCTTCATCTGTTATTCTATACATCTTTTTTGTTCTTTTATTTATAAAGTCATCACCTATCCAGTAACTTGTAACTAATCCTTTTTGCTCTAAGTCGTAAAGTGTATCATAGATTGTACTAGATGATACTGGAAATGGAAGGGGAGAACTAGAAAATTCATCTTTAAAAGCTTCTAGAACTTTATTTCCGAAAACTTCATGTCCTTTTGAAAGTTCTTTTAATACATAAAAAGAATATAACTGTTTTGCATTTATAATATTTCTTGGTGCAACCATACGAGTTCTTTTATTCAAAAAACCTCACCTCCAAATTTTACATTTTATATTATAAGTATAACTCAAATTATTACATAAAGTAATTAACAATTTATAATTTCTTGAATATACTATATTATACAAAAGAAGTGAGGTGAACTATTATGTCAAGAAGGTGTCGTTGTAGAAGAGATTGTTGTTGTTGTTGCAGAAGAGATTGTTGTTGCAGAAGAGGTTGTGGTGGCTTTGGAAGTTGCGGCGGATTCGGTGGATTTGGCGGATGCAATGGATTTGGTAATTGTGGATGCGGATTTCCTCTAATTTTACTTCTTCTACTAGGCTGTGGTGGATGCGGTGGCTTTGGCTTCAATCGTGGATGCTTCTTTTAATTAGTATTCTATATAATAACAGCATAGATTGGTTATATAAGGTAGGAGAATTTCTCCTATCTTATAATTTTTCATAAGTTTCTTTTAGTAATAAGGCATCTTTCTCTAAAAGTGGACTTTCACAAATTATACAACCTTTTACTTTATAATCTTTAAGTGCTCTTAAACATTCAACATAGTTAAAATCACTTTCTAAAAATGGCAAGTGATTTCTTTCTCCTTTTGCAGTGTAATGTATTCCAGACATATGAATATGTAAATCTTCTAAAGCTTCATTGCCTAAATTTTCTTTTATATATTCTAAGATTTCTGCAAAATCTTTATATTCCTTTAGAGCACCAATTCCTCTTGCATGAATATGAGAAAAATCGATACATAGTTTACAAGATGGAACTTCTTTACATATATCAACTAATTCTTGTAAATTTCCAAATTGAGTTCCTTTTCCTGTAGTTTCTAATCTATAATCAACACCTTCATAAGGAAGTTTCTTTAAATTCTTCTTTATTTCTTCTAAAGTATCTTCTTTTGAAGATTTTAAATAAAATCCTGGATGGAATACTAAACTTCTACCTCCGACGCTTTTTAGAGCTTCAGCTCCTTTAAGTATTCTTTCAATAGATTTCTCTTTCTTTTCCTCTTCTTCAGCATTTAAATTTATAAAATAAGAACCATGGGCTGAAAGATAAAAATCATTTTTTTCTTTAACTTCTATTATTTTATCCTTATTCTTGGCTGTAACATTGACAGATCTAACAAAAGGAAGTTCCATAGCATCTAGTCCTATTTCTTTTAAATATTCAATTCCTGTTGCATAGTTGAATTTCTGGCCTTCTTCACCGTTTGGTAAACCTGAAATTCCAAATAAAAGTTTTTTCATTTTATCACCTCTTTTTAAAGTATAGCAAAACACTAGGAATTATTCAATAGAAAGTAATTATTATTTAATATGAATTATATTCTATCAATTTTCTTAATATATAGATATATTTTCCGTTTTTTTAAAGAAAAAATGCAATAATTCGAAATAAATATTGCATTTTGCCCTATAGTTATTTAAAATTATTAGTAGAAACTATAGATGGAGTGTGTAAAATGGAAGAAAGATTGCAAAAATACATGGCAAGGTGTGGAGTAGCATCAAGAAGAAAGTGCGAAGAAATTATTTGCAGTGGTAAAGTAAAGGTTAATGACATTGTTGTTGATTCACTTGGTACAAAAGTTAATCCTTCAATAGATGTTATTAGCGTTAATAATAAAGTAATAAGTCCTGAAGAAAATAAAGTATATATAATGTTAAATAAACCAGAAGGATATGTAACAACAAATAAGGATGAAAAAAATAGGAAGACTATTTTAGATATAGTGAAAGTAAATGAAAGAATTTATCCAATAGGACGTCTTGACTATGATAGTTCTGGTTTACTTTTATTAACTAATGATGGAGATGTATATAATAAGATAATACATCCAAGGGTTAATTTAAATAAGGAGTATGTTTCTCTAGTAAAAGGAATTTTTACAGAAGACGAAATGAATAGATTCAGAAAAGGTGTGGATATAGGCGACTATAAGACAGCAGAATGTGAAATAGAACTATTAGAAAAATATTCTAATAGTTGTAAAGTTAAAATAATAATTCACGAAGGTAAAAATAGACAGATAAGAAGAATGTGTGCAGCGTTTAATCATGAAGTTGTTTCTTTAAAAAGAGAAGCTATTGGAAAATTAACTTTAAAGAATTTAAAGAAAGGAGAATGGAGATATTTAAGTAATTCAGAAATTGATTATATAAAATCTCTATAATCTATATGTTTAAATATGTAACTGACGTAAGCAATATATATCATAATATAATAACTTCTTTCATAGAAGAGAAAAATGTAGCAATAGATGCTACATTAGGAAATGGCCATGATTGTGATTTTTTGAGTAAATTATTTAAAAAAGTATATGCCTTTGATATACAAGAAGAAGCTATAAATTCATATAAATCAAAAAACAAAGAAAATGTAGAAGAAATTTTAGATTCACATGAAAACTTTGAACATTATATAAAAGAAGAGAGTGTTGATTGTATAGTTTATAATTTAGGATATCTTCCAGGTAATAATAAGGAAGTTACTACGATTGCACATAGTACTTTAAAAAGTATAAAAATTGGACTAGATTTATTAGGTGCAAATGGTTTAATGATAATAGCACTTTATAGTGGGCATGAAGAAGGGAAAATCGAAAAAGAAGCTGTACTTGATTTTACAAGTAGTTTGCCTAAGAATAAATATGGTGTTTTACATACAGAGTTTACTAATAGAGCTAAGAAGGCACCTTCTTTAGTTGTAATTGAAAAGAAGTTTAAATAAGATTTTAATATGATAAAGAGAGGATTTTTAAAATGGAAAGTCAAGATTTAATGAGATTAATTCAAGTTAAGTTTCCAAAGCTTAGTAAAGGACAAAAGCTTATAGCTGAATATATATTAAAAAACTATGATAAGGCTGCATTTATGACTGCTGCTAAATTAGGAAATAATGTTGGAGTAAGTGAATCAACAGTTGTTAGATTTGCCACAGAACTTGGATTCTCAGGTTATCCAAAGCTACAAAAGGCACTTCAAGAATTAATAAAAAATAAATTAACTTCAGTACAAAGATTAGAATTATCTAATGACTTCATAAGTGAAGAAAATGCCTTAAAAGGTGTTTTAAAGGCTGATATAGAGAATATAAGAGCAACATTAGAAAAAATAAACCATAAAACTTTTGATGAGGTTGTAAATGAAATATTCAAGGCTAAAAGAATATATATAATAGGTCTTAGAAGCTCTACTGCACTTGCAGAATTTTTAGGATTCTATTTAAATTTAATATTAGATAATGTAAGAGTAGTTTCTAATGGGATAAGTGATACTTTCGAACAAATGCTTAACTTAGGGGAAGGAGACTTAGTTATAGGAATAGGATTCCCAAGATATGCATTAAAAACAATAGATGCTTTAGAATTTGCTAAAACTAGAAATGCTAAAATAGTTTCTATTACAGATAGCTTAATTTCTCCTTTAGCATCTCAATCAAATCATACACTTATAGCACAGAGTAACATGGCCTCATTTGTAGATTCATTAGTAGCTCCTTTAAGTGTAATAAACGCTTTAATAATAGCTGTTGGAATAAGAGAAAAAGAAAAAATAACATCAACATTTAGTGAGTTAGAAAAGATATGGAAAGATTATAATGTCTACTCATATAATAAAAATAACATAGAACCTTAGAATAAAAGCTGTATAAGGATATAATAAAAAAAATATAAATATATTTGAGAGTTAATTTGTAAGTTGAAAATTTATAAAAGCTATTCTCTTATATAATTTATAAGTTTTTATAAATTATATCTTTGTATAGCTTAAATTTTCGAATTTACATAGAATACCAAGTAAATGCATTTGTTGACAAATGTATTTAAGAAAGTTTATTATTAGTTTGACTCAATTAGATTAAGGAGCTGATAAATTGGCTAAAGTAATAGTTATAGGCGCTGGTCCTGCAGGAATGATGGCAGCGATATCTGCAGCAGAAAATCATGAAGTTACTCTTTTAGAAGGTAATGAAAGATTAGGTAAAAAGTTATTTATTACTGGAAAAGGAAGATGTAATGTAACAAATGCAAAAGACATAAGTGAGTTTTTTGACTATATACCAGGAAACCCACATTTTTTATATAGTGCATTATATACATATACTAATATTGATGTAATGAATTTCTTTGAAAATGCTGGAGTTAAATTAAAGGTAGAGAGAGGATCTAGAGTTTTCCCAAATTCAGATAAATCTTCAGATATTATAAGTGGGTTATCAAAGAGTTTAGATGAAGCTGGAGTAAATGTTAGATTACATAGCAAAGTAAAGGATGTTATATTTAATAATAATAAAATAGAGGCCGTTATTTTAGAAAGTGGTGCAAAGATTAAAGGTGACTACTTTATAATAACAACAGGAGGTAAGTCATATCCTCTTACTGGTTCAACTGGCATAGGTTTTGACTTAGCAAAGAAGATGGGACACACAATAGTGGAACCTAAACCATCATTAGTACCTATAGAAATTGAAGAGGCTTGGGTTCGTGAATTACAGGGCCTATCTCTTAGAAATATAGAACTTAAGATAAAGAACAAAAAGAATTCTAAGGTTGTTTATAGCGGCCAAGGAGAGATGCTATTTACTCACTTTGGAATATCAGGTCCTCTTGTCTTAAGTGGTAGTAGATTCATAAAAGATGGTGAGAAGTTTGAAGTTTCTCTTGATTTAAAGCCAGCTTTAGATGAGAAACAGCTTGATTTAAGATTACAAAAGGATTTTAAGAAGAACTTAAATAAAGATTTCAAGAATTCTTTAGATGAACTTCTTCCCAAGAAGCTAATACCTGTGATTATAGAGTTATCTGGTATAGATGAAAATAAAAAGATTAATTCCATCACTAAAGAAGAAAGAAGAACATTATTAAATCTATTAAAAAATCTAACATTCTCAGTTAAAGGATTAAGAGATATAGCTGAGGCCATTGTTACAGCTGGAGGGGTTTCAACTAAAGAAATTGACCCTTCAACTATGCAATCAAAGATTATAGATAATCTATATTTTGCTGGAGAAGTTATAGATGTAGATGCCTTTACAGGAGGATATAATGTTCAAATAGCCTTATCAACAGGATATTTAGCAGGAAAATCAATTTAATTTTTAAATAAATTACTATAAAATTCATAGAAATTTTAGTAAGTTTTATCTAGATTTTATAGTAAACTTATAGAGCACATAGAACTTGCTCTATTTAGATAAAAAAGAATTAAAATGTTTTTATAAGAAAGGACTTAATAATATGAATAAACTAATTACAGTTGCTATTGATGGACCAGCAGGAGCTGGAAAAAGCACTATTGCCAAAATAATAGGAGAAAATTTTAACTTAATGTATATAAACACAGGATCTATGTATAGAGCTGTTACTTTAAAAGCCTTAGAAAATAATATTTCAGCTGAAGAAGTTGATAAGTTATTAGAAATGATAGATGGAATGGATATGCATTTTGAAAATGATGAGCTTATATTAAATGGAGAAAATATAAATTCATTAATAACTATGCCTAACATAAGTAAAAATGTTTCAGCTTATGCTTCAATAAGAGAAGTAAGAGAAAGATTAGTTAGCCTTATGAGAAAGATGGCTTTAAAATACAATGTAATAATGGATGGAAGAGATATTGGAACAGTTGTATTAAAAGATGCTAATTATAAATTTTTCTTAACTGCTAGCCCAGAAGAAAGAGCTGATAGAAGATATAAAGAACTTATGGAAAAAGGCGTAGAAGTTAACTATGATGAAATATTACAAGATATAATAAAAAGAGATTACCTAGATTCTAATAGAGAAGTAGATCCTCTTAGAAAAGCAGAGGATGCTATTGAAATTGATACTACTGGCATAGGTATAATAGGAGTAGTTGAAAAGATATCTAGTTACATGGAGAAATAACTATGGAAAGAAATATAATTTTAGCTAAAAATGCAGGTTTTTGCTTTGGAGTAAAAAGAGCAGTTGATGAAGCTATAAAATATCAAAAAGAATTTGAAAAGAAAATATATACTCTAGGACCACTTATTCATAACAATGATGTTGTTAATTATTTAGAGGATAATGATATATTTGCAATTGAACTTTCAGAGGCTGATTCATTAAATAAAGGAGATGTTGTGCTTATAAGGTCTCACGGTGTTAAGGAAAGTGTAATAAATGACTTAAACGATAAGGGATTAATTGTTAAGAATGCAACTTGTCCATACGTAACTAACATTCAACAAAAGGTAAAAAAATGTTATGAACAAGGTTATAAAATAATCATTGTTGGAGATGGAAATCATCCAGAGGTTATTGGTATTAACGGATGGTGTAATGATTCTGCCATAATAACAAATGGTAAAACAGAACTTACAAATATACCAGCAAAGGTTTGTGTCGTTTCACAAACTACAGAAAAAAAAGAAACTTGGAATAAAGTTTTAAATGAAATAGTAAGAGAAAGTAAGGAAATAGTAGCTTTCAATACTATTTGTTCAGCTACAGATGTTAGACAGAAAAGTGTACAAGAACTTTCAAAAGAGGCTGATTTAGTTTTTGTTATAGGTGGAAAAAATAGTTCTAATACAACAAAACTATATGAAATATGCAAAAAGGAATGTCCTAAGAGTTATCATATAGAAAATGTTAAGGAATTAGATGAAAACTTATTAAAAGACGAAAATATTAAGACTGTAGGAATTACTGCTGGAGCATCAACTCCAGATTGGATAATAAATGAAGTAATTTCAAAAATTAAAGAATTGTAATTTTATAAATAATCCTGCAATTTAATGATAATTATTTTTCACTACTGGTATTAAAATGGAAATTGTTTTATACTTATAATATATGACAAAGTTTTAGGAGTAGTAGTATGAATATAGTTAGATTTAGATTGTGGGATTATTTTAAATATGCAAAGCTTTTAAATTTATCACTTAAAAGACTATGTACTAATTATTTTGTCAAAGTAACGTATAAAAATGATGTTTTAATGCTTTGGGAAATTGATTATGCAGTAAATCTTGATGCATATATAAAAAAAATCACTAAGGTGAAGTGCAGCAGGTATATTCCTGAAAAGGGTAATATCTTTTCAGAATTTAAAATAAATAAATATATATATGAAACAGTGGAAGATGAGGGAATTGATTTGAATATGTATGGGTTCGTAAAAAAAGCTTCTAATATAATATTAAAACTAGATCTTCATAACTTTAATAAAAAAAATACTAATAAATTTAATTTTAGACCTTTTATTAAAGGAAAAGATGAGAGCTTACGCTGTAATTTACAAAATGAAATATTTTATGAGGAAAATAGAATACCTCTAAAAACAAAGGATATTGTTTATGAGTGTAGTAGAAAAGCTTTTTTAGAAGATTTAGCTTTCTTTGAGCTTAAAGACGATAATCTAATTGGCTATGGTCAGATATTACTCCTAAAAGGCAAATATACAGTTGCTAACTTTGGAATAATAAAAGAGTTTAGAGGAAAAGGTTATGGAGAAGCTCTCCTTATACACATATTGAATAAAGCTAAACAAAAAGGGTTAGATGAGGTGTATATAAAAGTTAAATCAGATAATACAAGTGCTGTAAATTTATATAAAAAAATTGGTTTTGAAGAATCTTCAGAAATAAATATATATGAGTTATTAAGTTAAATAGGATTTTAAAGAGAATTTCTACGTAAAATAAAACCTTAATGTAGAAATTCTCTTTTTATTACTTAAGATGATTTTAAAGTTTGTTTATTATTATAAATAAGCTTTAAAGTTATAATAGAGAATCAGTAGGTACATAAGATATTTTTGTTTTGAATACACTATCTGTTAAGTGAGGACTATAATATCCACGATCACTTAACTCTACATTGCTGTTCTCTAGATTAGTTGAGTTTTGTTCAAGTTCTTTTAAATCATACATAAATAAGTCACCTCCTCCTTATTAGTATTAACAATTTAAAAAGATCTTATTTAATTGCCATAGATAATTTGATATAGACAAATTTCTTTAGTTATTATATAATAATTATTATTAATTAAAAGAATGAGGTGCTTTTTTATGGGAAATAAAATTAGCTTAGTATATGAAAATGGTGAATTTACTGTATATATGAATGATGAATTAATTACAGTTAATAAATATATGGATAATGCAATAGAAAAATTTACTCAAACTGTAAACAATAATGCTATACCAAAGTCAATTCAATGGGAGACTATAGAGGAAGATTTAGAAGGAATTGATTTACCTGATTTAGAAATAAATAATCAGTTTAAAACTTTAACTTATAAAGATATGAAGTATTTTTATAGCACAGATAAAATCTTTAATATGCATGGTGGAAGAATGCAACAATTACTTGGAGGATATCAATTATTCTCATTTATAGTTAAGATGATTGCTGAAAAACATTTAGATGATTATTTAGATGTTTTAGAGTTTTGCAAGGAGATTTTAAGATGTAAGGTTACATATAGAACTCCAGGAAGCAACTTTATAGTTGGTAGTCCAGCATTTAACTATGGATCAGCAGCATATGATTTTGCAACTGGAAAAGTTAATAAGGGAGCTTCAATAGAAAAAATGTCTTTTGATGATTTCAAAAAATATATATTTGATATAATAAAATAAAGTTAAAATAAAAAATAACCTTTGGATATTCCAAAGGTTATTTTTCTACTTTTCAAGAGTTTTTAATGTTTTTATTATGAATTCTGGATCTCCAAATAAAGTGAAACGTGCTTTAGAAGAGTCCTTCATATATTCATAGGAAAATTTAGCGCCGTTTTTAACGGCCTCTTCATCCTCATTTATTATTGTCATTAACTTTTTAGATAGTTCTTTCCCTTCCAATATGTTTTTACAATGAAGATCTACTATAGTACAAATTTGTACCTCTTTCTGTAAATCTATATTTTTTCCTTCTAAAAAATCAATAACTTCATTATTATAAGCAGTATTTATATCTTGATTAGTTTTGTTATTATCAAAAAAATTCTCAATATCCTTCATAGTAAATCGCCACTGTCCACCAATTTTTTTCCCTTCTAAGATGCCATCTTTAAGATAGTTTCTAATAGTACGTGAAGTAAGTCTAGTCATTTCTGCTATGTCTTCAATAGTATAAAGCTTTTCAAAATTATTCATATACATACACCTCTCAATTCATATATTTTCATTATATTTCATATATTTTCACATTTAAAGTATATTATTGTAAATATATTAAAAGTTTTTAATGTCAATATATTTCTAAATTTACAAACATTATTGTTAATTTAGAAGGAAACATATATAATAGATTCTTAATAAAATTTAAAGGAGGGCTAGTTATGAATAAAATTAAATTAATTTCACCTAAACCGAATTTTAAAGAGCAAATAGAAGAATATAAGAAAGAATTCTTATTGAATGGTGATAGTATGGATGGATGTGCTGGATTAGGAAATATAGAATCTTTTGAAGATTGGATAAAGATATTAAAGGATAATTCTAATATCAATACTGTGAGAGATGGTTTTGTTCCATCATCAACTTATTTGGCTATAAGAGAATCAGATAATAGAATTGTTGGAATGATAGATATTCGTCACTTCCTAAATGATTATTTAGAACAATTTGGAGGACATATTGGATATAGTGTTAGAAAATCAGAACGTAAAAAAGGATATGCTAAGGAAATGCTAGCGTTAGCCTTAAATAAGTGTAGAGAATTAAATATAAATAGAGTATTATTAACTTGTTCTAAAGATAATATCCCTTCAATGAAAACTATTATTTCACAAAATGGAGTATTAGAAAATGAAGTTTTAAAAGGAGATAGAATCACCTGTAGATATTGGATTGATTTAAAATAAAACACTTAAATTTCATGATATCAATAAATATATAGTGTACTAGAATAAAAGTATATAAAAACAAAAAACAACTAGAGATAAAAAGTTATTTACTCTAGTTGTTTTTTTTGACTCTGTTTTAAGTAATGGCTGAAAATCAACATTCACTTAAAGCAGAGCCTTTTAAAATTCTTGATATTCACTTGGGATATCTCCTACGAATTCTCTATTGCTTAGAACTATATACCAGAATGTTAGGAATGCTATAAAAGAGAATATAATTCCTAGTATAGTCATAAATAATCCAAAGTCGAAATTTCTAAGTATTTTATAAAATACAATTATAGAAAGTATTATATTAACAAATGGGATTAAATAAAGTATCCAGTATAAATAAGATAAGCCAGCTAAATGTAATAACTGAAATTCTCCAAGTATAGGAAAGAACATCATCCATGAGTGTTTTAAGTTAGCCCTCTTAGACATAACATAGCTTGGATATATTCTTATTAGGTAAAATATAAATGCTACTAAAATACTTGTGCTGCTAAAATCGTATAATCCTTGAAAATATGACATGTATTTCACCTCCTTAATTTAATTATATCATAAAATTTATGTTAATTTTAAAAATATTGAGTAATAACCATAGTATTAATTATATGGTGTAAAATACTAATTCTATAAAAAGATACATTAGTATTTGGACATTCCTTACAAAGTCAAATAGGAAGACAAATTAAAGCTGGATTTATGATTTCTGGTTTTTATGAAGGTATTTTAGGGGAAGGGTTATTATATAAACAGATTTCAACTTATATAGCCACTAGGGTAATAAAATTCTAATTATTTATATAAAGAACTTTTTAAATTAATAAAAATAAAAAAATACCATATATATCATAAAAAAAGTTATTTATTATGATATATATGGTTAAAAAAATACAAAAATTTTGGTTTTTTAATATTTATATAGTAATTTAGTACAAATTGACAACAAATATATGTGGGTATACTATAAAAATATAAATTTTAATTATTTTTAAGGAGATGAGTTAAGTGTGTACTCACATACATATTTCAAGTAATAAAAATAATTTTTATTGGGGAAGAACTTTAGATACTTCATTTAATCCCTTTGATGTTGATTCAAAAGTAACTATTGTACCTAAAGGTTTTATGTTAGAAACACAAAGTAAACCTTGGAAAACAAAATATGCTTTTTTAGGTATAAATTTATCAGGATCTACCTTATTTTTCGATGGGGTTAATGAAAAAGGTCTTGCTGGAGGACTTTTATTTTTAAATGCATGCACATGGGATAAGAAAGAAAATATAGAAAAACAAGGACTTACAGCCATTAATAGTGGTGAAATAGTTACTTGGATTTTAAGTAACTTTGAAAGTGTTAGTGATATAAAAAATAATATAGCAAAAGTTGTAGTTACCTCTGATGATATTCCTTCATTAGGGGAGCTAGGAAAAGGAAATCCTATTACTGCTCATTATACTTTCACAGATAAGATGGGTGAATCAGTTGTATTAGAACCAACAAATCATGGACATTTTCGTGTTTTTGATAATACTGTAGGGGTAATGGCTAATGATCCAACATTTGATTGGCATATGACTAATTTAGCAAATTATATTCAAATTCAAGGATTTAATAAGCAACAAAAAAATTTAAATACAAAAACAGTCATTACACCAATTTCAAATGGTACAGGTATGCTTGGATTACCAGGAGATTATACTTCACCATCAAGATTTGTACGTGCAGCATATTTAAGAAATCTTATAGGAGATGTTAGTGATGAAGAAGCCCCTGCTCGTTTATTTAGTCTTTTAAACTCTGTTTGGGTTCCAAAAGGAGTTGAACGTTTCAACGAAGATAAAGATGATTCAGACTTCTCAAGTTATATGTGTGCATATAATCAAAACTTAGGAAAATTATATTTACGTATCTTTAATCACATGGATACAATGGAATTCTCTTTAGAAAATGTTAAAAAAGATGAATTAGTAACTTATTCAATTAAATAAAAAGAAATTAAATAATAATTAAGAGATAAAAAGTCTTAGAAATAAGACTTTTTATTTTTTTTAGATTTATTAAAGTCGTAAAAAACAAGCAACTTTAGAATATATTAAAGAATTATTAGAACTAATAAATATTACAAAAAGTGAACTATAATAAAATAAAGATACAATAATTGGTTAAAATAAATACATAATTAAGTGAGTAAGTTATGGAGGTTGTTTGTATGGAAGAAAAGAAAATCGCAGGGATAAAAGCTGCTGAATACATTGAGAATAATATGGTAATTGGATTAGGTACTGGTTCTACAGCATATTATATGATTGAAAAGGTAGGAGAGCTAGTTAAGAGTGGCTTAAATATTAAAGCTGTTGCTACTTCACAAAGTACAGAAAATCTTGCAAAGAATTTTAATATACCATTAATATCTATAGATGATGTTGAAAGAATAGATTTAGCCATTGATGGTGTTGATGAAATTGACGATCAGTTTAATGCAATTAAAGGTGGTGGAGGAGCCTTATTTAGAGAAAAAATGGTAGCTAATATTGCTGATAAAGTAATTTGGATTATGGATTCAAGTAAATTAGTTGATTCCATAGGAAGTTTTCCTCTTCCTGTAGAAATTCTTCCTTATGGTCATAATCATATATTAAAGAAACTAAAATCACTTTCCTTTAATCCTGTTTTAAGAATGAAAGGGGAAGTTCCATTTGTTACAGATAATCATAATTATATTGTTGATTTACATATTGGAAAGGAATTTGATATTAAATATGTATCTGAAATTTTAAAATCTATATCAGGAGTGTTAGAAACAGGATTATTTTTAAATATTTGCGATAAAATTATTGTTGGAACAAGCAATGAAATAAAAGTAATTGAAAATATAAATAAGGTCAATTTTTAAAAGAACAACTCAATTTGCTCAATTGGTGAAAAATGAGTTGAATTGGATTTGAAGGTAAAAATGTATGAATATAAAGAATCAAGGAAAAGATTTATATAATAAATATAAATAGATTTAACAAAAAACTAGTAAGAATAAATACTTACTAGCTTTTTATTATTTTGGGAATAATGAAAGTATTTCTTTGACTTTGAATTAAAAGAATTTAAAGTTTTTAATCCTTATATTGAGAATGATATTGTTGAGGTGAGCTAATGGAAGAGTCTATAAAAGCTATGAATGAAATATATCCAATAACTAAAGCTGAGGCTGTTTATGTTGATAATGAAACTACACTAGATGTTTTTTTAAAGTCATTAAATTTTAAGTCAATTGTTATTACTGATTTTGGAGCAAAAGGCGACGGTATAATTGATGATTCTCCTGCAATTCAAAAAGCTTTAGACAGTTTAAAAGAAACTGGTGGTAATATATATTTTCCAAAAGGAATTTATAAACTTAATAAATGTATAAAATACTATTCAAATCAAAAATTAATTTTTGAGCAAGCGACTTTATTAAGAGGATCAGAAGATATGAATTTACTAATAACAAATTATGCTGATAATTTAACAGGAAATTATGATATGACTAAAGATGTAGAGATTATTGGAGCAATTTTCGATGCTAATGCTAATTATAATACAAATTGCACTTTATTAGGATTTATTCATTCTGATAATACAATGATTTCTAAATGTAAATTTGAAAATTTAGCCGGTGGGTGGCATTGTTTAGAGGTGAATGCATCTAAAGATACTATTATTGATAGCTGTTATTTTAAAAATACTAAGACAGTACATAATAATGCAGAAATGATTCAATTAGATGCTGCTCTAAATAATACCGTTTACCCTTGGAATGGTAAAAAAGATGGAACTGTTTGCAAATTTACAATGATTAAAAATTGTGTTTTTGAAAATAGTGATGTATCACCAGCTATAGGAAATCATTCATTTGCTAAACATGAGTTTACAACAATACGGAATAATATCTTTAGAAATCTAACAAATAGTAGAGGGGTTATAACCTTTGTAGATGATATGGAAAATATAGATATTTATGATAATACTTTTGAAAATTGTGAAGTTGCTATAAATACAAATGCAAAATCTGTTTTTGCAAGAGAAAATAGGTTCAAAAATGTTAAAGAAATTAGCAAATTTGAAATTGAAAAAGTAAATAATATTGTAGAAAAATGAGAGATTTAATAATAAAAAAGCTAGTAAGCATAAACACTTGCTAGTCTTTTTATTTTGGAATGATATAATCTATAATAGATAAAGTTAAATTCAGATTTCTATTTTGATTATAAATACAATTTCAAATTATATATTTAGAAAATTCCATCTTTTAATAAAAATAATTTTTATGATATAATACAACAGATAACAATTTGAATTGGAGGAAAAGACATGACATTAGAAAACATGGATAAAAAACTCTTCTGTATTTCTACATACGGATGCCAAATGAATGAAGAAGATTCAGAAAAACTATCAGGAATGTTAAAATCTCAAGGATATGAGAGAACTGAAAATAAAGAAGATGCTTCTATAATAATATTTAATACATGCTGTGTAAGAGAAAATGCTGAAAATAAGGTTTTCGGTAATCTTGGACAACTTAAAAAATTAAAGAGAAAAAATCCTAATTTAGTAATAGCGATTTGTGGATGTATGATGCAACAAGTAGGTATGCCAGACAAGGTCTTAAAAACTTTCCCTTATGTTGACATAATATTTGGAACTCATAATGCACACAAATTCCCAGAGTACTTAAATAGAGTACTTCAAGAAGGTGTTCAAGTTAAGGAAATATTAAACAAAGAAGAAGGAATCGTTGAAGGATTACCTATAGATAGAAAAAGTGATGTTAAAGCTTTCGTTACTACAATGTATGGATGTAACAACTTCTGTACTTACTGTATAGTACCTTATGTTAGAGGAAGAGAAAGAAGCAGAAAGTCTGAAGATATCATAAAAGAGATAGAAGAATTAGTAGCTAAAGGATATAAAGAAATAACTTTACTAGGTCAAAACGTAAACTCATACGGAAAAGGTCTAGAAGAGGATATCGACTTTGCAGGACTTTTAAGAAAAGTTAATGAGGTTGAAGGATTAGAGAGGGTTAGATTTATGACTTCTCACCCTAAAGATTTAAGCTACGATGTAATTAAAGCTATAAAAGAATGTGACAAACTTTGTGAACAAGTTCACTTACCAGTTCAAAGTGGATCATCAAGAATATTAAAAGAGATGAACAGACACTATGATAGAGAGTACTATTTAGATTTAGTTAAGAAAATCAAAGCTGAAATTCCAGATGTTACTTTAACAACTGATATAATTATTGGATTCCCAGGAGAGACTGAAGAAGATTTCTTAGATACTCTAAGTCTTTGTGAAGAGGTTGGATATGATTCAGCATTCACATTCATCTATTCTAGAAGAAATCATACTCCTGCTGATAAAATGGAAAATCAAATTCCAGATGATATAAAACATGAAAGATTCAATAGATTAGTTGAAGCTATAAACAAAAAAGTTGTATTAAAGAACAAAGAATATGAAGGAAGAGTTGTAGAAGTCTTAGTTGAAGGTCCAAGTAAAAATGACGAAACTAAAATGACTGGAAGAACTAGAAACGGTAAATTAGTTAACTTTGCTGGTGATGAAAGCTTAGTAGGTAAATTAGTTAACGTTAAAATAGTTAGAGCTCAACCATTCTCATTAATTGGTGAAATAGTAGAATAATTTTTAAAAAGGCTTTATCTTAAATAAGATAAAGCCTTTTAATTTTTCTACATATTAAAATAGTTTTTACAGTATTCCTCTAACTCATTTCTAAATTTAGGATGTGCTATGCTTATAAGTGCCTTAGCTCTTTCTTTTAATGTTTTTCCTCTTAAGTCAGCAGTTCCATATTCAGTAACGATATAATGAACATCATTTCTAGAGGTAGTCACAGATTCTCCATAATCTAACTTAGGAACTATTCTAGATATTGTACCTTTAGATGCAGTAGATGGTATAGCTATTATTGATTTTCCCTCTTCGGACATACTGGTACCCCTAACATAATCAACTTGTCCTCCAACACCGCTAAATTGTTTTCCTCCTATTGATTCTGAATTTACTTGCCCGAACAAATCTACTTGTATGCATGAATTAATAGAAATCATTTTTCTATTCTTAGAAACAGTAATTGGATCATTTACATAGTCAACAGGATACATCTCTATTACAGGATTATTATTTACAAAGTCATAAAGTTTTTTTGTACCCATCATAAAGGTAAGGACTATTTTGTTTTTATGAATACTCTTTTTCTCGTTATTAATAATTCCCTTATTAAATAAATCTACAATACCATCAGAAACCATTTCAGAATGAATTCCTAAATCTTTTTTATCATGTAAAAACATTAAAACAGCATCTGGAATTGATCCTATACCAAGTTGCAGTGTAGATCCATCTTCAATTAACTTAGCACAGTTTTCTCCAATAGCTTTTTCCACGTCGTTTATTTCTTTTGGTTTTAATTCTGGCAATGGATAATCAACTTCAACAATATAATCAATATTAGATATATGAATGAAATTATCCCCTAAAACTCTAGGCATATTGGGATTTATTTCTGCAATAACAAGTTTGGCACATTCAGAAGCAGATTTTGTATAGTCACAAGATGTGCCATAACTACAATACCCATGCTCATCAGGTGGCGAAAGTTGGAGTAAACATACATCAATTTGCAAGTAATCCTTCTTAAATAATCTAGGAATTTCATAAAAGAATGATGGAGTATAGTCAGCAAAACCAGATTGAACAGCTTCTCTGGTATTTGCATTAACAAATAGTGCATTGTGTCGTATATGTCCTTCCATTTCTTTTTTTGTATAATCCCCTTTGCCTAAAGATACTAAATGAAGTATCTCTAAGTTCTTAAAGTTCTTATAATTAAGAACAAGTTCATCTAATAAAACTCTTGGTTCAGCAACGGCGTGACCTGTTACTATTCTTGAATTAGATTGAATCTTATTTATAGCCTCCCTAGCAGTAACTTTTTTTGAATTATAAAGTTCCTCCCAGTTCATATTACCTCCTAAATAAAAGATAGCTTCTAATAAATTAATATGATTTTTAAGGGCATAATATAATTCATACTATTTAAATAATTATTTATACGAATTATATTAATTTAAAAAATATTATAATTCGCAATATATAAAATGTAAAAAATTGTAGCTTTTTTATTGAAATATTTCTTGCAATTATAAAATGCAAGTTATTTTTAAAAAAAATTGCATTTTTATTTGAAAAACACTTGATTTTAAGAAGTTATTGCAATATAATTAACTTGTAAATTTCATTTTGTAATAAATAAAAGGGGGCTGTATTATGAATATACCTTGTTCCATGATGACACAACATCCGGATAATGTAGAAACTTACGTTTCAATACAACAAGAACCAGCAGAGGCTATAAAGGGATTAACTCCACAAGATAAAGGTGGATTAGGCATAGAGGAAGTTATGATAGATTTTGAAGGGAAGTTAACACCTTACCATCAAACATCACAAATAGCATTAGGCTTAATTTCAAACGGAATAATTCCAGGAAAAGACGTTAGGGTTACACCTAGAATACCTAATGCAAACAAAGAATCAGTATTTAGACAATTAATGAGTATAATGTCTATAATTGAAACTAATGTTCAATCAAAGGAATTATCAGGAGTACCTGCAATTTCAGAAGTAGTTGTTCCTATGATTGAAACAGGAAAAGAAATTTCAGAATTTCAAGATAGAGTTAATTCAGTAGTAGATATGGGGAATAAGAACTACAAAACTAAATTAGATTTAAATAGTGTTAGGATAATACCTTTAGTTGAAGATGTACCTGCACTAGTAAATATAGATAAAATATTAGATGAACATTATGAAATAGAAAAGAGTAAAGGAAATGTTCTAAAAGATCTTAGAATAATGATAGCAAGGTCAGATACTGCCATGTCTTATGGATTAATATCAGGAGTTTTATCAGTGCTTATGGCAGTCGATGGAGCTTATAAATGGGGCGAAAAAAATGGAGTAACTATAAATCCTATATTAGGTTGTGGATCACTTCCATTTAGAGGACACTTCTCAGAAGAAAATATAGATGAAATTATTGCTACATATAGTGGAATTAAAACTTTCACATTCCAATCTGCATTAAGATATGATCATGGTGAAGACGCAACTAAACATGCTGTTAATGAGTTAAAATCAAAAATTGCAAAGTCAAAGCCTAGAAACTTCAGTGAAGAAGATAAAGATTTAATGAAAGAGTTCATAGGAATTTGTTCAAAATATTATCTTCAAACATTCTTAAAAGTAATAGATACAGTATCTTTTGTTTCTGATTTTATTCCTAAAAATAGAGATAGATTAACAAAAGCAAAAACTGGATTAGAATATAATAGAGAAGTTGCCAATTTAGATAATGTAGCTGATTTAGTTAAAGATGAAAAACTAAAGGCTGAAATACTTAGTATAGATAATACTAAAGAATATGCAGTTCCAAGAGCAATATCATTTACAGGAGCTATGTACACTTTAGGAATGCCACCAGAACTTATGGGAATGGGTAGAGCGTTAAATGAAATAAAAGAAAAGTATGGTGAAGAAGGAATTGATAAACTTTTAGAAGTTTACCCAATTCTAAGAAAAGACTTAGCATTTGCCGCTAGATTTGCAAATGGAGGAGTTTCTAAAAAAATAATCAATGAAGAAGCTAGACAAGAATATAAAGAAGATATGAGATATGTAAATGAAATTCTAGCTCTTGGTTTAGATTATGAATTCTTGAATGAAAATGAATTCTATCATACTTTACTTAAAACTACTAAACCTATAATAATGCATCTTATGGGGCTTGAGGAAAATGTAATGCGTAGCAAGACAGAAGAACTTAAAATCCTAAATGAGTGGATAGTAAGAATGGGTAAGGTAAGAGGAAGTATCGGCTAGAATGAAATAAGACTAGATTTAATTTATGAAACCTAAAATTAGATTTGTCTATAACAAAAAGACCTATAAACTTGATTTGAGGCCAATAAATAATATTGATGAAAACCCAATAAATGAAGAAATTTATTAAGTGTATTAAAGCACTTCTTGTTAGTTTTTTGCTAATTAATAGGAGGTGCTTTTTATTATGGCTAGAGTGTTAAAAAAGAATAAAAATATTACTCCTTTCAAAGTAAACAGAATAGAATTTCTGCTAAAATCTGATTTGAAAGGAGTAATTCATTTTCTAATAAGTAACGTAAAATAAATATTTAAAGTTTTTACACTAATTATTATTTTCTTTCCATTGATTTAATTGTTTTTGTATTTCATCCTTAACTTCATTTATACCTGAATCATTTAATTTTTTGTTTAAATCATCTAATCCAACTTCAGGATCTATAGAACCAGTATATAAAGCTCTTTCAAATTCTTGTAAAACATTGTTTATAGCAGAAATTTGATTTGAAACTTTTTCAGTATTAAATTTAAATCCTAATATTGGAGAAACTTTAGCTGAATTATTGAATTTTTCAAAAGCATCCCATTTATCTATAGGATCATTTTCTAAAACATAAGTATCAAATAAGTTTCCATATGCCCAACTAACAGCATCATATTTCTTATTATCAAATTTCTTTATTTGTTTATCATTAATTTTTTCATAGTGAGTTCCTTCTATTCCAAACATTAATAAATTTCTTAGTTTTGGATCAGTATTTACTAATGTCAATAACTCCATTGCTTTCTTAGGGTGTTCAGAATTAGCTGAAATAGCAGTCATAGCACCAGTTGTTGAGTTGTTTGTAACATATGGAGGGATTATTGATGAAGTTACAACTTCTCTACCTAAAGATTTTCCCCATCCATTTTCAGCATATGGTTGTCCATCAGCTTTCCAAACAAATCTCTTCACTTCTGGTTTCATGTTGTTTACAGCAGCATCTTGATTTATGTATCCATCTTTATAATATTCTCTTAATTTAAATAACATATCTTTCATTTCTTGTGATTCATATTTATTTGTCACAGTTAAACTTTTATCATTATAGAATATACCTAAAGGATTTACTATATCATCAAATTCCAATGGAATAGAATCTCCTTGAGTATAAAATGGAATGAAATCTGGTTCCTTTTCTTTTATTAGCTTTAACCAAGGTTCCAAATCGTTTACAGAGTGTATATCTTGATATGGAATATTATATTTTTCAACGAGTTCTTTATCAAATACCCACATTGGAGCTAATGCTATTTCTTTTTGGTTTGGAACAGCATATATTTTGCCATCTATTTCTGCACCTTTCCATAAATCTTTATTTATTTCTTTTTTTAATGGTGCTCCTTCTGTATCTAACAAATCATTTAATTCAAGAAAAGCTCCTTTTCTAGCATTCTCCAAATAAGGGAAGGCCCAAGAGCATGTAAATGCTAAGTCATATGGTTCTCCTGAATTTGCAATAACATTCATTTTTTTACTATAGTCACCAAAAGGTATATGCTTTATGTCTACCGTAGCATTTATTTTTTCCTTTAAGTACTTATTTACTTCTTTTTCTACAAGTTCATTATCAGCAGGATCATCCCCTATAACATACCAAGTTAAATTAACAGGTTCTTTACTATCCTTTTCTGTGCCATTTCCACAACCTGTAAGTACTAAAGATGAACATACAAGACCGCTTAAAATTAATGATAAGACTTTTTTTCTTTTTATCATATTGTCCCCCTCCTAAATATATTCTTTTTTGAAAACGTTTATACAAAGATTTTACTATTTACATTATTTAATATCAATGATTTCGACTTAATATTTGAATAAAAAAAGAAAGCTTTATGTAATTTGTTAATAATTTATATAATTTGTACATATATTTAACGACTAATTTTTATTTGTATTATATATAAGCGATGTCATCAGAATATGATAGATATATTGTAAAACTTTAATTGTTAGTACTATTTAGTGCTATAATATAGAAAAGATTAAGAAAGAAGATGGGGATAATGTGGTTACATCCAGGAGCATCAACATTAGTGTTACTTATAGTTTTTTTAGGATTTATTCCATCAGCATTTACATTATATTTTCTAAATAAATCTAAGTTTAAATTATTAATAAAATGGATATTTAATATTTAAACTAAGAATATATATAGAATAATTTCTATATATATTCTTCTTTTTGTATTTATATAATCTTATTGACTAATATTAAATTTAATATTGTCATTTTCTAGTTTTTTATCTTCAAATAAAGGCTTATTTAGACTATTTATTACATTTGCTACCATAGAATCACTTTTAGTTGAAACAGAAATAGAACATCCTGCAATATTTAATAATGGACTAATTAAAATTACTAAAGTAATAATTTTTTTTATTTGTTTCCTCTCTTAATATGTAATGTGTATATTAGTATTATTTTAAAATATTTCTTAGAAAAGAAATATTTATTCTGTTGATATTATGATACATTATTGTCATATTTTGTTTAAAATGAATATTACTAGATGTTATAATGTTTTATATAGAGTTATCATATGGGAGGAAATAAAATGGGGTTGTTTAGCAAAAATAAAGAGCGAGAAGGGTATAAGTCAATTGATTCATATTTAGAAGAAAATAATTTAAAAGAAAATATTAAGTCTGTTACAAATGTTAATATATTTTTTATGGATGGAGAAGAAGAAGACTTTTATTTAGAAGATGGCATGCTTTTAAAATTTAGAAACTTTATAGAAAACCCTGAAAAAGATTTTATACTATTAAAATATTATTCATCATTATCAGGAAATAGTTTTGATTTCGAAGAAATGACTTTAATGAGACATGGAATATGTAGATTTATAATTGACAAAGAAAAAGAAAATATAATTGTAGAAGATTAATAAAGATTTGGTTTATACTACTGAAAGTAATTTCTATTAAAATATATACGAAGTTAAAAAAATTATAAATAAACTGTTTATAATAATGATATATTTCAATAATTTTATTATATATTAATCAAAGTTTTAATATATGATACATGTCATAGATTAAATTTTTTTTAATTGATATTATCGATTAAAAGAGATATTTAATGAGGTGATAAACATGGATTTAGATTATGCTAAAAAATCAAATAGTAATAGCATTAGTCATGAAGTTGAAGAAATTTTAAATAATTATGATTTTACAGATAAAGAAATTAAAGTGCGTAAAGAGGAATTAAGAAAAGAAATCAATAAATTAAACAACTTAGATCTTTGGGAGTTAGAAGAGTTCAAATTAGAAGATACTTATATAGGTTCTTTTGAAGTCGCATGTCAAGAAGTTGCAAATACAATTATTGATTATTTAAGAGATGAAAAAGCAACTATGAGTCTAGTTGCAGAGGGATTTATATATCCTGTTACAATAAAAGAAAATAATTTTATAAGTAGAAGATTAAAATTAAATAATGAAGAAACTGAAAATTATGATGATATTACAATATTTACAGTTCCATATAGACATTTTAGAAAAATATAACTAATAAAAGATGAAGATGCTCTTTAAAGTATCTTCATCTTTTATTAGTTATAAATGTTTTCAACAGTAAAAATATGTTGTTTTTGCTTTTTAATTATTAAGTATATGAAAATTTTAAATATTTAATATTTATATTTTCATAAAAATAACTTATAATTTAGTTGATTAGTTTATAATTCAATTTAAATATTAATAATTTAATAAGTATTTTTTGGAAAAGTATTGAAATTGATTATCAAGTACTTTACAATTCATTTAAAATATGTTAGTTTTAAATTGATAAAGATTTTCAATTAGGAAAGAGGGGATATCATATGTTCAAACAATGGGAAGGTTTTAGAGAAGGAGTATGGCAAAACGAAATAGATGTTAGAAACTTCATCCAAAAGAACTATACTGCATATGAAGGGGACAAGAGTTTCTTAGCAGGAACAACTGAAAGAACTGATGCTGTTTTAGAAAAAGCTCAAAAATTAATAATAGAAGAAATCGAAAAGGGTATTATAGATGTTGCTACAGATAGAGTATCTGGAATAGATAAATACGAGCCTGGATACCTAGACAAAGACAACGAAGTTATCGTTGGTTTCCAAACAGACGCACCACTTAAAAGAATTGTAAATCCTTTCGGTGGAATGAGAATGGTTGAAAGTTCTTTAAAAGAATATGGATATGAATTAGACAGTAATATAAGAGATCATTTCAATGACTATAGAAAAACTCATAATCAAGGTGTATTTGATGCATATTCAGCTGAAACAAGAGCTGCAAGATCTGCAGGTCTTTTAACTGGTCTTCCAGATGCTTATGGTAGAGGAAGAATCATAGGTGACTACAGAAGAATTGCTCTTTATGGTATAGATTATTTAATAGAAGAAAAGAAAAAAGATTATGCTAATATATCATTTGAAAGCGAAGGTTCAGTAGAAGAGTACATTCAATTAAGAGAGAATGTTTCAGAGCAAATCAGAGCTTTAGGTGAAATAAAATCAATGGCTGCAAAATACGGTTTTGATATATCTAAACCAGCTTCAAACGCTAAAGAAGCAGTTCAATTCTTATACTTTGGATACTTAGCTGCAGTTAAAGAAAATAACGGGGCTGCAATGTCTTTAGGAAGAACTTCTACTTTCTTAGATATCTTTATAGAAAGAGATCTTCAAGCAGGAACTTTAACTGAGTTAGAAGCTCAAGAATTAATAGATCAATTCATAATCAAATTAAGATTAGTTAGACACTTAAGAACTCCTGAGTATAATGATTTATTCGCTGGAGATCCAACTTGGGTAACAGAAGGTATTGGCGGTATGGGGATTAATGGTAAGCCATTAGTAACTAAAAACTCATTTAGATATCTTCAAACTTTAATTAACTTAGGACCTGCTCCAGAGCCAAATATGACTGTTTTATGGTCAGATAGATTACCAGAAGGATTCAAAAAGTTCTGTGCTGAGGTATCAATTAAAACTGACTCAATCCAATATGAAAATGATGAGTTAATGAGACCTATGTACGGAGATGATTACTCAATAGCTTGTTGTGTATCAGCAATGCAAATTGGTAAGCAAATGCAATTCTTCGGAGCTAGAACTAACTTAGCTAAAGCTTTACTTTACACTATAAACGGTGGAATTGATGAGAAATCAGGAAAAGTTGTAATCAAAGGTTTAGAGCCAATAACTGATGAGGTTTTAGATTACGATAAATTAAGAGCTAACTATGATAAAGTTTTAGAGTATGTTGCTGAGCTTTATGTAGATACAATGAACGTTATCCACTACATGCATGATAAATATGCTTATGAAGCTGGACAAATGGCTTTACATGATACTCATGTAGGAAGATTAATGGCATTCGGTATAGCTGGTTTATCAGTTGTAGCTGACTCATTAAGCGCTGTTAAATTTGCTAAAGTTAAGCCAATAAGAGAAAATGGAATAGCTGTAGACTTCGAAATCGAAGGTGACTTCCCTAAATACGGAAATGATGATGATAGAGTTGACGATTTAGCTGTAGAGATAGTTAAGAAGTTCTCAGATGAGCTAAAAAAACATCCACTATACAGAGGTGCTAAGCACACATTATCAATATTAACAATAACTTCAAACGTAGTTTATGGTAAGAAAACAGGTTCAACTCCAGACGGAAGAAAAGCTGGTGAAGCATTTGCTCCAGGAGCTAACCCAATGCACGGAAGAGATAATAGTGGAGCTTTAGCTAGCTTAAACTCTGTTGCTAAGATTCCTTATTGTGAAGTTTGTGAGGATGGAGTATCAAATACATTCTCAATAGTTCCAGATGCTTTAGGTAAGGATGAAAATAGCAGAATAGATAACTTAGCTGCTATTATGGATGGTTACTTTAAGCAAGGTGCTCATCACTTAAATGTTAATGTATTTAATAGAGAAACTTTAATGGACGCTATGGAACATCCAGAAAAGTATCCAACATTAACAATCAGAGTATCAGGTTACGCTGTTAACTTCAATAGATTAACTAGAAATCAACAATTAGAGGTTATAAGCAGAACATTCCACGATTCTCTATAATCTTATATAATAAGAGTGTATAAGGTTGTTTAAAAATCTATAAATATATTCTGAAAATTACTAGATTTCACTAAGAATTTATAGTTATTACTCCGAATATATTTCTAAAGCTTCGAAACTTGCTTCGCTTCGAACAGTCTCAGCTTCTTAACGAAATATATTCTACGTAATAACTTAAATTCTAAAGTTCATCTAGATATTTTCTTCATTATATTTATAAGATTTAATTAAGCAAACACTTTATACACTCTTTTTTTAAATGTTCATTATGAGGAGGGACAGCATTATGGTAAAAGGAAGAATTCATTCATTAGAAACTATGGGATTAGTAGATGGGCCTGGTATAAGATTTGTAGCATTTATGCAAGGATGTGGCATAAGATGTGCTTATTGTCATAATCCAGATACTTGGTGTAAAGATGGAGGTACTGAATATACTCCAGAAGAACTTGTAAATAAGATTAAACGCTTTAAAACTTATTTTAATGCATCAGGCGGTGGAGTAACTTTTTCAGGTGGTGAGCCTCTTCTTCAACCAGAATTTTTACTAGAATGTTTGAAACTATGTAAGGCAGAAGGAATACATACTACAATAGATACCGCTGGCGTTGGATTAGAAGATTATGAAGAAATACTAAAGTATGTTGATCTTATATTATTTGATGTAAAGGAAACAGATCCTGAAAAATATAAGAGCTTAGTAGGTGTTTCTATAGATAGATCTTTAGAATTTTTAAAAGTTGCTCAGTCAATGAATAAGAAAATGTGGATAAGACATGTTGTAGTTCCTGGATATACAGATAATAAAGACGATTTAATGAGAATAAAGAATTTTATAGATGGTCTTCATAATATAGAGAAGGTAGAACTTTTACCTTATCATGTTTTAGGTGTAAATAAATATAAAGGACTTAATATTCCATATAGATTAGAGGGAGTTCAGCCTCTAGATAAAAATTGGTTAAAAGAACTTGAAAAAGAAATATTTAATTAATATAATTATTTAGATAAAAACTAAAGTCTAATTTTAGGCTTTAGTTTTTTCTTACATAAAAAATATGTTAGAATAATTAGTATGACATAATAGAAAAACACATAAATTTTAAGGTTTAATGGAGGTAATAAAATGGCGTTGACTCCAATGATGAGACAATATTTTGAAATAAAAGAAAATTATAAGGATTGTATTCTATTCTTCAGGCTTGGAGATTTCTACGAGATGTTCTTCGAGGATGCAGAAACTGCTGCTAGAGAATTAGAATTAGTTCTTACTGGTAGAGATTGTGGTTTAGAAAAAAGAGCTCCTATGTGTGGGATACCATTTCATGCATCTAATTCATATATAGGAAGATTAGTATCAAAAGGATATAAGGTTGCTATTTGTGAACAGGTTGAAGATCCTAAAGTTGCTAAAGGAATAGTTAAGAGAGATGTTATAAAGGTTATAACACCAGGAACATATACAGATTCTTCTTTTGTTGAGGAAACAAAAAACAACTATATAATGACTATATACGCGGATTTAGATAGAAATAGATGTTCTCTAGCTATAACTGATATTTCAACTGGAGATTTCTTATCTACAGAAGGTGAATTAGAAAAGGGAGTTATTTTAGACGAGATATCTAAGTTTAATCCTAAGGAAATAATTCTTTTAGATTCTTTAGACCCTGAACTTATAAGAGAAATAACATTAACTACGCCTGCCTTAATAAGCAGAAAATCTAGTGAGTATTTTGAAGAAAACTTTGAAGAAATATTAAAGAATCAATTTGGTAATAAATCAGACTCACTAAGCTTAATGGTAAAGAAATCAAGTAATGCTTTAGTTAAGTATATACTAGATACTCAAAAAATAAGTTTAACCAATATAAACGATATAGAGGTATATAGCTTAGTTGATTTTATGACTATAGATTTAAGTTCTAGAAGAAATTTAGAGCTTACAGAAAATTTAAGAGAGAAAAGTAAAAAGGGGTCTCTTCTTTGGGTATTAGATAAAACAGAAACTTCTATGGGAAGTAGAATGCTTAGAAGATGGATTGAAGAACCTCTTGTTAATAAAGAAAAGATAACTTTAAGATTAAATGCTGTAGAAGAATTATTTAATGATCTTTCTTTAAATGACTCTCTTAAGGAAGCTTTACATGATATTTATGATATAGAAAGAATATTAGGTAAAATTTCAAATAAAAATGCAAATGCTAAAGATTTAATAGCATTAAAAACATCAATAGGAAAAATTCCTAATGTAAAAAGAATTATAGAGAATTGTAATTCAAATCTTCTAAAAAATTATCATAATAACTTAGATGATCTAAGAGACATTTATGAACTTTTAGAAAAATCTATAAAAGAGGATCCTTCTTTAACATTAAAGGATGGAGATTTAATAAAAGATGGCTTTAACAGCGAGATAGATGAATTAAGACTTGCTAAAACTAACGGTAAGGATTGGATATCTAGCTTAGAAAATAGAGAAAGAGAGTTCACTGGAATAAAATCCTTAAAGGTAGGATTTAATAAAGTCTTTGGATATTATATAGAAATATCTAAAGCTAATTATAGTTCTATACCTGAAGGAAGATATATAAGAAAACAAACTCTAGCTAATGCTGAAAGATTCATAACTCCAGAGCTTAAAGAGATAGAAGAAAAACTTTTAGGAGCTAGTGAAAAACTTTGCTCTCTAGAATATGATATTTTCTTAGATATAAGAAATGAAGTTGAAGAGCATATAGATAGATTAAAAACTACTGCTAAAATAATTGCAGAGTTAGATTGTGTAAGTAACTTAGCTTTTATAGCTTTAGAAAATGATTTTATAAAGCCAGAAATCAACGAAAATGGCGAAACTCAAATAGAGAATGGAAGACACCCTGTTGTTGAAAAGGTAATACCTAAAGGAGAATTTATTCCTAATGACACTATTATAAACAAAGATGATAATCAACTTCTTATAATAACAGGACCTAATATGGCTGGTAAATCAACATATATGAGACAGGTTGCTATTATAACTTTAATGTGCCAAATAGGTTCCTTTGTACCAGCTAATAAGGCTAATATAAGTATAGTTGATAAAATCTTTACTAGAATAGGAGCTTCTGACGACTTAGCAGGTGGTAAAAGTACATTTATGGTTGAGATGTGGGAAGTTTCAAATATTCTTAAAAATGCTACAGAAAACAGCTTAGTTCTTTTAGATGAGGTTGGAAGAGGTACTAGTACTTATGATGGATTAAGTATAGCTTGGTCTGTTATAGAGTATATATGCAAAAATAAAAATTTAAGATGTAAAACTCTTTTTGCTACTCACTATCATGAATTAACTAAGTTAGAAGGAGAAATTCACGGAGTTAAAAACTATTCAGTAGCTGTTAAGGAAGTTGATAACAACATTATCTTCTTAAGAAAGATAATAGAAGGTGGAGCAGATCAATCTTATGGTATTGAGGTTGCTAAACTTGCTGGTATTCCAGATGAAGTAATAAACAGAGCAAAGGAAATCCTAGAAACTCTTGAAATGGAATCTTCAAAGGATAATTTAGAGGTAGCTCTTAAAGAAGTAAGTACTTCAAAAGAGGAAGTTAAGGAAGCTGCCGTTACAACTTCTTGTGAAGTTAAAGAAACAGTACTAGAAGAAGAAAAAATTGAAATTAAAGAAGAAGTTATTTCAAAATCTTCAAGTGCTAAAACACTAAAAAAAGATGATGATCAAATACAATTAGACTTTTCTGCAATAGGAAAAGATAATTTAATAAAAGAACTTTCAGAAGTTGATATTTTATCTTTAAATCCTATGGATGCTATGAATAAGCTATATGCTCTAGTTAAGGAAGCTAAGAATTTAGTTTAGCTTAAAGGAAGGAGCTGTGAGAGATTTTGAATAGAATAAATATTTTAAATACAGATACAGCAAATAAAATAGCAGCAGGAGAGGTTGTTGAAAGACCCTCTTCTGTTGTAAAAGAACTTGTAGAAAACTCCTTAGATGCAGGAGCAAAAAACATAACTATTGAGATTCAAAATGGCGGCGAATCTCTCATAAAAATAATAGATGATGGGGCTGGAGTTCATCCAGAAGATGTTGAAAAAGCTTTTAATCCTCATGCCACAAGTAAAATTAAGGATACTTACGATATATTTAGCATAAATACTCTTGGATTTAGGGGAGAAGCTTTACCTAGTATAGCTTCTATATCTAAAGTAAACTTTAAAAGTAAAATAGAAGATTGTGCTGTGGGTAAGGAGCTAATAATTAGTGGCGGAGAAAAAGAATCTTTAATAGATTGTTCTATGAATAAAGGGACACAAATAGAAGTTAAAGATTTATTTTTTAATGTTCCTGCTAGAAAGAAATTCTTAAAGACAACAGCAAGAGAAAGTGCCATAATAAATGATTTGGTAAATAGAATTTCCTTAGCCAATCCAGATGTATCATTTAAATTATTTAATAACAACAAAAAGGTTTTAAATACTTATGGTAATGGAAAGTTAATAGATGTTATAAGAACCATATATGGTAAGAGTACTTCAGAAAATTTAATATACTTTGAAGAGCATAAGGATACAGCCTCTGTTTATGGCTTTATAGGTAATGACACTTTAGCTAGAGCTTCTAGAAACAATCAAAGTCTTTTTGTTAATAAAAGATATGTTAAAAATAGAAGCTTAACAGTGGCTGTAGAAAATGCCTTTAGATCATTTAACGTAACTGGAAAATTCCCTTTCTTTGTTTTATTTATAGATACTTATCCAGAACTTATAGATGTTAATATACATCCAACAAAATCTGAAATTAAATTTAAAGATGAGCGTTTCATATTTAAAACCGTCTTTGATGCTGTTCACTCAGCCATGAGAGAATATGTTAAGGATACCTTTACTCTTCCTGAGGAAGAAGAAAGAAAGTTTGAGACTTTAAAAGAAGAGGTTATTCAAGAAAGTTTAGATAAAGAAATAAGTACTTTGGAAAGATTAAAGGAAAATGTGGTTTATAAAGCTAATGAGGAAAGAAGAATAGAAGAATTATCTTCTTACAAAACTTCAAATAATGAAGTCAATAAAACTGAAATTGAAATTCCAGTGGATTTTTCTTTTAAACAAGAAAAAGAAGAAGTTTTAAATAAGCATTTAGAAGATAAGGATGCTTTATCTTCTATAAGTAAAAAAGATTTTTCTTATGAACCAATACTTATTAAAAATGAAATTAGGGATAAGATAAGTGAAAATCATATTACTTCAACTAATCCCTCTGTATCACAAAATGAAACAAAAGAAAGTTTAGAATATTCTAATGAAATTGATAAATATGATAAAGATAATAAGGAAAAAGAAATAGTTTATAGAGAAGCTAAATTTCCTAGATTAAAAGTTATAGGTCAATTTAATAAAACCTATATATTAGCTGAATATGATTCTATTTTATATCTAATAGACCAGCATGCAGCTCATGAAAAAATTCTTTTTGAGAAATATTCTACAGATATATCTAAAAAGAAAGTTGAAATTCAACCTCTAATGGTTCCTTTAGTAATAACCTTACCTACTGAGGATTATCTTTATTACGATGAAAATAAAGAGATTTTTGAAAAGGCTGGATTTAAAATAAGTGATTTTGGTGATAATTCTATAAGAATTGAAGAAGTTCCATACTTTTTAGATAGATTAAACCCAACAGAGTTAATAACATCAATGATAAATAATTTAAAGAAAATGGGTAGTGGAGAAACTGTAGAGGTTAAATATAATAAGATAGCATCTATGTCATGTAGAGCAGCTGTTAAAGCTAATGATATTTTATCTTTATTAGAAATGGAAAACTTAATAGAGGATTTAAGATATATAAAGGATCCTTTCCATTGTCCACATGGGCGTCCAACTATAATTAAATTTACTAGTTATGAATTAGATAAGAAATTTAAAAGAATAACTTAAGGAGAGAGACAATTTAAATGAATAATGATTTACTTATTATTGCTGGGCCAACAGCCGTAGGAAAAAGTGACCTTTCAGTAGATCTAGCAAAGAAGTTAAATGGTGAAATAATCTCTGTTGACTCTATGCAAATCTATAAGTACATGGATATAGGCTCAGCTAAAATATCTAAAGAAGAAATGGGAGGAATTCCTCATTATCTAATAGATTTTGTTGATCCTAGTAAGGAGTTTAGCGTAGCTGAATTTAAAGAATTGGCTACAGAGAAAATCAAAGATATTCAAAATAGAGAAAAACTTCCTATATTAGTAGGAGGAACAGGTCTTTATATAAATTCAATCATATGCAATATGAATTTTGCTGAAAGTGATAAGGATGAAGAATATAGAGAAGAACTTGAAAAAATAGCTGATGAGCATGGTAATGAATATCTGCATGAAATGCTTAAAGATATTGATTTAGAAAGTTATAATTCTATACATTTTAACAATAGAAAAAGAGTTATTAGAGCTTTAGAAACTTATAAGTTAACTGGGAAACCTTTTTCATCTTTTAAAGCTAAGAATAGTATTTACGAAACTCCATATAATATATATTATTATGTACTTAATATGGATAGAACAAAGCTTTATGATAGAATAAACAAAAGAGTTGATATAATGTTTGAAAAAGGTCTTTTAGAAGAGGTTAAAACTCTTAAAGATATGGGGCTTACTGATGATATGCAATCTATGAAAGGCATAGGGTATAAGGAAGTTTTATATTATCTTGATGGAAAAATATCTTTAGAGACGTGTATAGAGATGATTAAGCAAGGTAGCAGAAATTATGCTAAACGTCAACTTACATGGTTTAGAAAGGATCCTAGGGCTATATTTATAGATAAGGATATCTTTGATTCAGAAGAAGAGATTTCTAATAAAATTATTAATGACATAATAAAAGCTTAGGTTTATAATTAAGTTAGATTAAAATTTATGGAGGGCAATAGAATGAATAAGTCAATCAATAACCTACAAGATATATTCTTAAACAATGCAAGAAAGGAAAGAATACATGTAACAATCTTTTTAGTAAATGGGGTTCAATTAAAGGGTATTGTTAAAGGGTTCGATAGTTTTACAGTAGTTTTAGATAGTGATGGAAAACAACAACTTGTTTATAAGCATGCTATAAGCACAGTATCACCAGCTAAACCTATTTTATTTAATAATGCACAAGTTTTTGATAATTAAATATATAGAAAAAAATAGGTAAACCTTTATTGGTTTGCCTATTTTTTTTCTATATGATAAGATTTATAAATGTACGATATTTTAATAATGCGGGGGTATAATAATGCTTAATGCAACTATAGAATTACTAAAAGAACAATACGGTTTCACAGATGAAACTTTAAAGCTTTATAATCAAGCTATAATTGATGTAGAAAATGAATTTAAAATATATGATGAAATAAGAGAATTTAATCAATTAAAAGTTCTTAAAGCTTTCCAAGAAGAGAAAATTTCAGATAGCCACTTCACTAATTCAACTGGTTATGGATATGGAGATGTTGGAAGAGATACTTTAGATTTAGTTTATGCAAGAATCTTTAATGCTGAAAAAGCTTTAGTTAGACCACACTTTGTTAATGGAACTCATGCTTTAGGAACAGCTTTATTTGGTAACTTAAGACCTGGAGATACTATATTAGCTGTTACTGGTAGTCCATATGATACTTTACATAGTGTAATTGGTATAAGTGGAGAAGAAAACATAGGATCATTAAAAGAATATGGTGTTAATTATAAGCAAGTAGATCTTATTGACGGAAAAATTGATATAGAAAAAGCTTTAGAGATGATTAAAGAAGATGACTCAATAAAGTTAATACATATGCAAAGATCAACTGGTTATGGTTGGAGAAATGCTTTCCAAGTTACAGAATTAGGAGAAGCTATAAAAGCGATAAAAGAATTAAGAGAAGATTTAATAGTATTTGTTGATAACTGTTATGGAGAGTTCATAGATATAATAGAACCTACAGATGTTGGTGCTGATTTAATTGCAGGATCATTAATTAAAAACATAGGTGGAGGAATAGCTCCAACTGGTGGATACATAGTAGGAAAAGAAAAATATGTAGAGCAAGCATCTTATAGACTAACTGTACCAGGTATAGGAGCAGAGTGTGGATGTACTTTTGGAGTAATGAAAGACTTCTATCAAGGATTATTCTTAGCTCCTCATGTTGCTATAGAAGCTTTAAAGGGTGCTATATTCTGTTCTAGAATAATGGAACTTGCAGGTTTTGAGGTGCTTCCTAAATATACAGATAAGAGAAGTGATATAATTCAAGCTATAAAATTCAATGATAAAGAAAAGCTTATAAAATTCTGTAAGGGTGTTCAATATGCATCACCAATAGATTCTTTCGTTGAATGTGAACCATGGGCTATGCCAGGATATGCAGATGAAGTTATTATGGCAGCTGGTGCCTTTATTCAAGGTTCTTCTATAGAGCTTTCAGCAGATGCACCTATAAGAGAGCCTTATATAGCTTATTTACAAGGTGGATTAACTTTTGATCACGCTAAAATCGGTGTCTTAATAGCTTTAAACAACATTTTTAAATAAGATTTTAACTCTAAACACTTTAAGTTTTTATAACTTAAGGTGTTTTTTTATGGAATAAATTACTTTAATATTGTATAATTAATACAGCGTTATTATTACGTATTACAAATATACAATTACATTACGTATTACAAGGAGAAAGGTGGACATAGTTTTGGAAGAGAGTAGAAACAAAGAATTAAAGGTAAAAAGCTTCAGAGTCACTGAAGAAACTTTCGATAAATTTAAAAAAATAGCATCTGATGAATTTGGTAACCAAGGACAATGTCTAGATGCTTTAATATCTTTATACGAATTAGAGAATTCTAAATCAACATTAATAGAAAGAAAATTAGAAATAGAATCTTTCCAAGATTATTTAAATAAGATAAATCAATTATTCTTAACATCTCTTCAAATGAGTGAGGATGCAGGGAAAAGAGCAGAAGAGGAGTTTGTAAAGAAACTTTCCATAAAAGATGTAACCATAGAGAGACTACAAAAAAGAGAAGAAGAGTTTATAGAAAGAGATAAGACTTTAAAAGAAGAACTTAGAGCTAAAACAAAGGAAGTTGAAGAACTTAAAGAAACTATTAAAGCATTAGAAAAGGATAAGAGTACTTTATCTCAATTAGTATCTAGAAACTATGATTTAATAGAAAAAAACAAGGAAGAAATAGCATCTCTAAAACCTTTAGAATCTTTAAAAGAGGAAAATGAAGAGTTAAAAAGAAGGTTAGAAGAGGAAAGAGATTCTATAAAAGAACAAAAATCTCATATAAAAGCTTTAGAATTAGAAAAAAACTCTTTTAAAGAAAGAATAGATTTCTATGTAGAAAAAGAAAATTCTTATAAGGAAGAGATGGAATCTTATAGAAAGCTTATAGAAGCCATGAGAAAGGACCACAAGAAAGAATTAGAGCTATTAGAGGATAAATACTCTAAAATGTTGGAAAAAGAGTCTAAGAAGCTTAGAGAGGCATTTGATAATAAGTTAGATTTAGAAAAGAAGAGCTTAGAATTAGATATAAGAACTTTAAAACACGAAAAAGAAGTTTTAGAAAACAAATTAAACTCCTAAAATAAAAAAAGAAAGCACCAAATGATGCTTTCTTTTTTTATTAATACGCTCTATATATTCCTACTAATTTACCTAAAACAGAACAGTCTGGAACTATTATAGGTTCATAATTTTTGTTTTCTGGTTGAAGCCTTATAAATCCATTTTCTTTAAAGAATCTTTTTATGGTTGCTTCATTTTCTATTAAAGCCACAACTATATCACCATTTGAAGCTATGTTTTTTTGCTCTATTATTGCCAAATCACCATCTAATATTCCACATTCTATCATACTGTCTCCAGTAACTTTTAAAATAAATAATTCATTATTATGCTTAACGTAGTTTATAGGAATTTGAAACATATCTTCTATATTTTCTGTAGCTAAAATAGGCATACCAGCAGTAACTTTTCCTATAATAGGAATGTCTATAAGCTCTTTTTCTTCAGTAGATAATTCCACTATTTCTAAAGCTCTCGGTTTAGTTGGATCCCTATATATTAATCCTTTTTTTTCCAATCTTTTTAAATGTCCATGAACAGTTGAAGTTGATTTCAAGCTAACAGCTTGACATATCTCCCTAACTGAAGGTGGATACCCCTTTGACTTTGTAAATTCAACTAAAAAATTATATATTTGAGTTTGTTTATCTGAACTTTCCTTAACTATCATAGTAATTGCACCTCACGATTCTTTGGTAATATTATACCATATGAATAGCAACATAGCAAACTTATGTTCTCATATCTATAAAATTATAAAAGGATTTTTAAAAGAGAAAATTTAACTTCTATTTTCTATAAAAAAGAAAGAGAGTAGATATACTTTTAAGGATAAAAAGAGTCTTATTTGATAAAAATTAACTTATTTGTTATAATGGAAAGATGGATTTTGAAAATAAGAGGTGACTTTATGGATAAAAAAGAATTTAACAACGATGATTATTGTGATGTATATAACGGAAAAATTTGCGACAATTGCGGTGATTGTTTAGAGATGCAAGGAGTAGATACAAAAGCTATAAAAATAGCTGATATAGCAAAAGAAGTTGAGGAAAATAAAAAAATAGAAGAAGCTCTTAAGAAACTTTCTGAAGAAGAGCAAGAAGAAATAGATGATAATGTTGAAGAAGAACTTACAACAGAAACTTGGGAAGAGTATTTAGCGAAGCAAGATGAATACGAAGATGCTTTTGATCATATAGAATATCTTGAAGACATAGATTTAAATGATGATTTAACAATGGAAGAAATGACAGAAGAAATATTCCCAGGCGTTAGAAAACTAAAAATAAAAGAGTAGTTTTATAGATAAAAGTGCTAAAAATACGGATATAGAACATATGTTCTATACCCGTATTTTCTTTATAATTTCAGATTTTTAGATATAAAATCTAACCAAATTAAACTATTTAATATTAGCTAAAGGGTTAGTGTTAACAGCTTTTCTTAGAGTTTCATCATCTACATGGGTATAAATTTGAGTGGTAGAAATATTTTCGTGCCCTAAGATATTCTGCAAGCTTCTTATATCTACATTTCCATACTTATACATTAGCGTAGCAGCTGTGTGTCTAAGTTTATGAGGGGTATATTTTTGATCTTTAAACCCTGCATTTTCTATATGTTTTTTAACTAACATTTCAACACTTCTTTTATTTATAGGTCTATATTTACTAGATAAAAATAGATATTTTTTAGCTTCTTCCGTAGCTTTTGAATCATTTCTGTTTTTTAAATAACTATCTATAGCAGAAATCGAAGCCTCATTTAAATATACAGTTCTTTCTTTGTTACCTTTACCTATGATAGTTAAGGTATCTCCTTTTATTTTTTCTATTTGTATGTTACAAAGCTCAGATAATCTCATTCCGCAGTTCAAAAATAAAGTAAGTATGCAGTAATCTCTATGATAGTTTTTATTTGTTTGATCCATCGAATTCAATACAGTTATACTTTGATCTAAAGTCAAATAAACTGGGTGTCTTTTATTTATTTTAGGTGATTCTAGTTCTACAGTTGGATTTTCATCTATTATTTTTATTTTTGAATTTAAAAACTTAAAGAAAGACTTTAATGTAGCAACCTTTCTTGCTCTTGCATAAGCGCTATTATTTCTTACCTTTTCTAAAAAAGCCAAAAATGCATATATATCAGATAAGGTTATGTCTTTTATAAAATTATCACTTAACTCAGAAATTTCAACTTCTTCGATTTTTTCTAATTCAATATTATTTTCTAAACCTTTATATACTTTTAAAAATTTAAAAAATAATCCTAAATCAACAGAGTATCCTTTTATTGTATTCAAAGATTTACCTTTTACATTTTCTAGGTAATTTAGGAACTCCATAACTCGTTTTGGATATCTCGATTTCTCTAAAAAATCAAATTTAAGATTTTTATTTTTGTATGATTCATCGTTTAATTCATTTTTAAAATTTGATTTTTCAACAGAATTGATGTCCTTTTCTACCTCTAAGAGCTTGTCCATCCCAAGTTCTTTTATCCATCTTTTTATTATTCTTTGATTAATCTTATATATATCTGCCAATTCTGTATTACTTAGATTTCTTTTAAAGATTAAAATATAAATATCTTCAATTAAATCTTCGTAGTCACGTTGAATATTTTGAGAATCGTAATAGTTATATATATGATCTAGATTAGTTAAATCATCATTACTTAAATTTATATTGAGTAATTCTTTGATTTCCTGTGAGTATTGAAAATTTTCGAATTGATTTTGTTTATTATTCATAGTCTAAAATCCTTTCAAAGCCTTGATATGACTATATTGTAGCATATTTACTTAAAAAACGCAATAACTTCGCTAAATGTATATTTAGCGAAGTTATAAATTAGGGGTATTTTAAGAAATTCATATTTGTATTTTAAAAACAACTTTAAAATAAATTTTTAGTTGTGTTTGAACCATAGTTTGTGGTTTTAATTCTTAATTCAATTCTTCAAATCAAAGAACGATTATATATTATCAAATCGTAATACATTAAGTAATACATATACATGTAATACAATAACAATATCGATTGATATATTTTAATTATGACCAATATCGATTGATATATTTTAATTATGACCAATTTCCAAAATAATATACATGACGAGATTAAAAAAACGTAATATTTCTTACATTACAAATATATATTCAAATTTCTCACTATTCTAATATCGTTTTTAGATATTAATAAGAAAACAAAAGGAAGTTAACTATATTCTTGTTATCATCCTTTTGTTTTCTTATACTATAAAGATGTAATTATGATAATTCGTCTAGGTTATTACTTTCTTTTCCATCAGGGATACTTCTTAAATAAGCTTCACCTTTTTTAGAATGAGAAATTATAACACCATCAATCATTCCCTCTTCTGCAAGTCTTACACCTTCAGCTTTAGAAACAGTTTTTCCGTTACTTAAAACGTAATCTGTAATTTCTCCACTACTATTCTTTTTTACTTTAACTATAGAATCTGACATAAATTATCACCTTCCTTTACTATTATTTTGCATGTATTTTCAAAAAATATTCTCTGTAAAAAATTATTTTTGTTTGTTATAATTAATATATAAAAGGTTTACATAAATGAGAGGTGATTATTTTGTATTTAGAAAAAATTATTAAAGCAAAAAAGAATATAGAAGATATAGTTATAAAAACACCTTTAATATATAGTGAGGTATTCTCAAGGAAATCTGAGAATCAAGTGTATATGAAATGTGAAAACTTACAATTAACAGGTGCTTATAAAATTAGAGGCGCATTAAATAAGATAAGATCCTTATCAGAGAAAGAAAAAGCAAGAGGCGTTGTATGTTCTTCTGCTGGGAATCATGCTCAAGGTGTAGCTTTTGCCGCTTCTCAAGCAAGTGTTAAATCAACAATAGTAATGCCTAAAACAACTCCTCTATTAAAAATTCAATCTACAAAAGATTTAGGTGGAAATGTTGTTTTATCAGGATATGTATATGATGATGCTTTTAACGAAGCTAAAAGAATAGAAGAAGAAGAAGGTACTTTATTTATACATCCATTTAATGACATCGATGTAATATATGGTCAAGGTACTGTAGCTTTAGAAATTTTCGAAGATTTAAAAGATGTAGATGTTATTCTTTGTCCAATTGGTGGAGGTGGTCTTATAAGTGGAGTCTCTTTAGCTGCTAAGGAATTAAATCCTAATGTAAAAATAATAGGAGTTCAAGCTGAAGGTGCTAATGCTATGGAACAAAGTTTTAAATCAGGAGAAATAATCAATTTAAAATCTGTAGATACAATTGCAGATGGTATTGCTGTAAAAAAACCTGGTGATTTAACCTTTAATTTCATAAAAGAATATGTAGATGATATAATAACAGTTTCAGACCATGAAATAGTTGAAGCTTTCTTTACCTTAAGTGAAAAGCACAAACTTTTAGCTGAAGCTTCAGGAGCTGTTTCTTTAGCTGCCTCTTCTAAATTGAATTTTAAAGATAAAAATATAGTATCAATAATAAGTGGTGGTAACATAGATATGGTTACCATAACCTCATTAATAAATAGCGCTTTAGTTTCTAAAGGTAGACTTTTTGGATTTAGCTTAGAAGTTCCTCATAAGCCAGGACAAATTTTTAGAATTTCAAAAATACTTACAGACGTAAATGCTAATATAGTAAAACTTGAACACAATAATTTTAAGGCAACAGATGCGCTTAAAAATATGGTTATAGAAATAACCTTAGAAACTAATGGTCATTCTCATATTGCTGAAATTAAAAAGGCTTTAACTGATCAAAGCTATGTAATTAAACAAATTTATTAGTAAGAAAATAAAAGAGGCAGTATTTTATTTAATTAAAATACTGTCTCTTTTTTAAAATTATACACTTCTCTACTCCACCTTTAAATAAAACCTAATAAAAAAGAGCCTATTTGTAATAGACTCTTTTTGAAATTGTATACTATTTAAAATTCCCTTTAATTAATAAACATCTTTAAATTCTTCTAAAGGTAAATCAACATCTTCTAATTCATGGTAATTAAAATTATCTCTACTTAAATCAACATCTTCTAATTTTATTAATTTAGTATGATGTTTAAATTTATAGTAGAAAAATAAACCTAGGAATAAAGGAATTCCTATATATGATGAAATTAACCCACCCCAGTCTATTCCATTTCTAACATCTAAATAAGCATATCCTTGTCCTAAAACGATTATTCCACATAATATTAAAGCAATTATAGGTCCAAGTGGAAATAATTTAGCTTTATAAACTAATTTACTCATATCTTTCCTTTGTGCTACATAAGCTCTTCTAAATCTATAGTGACATATTGCAATACCAAGCCATGCTATAAATCCAGATAAACCAGATGCTGCTACAAGCCATACATATACAGTATTCTCAGCATAAATACCTGTTAAGAAACATAAACTAGCAATTATTGTTGTTAATATTATTGCATTAACTGGCACTCCTCTAGAATTTGTTTTTTGAAATATCTTAGGTGCCATTCCACTTTTAGCCATAGCATAAAGCATTCTACTAGATGCATACATTCCTGAGTTACCAGCTGATAAAACTGATGTAAGTATTATTGCATTCATAACAGATGCCGCACCAGCTAGCCCTATTTTTTCAAAAACTACTGTGAAAGCACTTGTTTCTACTCCTGCTTGAGCATTAGGTACTAAAGCTCCAATTACTAAGATTGTTCCTAAATAAAATAATAAAATTCTCCAGAAGATTGTGTTAACTGCCTTTGGTACATTTTTTTCAGGATCTTCACTTTCTCCAGCGGCAACCCCTACTAACTCAGTTCCTTGAAATGAGAAGCCAGCTATTAAGAAAATCATGAATATAGATTTTGCTCCTCCAATAAATGGACCACCATTAGCATAGAAATTTTTAAAGCCTACTTTTTCTCCTCCTATTATTCCAAATATCATAAGAACTCCTATAATTAAGAAAATAATAACAGTAGCAACTTTTACTGCTGCAAACCAAAATTCTGATTCTCCGTAAGCTTTAGCAGATAATAAATTAAGACCTAATATAATTACTAAAAATAACGCACTCCATACCATAGCTGGAACATTTGGAAACCAGAATTTCATTAATAAAGAACCTGCAACCATCTCTGCTGCTATTGTTATAGCCCAGTTATACCAATAGTTCCATCCTAAAGCAAATCCAAAGGCTGGATCTACGAATTTTGTTGCATAAGTTCCAAAGGAACCTGTCTCTGGCATATATGTTGCCATTTCTCCTAAGCTTGTACATAAGAAATAAACCATTATTCCTATTACTCCGTAAGCTACAAAAGCTCCTCCAACACCTGCTTGATGCAAAGTATCTCCCATTGCTAAGAAAATACCTGTACCTATGGCTCCACCCATTGCAATCATACTAAGATGTCTTGATTTTAATCCCCTTTTTAGATTAGTATTTTGTTCCTGACTCATTTTTTAGTCCTCCTTATGGTTTTAATAATTAACCCATAAGTGATAACTAAGTTCCGCTAACAAAAGAAACCCTTAAGCGTGGTTTCATGCTTAAGGGTTTGTAAAGTCTTATTAAACAATACTCTTCTTTCATGATAGCACACCACAAAACTAATTGTGACAGTGTTACATATATTATATGCAACCCCAACCTAATAGAATTAAAGCCTCTTCTACTGGTTTCGGCGATTCATCCTTTCTCTTTGCTTCATAGTGCTTACCTCTGCAAAGATACTATTAATCATCGCGCCTCTATCTCAGTTATTCACTTTATATTAATAATTATGCAGTTTAATTTACAAATTGTCAATCTTTTTTTATTGTTAATGAAACCCAATCAATAAATTACATTTATAAAAAGAATATATTTTATTACTATAATTAATAATTACCTTGACTTTAAATATTAATTATAGTAATATGTACTCATACAAAGAACAGATGTATTTAATAAAAATACAAGAAGGGGGCTATTATGAAAAATTTATCTTTAATAAAGAGAATATTTTTTGCAATCATTTTAGGAATACTGATTGGGCTAGGTTGTTCCTACATAAATTTTGATATACCCGTTAGGGCATTAATGACCTTCAATGGATTATTCGGAAACTTACTTAGTTTTTTAATACCACTTATAATAGTTGGATTTATAGTACCTGGAATCGCATCTTTAGGAAGCAAATCAGGAAAAGGACTTTTAGTAACAACTTTAATAGCATATGCATCAACATTTTTAATAGGTATAATAACATTCTTTATAGGACGTTCATTACTTCCTAAATTTATAGTAAGTGCTTCTTTAAGTACTAGCTCTGTAAATGTTGAACCATACTTCGCAATAGACATACCTCCAATGTTTAGTGTTATGTCTGCTTTGGTTTTTGCATTCTTATTAGGTATAGGAATATCAAGAATAAAAAATAGTTACTTATTAAAAGTATCTGAAGAGTTTAATCATGTTGTTTCATTAACAATAAAAAATCTTTTAATACCATTAGTTCCAGTATATATTCTTTCAATATTTGCTAAGTTAAGCTATAATGGTGAAATATTTACTACTTTAAAATCTTTTGGACTTGTTTACGTAGTTCTTTTCTCAATACAAGGAGCTTATTTATTAGTTCAATATGTTTTAGCTGGAACTATAAAGAAACAAAATCCATTTAAACTGTTAAAAAATATGATTCCTGCATATATGACAGCTTTAGGTACTCAATCATCAGCAGCTACAATTCCAGTTACTTTAAACTGTACTATAGAAAATAAAGTCGATGAAGATGTTGCAGACTTTGTTATACCTTTAGGAGCTACAATAAACTTGGCTGGTGATACTATAACTTTAGTACTTGCTTCTATGGCTGTAATGTATATGAAAGGACAAGTTCCAACATTATCACTTATGTTACCTTTCATAGTTATGTTAGGAGTAACTATGGTAGCAGCACCAGGAGTACCTGGTGGTGGTGTTATGGCTTCTCTAGGTTTACTTGAAAGTATGCTTGGCTTTGGTAATGTGGAAAAATCATTAATGATAGCATTACATGCTGCACAGGATAGTTTTGGTACAGCAACAAATGTAACAGGTGATGGAGCTATAGCAATAATAGTAGAGTCTATCCTAAGAAGAAATAAAAAATCTAATCTTAAAATTGAAGAGGCTAAAGAAGAGTTTCTTCCAGAGGTTAGTTGTAATTAAAAAATGACTATGAGAAATTCTCATAGTCATTTTTTTATTTAATAATTATATTATTGCTTTTGGGGAATAATTGCTCATATAAAGCATCAAATCCCTCATCAGCTAATACTACTTCAGTATCATCATTTACATAGAATTGATTCATAGTATTCATTATAAGTTCATATTTTTTAAGATTACCTTCTTCAAGTAAAACCTCATAAAGATATGCTAAGTGATTTTGCATATACTCTTGCATCTCTTTAAGTTCTTCATCAGAAATTTTATTTTCCTTATGAATTTTATTTACAGGACCATTCTTAAAAATGAAATATGTTGAAGCTTTTGCTATTCTAGCAATATGTTCTTTAGTCTTATTATCATTCATATTTGTCACCTCTCTATATCTAACGTAATAATTATAAGATAAAATTACCTACATTTCAATTTTTCTTATCTATACAAATAATATAGTTTTATTATCCATTTTATCATTAAATTGTGAAAGAATTTATGTGTTTATTAAATATATTTGACATATTGATGAACAACTTGTATAATCATTTTGTTTGGTATTCTTTTAAGTTTTTAAATACACGTTAAATATTAAATTCACATTCAATAATACGATTCACAAAACTCAAAAATTAAGGAGTGTATTAAAAAATGAAAAAAGAAAAATTTATTCCTAAACTTATATTTTTCTTATTAGGAATGGCAATCATACAATTAGGCGTTGTAATATTTTTATTAAGTGGTGCAGGATCAGATCCTTTCACTGTATTTACTCAAGGGCTTTCAAAAGCTTTAAGTATTTCAACTGGAACAGCTAATATGATAATACTTATTACTTTAGTTATTGGAATTTTCGTTATTGACAGAAAACAACTTAAAGTTGGAACTTTTGTACTTGTATTAGTAATAGGACCTACTATAGATTTTATTATGGGATTATTACAAAAGGCTGGATTAGATACTTCACTTAGTAGTTTTAACTTACCTGTAAAATGTGTGATTGTAGCTTTAAGCTGTATAATAATAGCTATAGGATTCTCATTCTTAGTTAGTACTGAATTAGGAGTTGCACCAAACGATTTAGTTCCTCTTATAATAAGAGATAAAACTAATTTCCAATACCGTTGGATACGTATCGGCTTAGATTTAAGTTTCTTAGTAGTTGGTTACTTATTAGCTGGTGTTGTTGGTGTTGGTACAATAATAGCAGTTCTTTTCACAGGTCCGGCTATCCAATTTTTCATGCCACCATGTGAAAAAATTGTACATAAATTCATAGGAAAAACTGCTGAAAAATAATATAAAAAAACAGTCCATAAGGACTGTTTTTTTATATGTATTTTTTATATCTCTTGATATCTAGCTATAAGTTCTACTAATTCATCACAGAAAGCATCATATTTTTCTGTGGGATGTTTTACTGTAATTGTAATCTCTTCACCAACCTCTACCCTCTTCTGATCTGGTGAAAAAGTAAATGCTAATGTATCATCTCTATTATATATAGGTTTTATAGTAACATGAAAATCTTCTCCTAAAATTTTCTTTCTTAATAATGTCATAATAATCACCTCACAATTTTATTATAACAATAAAAGAAAAACATGCCAATATTGGCATGTTTTATATAGTCTCAAAAAAAGCGTTTATCTTTTCTAATTCTCCATCTGCAAAAGTATAGTTACTTAATTCATCTTTATTTATCCATTTGTATGCAGTTATGTTTGCACCACAAGTAACCTTTTCTTTTAAAGATCCTGTAAACACTCTTAAACTTTCCTCTTCATTAATATTAAAATCATATAATTCCTTTAAATCGAAAACTATAGTTTTTAAATCTTCTTTTATAGCCCTATTTGCACATTTTTCTGGAGTTTCTCTACCCTTTATTTTTCTGTCAAAAAGATACCATAAGTGTTCATCAGCTTTTTTACCTTTTCTTTTTGAAATTAAAATATTATTAAAATCATCCTTTATAAGGATAGAACAAAATTTAATGTTACCCATATAAGTCTCCCCTTTTACACATTTCGCTTTTTATATACATATTATAGCAAATTATTATATATTATTGTGCTATTTTAGTATAAGTTTAAATAAAGTTTTCAATATTATTTAATGATTCTTGTTTTAAATATGTTTTAAATAGTTTTCTAACTTGTTTTTCTAATTTTGACGTACACTTTAACCCTCTAACTAATATGTACATTAAACAAATATATTCTATAATAATTCGTATATATACGTATATTATGATGACTACCCAAAGTATAACCCCCGTATTTTTAAGTATAATTACGAACTTTCATAAGAAAAGCAACCTTTCTTATGAAAGGTTGCTTTTCTTATTATAGAAGTTTTAGATTATTTATATCTAAGTCATAAGTAACATCTTTTCTTTCGACAATAACTTTAATTTTTTCTTTAATTTCATCACAGTCAAGAACTTTTGTTAGAAGTTCTCTTGTTGGATTAATTGCATATGGTATTCCAACACTTTTAAACATAGTAAAATCACCTGAAGTATCTCCATAAGCATAGCTATTTTCTAAATCTATGTTATATTTTTCTTTTAATTCTAAAATAGCTTTTTCTTTACTTTCTGAATCCCACATAGGTATTATATCTCCATTATATGTATTATTATCATCAAGTTTGTATATAGTACCTTTGAAATCATTCATATTATATTTTCCTGACATCTCTTTTACCAGTTCATATGGTGAGCCAGAAATAGCTATTACTATGTGTCCTTGTTCTTTGTGCCATTTAATTCTTTCTCTAGTAAATGTATATACTCTATCGCCTTTTTGTTCTATTACTTTTTTAGCTATGTATTCTATATGATAATTACTTATGCCTTTTATTGCCTCAGTATATATATCAACCATTTTAAGTAAATATTCATCATAATCACCTTGTCTCTTATCCCATTTTATAAAAGCAGGACGTACATCTTTATACCATTTAGTTTCATCAACTAATTCATATTTTATTATTTTTTTAAATACTTCTGTTATTAGTCCTTCTCTGTATATTGTTCCATCAATATCAAAAAATGCTGCTATGTTCTTCTTTTTCATATTTTTCTCTCCTCTTCTGTATGGTTTCCATTTATGTATTATTTAAAAGTATATCATAAATAAATAAATTTTAAAGGGAATATATAAAATATAATTGTACCCATACATTTGATAATATATTAATAATATTTTAATATATAACTATATTTTTTATTCAGGAGGTAAAAAAATGAATATTAATACGGATAATAGATTTCATAAAACAGTCTTTACAGCATTAATGATCGCAATAATATTTATAGCAGCAAGCTTAATAAGAATACCAACCTTTGGAGGCTATGTTCAACTAGGCGATTGCATGGTTCTTTTATCTGCAGCATTATTAGGTAAAAAAAGAGGTGCTATAGCAAGCGGTATTGGTATGGCTCTTGTAGACTTATATGGTGGATATATAATTTGGGCACCATTTACTTTTATAATAAAGGCTTTAATGGCATATATAGCAGGATATCTTTTAGAAGTTAATCATAGAAAGAGTTATTTAAATCCTTTCTTAATTTCAGGAGTTTTTATGGTAGTAGCATATTTCTTCGCTGGAGCAATCATAGCATTACTATTCACAGGAAGTTCTAATACTCTTATAGGTGCTTTAGCTTATTCAGCAAAGGATATAATAGGTAATATAATGCAAGCTGGTGTAGGTATAGTTATAGCATTACCACTTTCAAAAGTATTATATAAACAAGAAAAGAAAGCTTTTAGCTAAAATTTATTAAAATTATTACTTGATAATAAAAACGTACAAACAACTTACACTGTGTTTGCACGTTTTTATTATTTTAAGTATTAATCCATTATTAATTTAACAGGACAGTGATCTGATCCTAATACCTCTGTATCTATAAAAGCATCTTTTATTCTTGACTCTAAACTATTTGAAACTAAGAAATAATCAATTCTCCATCCAGCATTATTCTTTCTCGCATTAAATCTATATGACCACCAGGAATAAATTCCCTCTACCTCTGGATTGAAGTAACGGAAAGTATCTATAAATCCACTTGATAATAAAGTAGAGAATTTATCTCTTTCTTCATCTGTAAAACCAGCATTCTTTCTATTTGACTTAGGATTTTTTAAATCTATCTCTTTATGAGCAACATTTAAATCACCACATACAACTACACCTTTTTTAGAAGAAAGTTCTAAAAGATAGTTTTTAAAATCATCTTCCCATTGCATTCTATAATCTAATCTAGCAAGTGCTGTTTGAGAGTTTGGAGTATATACAGTTACCATAAAGAAGTCCTCAAACTCTAAAGTTATAACTCTCCCTTCTTTATCATGATGTTCCATATTTATACCATAATAAACATTTAGGGGTTCTTTCTTTGTAAATATAGCAGTACCTGAATATCCTTTTTTCTCAGCATAATTCCAATACTGGTGATATCCCTCTAAATCTAACTCTATTTGTCCTTCTTGTAACTTAGTTTCTTGTAAACAAAATATATCAGCATCTTCAGATTTAAAATAATCTAAAAATCCTTTTTTAACACAAGCTCTTAAGCCGTTAACATTCCATGATATTAATTTCATATTAAAAATTCCTCCTGTATCATTCTTGAAACTTTCTTCCAAGATAATATTATATATTTTCATGTCTATTATTCTATTGTAATAAAATATTCAAAATAAATCATCTCTTAATTCAAAATAATAATAATTATTTCTTAGTAATTATAATTTAAATCCCTTTAAATATCAACTAATAAGTAGAAAGATTACATTTATTATTTAGATCTTAATAAACTAAAAAAAGCCATCTCCAATTCGCTAAAATTAGTAATAGGAGATAGCTATGTTAATTATTATTTAGTTTTCTTTATATCTACATCTCTTCTATTTATACTTATTTGTAAAGTATCCTCAATTTGTTTTAACATAGGTAGGTTCTTTGGATCTATAAACATACATGTATATCCTTCATCTCCAGCTCTACCTGTTCTTCCTATTCTATGAACATAACTTTCTACAGTTTCTGGTATATCATAGTTATATATATGAGTTACACCTGTTATATCTATTCCCCTTGAGGCAACATCTGTAGCAATAAGATATTGAATAGTACATTTTCTAAATTGCTTCATAATTTTTTCTCTCTTTGCTTGAGAAACATCACTATGTATCTTTTCACATGCTATTCCTCTTTTACTAAAACCTGCTTCAAGCTCATCAGCTCTTCTTTTTGTTCTACAGAATATTATAGCCATAAAAGGATTATCCTCTTCTAATACTGTACAAAGAGCATCCTGTTTCCACCTATCTGTTGTTTCAACTACCTCTTGTCTTATTTTATCAACAACTAGAGTTTCTTCTTCAACTTTTACCATTATAGGATCATTCATGTATCTATAAGCAAGTTTTTTAACTGCTGAATCCATAGTTGCAGAAAAACAAAGTGTTTGAGCTTTCTTTGGAACATGCTTCATGATTTCTGTAATTTCATTTCTAAATCCCATAAGAAGCATTTGATCAGCTTCATCAATTATAACAGTATTAATCTTACTTAAATCTATAGTTTTTCTTTCTATATGATCAAGCAATCTTCCAGGAGTTGCTATTACCATATGTATAGATTGTCTTAATTTATTAACCTGTGATGATACATCCTTTCCACCATATGCGGCTAAAACTTTTATGTATGTTGCTTTAGTTAAATTTTTCGCCTCATCAGTTATCTGAATAGCAAGTTCTCTTGTAGGTGATATAACAAGTACTTGAGTATCTTTGCTATTCTCATCAATATTTTGTACTGTAGGTAATAAAAATGCTAAAGTTTTTCCTGTTCCTGTTTTTGCCTCACCTATTAAATCAGCTCCATTTAATATATGCGGTATGCTATCTTCTTGTATTTTAGTTGGAGTTTTAATTCCACTTTTTAATAGTCTTTTTGTTAATCTTTCATTTATTCCAAGTTCTAAAAAATTCAATGCTCTTATCCTTTTCCTTTCAAATTTCTTCTTTAATAAATTTAATATATGTTTATTAAAAAAACATATTAATACTCTAAAATTATATTAACATAAAAAATAGAGCATGGTTCCAGTTAAAGATCCATGCTCTATGCTACAGCACCATTAAGTACCAACTGCTAAATAAGAATATCATAGTAATTTTAATAAGTCAAATAAATATAGATATAAGGAAAGGTTTTTTATGAAATTTAATGCTAGAGTTGTAAATCAAATGATTGAAAAAAATTCAGAATTATTATTAAGTTCCTAAATAATAATTCTAACAAAGGCTCAAAAATGGAATATGAGAAGAGGTTTTAAAGAATGTGGTTTTATATCTTCAATAAATAAAAACGGAGCTATGGAAGCATTCTTTAGAAAACACTTATAAATTATCTTAGGTATATGAAGTCATTAACTTAATTATTTTATAATTAAAACCTCAGTAATAATTACTGAGGTTTTGTATTTTAAAGTTATTCTATATAATTTACAAAAGCTACTCCATTATAATTATCAATTGATTTAAAACCAACCTTTTTATAAAACTCGACTGAAGCTTCTTTATCATCACTTATCAATACTTTTTGTCTAACATTTTTATATTCATCTAATACAGAATTAATTAATCCTCTCCCAATACCATTTCCTTGATATTCAGGAAGTACAATTATATCTTGTATATATATTATAGTTAAACCATCACCAACAACTCTAATAAGACCTACTAACTTTTCACCATGCCAAGCTGAAGTTATTTTTAGTGAATTTTTAAATGCTCTTTCTAATTTATTTAAATCTTCAGTATAATTAATCCAGCCTGCACTTTCATATAATAAAGCTATACTTTTTATATCATTAATTGAATCTTTTTTTAAAATTACTTTTTCTAAATCCATAAAACCTCTTTAATTAAAAATAATATTATTTTTCAGCTATAAACAATAAATGGTTACTATATCCTAGAAACTCTGGTTTTTCCGAACAATGATAATGATAATTTAACCATAGATTATAGTCCTCTTCATCCATATTATTTATTTTATCTGCTAAAAGCTCACTTAATCCATCTGCAGCAATTTCAGAAATAATTTCAACCCCAGAGTCATTTAGTAGTTTTCTACACTGATCTACACTGTGAAATACAAAAGGATAATCAACTAACTTAAATGTTTCATGATCATAAGCATCTCCTTTTAAAAAGTTTGGATTATAACACATAGTTTCTGTAGTTATTACCATATCATTAGATATAAAGGCAAAAAACATTTTTCCATTATCTTTACAAACTCTTTTTACCTCTTCTATAGATTTCATTCTATCTTCAATCTTACTTAAATGATATAGAGGACCAAAACATAGTACAATATCATAACTATTTTCTTCAATATTAGATATGTTTAATGCATTACCTTGAAAAACGCTTAAATTCATGTCCTTCTCACATTTTTCTTTGATTTCTTTAACATGTTTTTCAACTAATTCAATAGCTGTTACTTGAAAACCTTTTTTAGCAAAATATAGACTATATTCTCCAGTACCAGCCCCTAAATCAAGAATCTTCATTCCTGGTTTAAGAAACTTTTCAATGTTTCTTACTGTTGTCAAAAACTCAACCTGATTAGCCTTTGATGAAAGCCTAGTACTTTCATTAAATATATCATATAAGGCGGACACTCTTTCTTCTTCACTTTCAAATTTTAAAATCTCTTCTTCCCTCATAAATTTCTCCCCTTTAGTTAATATAATTTTATAAAATCTAAAAATAAGTAAATCATTAATATAGACAAGTTAAATTATCGCTTGTTTATATTTCATACATTACTATCATTACTTCTTTAAAACAACAATTATATTTAATATGAAAATAATAAGAATAAACTATTTAATATTATTCAATGCAAACCTTAAATATCTCAGCTATATTATGAGTTTCATCCCAAACTCCTTTCACTTCAAAGTAATATTCTCCCTTTTCTTTAGGTAATATAAAAGAATATTCCTTCTTTGAATCTCCATTTAAATATTCATAATCTGTATAAGGGGTAGTAGACAGTTCTTGGATAGTTACAGAATTAGGTTCTTTAGAAAACTTTATTTGGAGTGTTTCTCCGCCTTCTGCATATATTGGCTTATTTAAATTCTCTAAAGGCTCTGCAAAAGTACTGTTTCCACCTAACTCTTTATTAAACCAATTAAATTCTCCATTGATTGTAGAAACTTTTTCATTATCATAAGTTATTTTAAGATTAGGTTTATCAAATGGAAAATCATCTGTGGGAACCATAGCCAATATAATAATTGCAATTATAAAAAGAGTTAAACCTATAATCTTATTCCTATGTTTTGATAAAGTAGTTATCATTTAATCTCCTCCCTATCAAACTGGAACTTATTGTATATTTAAAATTATAAGTTAATTTTTTACACATTCCAATTATAATACAATATTTTAACAAATTAGTAAAATATAAAAACTCCAGTACAATATGTACTGAAGTTTTTATTTGATATATAAATTCATTTAAAGTTTTTATACTATTTTATGTTTCTGCTACCTGGTTTAATGTAAGGTGTACCTTCTTTACATAGTGGGCAGTTTTCTGCCTCAAAGCTTTCTATATCAAGTTTTATTGAACTATACATTGGGAAGTCTGTTACATTTCCTGGAGTTCTATCTACTATACAAACTACTGCTACAACTTCTCCGCCTTGTTCTTCAATTACTTTTGCAGCTTCTTTAAAACTCTTACCTGTAGTTACAACATCCTCTGTTATTACTACTTTTTGTCCCTTTTCTATAGTGAATCCTCTTCTAAGAGTCATTTCTCCATCTACTCTCTCAGTGAAGATTGCTGGCTTACCTAATTGTCTTCCTAATTCGTAAGCTACTATAACGCCTCCCATAGCTGGTCCTACAACTAAGTCAAAGTCGATGTCCTTTAATTGATCTGCAACAACTTTTAATACTTTTTCAGCTTTATCTGGATGTTTTAATAATTGAGCACATTGGCAGTATCTATTAGAGTGTCTTCCTGATGATAGTAAGAAATGTCCTTCTAATAAAGCTCCAACCTCTTTTAATGTATCTATAACCATAACGTCTGTATTTTTCATATTTAACTCCTCCAAAACTTTTCTTTTTATTTGTTCCTTTAATTAATTTTATTTACTTTACCTAAGATTGTGTACAACTATCTTTTAATAAAACTTACAAATAGTATGAAGAGGATATTTAGATAAGCTTTAGAATTTAAGTTATTATGTAGAAAATATTACGTTAAAAAGCTAAGATTGTTCGACGCGAAGCTAGTTTCGAAGCTTTAGTAATATTTTTGGAATAATAACTATAAATTCTTAGCGAAATCTAATAATTCTCGGAATATATTTGTAAGTTTTATTGTTAGGTTTCAATACAATCTTACTACTTTATGCAACCTACTATTTCTTTAATGTTCTTTAAGCCTTCTCTTCTACAGAAACCTTCTAAACCTTTTATTATTTCTACACCTGCTTTAGGATTTACAAAGTTTATTGTTCCTATCTGTATAGCAGAAGCTCCTGCCATCATAAATTCTATTGCATCCTCTGCTGTTGAAATTCCACCTAGTCCTATTACTGGAATATCTACAGTTTTAGCAACTTCATGAACCATTCTAAGTGCTACTGGTTTTATAGCTGGACCTGAAAGTCCTGCATACACATTATTGAATACTGGCTTTCTATTTTTTATATCTATTGCCATTCCTTTTAATGTATTTATTAGTGATATTGAATCCGCTCCAGCCTCTGCACATCTATATGCCATGTCGCATATATTTTCAGCATTTGGTGATAATTTTACCATTAGAGGCTTATCACAAATTTTTCTTACCTTAGAAACTACTTCATAAGCTACATCTGATTGTATTCCGAAGGCCATTCCCCCAGATTTTACATTAGGACAAGAGATGTTTAACTCTATCATGTCTACTTTTTCTTTATTTAAAAGTGAAACTGCTCTTTCATAATCTTCTATAGTAGCTCCACCTACATTTGCTATTATGTTTGTATCTAGTTCTAACATTTTAGGAAGTTCTACTTCTATAAATTTTTCTATTCCTGGATTTTGAAGTCCTACTGAATTCATGATCCCTTGAGGTGTTTCATATATTCTTATTCCTTCATTACCTTCTCTACCATTAAGAGTTAGTCCTTTTGAACTTATTCCCCCTAGTTCTCCCACATCATAGAAGTTATTGTATTCAGCTCCAAAACCAAAAGTACCTGATGCTGCTATAACAGGGTTTTTAAAATCTACTCCATTTATAACTGTCTTTAACATACTTAACCCCTCCTAAATTATAATTCAACTTCTAAGCCATTGAATACTGGACCATCTTTACAAGTTCTTTTATTTCCTGATTTTGTTTTACATGTACATACTAAGCAAGCTCCTACTCCACAAGCCATGTGCTTTTCCATAGAAACATACACATTAACACCAGCCTCTTTGCACATTTCAACAACCCTCTTCATCATAATCTCTGGTCCACAGCATAGTACTGTATCATACTTTTGAAGAGGAAGAATTTCTGTTACAAAACCTTTGTGTCCATGTTTACCTGTATTTGTTGAAATTTTAGTTTTTCCTACATATTCTCCTATTTCATCTACTAGGTATATATCATCTCTAAAGCCACCATAGAAATCCATTTTTATTTCTGGATTATTCTTTCTAAGCATTTTCGCAAGTTCTAACATTGGTGCAGTTCCTATACCACCACTTACTAAAGCAACTCTTCCATAATCCTTAGTTACATCGAAGCCATTTCCTAAAGGACCTATTATTTCTATTTCATCTCCAGGAATCATTTTTTTCATTTCATTTGTTCCAGCTCCAATAGTAGCATACACGAAACGTACATCATTTTCATTTACCTCACAAACACTTATTGGTCTTCCTAAGAAAGTGTTTGGAGTTTTTATCATATAGAATTGTCCTGCATTTACTTTAGCTTCATGCCCTACTATTAATGAGTATATTCCCTCTACTAATTCAATATTTTCTTTTACTTTGCCTTTGAAATATTCCATAGCCATAATCTGTCCTCCCAAGTTCTCTCTATTTTAAAATTGCTTCTCTTATGCTATCTCTCATTGAAATCGCTTCTTTTCTAGCACACTCTGCAAAGTTTTTACTATCTTCCATAGCTTTGTATGCTAATAAGATCTTTCTTGAAGAGTTTACAATTCCACCATTTCCATTATTAAGGTAAGCTGCTACATCTTCTGCAGTTCCACCTTGTGCACCATATCCAGGTATTAAGAATGGCATTGTATCTAATTCAGCTCTCATTTCTTTTGCCTCTTCTTGGTGAGTACATCCTACAACTCCACCTATTGAGCTATAACCATGTTTTCCTAAGTAGTTTTTACCTAAAGTATTTAACTTTTCTCCAACTACATCGTAAACTTTCTTTCCATTTCCAGCCTCCAGATACTCTATATCTTCAGCTCCTTTGTTTGAAGTTCTTACTAGTACAAAAACTCCTTTTTCATTTTTCTCTATATAAGGTAAGTATGGATCTATACTATCCATTCCCATGTATGGGTTTAAAGTTATGAAGTCACTTTCAAAATCACCTTCGAAGTGAGCTTTTGCATACATTTTCGCTGTTGCTGCTATGTCTCCTCTTTTTATATCAGCTATGATTAAAGCATCTTTTTCTCTTAAGTAGCTTAATGTATTTTTGTAAGCTTCTAATCCCTTAAGACCAAGAGCTTCATAGTAAGCTATTTGAACTTTGAAGCATGCAGATACATCTAGTGTTGCATCTATAATTTCCTTATTGAAAGCGAATAACATATCAGCTTCATTTGAAAACTTACTTTTGAATTCTTCTGGTATATAGTCTAAGCTAGTGTCTAATCCAACACAAACCAATCCATTTTTTTCTACCTTTTCAAACAATTTATCAGCTATCATATATACCTCCTAAAACTCACCTTTATAAACTATTTTTCCGTCTTTTATTGTTAATACCACATCTCCGTAAAATTCCATTCCATTAAATGGCGTATTTTTACTTCTAGATACTATATCTTCTTCTTTTAATATTCTTTTCTTGTTTAGATCTACTAAAACTAAATCTCCTGCAAAACCTGGTTGAAGTTTTCCCTTATTTATATTTAATAACTTAGCAGCATTTCCACTCATTAATTGGCTTAGCTTATTTAAGTTAATATGATTTTCTTTAACTAACTTCGTATAGCAGATTGAGAAAGCTTGTTCAATTCCAATCATGCCAGGTGCTCCTTTTTCCTTATCTTCTTTTGAGTGCGGAGCATGGTCTGTTCCTATACAGTCAACATAATTCATTTTTATTGCTTTTATTATGAAGTTAACATCCTCTTCTTCTCTTATAGGAGGATTAACTCTGTAATTATTAACCTTGTTATTTAAAGCTATATGGTGAGGAGTTACTTCACAAGTTACTTTAACTCCATCATTTTTTCCATCTATTATATACTTTATAGCTTCCTTAGTACTGACATGAGACATGTGTAACTTACAACCTACAAACTTTGCTAAGGCAATGTCTCTCCAAGTCATCATATTCTCAGCTAGACGCATGTCCACTTTTGAAAATTCTGGGCTTTCTGCATGAGACATTACTACCCAGTTATTTTCCATAGCTACCTTCATAGCTTCCATCATAATCTTAGAGTCAGATACGCCTTTACCATCATCAGTTATTGCCTTAACATTAGGATCTCCTTTGAATTCATTTAGATGATTTATTTCCTCACCTGATAAATCCTTAGTTATAGAAACTGTTTGGTATAAATCTGCTAGTCCAACATCCTTACCTTTGTTAACTACATAATCTAAAATTTCCTTTGAGCTACAAACTGGCTTAGTGTTTGGCATTAGAGTTACAGTTGTATACCCTCCTCTTACTGCCGCCTTAGAGCCACTTTCTATATCCTCTTTATATTCAAATCCTGGATCTCTAAAGTGTGCATGAGTATCTATGAATGCTGGCATAAGTACTAAGCCCTTACCATCTATTGTTTCACACTCTTTATTTAATTCAGTTCCTAATTCTTTTATTAATCCTTTTTCTATATATATATCACCAAAAAAGTTGTTACTTTCATCTATTAAATTTACATTTTTAATTAGCAAATCCATCTTAATTATTTCCTCCTCAAATTAAAACTTTGGAAAAGTGTTTTCTGCGTGGCAGTAATCACAATGATATGTATCGTTCTTTTCATCTATCAAAGTAAAACTTTGAGGAACATATTTTTCTACTTGAGTTATGCATTTTGTATTTTTACATTTATGATTTTGTACTTCTTTATTCTTCATCTTATTACGCCTCCCCTAAAAGTTTCGCCATTAATGCCATTCTTACATACATTCCGCATTTAGCTTGTTTGAAGTATAATGCCCTTGAATCTTCATCTACTTCATAAGCTATTTCATTTACTCTTGGAAGAGGGTGAAGAACCATCATATCTTCTTTGGCACTCTTCATTTTTGCTTCATCTAATACATATACATCTTTTAATCTTTCATACTCGCTTTGATCTACAAATCTTTCTCTTTGTATTCTTGTCATGTATAAAATATCAGCTTCTTTAAGGCCTTCCTCTAAACTAGTTATTTCTTTATACTCTATATTATTTTTTTCTAAGATTTGCTCTCTAATATAATTTGGGATTCTAAGTTCTATTGGAGATATTAAGATGAACTTGTTGTTCTTATATCTTGAAAGTGCTTTTATAAGAGAATGCACTGTTCTACCGAATTTTAAGTCTCCACATAATGCAATTGTATTTCCTTCTAGATTTCCTCTGTATTCTTTTATTGTAAGAAGGTCTGTTAATGTTTGAGTCGGATGCTGATGACCTCCATCTCCTGCATTTATAACTGGGATATCTGAATACATTGAAGCAACTTTTGCCGCACCTTCTAAAGGATGTCTCATTGCTATAAGATCTGCATAGCAATTTATTGTTTTAATAGTATCCCTTAGTGATTCTCCTTTAGCAACTGATGAAGAGTTTGGTTCTGAGAAACCTATAACTTGTCCACCAAGTCTAAGCATTGCTGATTCAAAAGATAATCTTGTTCTAGTGCTTGGCTCATAAAAAAGCGTTGCTAGGATTTTACCTTTGCATATGTCTTGATATTCTTTTGGATTTGCCATTATTTGATGTGCTAATTTGAAAATTTCATCAAATTCCTCTACTGTGAAATCTGATGGGTCTAATAAATGTTTGTTTTTTAACATAAAAATTCACTCCTTTTTAACCTCTCTGTGTTAATTTAAAGAAGAAAAGCTATATAATTTTACTCAAAAAAAAGTCTTCCTATGATAAGGAAGACTTTTCGCGTATAAAATAAATCTCGCAAGATTATAATTCAACTATATAACTTCCTTATTGACCTCTCTGGATCAAATTTAAAGGTTATTCATTAATCAGCCTCACTGGACTGCTTTCATTGTGCTTATGATATCATATTAAAATTTTTATGTCAATAAACTTTTAGCATTTATTTCTATTAAAATTTTTAACGTAAAAAAAAATAACTATTTATACATTTAATTATACTGTAACCTAAATAAAGTAGAAAAAAGTAAATTAATTAGCTATAATAATTGAAATAAGTATTCTTTTCATATATTGATTAACGACTTAGTCTCAAGCTTTGTTTTAAAGACTAATATGAATAATTTGCAATCTATTTAGTAAATGAAGAATATACTTGGAAGGAGATAATTATGGAAACTATAATAACTGTGTTAATAGTAGCCTTATGTGTTTATATAATATTAAAGGTAGCTGCTAAGGCATTAAAAGTAATTGCATTTTGTGTTATTGTATTGATTGTATGTATTTACCTAGGAATACTTCCTGCCGACATAATTCCAAACTTTGGAATAACAATCACTTAGTAAGTTTATACCTCTTCTTATTTAACCTTTAATTGCTCTAGTAACAATATAAGTGTCTATATACTCAATACTCATAAAAAATTAAACCCTCATAAATCGAGGGTTTAATGTTAATTTTAATGCCAATTGTTCATGATTGCATCCCACATCATTTTACCAGATTTTGCCAAAGTAACAGTTCCATATACAGAATTAGGAATTCCGCTAGACATAACTGTACAAGCAAAATTTCCTTTTTGAGTATGAATTAATTCAGTGTCATTTTCTACACCTTTTTTATCTCCAGTTTTACTTGATATATCAAACTTAAGATTATCTGGTATATATAAAGCTAGTTTGTTTTTAATCTGTTGTCGTGTAAGTATATCTATAAGCATCTGAGAGTTCTCTGTACTTAAGAAAGATCCTTCGCTAAGTTTTCTCCAAGCTAGAGTTAAATCATAAGCTGTTGTATAATTTTCTATATCTGATTTGAAATTTCTTTCATCAGCGGTCTTTCTATTAAGCTCAGTATTTTTCATTCCTAACTCTTTGATGATTTCGTTTATTTTATTCATGCCAACTAAATCAATTATTTTATTAGCTGCTGTATTATCACTTTGTATAAGCATTGCTACCAAAAGTTCAAATACAGTATATTCTCTTTCTCCAAACTCGTGTATTATTCCAGTTCCATAGACTTTGTCTGAACTTTCTATTTTAACTTTATCTAAAAAGTCTATTTTACCATCTTCTACTTGTTTTATAAGAGCTATAGCTATAGGTAATTTCATACAACCTGCTGAAACCATTTTAACGTTTTCATTGTAACCATAAGTATAACCACTCTTTAAATCCTCAAAGAAAAAGCTATACGAACCGATTCTGCTCTCTAAATATTTTTGAACTTCTTTCATAAATACCCACCAGCTTTCTTTTAATGTTGCTTTTAATGTTGCCTTGTTTAAAGTGTACCATATTTTCAGAAAATTTTGAAGTATTAATTGTAAATTTTTTCTTGTTAACGTTTAAACATTTATTTTAATCCCTTTAAAGTATTAGCAATTTTAATCATTAATATAAGTAAAATTTTACTAAATAGAAAATAAAACACTCATCATATAGATGAGTGTTTTTATACTCTTAATCAGCAAAACTAATTCCTATACTTTTTGCTGCTTTTACCATTTCTCCTTCTGGATCTACATCCTTAGTATATCCAATTACATTTTCTAAACTTTCAAAAGATATGTTATTTCCTTTTAATGCAACCATATTCCCGAATAAATTACTATTGATAAGTTCAACAGCTTTAACACCATATCTAGTAGAAAGTATTCTATCATAAGTAGAAGTGTTTCCCCCTCTTTGGATATGTCCAAGAACAGTACTTCTTATCTCATGATTTTTTATTAATCCTTCTAAATCATTAGCTAGTTTATTAGCAATCCCACCTAATCTTATTGGATCTGGACTATCATCAACTATTTTAGAAACAACTATTTCTCCATCTTTAGGTTTTGCTCCTTCTGCAACCACAATAATTGTAAATTGTTTTCCGGCTTCTTCTCTTTCTCTTACTTTTTCAACTATCTTATTTATATCATAAGGTATTTCAGGTAGTAATATTACATCTGCTGAACCAGCTATACCTGATTCTAAAGCAATCCAACCAGCATTTCTTCCCATAACTTCTAAAAGCATTATTCTATGATGTGACTCAGCTGTAGTATGAAGTCTATCTAAAGCTTCTGTAGCTATTTCTGTTGCAGTATTAAATCCAAAAGTTACATCTGTAGCTAATAAATCATTGTCTATTGTTTTAGGAACTCCTATAACATTTACTCCTTTTCTTGAGAAGTCTCTTGCTGAAGTTAATGTTCCATCTCCTCCAATAACAACTAAAGCATCAACGCCTTCTTTCTTTAAATTAGCAACACCTATATCAGAAACATCTCTTTTTACTATCTCACCATTTTCATCTTCAACTTGATAATCAAATAGGTTGTCCTTATTTGAACTATGAAGAATTGTTCCTCCTCTATGAAGTATTCCAGAAACAGAATCAAGATCTAATTTGATAAAGTCATTATTATAAAGACCTCTATATCCAAATTTATAACCTATAACTTCATATCCATACTGTAAAATTGCAGTCCTAGTTACAGCTCTTATTACTGCGTTTAATCCAGGACAATCTCCTCCGCCTGTTAGTATAGCGATTTTTTTAATTGGTTGCATCATATAAAATCCTCCTCTAAACAATCTTATATCATAGTTTGTAAGTTTTTTACAATTACCCTTTAAGTAAATGATATCATATAAACGTTTTTATGAAAAGCAAAATTATTTTAAAAATTAAGAAAAATCAAGTTTTTTTACTTAAATATTAGTAAAACTATTATTAGTTGTAAAAAAATAAAAAAAGACAAGGATCTTAATTCCTTGTCTTTTATAATTAACTAATTACACCAGTAAATATTAATATAGCTAATAAAATACCTGCAAATACTCTGTATATAGCAAAGATTCTCATTGGCTTTTTCTTTAAGTAGTTTATAAACTTGTTTATAACAACTAATGAAACTATAAATGCAACTATAAATCCTAATATTAATGCAATCCAGTTTGTTGCATTCATTTGAGAATAATCAAACTTAAATAAATCTAATCCTGATGCTCCAATCATAGCTGGTATTGCTAAGAAGAATGTGAATTCAGTAGCAATTGTCGTATTTAATCCAGAAATCCAACCTCCCATGATTGTTGAGGCACTTCTTGACATTCCAGGCCATAAAGAAAGACATTGGAAACATCCAACTAGTAATGATTGTTTATATGATATTTTATCAATATCTTTTACAACTTTACTTCTCTTAGCTCTTCTTCTAAAGTTATTTTCTACAACTATAAGTAGGATACCACCTACTATGAATCCTATAGCCACAGTTTTAGTTGAAAATAAATATTTTTTTATTTCATCATGGAATAAAAGTCCTAAAATAGCTGCTGGTATTGTTCCTATAATAACATTTATACCAAATCTAAATCCAGTTTCTGATTTAGCAAGTTTACTTTCATACAGTCTTTTATCTCCTGAAGTTTTAGATAATATAAATGCAAATATGTAGCTAAAAAATTCAACTACTGAATCACTTATCTTTCTCCAGTATAAAACTACAACTGCTAGTATGGCACCTAACTGAATAACAACTTCATACATTTCAGGGAATCCACCTGATTGTGTATTAAAATGAATAAGGTCACCAACTAAAATCATATGTCCTGTTGAGGAAACAGGAACAAACTCTGTAAGACCTTCAACAACTGCGATTATTAAGGCCTTAAATATGAATAAAAAATCAATTCCCATAACTACACTCACTTTCTAATAATTAAGTTTTACTTTTCTATTATAATTTCATTAGTTAAATTTGTCCACTTTTACATATATATAAATAAAAGAGCATATCTAAAACCAATTATCTCAATAATAAGTAGCAATTTTTATTAATTCAGAATTTAATATTCCAAATAAATTATTCATAACCATTGATTATTTTTAAATCAGTTTCGATATACTCTTTTCTAATTATATATACTTAATTTTATAATTATTATATAAATAATACTCTCATGAAGAGGCACTATCTTAAAAATTTCAAATTAAATAAATACTATATTAAGCTTTTACTATTGAAAGAATTTCTTCTTCAACAGCGCCTTTTTTAGGAACATAACTCTTTAATAATGATATATTTCCTTTTAAAGCATATTTTCCTAATGATGCAGGTATGAATATACTATCACCTTTTTTAATTGATAATTCACCTTCTTCTGAAGTTACTATACCTTCTCCTTCAACACATGTAAATATAAAGAATCTTTCTTTATCACTTTCTTCTTCACATACTCCATGTATATCATATTTTTCTAATGAGAAGTATTCACATAATGAAAGATAAGTTTTGTCATATTGATCATATGATACTTTTAATCCTTTAGCCTTATCCCCTGTTAATGAGAAATCAATACAGTCTAAAGCTTTTTCAACATGGATTTCTCTTCCTCTGTTATAATCGTATACTCTATAAGTTGTATCACTATTTTGTTGAATTTCAGCTATTATAACTCCTTCACAGATAGCATGAACTAATCCACTTCTTACAAAGAAAGTATCACCTTTTTTTACTGGCACTTTATTTAAGTATTGATCAAATTCACCAGTTTCTATAGCTTTAACGAATTGCTCTTTTGTACAATCTTTTGTTCCTACAATTAGGTTAGCTCCTTCAAAAGCTTCAACAACGTACCAAATTTCAGTTTTTCCAAGTTCTCCTTCAACTCTCATTCCATATTCATCATTTGGATGAACTTGTACTGATAATTTATCCTTTGCATTTATTAATTTTACAAGTAGAGGAAATTTCTCTTTTGATATTTCAGTTCCTACTAAATCGCTTCCTAATTTATCTATTAATTGGTCTAATCTTAAACCTTTATATTCACCATTTTCAACTATACTCATTCCATTTGGATGGCAAGCAACATCCCAAGTTTCTCCTATCATTCCCTCTGGCATATTATCTCTAAAAAGTTCAAAATCTCTTCCACCCCAAACTTTATCATAGTATAAATTTTCAAATCTTATTGGATACATTAGTATTCCCCCTAGTCTAGTTTATTTATAATCATTTGTATAATTAATTCAATTTAATTATATCTTTCCTATATATAATACAATATTTCAATTCATATTTCATTGTAAAATTTCTAGTAAGTATAGAATAAATTCATTTAATTACTTACTAGTATAAAATTCCTTCCTTTTATTCAGGAATTAATATATTGGTAAATTAAACACTTTGTGCTATACTATAATAGTTTAAGAAGATTGACTAAAAAGTAATTGTAAGGTGGTGTTTAAAATAGCTATTAAATCTTATATAAGCATAATCTTATCTAAAATGACACAATTTATTTCAAAGAAAGTTTTTAAAGGTGGAACTAACTTTCCAGGTAAAGTAGCTTTAAAAATTGACAGAAACATTTTAAAGGTAGTTTCTCAAAATTATAAAGTTATTTTAGTTACTGGAACTAATGGAAAGACTACTACTACTTCAATGATATATAATGTCCTTAAAGGTAATGGATTAGATGTTATAACTAATGCTACTGGAGCAAATTTATATCCAGGAATAGTTAGTACATTTGTAGCTAATTACAAATTCTCTTCAAATAAAGAGAGATATGCAGTAATAGAGGTTGATGAAGCTAACTTAAAATTCATAACTGAGTACATAACTCCAGAAATAATAACTGTAACTAATCTTTTTAGAGATCAGTTAGATAGATATGGAGAAGTTTATACTACTTTAAACAAAATATTAGAAGGAGTTGTTAAAGTACCAAGTACTACTCTTCTTTTAAATGGAGATGAATCTTTATTAGGAAGACTTGATGTTAAAAATCCTAAAGTTTACTACGGATTCGAAGTTTCTCCAAACAACAATAAGAATATAGAGATTAATGCAGATGCTAAGTTCTGTAAATTCTGTAAACAACCTTATTCTTATGACTTTATAACATATAATCATCTTGGAAGTTACTACTGTCCTAACTGTGGATTCAAGAGAGAAGATTTAAAATATAAAGTAGAAGAAATAGTAGAACTTACACCAGAAAGTTCTAAAGTTGTTATAAATGGTGGATTATTTACAATAACTCAACCAGGTACTTATAATATATATAATGCATTATGTGCTTATTCTGTTGCAAAAGAATTACATATTAGTGATGAAGTTATTCAAAAATCATTCTCTAACCAAAGTTCATCTTTTGGTAGACAAGAAACTATTAAAATAGGAGATAAAGAAGCAAGAATTATCTTAGTTAAAAATCCAGCTGGATATAATCAAGCTTTAGATACTCTACTTTTAAACTCTGAAAGCTTTGCTGCAGCATTCTTATTAAATGATAATTATGCAGATGGTAAAGATGTGTCTTGGATTTGGGATGTTGATTTTGAAAAATTAAATTCTATGGATTTAAATGAAATATTCATCTCTGGAATAAGAGCTTATGATATGGCTGTAAGATTAAAAATAGCTAATCTACCAGTTGAAAAGTTTGTAATCAAAGAAGATTTTGACGGCTTAACAGATGCAATCAAAAATTCTAAAGAAAATAAGATTTATATTCTTGCAACTTATACTGCTATGATTAACTATAGAAAATACTTACATGCTAAAGGTTATATTGAAAAGCTTTGGTAATTTAAAGGAGAGATTCACATGGAATTAAATATATGTCACTTATATCCAGACTTATTAAATGTTTATGGAGATGTAGGAAATATTTTAATATTAAAACATAGAGCTGAATTACGTGGAATCAAAGTAAATGTAATAAATGTTTCTATTGGTGATAATTTTGATAAAGATAATTACGATATAGTATTTTTCGGTGGCGGTCAAGATTTTGAGCAATCAATTGTATCAGATGATTTATTAACTTTAAAGAAAGATGTCTTAAAAGAATATGTTGAAGAAGGAAAAGTTCTTTTAGCAATCTGTGGTGGATATCAACTTTTAGGAAATTATTATACAGCTCCTACTGGAGAAAAAATTGATGGTTTAGGAATCTTAGATATATATACTGAAGGTGGAGATACTAGATTCATAGGTAATACAGTTATTCATAATGAAGAGTTCGATGAAACTTATGTTGGTTTCGAAAATCACTCTGGTAGAACATTTATTGGAGACTTACAGCCTCTTGGAAAATGTGTTCACGGTTATGGAAACAATGGTGAAAGTGGTTATGAAGGATGTATTTATAAAAATACTTTCTGTACTTATTTCCACGGTTCACTTTTATCTAAGAATCCAGAACTTGCAGATAGAATTTTAACATTAGCTCTTAGTAGTAAGTATGATAATATTTCATTATCACCTTTAGATGATACTTTCGAAATTAAGGCTAAGAATGTTATGATAGATAGATTAAACAACGAAAATAAGTAAATTTTTAAAAACAGAGAGTTTTCTCTGTTTTTTCTTTATTTTTGGATTTTCCTTTTTTTGTTTTTTATCTTTTCTTTTTGTATTTTAATACTCATTTACGAGTATATTATTTAAGAGTAATATTCGTATTAAACTTGCAAAAATGGAGTTATAAACTTAAATTAGTATAATGAATAAAGTATTCTTTTATAAATAATTTTGATCAATATTATGAGGATGTATTTGACTTAATTCACTCTGTGAAAGGAATTGTAAGGGATTAAATTATGATATTTCCACTTATTCTTTATTTAAATATACATACTATATAAATGAAGAATATTTTAAGGTGGTGTTTTTTTTATGAGATATAATGCAAGAGATAATTTTAGACTTGCTATTGACGAGCTTTGTTCTTGTCAGAATCATTTAAATAATGCATATATGAGTATAACTAATAAAGAAAGTAAAACAGAAGTACATGCAGCCTTAAAAGCAATTGCTAGCACATTAGAGCATGCTCAAGATAATTATAATAACTATAAAGATTAATTTTTAAGAGGTGTTAATTATGGAAAACTTAGAAGAGAATGTAGAAAAAGAACTTATATTTGCTGTAAAAAATGCTCTTCATGCTCAAGAATACATAAATTTTGCTTTAAATACAGTTGATAAGACTGATAATAAACAACTCATTCAAAACACATTAAATCATGTAAATAAATCTTTAGATATGACAAAAACATCACTATATGGTTTTAAAGAATAAAATAAGGCTTAAAAAAGCCTTATTTTATTCTTACTAAATATTTTCTTTCAAAAAACTTAGGATTATAGGACATCTTTGATTTTCTTAAACCTAAAATCCCCAAATCATCTTCTCTATTAACATATTTTAAGTTAGAAGATGAATTTTTCAATAGACTATTGCTTATAAAAGCATAAGCTCCATTAAACTCTTTTAAACATTTCTCAACATGGACTATATATATATAATCATTAAATATTTCCCCTATAGATATGCCAATTAATTCTTCTCCGGCATAAAGCTCTATTAATTCAAGATTCAACTCTTCTAAAAAATTTATTAAATCTTTTGTTCCTTCTATCTCAGCTAAAAACTCCTCATCCATTTCCTCATTTTCTAAACACCATTTATCTAAAAACTTATAGCATTTAAGCTTTTCACTTTCCTCTAGAGATTTCTTAAATATAATTGTTTTATAATTATAGCTTTTGACAAATTGATTATACTTATTTTTCTTCTTTCTAAATTTTTTTCCTTTTAGAGCGATAAACTCATTATAATCGTATAGATAATCAAAGTTATTTATTTCTTCTTGAACTGTAAGCTCACTTCTATAAAGCCTTTGTAACCTAAAAAGAAATGATTCACTTACATCTCCAAATAGCCATTTCCCCTTTTCTATTTTTCTTGTGGAATCTAAATCTTCAATAAGATTTCTTAATTTCATATCGCTTATTTCTCCTAAAGGTTCCATGAAAAAATTGCCTTCATTTTTATCATATTTTTTAATAACAAAAATATCATTTAATATATCATATTCTATATTATTAAAATTTCTCCACATAAAAAGAGTTGTAAAAGAGTATTCACAGCTTAAAAACCTATTTTTCTCTATATATTTATTATAAAGATTCTTATCTTTTAAAGTAAGTTTTTTAAACATAATATCATTCAACCTTATCTTTATTAAATATAATATGAAATTTTCCTCAAACTTGTATATTATTTCTAAATTCTGTATTATAATTAAAAGTGATTGAGATAAAACCAAATAAACATTCAAAAATTTAATAAATATTAAAACTACCTAAATAAAGCAAATTATGTAAATTCTCCATATTTTATTTATATTTATTTGTTAATCTATATGTACATATTTTTATAATATTAATTAATTATAGTTGAGGTAATAAAAGTGAGAAGTAAGAGAACAGAAAAATTCAATTCCAAAAGGATAGCACTAAAGATTTCAATAGTACTAATAGCTTTATTTTTAGTTTTAGTTTCAGTAATTTTATTTAAAACCTATTCTAGTAAAGATATTACTTACGAACGAATTTATGTTGAAAACATAAATATGTCAAACTTAACTAAGGAAGACTTAAAAGAAAAAGTAACTGAGCACTACTCTAATTTATTAGATAATTTTAAAATAACCTTTAATTATAAAGATATGTTCAATGAGACTTTCTCAGCAAAAGATTTAGGATTCTTCTTTGATGTTAATGATATATCAGATGAGGTTTTATCTTTTGGAAAGGAAGGCAATATTTTAAATAATACCTTTCAAAGATTAAACTTAAAATATAATCCAAAGCACTTTAAGTTTAAACCTCAATCTAATTCTGAGGAATTAAGTGAAAAACTTTCTGAAATAAGTAATAAAATTGATAAAGAAAAGGTTGAACCAACTATTTCATTTTCAGGTGATACTTTAACAGCAACTAAAGAAGAGATTGGGTATAAGCTTGACTTAGACAAGCTTACCTCTGATATAATAAGTGATTTGGATACCAATAGTCACTATAGTCAAAACTGTACCATTGAAATACCGGTAGAAGAAATTAAACCTGAATTAACACAAGAAACAGTTAATAATATGGTTATTTTAGGTTCATATTCTACTCCTCTACCAAGTTTAAGTGGAGGTCGTACTGAAAATATACGTACCTATTTAAGTAAGCTTAATAATACAGTATTAATGCCTGGAGATATTTTCTCTGCTGATAAAGAAGGAGAAGATAGAACTGAAAGCAATGGTTACACTTATGCACCTGGTTATATAGGTAATAAGGTAGTTGATATTTTAGCTGGTGGAATATGCCAAGGTGTTACAACGCTTTATAATTCAGTCTTATATGCTGACTTAAAAATTGTTGAAAGATCTCCTCATAGTCTTCCAGTAACTTATGCTCCTATAGGCAGAGATGCAACTATGGCAAAAGATGTTGTTGATTTTAAATTCCAAAATAATACGAATAATCCTGTTATCGTTCAAACTTATATAACATCATCTGGTCAAGTAAAAGCTAATATTTGGGGTATAGATGAAGATCCTGAAAAAGAAATAGTAATAGCTGTTGATCAACATGGTCCTAAGTCATCAACAACTTATAAGGAAACTTACGAAAATGGAGTTTTAGTAAAAAAAGAAGTGTTATCTAAAGACAAATACAATTAAAAATAAAGGAAGTCTATTAATGACTTCCTTTATTTTTTTATTTATTCTCTTTTCTTAATTTTTGAAGTAATTCATTATATTTTTTATGTTTCATATTAGGGAAAGCTTTTAAAAGTCTTCTTTGAAGAATATTATTCTTTCTTAAAGCTCTTGCTCTATTTAACATATCTTCTTTTAAGCTAGTTTTATGTTTAAATTTCTTCATGGTAAGTTCTAGTTCTGTCTCTGTCTTATCTATAAATGATACTCCAAGCTCTTCAAATTCCTTAGACAATCCATGTAAATTGTGTAATTTCGAATTTAATTTAAGCATAGTATGAACTGTTATTACAAAGTCTACAGCAATAGTAGCTGTAAGAACTATTGTCACAACAAAAACTAACTTTTCTGGGAATTTACCAACAAAATCAACTATTATAGGATTTATAACTTCAACTAAAACCACTGATAATATACCAAATAGAGTTGAATTCAATAAACATACTCTACCGTGTATATTAAATCTATGCTTTGAATAATCCCACCATTTTGTATGAAATATTGCTTCTAATACAAAGGAAGTTATATATTCCAAAATTGACGTTATTATAACTCCTAAAATAAATACTACTATTACATTATTCTTATAATCATCTAAAAATGTTAAAACAAAAAAAGCTCCAAAGCCATATATAGGACATAGAGGACCGTTTAAGAAGCCTCTATTAGTAAATTTGTGATCTATTATAGAACAATATATAACTTCACATACCCATCCTAAAAAGCTATATATTATTATATATAGGATATTGTATATAACTCTTTCCATTTAATCGTAAAAAAGAGTACTTACCTCTTTTTTACCTTCACTTCCTTTCCTATTTTATTCATTATTTAATATATTCTCAGCTTCAGGAGATGCTATCTCCATTCCATATATTCCTAAATCATTTACCGTTGTTATATTCACAACAACCTTACCGGAAAACCCTTTTTGAAAATATCCTGCTAAAATTTCTTTATGGGAATCTCCTAAAATATCTGTATAATACATAACTAATGAACCACTTTCATCAGCTTTTACTTTTAATTCAGTGGACTTCCCTGCCTTTATGCTTGGCACATTTATGTTTTTACTATTATTGCTATAACTTATTTTTAGACCACTTATTTCTTTATTTGTCTTGTTATTAATGGTAATTTTAAAGGTAGAACTATCCTTTACCAAGTAAACTCCTACACTCAATAATAATATTAAGATAACTCCTAAAATAATTAATGTTTTTTTCTTCATATGCTACACTCTCCATTTTATTTACTGTTAAAATAATTATACTATAAAACTTCAAAAAGAATCCATATTAAGAAAAATAAGAAAAACAACATCTTTTAGGATGTTGTTTTTTAAATTATTTGTTTTTCAATTTCTTTTCATAGTTATGATAAAGTACAAATGCAATTATAGCAAATACTATTGGTCCAGTTATTTGGAATGCCATAGCTGTGTAATCTTTATCTTCAATAACAGGTTTTATTATTGTAAATAAGTTCGCGAAACCAATTGTGAAGGTTACTATTACTGACCATACTACTGAAGCCTTATATGATTTATACATAACAAATGGCTTTTGAATTTCTTTTTTCTTTTTAAATGCAGGGAAAGCACCTGATAAGAACATATATGGTATTGTCATAGCCACGTTACCCATTAATATTAAGTAACTAAAGAATTTATTCGCAGAATCTCCTCCGAAAGAAGCAACTAAGATAAATATTACAACAACGATACATTGAACCCACATAGCGTTTACTGGCATGTTATTTTTATTTAATCTTGTCCATTTTTCTGGCCATATTTCTTTAGGTGTTCCTTCTATTAACTGTTTAATAGGTGCATAACTTAAAGTGAAGAATGCTCCCATTAATGCTAGCATCATTGAAAGACCTATGTATCTTGCAAACCAAGCTCCTAATTGAAGTGAAGCTCCAGTGCTCATACCGAAAGTTTGTCCTAATTTTACACCTAAGTTTTGAATTACTATATATGCAACATTAGCTAAGTTAACATTATCTCCTGATAATGTTTCTTGCCAGTTTGTAAATAATCCAATACAAAGTATTCCAATAGCATATCCAACAGCTATTATTATAGATGCAATCATTAATCCCCTAGGGAAATTCTTTTTAGCATCCTTAGTTTCATCAACCAATCCACTAACAGCTTCTAATCCACCATAAGCAAAGACTGCAAAAACTAAAAATCCTAATACACCAATTGGTGACTGATAAGATGGATTTGGAGCATTAACAAAGGCTGAGGCGTTTATAGCCTCCGCTGGCTTGAATCCATTACCTGCAAAAACAATTATAGCACCAAGAATAAGTACTATGTTTGATAATGCAACAACAGTTCCCCCAATTGAAGTTACTTTTGTTATGTTCTTTAATCCTTTAGATGCTGCATAAGTAATAACTATTATAAGAATTGATCCTAATATAGCCATAGTTTGCGGAACACTTAGTCCTAATAAAGACCATGTACCTGTAGTGTCTTTTCCATATATAACATTTGAGAAAGGAATCCATATTGATGATGAGTTACTAACTAACCATATTAAGTTTGATGAATACCACATGAATGTAACTATGAAAGCATATTTAGGTCCTACAGACTTTGCCATCCATGAGTATATTCCCCCTCTTTCCTTTCTAAATGCTGCTCCATATTCTGCCATCATAAAAGCATATGGAATTGAGAATGCTAATGCTGATATTATGTACCATGGAATAGCACCATATCCCATTAAATAAAAGGCCTTTGGCATATTAGCAAAACCATATACTGATGTGAAAATCATTAATATAAGCGCTGTTAAAGACAATTTACTCTTATGTTCTGAGCTCATATTTTTCCTCCTTAGTTAAATTGTTGGATTATATGTAATTTATACGTATAATATATCATCTTAACATATATTTTAAATATTTTAAATATATTTTGTCTATTATAATAACAATTTATTAAAATATAGTTAATAAATTGGTTTTTTTTGAAATGTTATCAGAAATTTTTAGTTTTTTTATTAATTAATTTAATTTTTTCTAGTTTAATTAATAAAAATAAAAAAAACACTAAGAACAATCCTTCTTAGTGTTTTTTTATTTATGATAAATTTAAGCTTCTTTCTTTTATCTTCCAGAATGCCATTGCTGACAATAATAAAATTAAGCAGAATGAAGTATAAACCCAGAATAATGGATTACTCATACTTCCAATTAATATTATTAGAGAACCAACTGTGGCTAATATAGGATTTAAGAATCCTTTCCAAATTCCTTTTACTTCTCCACTTCTTCCCATATTAAATACTTTTACATATAATAAAATGTAAAGCACATAGTTTATTGTTATAGAAATCTCTGATATATCAGAGTTAGGAAGAACATTAAACTTTTGAGTTATATAATGTATCACTACCCAGAATAAAATTACTACTAAAGATATCATAGCTGAATTAACTGGTATTCCTAATTTATCGTTAACTTTAGAAATTTTATCTGACTTAGGAAACATTCCTCTTATAGCTAATGAGTATGGTAATCTTATCATTCCCATTAAAAGACCATTGACAGTTCCCATAATTGATATAATAACAAAAATTATAAATATTTTTGCTCCCATAGGTCCTAAAATTTTATTAGCTGCTAAATCTACGTGAGCGTCTCCAAGTTGCATTACCATTTCCGGTCCTACAAAAGTACTTATACCTACAAAGTAAGCTATGTATATAATAAGTATAAATAATGGTGCTATTATTAAAGCCTTTGGTAAGTTCTTTTTAGGATTTTTAATTTCATGCCCTATGGAAGTTGCAACGATCCACCCATCAAATGAAAAGGCAATAGGAGCTATTGCTGAAATCCATCCTAAAGACTGCATATTAGTAACATCAGTTGGATTTATACTTGTTGGATTTCCATAAACTAATCCTACTAAAGCTACAAGTATTAAAGGAATTAATTTTATTATTGTAGATGCATTTTGAAAATACCCTCCTGCTTTAGCAGATAAAACATTAAATAAAAATAATATCCCAACGACTGCTAGTCCAATTAAAACCTGTATTTCTAAAGTTCCCTCTATTCCAAAAAGCATACAAGTATATATTCCTGTAACCCATGAAACAACGGCTATAAGTGTTGGATAATATAATAATGTATGAAACCATCCAAATGAACATGCTACAGATTTATTATATGATTCCTCAGCATAGGTTATAATTCCACCAGCCTTTGAATTACGAGAAGCTAATTCTGAAATTGTAAGACTTCCAAATATGATACCAAGTGCGGCTATCGAAAAAACTAATACCCCTAAACTAATACTTCCGCCAGTTGCTATAAGAATATTGTCACTTTTAAAAAATATTCCTGAACCTATAACAACACCAACTATCATTCCAATTGTTGTAAATAATCCATATTTATTTTTATTCAAACGTACTCCCCCAATCTACGAATCATTTTAGCTTTTGTTAAATATTAAATTACTTATAAAATTAAGTTTTTATTAATACTATCACAAAGGTTATCCAGTAGTAAATATTAATTTAGAAATTTTAATAGATAAATAGTTAATTTTTATTAATTTAACTATTTATTAATATTTTCATATAAGAAAATCATGATATAAAATATAAAATACCATATCATGATTTATTATATGAAAATCTACCACTATTAAAGTTTTAATATGTTAATTCAATAAATTATGTGCTATTACTCCAAAATATGTTATATTATTATTATAAATATTTTTTGCGGGGTGATATTTTGGCAGCAGGAAAAACACATGACAAAATTACGGTTATTATGACCCCTTTCGTAGCATCCTTTTTTCTCTTTATAAACATGGTTTTCTTAGAGGATTTAGGAAGCAGTCTTGCCTTCACTATATTAGGCGTGTCCATATATATGTTTGGTGGATATATGTTTTCTGGAGATTTAGATATTAAGAGCAGAGAATTTAAAAGATGGGGTTACTTAAAGTTTATTTGGATTCCTTACCAAAAGCTATTTGAACATAGAAGTGTATTTACACACGGTTTTATATTAGGACCTATAATTAGAATAATTTATGTATCTATAATACCTATAACAATTTCTTCATTGTTATATTCTTTTTCTATAATTAGTGTCTCCACACCGGAAATGCTAAAATTAGTTGGAAGTTTTATATTAAATAATAAAGTTTTATTTTCAAACATTCTTTTAGCTTTATTTTTAGGTTCTGGACTTCATACTATAACAGATATAATTTATAGTTATTTTAAAAAGAAATTCTCTTACAGAAAGAAAAAATCATACAAGAAATATAGTAGGAATAAAAGAACTGCAAGAAAGGCAGCATAATAAAAAAAGGACTAGCTTCTCACTAGTCCTTCTTTATTATTTTATTGGTAATTCTATTATAAAATTACACCCTTTTAAAGGCCCTTCACTTAAATATATGATACCTCCATGTTTTTCTACGATTTCCTTACTTATGGTTAAACCTAAACCTGATCCACCCTTTTTAGAGTTTCTTGATTTTTCTTCTCTTACAAAAGGATTAAATATATCTTTTTTAATATCCTCACTTAACCCTATTCCATCATCACTGACTATTACCTTAACCCTATTCTCTTCTTTTATAAGAGATACTAAAAATCTCGTTCCATTTTTGTTGTACTTAACGCTATTTATTATTAAGTTTCCTATGGCACGCTCAAGTCTTTTAGCATCAAATTCTAAATAAACCTCTTCATCACATATCTCAAACTCAAAATCAAAATCTTTCTCTTCTAATAGATATATATAATCCGCAATTAAACTTCTTAAAAACTCACTTAAATCTTGTCTTCTTTTATCTAAGATAAACTCTGAACTTTGCAATGTATAAAATTCAAAGAGCTCCATTATCATTTCATTTGCTCTTTCTCCATTATTTTCAATTATATTTATGTATTTATTTAAATTCTCCTCACTGATATTAGGATTATTTTTTATAATGTTAGAATAACCTATTATGCTAGATAAAGGAGTTTTTAAGTCATGAGCTATATTTCTAACAAACTCTTTTCTAAGTCTTTCTGATGTCTCTTTTAGTTTTTTCTCTTCCTCTATTTTAGAAGCCATGTTGTTAAATGCATCTCCAAGCTCTTTAAATTCATTATTTCTTTCAATATTTATCCTAGTTGAGTAATCACCTGAAGCTAATTTTCTAACTCCATTCATAAGTTTATCTAAAGGCTTAGTAAATGTCTTTGATGTTAGTCTAGAATAAAGAATTAAACTTATTATAAATATAAAAATGTATAACACTACCATTATGTACACAAACACTTTAAAGCCTATTCTAGGACTTTTTATGAACATACTGGATAAATCTTCTTTAGGTATTCTAGTAAGAACAAAAAAATGTCCCTCTTTGCTATATCCAACATAAATAAAATAATCATTATCCATATTAGTGGCATTTATTTCATTAACTAAAATTTCTCCAAACTCTTCATTAGAATACTTATCTCTTTTTACCTTAGGAGTACCGATTGTTTTTATCACATTTAAATCCTTATCTATAACCTCAATCCAACCATCATGGTCTGTTATGTAATTTTCACTTATACTATCATAATCTTTATTCTCTATTTCACCTAGAATTATATCTGAAGTTTCTCCTTCTAAAGGCTCACTTTTCAAATATATAGCAATACCTGTTATAAATGAAAATATAAATATAATAGTAGTTATAATACTTATTAGTAAAAATACCTTAAGGTAATTTCTAAGTAGTATATTAGAAACCCTATATCTATTTTTTCTTAGATTAAATCTTTTCAAATCTATAACCTATCCCTCTTATCGTTTTTATTTTACAAGGATTTTTAGGATCTTCCTCTATTTTATCTCTCAAATGGCTTATATGAACCATTATAGTATTATCATCCCCTAAATAATCCTCTTGCCATATATTTTCATATATCTGTTTTTTAGTAAATACTCTTCCTATGTTATTCATTAACATTTCTAGTATTTTAAACTCTTTTGCATTTAAAGAAACTATTTCTCCATCTTTCTTCACAGTACATCCTTCTTTATCAAGTTCTAAGTTTCCAATCTTTATAAGTTCATTTTCTCCAGAGTATTTATAGCATCTTCTTAAGTTAGATTTAATTCTTGCCATAAGTTCTACTGGCTTAAATGGCTTTATAACGTAGTCATCTGCTCCTAACCCTAATCCTAATATCTTATCATCATCTTCGATTTTTGCAGTTAAAAAGATAACTGGAATTTGACTCCATCCTCTTAACATTTTCAATAAATTAAAGCCATCTATTCCATCCATCATAACATCTAATAATGCTAAGTGAATATGTTCCTTTTTTAATATATCTAAAGCTTCTAAGCCATTTACAGCTTTAAAAACAGTATATCCTTCCTTTAATAAGTGTAACTCCAAAAGATTTCTTATATCTTGTTCATCCTCAGCTATTAAAATATTCATATTACCCTCCTATAATAATTCCTTAAATACATTATAATATTAAAATATTATTTTTCTAAACTTATCTTATTATTTAAGATATTTTTAAGATTAAAAGGTCTCAAATAAAGAAACTTAATTTCTTATTTGAGACCTTTTAATTAACTATTTAATAAATACTCACTTAATTTAGCATTAGCTAACATTAATTTTATTCTATTTTCTTGATTGACCTTTGTTGATGAAGGGTCATAATCTACAACAACTATATTAGCCTCTGGATGCTTCTCCATTATCCCTCTAATCATTCCCTTTCCGACTATATGGTTAGGAAGACATCCAAAAGGTTGAGCACAAACAATATTATTTACTCCACTATTTATAAGTTCTAACATTTCAGCAGTCATAAGCCATCCTTCACCCATTTTAACTCCTCTTCCGATATATTCTTCAACGGAAGTCTTTAATTCTTTAAATGGAGCTGGTGCTCTAAACTTACTGTATTTCTTTATTGAATCTATCATAATATTTTGTAAATGCTCTAAATATGAACATCCAACCTTAGTGACCTTACTTGACACTTTTTTCATTCCATACAACTTATAATCTATTTCTGAGTTTGATAGACAATACATAAAGAAATCTGTCACTCCTGACATAACAACCTCTGCATTATCTTCTCTTAAGAATTTTTCTAAATCATTATTACCTAAAGGAGAATATTTTAAATATATTTCTCCTACAATACCAACTTTCACCTTTTCAGTTTGTTCTAATTCCAATTTAGAAAATTCTAAAATTATATCTTTGAATAATTCTCTTATTTTTAAATAACCTAAATTTTTGAATTTATTATTTAAAGTATTAATACATTTATCTAAGACTTCATCAGTTTCTCCCTCATTAATCTCATAGGATTTGCACTGATTATACATGTACATAAGTAAATCTCCATAATAAAGAGCATATATACATTTAAGTAATAATCCTGGATACATCTTGAAGCCTTCATGTTTCTCTAATCCACTTGCGTTTAAAGAAATTACTGGCACATGCTCTAAATTATTTTCTCTTAAAGCCTTTCTTAATAAATGTATATAGTTAGATGCACGACATCCGCCTCCAGTTTGGCTTATTATTAAAGCTGTTTTATCTGGATCATACTTTCCACTTTTTAAAGCTTCCATAAGTTGTCCAATTACAATCATAGCTGGATAACATATATCATTATGAACACTTTTCAATCCTTCGTTAATGGCACTATTTGTATCACCTTCAAAGAACTCTAATTTATAACCGTATTTTTTCATTATTCCAGATAAAAGTTTAAAGTGTATTGGCAACATTGTAGGAGCTAAAATAGTGTGAGTCTTTTTCATTTCTTTAGTAAATACTGCAAATTCGTTCTTAATTCCTATTTCCATTCTATCACCTATTCCTGTGCTATAGCCTCTAGCAAGCTTCTAATTCTTATCTTCGCTGCGCCTAAATTATTTGTTTCATCTATTTTTAATTGAGTATATATCTTATTATTTCTTTCTAATATATCTTTTACTTCATCAGAAGTTATGGCATCTGTTCCACACCCAAAGGATACTAGTTGAATAAGCTCAATATCCTTATTTCTTGCTACATAATAAGCTGCATTATATAATCTAGCTTGATATGTCCATTGATTTAAAATATTTACCTTTGGTTTTTCATGACTTAACTCAATAGAATCTTCAGTTAAAACAATAATCCCTAAGCTACTTAAAACCTTATCTATTCCATGATTTATTTCTGGATCTATATGATAAGGTCTTCCTGCTATTACTATAACCTTCTTATTGTTATTTTTAGCATACTCTATAAACTCTTTACCCTTATTTCTTATATCCTTAGTATATCTCTCATATTCTATATAAGCTTTTTCTAAAGCATTTTTAACTTCTTTTTGTTTTATATCTCCAAAAGTTTCACTTAAAATTTCATAAAGCTTTTTGCTTAATAGCTTCTTGTTATTTAAGCTTAAGTAATCCATAGTAAAATTATTTTTATTTAACTCTTTTACATTAGTCTTTAAAAGTTCTGGATAATAAGCTACAACAGGACAATTAAAGCAGTTATCTGCCATACCCTCATCGAAATTATAGCTCATACATGGATAGAATATATGCTCTATATTTTTACTTAATAAGTTTTCAATATGACCATGAGCTAATTTTGCTGGATAACATACAGTATCTGATGGAATTGTATGCTGTCCTTTTAAATACATTTTTTTATTAGATTGGTCAGATAAAACAACCTTAAATCCTAACTCCTTAAAGAAAGTAGCCCATAGAGGAATATTCTCATACATATTTAAAACCATTGGTAATCCTATAGTTCCTCTTGTTCCCTCTTCTAATGATTCATATTCTCTTAATTTTTTATATTTATATTGATACATATTAGGAATACTTTCTGCTACTTTTTTACCTGTTGGTCTTTCACATCTATTTCCTGAAATGTATCTTTCACCATCATTAAAAATATTTATTGTTAAATTACATCTATTAGTACACAAACCACACTTCGCTATTTTAGACTTATGTGTAAACTTTTCTAAATCTTCTTTAGAGATTATTTTACTTTCCTTTGAATTTTTTCTCTTTGCATAAAGCGCACATCCATAAGCTCCCATAAGTCCGGATATACTAGGTCTTATAACATTCATACCAAGTTCTTTTTCAAAGGCTCTAAGTATGGCATCATTATACATTGTTCCCCCTTGAACAATTATATTTTCACCTAATTCATCCACACTTTTAGCTCTTATTACTTTATAAAGAGCATTTTTTACTACACTAACAGAAAGTCCGGCTGAAAGATCTTCTACTGTTGCCCCCTCTTTTTGAGCTTGTTTTACTGATGAGTTCATAAAAACAGTACATCTTGATCCTAAGTCTGCTCCATGTTTAGCAAATAACCCTAATTTAGAAAATGTTTCTACGTCATATCCCATTTGATTTGCAAAACTTTCTATAAAGGATCCACATCCTGATGAACATGCCTCATTTAACATTATATTTGCTACAATCCCATTTTTTATTTTAAAGCATTTGATATCTTGTCCACCTATATCTAAAATAAAATCAACCTTAGGATTAAAGTGACTAGCTGCAATATAGTGTGCTACGGTTTCTACTATTCCAAAATCAATTGAAAAAGCTTTCTTTATTAATTCTTCTCCATATCCAGTTACTGCGCTACCTATGATTTTAATTTTTTCTCCACATATATTATAAATATGCTTTAATTCTTTTTTTACTACTTCAATAGGATTTCCTTTATTTGAACCATAATACTCATATAAAATATTATCCTCTTTATCTATTAAAACAACCTTAGTTGTTGTACTTCCAGCATCAATTCCTATGTAAGCTTCACCATTATAACTATTTATATCATTGCTTATTACTTTAGCTCTATTGTGTCTTTCTATGAATTCTTCATACTCTAATTCATCATTGAATAATGGATCGATCGTATTTATAGTTGAGATTTCATTATGGCTTTCTTTTATTATTCCTAATAATTCTTTGTATTCATATTCTCTATTACTTTCCTTAGAATATATAGCACTTCCAATGGCTACAAAAACTTGTGCATTTTCAGGAGAAACAACATCATTATCCTGTAATTTTAATGTTTTTATAAATCTTTCTCTTAATCCCTTACAAAAATATAAAGGTCCTCCTAAAAACATTATCTTACCTTCAATACTTCTTCCCTGTGCTAATCCACCTATAGTTTGATTTACAACAGATTGGAATACACTTGCAGAAATATCTTCTTTTCTTGCTCCTTGATTTAATAATGGTTGAATATCAGTTTTAGCAAAAACCCCACATCTTGAAGCAATCTCATATATATTCTCATGTTTAAGACTTAAGTTGTCCATTTCATCTACAGTAAGCCCCATAAGATGAGCCATTTGATCTATGAAAGCCCCCGTTCCACCTGCACAACTTGAGTTCATTCTCTCCTCAAAACCACCTGTCAAGAAGATTATCTTAGCATCTTCTCCTCCAAGTTCTATTGCTACATCTACATCATCATAATATCTTTTTATAGCCAATGTTGTTGCAAAAACTTCTTGAACAAAAGGCAGATTATATTCTTTTGAAATTCCATAGCCAGCTGATCCAGTTATAGCTATTTTAAACTTTTTATTCTCAATTAACCCTTTTATATTTTCTAGTTCTTCTATTAGCTTTTCTCTTACTTTTGAGTAATGTCTTTCATAATTAGAATAAATAACCTTATCCTCTTCATTTAAGACAATACATTTTAAAGTTGTAGACCCTGCATCAATACCTATTTTGTAATACAAAGTTAATATCACCTCTTTAATTAATAATTAATATCCTCTACTAATATTTTCAAAAAAATGAATAAATCTCAGAAAACCCATTCACATTTTGTTAATTCTTTATTAACTATATCATAAAAATATATTTATATCACCTAATTATAAGTTTTAATAATAAGCAAAATATAAGTTTAATTCATAAATTTACTTATTATCTCATTAAAATAAAGATTCCTTATTAACTTTAATATATGCACAAATGGTGATTATTAAGTACTTAACCCAATAACCACCATTTATATATTTAATTACCTTCTTTTCTTTCCCTTTGAACCTTTAAAACTTCTTTGTTCAGAACTTTTTGAATTAGAACCTCTTTGCTTTTTGCTATGTGAACTTCTCTTTTTATCTTCTGATACTCCTAGTCTTCCATTGTTATCCTTGGAGTTCTTTCTTCCACCATTTTTATGCCCATGATGACTTCTATTTCCTACACTGTTTTTATCCTTAATTAAGCACTTTGGTCCATTACCAATTAAATCTTCTCTTCCAGCCTTAACTAAAGCATCATAAACTATATTATAATTCTTAGGATTTTTAAATTGTAATAAAGCTCTTTGCATGGCTTTTTCTTCTTTACTTCTAGGAATATATACTTCTTCCATTGTTAATGGGTCTAGTCCAGTATAGAACATTGTAGTAGATAATGTTCCTGGTGTTGGATAAAAATCTTGTACTTGCTCTGGTTGATATTTAATATCTCTTAAATACTCAGCAAGCATAACAGCATCTTCCAATTTGCATCCTGGATGACTTGACATTAAATAAGGAATTATGAACTGTTTCTTTCCTAATTTCTCTGTAATTCTAAAGAACTTCTCTCTAAATTTATCATAAGTCTTTCCAGCTGGTTTACCCATGTATTTTAAAACATTTGGAGATACATGCTCAGGAGCAACTTTTAATTGTCCACTTACATGGTGTTCAACTAGCTCTTTAAAGAAAGTATCATCCTTATCAGCCATTATGTAGTCATATCTTAAACCTGAACGTATAAATACTTTTTTAATTCCTGGCAATTTTCTAACTCTTCTTAATAAATGCAGATATTCTTTATGGTCTACGTCCATATTTTTGCATATCCCCGGTGACATACATTGTTTATTTTTGCAAGCCCCTAAAGTTAATTGCTTTTTACAAGCCGATTTTCTAAAGTTAGCTGTAGGACCTCCTATATCATGGATATACCCTTTAAAGTCCTCATACTTAGTTATTTCTTTAGCTTCCTCTACTATAGAATCCTCACTTCTACTTGATACAATTCTTCCTTGATGGAATGTTATTGCACAAAATGAACAGTTACCTGAACATCCTCTTGAACTTACTACGCTGAACTTAACCTCTTCTATAGCTGCTATACCACCATCTTTTTCATAAATAGGATGATATGTCTTTTGATATGGAAGAGCGTAAACTCTATCTAGCTCTTCTCTTGTAAGAGGCATTTCAGGTTTATTTATAACAACATATTTTCCATTATGCTCTTGAACTAAAGTTCTTCCTCTTACAGGGTCTTGCTCTTCATATAATGTTTTAAAGCATTTAGCATAAGTTCTCTTATCTGTTGAAACATCCTTAAATGATGGTAATACTATATGCTCTTCATAGATTTCATCTAAGCTATCAGCTATGTAACATGTTCCTGGTATATGTCTTATGTACTTTCCATCGAATCCTTGATTTAAGAAATCAGCTACTTCAACAATTTGTTTTTCACTCATTCCATAGATTAAAAGATCCGCTCCACTATCAACTAATATTGATTTTCTTACTTTATTTTCCCAGTAATCATAATGAGCAAATCTTCTTAAACTAGCTTCAATTCCTCCAATTACAATATTAACATCCTTATAAGCTTCTCTTATTTTATTACAATAAACTATTGTAGCTCTATCAGGTCTCTTCCCCATTTCCCCCTTAGGAGTATATAGGTCTTTTTTTCTTAATTTCTTACTTACTGTGTAGTGATTAACCATAGGGTCCATATTTCCCCCATTAACTAGAAATCCTAGTCTAGGTCTACCTAACTTTTTAAAATCATCTACAGACTTCCAATCTGGTTGAGCTATTATTCCCACCTTATATCCTGCGTTTTCTAAAACTCTAGATATAATGGCTGTACCAAAACTATGGTGGTCTATGTATGCATCTCCTGTTACTAGGACGAAGTCACACTGTTCCCAACCTCTTTCTATCATATCATCTTTGCAAATTGGCAAAAACTTATTTTCACTCATTTCTTCACCTACTTGTCTCTTCTTAAGATTATTTATGCAAAATAGCTAAAATAAATCTTCATATGATTATAACATTAAAAATAGTATAAAACCAAGTTTTATTTTATACTATTTTTAGTGTTATTTCTTTACTTCATAAAGTTCCTTCCAATTAAATTACCCAATTTTTAAACAACAAATTTATTTTAGTTGTTATTACTGTGGCGACATTTATTGAATCAGAGTAAATTAATTCTTTTCATTTTCAATAAATAAAGCACTCATTTAGTATTACACACTAAATGAGTACTTTTAAAACTTTAAATTAAACTTCATTCCAAAACTTTTCACAAATATTTTTTACACCTAATTCATTTTCCGCTAAAATATTAAAAAACCATTCTTTTGGAAGAAGACTTTTATATTTATTGGTAAAGTATCTATCATCTAAAAGAAGTACTATTCCTTTATCCTCTTCTGTTCTAATACATCTTCCTGCAGCCTGAAGCACCTTAATTATTCCTGGATATACATATGCATAATCAAACCCATTTTGCCCTATGGAATTGTAGTATTCTTTTATTGCCTCTCTCTCCAAACAAATTTTTGGCATTCCAACTCCTACAATTATTACTCCAATAAGCCTATCTAATGTTAAATCTATTCCTTCTGAAAAATGACCTCCTAATACAGCTAAACCAATATGACTTTCTTTTCTACCTTCCTCAAACAAAGCTAAAAACTCTTCTTTTTCCTCTTCATTCATATCATTACTTTGAGCTCTTATGCTAAAATCAATATCCTGTCTCTTTATTTCCTCATAAACCATTAGCATATATTCATAGGATGGAAAAAATACAAGATAATTTCCCACCTTACTTTTTGCACATTCTAAGATATAATTAACTATTTTAGGAAGAGTCCTCTTTCTATTAGAATAAGTAGTAGATATATCCCTTCCTACTATGGTTAACTTATTTTTGTGATCAAAAGGAGAACTTAAATTAACAGAATAATCACCCTCCTGTGCCCCATAAAGCTCCTTAAAATACTCCATTGGAAGTAATGTTGCCGAAAATATTATAACCGATTTAAATCTATTCATTATGCTTTTAAGTATTCTAGATGGATCTAAGCAATTAATACCTAATTCTAAATCACTTCCATTTGATTTGTATAGGCTTATAAACTCTTCTCCGTAATAACCACTTATGTTTAAAAACTCATAAATATTAAAATATAACTCTAAAAGATTAGAATTTTCCTCATTAGCTTTGCTTTGATAAATATCTGTTTTCTCTAAAAACCCTCTTAAAATACCATATAATTCTTTAGGTTCTTCTTTTTCTATAAGACTCTTAGTTTCTAAGTTTTCTAGTAATTTTCTTTTTTCTATTAAATATTTATTGGCCCTATCTAAAGAATTAAAAATCCCATTATCCTTATTTTTAAATTCTCTCTTAAGGTTTAAGAAGTCTTCTTTATGTATTCTAGAGGAATACATATCCCTTCCTCTATCAAGTAAATTATGAGCTTCGTCAATTAATACAGTATATTCCTTAGCCTTGCCCTCCATTATTCCTTTTAAAGAAGCCTGAGGGTCAAATATATAATTATAGTCACAGATTACTACATCACAAAAATTAGTTAATTCAAGTGAAAATTCAAAGGGACAAATTTTATACTCATCAGATAATTTATTTATATACTCTAAATTATATTCTCCTTTATTCTTTAAAGCCTCTTTTAAAGCAAGATTAACTCTATCAAAGTATCCATTTGCATAAGGACAATACTCTGGAATACACTTTTTTTCATCCATCTTACAACATTTATCTTTTGCAGTTATATTTACACTTCTTATATTTAATCCCTTTTCTCTCATTATACGAAGGCTGTTATTAGCAATCTCTCTTGTTGTTGTTTTTGCTGTTATATAAAATATTTTAGAAGTTTCTCCTTTTCCTAAAGCCTTTATAGTAGGAAATAATGTAGACATTGTTTTCCCAGTTCCTGTTGGTGCTTCTGCAAAGCATTTTTTCCCTTCTTCAACTGCTTTATATACCCTAACTGCCAATTCTCTTTGCCCTTTTCTATATCTTTCAAAAGGAAACTGTAATACTTCTATAGAATCATTTCTAATATCTATCCACTCTTTTTCTAATAATATCCATTCTTTATATTTTTCTATTAATTCATAAAAAAATCCTTCTAGTTCATTAAAGTTATATTCACGTCTTAAAAACTTTGTTCCAAAATCCTCAATATTGTAATATGTTAATTGAACTATTATAGATTCTAAATTCTTTTCCTTACTATATATATAGGCATATATCTTTGCTTGAGCCCAATGTAATTCATTAAAGTCATAATCTATATCCATAACATTTCTTGTTGTAGTTTTTATTTCATCAATAATTACCTTGTCATTTTCTTCTAATATTCCATCAGCTCTACCTTCTACTCTTAGCGTAAATCCTTCAAATTCAATATCTTCCTTTAAAGACACCTCTGCTTTATCTTTTTCTGAATAGGTACTTTGTATTTTCTTATGTCCTTTTATTCCTTCTAAAGCTCTTACTGATGCCTTTACTCTACTATCAATACTTCCTTTTCTAAGAACGAATTCTACTAGGTTTCTTATAGAAATCTTTATCAATTCATTTTTCACTTAAATCACCTATTTTCATTGTCTATATATAAACTTTATCATATAATTAATAAAAATAAAAAGGGAGAAAGAATTTAATTCTTTCTCCCTTCTAATTTTTATGCACTTTCTAAATAACTTACCCTTTCAATTTCTCCCCATTGATTCTTTTTCTTTCTATAAGTAAATATAGCAACTATTCTAAATAAAGAACATATTTGTCTATATCCAAAAGCCTCAAGAAAACTAAATAACATAAGTTTAAGCTTATCTTTTACTCTTAGATTTGTATCAAAGAAATACTCCTCTAAGAAAATGGATGATATGGATATTAATGTGCTGTATAACATGTAGATACACATAAAAGTAATAAAAAACTTTAAATTTATAAACCCAGTAAAATATGATATTGTTACAAATATAGCTCCACAAATTTCAATTAAACATGATAACATCTCATACACTAAATAGTATAAAAAAGAAAATACACCTACCACACCATATTTTAAATTTAAGAATATATATTTATGCTCGAATAAACTTTGCATAAGTCCCATATGCCATCTTTTTCTCTGACTTTTTAAATCCCTAATCTTTTCTGGAGCCTGAGACCAACAAATAGCATTTGGTGTATATTGTATACTATACTTATTTTCATTCTTCTTATTAAAAGAGTGTAGCTTCATAACAAGTTCCATATCTTCTCCAATACTATTAGAGTTATATCCTCCTACATTTATTACAGCCTTTTTTTTAAACAACCCAAAAGCACCTGATATTATTAGATTTCCATTAAATTTGTTAAACCAAACCCTAGTTGTTAAAAACACTCTATAATATTCTATTATTTGAAAAATAACTAACCACTTCTTAGGAAGACTATTTTTCTTAACTACACCACTTTCTAATAACACTTTATTAGATATTTTTACATTTCCACCAACAGCTATAGTATTTTCATTTTCCATAAATGGAATAACTATATTACTTAAAGAATCTTTCTGTAATATAGAATCTGCATCTAATGTTAAAAACAAAGGATATTTTGAAGCATTAATTCCCATATTTAAAGCATCTGCTTTCCCACCATTTTCTTTATTTATCAAAGTTATATTTACTTTCTCGAATCCTTCATAAACATCTATTGTTTCTTTACATCTTATTAACCTTCTAATAGGTCTTTCAACTTTTTTTAAGTTAAATCTATTTACTAATACATCTAATGTTTTATCTTTAGATCCGTCGTTAATTACAACTATTTCATATTCTGGATAATCTAATGATAATAAGGAATCAATACATTTTAAAATAGTTTTTTCTTCATTATAAGCAGGAACTAAAATTGAAGCTGGGGTATAACTCTTCTTATCATAAATATTTATTGTATTCTTAAATCTCTTCTTTAAGTTAAATTCATATAATTCTATAATAGAATATACAGTAGATATGAAAAATATTATGGCATAAATAAATATATAGTACATAAAAAGCAAATTTATAAAGTCAACTATATTTTCTAACATGTTAAAGCCATTCTCCCATCCTTATAATCTAAAATCTTATCATATAAAGTTTTATTCTTTTGCTGTAAAACATATAATAAAATCTCTTTAGCATATTTATCTTCACTATTTAAAACTTCTTTAACTATCTCTTTAGTACAATTATTTTCTAAAATACTTGATGCTGAATTTAATCTAACATACCAATTTTCATCTTTAATAGATTCTTTTAGACTATTCTCAACTTCAAAAGAATAATACTTACCAATACTTTTTGCTGCCATTGCCCTTTCTTCCCACCATTTAGAAGATAATAATTTAATTAAGCTATCCTGAGCCTCATCATAATAATTATTTCCAAAATATTTTATTATACTTATTCTTACCTCTCTATGACTTTCCTCTTTTAACTTCATTAAAATGCTTTCTTTACAAAAATCAAACTTATTTTTAGAAAAGCTATCTATTATAAGACATTGTATTTCGGCACTTAATTTATCTAAATTTTTTAACAGCTCTTTATTGACCTCATAATTGTTTTTAAACTTATCAAGAACTTCAATAAAAACCTTATTATTTAAATATATTTTATTTTTAGACATATATATTAAAGCCTCGATAAAATTCTCTTTCTTACCAATTCTAGCTATTGAATTTAAAGCATTGTATCTTACATAAAGAGAGTTATCTTCTAAACACTCTATTAAGAACTTTTGTATTTCTAAAGTATTAACCTTATATTCTCCTAAATTTAATATAAAGTAACACTTCTTTATAGAGTCTTTTTTTCTATATTTTTTAATTTCATATTCTATTACTTCTAAATAATTTATCATAAATTTTGATATATCATATTTAGAACTTTTAACATCATTTAATTCTGAAATAATATTATTAAAAGCTTGTCTACTTTTACTTTTTCTTAAAATTTTCTTTACATATAAAATTTCATCTTTAGAAAGATTGTTATTATTAGTTACTTTTAAAACCTGTGTTTTTATATTTTCTATAATTTCATTCTCTATATTACTTATTTTTTCTTCTCTTTTTCTAGTAACTAGTTTTTCAAATTTTATATATAATATTGACATAAATATTATATATATGAAAAGAATTAAAGATAAAAATATATAAGGTACTATCTGCATATTTCCTCCTTATTTCTTGTTAAATTCTTCCTTGAGCATATAATAAGATTCTTTAAGTCTTTCATGGTACTTAGGTTTTGTCCAAGAATCTAAATTAAATGATTGAGAATTTAATCTTAAACTTTCTCCATTCTTATTTTTTCTTGTAACTCCAACATTAACATAATCTATTTTTTTAGAACCGAAAGAAAATGTTTCATAAAAATCATCTATTATACTTTTAGTTGATGGATCCTTAAAGTTTAATATTCCCCATGGGATTCTAAGTTCTATATAATTATCACCAATATAATAGTCAGCAACTGAATTAAACTCATCACTTTTAGGATTTCCATTTCCTAAAACTAAATTTCCTGTTTCATAAGATTTAGCTTCCTTAAATGTATTAGTAACTTCTGAATAACTCTTTTCTTTAGAGTGGATTTTTACTACTGAAAACTTTTCTCCATTCTTATCGACATCAATTTTATTAGGATTTACTTTAAGTTCACTTCTCTTTTCTATAAACCTAAATGTATCATAATATTCATGAACTAATACCTTACTATTTTTTTTACCTAAATCTATTATGAAATCAACATTATTTTCAAAGATTAAATTTCTCTCCTCATTCTTATCAACGCCAGAATTAGGTGTAATATCTAAGTCAATATATATCCTATCTTTTTCATTTATAGGCTTAGTAGATTTTATTAGAAAATATAAGTATTTTTCATCTTCTTTCATGGAAAGACTTAATTCTTCATTTTTACTTATTAAATCTTTTTCTTTCCATTCTCCTATACTTTCATCTGGATAAGAAACACTTTTTTCTTCACCTGGATCAAATGCTAAAATTCCAAAATTTTGACTAAATACTTGAGTATTACTCCAATAAGCACTTTTATCTAAGTTAAATAGCTCTTTTGTATTCCAAGCTGATCTATACCAACTATCCTGCCATTCAAATAAGATTCCTCCAGCGCAGCCTGATTCTCTAATAGCATTATGTGCCTCTATTAACATATTTCCTTGCTCTTTTTCAGTTATATATCCTTTTTCATCATTTTTCATGAAATCTCCAGCCATTCTAGCTGAAGGTATTGAATATTCTGATATAACAACTGGTATACTATGGTATTCATTTAATTTAGTGAAATATTCTAATAAAGTATCATTCTCAAGCAAAGAATCATCCTTTGCTATAGAAACATTATAAGATACAAATATTCCTGCCTTAAAATTATCTGTTCTTTGGATATTTTCAATATCAATGAATCTTTTTTCTTTGTTTTTCTTATTTACGTACCCGTCTCTTATAAATTTCATTATGTCATTTTCCATTGAAACAAAACTTATAGCCCTTTGTTCTTTATAATTTTCGCTTTCATATTCTACTAAATAATCTGCTATATAACTTAAATAAATCTCTGTATCTGAAGCACCATCCTTAACTTGTACATAATTTCCTTTGAACTTAGATAAATCATTCATTATTTCAGAATAAATAATATCATCATAAGATAATTCATTTCCAATTGTATAACCAAGTACGTAATTTGAAATATCAGTTTCATAAACCTTCTTAGCATTACTACTTAATACCGGCACCTTATTTCCATGAATAGCATCAATAGTTATTTCTATGTTTTTCTTTAACTCATCTGAAACCTTTTCTCCTTGAATGTCTTCTCCATTATCTACTTCTACTTCATTTAATGATATTCCTTGCAACAAATAAAGTGGCTTATCATTATTTAAGTTAAAATCATATAAAGCTTTATAAAATTCTGGATTCATAAGCCCTTGAACTCTTAAACAATTTAAATTCAGTTCTTTTATATTTTCAAACCATCTTCTATAGTCTTCTTTATTAGCTTTAAGATCTCCTGGAAAGCTTCCTGGTTTAGTTGAACTGATATTTATTCCATTTATATCAATTTTTTCATCACCTATAAAAATTTTCTTACCATCTACTTCTGAAAAAACATTAATATCCTTTTTTAAATATTCTATTTTTTCTACAAAGCTAATTCCAAATAAGACAAAGAAAAATGTAAAAATACTAAAAATCAAAAATTTTTTCATTTATATTTTCTCCCTTACTCTGTCCATTTATAAAGTTTATCTATATTTTCGTCTATCCATCTTCCCCTATTAACCAAAAATACCTTAAGCATTTCGATTTCTTCATTATAGGAAGTTGCCATATTCTCTGTTGATTTAAAAAGACCAGTATTATCTTTTAAATATTCATCTAACTTTTTAGGATCATCTTCAAATTGAGAAAAGTCATTTCTATAATCTTTAAACATCTCAAATTGATTACACATATATATAGGCCAAACCTCAAAATTCCTATTAGGAGCATCTCCTAACATCTTTACAGTATTATCGATAAATTCAATTAAATATTCATCACTTAAATAAGTTTTTCTAAGCAATTTATATCTATTTATTACTTTTGTTACAAAACTCTTATCTTCCATAAGCCTATCAAACCAAGCAGTTCTATTCATATAAAAACCCTTATAGTCATAATAAGGACTTAAAACATTACTATTTCCCATTGAAGCATTAAAATCCCATACAGGTCCAGCTTTTATTTTTTCTCCAAAATCTTTATGAAGATAAGTACTTAATATTCCTGCATCTGTATTATTAAAGAACTCATTTATAATATAGTAATCAACAAAAGTATCTACATCTATATATTTCTCGTACCCTATATTTTTATTTTCAAATTCATTAGAGTATAAACTTCTCTCAAAAATACTTATAGTTTTACTTATATAGTCCATCTGTCCTTCTGTTAAATCCTTTTTAGGATAGGAAGCTAAAATAGGATAATCATACAAATATGTCTCTTTCCCATAATTATGTAGCACTATATCCTTTTCCTTAGGATTATTCTTTTCAACTATAAAACTTGTTTCATCTCTTGACGAATTACTTTTAGAAATATTAACTCTATTTTCATCTCTCTTTATTTGTTCTATCATTAGAAATACGCCCTTATAATGATTTTCACTTATATGTTCTCCATCATCAACTATAAAAGCCTCACAATACTTAGCCCTTGGAGCATATTCCATAATTTCACCTGATATGTTGTATGCCAGATAATTTCTTAGAAGAGACTTATCCTCAAAGGGAGCATTTAATATCCATTCAGATTCCTTTGGCATACCTAATATCTCCTCTTCTCTTTTCTTTTCATTTTCATCCATTAAATCTATACTATATTGTTTTTTAGGAACTCTTCTAGTTGTATTTCCTCTTATTTTTATTTGTATATTAGATTCTAAAATAGGTTCATCACTTAAACTGTTTATACCATCTTCTGAATCATATATTTTTATTGTTCCATTTATGCTCTCATTTCCATTTATCTTCTTTCCATTGGTATCTATAACTACTAGTGGGAGGTTATAACCTTCTTTTTTTTCATTTTCTTCTTTAGAAAATTCTTTATTATTCGATTCTTTTTCTTTAAAGGTTTCACTAGTACAGCCAATAAAAAATACCGCTAATAATATCTGAGTAAATATTATCCAAAATATTCTTTTTGATTTCATATTAACCTAAAGTCTCTCCATTTTGAGCAACTATATTAACTGCAGAAACCCCCTCTATTGAATATAGTTCTTTTAATATCCCTTTATCATCATCTCTTTTTATTTTTATTTGATAAACTAACTCTATATTTTTTCCTGTTGAATTCTTAGCTCTCAATTGTCCTGATTTAAAAGCTTTAAATACACAACTCATCATTTCTTCTTCTTTTTCTCTTATTCCCCTTATTATTAAAATATATCTGTCTTCCTTACCTAATCCACCTACACTTAAGGCAAATATTATAACACTTAAGAATACAGTTCCAACTATGGCTATTACATAACTTTGTGTTCCTACACATATACCTGTTGAAATAGCCCAAAATATGTACATTGTATCTCTCGGATCCTTAACCGCAGTACGAAAACGTACGATAGATAATGCTCCAACCATCCCTAATGATAAAGCTATATTACTACCTATTACAATCATAACCATACTTGTAATTAAAACTAACATAACTAATGATACATTAAACTTTTTATTATACATAACACCACTATATGTTACCTTATATGTTATAAATATTATTAAACTTATAATTAAAGCCACCACTAAAATTTCAAAAGCTTTAAATGCTCCTATTTCGCTACTATTACTTATTAAATAATCATATAATTTTTCTTTCATCCTATTTTCCCTCACGTTTCTTAAATTTAAGCTAAATAATTTTCAAAAAATCTTCTTGAAGCACAATATTTACTCATTGATTGATTTACTGCATCTCTTCCATTAACTATTTGAGATATCCAACAAAAGAAGTCTCCATCATACTTTACCTCTAAAAGTCCATCATAATGAGTAAATACAGGCGTTAAGAAAACATCTTTAGAAAACAAATCAAAATCAGTTTCGCTAGCCCTTATATCACTATCTAGTGTAACTCTTATACTATTTTCTTCATGTATATATGCTCGTCTATTATACTCTACTAAAACAACCGGCTGATATTGCCCTATTGTCATTATGTTATAAGCAGCCTCTGCAATAGGACTATTGTATTTTAATAGCACCGTATACTCCTTATTTATTAGAGCTATTGCATCTTCTCTACTTATACTTAAAGTTTCTTTCTTTTGATTAACATTAATCTTTCTTTTGATTTCTAATTTAACCCACTGACAATCTGTCCTATATATTCTAAGTCTAATTTTCTTCCTTACTTCTTCACCTCCAATCTTTGCATAGTAATCGCAATTATCTATAGAATCAAAATATAAACTTCTAATACTATATCCATAATTACCATTATTTTTATCAGGAGTTAAAATCTTTTTAAGCAAATTTTCTAATTTATAATAATCAAATTCGCTTATTGCATACTTTAATTCTCTTCTATTTACAATCATCTTAAGTTCCTTTCTTAATTTTTTGGATTTAAAAAGCTATTTTTAAATTAACGATTCTTAGCGATTCGCATTTTAAAATAGCTTTTATTGATTAATAATTTACTTTTAACTCTTCCTCTTCTAAACTTTTTGATAGATGTTTCTTATAAAATACAGCAAAGCATATTATAGTAGTTAAAGCTGCTATTATATCTGCAAATGGTTCTGCCATAAGAACACCTTTTAGTTTATTTTCAAAAATCATTGGAAGTATATATATAAATGGTATTAAAAGTACTACCTTTCTAAGCAATGCTAAGATTAATGATATCTTTGCTTGTCCTAAAGCTAAGAAAGTCTGTTGACATGCAACCTGCGCACCGAAAATTCCAATACCAGCGAAGTATATTCTAATACTCCATGAAGTTATCTCCATTAATTGAGGATTATTACTATTAAATATTTTTACAAATGTTTCTGGGAATGTTATTAACGCTCCCCACATAGTAATACTAAATACTAGAGAAGAAATTAGAAGTAATTTAAAAGTCTTTTTCACTCTATCAAGCTGCTTTGCTCCATAATTATAACTTATTATAGGTTGAGCTCCTTGAGAAAGCCCCATTAAAGGAAGTAATATAATTTGCATTACACTACTCATAATAGTCATAGCTCCTACAGCTAAGTCACCACCATATTTTAAAAGATTATTATTCATAGTTATTATTACTAAACTTTCTGTAGCCTGCATTATAAAAGGTGATATACCTAAAGCCATTATTGAAAATAGTATTTTTAACTTTGGCATTAAGAATTTCTTTCTTATTCTAAGAATACTTTGCTTTCCAAATAAGAAATATAATACCCATATAGCAGATGCCATTTGTCCAATTATAGTTGCTAAAGCTGCTCCTTTAACTCCCATGTCTAAACCAAAAATTAATATAGGATCTAAGACAATGTTTATTACCGCTCCAACCATAACTGTTATCATACCAGTTTTAGCAAATCCCTGTGTATTAATAAAAGGATTCATACCTAAAGCTATTTCAACAAATATAGTACCTATCAAATAAATACCTAAATAATCCATAGCATATCCTATAGTTGCTTCACTAGCTCCAAAAGCCCATAAAATAGGCTCCTTAAATATAAAGAAAATTACAGTTAAAATTACTGCTAATCCTACAAGTGCAGAAAAACTGTTTGTCATTATTTCTTCTGCATCTTCTTGTTTTTTCTCTCCCATTTTTATAGCTGCTAAGGGAGCTCCCCCCATACCAATTAGTGCACTAAATGCAGATACTATCATTATAATTGGGAAAGCTACTCCAACACCCGCCATTGCCATATCACCTGCAGGTAATCTTCCTATAAACATTCTATCAACTATATTGTATAGAACATTAACAAGCTGAGCGATTATAGCTGGCATAGCTAATTTAAAAAGAAGTTTTCCTATGCTATCTTTTCCTAAGTCTGTTGACTTTTTGCCCATATTATTCACCATTCTTTCGTTTTATTAAATTTAATTTTATTTATGTTCATGATTTTTTATATGATTTATACAATAGCATTTATTACCAGAGCATTTAGAACAATATCTAAACTCCATATTTGGATCATCAACTTCTGTAATTCCACACACCTCACATTTATGTCTAAAATTAGGTGTTTTCATTTTACTTTCAAAATTTTTCTTTCTATAATGATTTTTAGATGTTGATACTGTTCCTTTTACTATGTCCTTCCCAAAGAAAATCAAATAGTTTATAATAGGTGCCAAAACTAATAATTTTCCACCCATAGAATTTGCGGTAATTAAATTCCAAATTATTAAAACCCAGTTTAACATTGCTAAATGCTTAACCTTAACAGGAATTATAAATAAAAATAATAATTGAAAGTTAGGATCTACCTTAGCAAAAGCTAAAAATAAAGATAAATTTATATATGCTGCTGTTGCTGGTGTCTTTGTCAAAAATGAAATTATTATTGTGCTTAAAACTCCTATAAAATAATATATATTAAATTTAAAGCCACCTAATTCACTTTCTAAACTACTTCCAGCAAGGTAATAAAAATATAAAGTGAAAACTATAAATAGAGGACTAGCCATTGGAGGAATAAATATAAATGTTATTAATCTCCATATCTCTCCCTTAAGTACTAAATCTGGCACTAATACTAAATTGAGTACAGATCCTTTTCCATCAGATGTATACATCATAATATAAATAAGTGCATTAAAAAGTATTATGTACATCATTAAGTTCTTTATATAGAACTTTCCAAATTTTCTTTCTAATATATCCCAAAGCTTCATCTTGCACTCCCTTTCTTTAATACTAAATAGGTGAATTAATTTATTCACCTATTTAGTATATCATTATGCCTCAAAGAATGGTAAAAATTTATATATCAATCTATACTTTAAACATATTTATATATAATTTTTTTCATACTATTCATTTGAGATTCCATATCTGAGACAAGTTTAAATTGGTTTCTGGCTCTATCTAAATTATGATTTTCTCTATGGATCTTAAAGTAAATATCCCCATTTAAGTAATCCATAAGGAATCTCATTCCACATTCAAAAGTCATAAGCTTGGCTGCAAAAGATAAGTATTCAATTTCATCCTTAGTAAAGGCATCTCCTGCTGACTCTAAGAATCCTTTTGCAAAATGCTCATAAAGATTCAAATCAAAATTTACCTTTGATAAATCCACCTCATCTTCTAAAGCTGTTGTTGCTCCTGAACGAATTGAATCTCCAAAATCATATAAAGATAATCCAGGCATAACAGTGTCTAAATCAATAACGGCTATTCCCTCTCCAGTCTCGTCATCTATCATTATGTTATTAAACTTTGTATCATTATGGGTAACTCTTAAAGGAATTCTATTTTCTTTAATCATATTTACTAAAACTTTAGTATCCTCAGCACGCTTAATAACAAAGTCTATTTCCTCCTGAACACTTTCCGCTCTTCCTTTTATATCTTCTTTTACAGCTTCCATAAAGGCTTCAAACCTCTTTTCTGTATTATGAAAATCTGGAATAGTTTCATAAAGTAATTCAACATTAAAATCAGCTAATTGTTTTTGGAATTTTCCTAAAGCCTTACCTGCAGTATATAAATGTTCTGGTTTTTCAACTATTTGATATGTGCTAGCACCATGGATAAAATTAAATACTCTCCAATAATTACCCTCTTCACATTTATAATAGTTCATACCCTCTTTAGTCTTAACTATGTTTAAAGTTTCTCTTAAAGGATTTCCATTTTCCTCTATAATCTTATTTTTTATATGAGAAGTAACTTTCTCAATATTCTCCATTAACTCTTCTGGATTTTTAAATATGTCTGAATTTACTCTTTGAAGAACATATTTTATCTCTTCTCCATTTTCTCCTTCACATCTTAGTATGAATGTATCATTTATATGACCACATACATGACTATCTGATGTCTTAAGTTCTCCTTCTAATTTAAACTTCTCTGCTATGTTTTTAAAATTATACGTCTTAATCATATTATTTAAACTCCTCCCACAAATTAGCTGGATAAATTTTTTTTGATAACTTTCTTAAGGAGTTACCTACCTTTTCCTTATCTTCTTTATAAGTTACCCCATACCACTGTTCACTTGATTTAAGCACTTTAACCTTTGTCTTACCTTCATTTATAAGGGTATCTATTGCCACTGGTAAATAAAACTCATCTTTACATTTATCTATATTTTCATCTTCTAAAAAACTTAAAAATTTATTTTCTAACTCCTTGAATATACTAGGTTTTAATCCCCATATATTCATAGAAACTAAAGTACCTTTAGAAATTTCATTAAGAACATTATCTTCCTCATAAAATATTTTATTATCAATTTTCATTATTTTGGTTCTTTCTTTCACTGATATTAAATTGCCTTTATCATCAAAATCACATACTCCTCTAGATACGCTTCCAAAATCAGTTAAAGTTTTATCAACCAAAAATCCAGCCATAAAATACTCAAAATCATCCTTGCTCTTTTCAAGTTCTTTACAAATGATATTATAAGTTTCTCTTCCATAAAAGTCGTCGGCATTTACCACAATAAATGGTTCCTCCACAACATCTTTACAACATAGTATTGCATGTCCAGTTCCCCATGGCTTAACTCTTTCAAATTTATCTCTAAATTCTTCTTTTATATTATCAATTTCTTGAAAAACATATTTTGTTTCAACTATTTTTTCTATTTTAGCACCTATAGTTTCTCTAAATATTTTAAAGATATCTTTTTTTATTATGAATACAACCTTTGTAACACCAGCCCTGATAGCATCATAAATTGAATATTCAATTATTGTTTCTCCGCTAGGACCGATCTTATCCAACTGTTTTAGACCACCATATCTACTCCCCATTCCTGCTGCCATTATTACCAAAGTAGTCTTGGTCATTTCCATATCCCCCTTCTATAATAAGTTATCCTCTTTTTAATACCATACCATTTACCACAAATTATAAGTTATTTAAACATATAAATTTATTTTACTAAAATTTCCGTTTTTTTTTATTATGTTTCTTTTAAATTTATAAAAATTTTAAATCTTGTTAAATATTATCTTTTTTATATTTTCAAAAATATAATGTTTTATAGAAAATAAAAAATTTCTCTTATTTCTGTATTTTTTTTAATAAAAATCTATAAGCTAATATAATAGAAAGGATGTGATTATTTTGTGGTACAAAAAATCTAAAAATGAAATATTAGAAGAGTTAAATGTGGATGAAAAAAATGGTCTCTCCTCTGAAGAAGCCTTAAAGAGACTTGAAAAGTACGGCAAAAATAAACTGGTAACTAAAAAGAAGAAAACCATAATTCAACAATTTTTAGCCCAACTTAAAGATGTGATGATTTATATTCTTATTATCGCTGCAATCATATCAGCATTTTTAGGAGAAATAAGTGATGCTTTAATAATAGTGTTGGTAGTACTAATAAATGCAATCATTGGAGTTATTCAAGAGTCTAAAGCTGAAAAGGCCTTAGATGCTCTAAAAGAGCTCTCAACTCCCAAAGCTCTTGTTAAAAGAGATGGCTCTTTAAAAGAGATTCTTTCTGAAGATGTTGTTCCAGGAGATATAGCCATAATAGATGCTGGTAGATATATACCCGGTGATCTTCGCTTAATAGATACAGCAAATTTAAAAATAGAAGAATCAGCTTTTACAGGTGAGTCTGTTCCTTCAGAAAAAGATGCTTCTTTTATTGCTGATAAAGAAGTTCCAATTGGTGATCAAAACAATATGGCATTCATGTCAACTTTAGCTACCTATGGACGTGGAGTTGGTGTTGTTGTCGGCACTGGTATGAATACTGAAATTGGTAAAATAGCTAAAATGATAGAACAAGAAGAAAATGAACAAACTCCTCTTCAGAAAAAACTAAGCGAATTAGGTAAAATTCTAGGATTTTTAGCAGTGGGAATTTGTGTACTTATATTTGTTATTTCTTTCTTTCAAGGAAGAGATTTGCTTGAAATGTTTTTAACAGCCATATCACTAGCTGTTGCTGCCATTCCTGAAGGGCTTCCTGCTATAGTTGCTATTGTATTAGCCTTAGGGGTTCAAAGAATGGTTAAAAAGAATGCCATAATAAGAAAGCTTCCCGCTGTGGAAACCTTAGGTTCTGTTAGTATAATCTGTTCTGATAAAACAGGTACACTTACTCAAAACAAAATGACAGTTACCACAGTCTATGTAAATGATTCTTATATAAAAGAAGGTGATTTTAACCTAAATCAAAATGAGTCTAAACTTTTAATAGATTGTATGGTTCTTTGTAATGATGCAACTTATTCTGAAAAAAACAAAACCGGTGATCCTACTGAGATTGCACTTTTAGAAAGTTCTTTTAAATTAAACATATTAAAAGAAAATCTTGAAAAAGAATTTAAAAGAATAGACGAAATTCCTTTTGATTCTGATAGAAAATTAATGACCACAGTAAACTTAGTAAATGAAAAAGCAAGAGTTTTCACTAAAGGTGCTTTAGACTCAATATTATCTATTTGTAATAAAATATCCATTAATGGAAGCATATTAGACTTTACACCTGAATATAAAAATAAAATTTTAGAAAGCTCCAATGTAATGTCGGATAAAGCATTAAGAGTTCTTTCTTTTGCTTATAAAGATATCTCAAAAGATAATATAATTTTGGATTCTTTAGAAAAAGATTTAATATTTATCGGTATGGTTGGTATGATTGACCCTCCAAGATTAGAAGTAAAAGATTCTATTGAACTTTGTAAAAGCGCAGGAATAACACCTATTATGATAACAGGTGACCATAAAAATACAGCTTTTGCTATTGCTAGTGAGCTTGGAATAGCTGAAAATATATCCCAAGCAATCACAGGCCATGAAATAGATCAATTTAAGGAAGAAGAATTCAATGAAAAAATCGTAAATTATAGGGTTTTTGCAAGAGTATCTCCTGAACACAAAGTTAAAATAGTTAAAGCCTTTAAATCTCATGGAAATATAGTTTCTATGACTGGAGATGGAGTAAATGACGCTCCATCCTTAAAAGCTGCTGATATAGGTGTTGCTATGGGTATAACTGGCACTGATGTATCTAAAGGTGCTTCAGATATGATTTTAACTGATGATAATTTTTCAACCATTGTTTCTGCTGTAGAAGAAGGAAGAAAAATTTACTTAAATATAAAAAAATCCATAGTATTTTTACTATCCTGTAATTTAGGTGAAATTCTAACCTTATTTACGGCTATACTACTTAACTGGAATTCTCCACTTCAACCAATACACATACTTTGGGTTAATTTAATAACAGATAGCTTTCCAGCCTTGTCTTTAGGTGTAGATAACACTAAAGAAGATGTTATGGATAAACCACCTAGAGATCCTAAAGAAAGCATTTTTATTAGAAGTGATAAAATACAATTGATTATAAATGGTATTTTAATAGGTGGTATAACCTTGTTTGCTTTTAAATTAGGTGAAAGACTTTATCCATCATCCTTGGTACATGCGCAAACAATGGCTTTTGTTGTTCTAAGTGTGTCTCAATTATTTTTATCACTTTCTCTTAGAAGCAATACAAAGTCAGCTTTCTCTTTAGGGATATTTTCAAATAAATACTTAGTTTATTCAATATTACTTGGAATCTTTCTTCAAGTAATAATAATATCTATTCCTTTTATTGCTAATATCTTTAAGGTTACTCCATTACTTTTCTATGATTGGATTGTAGTTATATTAGTATCACTGATTCCTTTTGTAATAAATGAAATTTTAAAACTATTTAGAAAAAAATAATAAAAAAGTAGGTTATCTATGTTTAGATAACCTACTTTTTTTATTTAATATTCTTCCTTAAGAATTTTGGCATAATCCTTAAAAGTTTAGGTGAAATTTCTCCTATATCAGCTTTTTTAACACCACCTAAGATTATAATAGCATGAAGATACATAAATGCACCCATTGCTATTATTACAAGTAATATAGTTATACCAAATATAAAACTTAACTTATTTAAATCTATAAATAAAGATAATACATATTTGCTCAACATTATTCCTATGCTCATGTATATCGATGCTAAGACAGGTTTTACTGCATATTTAAACATTGATATTTTCATCTTTAATGTTTTTCTCATTCTAAAGTGATTAAGCACTAGAGAAATTGTGAAAGCCACCATTCCAGAAATTACAGCCCCGTAAATATTTATATTAGGATTTGCAACTAAAGTCATATTCAATGTAAACTTAACTACAATACTAAGTGCTAGAGTAAATAATACATAGTAAAACTGGCTTACACTCTGAAGTATTACGTTCTGCATAAGTACTATTGCCGTTAAAGGAATCATAGCAGCACCTATTACCATCATCATATATCCATTTGAATCTGCAAAGATATATTTATATATATTTTCACTTAATAAAGCTAAGCCAAAAGCTGCTGGTATAGATAAAAGATATGTAATTCTCATAGAGAAATTAATTTTATTTTTTATTTCTTTTTTGTCCTTTAACACATATGCTTTGGATATTGCAGGTAATGCCATATATCCTAAAGATGTTATAAACACCATAGGAATATTTAATAAAACTTTATATCTTGTTGAAAAATATCCATATAAAGCATTTGCTTCATTTCGTGAAAATCCTGCAGCATCAACAAGTCTGTTACTTACTGTTAGCATATCTATTATATTTCCCAAGTTCTGAAGTCCTGTACTAAGAGTTATTGGTAAACCATATTTAAATAATGTTCTTGCTATCCTCTTACCAGTAATTCTTTTTACACCTGGCTCCTGTCTTATCTTAGCTTCTTTTTCAACTCCATATATATTATATATGTATATTAAATATATAACTGCCATTAGCGCTCCAGCTGATGAACCAATAGTTCCTCCTGAAACCCCTAATGATAAACTCTTCTTTATAAGCAAGTATGCACATATCAAACTTAAAGCTACATTTACGACCTGTTCAATCACAGTTGCAATAGCAATTGGTGTTGCTTGAGATCTTCCTTGAAAATATCCTTTATATGTAACTAATACTGTTGTTATCATAATTGTAGGTGCTAAAAATATTATTGGATAAACCATTTCTGGCGACTGGCTTATGTTTGCTATAAAATTAGCTCCTAACATTAAACATATAGTAAATAATGTTCCTACTACAAGTAAAAATGCTCTAGAAATTTTAAATGCTCTTAAGGCATCTTTATAATTACCAATTGCATCCAATTCTGAAACATACTTTGATATGGCTGTTTGTAATCCTACATTTGTTAATGCGTATACAAAAACAAATATCTCATAGGTTTTACCATATATACCCATACCAACTTCTCCTACGATTCTAGTAAGAAAAGGCACATAAATTAAAGATAATAATTTAGCAACTATGCTTGCAATAGAGAGTATTGCAAATCCTCTAGTTATAGACTGCTCTTTCATAAAAATCTCCTATCTTAAAACTAAATCCTAAATTTAAATACATCCTTCTTTATCTTTTTAAACATCGGAGGTAATCCCTGAGCTATAGTTTTATTTTTTAAATAACTAAACTTTTCAGGAACCTCTTTAAACGTAACCTTATACGCATAAAGGAATTGATATGTTAATCCAAATTTATTTTCAAAAAACGAATTCATTTTATTATCACCATATTTAAAATCTCCAACTATAGGATTTCCTAAATGAGCTAAATGGGCTCTTAACTGATGACTTCTTCCTGTTATAAGTTCTATTTCTAATAATGAGAATGCACCATTAGTTTGTATAACATTAACATCCATTTTTATTTTCTTTGTATCTGGCTTTTCAGTATCATAAACCGTTGACTTATTAGCTTCATCATCTTTTGATATGTATGCTTCATACTTTCCAGGTTTTATTTTACCTTTAACTAAAGCACAGTAATACTTCTTAACTTTTCTTTCTCTTATCATTTCATTTAATAATTTTAATCCTTCGAAATTCTTCCCAAAGAATACTATTCCTGAAGTATTTCTATCTAATCTGTTACAAGATGCTGGAGTAAAAGTTAATTCGTTTTCTGGAACATAGTCTCCTTTTCTGAATAAGTATGATAATACGTAATCAGTTAAGGTTGGAGCTCCATTCTTTTTATCTGAATGAACTAATACTCCTGGCCATTTTTCAACTAAAAGCATATTTTCATCTTCATATACCACTTGAAGTGATCCTGAATCAACCATTTGGAAATTAGGCTTTTTCTTCTCTTTAGTTACTACGCTTTGAAGATATCTTATTTCTATAACATCTCCCTCTAAAAGAGAGTACTTTTCTTTTTGCTTCTTCCCGTTTACTCTTATATCTCCTTTTCTTAATGCTTTAAATATAGCACTTAGAGGTACATCCTTTAAATATTTTCTTAAGAACTTATCTAATCTCTGTCCCGCTTCATTTGTACCTATCTCTATTTTCAAATTGCTTCACTCCTAAATTCAAATCATTTTATAATTACTATTTTATAGATTAATATTAAATTACTCCCTTGTCAAATAATTTAATACAGATTTACATTGAATTGAAACTCCAATTGGTAATAAATTCTCATCTATATCAAATCTACTATTATGAGCTGAATAAATAATATTTCTCTCCTCATTTCTAGCTCCTAAGAAGTAAAATGCTGATTCTCTTTCTAAGGCAAAATATGCAAAACTTTCAACGCCTAGCTTTGGTGCTTCCTGTTCTTTGACATTCTCAGCACCAATAATTTCTTTAGCTGCCTCAGATACTAAATCAACAACTTCACTATTATTATATAGACATGGATAGCTCTCTTCTATTTCTATTTCACACTCACCTCTCATAGCAGCGCAAATTGAAGTAGCTATTTCTCTAAGTCTTTCCTTTGCATAAGCTCTATCCTCTAAAGTCATAGTTCTTATAACACCTCTTAATACGACTTCATCTGGTATTATATTTTGAGCAGTTCCTCCATTTATACTTCCCACTGTTACAACAGCTGGATTTACTGGTTTTATTTCTCTACTTACTATTGTTTGTAAGCCTAAAACAACTTGAGAAGCCATAACTATAGGATCTACAGCCATATGTGGGTATGCTCCATGGCCTCCTCTTCCTTTTATTTTTATTGTGAAAGGATTAGATGCGGCATTAACAACTCCTTTTTTTATCATTATTTGTCCAGCATCTAAAGTCTCCTCAACATGAAGTCCTATTATTTTTTCTACTCTAGGATTTTCTAAAACTCCCTCTTCTATCATTATAGGAGCTCCACCTGTTGTTTCCTCTGCTGGTTCAAATAATAACTTAACAGTACCGCTAAACTTATCTTTATGTCTATTTAATAACTTAGCTGCACCTAATAATATTGTTGTATGTGCGTCATGTCCACATGCATGCATTTTTCCTTTAACCTTAGAAGAATATGAACAAGTCTTCTTATCATCCATAGGAAGACCATCTATATCTGCTCTTAAAGCTATACATCTGTCTTTTTTATCATCATCTGTTAGTGTTCCCTTTATTACACCACATACTCCTGTCTTCGCAGTTTCTATATATTCAATACCTTCATTAGTTAAGAATTCTTTTATTTTTCCTGAAGTTCTCCATTCTTCAAAACCTAATTCTGGATTTTCATGAAAATCTCTTCTTAAAGCTACTAATAAATCTTTTATTTCTTGAGCTTCCTCCATTAAATTTATATTCATTTTTAACACCTACTTTTTGTTTATAAAATATATATATTATATATTTTATTTATTTTATATATTTTTGATTATATATTACTATTTTTTTTTATTCAATTATATTTTATACTCATTTACGAGTATATTATTTAAGACTATCCTATATAATTGCTTATAATACTGAGTTTTTAAACTTAATTAATTTTTTTAAGTGATAAAGTTATAGTTCTATTTCTACATTTTAAATAGAATAATTACATCAATACAAACTTTTTTATTAGGAGGATTTATTAAATGAATACTTTTCTTAAACTTTGGAAGAAATACTCTTTCTTACTTTTAATATTATTTGTTATTTTAGGCCTTTTTGATTTGAGATTCGCTATAGTAGCTGCCATCTGTATGATTGCACCCGTAGTTGTTTCTGTATTTAGAGGTAGATTTTGGTGTGGTAACTTGTGTCCTAGAGGTAACTTTTATGATAATATAATTTTAAAAATTAGTGGTAAAAGAAAACCGCCTAAATTTTTTAAATCATATTTATTTAGATTCTTAACCCTAACTTTAATGATGACTGTATTTATTTCTGGATTATATAAAAATTGGGGAAACCTTTATGGAATTGGAATGGTATTTTATAGACTAATTGTTGTAACAACAGTAATAGGAATTTTACTTTCTTTAATATATAATCATAGAACTTGGTGTAGCTTCTGTCCTATGGGAACTTTAGGCTCACTAGTATCAAATTTTAATAAAAGAAAAAGAGTATTACAAGTATCAAACTCATGTGTTTTATGTAAACTATGTGAAAAAAATGCCCCTTAGGCCTAGTTCCTTATGATTATAAAGGCGATTTATTAAGTCATCCTGATTGTATTCAATGTGGCCAATGTGTTACCGCTTGTCCTAAAAAAGCTATAGGATATGATACTCTTAAAATATAATATATTATTAATTTTTAAAATATTTAATAATTAATATAATATCAAAAATACCAAATAAATATTATTTATATTTCAAACACTATTTCTTAAAATCAATTAAATTATAAGGTGTATCAAGTTCTATTATGAATTTTTGATACACCTTATTTTTATTATGATGTATTTCAAAATAATATTAATTCTTTAACGCTTCTCTGTTTTAAATAAATATATAAAAATAACTTTCAGCAATGGTTTAAACTTCGCAAATTATTTTTTCTACCAAATTATTCTCAATTAATGTTCTTAAAGAAAACTTTTTGCTTCCTCCTTGAACAAATTTTACTTCAACAGTATCATTATCTATTTTAAATATTTCTCCTATTCCAAAATAATTATGTCTTACTACGTCTCCCTCTTTTAATCCATAATCTCTTATACTAGATTCATCCTCTAAATTTATATTACTTAAAAATATAGAAGGGTCCTTAAATTTCCCCCTTACATTCTTTGGTGCATAAATATATAAATTACTTATAGCTCTAGTTATTCCTACATAAAAAAGTCTTCTCTCCTCTTCTAAATTTTCCATGCTGTTTTTATGTGGTATTGTCTCATCAACAACATTAACAATATGAACATTTTTAAATTGCATGCCTTTAACTCCATGCATTGTACTTAATATTACTGAATCTATATTCCCTTTTGAATTTATGTTTTCCAAGTTCTCTTCAACACTTTCTATATGTGCTAAGAAATTTATTATGGATTTAAACTCTGTAGCAGAACTTTTAAATTCATCTACAATATCCAATAATTCCTCTTGATTTTGCTTAAATTTAGAAGAGTATTCCCTAATATACTGACTATATTCTAAATCACTCAATATAAAATCAATAGCACTATTTAAAGAAAGTTTATTTAGATACGCTATATCATTTTTTAATTCTTCAAACTTTCTCATTTGAAAAGGATGTACTCCCTCTCCACTCATTAATATATCAAATACATTTTCTTGTTTTTTAGAATTAAAAACTCCATATATAGCACTTTTAGATACATATCTAAATGGCTTATTTATTATTTTATTAAAATCCTCTTTATTAAATGGATCTATTGCTAATCTTAAATAAGCTATTAAATCTTTACATATAAAATGATTAAAAAAATTATATTCTTTGTCTAAAAGCTTAAAAGGAATCTTTTTTCTAATAAAAGCATCAATAAAACTTCTACTTTCCATGTTTGTTCTATAAAGAATAGCATTATCAGAATATTTATTTCCTAGTCTTTTAGCCTCCTCTATCTTTCCAATAATCATATTAGCCTCTTCAGATTCATTAAAAGGTTTTTTAAGCTCTATATTACCTTCATTTTCATTAAAAGCTATTATTTCTTTTTGGTACCTTTCTTTATTATGCTTTATAATATCCTTAGATACCTCAACAATATTTTTAAGGCTTCTATAATTGTATTTTAAATAAACTTTTTCACTTCCTTCAAAATCCTGTCCAAAATTTATCATACATTTTGGAGTTGCTCCTCTAAAGGAATATATACTTTGATCTTCATCTCCCACACAAAAGACCTCATTATTTATAAGTCTTAAAAATTCTAACTGAACTTCATCACAATCTTGAAACTCATCAACCAATATATATTTTATTAAATTTCTATAATATCCTAATATATGAGGATTATTTTTCAAAAGAGCTACAGCCTTGATTTGCAAATCATCAAAATCTAAGAGTCCCCTTTCATTTTTAAAGGTTTCATATGCTTCATAACATTTATCAAAAATATCCTGCGTCATTGATATTTCTAAATCTTTAGATGAAACTTTTTTTCTAGATATATTATTTAATACCTCTTTTATTTTTTCATCACTTACTTCTTCTATATAAGTTGATAAAACCTTTTTTATAACCTTATAAGCATCCTTTGCTTCTATAATCCTTATATCTTCCTTGTTTCTAAGCAATATCTTGTAAAAAAGTCCATGAAATGTCCCAAAGAAAGGAATAACACCTTCCCTATGCATCTCTTTAAATCTACTTTTCATATTTTCTGCTGCTGCCTTAGTAAAGGTTATTACCACAACATGTATTCCTCTAATTTTCTTTTCCTCTAAAAGATACTTTATTCTATTTAATATTACAGTTGTTTTTCCTGCTCCTGGAGGTGCTATAACAAGAATACTTTTACTATTTGCCTTTACAGCCTCCTTTTGATATTTATCTAAATTTGACATGATAATTCTCCTAAATTTAATAAAATTTATTTTAATTATTGACTAAATTAATATTAGTAAAACATAATATTTAGTAACATATATATTGTAATAATTCTAACTACTGGTTACAATAGTTATTGACAACTTATGAAAAGGAGATAAATTTTATATGGATTATAAGTTTGATGTAAAAAACCCTAGAAATCTTACAATGCTAGTTGATTTCTATGAACTTACTATGGCAAATGGCTATTTTAAAAATGGTATAGAAAATAAAATTGCCTATTTTGATATGTATTTTAGAAGGGTACCAGATGGCGGTGGCTATTGTATAATGGCTGGTGTTGAACAATTAATAGAATACTTATCAAATCTACACTTTTCAGAAGATGATATAGCATACTTAAAATCAAAGGAAATATTTTGTGATAAATTCTTAGAATTTTTAATAAATTTTGAATTTACTTGTGATGTTTGGGCAATTCCAGAGGGTAATCCTGTTTTTCCAAATGAACCTTTAGTCATAGTTAAAGGTCCTGTAATACAGGCACAATTTGTTGAAACTATGATACTTCTTACTATAAATCACCAAACACTTATAGCTACTAAAGCTAATAGAATATGTAGAGCCGCTGGCGATAAAACTGTTATGGAGTTCGGTTCTAGAAGAGCCCAAGGATATGACGGAGCAATCTATGGTGCAAGAGCTGCTGCTATAGGTGGTTGTGACTCTACAGCATGTACAATAGCTGACCAAATGTTTGATATACCAGCTATAGGAACTATGGCTCACAGTTGGATTCAACTTTTTGGAGATGAATATGAAGCATTTAAAGCATGGGCAGTTGCGTACCCAGATAATTGTACTCTTTTAATAGATACATATAATGTTTTAAAATCTGGTGTTCCTAATGCTATTAAAGTTTTTGATGAGGTATTAAAACCTTTAGGAAAAAGACCAAAGGGAATAAGAATAGATAGTGGTGATATCACTTATCTTTCTAAAAAATGTAGAAAAATGCTTGATGATGCTGGATATCCAGATTGTAAAATAATAGTTTCAAACTCTTTAGATGAATTTATAATAAGAGATGTATTAAGCCAAGGAGCTTCAATAGATGCTTTTGGAGTTGGCGAAAGACTTATAACAGCTAGATCAGAGCCTGTTTTTGGCGGTGTTTATAAATTAGTCGCAGTTGAAGATGAGGAAGGAAACATAATTCCTAGAATAAAAATAAGTGAAAATGAAGAAAAAATAACGAACCCAGGGTTTAAGAGATTAATAAGAATATTTGATAATACAACTCACACAGCTTTAGCTGATTTGATATTATTAAATGATGAAAAAATAGATACTGATAAACCATTAGAAATTTTTAATCCTATTCACGTATGGAAAAGAAAAACCTTAACTAACTATTATGTTAAGGACTTACTTGTTAAGATATTTGAAAATGGAGAGGTATGCTATAAAAATCCATCTGTCATGGAAATTAGAGATTATGCTCAAAAAGAATGTGAAAAGCTTTGGCCAGAAATTTTAAGATTTGAAAACCCTCATACTTATTATGTAGATTTATCAAATGGCCTTTGGAATCTAAAGCATAATTTACTTCATAGATATTCTAATATATATAAATAATTAAAGATTTGTAGGGTTCTTTACTTTTCTTTCTTATTATAAAAATAAGAGACGCTTCATACCCAAGAAGCGTCTCTTATTAATTTACCTGAGTTAAAACTAAATCTGATTCCTTATCTTCTTCCCCAAGTAAAAAGTTTTTATCTAAATAAAGAGAAAATACACATTCTTCTCCTGTAATCTTCTCATTCATTGGACATTCTTTATAACAACTAAATTTCTCCCTCTCACTCGACCAAAATGGACAATATGCCATATTATACTCTCAATCCCCTCTTAATTTAATTATAACATAGTCTTTAAGCCTGCATTTTTTATAACAGTAATGTTTGTAAGTTCATTTTGGAATGCTTTAAGTAAAGCTTTTTCTAAAACTTTTTCATGATCAAAATTAGCTACATCATTACATACAGCAAAAACTTTATTAGTTTCACCCATAACATTTCTATAAGTTAATGTAACATTTGGTTTTTCATATAATACATCAACTATTCTTATTCCCCATGATAAAGAAGCATAGTCTCCATCTTTCTTTAAGAAACTTAAATCCTTTAGTTTTTTCTCTTCTTGATTAGGATCTGAAACAATAATTAATTCGTCTCCAACTTTATATTTTGACATAATTAACCTCCTAAGTAATTAATTTATATAGTAAAGTTTACCACTCATTTAACTTTAAGTAAAGTAATTATCTTTCATATACCTATATATTATTTACTAATTTGAATACTATTATTTATTATATTTCAGGATACTTTTTTCAAATTTTACTTTAATACTTTTAACTTAAATTAATAAATAAACTATTAAAAAACGTTACATTTTTATAACATATTAATATATAATTGTAATTACTTTACTTGCAATTATATTTTTATACAAGTAAAATAGTTAATAGCGGTTAAAAATATTTAAATTAAAATTTATTTAACTTTCAAAATAATTTTTTAAAGGTATTTAAAGCTTCAAACTTTAATACCTTTTTTAATTGTTTAAAAATAAAAAAAAAGAACAGTAAAAATAACTGTTCTTAAAGGAAAATGAAATGAACATGGAAAAACTTTGTTAATTAATTAACAACCTTTAAATAAATTTTATCATAAAAAGGCTATTTTTACAAGTTTTTTTTATGAATTTTTGTGAAATAATATTTAACATAGTTTAATGTTATTTAATATTAAAAGATAATCTTTGACATATAATAATTATTATTATATAATATATTTAATTATCATAGATGATAGGGATGGTGGAAATGGACAATATAACTTCTGTTTTTAAAGAAAAAAAATTAAAATTAACTCCTCAAAGGATTGCTGTTTATAAATACTTAAAAGGTACTAAGGAACATCCATCTGCTGAGACAATTTATAAGGCTTTACAGGAAGATTATCCTACAATGTCACTAGCTACAGTTTACAAGGCATTAAAAACTCTTGTAGAAGTTGAATTAGTACAAGAAATTAATGTTGGTGAAGGAAACTTTAGATATGATGGCACTGCTAAAGATCATTGTCATGTTCAATGCCTAGCTTGTGGTAGAGTTGATGATCTTGAAAATTTAGATTATAATCATCTAAATGAAGAAGCCCAAAAACATTCAAGCTATAAAATACTTTCAAACAAGATGTATTTTTATGGAATATGTGAAGAATGTCAAGATAAACACGAATAAAAAAAAGAGTGGATTTTCACCACTCTTTTTTTATTTTATTAATTATGGATTTTTTAACTAACTATGTTCATAAAGTTAAGTTTAATTAAAAAATATATAATTTTATTAATCACTATAATTATTTTGCTAATTCATATAAAGCTTTTGCATATATTTTACTTATTAAAATTAAGTCATCTATTTTAATATATTCATTTGGTTTATGAATAACATCTGGTTCTCCTGGGAATATTGGTCCAAATGCTACTGTATTAGGCATTTCTTTAGCATATGTACCTCCACCAATAGATATTAATTCTCCTTCTTTTCCTGTTTCTTCTTTATATACTTTTTGTAAAGTCTTTATTAAAGAATGGTCTGCTGAGAAATATAATGGTTCTTGGTGTTCAAAGTTTTCTATTTCTATGCCTTTTCCACTTATTCTTTCATTAAATGGTTTCATCATATCTTCTAAAGTCTTAGTAACAGGATATCTTAAGTTTAAAGTAACTCTTCCTTCTTTATCATTTAAATCAATTACTCCAACATTAAAGCTTAATTTTCCTGAAGCTTCATCTTCTAAGAATATACCAAATTTTTCTCCATATACATCTTCACCAATATTATCATTTAAGAATTTAATAAAGTCTTTAATATCTTTTTGTGTTAAATCTAATTCTGATAATATTTTAACTGTTTGCATAATAGCATTTATACCTTTTTCTGGTGTACTACCATGAGCTGAAACTCCAAATACTTTTAATTCAATTTCATCATTGCTATGTGATAATTCAAACTTAATATTATTTTCCTTAGCAACTTTTTCTATTAATTCGCAAACTTTATCTACTTCTTTAGTTTTTAATTTTATTTCACAAAGACTAGCAACTACATTTGATGCTATTCCACCCTTTATACTTTCAACACATACATTACCAGGAACTTTCTCGTCTCCAAAAGCTTTAACAATGTCAAAAATAGTGATACCCTTTTCTCCATTTATTATTGGAAATTCTGCATCTGGAGTAAATCCTGCTACTGGAGCTTTTTCACGTTCTAAATAGTATTCTATATCTTTACTTCCAGTTTCTTCATTAGTACCAAAGATTATTCTTATTCTCTTTGATATAGGTAACCCTGAATCTTTTATAGCCTTTAAACCATATAATGATGCAATTATTGGTCCTTTATCATCAGTTGTTCCTCTTCCATAAATTTTTCCATCATGTATTTCTGCTCCATAAGGTGGATAAATCCAATCACCGCCTTCAGGTACAACATCTAAATGACCTAAAGCAGCTACATATTCTTCTCCATCACCATACTCAGCATATCCTACATGTCCATCTAGATTAACAACTTTAAAACCTAATTTTTTTGAAATATTTAAAGCATGTTCTAAAGACTTTGAAACTCCCTCTCCAAAAGGCATACCTTCTCTTGGTTTTCCTTCAACACTTTTGATTTTAATAATACTTTGCACTGATTCAATTAAATCTTCTTTCATTTCATCAATTTTGCTATTTATTAAATTCATTTTTGACACTTCCTCTCATCAATTTGTGTTAACAAAATATTAATATTTATTATTAATATGATACCACATTCTAAGAAATTTTTCTAATTTATTTTATACAAAAAAATAACAAATCATTTTAATTTTAAAATGACTTGTTATTACTCTTTTTAAGCAGTTACTTCTTCACTATTTTTTACTGATTCAAACTTAGTAATTATTAAATTTAAAACAACTCCTACTAAAGCCGCTAAACTTAATCCTGATATACTTACAGCTTCACTTATGTTTATTCCTATAGGACTTTCCATAAATAAACCTGATAGACCAACGAACATTATTATTGCCATTAGTATAATATTAGTTTTATTTAGCTTGACTTTTTCATTCTTTATTGTTTTAACCCCTACTAAGGCAATCATAGAGAATAACATTAAACTTATTCCTCCCATTACTGATTGAGGAATTGTTCTTATAACTGCTCCAAACTTTGCTATAAAGCTTAGTATTATGGCAAAAACAGCTGTTAATCTTAAAATTGATGGATTATAATTTTTAGTTATTGCTAACACTCCTGTATTTTCTCCATAAGTAGTATTAGCAGGCCCTCCTAATAAAGATGCTACTAAAGTTGCTAGTCCATCTCCTAATATTGTTCTATTTAAGCCTGGATCTTCTATAAAGTTTTTACCAACAACCTGTCCATTAGTAGTTATATCACCTATGTGCTCCATTGATACAGCTAATATTACTGGTAAAGTTATCATTATTGCTCCAAAATCAAATTTTGGAAGTGTAAAGTTTGGTACTGCAACCATAGTACTTTGTTGAATTAAACTTGTATCAACTTGTCCTAATACTAAGCTTAAAGTATATCCAACGGCTACTGCTGTTATTATTGCTAATTGTGAGAAAAATCCCTTTCCAAACTTACTTATTAATAATGCTAATCCTAATGTAGTAATTGCTATTATAACTGAAATCATCGCCCCAGATTCCCCGGCTATTAAAGATTTAACTCCAGCCATCTCTAAAGCGTTAGGTATAAGGTTTAAACCTATAACCATAATCATAGGTCCTACCACTCTTGCAGGTAAAAATCTTCTTATTCTCTCTACACCTATTTTCTTTATCATAAAAGAAATTAATACATATGCTAGCCCTGCAAAGAATATTCCTCCTTGAGCATATCTCAAATCACCATACTTCGCAGCAACTGCTGTGATTACTGGTATAAATGCAAAAGATGATCCTAAAAATACTGGAACTTTTCCTTTAGTACATAAATGGAATATTAAAGTACCTACTCCTGCTGTGAATAAAGCTACTGAAGGGTCAAGCCCTGTTACCATAGGTACTAATATTGTAGCTCCAAACATAGCAACTAAATGCTGTAGTCCTAAAATACCATTTTTTAAATAGGATAAAACTCCTTCTGTCTTAATACTGCTTTTTTCTTTACTCATTACTTGTTGTGCCATAAATTTTAAGCCTCCTTACTCTTATTAAGGAGAAAGCTCTGTTTCTCCTCTTTCCAGCCTCACAGGACTGATTTAAAAAGGTAAAAATAAAACTTCTTGCCAGTTAGAGACAAGAAGTTAATTCTTTAAACTAATAAAATTTATATTTATAATCTAAATAACCAATTCTTCTAAGCCTCTCTGGACTGAATTAAAGAATAATTTTATTTTCTTAGATTATATTTTAATTAATATATATTTTCAATAAACAAAAAGGTTTTTAACATTTTATTGATTAATTATTCATCAATTTAACAATCACTTAATTTTTCCCACATTTCTGGATGCACTTTTTTAAGGTTTATTATTCTAAAAGTGGTACTATCAACAAAAGTTTGAAGTGTTTTCCCTGTAGCAATAAGCTTATTATCTTCTTCTCTTTTAACAGTATATTTTAATCCTACCTTAATGGGTGTTATTTCGTCATATTCTGTTTCTATAACAAGATTATCCCCGTACTTTGCAGCATCTATATATTTACACTGTGTTTCAACTAAAGGCATCATAACCCCCATATCCTCCATATCTTTGTATCTTATTCCAAACTGCTCTATGAAATCCTCTCTTGCTGATTCAAAATATATATAATAGTTGGCATGATGTACAACCTTCATTGCATCTGTTTCTGCATATCTTACCTTAATTCTACTTATACTTTTCATATAAAATTACTCCTTAACAAAATTTATTTTACATATTGTAATTTTATATTATTTTACTTTGATTTACAAACATTTTGATATTTCAAAAATAAAATTAGTTAAAATATAAAAAAAATACTCTGCTTTAAATAAAAATCACTGTTTATCTAAAGCAGAGCCTAAAATTAAAATAAAAAGTTTATCGTCATATTTCCTTTTGAATTTTCTCCTATTTCACATTCAACCCCAAAGACATCCTTTATATTTTTAGGAGTTAAAACCTTTCTTGTTTCTCCTCCACAAACAATTTTCCCCTTATTCATAATATATACTTTATTACAATAAGCTGAAACTAAATTCATATCATGTAATGCGGCTAAAACTGTTATATTTAGTTCTTTGACAATATTCATTATTTCTATTTGATATTTAATATCCAAGTGGTTTGTAGGCTCATCCAATAAAAGAATCTCTGTCTTTTGTGCTAGTGCTCTAGCTAATAAAACCCTTTGTTTTTCACCACCTGATAAACTTAAAAAATCTCTATCTTTATATTCAAGCATATTAACTTTCTCTAGAGAATTTTTTACTATTTCGTAATCTTCCTTATTGTCTAGCTGAAAAGTCTTCTTATAAGGATTTCTTCCCATAATAACAATATCTTTAACCTTAAAGCTAAAATTATATTGATTAAATTGACTTACTACAGCTAACTCTCTTGCCATTGACTTTATACTTATTTTATTTATATCCTTATCATTTATATATATTTCTCCACTTTTTTTATCTAGTAGCTTATAAATAGTTTTTAATAGGGTTGACTTACCACTTCCATTTGGTCCTATAAGTCCAATAAAATCACCTTTTTTAACATTAAATGAAATTCCCTTTATGATTTCATTTTTCCCTATTGAAACCTTTAAATCCTCTAACCTTATCATAATCCTTGCTCCTTTTCTCCATTACCTTTTATCATTAGCCATAATAAAAATGGAGCACCTATTACAGAAGTAATTATTCCTATAGGAAGTTCCATGTTAGAAACTGCACATCTAGCAATAACATCTGCCCATATAAGAAATATAGCACCTAATAAAGCACTAAAAGGCAGTAAGACTTTATGATCTGTACCAAATATAAGCCTTACAATATGAGGAATCATAATACCTACAAAACCTATGGTTCCACATACTGAAACAATTACTCCAGTTACTAAAGAAGATAATATCATATATATCTTTCTATGCTTTTCCACATTTAACCCTAAAGTTATAGATGTTTCATCACCTAATACTATTAAGTTTAAATTTCTATATTGGGTAAAGAAATATATTAAAGGAATTATTGATACCATTATAGGAAGAACTATATTACTCCATTCTGCCCCTGCAAGACTTCCCATCATCCAGAAGTTAACTGTTCTTATTCCCTCATTGTCCTTTGATAAAAATATTATAAGACTTGTTAATGAGGAGCATATAGAACCTATAACCATACCGGCTAATATCATCTTAAAAGGCGTTATACGTCCTCCTATTTTGGCTAAGAAGTAAACAAATATAGATGCCACTAAAGCTCCTAAAAAAGCTCCTAGGCCGACACCAAAGCTTGATAACACTCCTGTAAATCCTATAAGTATTGAAAATGTAGCTCCTAAAGAAGCTCCTGAGGATAATCCTAATATATATGGATCTCCTAAAGGATTTTGTATAGTTGCCTGCATAATTACCCCAACAACTGCTAATGACATTCCTGTAAAAGCTCCTAAAAGCACTCTAGGCATTCTAACTTCCCATATTATATCGAAAACTGTACTATTTAATAATTCTCCTAAATTTCCTATTTTAATTCCTAATACTTTATATAAAAACACTCTATATACATCATAAGGAGGAATATCTACAGCACCAAAGGATATTCCTAATATTATAGATAATATAAAAAGTACAACTAATAAAATAGCAATTATAACTTTTTTATTCATTCTCCCATTTAATTTAAACAACTGCATTTAACACTCCTCTATTGAAGTTTGATAACTTTTTAATTCTATTTTAAATCTATGCCTAATAATTACTAAGCTCTAAGACTCCACTTTCTTAAAGCGAGAATCTTAGAGCTTCTAAAATTTTTAAATCTTAATAAAAATTAACCATTATTTTACTAGGTCTGGATATAACCCTTTTGCTATTCTTTCAATTCCATCTACAGTTCTTACTCCTCCTGCATATGTCTCTGAAAGTGGAGTATATATTATTCTATTTTCTTTTATTGCTGTAACATTTTTTAATGCTTTATTATCTAATAAAGAACTCGCCTCTTGATTATCTTTATTTTGCATTAAGTAATGTATAAGAACAATAGCATCTGGATTCATTTCTATTATGTTTTCAACTCCAATACTACCAGAATCCTTAGCTATATTAACTCCACCAGACTTAGAAACCATATCTGAAACTAAAGTCTTTGGTCCATAAACTCTAAATTTATTTTCTCCTTCACCTTCTAGTATTAAAACCTTCATTGGTTCTTTAACAGATTTTGTTTTCTCAGAAATAACATTTATTCTTGTTTTCATATCATCAACATACTTAGTTGATTTTTCTTCTACATTAAATATTTTACCTATGTCATTTATATCATAGTAAACATCCTCTAAAGTCTGCTCTTTTGAAATACCAGAGTTTCTTTGAATGAAAGTTTTCACACCCTTTTCATTCCATGACTCTACAGTACCTAGATTTTTTTCTGAAAATACACTTTTCCATCCCATTATTAAATCTGGATTTAAAGCTAAAACAGCCTCTTTACTTGGATATGTATCAGAAATTACATTTATATTTTTATACTTTTCCTCTAATCTTGGAAGTATGGGACTATCCATAAATGATGTTCCTACTAAATATTCTTGTAAATCTAAATCAAGCATTATCTCTGTAGTTGTTTGATTTGTACTAATAACTTTTTTAGGTTTGCTTTCAAAAGTCTCATCAAATTCCTTACCATTTTGATTATATGTACTTATTATAACTGGATATCCCTCTTCATTAGTATTTTTTGAAGCTATATTTTCCTTTGAATTTCCAGTACATCCTGCTAAAGCTAAAGAAAATACTAACCCTATAGTAGCTAAACTTAAAATTCTCTTTTTTTTCATTTTATCCCCCTGTTATTTTAAAACCTTTTTAATATGTTCTACCGTTTCATCTATATCAGAAAAATATTTACCATAATCAACCTTAGGCTTCTCAACTATTATTAGTTTAATATTTGAATCTAAAGCTGCCTTAGCCTTTTCTAAAGCTCCACCTCTCTCGCCACTATCTTTAGTTAAAAGAGCTTTAGCTTTATATTCATCTATAAAAGCTTTATTAAGTTCATATCCAATAGGACCTTTTATGGCAATTATATCTTCTATCTTAACTCCTAAATCTATAAGATCATTCATAACCTTTTTTGAAGGTAATACCCTGTGAATAATTCTATTCTTAAGGGATGATTCTAATATTTGCTTTATTCCATTACTTCCTGTAGTATTTAAAATTGGACCATCAATACTAGAATCTAATTCTTTTAACTTGTCCAATCCGCTTATTCTAATAATATTAGGATCATCTAAATCTTTTAATACGCCATTTCTTTCATATCTTATGTATTCTATATTTAAAGTTTTACATACCTTTATTGTGTTTTCACTTACATTTTTTGCATAGGGATGAGAAGCATCTACAATCCCTTTTAAGTTGAACTCTTTAGCAAAATTAATAAGTCCCTCTTCATCTAAGGGTTTAGTATTCATAAAGGCTACTTTAAATTCTTTTAAAAGTTCTCCTCCATATTCAGTTGCTGTAGATATAACTATCTTATCCTCTAGCCCCTTAAGCTTTTGTAAAAACTCTCTTCCTTCAGAAGTACCTAATATAAGTGCAATCACTTTCTCACCCCATTAGCCTTATTTTTTTATTTTATATCCTCTTGGAGTTATAAAATATCCATCTTTAATGTAACTTTTTGAGTTTCCTATGATTACAATTGAAAACATATCAACTACTTCATCATTAAAATCTTTTAAAGTAAATATTTCTTTACTTTCTCCTTCTCTTAAAGCATTTCTAACAACTGCTATAGGTGTTGTTTCTTCTCTAAATTCCTTAATTATATCAACACACTCTTTTAAATAGTGAGGTCTTCCCTTACTCTTTGGATTATAAAGAGAAATTACGAAATCTCCTTCTGCAGCTAAACGTACTCTCTTTTTTATCTCTTCATAAGGAGTCATTAAATCACTTAAACTTATATTGCAATTATCATGCATTAAAGGAGCTCCTAAAACTGATCCTGCAGCACTTGATGCTGTAATACCAGGTATTATTTCAACATTCTCATCTTTTCTCATTTCTAATATAAGTCCAGCCATGCCATAAATTCCTGAATCTCCAGTACTTATTAAAGCGACCTTTTTATCCCTACTAAGCTCTAATGCTTCTCTACATCTTTCCTCTTCTCCACGCATACCAGTTTTGAAGATTTCCTTATCTTTAATTAAATCCTTAACCATTTCTATATATTTAGTGTAACCAACTATTATTTCACATTCTTCAATAGCTTTAACAGCTCTTAAAGTCATTTCATCTAATCCACCTGGCCCAATTCCAATTACATATAATTTTCCCATTCTTATTCCTCCTTATGCTTTAGCTTAAGCTCTCCAATAGTTAATGTCATTCCATTTTTCTTTAGTTTATTTACTATAATATTTCCATTCATTAAAACAACTGCCGGCTCTGATACAGCTCTAACTCCAACAGATTTTTCTACAAAATCACTACCTTCAAATTCATCTTGAACATGTCTAATCTCTTCTCTAGAAAATGTTTCAAAAGGACAATTTAAAAATTCACTTAAATCTAAAATAGCCTTTTCTTCTTTTTTTAAATCTATTGATCCTATTTTTAAAACGGCTCTCTTATCAATATTTAAATTTTTTAGTGAAGAAAGCACAAAATCTATTAACTCTTCAGATGGAACACCTTTTCTACATCCTACTCCAAGTAATATATTTTTTCTTATCAACCTTAAAACTCCCTTAAGATTTTCATCCTCATTTTTTTCTTTGTTAGTTATCCAAAGTGTATTATCTTTTAATGAATATGTACTTTCATAGCCTAAAGGTAATTTAATTAAATCATTATCATCCATAAAATAAACTTTTTTATTATTTACTAATCTAGAAGCAATCTCTTTTGCCTTCTTTAAATCTTCTATAATAAGATTATTACTTTTAGCTACCATATCTGGCGCAACTTTATTTTGATTATCTGTGGCCGTAGTTATAACTGGAATATTATTTAATATTTTACTTATCTCTAAAGTTAATTCATTTGCACCACCAATATGCCCTCCAGCTAAACTTATGGTAAACCTATTATTTACATCAACCATAACAATTCCAGGATCCTTATCCTTTTTTACTATAAAAGGAGTTATAGCTCTCACTGCAATCCCTGTTGAACTTATAAAAATAATATTTTTACAAGTTTCAAACATTTCCTTAGTTGCTTCTTTTAAAGAAAAATCTTCACATTTGCTTTTGCAAACCATTTTGAAATTAATATTATTTTCTTCAAAAAACTTTATAAGCTTATCTCCTATAAAGTCACCTTTTTCAGTAACACTTATTATTCCAATCATATTTAATCAATTCCTTTTCTGAACATATGAGTAAAGTGTTTATCATAAAGAAGACTTTTCTCATAATCACAGTCAATGAAATCTCCAACTAATATTTGAGCACATTTATTTATACCAGCTTCTTTTACTTTTTCTGATATATTATCTAATGTTCCAATAATCACTTCTTGATCATCCCATGTTGCTCTTGAAATTACAGCTATTGGAACATCCTCTCTTCCATATCCTCTTTTTAATTTTTCAACTACCTTGTCAATCATTGATATAGAAAGAAATAATGCCATAGAAGCTCCTATTGAAGCTAATTTTTCTAAATCTTCTTTTTCTGGCACTGGAGTTCTTCCTTCAACCCTAGTTAATATAACAGTTTGAGTTACTGATGGAAGTGTAAATTCCTTTTTTATAGCAGAAGCTGCAGCTGTAAATGAACTTACACCTGGTACAACCTCATATTCTATATTAAACTTGTCTAATTCATCCATTTGTTCCTTAATAGCTCCGTATATTGATGGATCACCAGTGTGAAGTCTTACTATGACCTTATCTTCACCATCATTTTCTTTTATAACCTCAACTACCTCTTCTAAAGTCATTGAAGCTGAGTTATATATTTTAACTCCCTCTTTGCAAACATCTAAATGTTCTTTGCTTACTAAAGATCCTGCATATATTACAACATCTGCTTTTTCTAAAAGATTTCTTCCTCTAACAGTTATTAAGTCAACAGCTCCTGGTCCTGCCCCTATAAAATAAAGCATTCTTATTCCTCCTTTTATTTACTTGCTAATATTAAAGACATATAATCTCTATGATTTACAATTTCTTCTCTAGTTCTTAAGATTTTTTCTCCTTCTCTACCTGCTCTACTAACTAGCACATAGTCAAATCCTTTTTCTTCTAAAACATCTATAACTTCTTCTTCTTTTTTGTAAACTTTCATTATTACAACAAACTTCTCATCTTTTATATCCTTTACTCTAGCTGCTGGAAGAACAAGTAAAGGTTCATTACCTACAACTAATGTTCTGTCAACTATACTAGCTGCAGCACAGAAAGATGTTATTCCCGGAATAGTTTTTACATGGAAACCATTATCCTCTACATAATTTAATAAATGTATATATGTACTATAAACATAAGGATCACCTATAGTTAAGAAACTTACGTTTTTTCCTTCTTTAAGTTTTTCTAAAATAAAGTCATAAGCCTCTTTAACTTTTAAATCTCTATTCTTCTTTCCCATTGGAAAATGTTTAATAGCTATTTCTGTTCCTTCTTTTATATATTCTTCAGCAGCAGTTAATGCTATACTATCTCCACCTTCCTCTGCACTTGGTGCTACTATAACATCACTATTTTCAATTGCCTTTACCGCTTTTACTGTTAATAATTCACTATCTCCAGGTCCTACACCTATTCCATATAATATTGCCATTAAATTTCCTCCTTAAACGCTTTAACAATAAAAATTGGATTATTGCTAATCATCATGTATGTATTTTCTCTATTTTTACTTATGTTTACTAAAGAAATCTCTGTTTTATATTCTAATTTTTTTAAGATTTCTATAGCATTATATGCATTATTTAAAGTTATGAAGTTTAAAACTAAAACTCCCTGTTCTTTAAGAATTTCATTTGATATATTTATAATTTTTTCAAGTCCCCCACCAGAGCCTCCTATAAATATAGAATCAAATTTTGAAATTTTTTCTTTCTTAATTTGGTTTGAAAGTGATTCCATATGTTCTATAGCATCACCCTCTAATAAAGTAACATTATTACAGTTAAACTTTTTTAAATTCTCTTTAGTTACCCTTATAGCCTCTTCATCTCTTTCTATAGAAAATACTTTTCCATTTTCTATAAATTTAGAGGCCTGAATAGTAATACTACCAGTTCCACTTCCTATATCTAAAAAATTAGAATTTGTATTTAACTCTAATTTACTAATAGTAAGGATTCTAATATCCTCTTTTGTCATAGGACATTTTCCTCTTATAAACTCTGAATCTTTTATAAACTTCATATATCCTCCAAAGGAAAATTTATCTTTCAATTATTATTACAGATAAATCTCCATAATCCTTTTCGCAAATTTCTCTTGGATTTCCAATTGTTATATTTTCATTTTCATAAGAAAGATTTTCTCCAACATATATCGTACATTCTATAGAATTTTCTATTAACATTTTACTTAGTTCATTTGGAGTATTCTTTTTATCAGTTAACCATATAGAAAGTTTGTTTTTTTTGACAACTTCTATAAAATTTTCTTCTCTTCCATGCATACTTCCTACAAATGCATTATTCCAAGATTTATTTACTTTGCATGTTAAATACTGAAAAGAACTTATTCCTGGAATAATAGAAATCTCTCCATAATAATTTTTTTCTATGTAATTTGTAATACCATAAAAGGTAGGGTCTCCTGATGCAACAATTGAAATATCATTCTCTTCATTTTCATTTAAAAAAGCTATTAATTCACTTAAAGTTTTGACCTTTTTAAACTTTTCATCTCTTAAATTATTTAAAAACTTTAAGCTTGAAATTGCTCTTTCAAAACCTACTATATAATCACTTTTTTCTAGTTCCTTAATAACCTTAGGAATTATATAGTCTTTATGGCCTGGTCCTAACCCTAGTATCTTAACCAATAGCCTTCATTCCCTTCTAATTTAAGTTTAATCAAACAAGTTTGAATTTTTAGATTCATATAATAATTTCATTTCCTTTGATCCATAATACATAAGAATATTAAAATTTGCCTCACCGTAAGAGTAAATATCTAATCTCTTTAATACTTTTTCTCCAATTCTCTCATATAACATTGGGAAATCATCTCCAAGAAGTCTTACAGCACCTTCACTTGTCTTTTCTTCTAAAACCTTTTTAACTAGTTCTAAGTCATATCCCATTAAAGTTAACTCTAAAGCTATAACTTCTAATCTTACGTCTGAAACTCTACTATGTGTATTAAAACAGCCAAATGCAATTTTACTTAGTTTTCCTATATGACCTATTATGGTTAAATCCTTTATTCCTTGAGCTAAGGCACACTCTATGGAAAATCCTACATAGTTAGATATGATAACTATATTATCCTTTTTATATCCTCTTTCCCTTAGAAACCTTTCTCCCATATTACCAAAGACAAATACAAGTTCATTATTAGACACTGCTTTTTGCCTTATTTCAATTCTAATAGATTCCTTTAAAGCATCTTCAGACATTGGATACACAATTCCTGTTGTGCCTAGTATTGATATTCCATCAACTATACCCAATCTAGGGTTAAAGGTTTTCTTAGCAATCTCCCTTCCTCTTGGAACGAAAATTGTTATTTTTACTCCTTTATTTTCAGGTAATACACTTAATACTTCCTTCTTAATCATTTCCCTAGGTACTGGATTTATAGCTGGCTGTCCTTTTTCTACAAAGAGCCCATCCTTAGTAACTCTTCCAACACCTTCTCCTCCACAAAGCTCAAATCCTTCTGAAATTTCCTCTGCCTTTGCAAATATAGCTATTCCTGAGGTAGCATCTATGTCATCTCCACCATCTTTTATTATGGAACATGAAACGGAGTTTTTTTCTACTTGTATATCTTGTATTTCTAAACTAAGCTTTATGTTTTTAGGAGTATCTATCTCTATAACTCCTATATCCTTTTTATGAAAAAGCATATATGTGGCCGCCTTAGCTGCCGCCGCTGCACAAGATCCTGTGGTATACCCACATCTAAGTTTTTTTCCACCGCTTTCTACATACATTTCAAACATTTAATATACCTTCTTTTATTACATTTCTCTTTTATAATTCATATAAAGCAATGCATTTATTATGGCTGCTGCTACTGTACTACCACCTTTTCTTCCCTTAACTCTTATATAAGGAATACCTAGTTCATCTAAATCCTCTTTACTCTCACTAGCACCTACGAACCCAACTGGAACAGCTACTATAAGTTTTGGTTTTGCCTTTCCTTCCTTAATAAGTTCTCTAAGTTTAAACAAAGCTGTTGGAGCATTTCCAAAAACAAATATATCTACATTTTCCTTTGCCGCAAGTTCAACACCTGCCATTGAACGAGTTATCTGTTTTTCTTTTGCTAATTTAAACACCTCATCTAAACCAACATAGCATTCAACTGATGAATTTAATTCCTTTAAAGCTCTTTTATTCATACCTGATAAGGCCATTGTTGTATCAGTATATATTTTAGCTCCAGATTTTAAAGCAGAAACTCCAGCTTCTATAGCTCCTTCACTTATTTCAATTAAATCCTCATACTCAAAGTCTGCTGTAGTATGTATAACTCTTTTTACTATTTCTAACTCCTCTTCTGAAAAGTTATGATTTTTCATTTCAGAACCTATTATTTCAAAGCTTCTTTTTTCTATGCCCATAGGACTTTTCATATAATCCATTTATCTCTTCACCTTTCTATGTCTTTTTTTAGTTTCTCCTAAACCTTTATATGTACCATCTATAACATCTTTAACACGTTCTATGTAAAGTTTTCTAAACTCTTCTCTTTCCCCTAATCCTTTTAAAATAACATCAGTTTTAATTCCTTCACTTTCAAGTCTACTCTTCCATGAATCCTCATCTTCTGAAGCCATATCATTTTTAGCATGGTCTCCTGCTACAACCATTAAAGGAATAATAGTCACATTATCTAAATTTTTCTTTTTAACTCTTTTTAAAACATCTGAAAAATTAGGATATCCCTCTACAGTTCCAACAAAAATATCTTCATAGTCTCTATCTAAAACTGATTGAAGACATCCATAAACAGCATTGGAAGGATGTGCGCTTCCATGACCAACTAATATACACGGTCTATTCTCTTCTATTACTTCTTTCATACTATCAACAAAGGCAGAATAGTCATTTGGTCCATCACCAAAACCTTCATAATAAAATATTGGTCTACCAGTTTCTATCTTTTTAAAATGATTTTCATAATTCTTCACCATATGCTTTATATAGTCAAATTCTTCACCTGGCATAATATGAAGTGGTTGCACCACAACTTCTTCATATCCTTCTTCCTCTAACTTTTTTAAAGCATCTTCTGGAAACAGTATATTCATATCATATTTTTCTTTAAGCTTTCTTACTATCATATGTGATGTAAAACTTCTAAAAACATCATACTCTTCAAAACTTTCTTTTATTGAATCTTCTATTTTTTTTATAGAATTATTTAAGGCATCTAAATGACTTGTTCCAAAACTTACAACTAATATAGCTTTTTTCATGTTTCACCTCTAAAAAATTAAAATAAAAAGCATCTGTGTTACAAAGAACCAGATGCTTTAATAAAAAGTAATTATTTTCCAATATAAATATAGGAATCAATAAATACTACATCTTCCCTCCGAAGCTTAGTTCATAATTTTTAGGCAGGTATCCTGACTTAAGGCTTATCCTCATTTCTCCCTTCCCAATTTAAAAAAATCAGTGAGCAATTAGAAACTTGTATCCTATTACAGTAGCGGGGGCTGTAGTGGATTTTAACCACTTTCCCTTTTAATTAGTAAAATTAAACCTAAAAATATAAAATATTATTTTTTTCTTAATTATAATATATAATTTTAATTATTTCAACATAAGACAAATTTCTTATTTTTTCAGATTTATAGTATAATTAAATTGTTAATTTTTTCTTAACATATTTAAATGGGATAAAGGTTAAATTTGTGTTACATTTGACTTTTATGTTATAATTCAGTAATACAGGATGAAATACACTTAAGTTGTGGACAGTTTAACTAAAAGGAGTGTACTTTATGCAAAAAAGAATTTTATCAGCATTAATAGCAATAACTATAAGTATTTCAACGACTCAAGTAGTTTTTGCTGATACAATAAGTGATAAGAAATCAAATATACAAGAAAATAAAGTAAAATATGAACAATTAGATAATGAGGTTATGTCTCTTAATTCTCAAGTATCAAAACTTAACAATGAAATTGAAGAATTAAATGCTAAATTAGCAGATAATCAAACTAAGATGAAAGATACTGAGGAAAACTTAAAAGAAACGGAAAGTAAAGTAAGTACTTTAAAAACCGAAATAGATCAAAAGCAATCTGTTTTAGGTAAAAGAATGCGTGCTATGTATAAAAGCAAAGATTCAATGAACCCACTAGTTTTTCTTATTAAATCTGAAAACTTATCAGATTTAATAACAAGAATAGATGCTTTGGCAAGGGTTACAGCCTTAGATAAAAATCTTATAAATGATCTAGATTCTCAAAAAGATTCTCTTGATCAGGATATAAAAAAATTAGAAAGAGATAAGGCTGAATTAAAAGAATTAAAAAGTTCAACTGAGGAATCTCTTAAAACCCTAGATAGTAAAAAAGTTGAAGAACAAAAGAAAATTGATGAATTAAACAATCAAAAAGAAGCTGTTTTAGGAATAATTAAAGAAAATGAAATGTCTTTAATTTCTCATTCTGTTTCTGTTATAAATTCATCTTCATCAGTCAATGAGCTTGAAAATGCAATAAGCACATTGAATCAATTAATCCCACAACTTAACATCGATTCAGTAAGGGATACAGCTAATAATTCTGTACAAGCTGCCAAAAACAAAATTGAATCCATAAAAGCTGAAGAAGCAGCTAAAAGTATTAGTAACAACTCTCCAGCTAATTCAAATAATAATAATAACAACAATAATACTTCTAACCAACCTAGTGATGGTAACTATAAGAAAACACTTTCCGTTGAAGCTACCGCATATACTGGAGGAACATTAACTGCCATGGGACTTAAACCAGTAAGAGATCCAGGTGGAATAAGTACAATAGCAGTAGACCCTAATGTAATTCCATTAGGTTCAAAAGTGTACATCCCTGGATATGGCTATGCCATAGCATCAGATACAGGAGGAGTTATTAAAGGAAACATAATAGACCTTTATATGAACTCTAATGATGAATGTAAATCTTGGGGAAGACGTCAAGTTACATTACACATAGTTGCCTATCCTGGTGAATGGTAAAATAAAAAAGATAAGACATTTTTGCCTTATCTTTTTTTTAATCTTCCACCAAAATCATTAAAAATTTTCAATAATAAAAAAATTGCTGTAAAGGCTACTATAGCCGTAATAATTGCAATAAAAAAGTTTAATATATCCTTAAAACTTAATCCAACCCCTGTTAGAAAATTTTTAAATTTTATACTTATCTTAAAAAATCCCCACAAAATTAAACTTCCTATAATTCCTACTGAAGCTGCAGTCAATCCAATTTTCGATTTTTTAAATAAACATACTACTCCTATTAAAGCAAATGTTATTATTATGAAAATAAACTTCCAATCTAAAATCTCCAAAGTTTTCATTCTCCTAAACATACTTTCCTTATTATTTTACTTAACAGAAGTAGTAATTATTACTTTATCGATTTAAGCGTTTTAATATTTTTCATTAACTTTATTAACTAACCTAAAGGCATAGTCTTTTAAAAAAATATGTTTTTATTTAATACGAATATTATTATCAATAATATAAACCCAATTACAATTATTGTACTTACTCGTCTTCTCAACACATAATTATTCATTTATTTTCTCTCTTACGCTAAAATTAGCTAAAATAAAAGGAGTATAAAAACTCCCTTTATTTACTACGATTAAATTCTAAATAACAATTAAATTTAGACTTCTATTACCTCTAATTTGAAAATACAGGTACATCAAATGTAAAGTTATTATTTAAATATAAATCTTCATAACTATTCATAATATCAGCTATCTCTGATGCATACCATGTAGTTGTTGCATATTGATGCCATATATTAGATATATTTTGATTATATCTCATTTTATAAAGTGTATTTTGTTCATAGGTTGGACTATGAACATAATTTGCAGAAACAAATGCTGCTGCTCCTTTTATAGCACTTTCAATACTTGTCCAACCTCTATTGTAAGCATAGGTTGTTCCTAATATTAATGCTCTATTAGGAAATGCTGAAGAATTATCCTTAGCTCCTATTCCAAATAAATTATAAACTGTAACAGGTTTAGATAATGGTATCATATGATATCCTACTAATTGACCATAGCTATTATATATAGGCTTACTTTCATCTGCAATTTGAGTAATAGTTACTCCTCTTGCAAGTTTACTTGTTCCATTACCTGTTTCATGTAAACATTGAGCAACTAAATATATAGGATCTATATTATACGATCTAGCAGCATCAACAAAAGCTTGTCCTTGACCAGTTAAAACGCCTTTATTGTTTAACCTGCTACTTAATCCATTTACATTAACAGCCCTAAACCTATCAATTCTTAAGAATTGTAATTTATTAGTAGCCTTCGCTGGGTTTATATATCTCTCAAACTCTGAATATGAATAATTTACTGGGTTACTTCTTTGTTGCATTCTAATATATTCGTCAAGAGATACCCCATATGGTGTTTTTATAGCATCTCCTAAATCTAATTCTGGATTAACATTTGAATTTCCATCAAAAATATTTATATAGCTCTTAGATGCATATGCTTCCTGACCTTTATAATTTATTTTGTAGAACCCATTTTCTTCACCTAAAATTTCAACACTTTCACCACTACTTAAAATTCCAAGAATTTGAGATGATGTATTTGCTTCTTTTCTTACATTTAATCCATTAGAAGCTGTTACAATTCCTGTTTTATTAGTTTCTTCTGGTTTACTTGGTTGTTCTGGTGTTGTATTATTACCTTCATCCTTAACATCTTTAATATATTCTTTAGCTACATAGCCATAGGAACCCTTAAATTCTATTTTGTAGAATGAGCCTTCTTCTCCTACTATTGTTACCTTAGAATTTCCACTTAAGCTTCCTATTACCTTACTACTTGTGCTAGCTCCTTCTCTTACATTTAAAGAACTACTTACATTTACTATTCCTGTCTTTTTGGTATTTTCTGGTTTTTCCGGTTCAGTTGGTTTTTCTGGTTCTGTTGTATTTCCTTCATCT
>NZ_JAPCKJ010000001.1:0-1289374 GCF_034439435.1 Clostridium sp. LIBA-8841 | reverse complement strand
AATAAAATGTTCCTCGGTAGCTCAATGGTGGAGCACTCGGCTGTTAACCGATAGGTTGGAGGTTCGAGTCCTCTCCGAGGAGCCATTTTTTTTATTCAAAATTAATTTAAAATAGATAAGTAAGTTATGAATTAATATTTTATTAGTTTATAACTTTTTTTGTATTTAAAATAAAAATTTTATTTAATTCGATATTTTTAGTGTAAGCTATTTGTAATTAAAGAAAGTTCAATATTGTATATAATAAAAAAGAATATGATAATAATATTGAGAATGTTTATTGAAATTTAAATAGTTTAAATATGTTAGAGAAATTTAATGGAATATAAGGAGTTGTAGAGATGAAGATTTTACTTGTAGAAGATGAAGAAAGCATAAGAGGTTTTTTAAGAATAAATTTTCAAAGAGAGAAATTTCAAGTTATAGAATGTGAAAGCGGAGAAGAAGGAGTAAGAAAAGCATTAATAGAAAAGCCAGATATAGCTATATTAGATGTTATGTTGCCTGGAATGAGTGGCTTTGAAGTATGCCAAACCTTGAGGGAAAGTTTTCCTAAGATGGGCATAATAATGTTAACTGCTAAAGGGGAAGATATGGATAAAATAATGGGGCTTCAATTTGGAGCGGATGACTATGTCTTAAAACCATTTAATCCATTAGAAATAACTTTAAGAGTGAAAGCTTTAATTAGGAGATTAGAGGGAATAAGTGAAGAAAATAATAGTGATAGCATAGAAGTTGATAGCTTCAAGTTAGACTTATATTCTCAAAGTTTATATAAAGAAGAGATAGAAATAGATGTTACACCTAAAGAGTTTCTATTGATGAAAATATTCATGCAAAATCCAGGTAAGGCATTTACTAGAGATGAATTATTAAACTTGGTTTGGGGAATTGATTTCTTTGGAGATCCCAAAATAGTTGATGTTAATATAAGAAGATTAAGAGCAAAAATAGAGGATAATTCTTCAAAACCTAAGTACATAGAAACTGTTTGGGGAACAGGCTATAGATGGAAAAGATAGTATTTAAGGTTACCTAACTTATTAAAAGATATAGAGGTGAAAGATAGGAGTATAGTTTATGAAAAGTATAAAGACTAGGCTAATGAAAAACTTTTTAGTTGTTTTGTTATCAACTATTATTATAGTTTCAGCCATGTTCTTGATTTTTATTTCTAGGTATTATTATCAAAATACAGAAGAAATATTATTAAGTCAAATAAATATATCTGTTGATTTTTATAAGAGATATTTATCAAATGTTAGTTTAGAAGAAAATGTTTATGAAGATGTGGATATATTTTGGAAGCAAACAGAGGCTCAAGTTCAAATTTATGATTTAAAAGGGCAATTGATAATGGATTCTATAGGACTAGAGCAAAAAGAGAATACTATACCTATAGATGTAAAAAGAGCTTTAGAAGGAGATACCGCTAAATGGGTTGGAACGGCTCCAGATTATACTGGTAAGGTAATGGCTATTTCAGCACCATTAAGAAATTCGTCTAATGAAATTGTAGGAGTTATAAGATATATAAGTTCACTTAGAAATGTTGATAATTTTATACTAAACTTTTTCTTAGTATTTATTGTAATAGGACTAACAGTTTTAGCTATAGGTATAATATTAAGTTATTTTTTAGCTAATAGTATAGTAAATCCAATATCAGAATTAATAAAAGTTTCAGAACAGATGGCTAAGGGAAATTTAAAAGTAAGGAATAAAATTGTTACCAATGATGAGATTGAAAAGTTAGCTGATAGTCTTAATATAATGGCTGAGGAAATCGAAAATAGAGAGAGATTAAAGAATGAATTTATATCTTCAGTTTCTCATGAACTTAGAACACCATTAACATCTATAAAAGGGTGGGCTATAACTTTAAATAACGAGTTTACGGATAGAGAAACATTAAAGATGGGCTTTGACATAATTGAAAAGGAAGCTGATAGACTAAGTAATATGGTTGAAGAACTTTTAGACTTTTCAAAATTCGTTAGTGGGAAAATTAAATTAAAATATGAAGAAATAAACTTAAAAGATTTTATAGAATACTTAAAATTATATATGAATCCTAGAGCGGAAAGAGAACATAAGCAGCTTATTCTAAAAGGAATTGAAAAAGAAGATTTTATAATAGTTGGAGATAGGGATAGGCTAAAGCAGGTATTCATAAATATACTAGATAATGCGTTTAAATTTACTCATGAAAATGAAAGTATAATAATAGATTTCTTATATGCTGATGAAGGTATATATATTAATATAATTGATACTGGATGTGGAATAAGTAAAGAAGAGTTACCTAGAGTAAAAGAGAAATTTTATAAGGGGAAAAATTCAAAGTCACAAAATGGTATAGGATTATCTATATGTGATGAAATTATAGCCCTACATGAGGGAACTTTAGAAATATATAGTGAACTAGGTAAGGGAACAAAGGTAACTATATATTTACCTAAAAAGTTAATAAGCAGTGTGGAGGATGAGTTAAATTAATTAAAAGAGGTGTTTTATGAAAAAAATTTATATAATCTTCTTTATGATTATTAGTATTTTTATGACAGGATGTTCTCAAAATGAATCTTTTGATGTATCTAAAATAACTCCACCAGAGTCAGATAATATAAAGATATTAGGAGAATGGGAAGTAGTAAGTAAATTACATGATAATAGTCAAAACAATATAGAGAGTACAGATGGAACTTTTCGCTTTGAAAAAGGAGAATTTATTAATATAAGTAAGAATGAGTTAGTAGTAAATGGTGTAAGCATTATAGCAAATCCTAATTTTAAGTTAAAAAGAGTAGAAAGAAATGTGTTCTTTAAAGAAATAGATGATTTAGAAATTAAGAAGGAAATAAAGGATACAATAAAAAGTGATTATATAGATGTTACGGCCATATATGATAGCAATAAAACATATTTAAATATGATTTCAATTAATGAAAATGAGGCATATATATTATTATCTGATAATCTAATTAAATTAAAGAAAGTTTCTAGTGTTCCACAGGCATCTACTAAGAGTTCAGAAAAGGTGGTTGTAGACCAAGGAAATACGTATTCCGTAAAAAGTATAAGTCCAGAATATTATCAAAAGGATGTAGGAATTTTACTTGGGCTTAAAGAGCCAGCTCACGTAGAAAAAGATGATTTTGAGAAGGCTGATTATAAAACATTATGGATATCTGTAATTGATAATGAACTTCAGCCTATAATGGTTTTAGAAGACTCTTTATTATTACCAAGAGTTAATGGATTCTCAAACATAAGTTTAGATTCAAATTTTGAAAATGGTGTAATGGAAAATAAACTTGAAGTTACAAGTAGAAAGAAGGATCCAAATGATAAAAAAGAAGTAAAAGGTGAACAAACTAAAAAAGGAATATATGAAGAAATAACTTTTGTAGGAAATGATTATATTGGGTTAGAATCTTATTCAGGAGATGACTTCAAAGGAAGTTATAATGAATATAACATAATACCAATTGATACTATGAATACATATAAAAGTATGGACATAGTTAATCTTTTTGGAAAAGAACAAGAGGAAAATTATAATAAGAGTGAAGAAAAAGCTATTCAGAAATATAATATAGATGGAAAAGAATATTATACTAAAAATAAATATTCTAATATAACTCTTCAGAGAAAAAATGGAAATTGGCATTTAGAAGGTTTATTAAATGAAAAGAAATCATTTGATAATTCTGAACCATTTGATATAAATATAAATCCAGTGCCTATATTGATAAACTATGATACGTTAGCGGTTCCTTGGAGTCAAGTTTCATCATTAGGAAGAGATGTTAGAGATGTTGTGACAGCACCAAATGGAAAAATAGCGATAACCTTAGCTAAGGATAAATTGTCAATATATAAGATTACAGATGGCCGTTTAGGTGAAAGGTTAGGAGAGATTAACATAAATAGTGATGAAAAAATTGTTATGGCTGAATGGGCTGTAGGGGATTACGTTAAGTACTGGAATGAAACTGTTGAAAATGTATATGGAGCTAAAAAAATAACCTAATAAAGATTAAAGAAAGAGCTGAATTTAAAATATTAAATTCAGCTCTTTTCTTTAATTATTATTAGGTATCTTATCTTTAAAGTAATTAGCTCTAATCATCTTATCAGATAAATCTAATGAATTACCTACTATTTGTTTTTCTTTATCTGTAAGTTCTCCTTTTACAGTTCTATCAGTTAAGACTGCGTAAGATCTATTAGTATTTAATAAGTTTCTACCTAAAGCTGTATTTTGATATACATTGTTATCAACACCTAATAAGTATAAAAGTGTTGGCATTATATCTATTTGGCCACCATAAACATCATCTTTTACAGGAGTCTTAACACTTGGGTTATAAATAACTAATGGAACTGTATGATTTCCATTGTCTAGCCACCAAGACTCTGGGTTAGATAATGATTCAATATTACTATTGTAATATTTATGAGGACCAGTATGGTCACCTTCTATTGCAACAACAGTGTTTTCTAAAAGGCCTTCTTTTTCTAATAAGTCTATGAACATACCTATTTGAGCATCAGTGTAATGAACACTTTGGAAGTATCCTCCTAAAACATTATTATCAAGTTCAGGACTAAGTTTTAATTCACGGTAATCTTTTGGTAAATCGAATGGTCCGTGGCTTGTTAAAGTGACTGTAAATGCGTAGAATGGTTGTTTCATTTCTTTAAGCATTGGTGCAACTTGTTTGAAGTAGCTTCCGTCACTTATTCCCATTCCAATAGTTTCATCGTGATTAAATGAATAGTAATCTACAAACTTATCAAAACCTATGCCAGTTAATCCTTGAGCATAGTTCCAGAATGAACCTTTATCTGGATGAATAGCAATAGTACTGTATCCGTCTTTTTCTAAGATGTTAGGCATTGAGTTATAAGTTGTAGCTGGATTTCTAAAGAAAGTACTTCCTTGTCTTAATGGAAGCATAGAAGTATTAACCATTAAGTCAGAGTCAGAGCTTGTACCCTCATTAACCTGTTCGAATATATTAGGGAAATAAATAGAATTATTTAATAACTTATTTATGTTTGGAGTTATTTCTTGTCCATCTATTTTTTGATTTATAACAAAGTCTTCAAGAGATTCAACTTGTATTACTACTAAGTTCTTTCCTTTGAACATTCCCTTGTATTCATTATCAGGTAGATTTTCATTTTTAAAATCATAGTATTCTTTTATTTGTGCTTGATCTTCTGCTGTCATTTCATACGGTTTAGAATTTTTGTAAACATTATATATGTCAAAAATATGATAACCGACTGGTGAAAAATACTCTACTGTATCAGTTGGGTCATAGTTGCTAAATAAGTATGAGTTTTTAACATTTTCTCTTTTTAAAACATTAACGTTAAAAGGAACATAACCTATGTAACAAATTGAGATAATTAAAACAACTAAAGTACCCTTCCAGTTAGACTTACAGTTTTTAAAGCTTTTTCTAAAAATTATGAAAGCTATTATTAAAATAATAAAGTCTACGAAAAATAGTAAGTCATATGGAGTAGCCATGGAAAAAATACTATCTCCAAGATTATCTAAATTAGCAGTTTGCTTTAATAGCATTATTGATGGAACTGTTTGGAATCCTCTAAAATACCAGATATCCATCATTGTAAGTATAGAGATAAATAAGTCTACAATTATTAATGAGAAAAATTTACCTTTGTTTTTAAATAAGAAACATATACTTATGAATATTGCTGCAAATGCTATGTAATAATTTAAAAAATAACTAGCTTGTCTATATCCTAATCCAAAATTAAGCACACGTGGATCTTGATTTAGAGAGAAACCTAAAAAAAGCGCTCCTTTTAAAACTACGGCTATTAATGTGAATATATAAAAACCTAGTCTTATTAAAGCATTTTTATTAAGAGACTCTTTTAATTTAGCAAGACCGTTATTTACCTTTACTTTTTCTTGCATCAAAACACCCCTTCTTTAATTATTAAAAGCTAGTTAATATTATATCATAAAATAATATGTTAATAGTATGAAGGAATTATTACAAAAAAGGTTAAAAAGAACTTTTTTAGATGAACTTTGATTTTCTCAATTCATAAAAATATGATATCTTTATAGTATAGATTATTTTAAGAGGTGAGGTCATGAAAAAAATAGATTGTATAGGTATGGCTTGTCCGATGCCGGTAATAAATACAAAAAAATATTTTGATTCAATAGAAGAAGGTATTGCAGAAGTAGTAGTTGATAATGAGGTGGCTAAAAATAATATCTGTAAATATGCTGATGGTTGTGGATATACTTGTAATGCTATAGAAAAAGACGGAAATTATATAATTAATATAGAAAAGAATGGTGAAACTAAAGTTGCAAAGAATGAAGATGATTTTGTAATTGTGGTAAGTACTGATAAATTAGGAGAAGGAAATGATGACTTAGGAACTATCCTTATGAAAGGTTATTTATACACATTATCAGAAAATGATATTATACCAAAGGAACTTATCTTCTTAAATGGCGGAGTTAAACTTACAGTTAAAGAGTCAGAAGTATTGGAGTCATTAAAAACTTTAGAAAAACGTGGCGTTAAGATTTTAAGCTGCGGAACATGTTTAGATTTTTATGGAATAAAAGAAGACTTAGCTATAGGTGAAATAAGCAACATGTACACTATAGTAGAATCTATGAATACTTCTAGTAAGGTTATAAAATTATAATACTTTTGAGAGGAGAAAACATTTTTGTAATATGGAGAATATTTTATGTGAATATGACGTTGTAGTTGTAGGTGGCGGAATAAGTGGTATGGCTGCAGCTATAAAATCAAAAGAAAATGGCATAGATAGAGTTCTTCTTCTTGAAAGAGAAGATGTTTTAGGCGGAGTTTTAAACCAATGTATTCATTGTGGATTTGGAAAAGAAACTTTAGGAGAAGCAGTTACTGGCAGTGAGTTTGTGGAATACTTTGTCACTAAGGTTCGTGAACTAGGTATTCATGTTAAGTTAAATACCACTGTATTAGAAATAACTAAAGAAAAAGAAATAAGCTATGTTAATCCTGATGAAGGTATGAAAAGGATGAAGACTAAAGCAATAGTTTTAGCTACTGGAAGTAGAGAAAAGTTTAAGGGTAACGTAAGTGTTCCTTTAAATAAATTCACAGGCATATATACATCAGGAACAGCACATAGGTTTATAAACCTTTATGGATATCTTCCAGGTAAAAATATAGTTATAATAGGTTCACATGATAGTGATATGATTGTTGCTAGAAGACTTATTATAGAAGGTGCTAAAATAGGAGCTATTATTGAGAGTAAAGAGTATCTTAATTCTTCTCAATATATTGCTGAAAATATAATTGAGGAATTTAATATTCCTGTTAAGCTTGGATACACAGTAAATGAAGTATTAGGTACTGAGAGAGTTGAGGGAGTAATGATAAGCAAAGGTGGAGAAGAGGAGAGTTTTATAAAATGTGATTCTCTTTTAATATCCGTTCCATGGATACCAGAAAGTGCTTTAGGCAAAAAGATGGGATTAAGAATATCAAATAGTAGCGAAACTATTTTGGTTAATGAAAATTTTGAAACATCAGAAAATGGTATATTTGCTTGTGGTAATGTATTACATGCCTATGAACTATCTGATGTAGCAGCAAAAGAAGGATATAAAGTTGGAGATTCTGTAAATGAATATTTAAAAAATTAATTTTTAGTATTAATCTAATATTGTATGTGCTATAGCCAGTAACTTTAAGATTATTGTCTTTTCAATCTGTTATGAAGAGTTTCTAAGCTTTAGATAAAAAAGACTAAAATTCAGAGTGAGCTTAATGCAAATTCTGAATTTTAGCCTTTTTTTATATATAATTATCTAAAGCTCTTTTTACCAATTGAGATAATAATATGTTTCCTTTTATACTTAGATGTAATCCATCAGTATAATTTGAAGAATCCAAAGGGAGATTATTATTTATATCTATAAATAATAAATTGTTTTCCTTACAAAATGAATTTAATTTATTAGAGTATTCTTCAAGCTTAGAATTACATTTAGGGTAGTTTATAGAAGAATCCCATCTTTCAAGAGCTAGTGATTCATATATTTTAGGTGGAGATAATATTAATGGCTTTATACTTAAAGAATTACAATCATCAACCATTAATTTAATGTTTTCAATTATAGAATCAATTGATTTGTTCATTAAAATATCATTTGAACCACACATTATTAAACAAATATCTGAGTCATTTGATTTTAATATTGAATAAATTCTAGATAAAATTCCTGTGGAAGTATCTCCATTAACCCCTTTGTTTAAAAAATTATTGTTTTCATCATTTAAAAGTGAAACCCATGAATTATCTTGACCTACACCATAACCAAAGGTTAAAGAATCACCTATACAAATTATGTTCATATAATCACCTACATTCTTAGTAAACATTTTTTACAAACTATAGTTGTCCCTTTATTAGCTGTAATAAAATCATTGCCTATAATAGCTTTATTGCAAATAGAGCACATTGTGCTTGTATTTTCTTTAGCCATAGAAGATTTTTTTTGTTCTTTAGTATTATTAGTAATTTTTCTTTTTTTATTAGGTGGTGGTGAATAAAGAATTTTTTCAGTTTCTTCCTCACGTTTTTCTATATGATAATTAAAGCTATATGAACTTTCTCCGAAAAGTTCTAATTCAAACCTAGGATTCTCTTTATCATAAAACTCCTCTGTTATTATTCTTCTAATTTGCATATCATTTATTATTAAGCCGCTTTTTTCAATTCCATCAAATATACTTTTAGTTATATTACTAGTATCTGGATGTCTTTTAGAACTTTTGTAATAAACTTTTAAAACCGCAATTAAGGACTCTTCTAAAACCACATTAGGATTTTGTATTCTAGCCTCATAAGCTATTTGTTCCTCATACAAAGCATATCTATCATGATATTTTCCAGAATTGGATGGTAAAATAGCTCGCCCTTGAGCGTTTGATAGTTTAAAATTTGATTTAGTAATAGGTGAGCCTTTTACTATAACTTTTGCATATGAATTCATAGTAAACCCCCAATCATATGATATAATAATATAGATTATATCATAATGTAACATTAGGTATTTACATTTCTTGAATGTATTTAACAGATAAAGTATAATACTTTATGTTTACATGAAAAATTGAAATTAAGAGGGATTAAAATGGATAGAAAAATTATATTAGCAATAGAAAGTAGTTGTGATGAAACAGCAGCAGCTGTTGTAGTTAATGGTAGAGAAGTTTTATCAAATATAATATCTTCTCAAATAGATACACATACTAAATTTGGAGGAGTAGTACCAGAGGTTGCATCAAGAAAACATATAGAAGCTATAAATGCTGTAGTTGAGGAAGCACTTGAAGTTGCAGGGGTAACTTTTGATGATATAGATGCAATAGCTGTTACATATGGTCCAGGATTAGTTGGAGCTCTTTTAGTTGGACTTCAATATGCTAAAGGATTAGCATATTCTTTAGATAAACCTTTAATAGGTGTTAATCACATAGAAGGGCATATAAGTGCAAACTTTATAGATCATAAAGATTTAGAACCGCCTTTTGTTTGTCTAGTGGTTTCAGGAGGTCATACTTTTGTAGTTCATGTTGAAGATTATGGAAAGTTCGAAATAATAGGGGAAACAAGAGATGATGCTGCTGGAGAAGCCTTTGATAAGGTAGCAAGAGCTGTTGGTTTAGGATATCCAGGTGGACCTAAAATAGATAAATTAGCTAAGGAAGGTAATAGGGATGCTATAAAATTCCCAAAAGCTAATTTTCATGATGATACTTTAGATTTTTCATTTAGTGGAGTTAAATCAGCTGTACTAAATTATTTAAATAAGATGGAAATGAAGAATGAAGAAATTAATAAAGCTGACGTAGTAGCAAGTTTTCAAAAGGCAGTAGTTGAAGTATTAACTGACAATGCTATAAAGACATGTAAGATGAGAAAAGCAGATAAAATAGCAATTGCAGGTGGTGTTGCTTCAAATAGTGCTTTAAGAGAAAACCTTCTTAAAGAAGGAGAAAAAAGAGGAATAAAGGTATTATTCCCATCACCAATACTTTGTACAGATAATGCTGCCATGATAGGTAGTGCTGCATACTTTGAACTGTTAAAAGGAAATACATCTGAAATGAATCTTAATGCAAAACCTAATCTAAGATTAGGAGAAAGATAGGGGCTGAATTATTAATGAAGTTTATTCCGTACTCCAATGGATTTCATAAATTAAATAAGAACAGAGAAATAAAGCCTATGAGTGTAATAAAAAATATATTTTTATTTGTGTTGGTTTTAGTACTTATAGGCTTTGCTTATCAAATCATAGTAAATAAGATTGATAGTAGTAAAATAGAACCAGATACTAAGTATGTAAGAATCGATAGTAAGAAAAATTATTTTAACTTTCAAGGTGAAAGTAAACCAACTATAATCATGGATTCAGACATAGGTTTAGGTATAAGTGAGTGGGAGAAGGCACAAAGTCTTATAGAAAAGGAATATGGATACAGGACATTTACATATGATAGACCTGGATATGGTTTTTCTGAATCAGTAAAAGATAAAAGTGTTAAAGAGCAGGCCCAGCAGCTTAGAATGATTCTTAAAAAAGTTGGAATTGGTGGACCATATATACTTGTAGGAGAAGGCTATGGAGGGTTAGTTATGTGCAACTTTGCAGAACTTTATCCAGAATTAGTACAAGGAGTTATTCTTATAGATCCAATCAGTGAAGAAGCTTTAAATAGTAAAGATTATATGAAGCAGTTTTCAGATCAAAAATTTAGTAGAGCCATACAAAAATACGGTTCTTATTTTGGTTTAACATCAATAATGAATAAGTTTGGTATGCTAAAAAATCCTACTGGATTAGACTCAAATTTAAGTCAAGAAAGCCTTAAGACATATGATATCCTAAGAACTAAGAGTGACTATAATAGTGCATATTATAGTGAACTTACAAATATTTTAGAACAAAGTAGTAATTCACAAAAATCTGGATTATTAAATGGTAAGCCTTTGAGCATAATAGTAAATGATAATGCTTTTGTAAATGAACAGGAGAGTTTAAAGAAGCTTACTTCAGAAGGTAAGGTACAAATAATAGATGCTAAAAATAAAACAGATGTTATACCTTTAGAGAAACCTGAATTACTTTTAGAAAGTATAAAATTTATTCAGGATAATAGTCCAGAAGAGCAAAAATAAGCCGAAATAAACATATCCTATGACACTAAAATGCCATAAATATGCCATTGAAATGACACAAAAAATGGTTATTATAAACTCATGGAATTTGAATATTTAGGAGGGTATGTACTAATGAGTGATTTTAATAAAAAGGATGAAAATTTAAATGACTACTTTGGGTTTGATGATAAGGAAAATAAAAATTTAGATTCAAATAAAGATACGGAAAAAGAGACAGCAAAAGAAGAAAATATAAGTTTAAATGATAATACTGCTCAAACAAACATGGATAAAACACAGCAATTAAACATAGATGATAAGATTACTTCAGATGAAGAAGTTAAAAAAGAAGAGAATCCATTAGATTCTAATGAGGAGAAAAATGAAGAACCTAAGGAATCAAAAGATAATGGTAAAAAGAAAAAAGCAAAGAAAAAGAGCGGATTCAAAAAAGGATTAGGAATAATAGCAGGGGCTATTATAGTTGCTATGCTAGGTGGAGCTATAGGTGCTGGCGGAGTATATTATGCTTTAAGAAATAATACCAAAACAAATACTTTAGGAAATATAAATAATAGTAATTCAGCATCTAATCCACCAGCATTTAAAAGTGAGGAAGGTGCCTTAACAGTTCCTCAAGTGGTTGAAAAAGTTACACCAGCCGTTGTTGGAGTATCAACAAAGAGTTTAGTTAGAGATCAATTCTTTAATGTTAAAGAACAAGAAGGATTAGGATCAGGTTTCATAATAAATGAAGATGGTTATGTTGTTACAAACTATCACGTTATAAATGGAGCTCAAGAAGTTAAAGTAATATTCTCAGATGGAAAAGAAGTTAATGCTAAGGTTGTAAACTATGATGCAGAAAGAGATATTGCGGTAATAAAAATAACAGATGATGTTAAGATGCCTGGAATAGCCCAATTAGGAGATTCAGCAACAGTTAAAGCTGGTGAAGAAGTAATTGCTATAGGAAATCCATTAGGAAAAGAATTTAGTTCAACAGTAACTAAAGGTATAGTAAGTTCACCAAATAGAAAGATGAGTACAGAAAACGGAAATGTTTTAGATTATATACAAACAGATGCAGCTATTAACCCTGGTAACAGTGGTGGTCCATTAATAAACTCTAAAGGAGAAGTTATTGGAATTAACACAGCTAAAAAGGTTGGGGAAGATATAGAAGGAATAGGATTTGCAATTCCTATAAATGAAGTTAAAACAAGATTAGGTTCATTATCAAAACCAATATTAAAGATGGGAATTCAGGCTAGAAATATTACTCCAGAAATAGCGAAGGAAAACAACTTAGAAGAAGGTGTTTATGTTGTTGGAGTACAAGAGTTTAGTCCAGCTGAAAAAGCCGGATTAAAAATTGGAGACTTAATAGTTGAGTTTGGTGGAAAGAGAGTAAAAACTGTAGAAGAATTAAATGAAATAAAAGGCCAATACAATGAGGGCGATACAGTGCCAGTTCAAATAATTAGAGATGGTAAAAAAATGAACGTACAAATAAAATTAGTTTCTTAATTAATGATTTATAAGAGAACTCAGATTTCTGAGTTCTTTTTATTTTTAGTAAAGTAAAAATAAATTACATATAAAAAATAGTTGTAAAAAGATAAATAAAATGTAAAATTTTAAATAAAAATAAAATATATTACATATAATTAATTGTTAATTATTATTTTTGGTCATAAAATAATAATATATAGTTTTTAGTCTTAAAGATAAATAATTATATATTATATACTAAAACACATTAAAAAGTTAAAGGGTAGAAACAAAAAGGGTATTAATTCATTGGGAGGATTAAATATGAAAAGAATAGTATTGTTATGTACATTGGGAATGTCTACATCTTTATTAGTTTCTAAGATGAGAAAAGCAGCAAAGGAATTAAACGTTGATTGTTCTGTAATTGCCATAGGAGAATCTGAACTAAAAAAATATGAAAAAGAAGCAGATATAATAATGTTAGGTCCTCAAGTAAAGTACTTGTTTAATAAATTAAAAAAAGAGGTTGGTCATGATATACCAATAAGCCTTATAAATAGTGCTGACTATGGCACTATGAATGGTAAGAAAGTTTTAAATCAAGCTTTAGAGTTAATATATAATAAAGAATTAGCAATAAGTAATCTATAAAATAATAATAAAAAAAAGGATTGTATTACTTAAAATTTTTAATACAATCTTTTTTTATATGTTTAATAAATTGAAAATTTAAAGTTATATGTATTGAATTGATTAGGGGAGTAAAATATACTAAAAAAATAGAGTTTTAAGGGGGCGAGAGTTTGGAGAAGATTGTTCTTGGAATAATAGGAATTTTTTTCGTGCTTAGTGGAATTGACTACATAAATAATAATAAAATAGGTTTGGGAGAAAAGTTTAAAGAAGGTATGCTTTCTATGGGATCAATAGCGATATCTATGGTAGGAATATATTCACTTTCACCGTTTATTGGACAAGTTATAGGATTTTTATTAACTCCAATAGGAAATTTTTTAGGTATTGATCCATCTATATTTCCATCAATGTTTTTAGCAATAGATATGGGAGCACTTGGAATAGCAGAAAGTTTATCTTCTAATATTGAAATGTATTGGATTTCAGGCGTAATAATAGCCTCTACTTTAGGTGCCACAATAAGTTTTTCCATTCCATTAGCTTTGGGAATTATAGATGAGAAATATCTTGAGGATTTAACAACAGGATTATTATATGGGATAATGACATTACCTATAGCGCCTATAGTTGCAGGGATATTTTTAGGAGTGGATTTTAGATTATTGTTGTTTAATATTCTACCATTAATAATATTTGCACTTATACTAGCTTTTTGCATGAATAAATTTAAAAATAAGACTGTTAAGATTTTTATAAAATTAGGCAAGATAATACAGTTTGTCAGTATATTAGGACTTTTAATTTTAGGATTTTTATCTATTATAGGAATAAAGCCTATGGGAGGTATTTTGCCTATAGATGAGGCTTTAAGCGTTGTTGGAAAAATAGCAATATTCTTAGGTGGAGCATATCCTTTAATTAACTTTATAACAGAGAAATTTTCAAATGGATTAAGTAAGATTGGAGAAAAGATAAATATAGATGAGTTTTCTATTGCAGCATTTTTAGGAACTCTTGCTTCAAATATAATATTATTTCAAAGTTTTGATAAAATGAGCTCTAAAGGAAGAGTAGCTTTAACTGCCTTTAGTGTTAGTGGAGCTTTTGTTATTGGAGGACAATTAGGCTTCGTATCTCTTAAGACACCAGAAATTATAAATATATACATAGCTTCAAAGTTAATAGCAGGTATTGCCGCTATGGTTTTAGCTTTATTAGTATATAAAAAATCAGCTGAGTCTAGCAAGGAAAAGGAGAGTTGTGAAGAGATAACTACTGCTATAGAGTCTTAATTTATATAAAAAAAGTAAAGTTTAATCAAAAATTTTAATGATTATGATTTGTTTATGATTATAGTAATAATAAAAATATAAAGAGGGTGTATCAAGACTTAAAGTAATAATACTTATAAATTTTTAGGACCATTCGGTAATTCTCTAAATATATTTATAAGTTTTATTTTAAGTTATTTTTGATACAACCTCTTTTTTAATTTACTATTACAAAGGAATCATCAAGTAATTTAAAATTATTTTTTAATCCACTTGATATAAAGACTTCCTTTGATTTAGTTACAAATATTCCTTCTATGTTTTCAAGAGACTCTACTAATTCTAATCCCTCTAAAACCCCCATGCCAAAGGTTGAAGTTGATAGAGCATCTCCATCTATAGATTTAGAGGAGACTATGGTTACAGAGGCTAAGTTATTATCATATGGATAACCTGTTTGAGGGTTAAGAATGTGATGATATTTAATATTGTTAACCTCCAAATAACGCTCATAAATTCCAGAAGTAACTACTGATTGATTGGATATACTTAAAGTTCCTAATGGAGCACCTCTATTTTCAAAAGGATTTTGAATTCCTATTGTCCAATTTTCATTTTTACTTTTTTCTCCTAGAGCAAAAATATTACCTCCTAAATCTATAATAGCTTTAGTTACTCCGTCCTCTATCAATAGTTCTGATATAACATCAGCTATATATCCTTTAGCAATGGCACCTAAATCTAAAATTATATTATTTTCAGTTAAAAATACAGAGCTTTCTTCTTCATTTAAAATAATATTTTCATAATTTATTAGATCAAGAGTATCCAAAATTTCAGTATCATTAGGCAACTTAGCATTTTCACTTCCTATTCCCCAAAGCTTTACTAAAGGACCTATGGTTATATCAAAATTTCCATTAGATAGTTTAGAGTATTCAAGAGATTTTTCTATAACATCAAAGGTAATAGAACTTACTTTTACTGGTTCTATTCCAGCCTTGTTGTTTATTTTATTAATTTCAGAGTCTTTTATGTTAAGACTAAGTAAGGATTCAATTTCGTTTATTTTATTAAACACCTTATCTAGTATTATTTCATCAAATTTATCATATAAAGTTATGTTCACTATTGTCCCCATAAAAAAACTAGATTTACTTATGGGTTCTTTTTTAGTATTACATCCGTTTAAACTAAAAATTAAAAACATAGATAAGAAAATGCATATATGTCTTAAGTATACCATTTTACCCTCCCTTAATAAGATACTATGTTATCTCACTATTCAACTAAAGTTGCTTCTTTTTTCCCTTCCTCAGCATCTTTTAATACTTGTTCAGCTAATTTTTTAAATTGGTTAGAAGAGCTAGTAGCACCTGTAATAGTATCTATGTCAGAAGATTGCTTTTCTACTAAAGCTTTTTCAAGTTGAGGTTCATAATCAGCAGGACCAATTCCAGAAACCCCTGTCATTTTTTCATTATAACCTTTATCATCACGTTTTATTGCATTAGTTTCCCCATTAAATTCGTTGTATTTTGCTTCTGTTATTTTTCCATCTTCTACTTTAATGTTTAGCTTAGCTTTATAGCCATGATCATCAGCCTTAGCTGTTTCAACTGAATATTCACCATCCTTAAGTTTGGAATCGTTTGAAGAGCCACAAGCTACGAAGCTAGAAGCCACCAAAGTCGAGAGTATAATAGCCAAAATCTTTTTTTTCATAAAAATCCTCCTAAATAATCTTTTTACTATAAATATATTTTTAAAGGTAAAAAAAATACCTTAAAGAATAATAAAATAATAATTTAAGTTTTAAAATCATATATACATAATAAGGAATTGTTAAATAGGAGAGTTATTATGAAAAAGTGGGATTTTTTAATAATTATAATTTTAGTAATAATATCTTTAATGCCATTAGGACTTATTATTCCAAGCAATATTGAGGGAGAAAATATGAAGGTAATTATAAGTGTTGGTGGAGAGAATTATAAAGTATTTGAGTTAAAAGAGGAAACAGATGAAAAAATTAGGGTTGAGGAAAATGGAGGTGTTAATGAGATTTATATAAAAGGGAAGGATGTATATATGCATGATACAAATTGCACAGATAGAATTTGTATTAGGCAAGGAAAGATAAGTAAAGTGGGTGAAAGTATAGTATGTTTACCTAATAGAGTATTTATTGAAATTAAGGGTGAAAAAGAGTCGGAATATATACTATCTTATTAATTAATAAATTTATGAAGTTTGTGGATTAAATAAGTATTGTTTTTTAAAATGCTCAATAGGAATATAGAAATTAACATTCACTTAAAATTATAGTTCAAGGGAGACTTAAGTGAGTTTTAAGATTAAATATTTCATTATCTATAGTATTAAAAAGGGGATAGATATTATGAAGACAAAGAAAATAATTTATATAGGAGTGCTAGTTGCTCAAGCCTTAGTTCTATATATTTTTGAAAGTATGATACCAATGCCTTTTATTACTCCAGGAGCAAAATTGGGACTAGCTAATCTAATAGTTGTTATAGGGCTATATACTTTAGATAATTACAAAGAGTGTTTGTGGTTAGTGTTTTTAAAATTGATTCTATCAACCCTTATTATGGGATCAGTATCTACTTTTATTTTTGGGCTAGGAGGAACAATTTTAAGCTTTTTATCTATGATTTTAATTAAGGAGACTTTAAAAGATAGAGTTTCTGCCATAGGGGTAAGTACAGTCGGTGGAGTATTTCATAATCTAGGGCAACTAATAGTTACAGCTATTGTGATTAAGAATATAGGAATATTGAGTTATCTACCATTTTTATCATTGGCTGGCATAGGGACGGGAATTTTTATAGGAATAACAGCAAATTATTTATTAAAGCATATAAGAAGTTTAAGTAACTTAGATTATCATAAAAATATGGTTAGATAAATAAGAGTTTAAACAAAGGTATTGTTTTAAGTGAATGTTGCTTTTTAGCTAGCCCTTCAGACCTAGCTTAATTTCGCAAAGTATTGCTATCATCTACTTCAGAATAATAGCTAAAGCTTTTAAACTCGCTCCGCTCAAACAAAAAAAGCTTCTTAACGCTATTATTCTTACGTATATGATGCAATAATAACTGCTTATTAAGATGGTCTTACAGTTCTATCTAAAAAGAAACATTAGTTTAAAACATAGCCTAAGATATAAATAGGAACTATATAAGAGTAGAAATAAGATAAAACTTCTTATTAATTGCCTCTATATAGTTCCTTATTTTTATAAAGGAGAATTCTATGATTTTATTACAGAATTTTTAGAGATTTCTATTATCTTTTTATAAACTTCTAATGTTTTTTCAGCTGTCTTTTTCCAAGTGAATTCTTTACTTCTTTCAAAACAAAGATTTTCTATGGAACTTCTAAGCTTTGAGTCATTTAGTAGGTTTTCAAGCTTTAGAGATAATTCTTTTTGATTATTAGGATTTACTAAAACTTCATTAAATGGAACAACCTCAGGAATAGAAGTTATATTTGATGTTAAAACGGCTGTTTTACAACTCATGGCTTCTAATGGAGGAAGACCAAATCCTTCATAAAGAGAAGGATAAACGAATAATGTAGTTGCGTTATATAAAGTTGGTAAATATTCATCTTCAATAAATCCAGTGAAAATAACTTTATCAGCAATTGGAAGACTTTCAGTATATTCTTTTAATTTTAGCCCTTCATCTCTCAAACCTCCAACTATCAATAATTTATAGTTATCATCTATATTTTTATGAATTGAACTAAATGCATCAACAAGTCCTCTTACATTTTTTCTTAAGCTAAAACCACCAATATACATAATAAATGGGCCATTAAAATTAAATCTCTTATTAACATCGAAAAGGCATTTCTCCTTATCTAAGGGTTTATAGCTTTCATTAGCTGCAAGTGGTGTTACAAATATATTTTCAGCTGGAAAATGAGGGAAGAATCTTAAAATATCATTTTTAGAGTATTCAGATACTGTAATTATACCTGTTGAGTTATCAATTATATAAGGCATACTTTGAAGAAATTTTTTTAGGTAACCTTTACCGACTGTTTCAGGTAAAATATATGGGATTAAATCATGAATGGTTACAACTTTAGCAAAATCTCCTTCAGAGTTAAGTCCCATTCCGTTTTGGGGAAGATGAAGTAAATCTATTTTTTCTTTAATTCCATAGGTAGGGATATAATAATCTTCAAAAAACCTTTGATGTTTTCTTGAAGACATTATTATTTTTGTATTTTCAGCCTCAAATTCAGGAATTTTTTCTCCAGAACATACTAAATCATAAGATGATTTTTTATCTATTTTTAATATGTTTGTTAATAAGTTGTATGTGTATGTTCCTATACCTGTACCTCTATACCAAGTTGCTCCTCTTGCATCTATTAAATTATACATAATAAGATTCCACTCCTTAGAAAAATAATTATCATAATTAATAATATTAATAAAGAATATAAAATGTGCATGTAACAAGAGGAATTTAAAAAACATATACTAATTAAAAAGTGAAAGTAGGAGTAGGTATGGATCGTGACTATATAAAGAACAAAATCTTACTTAACTATGGAATAGATAGCAAAGAAATAATAAAGGTTAAAAACACATATAAAATTATAACTAGTGATGAGGAGTATTGTTTAAAGGTAATAAAATATCAATATCCTCATTTTTATTTTATAGTTTCTGCTCAAAAGCATCTTATGAAAAATAACTTCAATTCAATACCTAAGATAATTGATACAGTTGAGGAAAAGGATTATATAGAATTAGATGGCAAATTAGCTTATTTAACTCCCTGGGTAAAATGCAGAGAGTGTAATTATAAGAATAAGTTAGATTTAAAGCTAGCAGCTGAAAAGCTTAGTGAGCTACATAACTGTAGTGAGGGGTTTGTTATAAATAGGAGTCTTAAGCCAAGAATAGCTTGGGGGCAGTGGTATAAGGTGTTTAAAACAAGAGGTGAAGAAATACTTGATTTTAGAAAAAGGATATATCAAAAAGCATATAAGTCAGAATTTGATAAGCTTTATCTTTCTATTATGGATGAGGAGCTACAGAGAGTAGAGAATACCCTCTATCATATAGAAGATAGTGGTTATTTTGATTATATGAAGAAAGAGGTTGGAAAACTAGGCTTTTGTCATCATGATTATGCAGATCATAACGTACTTTTATTAGAGAATGGGGATGTAAATATAATTGATTTTGATTATTGTATTTTAGATTCCCATTTGCATGATTTAAGCAGCATATGTGTTAGAACTATGAAAGAAGGAGCATGGAATTTAGAAATATTCAAATATATAATTCATAGCTATTCAAAAAATAAAGAAGTGTTAAATGAAGAATTTCCAATGATGGCAGCTTTTATTGAATTTCCTCAAGCATATTGGCAACTAGGACTTCAATATTATTGGGAGCAACAACCTTGGGAAGAAGAACATTTCTTGAGAAAGCTAGGTAAATATAAGAAGGATAGGGAACTAAGACAAAGTTTTGTTCAGGAGTTAAGTAATTTTACTTTGAGGTGATTTAAAGTTGAATCAAGAGTTAGAAATATTTTTAAATAAAAATAATATAGAAGTATTACCTAGAAAAGAAATAACTGAGGGAAAAAAAGAGATTAAACTTTACGATACAAGAGAATATATAAATACAATAAATGAACTTCATCATATTTTTTTGAAGGAAAATAATAAAATTAGGTTTAAGTTTAGAAATGATATATGGAGGATAGTTCAAACTTTTAAGCTTTGGAATAGAAGAGCTGAAAGAATAAATATAAATAATAGTTTTTTTAGACTAGTAATAGAGGCGTCGAAAAAAAGTGTAAATAGTATTGAAAGCATTGATTATATAAGTTTGATTAAAAGAGCTATGGAAAGAGAAGAGGTATGCACTGGAAGAATATATTATGAAATAAAAGAGGGATATAAAAAAGTATTTATAACAAATTTAGATAATATAAAGTTTAATATGAGAGAAGATGATTATTATACTTATTTTAAAAAAATAAAAGGAATTTATAAAAATGAGCTTGATGATTTAATTAAAGTAGCTGTAGAGAAGGAAGAGTTAGATTTTAAAAGCTATATTTATATAAAAGCTTTAATAGAATATCCTTACAATTCTATGAAGTACTTGCAGGATATATATGTAAAAGATATAGAGTTTGAAAATAAAGCTTTAGAAGGGTTATTAGCGAGAGATTATTTAATATAAAAGGAGGAGAGGTATATGAATAAAATTAGATATAAGGATGAAAAGTATTTGTGTAAATATGATTTGGATATGAAGTTATTTGAGTCATTAGGATTAGAGATTTTTGACTTAAGACCAAATAGAAATGTATTCTTATTAGATACCAAACAAGGTAAGAAAATATTAAAAATGATTAACTATGATGATGAGAGATTAAACTTTATAATCCATTCTACAGAGTATTTAAGAGAGAAATATGATGGAATATTAAATATAAATAAACTTCCTAATGGAAAAAATAGATTTCAATGGAAGGGGAATAGCTATATTTTATTAGATTATTTTGAAGGTACTGAATTTAATATTGCAAATCCAGTAGAATTAGAAATAATAACGGAGGCAGTAGCTAATCTTCATAATGCAGGTATGGGAATTCAAGAGGCAACTTCAAAAGAAATGAGAGAGAAAAATAGTGAACTTTTTAAATTAAATGAGCATTTTATAAATAGCAAGAAGAGCTTAGAATGTTTAAGAGAATTAGTAATGAATTATAAATACAAAAATGAGTTTGACGAAATATTTTCAAAAGAAGTGGACTATCACTTAAATGATATAGATATTTGTATAGAGCTATTAGAAAAGAGCAAATATAATGAATTGTGTAATGATAAGGGAAAAATAACTCTTTGCCACAATGATTTGGCATATCATAATATACTTTTTAATCAAAATAAAGTGAGTTTTATAGATTTTGATTATTGTAATATAAATTTAAGAGTTATAGATTTATGTAATTTTATAAGCAAAAGCATAAAGCGATTTGGTTTTAGCTTAGAAATGTGTGATTCAATAATAAAGAAATATGATGAATTAAATAATCTATCAAAAGAAGAAAAAGAATTAATGTATGTATATTTAAGATTTCCACATGATTTTTATACAATATCAATGCAATATTATTATAAATTAAAAGATTGGAAGTATGAATCTTTCTTGAATAAATTTGAGAGAAAATTAGAATATACTAAGGAAAAGGAAGTATTAGTGAATCATCTAAAAAACAATATAAAAGAATAAAAAAATAGGCTATATGTAAATAAGATTTTAAACTTATTTATACATATAGCCTTTGTTTTTATTAGGAAATATTCTTATAAGCATCAAGAGTGTTATAGGCTGTTTTCTTCCAATTAAATTTGCTTGAATGGGTTAATCCTTTATAAATCATAAGTGAATAGAACTTAGGATGATTTAATAACAATAATATATTTTCTTTTATTTCATCAACATCATGAGGGTTAACTAAGAGGGCAGCATCTTTACATACCTCAGGTATAGCTGTCAAATTTGAAGCTATTACTGGGGTGCCACAGGCCATACATTCAATAGGAGGTAGACCAAATCCCTCATAAAATGAAGGATATACCAAAGCTTTACTTGCACTATAAAATATTGGCATATCTTCTATAGGAATAAATCCTGTAAAAATAACAGAGGAAGTTAAATTTAATTCTTCGACTTTTTTTCTATAAATTTCATAGGAAGGTCCTTTTGATCCTAGGATTACTAGTTTTAATCCTTGTTTGTAAGAAGCCTTAACTAGATTAAATGCTTCTATTATTCCAACGATATTCTTTCTAGGGCTAAATCCTCCTACATATAATAAAAAATCAGTGTCTATGTTATATTTTTTCTTTAGATATTGAGATGAGTGATATTTATTTAATGGTTTATAAATTTCCTCAGCAGCTAAATGAGTGACAAAAATCTTCTCTTTAGGATAAGAAAAAGTTTTACTTATATCTTCTTTAGAAAAATTAGAAACAGTAATAATTCCATCTGAGTTATCTAAGATATTTTTTATGTTGGATTGGAAAATCTTTAAGAAAGTGTCACTAACGGTTTCAGGCATTTTCATGGGAATTATATCATGCAGGGTAATAACTGTTTTAATATCATTAGGTTTAGAGAGTCCTATGCCATTTTGAGGAATATGATAAATATCACCTATAATATTTTCTTTAGAATTAGGAGTATTTATAAATTCCCAAAAATTTTTTTCTTCATTTGTGGTTGAATTTAAATAATTAAAGTTATTTTTATTTGGTAGGTTTAAGGATGATGATGGGGGAATAAGTATATTATAGTCATTTAAAAAGTCTATTTGATGTAAATTATTTATTATTTGATAAGTGTAGTTGCCAATTCCAGTACCACGATACAGCGTGGCAGCTCTTCCATCAATACATATTTTCATAAGTCAAATCCTTTCGGTATAGAGATATATTATTATTATATTTCTGTATGGAATAAAATGTTAATAAAACCGAAGGTTGATACATATAAATATGGTAGGGGGTGAATAGATATGATGAGAGAGTTTGAAATAGAAAGACAATTTGATATTAAAATAGAACAGTTAAAGCCTAATAAAGGTGTATATTACTTGAAAAGCAACATGGGTGAAAGATGTTTAAAACGGATAAATTATGGGACTCAAAAGCTTCTTTTTGTTTATGGGGCAAAGGAACACTTAGCTAAGAATGGTTTTGACCATATAGACAGATATTTTTTAAATATTGAAGATGAGCCTTATGCTTTAGTAAATGAGGATTTATATACTCTTTCAAATTGGATAAATGGAAGAGAGTGTGATTTTACTAATATAGAAGAAGTTAAATTAGCTGCTAAAAAATTAGCGGAATTACATGAAGCTAGTAAAGGATATGATCCACCTGAAAACTCTAAGCTTAAAAGCGATTTAGGAAGATGGCCATATCTTATGGAGAAGAGGGGAAAAGCCTTAGAAAAAATGAGAGGCATGGCTAGAAAAAAGAATTTGAAAAAAGATTTTGATATTCTTTATATAAAAAATATTGATTTTTATAAAGATTTAGCAATAAGGGCTGCGAAGGTTTTAAATAATTCAAAATATCTAAGTTTATGTGAAGAGGCTGAGACTGAAAAAGTATTTTGTCATCATGATTATACTTATCACAATATAATAATTGGAGAAGATAATGAAGTTTATATAATAGACTTCGATTATTGTAAGAGAGAAATAAGAACATATGACATAGCCAATTTCATGAAAAAGGTTTTAAAAAGAGTTGATTGGAATATTGAATATGCAGAGGCTATAATTGATGCATATAATTCAGTAAGTCAATTAAAAGAGGAGGAATATGAAGTTTTATATGCATACTTATTATTTCCTCAAAGGTATTGGAGACTAGCTAATAGATATTATTATAATGAAGTTATATGGGGACAAAATGTTTTCATGAATAAAATGAACAACATAATTAATGAGAAAGAAAGCTATATAAAATTCATTGAAGATTTCAAAGCTAAATATAATCAAGTTGGATAACAGTGGTTTAGGTGCCTAGGTTTAGGCACTATTTTTATTGAAAAAAATTAGCTTCATCACAATTATAAACCAATATTCATATTATGATAATGGGATTATATAAGTTAGGAGAAGACATATGAAAGTTGGAGATCTAGTAGTAAGAAAGTCATATAGTAAGGATATAACTTTTAAAATTATAGATATAAAAGATGATGATGGAAGAATAATTTATATTTTAAAAGGGCTTCATATTAGGATAATAGCTGATTCACAGGAAGAGGATTTAATAAAGGTAGAGGATAGTTTTGCTGGTGATAAGGATAGAGCTTTCGATTCAAAGGTGAATGATATTATTAAAAAGGTTTTAATAAGTAGAGAGCAACGAAGCAGTGAATCTATTACGAGAGATGATGAAAAGATTAATGAGAGTAGAGCTGCAAAGGATAATGGTTTGGTTTTTGGGAGGCCAGGAAGAATACTTCATATAGATGGTGATCCATCTTATATGGAAACATGTTTGAAGGCATATAAGCAATTAAATTTAAATGCTGTAGGCATAGCAATATCTGAAAAGGATCAGCCTTTAAAAGTTCTATCTTTAGTAAAGGAGTATAATCCAGATATAGTTGTGCTAACTGGACATGATGGTGTTCTTAAGGATTCAAAAGGAATGCTTGATTTAAATAATTATAGAAATTCAAAATATTTTATTGATGCTGTAAAAATTTTAAGAAGCCATAATTCAAGTTATGATGAACTTGTTATTTTTGCAGGGGCTTGTCAATCCTGTTATGAAAGCATTTTAGAAGCAGGAGCTAATTTTGCAAGTTCACCGAATAGAGTACTTATACATTGTTTAGATCCAGTTTTAGTTTGTGAAAGAATAGCATATACAAGAATCGATGAAATTGTATCTATAAAAGATGTTATAGAAAACACAATAACAGGAATAAAAGGTATAGGAGGGCTTCAAACTAGAGGGAAATATAGGGAAGGATATCCCAAATCACCGTATATAAATTAATAGAATAAAATAAAAGGTTTCAGTTAATAATATAATTGGATGTTTTAGTTTAAATGTAGTATATTTTTATTGACAAGACACGGCTTTATATAGTAAAATATTTTGTTCTATTGAAAAAACATCCTTTTTAGTGTATAATATATAATAGAAAGAGGGTGTTAAAATGAGTACCAGACTTACATTGAATTCCATCAGAAAAAGCATAGAGGATCACGTAGGTGAGAAAGTTAAACTAAGAGCTAATGGTGGAAGAAAGAAGATTTTGGAAAATGAAGGAATACTAGAAAGTGTTCACCCAAGTATTTTTGTAGTTAGATTACAAAAAGACACCCAAAGGAAAGTGACATACAGTTATTCAGATGTACTTACAAAAACAGTTCAACTAGATTTTGTTGGTTAAATAAAAAGGCTAGCTAAGTAAATTAGCTAGTTTTTTTATTTAAATTAATTTTCACAAAAAAAAAGAAAGATGGTGGGTTTCCATCTTTCAACTATGGTATAAAAGGGTATTGAGAATTTATGAGAGGTTATATGGTCAATAACCATCTTTATAATACGACATTTTTTTTAGAGTGTCAACACTTTTTATAAAAAAATGTCGAAAAAAACAATGTTTTTTTTAATTTTACTTTAAAAATTAATGTAAACGTTTATAAATTCAAAAGATAAAATAAAAATAAATAAAGTAATAATAAGAAGAATTATCATAATGGTACTGTCATACATATATATTATAGTAGTAGATTATTTAGGAGGGATAGATTTGGTTAATTTAGATATTATTAAAGAAAGTCTTGGATTTGAAAAAATTTTAAATGAAAATTCGTTAGACATACCATTTAGAGAAGAATACTTAATACCAGATACTCAGCCAGATGTTCATGAAGTGCTTTCAGTAGATACTAATGTATTTGTACTTAATAGAGAAGTTCAAAGTGATAGAGTTTTATTAGAATATGAAGTTGAGTGTAATGTTATGTACTTAGCTAGAGAAGAAGAGGGATTAGGTGTAAATAGTGTTGTTTACAAAGAAAAAAATTCTAGCTTTATTGATATAGCTGGTGCCGAACATAGTATGATGTGTGATATGGAATGTAATTTAGAACATATCGATGCGAACATAATCAATGAAAGAAAGATAAGAGTAGAAGGAAAACTTAAAACTAAATATAGGGTTTATAAGGAAGAAAAAATTGATGTTGTAAAAGAATTAGATGGCTTAGGAGATTTACAAATAAAGAGAAAACCAGAAAGTATAGAAAAAAATATAACTAACATGGTTTGCTCAATGAATGGACAATTACCTATAAATATAGGAATGGATAAGCCTCAAATAGGAAAAATAATAAAGTGTGGATATATGCTTCATAGACAAGAAGTTAAGTTAGGGGAAGATAAGGTACAAGTATCATGTTTAGCTAAAATAAATATTTTATATAGAGCTTATGATTCAAGAGAAGTTGTAGCATTAGAAGAAGACTTATACCTATCAAAGGAAGAAGAAGTTGTAGGGGTAAATGCTGATATGAATTGCAATGGATATTTTGAAATAAAAGACCATGATGCAAGAATATCTCAAAATGACTTAGGGGAAAGTAGAGTAATAGATGTAAATTTAGCTGTTGATGCTAATGTTAGAGTATCTAAATTAGAATTAACAGAAACTGTTGAAGATTTATATTCTCCAACTCGAAATATAATGCCTTTAAAAGGAAACTGTAAGGTTAATATGTCAGTTAGTGAAAATTCAAATGATTCAACAATAAGAGGTAATATTAATTTATTAAAAGATGGTGGAGATGCTACTCAAGTAATAGACTGTACTGGTAATATTGTTGGTATGGAAAGTTATTTTGCTGACTCTAGGGTAGTTATAAAAGGTAATTTAGCAATTAAGGCAATATATAAAACAACAGACGAGGAAAAAGGACTTAATAAAGTATGTGGAGAAATACCTTTTGAGTTTGCATTAGATATGCCTAATTCACAATCAGGAATGACCTTTGACACTAAAGCAAATATAGAAGATTTACTATGTAGCATAGAAGGAAATAGCATAGCTGTAAAAGCAAATATATATTTTTATGCTAAATGTTCAGATATGTTTGACAAAGAATATGTAAGAGATGTTGAGCAAAATGATGATAAAGTTGAAAAAAGAGCATCTGTAACAATATATATAATACAAAAAGGTGATACTTTATGGAGTTTAGCGAAGAAATATAGAACTACAATAGATGATTTAGTTAAGCTAAATAACATTGAAAATCCAGATGTTATATATGCTGGTGAAAAGATTATGATTCCGGGAAGAGCAATATTATAGAAAAAGAGTTTTATGGTTTTATACCATAAAACTCTTTTTTTATTATGAATAAATATAATATTTGTGGCAAAAATAAGAAATGCATGATTTGAGGTGAATAGTTTTGAAAAGTAGTAGCAAAAAAAATTTAATAATAATAGGTGGAGCAGAAGATAAGAAAGGAGACAAGATTATATTAAATTTTGTAGCAGATAGGTTCAAAGAATCCGATGGAATTATGGTAATAGCAACCATAGCTACAGAATCTCCTAATATAGTCATAGAACAATATAAAAATATATTTTCAAGTATGGGAATAAGAGAGATTAAGGAGCTTCGTGTTATAGAAAGAGAAGAAGCTTTTGATGAGGAAAATATTAACTTAGTAAATGATGCTTCTGTTATATTTTTTACAGGCGGTGACCAGCTTAGAATAACAAGTTTAATAGGAGGAACACCTCTTTATGATATTTTGCAAAAAAGAAGCAACGAAGGTTGTTATTTTGTTGGAACATCAGCAGGAGCATCAGTTATGAGCGATGTGATGATTGTTGGAGGAGAAGAGGAGGAATCCCCTAAAAAGAGCACGTTAAATATGTCAGCAGGACTAGGGCTTATAAAAAATACTCTTATAGACCAACACTTTGCACAAAGAGGAAGAATAGGAAGATTATTATCAGGTGTTTGTCAAAATCCAGAAGTATTAGGGGTAGGTATAGATGAAGATACTGCCATAGTAATTAATGATGATGAATTAATGGTTATTGGAAGTGGAGCAGTTTATTTTGTTGATGGAAGAAAAATAGAATATACCAATGTATCTGAAAGAAAACAAGATGAAGTTTTTAGTATATTTAATGTTAAGTTACATGTATTAACATCAGGCAAAAAAATGAATTTATTAACTAGGGTGCCTTTTGAGGAGGAAAGAAATAAAAATGAAGATAAATAATCAACGTATCTTTGAAGGAAGAAACATTTATTCACATAGAAGTTGTGTGAGATTAGATGTTGATTTGGAAGGATATTGTGAAACGCCTACAAAGGATATTGATGGATTTAATGAAAGACTATTAAATTATGTTCCAGAATTATATACGCATAGATGTGGAATAGACATAGACGGAGGCTTTGTGGAACGTTTAAAAGAAGGAACATATTTAGCTCATGTTTGTGAACATACAATAATAGGAATACATAATAAGTTAGGCATAGACGTAAAGTACGGAAAAGCAAGAGAGATTAAAGATGATTTTTATTATATAATCTTTGAATATAAATTAAAGAAAACAGCTATTTTAATTGCTGAATTAGCTGTAGATTTAATGAACGCTATAATAAAAAAGAAAGATATTAATTTTGATGAAAGATTAGAAATAATAAAAAGAGTTATTAGAGAAGAAAGTATAGGGCCATCAACAAAGGCAATATGTGATGCTGCTAGTGATGTTGGTCTTCCTGTTGTTTCTATAGGAAATGGAAATTTATATCAGATAGGTTATGGAAAAGCTGGAAAAAGATTTAGTGCTACAATTGGTAGCAATACAAAGGGAATAGCTGTAGATATAGCTTGTGATAAGATGCTTACAAAAGAACTATTAGATATTGAAAATTTACCTGTAGCTAAAGGGGAAAAAGTTTTTAATACATTACAACTTCTTGAAGTGGTAAATAGGATAGGATATCCAGTAGTCTTAAAACCTCAATGGGGAAGTAAGGGCAATGGAGTTTTTGTAAATATAAATAATGAAAAAGAGTTATTAAGAGCATATGCTGAATTAATTAAAGAATGTAAAGAAGTAATGATAGAGGAATATAAAGAGGGAAATGATTATAGAGTCATGCTAGTGGATTACAAAGTAGTAGCAGTATCTTTAAGAAAACCACCTTTCATAATAGGGGATGGTGTAAGAAGTATTAAGGATTTAATAGATGCCATGAATGCTAATCCTCTAAGAGGCGAAGGACATGAAAAGCCTTTAACAAAGGTTAAAATAGACGAAGAATTAATGAATAGATTAGAGAAATTAGGATATTATCTAAATTCAATTTTAGAATATGGTGAAAAACTTATTTTAAGAGGGAATGCTAATCTTTCTACAGGAGGAAGTGCTGAAGACTACACAGATTTAATATGTAAAGAAAATATTGAAATTTGTGAAAGAGCAGCAAAAGTCATTGGTCTAGATATATGTGGTATAGATATTTGTACAAAATCAATATCAGAACCCTTATATGATACTGGTGGAATAATATTAGAAGTAAATGCAGCACCAGGAATAAGAATGCATCATTTCCCAACAGTAGGAAAAGAAAGAAATGTAGGTAAGAAGATTTTAGATAATATGTTTAAAAACGGATATGATAATATCCCTGTTATATCAGTTACAGGAACAAATGGAAAGACCACAACAGTTAGATTAATATCCTATATTTTAAAATTAATAGGATTTAATGTGGGATGTACAACAACTTCGGGAGTAAAAATAGGAGATAAATATATACATAAAGGTGATGATACTGGGTATGAAAGTGCAAAATCAGTATTATTAAATCCAGAGGTTGAGGTCGCTGTTTTAGAAAGTGCAAGGGGAGGATTAGTAAGAAGAGGATTAGCCTACAACTTAGCAGATGTAGGAGTAATAACAAACATAAGAGAAGATCATTTAGGCATAGATGGTATAAATGATTTAGAAGATTTAGCTTTTGTAAAATCATTGGTAGGAGAAGCTGTAAAAGATAATGGCTATTCAATTATAAATGCTGATGATGAGTGGAGTATAAAAATTTTAGATAGAATAAAAAAACCTAAAATATTATTCTCTATGGATGAAAATAATAAGTATATTCAAGATAACTTGAAAAATGGAAATCCAATTGTATTTTATAGAGATGAAACTATATATGTGAAGAATAGAGGTAAGGAATACAGAATAGCTTCTGCTGAAGAAATGAAGTTCACTATAAATGGGAAACTTAAACATAATATAGAAAATGCAATGGCAGCTTGTGCAGCTTTAGTTGGAATAGAGGTTGATTACTGTATCATCTCAAAAGGATTAAAACAATTTAAATCTTGTGAGGAAGATAATAGAGGAAGATTTAATATATTTGATGTTAATGGAGTAAATGTAATTTTAGACTATGGACATAACATAGATGGGTATAAGGTTATAATAGAATCACTTAAAAATATTGGATTTAAAAATATAACTGGGATAATAGGAGTTCCAGGAGATAGAGATTTAAATACTATAAAAACAGTTGGAAAATTAAGTGGTGAATTTTTTGATTCTATAGTAATAAAAGAGGATAAAGATTTAAGGGGAAGAGAAAAAGGAGAAGTTGCAAATATCATGCTAGAAGGAGTAAATGAAGCTTCTAGAAAAAACTTAAAAGTTTCAAAAATACTATCAGAGGAAGAAGCACTTATAGAAACTTTAAAAACGGCTAAAAAAGGTGATACTATAATAATGTTTTTTGAAGATTATGAGCCACTTTATAATATAATAAATGAATTTAAGAATAATGGAGTAAAAGGATTAAAAAGTGCTAGTTTATAAGAATGATAGGTTTACAGGAGAAATCTTCTATTAGTAATTTAGAAGATTTCTCTTTATTTTAATTAACTCTTTATGTTTTTGAAAGAAAATAATATAATTATATTTAGCTTTAATAATGTAAGAAGGGTGATTATATGAAAATGAAAGCTTATGCAAAGGTAAATATAGCTTTAGATGCTATTGGAAAAAGAGAAGATAACTATCATTTACTAAGAATGATAATGCAAACAGTAGATTTATATGATGTTATAGATATTGAGAAAAGTAATGATAGTAGTATAAGTATTTCTTGTAATAAGCATTATGTCCCTACAGATGAAAGAAATTTAGCTTATAAAGCAGCAGTGTTATTTAGAGAAAATTTTAATATAAAAGGTGGAGTAAAGATTAGTATTAAAAAGAATATACCTGTTGCTGCTGGAATGGCAGGAGGAAGTACTAATGCCGCTGCAGTTTTAGTTATGATGAATAAACTTTTTAAAGTTAATGCTAGTTTAGAAGAGTTAAAAGAATTAGGTCTTAAAATAGGTGCAGATGTTCCTTATTGTATTGAGGGAGGAACTGCTTTATGTGAAGGGATTGGAGAAGTTATAACACCTTTAAAACCTTTTGAAAATAAAATTTTAGTTGTACTAAAACCTAACTTTGGAGTCTCCACTAAAGAGGTATATACAAACTTAGATATAAATAAGATAAGAAAACATGTTAACATAGAAGAATTAATAGAGGCTATGGAAAATGATGATTTAAACTATGTTGCAAAGAATATGAAAAATGTGTTAGAAAACGTAACTTTAAAAAAACATAGTGTATTAAAAACAATAAAAGAAGATATGAGAAGAAGTGGTGCTTTAGGAGCTATGATGAGCGGAAGTGGTCCTACTGTATTTGCTTTTTTTGATGACATGTTGACTGCTCAAAAATCTTTTGAGTTTTTAAAGAATAAATATAAATATTCAGATGTATACATAACGAGAACTATAAGCAATAATAATTTATAAAAAAATAATTCTTTAGTGTATATAAAAATGCTCTTTGGTAATAATCAAGGTATCAGGGGGTGTTTGTTATGAAAAAAGTATTATCAATTTTATTTTTAGGAATTTTAGTTTTTAGTATTGTTGGAACATCTTTAAATAAGAGACAAGCTTTAGGTGTTTCAGAAGAAAATGTTGTTGAGGATATAAGTGAAAAGTTAATAAGATTTCATGTTTTAGCCAATAGTGATAGTAACATAGATCAACAGTTAAAAATGAAAGTTAAGGATGAAGTTCTTAAATATATTTTGCCTATATTAAATGAATCTGAAAGTTTAGAAGAATCAAGAGAGATTTTAAAAAGAGAAGATGGTAATATCATTGAAATAGCTGAAAATTGTATAAAAGAAGAAGGTTTTAATTATACTGTTGAAACTACTTTAACAAGAGAAAATTTCCCAGTTAAAGAATATGGAAATATAGTTTTACCACAAGGTGAATATGAAGCTTATAGAATTTTAATTGGAGAAGGAGAAGGGCAAAATTGGTGGTGTGTTATGTTTCCACCTTTATGTTTTATAGATGTTACTAAAGGACAAGTAGCTTATGATGAAACAGAAAAAAAGATGAAAGATGTTTTATCAGAAGAGGAGTTTAAGCAAGTTAATAAAAAAGAAAATGATGTAAATTTTGAATTAAAAATATTTGATTTATTTAAATAAAAGAATTAACATATGATAATAAAGTGATTTTTAGGAGGAAAAAATATGACTAAAGCATTAGCCATGGTTTCAGGTGGATTAGATAGTATATTAGCTGCAAAATTAATAAAAGAACAAGGAATAGAAGTAATAGGTATTTGTTTTAGATCTTATTTCTTTAATGAAGAAAATGCTAAAAGAATGTGCAAACAAATAGATATGCCTTTAGAGGTAGTTGATTTTTCAGATGAGCATTTTGAGATGGTAAAAGACCCTAAACATGGTAGAGGGAAAAATATGAATCCATGTATAGATTGTCATGCTATGATGATGAGATATTCAGGGGAATTACTAAAGAAATTTGATGCTGATTTCATAATAACTGGAGAGGTTTTAAATCAAAGACCAATGTCTCAAAATAGACAAGCCTTAAATACTGTAAAAAAAGAATCAGGATTTAGTGAAAAAATATTAAGACCTTTATGTGCTTTAAATTTAGAGCCTACAGAAATGGAGCTAAATGGATTAGTAGATAGAGAAAAATTATTAAAAATATCAGGTAGAAGTAGAAAGGCTCAAATGGAGCTTGCTGAAAAATGGAATATAGTAGACTATCCATCACCAGCAGGTGGATGTAAGTTAACAGAGCCAGGATATGCTATAAGATTAAGTGATTTACTTGATAACCAAGAAGAGGTAGCTAAAGATGAAATAGGACTTCTTAAATATGGTAGACATATGAGAATTTCACCTAAAAATAAAGCTATAATAGCTAGAAGTGGTGATGAGTGGGAAGATATAGTTAAATTTAAAAAAGATAGTGATGTTTTAGTTACACCTAAGAATTCTACTGGAGCGCCTGTTATATTAAGAGGTGAATTTAACCAAGAGGATTTAGAAGTTGCCGCTAGAATATGCGGAAGATATTGTAAAGAAAAAGACAGTGATGCTGTTGAAATAAATTATGAAAAAGATGGAGAGATAAATACAATAACAATAACTCCATTTAAAGATGAGGAACTTAAAAAGTATATGATAAATCAATAATTGATTTAGAAAGGATCATTAATATGGGTAAAAAAGCTATAATATCAATATGTAGTACTCAAGAAATTGATGAACAAGAAAAGATAGAAGTTGTTACTGTTGGCGAATTTTCTACTGATGGGGATGAATTTATAGCTACTTATGATGAAACTGAGATATCAGGAATGGAAGGAACAAAGACAACTTTAAGAATAAAAGGTGACAAGGTTGTATTACATAGAGAAGGAACAACAAGTACAAAGATGGAGTTTGAAAAGGATAATACATCAGTTGCCCTTTATAATACTCCTTATGGAATGTTAGAGCTTAAAACTTCAACAAAAGAGTTAGAGTTAGACGTTAATGAAAATGGAGGAAATATATCCATAAAATATCATCTAATAGCTGGAGGACAAAGTCCTATACAAACAAATCTTGATATGAAAATAAAAGTAGAAGAATAATTTATAAATTTAAATAAGGCTATATTTTTGATATAGCCTTATTTTTATAAAATTTTATTTATAATTAAAATAAAAAAGTTGAAACTAATTTAAATAAGTTTCAACATATAAATTCAAATATTAATAAGTAATTCTGCTAAAGCTGAGCAAAATATAAATAGTAAACGTTCTACAAATAAAAAAATTAAAAAAACAAAAAAAAGTACTAGACTTCCACATTAAGATTTGGTAGAATATCTACTATGTTATTAAAACAAGCAATAAAAAACCCATTCTAAATGAGGTAATTATCATTATAAATGAAACAAAGAACGATGTCAAGCATAATTTTACATTAGGAGGAAGATATATGAGCAAAAATACTAAGTACGTATTCGTAACAGGTGGAGTTGTTTCTTCATTAGGAAAAGGAATAACAGCTGCTTCATTAGGTAGATTATTAAAAAATAGAGGGTTAAGTGTAAGTATTCAAAAGTTTGACCCATATCTAAATATTGACCCAGGTACAATGAGTCCATACCAACACGGAGAAGTTTTCGTAACAGATGATGGTGCTGAGACAGACTTAGATTTAGGTCACTATGAAAGATTCATAGATGAAAACTTAACTCAAAACTCAAACGTTACTTCAGGTAGAGTTTACTGGTCAGTAATATCAAAAGAGAGAAAAGGTGAGTACTTAGGTGGTACTGTACAGGTTATACCTCACATAACTAACGCTATAAAAGATAGAGTTCACAGAGTAGGAAAAGAAAGAGATGTAGATGTAGTAATCACTGAGATCGGTGGAACAATTGGTGATATCGAATCATTACCTTTCTTAGAAGCTATAAGACAAATTAAGTATGATGTAGGTAAAGAAAATGTTTGTTTCATACATGTTACATTAGTACCTTACTTAGGAAAAGCTGGTGAGTTAAAAACTAAACCAACTCAACACTCAGTTAAAGAATTAAGAAGTATAGGAATTCAACCAGATATAATAGTTTGTAGATCAGAAAAAGAATTATCAGAAGATATCAAGAAGAAAATCGGATTATTCTGTAATATAGATGCAAGTGAAGTTATCCAAAACTTAGATGCAGAACATTTATATGCTGTTCCTTTAATGTTACATAAAGAAGGTTTAGATAGATTAGTTTGTGAAAAATTAAGCCTTGGATGCAGAGATATAGACAATGCTGAATGGATAGACATGGTTCATAGAATAACTCACTTAACTCACACAACTAAGATTGCTTTAGTTGGTAAATATGTTGAGTTACATGATGCATACATATCAGTTGTTGAAGCTTTAAATCACGGTGGATTAAGCAATGATACTAACGTTGAAATAGAGTGGATAAACGCTGAAGATGTAACTAAAGAAAATGTTGATGAATTATTAAAAGGTGTAGACGGAGTTTTAGTACCTGGTGGATTCGGAGACAGAGGAGTAGAAGGAAAAATAGAAGCTATAAGATGGGCAAGAGAAAACAAAAAACCTTTCTTAGGAATATGTTTAGGAATGCAATGTGCTGTTATAGAATATGCTAGAAACGTATTAGGATTAGAAGGAGCTCATTCATCAGAATTAAATCCAGAAACTCCATTCCCAGTAATCGACTTAATGCCTGAGCAAAAGGATGTTGAAGATTTAGGTGGAACAATGAGATTAGGATTATATCCATGTAAATTAGAAGACGATACATTCTGCAAAGATGTTTATGCTTCAGATTTAATCTACGAAAGACATAGACATAGATATGAATTCAATAATGAGTACAGAGCTCAATTATTAGAGTCAGGATTAACTATAGCTGGTACTTCACCAGATGGAAGATTAGTTGAATGTGTAGAAGTTAAGGATCATCCATGGTTCGTAGCAGTTCAATATCATCCAGAATTAAAATCAAGACCAAACAGACCACATCCATTATTCGTAGGATTTGTTGGTGCTGCATTAAACAATAAATAATTAAATTTTATAAAAGGATACCTAACTTTTGTTAGGTATCCTTTTTTGACTAATTAGTTATGGGAATAAATGTTAGGAAAATATACTATATATAGATTAGATTTTATGTGATATGATAATAATATAAATATTTAACATAATTAGTTTATATATTTTTTAAAGAATATTCGAAAGTTTCTATATATTAAATTCTTAAGGCAATCTAAAATAACTTTTCTTTACCTTATTCCACTAATTAAAAAAAGCAGGAGGTGCTTAAATTGAATATAGAACAATATGAAAATATGACTTTAGTCCAGTTAAAAGAAAAGGCTAAAGAATTAGGAATAAAAAATATAAGTAAAAAGAAAAAAAGCGAATTAATTGAAGAATTAAAAGCTGTTTTTGATAAACAAAATAATAATACTAAAATGATACATAAAGATGGTGTTGTTTTAAGAGAAAAAATATCTCAAAAAGAGCAAGGTGGAAGTAGAGAAAATACTTCTAATGAAAGAAATTTTAGAAATAATAATAGTTATAGTAATAATAATAGTTATAGTAATAACTACAGCAACGGCAATGATGAAGGTAAAAAAGAACAATTAAAGGATATGATAAGTTCATCAGACTCAGCTAAAGGAATACTGGAAATATTAGATAATAATAATTTTGGTTTTTTAAGATGTAGAAATTATTTAACAAGTGAAGATGATATATATGTTTCACCATCACAAATAAGAAGATTCGGATTAAGAACTGGTGATGAAGTTCAAGGTAAGGTTAGAATTCCAAAAGAGGGAGAAAAATTTAAAGCTCTTCTTTATGTGGAAAAGGTAAATGGAGAAAGTCCGGAAAAAGCAGTTGGAAGAAAGAAGTTTGAAGATTTAACTCCAATTTATCCAAAAGAAAGACTTAAATTAGAAAGCGATAATAGTAGGGATTTAAGTTCAAGACTTATGGATATAATCTGTCCAATAGGTAAGGGACAAAGAGGTATGATTGTTGCACCACCTAAAGCTGGTAAAACAACATTATTAAAAAGAATAGCTCAAAACATATCAAGAAATAATCCTGAGGTTAAACTTATAGTTCTTTTAATTGATGAAAGACCTGAAGAAGTAACAGATATGAAGAGAAGTATTGATGGAGAGGTAATCTATTCAACTTTTGATGAAGAACCACAAAACCACGCTAAGGTTTCAAGCATTGTATTAGAAAGGGCTAAGAGAATGGTTGAACAAGGTAGTGATGTAGTTATATTAATGGATTCATTAACAAGATTAGCTAGAGCTTATAACTTAACAGTTACTCCTTCTGGAAGAACTTTATCAGGGGGATTAGATCCAGGAGCACTTATAATGCCTAAAAAATTCTTTGGAGCAGCAAGAAAGCTAGAAGAAGGCGGAAGTTTAACTATATTAGCTACTTCATTAGTAGATACAGGAAGTAGAATGGATGATATGATTTTTGAAGAATTTAAAGGTACTGGAAATATGGAAGTACATTTAGATAGAAAACTTCAAGAAAGAAGAATATTCCCAGCTATAGATATCTATAAATCTGGTACAAGAAAAGAAGATTTATTATTTAATGAAGAAGAAAGAGAAGCTTCATATAAAATAAGAAGAGTATTACAAAGAGAAAATAATATAGAAGATGTTGCTGAAAAGCTTATAAACTTATTATCAAAGACAAAGAATAATAAGGAATTTTTACAAGTTGTATTAAAGAGTAATTTGGAATAATTAAATATTGGTATTTAGGAAGTTTTTAGATTACATCAAATAATTTAGTGAAAAATAATATTGTTATAATTGATAGAAAAATAAAAGAAGATATTAAAGTTTTAACTTTAATATCTTCTTTTATTATAAGAATTATTTAGCATATTGGTACAAAGTTTAACTGTCTCTTCTGGAGAATATGAACTTAATACTTCTAAAATACTATTTCTCATATTAATTAATTTATTATTATCTGTATTGAATTCGTCAATTACCGTATTTAATTCTTCCAAGTGATTGATAGCAATTGCACAATTGCTTTGTGATAAAAAGTCTCTATTTTCACTTTCTTGACCTGGAATTATAAATGGAATTATCATCGGTAAATGACTTAAAAGTGATTCGGTAGTAGTTAATCCACCAGGCTTTGTAATGATTAAATCAGAATTTTTCATTATTTTAGGTATTTCCGTTGTATATCCTAAAATATTTAATGTTTTATTCCCTTTTACATGTTCATATTCTTTACATAAATGTTCCTTTAACACAGTGTTGTTTCCACAAACAATAGTTAAATCTAAAGGGTTCTCATTTTTCATTAGAGTTTCTAAGACTTTAGATATGTTATCTAAACCCATGCCGCCTCCCATTAAAAGGAGCTTTAATGGTGGTTTGGTAATATGTTCTACATAATTATGATAATCTGCTTCGTAAAAATCTTTTTTTGTAGGGATACCAAAAGGCGATATTTTTTCTTTAAGTATTCCTTTTGAAGCTAGATTTTCTTTTGTGAATTCAGAAGCAACTATGTAATGATCAATTCTTTTAGATATATAAGTATAATGACATTTAAAATCAGTAACAACAGAGATAACTGGTACTGTTATAACTTTTTTTCTTTTTAAATGAGAAAGAATACTTATGGCTAAAGGATGCGTTGTAATAATTAAGTCTGGATTAAAATTATCAATAAATTTAGCTAACTTATTTGCAACAGGCAAAAATAAAAGACTAGTTAAACTATTTATAATTCTTATATTACTAATTTTGTAAAGTAGACCATAAAGAGTTCCTAGGGAACTTGCACATAAATCGTATCCATTTACTATTGATCTATCAAAGAAACGGTTCTCCTTAAGAAAATCGTGTATAAGAATTTCTGTATCATCATTCTTTATAAGTTCCATTAAAGAGTTAGCTGCTTGATTATGACCATAACCAGTAGATGTACTTAAAATAAGAACTTTTTTCATCATATTCACTCACTTTTACTAAAAATATGTTTGTAAAAACAAACTTTATTTGAAAAATATTCCTTATAAACAAAAATGGGAAAGATTTGAGTCTTTCCCATAAAGAAATTATTTATTAAGATTAAATCTCTTGTTGAACTTATCAACTCTTCCGCCAACATCAACGATTTTTTGTTTTCCTGTGAAGAATGGGTGGCACTTAGAGCATATTTCAACTTTAAGTTCTGGTTTAACTGAACCAGTTGTGAAAGTGTTTCCACATGCACACTTAACCACTGTATCGTGATGGTATTCTGGATGTATGCCTTGTCTCATGTAATTCACCTCTTTCAAAAATAAAAAAATGTTGCTAAACAACTATTTACAAGTATATCATGGGGTTATTTAATCGTCAATAGTTTAAAAGCGTTCTTATTTAAGTTATAATCATATTTAGAATATTATAAGAGGATAAGGAGTTTAAAATTAATATGAGCAAATTATATTTTAGATATGGGGCAATGAATTCAGGTAAATCTACACATCTTATGCAAGTGGCACATAACTATGAAGAAAGAGGTTTGGAAGTTATCATAGTTAAGCCATCAACAGATAAAAAAGGTGGAGACAAAGTAGTTTCAAGATTAGGTGTTGAGAGAGTTGTAGATATTTTAATAGATGTTAATGATAATATTATAGAGATGATTGATGAAAGACTTGAGAAGGGGAGAAAAATAGACTGTATAATAGTTGATGAGGTTCAATTTTTAAAAGCTCATCATATTGATGAATTATTTGAGATTGCAGTTGGAAAAGGTATTCCAGTAATTTGTTACGGATTAAGAACAGACTTCCAAATGAATGGCTTTGAAGGAAGTGAAAGACTTTTATTATTAGCACATAGTATTGAAGAAATGAAAACTATATGTAAATGTGGAAGAAAAGCTATATTAAATGGAAGAATGATAAATGGTAAGTTTACATTTGAAGGAGAGCAAGTTGCTATAGACTTAGTTGATAATGTAGAATATCAATCATTATGTGGACAATGTTATTTCAATTATAAATATGGTAAGGATTCTAATAATTAGTTAGTGAAAGGATAGGGTTTAAATTATGAGAAAATGCCAAGTTGGCGGTCAAGCAGTATTAGAAGGCGTTATGATGAGGGGCGCAAAAGGAACAGCTACAGCGGTTAGAACTCAAGATGGAAATATAGAGGTTTCTTTTGAAAAAACAATACCATATACAAAGAAGAATAAAATTTTAGGACTACCATTTATAAGAGGATTTGTAACTCTTGTAGAATCTTTAATTGTAGGTTTAAAATCTTTAAATTATTCAGCAAGTTTTTTTGATGATACAGAGCCTTCAAAATTTGAAGATTGGTTAAATAATAAATTTGGTGAAAAAGCTAATAATGTAATAATGACTCTTACAATTATGCTTTCTTTTATATTTGCCATAATTCTTTTTGTAGCAATACCAACGGGAATTACTTTTTTACTTAAAAAACTTAGTTTCCCAGCCTGGACTTTAAGTGCTATTGAAGGTTTAATAAGTATTGGGATGCTTTTAGGATACATGTACTTAATGGGAAAATTAGAAGATATAGAACGAGTATTCCAATATCATGGAGCAGAACATAAAACTATATTTTGCTATGAAAATGAAGATGAACTTACAGTTGAAAATGTAAGAAAATACCCTAGATTTCATCCTAGGTGTGGAACAAACTTTTTATTTTTAGTTGCTATTGTAAGTATATTTATATTTTCTTTTACTAATTGGGATTCAGTAGTTCAAAGAACGGCTATAAGAGTAGCAATGTTGCCAGTTGTAGCAGGAATAACATATGAACTTATAAGATGGCTTGGGAAATCACAGGGAAGTTTCGCTAAAATAATAGCAGCACCAGGTTTGCAGTTGCAAAAATTAACTACAAGAGAACCAGATGATTCTCAGATTGAAGTAGCCATAGCTTCTTTAAGGAGGGCTGAAGGATTGAAAGAACAAAATAAAAAAGTTGGAGAATTATTAAATTTAGGAAATGAAACTCTAAAAGAAGTTGGGATTGATACATATATATTAGATACTCAACTATTATTAGGTAAAGTTCTTGAAAAAGATAAGATTTGGCTTATTACTAATAAGAATGAAGAAGTTAAAAAATCTGATGAGATACATTTTTTAAATTTATTAGAGAAAAGAAAAGAAAAAATGCCTATGCAATATATTTTAGGAACTTGTGAGTTTATGGGATTAGATTTCTATGTAGAAGAGGGAGTATTAATTCCAAGAGGGGATACTGAAATAATTGTAGAGGAAGTATTAAACAATGTAGATGAAGATGCAAATATAAATGTATGTGATTTATGTTGTGGAAGTGGGGCTATAGGATTATCTTTAGCTAATTATAGAAAGAATATAAATGTAGATTTAATAGATATAGATGATATACCAGAAAAGGTTACAAGAAAAAATATAAGAGAGCTAGAATTATCAAAAAGATGTAATTTTATAAAAAGTGATCTTCTAAGTGAAGTTATAAAAAAAGAAAACAAGTATGATATTTTAGTTTCAAATCCACCATATATAAGAACGGAAGTTATAAACACTTTAATGGAGGATGTTAAAGATTATGAACCTCATTTAGCTTTAGATGGGGGAGAGGATGGTTTAATATTTTATAGAAGAATTATTAACGAATCTTTAGAAGTATTAAAGCAAGATGGTATATTAGCTTTTGAAATTGGACATGATCAAGGAGAAGATGTTAAAAACTTAATGGTTAAAAAAGGATACTATGATGTTAAGGTAATTAAAGATTTAGCAGGCTTAGACAGATGTGTTATAGGAAGAGTAAATCTTGAAAGATAACATAATAGTGTGTTATAATTGTAAAATATGAAAATCTGTATACGGAGTGATAATAGATGATACTTGATAGATTAAATTTTATTGAAAATAAATATGATGAACTTTCAGTCAAGATAAGTGATCCTTCAATAATGGCTAACCAAAAAGAGTGGAGAAAACTTTGTAAGGAACATGCTGACTTAGAAATTATAGTTAATAAGTACAAAGAGTACAAAGAAGCTATAGAAGATTTAGAAGCTAATAAAGAGATGCTTTCAGAAGAAAGTGATCAAGAAATGAGAGAAATGATAAATGCTGAAATTAAGGATTTATCAGAAAGAAAAAAAGAATTAGAAGACGAAATACAAATTCTTTTATTACCAAAAGACCCTAATGATGATAAAAACGTATTTGTTGAAATTAGAGGTGGTGCTGGTGGAGACGAGGCAGCACTATTTGCAGCTAACCTTTTCAGAATGTACACTAAATACGCTGAAAAGAATAGATGGAAAGTTGAATTAATGAGTTCAAATGAAACTGATATTGGAGGTTTCAAAGAGGTTGTATTCATGATAAAAGGAGCAGGTGCTTATTCAAAACTTAAGTATGAGAGTGGAGCACATAGAGTTCAAAGGGTTCCTGATACAGAAAGTTCAGGAAGAATACATACTTCAACTGCTACAGTAGCTGTTTTACCAGAAGTTGACGATGTAGAAATAGAAATAAATGATAAAGATATTAAAATAGATGTATTTAGAGCATCAGGTAATGGTGGACAGTGCGTTAATACAACTGACTCAGCTGTAAGATTAACTCACTTACCTTCAGGTATTGTTATTTCATGTCAAGATGAAAAATCACAGCTTAAGAATAAAGAAAAAGCTATGAAAGTATTAAGAGCAAGATTATTCGAGCAAGCTGAAGCAGAAAGATTAGCTGGTATTGCCGAAGATAGAAAGAGTCAGGTTGGTACTGGAGATAGAAGTGAAAGAATAAGAACTTATAACTATCCACAAGGAAGAGTAACTGACCATAGAATAAACATGACTTTATATAAATTAGATAGCTTCTTAGATGGTGATATAGACGAAATATTAAATGCTTTAATCACTGAAGATCAAGCTCAAAAAATGAAAGCAATGGGTAATACTGAATTTTAATATATAAAGCCTTACATGAATAATGTAAGGCTTTAAAAATACATGGTTTTAATATGTTGATTAAAGAGGAATATACTTATGAATATAGATAAGGCTATAAAAAAACAAAGAAAATCATATAAAAGATTCATGTTTATTATGGTAATACTTCTAATACTATTACCTCTTTTAGTTTGGTTTTTTGAAGTTTATAAGGAATTTCTAATAGTTTATTTAATCTTTTTAGAAATTTTTATAGTTATTGTTATGGTTAAAAATTTTAATAATATAAGGTTAGAGTATTCTTGTGAAAATGGAATTTTAAGAATAAAACCTAATGTATTATCTAAATATAAACACATATACTGTGACAGGGTAGTTTTAGTTCATACAGAAAATGAGTTAGAGGATATGAAAATAATTATAGTCTTTTCTAATAAAGGTAGAAAAGGTAAATTTGGGAAGCCTATTGGAGATTATTTTTGTAAGGTTCACCAAGGGTTAAGTGATGACTATAAAAAGATGGTTAGATTAAATAAAGGAAGCCAATGGTATTACATAATAATAAAAAGAGGAGCTTTAAAGAAATTTAAGCTTTTAGATGACATATATAAAAGTTGTGTTACAGCAACCTATACAAGTGATAGTATTGAAAATATAAAGATTGCTAGAGGTCAAAAGAATTTATAAAAGATGAAGGTGATATTGTTTTATGAAAACAAAAATACAATTCATAAAAGATATAGATAAAGATATAAAACATTTAGAAGAAGCTGCTAAAATTATAAAATCAGGTGGAATAGGTGCTTTCCCAACTGAAACTGTTTATGGCTTAGGTGCAAATGCTTTAGATGGAGAAGCAGTTAAAAAAATTTTTGAGGCAAAGGGAAGACCTCAAGATAATCCTTTAATAATACATATAGCAAAAAAAGAAGATATTGATAAATATGTTGCTGAGGTACCAAAGTTTGCAGAGGAATTAATAGAAAAATATTGGCCAGGTCCTCTAACTATTATCTTAAAGAAAAAAGATATAGTTTCAGATATTACATCAGCAGGATTAGACACTGTTGGAGTAAGGATGCCAGATAATGATATCGCATTAAAATTAATTGAATTATCTGGAGTGCCTATTGCAGCACCATCAGCTAATATATCAGGAAGACCTAGTCCAACTGATATAGAAAGATGTGAAGAAGACTTAAATGGAAGAGTTGACTTCATAGTTGGATCTGAAAAAAGTAAAATAGGGGTAGAATCAACTATAGTAGATGCGACAGGTGAACATTTATGTGTTTTAAGACCTGGAGGAATAACTTTAGAAATGTTAAAAAGTATAGATGAAGGTGTATATATAGATAAAGCTATATTAACTACTTTAGATGAGAATACAAAACCTAAAGCCCCAGGAATGAAGTATAAACATTATGCACCAAAGGCAAAAGTTAAAATGGTTCAAGGACCAATAAATAAAATGGTTGAAAAAATTAAAGAAATGGTGCATAATTACATAGATGAAGATTTAAAGGTCGGAATTATGGCAACTGATGAAACTGTTTCTATGTATGATGAAGGGATAGTTAAATCATTAGGAACTAGAGAAGATTTAACTTCTGTAACAAAAAACTTATTTGAAATGCTTAGAGCCTTTGACGATTTAGGAGTGGATATTATAATAACTGAAGCTTTTGAAGAAAAAGGATTAGGTGTGGCCATAATGAATAGATTAAAAAAATCCTGTGGATTTGATATAACAATAGTTTAAGAAAATATATGGAAGGAGCTAGATAAGAATGAAACTTTTGAGAAAAAGGAATTGTTTTGAATTTACATTTTTTAAAAATTCTATATTTGTTTTTTTTGAAAGTTTAATATCTTTATTTAGTGTTCTTCCAATTAATAAAAAAAAGTGCTTTTTTATTTGACTTACTATTTAAATTTTTATTTTAAGTAGTGTTATTAGTCATTGAAAGAGCACTTTTTTTAAAATAATATATTTTAAAATAAACAGGTATAATGGAGGTTAATGAAATGAAAATAGCAATTGGTTGCGATCATGGTGGATTTAATTTAAAAAACATAGTGATGAAGCACTTAGAAGAAAAAGGTATTGAGTTAAAAGATTTTGGTACATATAGCACAGATTCTTGTGATTATCCAGATATAGCTATACAAGTTGCAGAAGCAGTAGCTTCAAAAGAATTTGAATTTGGAATATTAATTTGTGGAACTGGTATAGGAATATCAATATCAGCAAATAAAGTTCCAGGAATAAGAGCTGCTCTTTGTTCAGACACATTTAGTGCTCATGCAACAAGACAACATAACAATGCAAATATATTAGCTATGGGTGAGAGAGTAGTAGGTCCAGGATTAGCTTTAGATATAGTTGATACTTTCTTAAATTCAGAATTTGAAGGTGGAAGACACCAAACTAGAATTGATAAATTAACTGAAATTGAGAAAAAATATTCAAAATAATTAGTCAAAAAATTTTTTATATATAGATTTTAGGAGGAAGATACAATGAGTAAAGTAACAGAAATAACACACCCACTTATATTACATAAGTTAGCGTTCATAAGAGATAAAAATACAGGTTCTAAGGATTTCAGAGAATTAGTAAGTGAAGTTTCTATGCTTATGGCTTATGAAGTAACAAGAAATCTTCCAATGGAAGAAATCGATATAGAAACTCCAGTATGCAAAACTAAATGTAAAGTTTTAGCTGGTAAAAAAGTTGCTATAGTTCCAATATTAAGAGCTGGATTAGGTATGGTAGATGGTATGCTACAACTTATACCTGCTGCAAAAGTAGGTCACATTGGACTATATAGAGATGAAGAAACGCTTCAACCAGTAGAGTACTTCTGTAAATTACCACAAGACATAGCAGAAAGAGATATAATCGTTGTTGACCCAATGCTAGCTACAGGTGGTTCAGCAGCAGATGCTATAACTCTTTTAAAGAAAAGAGGAGCTAAGCAAATAAGACTTATGTGCTTAATTTCTTCACCAGAAGGAATAGAATTTGTACAAAAAGCTCATCCAGATGTTGATATATATGTTGCATGCATTGATGAGAAATTAAATGATCATGGATATATAGTTCCTGGATTAGGTGATGCAGGAGATAGACTATTTGGAACAAAATAGTTATAATTTAAATAGCTACTTAATATATAAGTAGCTATTGATTATTTTTGGAGGTAAATGATTCATGGAAAAGATAAAAGTTTTAACTATCTTTGGAACAAGACCGGAAGCTATAAAAATGGCTCCACTAGTAAAAGAATTAGAGAAAAGACCAGAAATAGAGTCAAAAGTTTGTGTAACTGCTCAGCATAGAGAAATGTTAGACCAAGTTTTAGAACTATTTGATATAAAACCTGACTTTGATCTAGATATAATGAAAACTCGTCAAACTCTTACTGGAATAACAAATAGAGTTTTAGAGGGATTAGAAAAAGTATTCACTGAAGAAAAACCAGATATGATACTTGTACATGGAGATACAACTACAACTTTTGCTGGTGGATTAGCAGCTTTCTATCAACAAATAAGAGTTGGGCATGTTGAGGCTGGACTTAGAACTTTTGATAAATATTTCCCATTCCCAGAGGAAATGAATAGAAAATTAACAGGTGCTTTAGCTGATTTACATTTTGCTCCTACTAAAGGTTCAAAAGCTAACCTTTTGAGAGAAGGAATAAATGAAAATGACATAAAAGTTACAGGTAATACTGTAATCGATGCTATGGAACATACTGTTGAAGAAAATTATGTGTTTGAAAATGAAGAATTAAACAACATAGATTTCCAAAACAAAAAAGTTATCATGATAACTGCTCATAGAAGAGAAAACTGGGGAGAAGGTATAGAAAACATCTGTACAGCTTTAAACAAAATAGTTGAAGATAATAAAGATGTTGAATTAGTTTACCTTGTTCACTTAAATCCAGTTGTAAAAGATGTTGTTTATAAAAATCTTGATGGAAAAGAAAGAGTACATCTTTTACCACCACTTGATACAAAAGAAACTCATAACTTAATGAATAAATGCTTCATGGTTATGACTGATTCAGGTGGATTACAAGAGGAAGCTCCTCACTTAGGAAAACCAGTATTAGTTTTAAGAGATGTAACAGAAAGACCAGAGGCTGTTGCTTCAGGAACTGTTAAGTTAGTTGGTACTGATGTAGAAAAAATCTTAGAAGAAGCTAATTCACTTATAAATGATGAAAAAGCTTACGCAGAAATGAGTAAAGCTATAAATCCATATGGAGATGGTAAAGCTTCAGAAAGAATAGTAAAAGCTATCTTAAACTACTTTGGAAAAAGTGATGAATCTGTAGAAGAATTTGTAAGCAAATAAGACTTTGTTAAAAAGTTTGATAAATATAATTTGAATAATTGGGATGAATAGACAGATATTTAGAATAATATAGAAATTTTAATGGTATATTTCTATAATGAAGCTAAAATATCTGTCTTTTTTTATAAAAAGCAAAAAATAATAAAAAAGATTGTTTAAAATTTAACAAAATATATTGAAAGCTAGTAAATTTATGGTTATAATTAAATTGGTTAGAAAAAACATATATTTTTGATAAATTTTTACCTAAATGGGAGGTTTTTGATATGAGAGAGGTAGTTATTGCAAGTGCAGTAAGAACAGCATTAGGATCATTTGGAGGTTCATTAAAAGATGTTCCTGCTGTAGATTTAGGAGCTTTAGTTATTAAAGAAGCTTTAAATAAAGTTGGTGTAAAACCAGAATGTGTTGATGAAGTTTTAATGGGTAATGTAATCCAAGCAGGATTAGGACAAAACCCAGCAAGACAAGCAGCGGTAAAAGCTGGTTTACCAGTTGAAGTTCCTGCAATGACAATAAATAAAGTTTGTGGTTCAGGTTTAAGATGTGTGGCTTTAGCTGCTCAAATGATAAAAGCAGGAGATGCTGATGTAGTAGTAGCTGGTGGTATGGAAAACATGTCACAAGGACCATATGTTTTAAAAACTGCAAGATTTGGTCAAAGAATGGGCGATGGCAAGATGATAGATGCCATGGTTAATGATGCATTAACAGATGCATTTAATGGATACCATATGGGTATAACTGCTGAAAATATAGCAGATCAATGGGGATTAACTAGAGAAATGCAAGATGAATTTGCTGCAAATTCTCAAATTAAAGCAGAAGCAGCTATAAAAGCTGGAAAATTCAAAGATGAAATAGTACCAGTAGTAATTCCACAAAGAAAAGGTGATCCAATAGTATTTGATACTGATGAGTTCCCAAGATTTGGATCAACTGCTGAAAAATTAGGGAAATTAAGACCAGCATTCAAAAAAGATGGTACAGTTACAGCTGGTAATGCATCAGGTATAAATGATGGTGCCGCTGCTTTAGTAGTTATGAGTGCTGAAAAAGCAAAAGAATTAGGAGTAACTCCAATCTGTAAAATAGTTTCTTATGGTTCAAAAGGATTAGATCCTTCAATCATGGGATATGGACCATTTTATGCTACTAAAAAGGCATTAGAAGGAACTGGATTAACAGTTTCAGATCTTGATTTAATAGAAGCAAACGAAGCTTTCGCTGCTCAAAGCTTAGCAGTAGCTAAAGATTTAGATTTTGATATGAGCAAAGTTAACGTAAATGGTGGAGCTATAGCTTTAGGACATCCAGTAGGAGCTTCAGGAGCTAGAATATTAGTTACATTACTTCATGAAATGATGAAAAGAGATGCTAAAACAGGCTTAGCAACACTTTGCATAGGTGGAGGAATGGGAACAGCTTTAATCGTAGAAAGATAATAAGTTTACCATTATTATATATATTTTTAGATGCTATCCATTTAATAGGATAGCATCTTTTTATTTTAAAAATTAAATTTATACATTTTATCATCTTAATATAAAGAATATATTAAAAAAATATGCACAAAAGTAATAATAAAAATTCATATTATAAAATATATATTTTATTTAGATTTTATATAAAAAGTATGAATAATAGAATAAAGAATAGAAAAAAATAGGATTAAGGTTCCGAAAATATTAAAAAAAATAAGGATTTTAAAAAAAAATCAAAAAAAATGTGAATAAATATTAAAAAGGTTATTCAAAACCTTTTAAGTTGTATATTTTATTCTAAATAGTGGTTTGAAACTTTTTTGATAAAAAAGGTGATAAAATATACGATTTTATAATAAAAACTTTTAAAAAAGGATTTCAAAATCGAAAATAGTAATCGAAATTTAACTCAAGATAATGAATAATAATTAAAAAATTCAGAAAAATGAAATAGTATATTCAAAAGCATTCAAAAATAATTGAAAAAAGAGTAAATGAGAGTTTTTGAGAGTAAAAATGAAGGAAATGCTTAAAAGTACTTTAAAATATCAGAATATTAATAAATTCAAGCAAAATTTAAATTTTATTAATATTAAATTCAGGAATATAATTAGTAAAGTAACATTGCGGAACTATGGAGGTTATACGTGAACGCTAAAATCAAAGATTTAGTTTTTTCAGTAATGAAAACTAATATTTTATTGACGATAATAGCAACCCTAGTAATTAGTTTAGTTAATTTTAAATTTGGGGTGGCTTTTTTAGTTGGAAGTATAGTTGCTACAATTAATTTTACGGTTAATGCAATTGTAATCCACAAGGTCATAAATAAAAGAAGAGGAGCTTTAAAAATTCAAATAAGCTTTGTATTAAGAATGATTCTAATTCTTTTATTTACACTAGTATTTATGAGAAATGTTAAAGAGTTAGCATTTTATCTAATTGGATTTATTTCACATCAGATATCAATATTTATTTATACCAAAAAGAATAAGGCCTTATCACAAAATAAATAAATATTTATATACATATATAAATTAATACTAAGATAGAAAGGGAGTGATTCCGTGGATATCTTTGCACCAATGTTTACAGTTAAGGTTGGTAGTTTGACAATTAGTAGTACAATTATTTTTCAATGGGCAGCAATGCTTGTTATAACAATATTTGCTATAGTATCAACTAGAAACCTTAAAAATAAACCAGGCAAGTTACAAGTTGTTTTAGAGTCAGTTTATCAAACAGTTTATAACTTGGTAAAGAGTAACATGGGGGAAAGTTATATTGGTTTTGTACCTTATATAGGAACATTAGCAGTATTCCTACTTGTCTTAAACCTTTATGGATTAATAGGGCTTGCACCTCCAACTCAGGATTTAAGTGTTGCAGTGGCATTAACAATTACTTCCTTTGTTGTTGTTCATGCTAATGCATTACGTAAATGTCATCTTGGAGGATATATCAAAGGATATTTCAAGCCATATCCAGTAATGTTACCTTTAAATATAATGGAGAGAATAATTTTCCCAGTATCTCTTGCACTACGTTTATTTGGTAATATGTTAGCAGCCACTCTATTAATAGACTTAATGTACTCAGGTCTAGCTCATATAGGATGGATTGCACAAATAGGTGTGCCAATACTAGCACATGGTTTCTTCGATGTATTTGATGGAACAATACAAATGATAGTATTTACAATGTTAACAATGGTAAACATTAAAATGTTAGCAGATCACTAAGAAAAATTAGAGGAACAAATCAAAATAACTTTAGTTTGATTTAAAAAAGGAGGAATTTTTAATGGATATGAAGTTATTAGCAGCAGGTATAGCTGTATTAGCAGGTATAGGAGCCGGAATAGGTATAGGGATTGCAACAGCAGGAGCAATAGAAGCAACTGCAAGACAACCAGAAGCATCAGATAAAATTCAAAGTTTATTCATCATGGGAGCTGGTCTTTCAGAAGCAACAGCTATATATGGTTTAGTAATTTCAATAATCTTATTATTCGTTGTTTAATATCAAATTGCGTAACTTTTTATTAAGAACTTGTAGTAATTAATAAATGAAGATAATAGAGTTAATATAATTGACTCCGAAGGGAGGCTGTGATTGATATATGGAATTAAATTTTATGAGAATATTAGCTACAATCATTAACTTTATAATCTTAATTCTTATACTAAAACATTTTTTCTGGGACAAAATCAAGAGAGCCATCGACGCAAGACAAGAGGCTATAGATGAAACAATCTTAAAAGCTGATGAAGATGCAGAAAAAGCAAGAAGATTAAGATTAGATAATGAAAGAATTCTTAAATCTGCGAAGGAAGAAGGCAGAAAGCTTAGAGAAGAACAGAAAAAAGAAGCTGACAGAATTTATAAAGAAATAGTTGATGATGCTCATAGAGAAGCTGAGGCTATATTAAATAGAGCTAATATTGAAATTCAAAGAGAAGAAGAAAAAGCGAGATATGAATTAAAGCAACAAGTAGTTGATATTTCTGTAATGCTTTCAGAGAAAGCACTTGGAGAATCTATCGATGAAGCTAAACATAGAGATTTAATAAATGACTTTATTGAAAAGGTAGGTATCTAATTATGTACGAATATTTAGATCGAAGATATGCCTTAGCTCTATACGAAGTTGCTGAAGAAAAGAACAAAGTTGAAGAGTACTTAAATGATTTGAGAGAAATTTGTGACATAGTTTATGGTAATACAGAGCTTTATGAAATAATAAAGCATCCTCAAATAAGTACTGTAAGAAAGAAGAAAACTTTCAAAAATATATTTGAAGGAAAAATAGATGAAGAGTTACTTTCATTCTTAATGGTTCTTATAGAAAAAGATAGAATACTTTACCTAAAAGAAAAATTAAAAGAAATGGAAAAAATTCATCTAGAAAGAAACAATACTTTATTAGCTGAGGTTAAAAGTGTTGTTCCACTAACAGAAGATGAAGTTAAAAGACTTGTAGAAAAGTTAGAAAATAAATATTCAAAGAAAATATTATTAAAGCAAGATATAGATAAGAGTATCATTGGTGGACTTTATGTTAGAGTTGGCGATGATGTTATAGATGGTACTGTTAAATCTAGACTTGATGATATGAAACTTATAATGCTTAAGAGAGAATAGAGGTGAGTCTATGCATATTAAACCAGAAGAAATAACTTCTATAATCAAGAATGAAATAAAACACTATGAAAAAGAGCTAGAAACTGTTGATTCTGGTACTATCATACAGATAGGTGACGGAGTTGCCAGAGTTTACGGATTAGAAGAATGTATGGAAGGTGAACTTCTAGAATTCCCTAATCAAGTTTTCGGTATGGCTCTTAACTTAGAGCAGGATAACGTTGGTTGCGTTCTTTTAGGATCAGAAGAAGGTATAAAAGAAGGAGACATCGTTAAAAGAACTGGAAAAATAGTTGAAGTACCAGTAGGAGAGGATCTAGTAGGTAGAGTTGTTAATTCACTAGGTCAACCTATAGACGGAAAAGGTCCTATCAAAAATGATGGTTACAGAGCTATAGAAATACCAGCACCAGGTATATTAGAAAGAAGTTCTGTTAATGAGCCTCTACAAACAGGTATTAAAGCGATTGACTCAATGATACCAATAGGTAGAGGACAAAGGGAATTAATTATAGGAGATAGACAAACAGGTAAAACTGCTATAGCTATAGATACTATAATTAACCAAAAAGGTAAAGACGTTATATGTATATATGTTGCTATTGGACAAAAACAATCAACAGTAGCTAATATAGTTAACACTTTAACTGAAGAAGGAGCTATGGACTATTCAATAGTTGTAACTGCATCAGCATCAGAATCAGCTCCATTACAATATATTGCACCATATGCAGGCTGTACAATGGGTGAATATTTCATGAACAAAGGTAAATCTGTATTAATAGTGTATGATGACTTAAGTAAGCACGCAGTTGCTTATAGAACAATGTCATTATTAATTAGAAGACCACCAGGAAGAGAAGCTTATCCAGGTGATGTATTCTACATACATTCAAGATTACTTGAAAGAGCTGCTAAGTTATCAAAAGAAAATGGTGGAGGCTCATTAACAGCGCTTCCAATAATAGAAACATTAGCAGGAGACGTAACAGCATATATCCCAACTAACGTTATATCAATAACAGACGGACAAATATTCTTAGAAACTGAGTTATTCAACGCAGGACAAAGACCAGCTGTTAACCCGGGTATATCAGTTTCAAGGGTTGGAGGAAATGCTCAAATAAAAGCAATGAAACAAGTTTCTGGTACATTAAGACTAGAACTTGCTCAATATAGAGAGTTAGCATCATTCGCTCAATTCGGTTCTGACCTTGATAGGGATACTCAAGCAAGACTTGAAAAAGGTAAGAGAATTATTGAGATATTAAAACAAGACCAATATAAGCCAATGGCAGTTGAAAAACAAATTATGATAATATATGCTGCAGTTAACAATTTCTTATTAGATATTAAGGTTTCAGATATTAAGAGATTTGAAAAAGAATTCTTAGAATATATGGATACTCATCATAGAGAAATTGGTAAAGCTATATTAGATAAGAAAGTTTTAGACGATGAATTAAAATCTGCTTTAGAAAGCGCTATAGTAGAATTTAAAAAAATATTCTTAATATAAAATAAGAGCATAGCTTTTTAATTAAAGCTATGCCCACATTTTTAAGAATGGAGGTGGAGCTTAAATGGCAGGTGCAGGACTTTTAGAAATTAAAAGAAGAATAAAAAGTATCAAAAACACAAGAAAAATAACAAAAGCTATGGGACTTGTTGCCACTTCTAAGTTAAGAAAAGCTAGACAAAAGTTAAATGAAAATAATCAATATTTTGGAAGTCTAGATGAAATTGCTAGAGAATTAATCGGATCATTAAATAGCAATAATAATCCTTTACTTAAATCCAATGATAATCCTAAAAAGTTAATAATATTATTAGCATCAGATTCAGGATTATGTGGTGGATTTAATGGTAATACTGCTGCTTTTGTAAGAGATAAGTATGAAGATAATATTGAAAATATAGAAGCAATAGTAGTGGGGAAAAAAGGTATCCATTATGTTAAGAAAAATAGGATTTCTACTTTAGCAGAATATGTTGATTTAGGAGATACACCGAATATTGGTGATGCATCAACTGTAGTAAATAAAGCTGTTAAAGAATTTACTGATGGAAACTTTGGAGAAGTAAATTTAGTTTATACTAAATTCTTTTCACCTGTTAAACAAGAGGTTGTTGAAGAGAGATTATTACCTTTAGATTTAACTGGAGAAAAAGGAAAGGTTTCTTTTTTAATTGAACCAGATGAGGATGAAATAATAGATTCATTAGTTTCATCATATTTAAAAGGTAAATTCATGAATGCTATGTTTAATTCAAAAACTAGTGAACAAAGTGCTAGAATGCAGGCAATGGACGGAGCAACTAAAAACGCCGATGATTTATTAAACTCATTAGATGCTAAGTACAATAGAATAAGACAAAGTATCATAACTCAAGAGATATCAGAGATTGTTGGTGGAGCAGAAGCACAAAAATAAGGAGGTACTCAAAATGTCTAATAATATAGGTAAAGTAGTTCAGGTTATTGGACCAGTTGTAGATATAAAGTTTGCAAATGATGAACTTCCTAATATATTTAATGCAATACACATAAAAATGGACGATGGAAAAATCTTAGTTTGTGAGGTAGAGCAACACGTAGGAGATGACATAGTTAGAACTATAGCTATGGAAGCTACTGAAGGATTAAGAAGAGGTATAGAAGCTGTTGACACTGGAGCACCTATATCAGTACCCGTTGGTGGATGCGTATTAGGAAGAATATTTAACGTATTAGGTAAACCACTAGATAGTGGAGCAGAAGTTAATAATGAAGAAAAATATCCAATTCATAGACCAGCTCCATCATTTGAAGAGCAATCAGTTGTTCCTGAAATGTTTGAAACTGGAATAAAGGTTATAGACCTTTTAGCACCTTACCAAAGAGGGGGTAAAATCGGTCTATTCGGAGGAGCCGGTGTTGGTAAAACAGTTCTTATCCAAGAGCTTATTAACAATATAGCTAAAGAGCACGGTGGAATTTCTGTATTTACAGGAGTTGGAGAAAGATCAAGAGAAGGTAATGACCTTTACTACGAAATGAAGGAATCAGGAGTTATAAAAAATACTGCACTAGTATTTGGACAAATGAACGAACCACCTGGAGCAAGAATGAGAGTTGCGTTAACAGGACTTACAATGGCTGAGTACTTCAGAGATCAAGGTCAAGACGTGTTATTATTCATAGATAATATATTTAGATTCTCACAAGCTGGATCAGAGGTTTCAGCTTTATTAGGAAGAATACCATCAGCTGTTGGTTACCAACCAACACTTGCTACAGAGATGGGTGCTCTTCAAGAGAGAATTACATCAACTACTCATGGATCAATTACATCAGTTCAAGCAGTATATGTACCTGCTGATGACTTAACTGACCCAGCTCCAGCTACAACATTCAACCATCTTGATGCTAAGACAGTTTTATCAAGAAGTATAGCTGAGATAGGTATTTATCCAGCTGTTGATCCACTAGATTCTTCATCAAGAATACTAGATCCAAGAATTGTTGGAGAAGAGCATTATGAAGTTGCTTCAAAAGTTAAACATATATTAGAAAGATATAAAGAACTTCAAGATATAATCGCTATCCTTGGGGTTGATGAACTTGCTGACGAAGATAAACTTATTGTTGCTAGAGCAAGAAGAATACAAAAATTCTTATCACAACCATTCACAGTAGCAGAACAATTCACTGGAATGCAAGGTAGATATGTTCCAATAAAAGAAACTATAAGAGGGTTCAAAGAAATATTAGAAGGTAGATACGATAATGTTCCAGAATCAGCTTTCTTATTTGTTGGATCAATAGATGAAGTACTAGAAAAAGCTAGAGAAATAGCCCAATAAAAGGGGTGAATAAAGATGAGTAAATTCAATTTAACTATAACAACACCAGAAAGAGTTCTTATTTCAGGTGAGGTTACAAGAGTTTTATGTAAAAATGCTCTTGGTGAGTTTGAAATATTAGCTGGTCACCAACCTTATATAACAGCTACTACTCCAACAGTTACAAGAGTAGATGATGAAAATGGTGAAAGTAAGTACTTATTTACTTCAACAGGATTAATGAAGGTTCAAGATAATGAAGTTACATTTTGTGTAAATTCTGCAGAATGGCCAGAAGAAATAGATCAAGCGAGAGCTATGGAGGCTAAGCAAAGAGCAGAAGAAAGATTAAAAAAAATTGCTGATGAGACAGATGTAAAAAGAGCTAAGTTAGCCTTAGCAAGAGCTATGTCTAGATTAAAGTTAAAAGAAATGTAGATTATTTAAAGCATACAGGAAACTGTATGCTTTTTTTTGGTATAACAAATGTTTTTATGTAATTTAATAGAACTTTTTCAGGTGATTTTAATATATTGATAATATGAAAGGCAATTATTGTATAAAAAAGCTATCCCTGACAATAATTAAGAAGAAAGGTGGGATAGTGATGAATAAAAATATTTTTACAATGGTATTATTTTGTTTCTCTTTTATTTTTTGTCCAAGCATTAGCAATTTAGAAAATGAGGTTTATACTAAAGTATCAGAAGAACTTTGTGATATAGAAGAGTATGGAATAAAAATAGAATATCTAACTAATGAAAGTATCAATAAAGAATTGAATAATTTATATAATTCTCTTAAAATTAAAGATTTCAGTATTGTAGAAGAAAGTGAAGGTGGTTTATATTTAGAGAATTCTAGTGATGAAATTAAATTAAATATTAGTTTGATAAAAGAAAATGGGAAAAATAGAGTTCAAATAGAAATATTTTCTAGATATAGAATTGATTTTAATTATATTAAGGAATATTTTCAAGTTATTCATAATAAAAACATATCAAATATAAAATATTACACTTATATAAAAGGTAATATTAGAGAAAATAATAATATAGATGAAATTGAAAAAAAAATTATAGAATCAATTGGTAAGAAGCATGTAATAGAATCACAAAGTATAAATTTAGAGAATGGAACTACAGGAATAATTAATCTTAAGAGTGATTATCAGTTTAATTACTCCATTATGACATATGAGGAAGATAGGAAGTTGATTTTAGGCACTCCTATTATATTCACAACATATTAAAATAATTTTAATGGAGGATAATATGGATAAAATAGTAGTAAAAGGTGGAAAAAAATTAAATGGAGAAGTAAAAATTAGTACAGCTAAAAATTCAGTTTTACCAATAATTGCAGGATCTATATTAGCTAATGATATTATAACTATAAATGAATTACCAATGTTAGAAGATGTGTTTACTATTTGTGATGTTATGGAACAATTAGGTTATGAATTAAATATAGATAAGAAAAATAATAAATTAATTGTACCACCATTGCAAAGAGAACCTTTAATCCCAAATGAGAATTTAGTAAAAAAAATGAGAGCTTCATTTCTTATAATGGGGCCAATGATAACTAAATATGGAGAATTTAAATTAGCTAGACCAGGTGGATGTAATATTGGTTCAAGACCAATAGAATTGCATTTAAAGGGTCTTAGAGCTTTAGGTGCAGAAGATAAAAATTGTGGTAATGGATTTGTATGTATTCAAGCTAAAAAGTTATTTGGAAATAAAGTATATTTAGACTTTCCTTCTGTTGGTGCAACAGAGAATATAATGATGGCAGCAACTATGGCTAAAGGTACTACAGTGATTGAAAATGCTGCTCAAGAACCAGAAATAATTGATTTAATTAAATTTTTAAATTCTATGGGAGCAAAAATTTATACTGAAAAACCAGGAGAAATAGTAATAGATGGTGTAGAATCTTTAACTTCAACAGAATATACTCCTATATATGATAGAATAGAAGCAGGTACATTTATGGTTGCAGCAGCAATAACAGGTTCAGAAATAAAATTGAATGGTGTTAATTCAGACCACTGTGCAGCCACAATTTCTAAATTAAGAGAAGTGGGAACAGAATTCTTTAAAATTGATAATGAGCCGAATAGTATAATAGTAAGAGGAAATAAAGAGATAAAACCAATTAATATAAAGACAATGCCGTATCCAGGGTATCCTACTGATATGCAATCACAAATGATGAGTTTATTGAGTATAGCAAAGGGTAGTAGTATTATAACAGAAAGTGTTTTTGAAAATAGATTCATGAATGTTGATGAATTAAGACGTATGGGTGCAAATATACAAGTAGAAGGAAGAACTGCTTTAATTGATGGTGTAGATAATCTTACAGGGTGTGAAGTGAAGGCAACAGATTTAAGAGCAGGAGCAGCTTTGGTTTTAGCTGGACTTATAGCAAAGGGAGAAACAATAGTTACTGATATACACCATATAGATAGAGGTTATGTTGAAATAGAAAATAAGTTCAGAGCGTTAGGCGCTGACATAAATAGAGTTTAAATCAACAGCATATGCTGTTGATTTTTTTGTTTTTAAATAATTTTAATATGAGTTCGAGTTTCAAGATACTTAGCATATACATAAAGTGTATTAATAAGTTTTTGGAGGATTTATGAGAAATAAAAGAATTTTAGAAGCAGTAATTTTTATAGGAGCTGTTATATTAAGTATATTTATTATACCTATATTATTTGGGTTTTTATCAAGCTCCAGTATAGCTGAAAGCAATAGTACTGAAATAAAGAAAAATCAAAGGTTATCTGAAGTAGTTAATATAAAAGAAGTTGAAGTTTACATATCTAAAGAAAATAAAGTGGAAAAGGTGTCTTTAGAAGATTATGTTTTATCTGTAGTTTCAAGTGAAATGCCTGCTTCTTTCCATGAAGAAGCTTTAAAAGCTCAGGCAGTTTTAGCTAGAACTTTTGTTATAAATAAAATGATTGCTGGATGTAGTAATATTAAAGAAGGAAATATTTGTGATACAACTCATTGCCAGGCATATTTAAATATTGATAAAAGAAAAGAAGCTTGGGGGGAAAATGGAGATGAGTATTTGAAAAAGATAAAAAAGGCGGTAAAGGAAACTGAGGGGGAAGTTTTATCTTATAATAAAGAATTAGTAAGATATCCACAATATTTTTCTACAAGTTCGGGAAATACTGAAGATGCAGTTTCTGTTTTTTCAGAGGATGTACCATATCTAAAGTCTGTTGAGAGCCCTGGAGAAGAGATATCACCTAAATATGAAAGTGAAGTTAATATTCCAATAAATGATTTTAAGAATACAATTAAAAAAGCAGTTTCTAATAGCAATTTAGGAGATAATATAAAAGAAGATATTCAAATTTTAAATAGAAACACAGGTGGAACTGTAGATGACATAAAAATAGGAGAGGCTATAATTAAAGGAAAGGACTTTAGAAAAATATTATCTTTAAATTCAGCCAATTTTACACTAGAGTTTTCAGAGAATGTAGTAAATATAAAGTGTTTAGGATATGGTCATGGGGTTGGAATGAGCCAATGGGGAGCAAATGTAATGGGTAAGGATGGAAAAAAATATGATGAAATATTAGAACATTACTTTAAAGAAAGTAATGTAGAAAAAAGTAATAAGGTTTTTATGTATAAGTAGTTAAAACAACAAGCAAATATTTATTTGCTTGTTGTTTTTTTTATAAAAAAGATTTTTATATGTGTATTAATTTAGGATAAATGGACAGAATTAGTAACGGAGGTGTTGAAAATGAATAAAAAAGACCAATTTAAGAGATTTATTAAAAAGGATGGATTTTATGTAGTTTTATTTGTTTGCCTATGCTTAATAGCAACAGTTGGAGTAGTGGTAGCAAATAAGAGTGCTAATAACACAGTAGATGAAAGCATAGTAGAAAATACAGAGGATAATAGTACTACAACTGGTAATACATTTGATGATGCAGAGCTAGTTGAAGGAAAAACAGAGGGGACAGATAATTCAGAAGAGACTACATCTAATACAGATGTAGAAGAAAATAGTGACGTAGTAAATCCAGAAGCAAAAAATACAGATGATTCTGTAGCTACTTCAAACCAAAATCAAAGTTTTATATCACCGGTTAAAGATGGAGTTATAACAAGAGGATATAACTTAGAACCTAGATTAAATGAATCAGGTCAAAGTGCATCTGTTTATAAAGGTATAGATATTGAAGTTGCTGAAGGAACAGAGGTTTTAGCAATTGGTGATGGTAAGGTTGTAGAAGCTGGAAAAGGAAATTCAAAAGAAGGATGCTTTGTTAAGATAGAGCATCAAAATGGTGTAGTTGGATTTTATGGAAACTTAGATCCTGAAATAAAAGTTAAAGAAGGAGATACTGTTAAAAAAGGAGATCCTGTAGGTAAGGTTGGGAAAACTATCCAAAATAGTCCAAGTGATAGAGTTTCTGAAACTTATTTAATGTTCCATATGGAAAATTCTAAAGAACCAGTAGATCCACAAAAATATTTAAAGGATATTCCAGTAAGAGAATAATTTAAGAGATAATCAGCTGCCTTAAAGGCAGCTGATTAAATAATAGTAATATTTTTAAGGAGGTAAGGTTCTTGAAAGATTATATTGAGGAAAGAGTTTTAGAAGTAGCGCAGTACATTATTTATTCAAGAGCTACTATACGGAAAACAGCTAAGGTTTTTGGAGTAAGTAAGAGTACTATACATAAGGATATGACTGAAAGGTTGCCTAAAATAAATCCAGATATAGCTGAAGAGGCAAAAAGTATATTGGATTTAAATAAGGCTGAAAGACATATAAGAGGTGGAAAAGCTACTAAGTTAAAATATAAAGTTGTTGAATGATAAAAATATTCCTTATATAATAAAAGTTAGTATTTATGTATAATTTTATAGGAAATAATAATTTTATTATATATTAGGGAGTGTAAATATGTGGTTTTGGAGAAAAGGTACAGATATGGGTATAGACCTTGGAACAGCAACAGTTCTTGTCTATATGAAAGATAAAGGTATAGTCCTAAAAGAGCCATCAGTGGTAGCTATAGACAAAAATAAAAACAAAGTTTTAGCAGTAGGAGAAGCTGCAAGACAAATGATTGGTAGAACACCAGGAAATATAGTAGCATTAAGACCTATGAGAAATGGTGTAATATCAGATTATGAAATGACAGAGGCTATGCTAAAATATTTCATTAAAAAAGGTGTTGGAAATAGAAGAATATCAGCGCCAAAGGTTATGGTATGCATACCTTCTCAAGCAACTGAAATAGAGAAAAGAGCAGTTATAGATGCTGCTAAAAATTCAGGAGCTAAAAATGTATATCTTATAGAAGAACCATTAGCTGCTGCCATAGGAGCTGGATTAGATATATCAAAAGCTAGTGGCCATATGGTTGTAGATATAGGCGGAGGAACAGCAGACATTGCTATAATATCTTTAGGTGGAATTGTTATTAGACAATCTGTGAAGGTCGCTGGTGATAAATTTGATGAAGCTATAATCAAGTTTGTTAGAAATAAATATAAACTTATGATTGGTGAGAGAACTGCCGAAGAACTTAAAATAAATGTTGCTACAGTCGTAGAAGGAAATAGAAATGAGTTCATGGAAGTGAGAGGAAGAAATTTAATAACTGGTCTACCTGGAGTTATAAAAGTAGATAGTGAAGAACTTAGAATGGCATTAAAAGATCAAGTAAATATAATTGGTGAAGCGGTACATTCTGTTCTTGAAAAAACGCCACCAGAGTTAGCTGCTGATATAATTGAAGAAGGAATTCTTATGACTGGTGGAGGAGCTTTACTAAATGGTTTAGATAAATTCATTGAGCAAAGAACTGGCGTTAAGGTTAATGTAGCAGAAGATGCTGTAAGGTGTGTAGCGGAAGGAACTGGAAAGGTTCTTAAAGCCTTTGAAAAAATAAACTTAAGTACGGACGATTTAGAAGTAAAATTAATTGATGAATAAAATTAACCATATATCTCTTAATATTAAGAGATATATGGTTAATTTTTTTTTGTACTTAAATAATAAGCATGTATTAGAGCATCAACGATAACTTTAGCCATGTCTAATATGAAGCTTAATCTAATAGGTCTAGTAGTAAATAAATCTATATTTTCCGATGAATCAACTATTGCAATAATAGAAGTATCACCAACGCTTCTTAGAGTTTTCCCAACACCTTTTCCTGGGTGTATAGGCTCGTTTCTAGTATGAATTTCTCCAATAGATTTTGAATCTCCTAAACAGGCATCTATAGCTATTATTTTATATCCAGGATAATTTTTTAATATCTCAGTTATTTTTTTATCAAGATTAAGTGCATGTATAGGAGAGTCAAGTGTACCAAATATATTTAAAGGAAAGAATTTTTCTTTCAATAGAGTTCCAACTAGTGGTCCTAAACAATCACCTATACATTTATCTGTACCTATACATACTATTAATGTTTTTTCATCTATATTATCTTTTAAAAAATTTGAAATTTCATAATATGCTAAATAATGTTCGTAATAAGTCTTTATTTTATTCAAGGCTTCACCTCCTGATTAATTATATGAAAGGATAGTAAGAAATATTAAAGAGAAGTATAAAAAAGATTTTAGGTGGCAATTATTAAAAGAGGAGGTGAATATGTTTATGAATAGAGGATTTTTAAGTTTTCTAATACTTTTCTTTACTACAATTACAATGGGGATTATGTTGTACTTTGTTAATTTAAATTTTGAGCATAGCCCAAAATTTGAAGTTAATAGTATAGAAAAAGAAAAGAAGAATCATTTAGATGAAAACAGTAATGAAAATAAAGAATATAATAAAATTGAGGAAAAAAAAGAAAAAGAAGATAATAATAAATTAAATCAAAATAATAATTCTGATAAAAAAGAAGATGATATTTTTGATGAGTATGAACTTGAAATAGAAGAAAATGAAGATGAGATAGAAGAAAAAATCGGAGAGGCAGTAAAAGATATTGAGAAAAATAAAGATAATAATAATTTTGAAGTAAAGGATTCTTTGGAAGAAGAAAGCAAAGAGGTCTTTAGGATGGATAAATATTCAATTCCGAAAAAAATAGCAAAATCAGATAAGCTTAAATTGATGTCTATAGCTAAAAATTTATCTATATTAGATTATGGAATATTATTAGAGCATATTAAAAGAAGTGATGAGCTAGATGCTGCAGTTGATATATTTAGAATTTTAAAGGATAGATTAGAGGAGAATGAGTACAAGGAAATGAAAGATATATTGAGTCCATACATAAATATTGAGTTGATTGAAGAAAATATATAATTAAAAAAGAAGTAAACAAAAGATATATAGAGAAAATTCGAAATAACTTAACATAATTATCAAAAATGGGCTAAAATTGAGTTTGAAATAAAAAGCGTAACAATATATACTAAATCTTGTCGATTGGCGGTGAGTCAAACCGACAAAGAAAAATAATAAATATGCTGGTGTGGCTCAATTGGCAGAGCAGCTGACTTGTAATCAGCAGGTTATCGGTTCAAGTCCGATCATCAGCTCCATAAGTGGTGGAATTCCCGAGTGGCCAAAGGGGGCAGACTGTAAATCTGTTGTCGGACGACTTCGAAGGTTCGAATCCTTCTTCCACCACCAATAAGGTCGCATAGCTCAGCTGGGAGAGCACCTGCCTTACAAGCAGGGGGTCACAGGTTCGATCCCTGTTGCGACCACCATTAAAAATAATAAATATGCTGGTGTGGCTCAATTGGCAGAGCAGCTGACTTGTAATCAGCAGGTTATCAGTTCAAGTCTGATCATCAGCTCCATAAGTGGTGGAATTCCCGAGTGGCCAAAGGGGGCAGACTGTAAATCTGTTGTCGGACGACTTCGAAGGTTCGAATCCTTCTTCCACCACCATTTATTTAAAAGAAAACAAAATATTAATATGCTGGTGTGGCTCAATTGGCAGAGCAGCTGACTTGTAATCAGCAGGTTATCAGTTCAAGTCTGATCATCAGCTCCATATGTGGTGGAATTCCCGAGTGGCCAAAGGGGGCAGACTGTAAATCTGTTGTCGGACGACTTCGAAGGTTCGAATCCTTCTTCCACCACCAGCAAGAGACACTTGGAAATAGTGTCTCTTTGTTTAAAATAATATCTCAATAAAATAGAATATTTAGTATTTATATACTCTTATCCAGAGAGGTGGAGGGAAAAAGGCCCTATGAAACCCGGCAACCAGTGAGAAATCACCACGGTGCCAATTCCGGTAAAGAATTTTCTTTACAAGATGAGAGAAGATAAATTTAGTGTATAACTAGAATCTCTTCTTAAATCTTTTAAAGATTTAGAAGAGATTTTTTTGTTAATAAAATATATCTTAAAAGCGCGCATTAAGATATGTAATTTTTAAAATGAAAAAACTAAAGATATTATTTTATATAGTTGGAAAGAATAATTTAATAAATAATTAAAAAATGAAAGGGGTGAATCGGCTATCTTATTTAGCATAGTAAGATAGCATTATAGCCATGAGAAGATTATTTACATCAGAATCAGTTACTGAAGGACATCCAGATAAAATATGTGACCAAATTTCAGATGCAGTTTTAGACGCTATATTTGAAAAAGATCCAAATGCAAGAGTTGCTTGCGAAACAGCTGTTACTACAGGATTAGTAATGGTAATGGGAGAAATAACAACTAATTGTTATGTTGATATTCCTAAAATAGCTAGAGAAACTATCAAAAATATAGGTTATGATAGAGCTAAATATGGTTTTGACTGTGAAACTTGTTCAGTTATGACTACAATTGATGAGCAATCATCAGACATAGCTATGGGAGTTGATGAAGCTCTAGAATCAAGAGCAGGAGAAAAAATTGACATAGATGCAGTTGGAGCTGGAGATCAAGGAATGATGTTTGGTTTTGCTACTAATGAAACTGAAGAATTTATGCCAGCACCAATAGCTATGGCTCATAGATTATCAAGAAGATTAACAGAAGTAAGAAAGAACGGAACTTTACCTTATTTAAGACCAGACGGAAAAACACAAGTTACTGTTGAGTACGAAAATGATAAACCTGTTAGAATAGATGCTATAGTAATTTCAACACAACATGGTCCAGAAATATCTCAAGAGCAAATTCAAGCTGATTTAATGGAACATGTTATAAAAGCTGTTATACCAGCAGAATTATTAGATGAAAACACTAAATATTACATAAATCCAACAGGAAGATTTGTTATTGGTGGACCTCAAGGAGATTCAGGATTAACAGGAAGAAAAATTATAGTTGATACTTATGGTGGATATGGAAGACACGGTGGTGGTGCTTTCTCAGGAAAAGATCCAACTAAGGTTGATAGATCAGCTGCATATGCTGCTAGATGGGTAGCTAAAAACTTAGTAGCTGCAGGTATTGCAGATAAGTTAGAAGTTCAAGTTGCTTATGCTATCGGTGTTGCTAGACCAGTATCAATCATAGTAGATACTTTTGGAACTGGAAAAATATCAGATGAAGAAATAGTTAATATAATAAATAAGGTATTTGATTTAAGACCAGGTGCTATAATAAGAGACCTAGAATTAAGAAGACCTATATACAAACAAACAGCAGCTTATGGACACTTTGGAAGAACAGATTTAGATCTTCCATGGGAAAAGTTAGATAAAGTTGAAGAGATAAAAAAACATCTTTAAGATAAATAGAGTTAAAGTTCAGAAGTTTATATTCTTCTGAACTTTAACTTTTTTATGTTGATCTAAGCAGGAAGAGATAGCTTAAAATCAACCTTTACTTAAAACAGAGCCTAATATTATTTTGATTATTAAATTAATGTTTTATGAAGTTAGATGATAGTTAATATGGTTTATAAATAAAAAAATACTTTGGATTAATCCAAAGTATTTTTTTATTTATATTAAGCTTTATGAACTAGTTTTCCATTAACTATTACATATTTTATGTTTATATCTTCATCAAAGATAATTAAATCAGCATCATAGCCTTCTTTAATTAATCCTTTTCTATCTTCAACTTTACAATGTCTAGCCCCATTATAAGTAGCCATTTTTATAACTTCATAAAGTGGGTATTTTGTATTGTTAAATACATTTTTAACAGCTACATCTAAAGTTAAAACTGAACCAGCTAAAGAACCAGTTAATAATCTAGCAGCTCCATTTTTAACCTCAACATCTTGACCACCTAATGAGTATCTTCCATCTGGCATACAACAAGCCATCATAGCATCAGTTATTAATAAGACTTTATCTGGTGTTTTTTGGTTATAAGCTACTCTTAAGCTTGGGAATGAAATGTGAATACCATCAGAAATTGTTTCTGTAGTTATATCGCTATCAAACACAGCACCTACAACACCTGGTTCTCTATGAGTAAATGGAGTCATAGCATTGAAAAGGTGAGTAGAGTGAGAACAACCACATCTTATACCTTCCATAGCTTCTTCGTAAGTAGCTTTAGTGTGTCCCATTGAAACAACTATTCCTTTTTCGCTTAAGAATTTAGTAAGTTCTTTAGCCCCATCTACTTCTGGAGCAAGAGTTATTGAAACAACATCATCTTCAAAAGCTCCAACTAATTTATAGAAGTTTTCTTTTGATGGAGGTATTAAGAAATCAGGATTTTGAGCTCCTATAGCACTTGGACTTATGAAAGGTCCTTCAAGGTGAGCTCCTAAAACATTTGCTCCATCAGTTCCTTCAACTTTAGCTTGGTGTATAGCTCCCATTGATTTTAAAACATCTTCAGCAGCTACCGTCATTGTTGTTGGTGTGAATGAAGTAGTACCATGCTTAACTATTACTTTTGAAATTTCATTAATAGCTTCATAAGTACCATCCATAGTATCGTGTCCACCAGCTCCATGTATATGAACATCTATAAATCCAGGAGATACATAAAGTCCTTGTCCATCTAGTATTTCACAATTAGTTTCTTCTTTCGGGTTTATAGCTTTGATTTTTCCGTTTTCTACTAGTATATTTCCAGGTTCAATCCTATCTAAATATACTATATTACAATTTTTTATTAACATACGAATCACCTTCCTCATAATAATCTTAAGATTTAAATTTGACTAAGTCAACAAAATCAGCTTCATGATTTAAAATTAATAATTGTGATATAATTAATAGTAATAACAATTTAAGAGAAACCTTTTAGGAGGTAATATGGAAGCATTAAATGGAATAGTTGAAAGTATAGTATTTAAAAGCTCTGATACAGGGTATACAGTTATAAAGTTTAGAGAAAATAATAATATTCATACAGCAGTTGGTGTATTACCACATGTAAGAGAAGGACAAAATTTAAAACTTTCAGGAAGTTGGGTTAATCATTCTCAGTTTGGAAAGCAGTTTAAGGTAGAAGAATGTGAAGAGATATTACCAACTTCAAAGGATGGAATAGAGAAATATTTATCTTCTGGAATAATACAAGGTATAGGTCCAGTTACAGCTAAAAAGATTGTAAATAAATTTGGAGAAGATACGCTTAATATTTTAGATAATAATATAGAAAGACTAAAAGAAATAGAGGGGATTGGTAAGAAAAAATTAGAGACAATAATTGAATCTTATCAAGAACAGAGAGAATTAAAAAATATAACTATATTTTTACAAACACACGGATTGAGCGTAAATCAATGTTTAAAAATTTATAAAAAATATGGTTCTAGTTCAGTTGAGACAGTCAAGAATAATCCTTACGTACTTTGTGATGAAATTTCAGGAATAGGATTTAAAACATCTGATAAAATAGCCAGAAGTTTAGGAGTAGAAATTGATTCTCCTTTTAGAATTCAAAGTGGTATAAGATATGTAATAAATGAATTTTGTGCAAATGGGCATACTTTCATGCCTAAGGATGAACTTATAAAAGAAGCAAGCAACGTGTTGACTGTAAGTGGAGATATAATAGAAGAAAATATAAAGAATGCGGCTTTAGATAGAAAAATAAAGTTAGAGAAGGTTAACAATAAAGAAGGTGTTTTCACAATACCTAACTATTATTGTGAACTTGGAATAACTAATAGAATTTTAACCTTAGCTATAAGCAATTTTCAAAATATAAATGTAGATGTAGATCATTTAATAGCTCAGTTTGAAAATAAAAATAATATAACTTTTGCAGAATCTCAGAAAGATGCTATAATAAGTGCTTTTCAAAATGGAATAGAGATAATAACTGGAGGACCAGGAACAGGAAAAACTACTATAATAAAGTGTATAATTGAAATTTTTGAAACTTGCGGATTAAAAGTTCTCTTGGGAGCACCTACTGGAAGAGCTGCAAAGAGGATGAGCGAATCTACAGGAAAAGAAGCAACGACAATACATAGAATGCTTGATATGGGAGTTTTTGAAAAGGAAGAAAGTGTTTTTATCACTAACACAGAAGAACATTCATTAGAAGCAGATGTAGTAATAATAGATGAGGCATCTATGATTGATATAACACTTATGAATGCTTTACTTAAATCTATTAAGGTTGGAACTAGACTTATAATAGTTGGTGATGTTGATCAGCTTCCATCAGTAGGAGCTGGAAATGTTTTAAATGACTTTATAGAGAGTGGATTTACTAAAGTTGTACGTTTAAAAGAGATTTTTAGACAGGGAAAAGAAAGTATGATTGTTGTGAATGCACATAAAATAAATAAAGGAGAAATGCCTAAATTAAATGAAAAAGGAACTGATTTCTTTTTTATAAAAAATGATATCCAAGAAGGAATATTAAATACAATAATAGATTTAATAAACACTAGATTGCCTAAGTTTAATTCAAATTGGGATAAGTTAAAAAATATTCAGGTTTTAGTTCCTATGAAAAAAGGTGTTTTAGGGGTTACAAATTTAAATGAAAAAATACAAAATGTCTTAAATCCTAAGGCGACATATAAAAATGAAAAAGAGTTTAGAAGTATGATATTTAGAGAGGGAGACAAAGTTATGCAAATAAAAAATAACTACTCTCTAAAGTGGACTAGAATAGCTGGAAAAGGGGAACACGAAGGTTCTGGAGTGTTTAATGGAGATATGGGATTTATAGAAAGTATAGATCTAGAGGGGAAAAAATTATCTATAATCTTTGATGATGAAAGAAAAGTAATCTATGACTTCATGTATTTAGATGAATTAGATTTAGCCTATGCAATTACTATACATAAAAGTCAAGGAAGTGAGTTCCCAGTAGTAATAATACCTGCTTATATGGGAGCACCATTACTTATGAATAGAAATTTATTATATACAGGAATAACAAGAGCAAAAGAAATGGTAGTAGTTGTTGGAATACCAAAAGCATTAAAATATATGGTTGATAACACAAGAAGTATGGAACGTTATTCTTCATTAAATTGGAGAATAAAAGAAGTAATATCAAATGAGGTTTTTGAACAAGATTAAATTAGGGGGATTTTAATGTGAGTTTGTATGGCGATAATTTCAGAATGGAGAATAGGTATGGTAATATATTAAAAAGGTGGTATGTAAAAGGGGATGAAATATTTATAAATTTGATATGTGAGCCATATCAAAATTTGAATTTTATATGTGATTTGATTAGTGAATGCTTAAGAAATAATGAAAGAGTACTGTACGTAGGGAAAAATAGAAAAATCTGTAGTAGTGAAGAGTTAAATTCAATCAATTTCCAGTTTGAATCATTTAATAATATTTTTAATATTAAAAAGAAGTTTGACTTAATAATATATGATGATATAAGTTTTTATTCGAATAAAAGCAGTATGGAATGTAGTGAGGATTTAATATATTTAAAGCGTTTATCTAAAAAGATAATAATATGTTCAGTAGATAAGGTTTTTAATAATATAAATCACATAGAAATATTAAACCAAGAAAGAAAAACTCACTTTTTAGAACCAAGATTAATAACAACTAGATTGAACTTAATAAATTCAATGCCTTATGCTTTATATAATTATATTGAATGGTTTATAAGAGAAAAGAGAGTTTTAGTTGTGTATGTTCCAAATGAAGTTAATTTAAATAGAATATATGAATATTATACTGAGGATTTAAATTTAGAAGATAAGGTTAAAATAGTAAAAGAGGATAAAAAAAATTCTCTTTTACAAGTAATAAATGAAAGTATATTTAAAAAAGAGGGAATTATTTTTATAACAGACTCGTTGCATGAATATTTTGATTCTATTCCTAATTGTGATTTAATTATTTATTCTTTTGAAAAAGAATTTATTGATTACAAAAAAATAATATTTGCATGTGGGGCTTTATGTAAAAATAAGTGTATAGGAAAAGAAATAATATTATTAAGCAATGATGAAAATGAAAATATAGAAACTGCTAGGAGGTTAGCAAGAAGCTTTAATGAAACTTTATGGAGATATGCAAAAATAAGGTAAACTATTTCTTCCAATGCTTATTAGAAGCTATTTATCCAATAGAAGAAAAATGCTATATATGTAATAAGGAAAGTAAGAAAATAATTTGTGACAAATGTAGAAGAGAAATACCAAAGGCAAGTGATATATTGATTATTGAAGAATGCACAATGATGGTTTGCTCCTATTATTCTTTTATAGTTAAGGATTTAATATTAAGACTTAAATATAAAGGTGATTTTCACGCTGGAGAAATATTGGTGCTACTACTTGAAGAAAAGGTGAAAGAAGCAAATTTGAATATTGACTTTATAACATATGTTCCAGTAGCAAAGGATGCACTTAAAAAGAAAGAGTTTAATCAATGTGAATTTTTAGCTAAGGAATTAGCTAAGCAGTTGGATGTTAAAGCTATAGAAACACTAAAAAAGAAAAATAAAGTTAAAGAACAGAAATCATTATCTAAAGAAGAAAGAGAAAAAAATGTAAGAGACGCCTTTAAACTTAAGGAAAATAAATGTTTAGAAGGAAAGAGCATTATACTTTTAGATGATGTCATGACAACAGGTGCTACTCTAAAATCTTGCATAAGGGAATTGAAAAAAATCAAAGATATTAAAATTTTTTTATTGACTATTGCAAAAAGTAATATATAATAGTAATGTAGCTAGGTTTGTGGTTGAAAGTCGATGCCAGTCGCAGGCGAAACGATCCACGTAAGTTAAACAAAGTTTTAATGAGCATGGTGCGGCTTAGAAGTAAGACCTACCAGCCAATAAAGGCTGAGAGGGTTAGTAGTGAGAGGTTGATTCCGGGTAGCAAAAGCTCCAGTAGGCGAGTGTGGGGTCAAAAACCAGGTCAACTAGCTATAAAAAAGGACTATGATTTTCATGGTCCTTTTTTAATTTTGTCAAGTTACATTAACTATAAATAATTTAAGCAAAACGAAGATTTAATAGGACATGTATTCACTAGATGTTAAAATTTTCAGTAAATTGAGATAATTTAAACTTGTATAAATAGCTATAAGGGAGTACAATTATATTATAAAGTTAAAACCTTTACATTAGTTAAGGTTACTTGTTTTTTTTGAAAGGGGCTGACTATATGAAAGTAACAGTATATGCTAAAAATATAGAGTTAACAAATGCTTTAAAGGATTCCGTAGAAAAGAAGATATCCAAATTAAGCAAGTATTTTGAACCAGAAGTTGAAGCAAAGGCCACTTTAAGCGTAGAAAAAAATAAACAAATCATAGAAGTTATGATTCCTTTTAATGGAATACTATTAAGAGGTGAAGAATCTACTGACGATATGTATAAGTCAATAGACTTAGTCGAAGAAAAAATCGAAAGACAAATAAGAAAGCAAAAAACTAGATTATCAAAGAAAAATAGATATGATTCATTAAGATTTGCTCATATAGATCCAATAGAAGATTTAAAAGAAGGAAAAGAATCAACAATAGTTAAAACTAAAAGATTCGATCTTAAACCAATGGGAGCTGAAGAAGCAGTCTTACAAATGGAGCTTATAGGTCATGATTTCTTTGTTTTCCAGGATGCAGATTCAAATCAACTAAATGTAGTTTATAAAAGAAAAGATGGAAATTATGGTTTAATTGAACCAGGATTAGGCGAAGATTAATATTAGTGAATATAAGAAAAGATGTGGTTTAAACCCACATCTTTTTATTTTTATGTAAAAGTTTTATCTAAATTATTACATTTATTGAAAATTGGTTACTATAAATGTTATAATCGAATAAGAATTATTTTAAATATTTTCTTAGGAAAAGTTAGAATATTGTATATATATGTTATAATTAAATAATTATTAGAATATTAAGCATATAAGAAAGTAGAATTGAGGGATAGTATAATGGGATTATTTGATAAAATATTTGGAAGTTATAGCGATAGAGAAGTTAAAAGAATAACACCTATTGTAGACAAAATAGATTCGCTTGGACCTGAAATGGAAAAACTATCTGATGAAGAATTAAAGCAAAAAACATTTGAGTTTAAAAATAGATATGCTAATGGAGAAAGCCTTGACGATATGCTTCCAGAAGCTTTCGCAGTTTGTAGAGAAGCATCAACAAGAGTTTTAGGAATGAAACACTATAGGGAGCAATTAATTGGTGGTACAGTATTACATCAAGGAAGAATAGCTGAGATGAAAACTGGTGAAGGTAAAACGTTAGTTGCTACTTTACCTGTTTATTTAAATGCTTTAGCTGGCAAAGGTGTTCATGTAATCACAGTCAATGACTACTTAGCAACAAGAGATAAAGAATGGATGGGTCAATTATATGAATTCTTAGGATTAACTACTGGAGTTATAGTTCATGGATTAACTAATGACCAAAGAAGAGAATCATATAATGCAGATATAACTTATGGAACAAACAACGAGTTTGGGTTTGATTATTTAAGAGATAACATGGTTATTTATAAAGAGGAAAGAGTTCAAAGACCATTACACTATTGTATAGTGGATGAGGTTGACTCAATTCTTATAGATGAAGCAAGAACTCCTCTTATAATTTCAGGAGCAGGAAGTAAATCAACAGATCTTTATAAAATAGCAGATTTCTTTGTTAAGAAATTAAGAGAAGAAGAAGATTATACAATAGATGAAAAGGCACATGCTGCAATGCTTACTGATAAAGGGGTTGAAGAAGCAGAAAAAGCTTTTGGAATAGAAAACTATGCAGATGCTAATAATATGGAATTACAACATCATATTACTCAAGCATTAAAAGCTAACTATGTAATGAAGAGAGATAAAGATTACATGGTTAAAGATGATGAAATAGCTATAGTTGATGAATTTACAGGAAGACTTATGGAAGGTAGAAGATATTCAGATGGTCTTCATCAAGCTATTGAAGCTAAAGAAGGTGTTAAAGTTCAAAGAGAATCTAAGACTTTAGCAACTATAACTTTCCAAAATTATTTCAGAATGTACACTAAATTAGCAGGTATGACAGGTACAGCTCTTACTGAGGAAACTGAGTTTAGAGAAATATATGGATTAGACGTTGTTGTTATTCCAACTCATAGACCAATTCAAAGAGAAGACCATTCAGATTTAGTATTTAAAACTGCTAAAGGAAAATATGATGCTATAGTAGAAGAAATAATAGAAACTCATAAAACTGGTCAGCCAGTTCTTGTTGGTACAACAAGTATAGAAAAATCAGAATATCTTTCAGCTTTATTAAAGAGAAAAGGTGTTCCACACAAGGTATTAAATGCTAGATACCATGAACAAGAGGCTGAAATTGTATCTCGTGCAGGTGAATTAGGTAACATAACAATTGCGACTAATATGGCTGGTAGAGGTACAGATATTAAGCTTGGAGAAGGTGTTATAGAAGTCGGTGGTTTAAAAATCATAGGTACTGAAAGACATGAATCAAGAAGAATAGATAACCAGTTAAGAGGACGTTCTGGTCGTCAAGGAGATAAAGGTCATTCAAGATTTTATATCTCTTTAGAAGATGACTTAATGAGAATATTTGGTTCAGAAAAACTTCAATCTGTTGTTGATAGATTAGGTTTAGAAGAATCAGAAGCTATTGAAAGTAAAATGGTTAGTAAATCAATAGAAAATGCTCAAAAGAAAGTAGAAGGTAACAACTTTGATATAAGAAAGACATTATTAGGATATGATGATGTTATGAACAAACAAAGAGAAGTTATCTATAAGCAAAGATCTCAAGTTCTAGAAGGAGAAAATCTAGAAGATAGCGTTCAAGCTATGATTGAGGATGTAATATCTTCAGCTGTTCAATCTCACTTAGGAAACATAGATGAGAATGAGTTTGAAAAAGAACTTGGTGATTTAATCACGTATTTAGAGGATATAATGTTACCGCATGGTAGATTTACTGTTGAAGACTTAAAAACTTCTTCAGATGAAGAAATAACTAGAAAATTCATTGAATGTGCTAGAGAAGTTTATAAAGAAAAAGAAGAGTTCGTTGGCGCAGAGCAAATGAGAGAAATTGAAAGAGTTATAATCTTAAGAGTTGTTGATACTAAGTGGATGGATCACATAGATGATATGGATCACTTAAAACAAGGTATTGGTTTAAGAGCATATAAACAACAAGATCCAACTCAAGCATACCAAATGGAAGGTAGTGCTATGTTTGATGAAATGATAAATAACATCAAAATAGACACAGTAAGATACTTATTCCATGTAAAAGTTGAAGCTGAGAAGCCACAAAGGGAAAGAGTTGTTCAAGAAACAGGAGCAAGTCATGGTGGAGACTCATCTGAAGTTAAGAAAAAACCAGTTAAAAAAGAACCTAAAGTAGGTAGAAATGATTTATGTCCATGTGGAAGTGGCAAAAAATATAAATCATGCTGTGGAAGAGAAGTAGTTTAATATAAGAAAAAGCCTTTGCAATTAATGCGAAGGCTTTTTGTTTAGAGTTATATATTATTTTTAAAACAGATATCATTTTATTGTTTTAAATAACAGTAAAATGATATACTCTATAATATGAAAAATAATTAAAGATAGAGGTGAAGTTTTTATGATTATGGAACTTGAAAATCAATTATCAAAGTTGCATGAGCTAAAAAATAATTTAAAGGAAATGGGGGCTTCACTTTGACTTAGCATCTTTAGAGAAGAAAAGTGAAGAACTTGAGTTAAAGATGCAAGAGGCGGGATTTTGGGATGACGTCCAAAAGGCTCAAGAAGTAACCCAAGAAGCAAAAAGAACAAAGGATAAAATAGATAAGTTTAAAAATTTAAATGAGAGAATAGATGATGTAGAAGTTTTAAAAGAACTTATGGAAGAAAATGATGAGGAAACAGCTCAAGAAATAATAAGTGAAGTTAAAGCTTTAAGTAAAGAAATAGGCACATTAAAAATAGAAACTATATTATCAGGTGAATATGATAGAAATGATGCCATATTAACATTACATACAGGAGTTGGTGGAAGCGATGCTAATGACTGGACTGAAATGCTTCTTAGAATGTACACAAGATGGTGTGAGAAGAAAGGATATTCATTAGAAACTATTGACTATCTACCAGGAGATGAAGCTGGTGTTAAAAGTGTTACTTTAAAAGTTAAGGGTGAGTTTGCTTATGGTTATTTAAAAGCAGAAAAAGGAATACATAGATTAGTTAGAATATCTCCTTTTAATGCTAATGGAAAAAGACAAACTTCTTTTGCTTCAGTAGAGGTTTTACCAGAATTAACATCAGATCAAGATATTGAAATAAATCCAGTAGATTTAAGGATTGATACTTATAGAGCAGGTGGAGCTGGTGGTCAGCATGTAAATAAAACGGAGTCTGCAGTGAGAATTACTCATATTCCAACGGGAATAGTAGTTCAATGTCAAAATGAAAGAAGTCAGTTTTCAAATAGAGATACTGCTATGGCAATGTTAAAATCTAAGCTGATAGAACTTAAAGAGAGAGCACATAAGGAGAAAATAGAAGACTTAACAGGTGAATTAAAAGATATGGGATGGGGAAGTCAAATAAGAAGTTATGTTTTTCATCCATATTCAATGGTTAAGGATCATAGAACTAATGTTGAAACATCAAATGTAAATGCTGTTATGGATGGAGATATAGATAACTTTATAATTGCATATTTAAATTCATAATAGAATTAAAAAAGAACTAAAAGCTAATATAGTTTTAAAAAGCTTTTAGTTCTTTTAATTTTGACTTTCACTTAAAATTAAGCAGGTCTGAGGAGCTAGTTAAAAATCAATATTCATCTAAAAAATAGCCTAAATCTAAATTTTAAGTTTTAATATTATACAAAGTAGAACTGATAATATTAAAAGCACAAGAATTCTTAAGTCTAATAAAAATAATCCTGATGAGGAGTAGGAGGTGGAGAAAATTTCACTCCATACTACCGAGAAACTTCTATCTATAGCTGTAGGACTTATATACTCAATTGTATCTTCAGGAGTATGAATTCTTGTAATATCTCCATCATTTATTGTTATTGAGTCAAGGCCTTCCTTAATGAAACTAGCATGATCAGAAGAATCTTTGTTTTCTATTATGGTAGTTATTTTTTTTTGATTACAAATTTCACAAAGTCTATCTAGAAGATAGCTATGAGCACAATTACCTTCACCGTTCATAAAAGTAAGAGGGACGTTTTTATCGCTACCTATCATGTCAAAATTTATAACTGTTGCTCCTTTTAATAAAGATTTATTTTCTTCAGCAAAGTTTTTAGAACCTAATAATCCAAACTCCTCTGCATTTAATGAGACCACAATAATATCTCTTGATGGTTGAGGCAATGAAGCTAGGAAAGAGCTTAATTCTAATAAAAAGGAAGCACCAGAGGCATTATCTAAAGCTCCTCTATAGATTTCCCCGGAAATACCTTTACCCATATGATCAAAATGAGCTGTTAGAACTAAAGGGGGTAAAAGTGGATTCTTACCTTTTATAACTCCAGCAATATTATTTACTTCTTTTTCTTCAACTTTATAAGGAAGAAAACAATCGATTCTATATCCTTTATTCAAATAGAATTCTAATTCTTTTATAAGATCTGGAGCAACCAATACATATAAATCACAAGGTGTATTTTCAATAAAAGAACTTCTAAAATTAAAAGAATCTATTGGTGATGAAAGAAAAACCACACTATTATTAGAAGATGAGGTTCCTTTTATTGCAGAAGGCACTGCTTTAAATTCATTGGTGTTATCAAAACTTATATTATTTACTCTAAAATTTATGAATGCTTCTTTAAAATCTACTCCATACTTATAAGAAACTATTAAGTTGTTATTCTTATCATAAACTTTAAGATAGGGATCACCTTCAATCAATATAGGAGCTTTTACTTTAAAATCTTGAAGATAAGTAGAGTTAAATTCTTTTATATTAGACTTAATAAAAGATTTTTCAATAAAATCTTGAGCTAAATAATTTCCTTCGTTTCCACAAAGTCTTCCTTCCAATTCATCAGAGGTTAAATATTCTATATTGTTTAAAACATCTTCCTTTTCAAAGGGGTTAAATTTATTTCTGTAAACTAAAGAGAAATTTATCATAAGAATAAGTGCACAAAGAAGCACATTTATAATTGTTATGTATAATCTTTTCATATTTTCCTCCTTAAAGATTAGGTTATAATTAAAGGTATGAAATATAAATTATGTTTATTCAAAAAATTACCATTAATCTTGAATTAATAATTGGAAGTAATATAATAATAAAATGAGGTTTATTTTAAAAAAATTTATTTTTACTGAATTTTAGCGGTTTAATATAAATTTATTTAGATTAATAACAACTTTAAAATCAATTTATAAAGAAATAATTTAATTATGTTTAATGGTTAATGAGATAGAGTATAGGAGGACATTATGAACAATATACATGAGATTTTATCAAAAGAACTTTGTATTTCATTAAAACAAGTAGCAAGTGTTATAGAGATGCTAGATGAAGGAAATACAGTACCTTTTATAGCTAGATATAGAAAAGAAAGAACCGGTGGGTTATCAGATGAAATTTTAAGAAAATTTAATGAGAGATTAACTTATTTAAGAAATTTAGAGAGTAGAAAAGAAGACGTTTTAAGAATTATTGAAGAACAGGATAATTTAACACCAGAATTAAAGTTGAAAATTGAAAAAGCAACTACACTTACAGAGGTTGAGGATATATATAGACCTTTTAAACCTAAAAAGAGAACAAGAGCAACTATGGCTGTTGAAAGAGGGTTAAAACCTTTAGCAGAACTTATATTATCAGGAGATTTTAAGGACGATATAATTGCTGAAGCTAGTAAATACATAAAAGAAGATAAAGAAGTTAAAGGTGAAGAAGAAGCTATTCAAGGAGCAATGGATATAATAAGCGAAATAATATCTGATAATGCTGATTATAGAAAGTGGATAAGAAGTTTTGTACAAAGAGATGGAATTTTAGAAGTTAAGGGTGGAAGTGAGGAACAAACACCTTATGAGATGTATTATGACTATAAAGAGCCAGTAAGAACAATTCCATCACATAGAATATTAGCTGTTAATAGAGGAGAAAAAGAAAAGATTCTTTCTGTTAAGGTAACATGTAATGAGGAAGTTATTATAGACTTTTTAAATAGAAAAATTTTAAAAAATAATAATATTACTGATAAGTACTTACAAGAAAGTATAAAAGATTCTTTAAAGAGACTTATTTATCCATCAATAGAGAGAGAAATTAGAAGTGAGTTAACTTCAAAAGGAGAAGAGGGAGCTATTGATATATTTAAAGCAAATTTAAAAGCTTTATTAATGCAAGCCCCTATAAAGGGAAAGGTCGTAATGGGATTTGACCCTGGATTTAGAACTGGATGTAAGGTTGCTATTTTAGATGAAACAGGAAAATTTGTTGAGAATACAACAGTTTATCCAACGGCTCCTCAAAATAGAATTGATGAGACAATAGCTACATTAAAAAAACTTATTAAGAAACATGGGGTAGATGTTATATCTTTAGGAAATGGGACAGCTTCAAGAGAATCAGAAGAAGTTATTGCAAGAATGCTTAAAGAAATAAAAGATGAAATAGGAAAAGAGTTATTCTATGTTATAGTATCAGAGGCTGGAGCTTCTGTTTATTCAGCATCAGAGCTTGCTAATAAAGAATATCCTGACTTAGATGTAACGGTAAGGGGAGCAATATCTATTGGAAGAAGACTTCAGGACCCATTAGCAGAGCTTGTAAAGATTGATCCTAAAGCTATAGGAGTAGGTCAATATCAACATGATGTAACTCAAAAGAAATTAGATGAGTCTTTAGCAGGGATAGTTGAGGATTGTGTTAATAATGTTGGAGTAGATTTAAACATAGCAACGCCATCTCTATTAAGTTATATATCAGGAATAAATGCTACAATAGCTAAAAATATAGTTGATTATAGAGAAGAGAACGGTAAGTTTAAGAGTAGAAAAGAATTATTAAAGGTAAAAAGATTAGGACAAAAAGCTTATGAACAATGTGCTGGTTTCCTAAGAGTTATGGAAAGTAAAGAACTTTTAGATAATACTTCTGTCCATCCAGAATCATATGGAGTAGCAAAGGAACTTATAAAAATATTAGGTTACAAAGACTCAGATTTAAAAAATGGAAATTTAGGAGATATTGATGAGAGAGTAAAGCTTAAAGGATTAAGTAACTTAGCAAATGAATTAGAAGTTGGAGAGCCTACTCTAAATGATATTATAAAAGAAATTAAAAAGCCTGGAAGAGACCCAAGAGAGGAACTACCTAAACCAATATTTAAATCTGGAGTAATAGATATGAAAGATTTAAAACCAGGTATGATTTTAATGGGAACAGTTAGAAACGTATCTGACTTTGGTGCTTTTGTTGATATTGGAGTTCACCAAGATGGATTAGTTCATAAGAGTCAAATGGCTGATAGATTTGTTAAACATCCACTTGATATAGTTAAGGTTGGAGATGTTGTAGAAGTTAGAATTTTAGATGTTGATTTAAAAAGAAAAAGAATTTCTCTTTCAATGAAAAAAGAAAGTTAAAATATTAATTAAAATAAGTGTAAATTTTAATATATTTCAGTATTTAATATATTGAAATTTAAATAAAAAAGAGTTAAAATTATAACAAATAAATAAAAAGTCTTCAGGGCGGGGTGTAAGTCCCCACCGGCGGTAAAGCCCGCGAGCTAAATTTAGCATGATTCGGTGAAATTCCGAGGCCGACAGTATAGTCTGGATGAAAGAAGATGAGTGTTTAATGATTTAAATTCTGAATCTATATGCCCTGATATAATTACGTATCAGGGCTTTTTTATGCTTGAATGAAGTCATTAAAGACTTAGTAGCCCCAGAGGAATTAACTTTTGGGAGGGGACAAAATGAAAACAAAAACCTTAAACACAAACAAATTTATTAAATTATCACTTTTATCTGCTATTGCAGTAATTCTTATGTACATTGATTTTCCAGTAATACCAATATTCCCGTGGTTAAAGATCGATTTAAGTGATGTGCCTGCACTTATGGGAGCATTTGCTTTCGGTCCATTATCAGGAGTCATAATAGAACTTATGAAAAACTTATTAATTTTAATAGTAAAGGGAACTGGAACAGGATTTGTGGGAGAAATTGCTAATTTCTTAGTTGGAGTATCTTTGGTGTGGCCAGCAGCAATGATTTATAAGAGAAATAAGACTAAGAAAACTGCTATATTAGGAATGTTAGTAGGAATATTAGCTATAGAAATAGTAGGAATATTAGCTAATGTATATTTATTACTTCCAGCCTATGGTATGGCTATGTCAAAGGCAGAATTAATGCAGTATGTAACAGTTGGATTAATTCCATTTAACGGAATAAAAGCGATTTTAGTATGTGGAATAACATATGTACTATATAAAAAGCTATCTGTATCAGTGTTCAAAGTTGAACCTATGCTAGACAAACCTATGAAAGAAAATTTAGGATAATAAAAAAGAGCTCTAATTTAGGGCTCTTTTTTATTTAAATATTGTGTCTCCACATTATTATGGCGTTTTCTTTGGGATTGTGGTAGAAGTTTTTTCTTATCCCTTCCTCTTTGAATCCATGTTTTTTATAAAGATTTTGTGCTGGAAGGTTTGATTCTCTTACTTCTAGAGTAAGAGAATTTATGTTATTTTCCTTACATAAAGTAATTAGATTATCCATTAATAGATTTCCAATTCCTTGCTTTCTATATTCTGGATGAACAGCTATGTTTGTTATATCTCCTTCACCAAAAACAACCCACATTCCAAGAAAGCCTATAACCTTATTCTCATCTAGAGCCACAAGGTATTTTGCTAACTTGTTTGAAAGCTCATTTTCAATCGATTCTATATTCCAAGCCTCCGTAAGGCTAAGTTTACTTACTTCAAAAACACCTTCTATATGAGAAGAGTTCATAGGTTCTATTTTATAAGAACTCATTATTTTAATCTCATTCTTTCTTCGTATTCTCTTTCAGCTTGAGATTTTCTTAAGTAAACTGGAGCATATGTATTTAAATCATGATAAACTCCATTTTCTAATAATCTTAATCCTAATTCTCCAACTGATGCTGCTCTTGGATAAGCTGAATGATTAGGTGCGAAAGAACAGTTAGGAAGAGCTTCTTTTAGGAAAGCTTTGTGCTTAGTTATTCCGTCTCCAACAAAGATAACATCTTCATTTCTCTCTTTAATTTTTTCAACTAAGTCATTTAAGGAAATACATTCTTTTTCACTAAGGGAAATAAGCTCATCTCCGTCTTTTTTATAAAGAGAAGCATATACATTTCCTCTAAGAGCATCTATAATTGGACAGATTATCCCTTTAAAGCCTGATATGTTATAAGCTAAGGTATCAAGAGAAGAAATACAAACAGAAGGCTTTTTACTTCCAAAGCTTAACCCTTTAATAGTTGCCATTCCTATTCTAAGACCAGTAAATGAACCAGGTCCTTCGCTAATAGCAAATCCATCTAAATCTTTGATTTTTAAGTCGTTATATTTAAGTAAATCATCTATTAAATCCATTAATAAAACGGAGTGTTGTTTTTTATCATTTAAGTTTATTTCTCCTAGAACTCCCTTTTCATTTACTAAGGCACATGTAGCAGTGCTAGAAGAAGAGTCAACAGCTAATACTAACATTCTTTTATCTCCTTTATGTAGTTATATCTATCTCCATAACTATTAATAGTTATTTTTCTAAAGTTTTCACCCATATCAGGTAATTTTTCTATTTTAATATGTATATATTCTTCTGGGATAAGTTCCTCTATATAGTTAGCCCATTCAATTAAGCTTACGCCATCACCAAAGATATATTCATCAAATCCTATTGCTTCAATTTCATCTGGATCATTAACTCTATAAACATCAAAATGGTAAAGAGTTAATCTTCCACTATGATATTCATTAACTATATTAAAAGTTGGACTAGTTATATGCTCATCAATTCCTAATCCTTCTGCAATTCCTTTGCTTATATGAGTTTTGCCAGTTCCTAAGTCGCCAGTTAAACAAAGAATATCTCCTTTATTTACAAGAGAACCAAGTTGTCTTCCAATATGCATAGTTTTCTCTACACTATCTACTATAAATTCCATAAAGAACTCCTTTCAAATTAACACTCTTTAATCATTCTATCCAAATTTAAAGAAAAAGAAAAGAGATGCTAGATTTAATAAGATATTTTAAGTTTTATTATGTGTTTTAAATGATTCAAATTTTCTATGAGATTTAATAAAACATACACCTATAAAATTATTATAATATTAACCTTTAAAGGGCAAAAGACTCTTTAATTGATACTTTTGTAAATTTAATATAATTAGATAATTATATAATGGGATAATAGTATAATATTATTATAAAGTATGTAAATTTAGGAATTGGGGGGATTTGTATGTTAGTAAAGGCTGTTATGACAAAGAAGGACAATCTTGATTTGGTTACTTCTAAAACTATACTTAAAGATGCATTAAAAATTATGGATGATAATAATTTTTTATCAATTCCTGTAGTAGATGGCAATAAATTTAGGGGGGCAGTGTCTAAAAGCTGTATATATGAGCATTATTTTAAAAATAATTTAAGTAAAGAAGAGTTATTGAATAATGTTACTGTGGGAGAAATTTTTAAAACAGAAATTCCTATAATAAGTAAGGAAGAACATATAGAAAAAGCAGTTGCTATGTTAGAAAAAATGAGAATTTCTTTTGTTGCTGTTGTAGATGAATTTGATAATTTTAAGGGAATATTAACTCATAAAGCTGTATTTAAAGAGTTCAATAATGCCTTTGGCCTTAACAAGGGAGAAAGAATAGTTATAAGAACTTTTGATGTTCCAGGACAATTATCAAAGATGACTAAAATAATATCTCAAGAAGAGGGAGATATATTAAGTGTAGTTATTATAGATACAAAAAGTTTAACTGAGGTTAAAGAAGTCATTGTTAGAATTAAGAATGGAGATATTAATAATATAAAGAAAAAATTGAAAGATTCAGGATTTAAATTAGCATAATAAAATAGTTAAGAGTATAGAGTAGAGTATATTTTAAAAGAAATTTTAGTAATCCTTATTTATAGGTTTGAAAATAGAATATACTCTACTTTTATGAGTAAATATAAGACTATTTTATCAAGGAATTAATATGTATTTTTTATTAAAAATAAAATTTTACATAAAAAACCCTTGCGTTAAGTTTATTTTTAATATATAATAAATTCTGTGTTCAGGGGTATGGCTCAATTGGTAGAGTAGTGGTCTCCAAAACCATTGGTTGTGGGTTCGAGTCCTACTGCCCCTGCCAATTAACACAAATTATAACATAATATTATAGGGGTATGGCTCAATTGGTAGAGTAGTGGTCTCCAAAACCATTGGTTGTGGGTTCAAGTCCTACTGCCCCTGCCAGAAAATCAGTAAATTAATTTACTGATTTTTTTTTGCTTAATTTTAAAAAAAATATTGGTTTTTGTAAAGATGTTTATATTATAAAATGTGTAAAATATATAAAAATTGTAAACGATTTTAAAACGATGTATAATATTATCTGTACAGTTTAAAAGTAAAGGGGATAAAGAATAGTGAGAAAAATTATTAAACCATTAAGTTTTGCTACAATTATGTTTTTATCATTAAATCTATGTTTTTTTAATGATAAAGTCGTTAAGGGGGAGGAAATTTCTAATGAAACTAAAGTTACTATTTTAGGAACTTCAGATATACATGGAAGATTTGTTCCTTGGGATTATGCATCAGATACTGAAAATAATTCAGGAAGCTTATCACAAATATCAACAATTGTAAAAAAAGAAAGAAAAGAGAATCAAAATGTAATTCTTGTAGATGCAGGTGACTCAATTCAAGATAACTTTGTTGAAACTTTTAATAAAGGACCTAAGCAACCTATGGTTTTAGGTATGAATAAGATGAAATATGATGTTTGGGAAATGGGAAACCATGAATTTAACTTTGGATTAGATGTTCTTAAGCATGTAACAAATCAATTTGAAGGAAAAGTATTAGCGGGTAACATCTATAATGACGATGGAACAAGATATATGGATGGATATACTATAATAGAAAGAGACGGAATAAAAATAGGCATTATAGGAATGGATACTCCTATGATAAAAGAATTTGAAAAACCATATAATATAAAAGGAATTGAGTTTAGAGATCCAGTTAAAGAAACAAAAAAGATTATAAAAGAATTAGATGGAAAAGTTGATGCTATGATTGGCGTTATGCATATGGGCTTAGATAATGAAAATGAAATCCCGAATACAGGTGTTAGAGATATTGCTAATCAGTGTCCTGAACTTACAGCAATTATAGGTGGACATATGCATAAACTAGTTGAAAACGATATTATAAATGGAGTAATTATAACTGAACCAGGAAAATATGGACAGGCTGTCTCAAAAATAGATTTAACATTCAAAAAAGAAAATGGTAAAAATGTATTAAAAAATAAAAGCACTAATACTATTTCAGTGGCTAATGTAGAATCAGATAAAGAAATAGAAAATCTATTAAAGCCTTTTCACGAAGAGTTGCGTAAAGATGCCAATTCAGTTATCGGAAGACTTGAAGGGGTTAATATGGTAGATGAAGATTACATAAAAGGAATACCTACAATACATATAGAAGATACTCCATTAATTGACTTCTTTCATGAAGTTGGAAAGTATTATAGTAAGGCTGATGTAATAGCATTAGCTATAGATAATGATAAAGCTAAGTTAGATTTAGGAGAAATAAAGAAAAAAGATATAGCGTATAACTATAGATATACTGGTGGAGAAATAAGCGTTTATGAAGTAACAGGAAAAGACTTAAAAAAATACATGGAATGGGCTGCTGGATATTTTAATACATTAAATCCAGGAGACATTACTCCAAGTTTTAATCCTAAAAGAAGAGCATCTAAATACAGTACTAATGATATGTTTGGTGGAATAACTTATAAAATTGATTTAAGAGAAAAAGAAGGAAATAGAATTAAGGATGTTAAATATAAGGATGGAAGGGAACTTAAGGATACAGATGTCTTAAAATTAGGAATGAATTCATATAGGCTTGGACAATTACAAGGAAAGGGAGGAATCTTTGAAGGTAAAGATTTTAAAAAACTTTGGGATTCTAAAACTGCTTATGGAGAAGAAGAAGGAACAATAAGAAATTTAGCTATAGATTATATTAAAAATGTTAAAAATGGTGTTATAAATGCAAAAAAACAAAATAATTGGCGTTTGCTAGGTATAGATCCAAACTCAGAAAACTATAAAAAAGTTAGAGATTTAGTTAATTCAGGAGAGTTAAAAATACCTAGCTCTGAAGATGGAAAATATACTAATTTAGCATCAATAAATGAGAAGGATTTGCCTGTGGATAATAATACATCTAAAGAAGATGTGGATAATAATATACCTAAAGAAGATAAAGAAGATGCTAATATAAATTCAGATAAAAACAAAGAAAAAAATAATGAAGGAAATAATGAGGCTAGTAAGGAAGAATTACCTAAAGTAGATGAAAATGTAGAAAATCAAAAAAATAATGAAAATAAAATAGATAATAATCAAGAAGATGTTGAAGAAAACAACAAAAAAGAAAATGAGATTCCTAATACAGGATCTCCTATAGGTGGAGAAACTGTAGCACAAATAGCTATGTTATTAATAGGATTAGGTGTAGTATTAAAAATTAAAAGATAAATAATTATATAGAGGTTTTAGGTGAATTTTCATTGGTAGTTACTTTTTAAGAGTCTAAATTGCTTTGAAAGAGAGTTATATTATATTGGCATTATATAGATAAAAATCCTTCTATTTCATAGGTTTATAATCTGCATTCTGGTTAATATAATAGTGTAAGCAAGAGATAAACAAATTTCAAGCTTACAAATTACCAAAGCCAAAGGAGGAATTAGAAATGTCAAAAACATTAGTTCCAGAAGCAAAAAATGGATTAAGTAAATTCAAGACTGAGGTAGCTAGAGAGCTAGGTGTACCATTCTCAGATTATAATGGAGACCTAAGTTCAAGACAATGTGGTTCCGTAGGCGGCGAAATGGTAAAAAGAATGGTAGAAGCTTATGAAAGTCAGTTAAAATAATAACCCTTTCGCTAGTACTTAATTAAACCAAAGATTCATTTGAAAGTAGGAGGTAATATATATGGGCATTGCAGAAACAAACGCAGAAACGACCATTGAAGATAACCTACATAGTGATTCTGAAGATATAGCAGGAGGAAGTGTTATGGAAGGTAAACCACCAAAACATGAAGCTTAAACTTCTACCGCAAAAAGCTATCTAGAGGATGTTACATCCTCTAGATAGTCTTTTTTTTTGACATTCTCTATGATAAAATTAGAATAAATTGGAATAAGCGAGGTGTCATGCTGTTGAAAAAGGTAAAAATATTACATTGTAGCGATATTCATTTTGATACTCCTTTTAAGGAATTACCAAAAGAAATAGGTGTAATGAGAAGAGCAGAATTAAGAGAATGCTTTAGTAAAATAATAAATAAAGGAATAGATGAAAAAGTTGATTTAATTCTTTTAACAGGAGACCTTTTTGACAATGATACTGTGGAAAAGAGTACTCTTATTTTTATAAAAGATCAGATGGATAAACTAAGTAGGCATAATATAAAAGTATTTATTGCTGCTGGAAACCATGATCCTTATAATAAAAAATCTTTTTATAACATGATTAGTTGGGGAAAAAATGTTTATATATTTAATAATCAAATGGAGAGGGTAGAAATACCTGAATTAAACACAGTGGTATATGGAGCATCATTCAATGATAAGTATATTAGGGAATCACAACTAAAAGATTTTAGAGTGGAAGAAGATGATAAAAATTTAATAAAAATTATGCTTCTACATGGAGAGTTAGGAAATAATGAAGTTGGAGAATACAATCCTCTTTTATTTAAAGAGATAGAAGCTAGTAATATGGATTATATAGCTTTAGGTCATATTCATAAGTTTTCAGGAATAAAGAAAATCGGTAAAACTTATTATGCGTATGTAGGTTGTCCAGAGGGAAGAGGGTTTGATGAAGCTGGAAACAAAGGAATAATATTAGGAAATGTAACTTTAGGAGCAGTAGATTTAAACTTTGTAAAAATGAATAAAAGAGAATATTTCATAAAAGAAGTTGATGTATCAGGATGTGAAACTAAGGAAGAAATAATCGAAAAAATATTAAATACTTTTTCAAAAGAATCAAGAGTAAAAAATTTATTTAAAGTTATATTAAAAGGAAATATAGAGGAGCATTTTAAAATTGACACTGATTTATTGGAAAATTTAATTAGAGAGAAATTTTTTTATTGTAAGATTGAGAACTCTACTAGAATTAAAATAGATATAGATGAGCTTAGTAATGAATATTCAATTAAAGGTATTTTTTGTTCCCTAATAAAAGATGCTTTTGAATCAGGAGAAGAGGATGATGAAATACTTGATATAGCTTTTAGATTTGGTATGGAAAGTCTTTTAGATGGAGAAGTGAATTTAAATGATAATTAAGAAAATAAATGCAAAATCCTTTGGGAAATTAGAAAATAAAGAATTAGAATTAAAAGAGGGATTTAACATAATTTATGGTGAAAATGAAAGTGGTAAAAGTACACTACAATCTTTCATAAAGGTTATGCTATATGGCGTTGATAACAAAAAAGGTAAAAAATCTTTAGCAGATAGAGCAAAATATACTCCAATAGGAAAAAGTACATTTTCAGGAGAGTTACTTATAGAAGTAGAAAATGAAGAACTTTTAATAGATAGAAGCTTTGGAAAGACTAAGAAATACGATGAAGGAAATATTTTTAATAATATAACAGGAGAGAAAATAAATAAATATTCTTGGCAAGAGCCTGGAAAAGATATATTAAATATTTCAGCAGATGGATTTAAAAACACTCTATTCATAAGTCAAATGGGATGTAGTGTAGAAAATTCTAAACAAGATGATGTCTTAAATAAGATTATAAATATTTTAGAGTGCGGAGCAGATGAAGTTTCTTATAAAAAAATAAAAAATAATTTAAATGAAAATAAAAAGCAATTAACCAATTTAAGAAAAACAGGGAAGCTTGATTTATTAAAGGTCAAAGAAAGCAATCTTTTAGAAGAACGATATAAAAGAATAGTTATTCATGAAGAAAATATAGAAAATGAAGTATATTTGAATAAACTAAAATTAAAAAAAGAGGATTTAAATCTTAGAATTAAGGAACTAGAACAAGCAAAGGAACATCTGAAAAAATCAGAACTAAAAAATGAGTATGAAAATATAAATGAATACTTAAATAAAAAAGAAGAGTTAGAAAATAATCTAAGAACTTTATTGGAAGAATTAAAAGATGTACAAGCTATATGTGACCTAAAAAAGATTAATGAATTAAAAGAAGAATTCAGAAATCATGAAGTTCTAAAAAATTCTATGAAAGAAAAAGAAGAGAAAATAAGTGAATTAAAAGACTCTATAAATGAATACAACGAAAAATTAAAAAAATATGGGATTTTAAATGAGTTATCAAATAATTTAGAAACTAAGCTAATTGAGTTAAGAGTTGAGGAAAGTAAGCTAAAGGAAAACTATGAGGTTATAAAAGAAATTAAGAGTGGACTCTATCAATTAAATGAAAAGAAAAATGATTTTTTAAGTCATTTAAATGCTTTAAGATTAAATGATAGTTTAGTAATTGAAATAGAAAGTGATTTAGAAAAATATGATTTAGAGAAAAGATATAATTTAGGGAAAAATGATTTTAAAGATGATTTAGAAGAATTTCAGGATAAAGACAATAGCTTTTCAAAGAAGATTCTTTTATGCAGAATAGGAGAAATTATAAGTGGAGTAATTTTTCTTTTTTTCTTTTTCAATTATTTAAAGAGTGAAAATATAATAAATTTAGCATTGGCAATAGTTGGAATGTTATCATTTATCTTTTTGTTAGCTAAAAGCAATTCTTATAAAAAGGAAAAAAATAATATAAATGAGATAATTAGTGAAATAGATAATTCTATAAAAGAAAAAGAGGAATTAAAATCATTAGAAAATAAAATTAATGAATATAAAAATTTTCTTAATGTAAAAAATGATTATGCTATTAAGGAAACATTAGAAGATTATAGATTTATCAAAAAAGAATTAGATATTCTTTCAATTGAAATCAAAGAAAAAGAAAAAAGTTTAGTTCTATTGAAAGAAGAAGAAACTAAGGAAATATTATCAAATAATCAAGCTTTTATAGAAAAGCTTCTAAAGGTTACTAGAGCAAATTCTTTAGAGGAAATCTTGGAGCTTTCAAGAGAAAAGAAAAATCAAGAAGATTTGCTAAATAGAAAAAAAGCAGAATTGAAAGAAGTAGAAGAAAATTTAAGTGAGTTAAATCATAATATTCTAAGCTTAGAGAGTAGAATTAGAAATTATTTAATCAATACATCTTTACAAAACAAGGAATTAAGGGAAGTATATTTTAGTTTAGATGAAATATTAAAAAAGATAGAATATAAGGAAAGTTTAGAAAATAAACTAAATGGGGTAATGGAAAGTTGTAAGCTGTTACTTAAAGGAAGAGATGTAGCAGAAGTTAAAAATGGACTTAAGTATGAATTAACTAAGGATATTGAGGAAGATTATTATAGTGAAGAAGAAATTTTAAAGGAAATAAAGAGCAAAAATAATGAATTATTGAATGTTGAAAAAGAAATAAAAGATGTAGAATATCTAATAAGTAGTAAAGAATTAACCTGTAGAAGTTTATTTATAATAGATGAAGATTTAGCAGAAGTAAAAGAAAAAATCAAATTGTTAGAAAAAAATTTAAAAGGTATAGAGATTGCAGCAAAGTATATGGAGAAAGCTTTTAAAGAACTTCAAAAGAGCTTCGGGCCTGTAATAAATAAAAAAGTAGAAGAGGTTTTTGGAGAAGTAACTAAGGGAGTATATAAGGATTTAAAGGTATCAGAGGATTATAATTTAGTTGTTAAAAATACAAAAAATAATGCTATTATGGATACTAATTATCTTAGTAGTGGAACTTATGATCAAATATATTTAGCTCTTCGAATAGGTATTATTGATATAATATTTGAAAATAAAAAAGTTCCTATAATACTAGATGAAAGTTTTACTCAATATGATGATAAAAGATTAAAGACTATGTTAGATATAATATATAGAAGATCAGAAAAGAATCAAATAATTTTATTTACTTGTCAAAAGAGAGAAATTAATCTTTTAAAGGAAAGAGAAAATATAAATATAATAGAGCTTTAAAGTTTAAAGAGTATAAGACTTTATCAAAGGAATTAATGGTAGAGTCTTATTTTTTTACTTTCTATGATAGTTTTTTTATAAATATTGACAATAATAGAAAAGTAATATAAAGTTTATATTATAATAATGCAAATCATTTGCAAACTGGAGGGAATATGGGAAAGAAATTAATTACAGTTTTTTTAGGTATAATTATGGCAGCTTTTTTTGTTGGATGCCAAAGTGCTAAAACTGCTGAAAATAACAAAGATAACGGAAAAGTAGATGTAGTTGTAAGCATTGAGCCTTTAAGAGAATTTACTGAAATAATCGGTGGAGATAAGGTGAATATAAAAACAATGGTTCCTAACGGAGCAGAACCACATGATTTTGAACCTAAAACTCAAGATTTACTTGAATTAAATAAAGCGAAAGTTTTTGTTTATAATGGATTAGGTATGGAACATTGGATAGATCAAGTGCTTAATACAATAGAAAATAAAGAGGTTAAAACAGTAGATGCATCTACTGGAGCAGATGTATTAAAAGAAGGGGATAAAGTAGATCCTCATCTTTGGTTGAGTTTAAATGGAGCAAAAGTGGAAGCATTAAATATAAAAAATGCTTTAGTTGAAGTGGATCCAGAAAATAAAGCTTACTATGAAGAGAATTATAATAAGTTTTCAGAGCAAGCTGATTCTTTAGCAAATGAGTATAAAGAAAAGTTCAATGGATTAACTAACAAAGATTTTGTTACTGGGCATGCAGCGTTTGGATATTTATGCAGAGAATTTGGTTTAAAACAAGTTAGTGTTGAAAATCTTTTTGGAGAGGGAGAAATAACTCCTCAAAAAATGCAAGAAATAGTTAAGTTCTGTAAAGAGAATAATATAAAAACAATCTTTATGCCTGAATTAGCTAGTGAGAAAATATCACAAACATTAGCAAATGAGGTTGGAGGAAAAATTGAGAAAATATATACATTAGAAAGTAATGAAGATGGTATAAGTTACTTAGATGCTATGAAAGAAAATCTTTCAAAAATATACGATGCATTAGCGTCACAAAAATAAAGTCGAAAGATGTAGATAAAACGAATAAAAGCTTTACAGAAGCAAAATCTGATGCTATAATTACAGTGTAATTATAGAACAGGATTGTTACTGTAAAGCAGGCAATACCTAAATTAAGAAAGGTACACTATTTTCTTAATTTAGGTTTTTTATTTTCTCAAGACCAAGGAGTTGACAAATCTATGATCATAGAGAAAATTCTTAATAATAATGTAGTAGTATCAATAGACCCAAAGACTAAGAAAGAAGTTATTTTAATGGGGTGTGGAATAGCTTTTAAGAAAAAAGTAGGTCAAGAGATTGATAACAGTAAAATAGAAAAAACATTTACTGTTGATAAACGTGGAGTAGGAGATAAGATAAAAAGACTTATTAATCAAATTCCAGATGGTATTTTTCAATTAGCTCATGAGATAATAATACATGCTGAAAAAACACTAGATAGAAAGCTTGATAAACAAGTTTACATTTCTCTAGCAGACCACATTGCTTTTTCAATTAAAAGATATCAAAAAAACATTAAAATTAAAAATGAATTTTTACATGAAATAAAAAGGATTCATAAAGAAGAATTTGAAATTGGACTTTGGGCGGTAGATCATATTAATTCAAAATTAAAGATATCACTACCTATTGATGAAGCTGGATTTATAGCATTACATATAATAAATGCTACCTATCAAGAGACAGCAAGTCAATCAACAAAAATGACTAACATAGTAAAAGGAATTTTAAATATCATAAGATACAATTTTTCAGTTGAGTTTGATGATGACGATATAAGTTATGATAGGCTACTTACGCATTTGAAGTATTTTGCAAAAAGAGTTATGACAGATACTCAAAGCGAAAATAAAGAAAATTCATTTTTAGAAGTAATTAAGGTTAATTACAAGGATGCATATGAATGTGCCGTAAAAATAAAAGATTATATGGGCACAAAGTACAATTATAAAGTTAGTGATGACGAAATATTATATTTAACAATGCATATTCACAGAGTTATATCTGTAATAAAAGAGAATAGCTAGGATTGTTACTGGATTAGCAGGCAAGACTTGGATTTATTATTTTAATACCTATTGAATCATAAAATAGGTGTCTTATAGGAATAATAAATTTGAGTCTTTATTTTTTATATATTTTGAGGAATTATAAAGAAAGAAATCATTTAAAAAAGGAGAGATTAAGATGAAGAAAGCTTTTGGAGTTTTACAAAGAATAGGTAAAGCCCTAATGTTACCAGTTGCTTTATTACCAGCGGCAGGTTTATTACTTGGATTTGGTACAATGTTTCAAAATCCAGATTTCTTAAACATTGCACCAGCGTTAAATGCAGGATGGTTCCAATTAATAGCAACAATAATGACTAGTGCTGGAGATATTATATTTGCTAACTTACCATTAATCTTCGCAGTAGGTGTTGCTGTAGGATTAGCTGAAGGAGACGGTGTTGCAGGGCTTGCGGCAATCGTTGGATTCTTAATACTTAATGTAACAATGGGAATCGGTGCTGGAGTAACTGCTGATGTAGTTGCAAATGTTAAAACAGGTATGTATGCAACCGTTCTTGGAATACCAACACTTCAAACCGGTGTTTTTGGTGGTATTATAATCGGGGTTGTAGCCTCAGCTTTATTTAAGAAATTCTATAAAATAGAATTACCTTCATATTTAGGATTTTTTGCTGGTAAGAGATTCGTTCCAATAGTAACAGCTTTAGCAGCATTAATTATAGGTGGAATCATGGTATTTGTATGGCCACCAATACAAAATGCTTTATTATACTTCTCAAAGAGTATGATAGATGCTAACCCAACAATAGCAGCTTTCTTATTTGGAGTTATAGAAAGAGCATTAATTCCATTTGGATTACACCATATTTGGTATAACCCATTCTGGTATCAATTTGGAGAATACACAAACAATGCTGGTCAACTAGTAATGGGAGACCAACAAATATTCTTTGCTCAATTAAAAGATGGAGTTCCATTTACAGCAGGTACATTTATGACTGGTAAATTCCCATTCATGATGTTTGGATTACCAGCAGCGGCTTTAGCAATGTACCATGAAGCTAAACCAGGTAAGAAGAAAATCGCAGCTGGTATCTTATTCTCAGCAGCATTAACTTCATTCTTAACAGGTATTACTGAACCTTTAGAATTTGCATTCTTATTCGTTGCACCAGTGTTATTCGCAATACACTGTGTATTAGCAGGTCTTTCATTTATGATAATGCAAATATTAAATGTTAAAGTTGGTATGACTTTCTCAGGTGGTCTTATTGACTTCATGTTATTTGGTGTAATACCAAACAGAACTAGATGGTGGTTAGTAATAGTTGTAGGATTATGCTTCGCAGTAGTTTACTACTTCCTATTTAGATTCTTTATTAGAAAGTTTAATCTTAAGACTCCTGGTAGAGAAGATGACGATATATTTGATGATATAGATAATGAACATACAACTTCAAATGATGATTTAGCGGCTGAAATTTTAATAGCTTTAGGTGGTGCAGGTAACATAAATAAATTAGATGCTTGTATAACTAGATTGAGAGTAACAGTTAATGATTCAAGTAAAGTTAATAAAGACAGATTAAAAGAGCTTGGAGCAGCTGGTGTAATGCAAGTTGGAGAAAATATTCAAGCTATATTCGGTGGAAAATCAGACGTACTAAAAACTCAAATTAAAGAAATTATGAGTGGTATGGGGGGAAAGTAGTAAAATCAAAGAAGAAAAAGATAAAAAAAGGTAAAACTTTGGATGATATAATATTATCGCCTATGAGTGGAAAGATAATTGACTTAGAAGAGGTTGATGATGAAATATTCTCTTGTAAGCTCATGGGAGATGGTTTAGCCATAGAACCTTCAGAAGGAGTACTTTGTTCTCCGGTTAATGGAAAAGTAACATGGATTTCTAAGACTAAGCATTCTATTAAAATAGAAAGTGATTTAGGAAGAGAGATTTTAATACACATTGGTATTGATACAGTTTCATTAAAAGGATTAGGATTTAAATCTCTAGTTAAATTAGGTGATATGGTTAAGAGTGGAGAAAAACTTATCCTCTTTGATTTAAACTGCTTAGAAGAAAATAATATACTAAAGACTACTCCTATAATATTTACAGATTTAAAAGAAGATGAATTTATTTTCTTTAAAAACGGAAAAAAAATAAATATTGGAGATAAGCTTTTAGAAATACACAAAAGATAAAAAAAAGGCTCTGTACTATTTGTACAGGGTCTTTTTTGCATTAGTTTAAAACCTGCCTTGTATTAAAATATGTTAACTATGGTATAATATTAAAAAAGTAGTTTGAGAGGATAAATATGGATAATAGAAAAAGTGTTTATGAGAAAAGAATAAAAGAATATTCAACTAGTTTAAGTAGATTAAGAAGAGATTATAATATAATAAGTGCATTGAGATTGCTTGTTTCTTTGAGTATTTTATTTTTTATATACTATGCATATAGTATAAGCTCCATATCATTTGGGATTATATTATTTTTGCTTAATTCAGCATTATTTCTATATTTAGCAAAGGTTCATGAGGGGATAGTTAACAAAATAAATAAAAAAGAAGCGCTTATAGATATAAACAAAAAAGAAGTTTTGAGATTAGAAGGGAAATGGAGAGAATTTAAAGATTTTGGTGAGGAATATTTAGATAATGAACATCCATTTATAAATGACTTGGATATATTTGGTAAAAATTCTTTATTCCAGTGGATAAATGAAACTGGCACTGTTTATGGAAGAACTAAGTTAAGTGATTTATTAAAATTAGAAGAGCTTCCAAGTAAGGAGGAGATTATACTTAGACAAGAAGCCTTAAAGGAACTTTCTAAAAAGGTTGACTTTAGACATGAATTTATATCATCTCTGAAAGATAAAAAAGGAAAGAAGGAAAAGTATTTAGGAGATTGGCTAAAAGATAATCATAAGGGCATATCACCTTTAATAAACATTTTACGAATATTAATGCCTTTAATAAATATTGGAATTACAATTTTAGTAGGCATTAATATTGTCACTTGGCAAATCTTATTGATTTCTCTCTTAGTAAGTTATGTGATTTTAAAGATTGGCAATAAGGATGTTGTTAAGGGATTAAATATTTTTGAAGATTTAAAGTATAGAATAAAAACATATGTAGATGCTTTAGGGTTAGTGGAAAAAGAAACCTTTGAATCTAATAGACTTAATGAGATAAAAAGCAATTTAAGTAATAAGGATAAAAGTGCAAGTGGAGAGTTAAAGAAATTAGAAAGAATAACTGGATGGCTTTATGATAGAGGAAATGCTTTTTATGTTCTACTAAACTGTTATTTACTTTGGGATTATCAAATTTTATCAAGGCTTGAAACTTGGAAGAAGAATAATAAGGATGAATTTGAGGGGTGGATGACCGCATTAGGTGACTTTGAAGCTTTAGTTTCTCTAGCTGGATTTACTTATAATAATAATGGATGGGCTATGCCGGAAATAAACAATGGATACACCCTTAAAGGAAAAAATCTTAGTCATCCTATGCTAGGTGATAAAGGTGTAGGAAATAGCTTTGAAATAACTAAAGATAAGCGAGTTATTTTAATTACAGGATCTAATATGTCTGGTAAGAGCACATTCTTAAGAACAGTAGGTTTTAACTGTATATTAGCTTATTTAGGTTTACCGGTAAAAGGAGAAAGCTTTGAGACACCAATATTAGAAGTATATACATGTATGAGAACTGGAGACAATCTTGAGGAAAGTATATCATCATTCTATGCTGAGATACTTAGAATAAAGATTATTGTTGAGGGTGTAAAAAGAAAAGAAAAGATTTTATTCTTATTAGATGAGATATTTAAAGGTACCAATTCTTTAGATAGGCATGAAGGTGCAGAGATTTTAATAAATCAGCTTTTAAAAGGAAATACCTTAGGATTAGTATCAACTCATGATTTTGAACTTTGTGATATGGAAAAGGAAAATTCAACTATTCAAAATTATAATTTTAGAGAATATTATGAAGATAATAAACTAAAGTTTGATTATATTTTAAGAAAAGGTGTTTCGCAAACAAGAAATGCTAGATACTTAATGAAAATGGCCGGAATAGATATTAAATAAAAGAAAAAATTGCTATTTATGTATATAAAAATAGCAATATAACTTAATTTTAGACAAATTAAATTAATTTTGTTATAATAAAATAATGATGTATTTTATGAAAAAAAGCCTTAAATGGCTTTTTTTCATGAGTAGGATTATTAAGTAAAAGAGCACTTTAAATAAATAGCAAAAATTTAGGAGGCATGTATATTTTGTTTACAGAAAAGGTAAAAGCAAAAGAATATTACATAAAGGATTTATTAAGTAATAAGTTCTTATTTGAAATTCCAGATTATCAAAGAGCGTATTCTTGGACTAAAGAAAACTTAAAGCAATTAGTTGATGATATCTGGGAATCAGTAGAATTAAATAAAAGCAGAGGTAGTAAAGAGTTTGATCAATACGAGCCATATTTCTTAGGTAGTATTGTTTTATGTTCTAAAGAATATAAAGATGATGGATGTGGTATATATGATGTAATAGATGGACAACAAAGACTTACATCAATCATAATGTTAATAGCTACTATAAGAGATTTAATAGATAATGAAGAATATAAAAAAGTATTATCTGATTTAATATACCAAAAGCCAAATGTTCTTATGGGAATTAAAGAAAGCATAAGAGTTAAAGCTAGAGGAAAAGAAGAAGAATTCTTCAAAAAGTACATATTAAATGATGGTGGAACTGATTTAGTTAAAGATTTAGACATAGCAGAACTTTCAGAAGCTAAACAAAATATGGTTAATGCAATAGAAGTATTTAGAGCTAATTTCTTCAATGAAGAAGGAGATCTTTTAGAAGAAAAGTTAAATGAGTTCATAGTTTACTTACTTCAAAAAGTTGTACTTGTTGTAATAACAACTGAATCATTTACTTCAGCATTTAGATTATTCAATGTAATAAATGCAAGAGGATTACCTTTAACAGATTCAGATCTTTTAAAGAGTGAAAACTTAAGAGTTATAGATCCTGAAATAAGAAAAGAATATACTGATATTTGGGAAAATCATGAACAAGATTTAGGTAAAGAAAAACTTGACCAAATTATAGGATTCATGAGAACAATGAAGCTTAAAAATAAAGCTGAAGAAAGTGTATATGAGGAATTTAGCAAGAAGATATTTAGAAATGAGCCTGGATATTTAGGAGTTAACTTTGTAAATCACTTAACAGCTATAAAGGCATTATATGATAAGTACATAATAGATGGAAATCTTGAAGGAGTATCTGAAGAGGACAAGATCTATTATAAGAATTTAATAAATATAATGAGAGAATTACTACCATATGATGAATGGATGGCAGCAATTATTAGATTTGCTGAGAAGTTTAATAATGATAAATTAGTTTTAGATTTTGTTAAAGTTCTAGAGAAAAGACTTGTTATTGATTGGGTAAATGGAAACTCATTTGCAGATAGATTAAATAGAGTTTATAAAATTTTAGAAGTTATAGAAGAAAAAGATTCTTTAGAAGAAATAAAAGAAGAATCAGTATTCTTATATGATTTAGGAAGAACAACAGCATACTTTGAAAATGCTTTAAATGATATAGACTTCTATAGCAAAGGTAGAATGATGATACCTAAATATATTTTCGTAAGACTTGATATGGAAAAGAGACCAAATGAAGTATTAGATTATAGTGATAAGATTATGATAGAGCATGTTCTTCCTAGAAATGCTAAGGAAGCTTACTGGAGAGAAAACTTTACAGCAGATCAGAGAAGAAACTGGGCTAATAAATTTGGAAACTTAGTTATAATATCAGGAGCTAAGAACACAAGAGCTAATAATAAGCCATTTGCTGAAAAAGTTGAACAATACTTAAGCAAAAAGAGCGATTTTGCTGTAACTAAGGAAGTTTTAGAGTTAGAAGACTGGAATATGGATTCATTAAAAAATAGACATGAAAATTTAGTTGAAAGAGCATTAGAACTTTGGACTAAATTCTAAAATTTTTAAAGCACTGAACAGGAAAAAAGTTCAGTGCTTTTTATTTAAATAAAAGTTTAATTTTGTCTATTGAAAATTATAATATAACTCAATAAAATAAAAGTTATGAGATAAGATAAAAAGGGATTTATGTTGAGGATTTTGGTTAAAAAATAATAATAACTTGATTTTAATGAAAAAATTAGAATTTCGTGGCATAATTATATATGGATATAGATAGTGAGAGGATGTAGAGAATGGGGTATGTAATAATAGACCTAGAATTTAATAATATGCAAAATATTACAAAATTTTATCCTAATATTTATAATGAGCACAAGGAATTAAAGGAATTAGATTCCTATAATGAAATAATAGAAATTGGGGCTATAAAATTAAATAAATTTATGCAGAAAGTAGATGAGTTTAAAACATATATTAAGCCATCAGTATTTAGAGTTTTAAATCCTAAGATAATTGATATAACAGGAATAACTGAAGAGAATTTAAAAGATGGAATTAAATTCGAGGATGCTATGGACAATCTTAAAGATTTTATTGAAGAAGATGATATACTTTGTTCATGGGCAACTGATGATATTGTTCATATAGTTAATAACGCAAAGTATCATTCCTATAACAATATAAGTTGGATAAAAAAATATATTGATATACAAAAATATTGCACTAAAATTTTAGCTCATAAAAAATCTTTAAGTTTAAAGCATGCCTTAGAAGAGTTAAAAATAAAAATGGATAAAAGTAAGCTACATGATGCATTAAATGATGCTGTTTATACAGCTGAGGTTTTTAAAAGACTTTATAATGTTAAAAAAGTAAAAGAGTATATAGTAGAAGATGTATATAATATGCCGTCTATTAGAGTGAAAGATTTAAAAAATTATAGTTTAGAATATGAAGATGTAGAGTTTAAATGTCCAAAATGCAATGTGAAAGTAGAAATGGAGCATCCTTTTAGACTATTTAGTTGGAGATTTGTATCTATAGGAAAATGTCCAAAATGTAATAAAAATGTGAGACAAGAGGTTGTTTTGAAAAAGACTCTGTCTGGAAATTTAGTTTATGAATCTACAAACTCTTTAATAAACGATACAGAATATATTGATCTTGATTATAAATTTAAAAAATTAGCTAAATGACAACATATTGTCACTTAAAAAACAATATGTATGATAAAATAAAAGTAGAACAATTACTATAAAAAATAGGGGAACTGATATATTATGAATATTGCTTTTTTTCTAACACCAAAAAGTGAGGTAGCTTATGAATATACAGATGCAACAATGAGACAAGTTATTGAGAGAATGGAGCATCATGGATATACGGCTATTCCGCTTATAGATAAAACAGGAAAATATATAGGTACTTTAACAGAGGGGGATTTGCTTTGGACATTGAAAAGAAATCCAGAGCTTAATTTTAAGAATACTAATACTGTTAGTGTAAGAGACATACCAAGAAGAGTAAAACATAAAAGCGTTTGCATTAATGAAGATATGGAAAGTTTAATATCATTAGCCATTTCTCAAAACTTTGTACCAGTTGTTGATGATAATGGCATATTTATAGGGATAATAAAAAGAAGTGATATAATAAATCACTGTTACAATAGTATATATAAAAAATAATTTAAGGTCTTTTGACCTTAAATTTTTTTTGTTTTTAATAGAAAAAAATATTGATTGAATCTTCTGAAAGTATTATTATTAAGTATATTTAAATAATTTTATAATAATATGTTTAGGATATTTTCAAATAAAATTATTTTATTATATAATATTTTTAATCAAATTAATGAAGAAAGAGGTGATACTTATATTAGCTTTATTATCGCCTGCAAAAACTTTAGATTTAACTGAGGTAAAGTTAGATTTAAAAACAAGTAAGCCAAAATTTATTAATGAGGCTGAAACTATAATGGATGACTTAAAAGAGTTAGAGGTTCATGACTTATGCCCATTAATGAAAATAAGTGAAGATTTAGGAGTTCACACATTCACCAAAATTCAAGATTGGAATACAATTTATTATGGTGATGAAAAGCCTTTCGTATTATCATTTAAAGGAGAAGCCTATAGAGGGTTAAATGCAGATGATTTTACCAAGGAAGAATTAGAGTTTTGCAATGAATCTCTAAGGATATTATCTGGTCTTTATGGTGTTTTAAAACCACTAGATGGAACAAAAGCATATAGATTAGAAATGGGAACAAAAATTTCAATTGATGGCTTTAAAAATCTTTATGACTTTTGGGGAGATAAAATAATAGATGCTATTTTAGATGATTTAGAAAATCACGATGAAAAGGTTGTTATAAACTTAGCTTCTAATGAGTATTATAAGTCAGTAAAAAAAATTGAGAAAAAAGTTAGAGTTATAACTCCGGTATTTAAGGAAAGAAAGGGTCTTGAATATAAGGTGGTTACTGTATATGCTAAGAAAGCAAGAGGAGAAATGGTAAGATATATAACTCAAAATGGTATAACTAAATCAGAGGATATTAAGAAGTTTGATTTGGATGGATATGAATTTAACCATGAGCTTTCAGAAGGAGATACATGGGTATTTACCAGAGGTTAGTTAAAAATCATAGATATTAAAAAGTTATGAATAATATCTATGAATTATTATATAAAATTCAAGTATATTATATAAATAAATTAAATTTTTAAGGAGAGATTTTTTTATGAGCAAACTTATTTTAGAAATCGATGGAATGTCATGTTCAAATTGTGTTAGACACGTTCAAGCAGCTTTATTAGATGTTGATGGGGTAGATGTTTTAGAAGTAGAAGTTGGTAGAGCTGTAGTTGATACTGAAGTTGATGAAGACACTTTAAGAGAGGCCTTAGAAGAAGTTGGTTATGAATTAGTTTCAATTGAAGATTAAGTGATTTAATTACCTAATAATAGAATATTATTAGGTAATTTTTATTTGGTTAATAATGTAATAAATTATAAGTATTACTTGTTTTATCCTATATAGTTATGTAAAATATTTTATAAGGTAAACCTTAAATAAAGGAGATGTAAAAATGAGTGAAAATCTTACAATGTCAGATTTAATGGATAGCTTTGAATTAAAGCATTTTCATAAAGGTGAAATAGTTAAAGGGAAAGTTATAAGTGTAAAAAATGATGAAATAATAGTTAATATTGGACACTTTGCAGATGGTGTAATACCAAGAAATGAAATTTCAAGTGACAAAGATTTTGATATAAATTCAATAAATGTAGATGACGATATATTTGTAATGGTATTAAGCGGTGATGATGGAGAGGGAAATGTTCTTTTATCAAAGAAAAGAGCAGATGCCATAAAGGTTTGGGATGATTTAAAAGAGGCCTTCGAAAAAGAAGCATCAATAAAAGTTACATTAAAAGAAGTCGTTAAAGGTGGAATAGTAGGAGACTTTAATGGTCTTAGAGTATTTATGCCAGCTTCTCAATGTGCAGGAAGAAGAATAGAAAACTTAGAAGATTTAGTTGGAAAAACTTTAGAGGTTAGAGTTATAGAATTCAACAAGGAAAATAGAAAAGTTGTTGTTTCAAGAAGAGTAATAGATGAAGAAATAAGAAATAATGAAAAGAAAGCTCTTTGGTCTTCAATTAAAGAAGGAGAAAAGAGAACTGGAAAAGTAACTAGGTTAGCTAAATTTGGTGCTTTCGTTGATATCGGTGGAGTAGAAGGGTTAGTTCACTTAAGTGATATGTCATGGTCAAGAGTACATAAACCAGAAGAGGTTGTTGCTATTGGTGATGAAGTTCAAGTTTTCGTTTCTGAAGTTAATATGGAAAGAGAAAGAATAGCGCTTTCATTAAAAGATGTTGTTAAAAATCCATGGGAAACACTAGAAGGATTAAAAGTTGGAGATGTTGTTCCTGGTAAAGTAACTAACTTTATAAAGATTGGAGCTTTTGTTGAAGTTTTACCTGGTATTGAGGGATTAGTTCACATTTCAGAAATCAGTGATGAAAATATAGCTAAGCCATCAGATGTATTATCATTAGGTCAAGACGTTAAGGTTAAAATCTTAAACATAGATGATGAAAATAAGAAAATGAGCTTAAGCATAAAAGATGCTGTAGAAACTTCAACTGAGTATATGCAATATAATGACGAAGAAGAAGGTTACTCATTAGCAGACTTATTTAAAGGGTTAAAATTATAAATATTTTTAAATATAAAAAGAAGTTCTAATTAAAAGCTTTATATATGAAAAGGGCTAGTATAAATTACTAGCTCTTTTCATATGTTTTATTAGATTTTTTCTATTTTTAGCATGTTTGTTCCGCCAGTTATTGATGTTGGGAATCCAGCGGCTACCATTATGTTATCTCCAGCCTCAGCTATTTGGAATTCTTTTGCTACTTTTCTAGCTTCCTCTATGATTTCATCTGTACTATTAAAATAAGCACATTTCTTAGAAATTATTCCGAAGTTTAAAGCAAGGCTTCTTCTAACTCTTTCATATGGAGTAATAGCCACTATTGGGCAGCTAGGTTTGTATTTTGATAATATCTTAGCTGTCGCACCAGTTTGAGTGGCTGCTACAATAGCTTTTGTAGGGAATTTACTAGCTGTTTTTGATGCAGAATAACTTATTGCATCTGCAAAAGCATTTGGATCTGGATTTGGATCCTTTAATCTTCTTAAAAGATATTGATAGTCTAAGTTAGCCTCAGCTTTTTTAGCTATTTTAGACATTGTCATTGCAGCCTCAATAGGGAAGCTACCAGAAGCACTTTCACCACTAAGCATTACGGCATCTGTACCATCAAATATGGCATTACACACATCGGAAGCTTCGGCTCTAGTTGGTCTTGGGTTTCTTATCATAGAGTCTAACATTTGAGTTGCTGTTATAACTACTTTACCTGCTTGATTACATTTCTTTATAATATTTTTTTGTATTACAGGTACATTTTCAATAGGAATTTCAACACCCATATCTCCTCTAGCTACCATTACACCATCAGTAACTTCTATAATTTTATCTATGTTATCTACGCCTTCTTGATTTTCTATTTTTGATATTATTTTTATGTCTTTTCCATCATGAGAATCTAATATTTCTCTAACTTCAAGTACATCCTCTGGTTTTCTTATGAAAGAAGCAGCAACAAAGTCAACTCCCATTTCACAACCAAAAATTAAATCAGATTTATCCTTTTCTGTTACAGCAGGAAGCTTAATTTTCACATTAGGTACATTAACACCTTTATGGTCTTTTATTGTACCGCCTTCAATAACTTCACATATTATATCAGTTCCACGGACTTGTTTTACTTTGAATTCTAAAAGTCCATCATCAACAAGTATTGATCCACCAGGTTGTATGTCTTCATATAGTTCTGTGTAAGAGATTGAACATTTAGTGTTATCACCTAATATTTCATCTCCACAAGAGAATATGAATTCATCACCGTCTTTAAGTTCAGCTTCACCATTTTTAAACTTATGAGTTCTTATTTTAGGACCTTTTATATCTAGTAAAATAGCTGTAGCTGATTTTTCCTCTTTTCTAAGTCTCTTAATAAGTTCAATTTTTTCTTTATGACTTTCATGGTCACCGTGAGAAAAATTTAATCTCGCAGCATTCATACCAATTCTAATAAATTGTCTTAGAATTTCTTCTGAATCACTTGCAGGACCAATTGTAAATATCATTTTTGTTTTTTGCATAAAAACCACCTCATTTTGTTTAAACTAAAATAGTTTAGTGATTGTTTTAAAAGTTTGATATAATAGAATAAATTATTAAATTAATTATATTTTACCACAATAAAATAGGAAAGGATGAGTAAAAATGAATATATTAAAAGGTTTAGAGCCACAAAGCGTTTTAAAATATTTTGAAGAGATATCACAAATTCCTAGAGGATCAGGAAATGAAAAAGGAATTAGTGATTTTTTAGTTAACTTCGGAAAGAGTTTAGGCCTTGAAACAATACAAGACGAGGCATTAAATATAATAATAAGAAAGCCTGCAACTCCAGGTTATGAAAATGCACCAGGTGTAATAATACAAGGTCATATGGATATGGTATGTGAAAAAAATAAAGATACTATACATGATTTTGAAAAAGATCCTATCGAACTTAGAATAGATGGTGATTATATATATGCAACTGGAACTACTTTAGGAGCTGATAATGGTATTGCAGTAGCTTATGGAATGGCTGTTTTAGCTTCAAATGATATAGCACATCCAGCTATAGAACTTTTAGTTACAACTGATGAAGAAGTTGGAATGGGTGGAGCAATAGCTTTAGATGGAACTCTATTAAAAGGTAAGTATCTTTTAAACATAGATTCAGAAGAAGAGGGAAAACTTTTAGTAAGCTGTGCAGGTGGAGCTAGAAGTGAAGTTACTTTACCAATAAACTTTGAAGAAATGGAAAAAGACTTTGAAATTTATGAAATTATGTTAAGAGGACTAAAAGGTGGTCACTCTGGAATGGAAATAGATAAGCAAAGAGGAAATTCTAATAAGTTAATGGGAAGAGTATTAAATGATATTAATACTAACTGTGATATTAGATTAATATCAATTAATGGTGGATCTAAAGTAAATGCTATTCCAAGAGAATGTGATACTTTATTAGCTGTTAAGAAAGATGACGTTAAGAAATTAGAAGAATTAATTCAAAAGTGGGATTCAATATTAAAAGATGAATACCATGCTAATGATAATGGTGTTAATGTAACTTTAGTTAAAAAAGATGAAAATCATAAAGTATTTTCTAAAGATACTACATTTAAAGCAATAAAAATAATGAACTTAATTCCTGATGGAGTTGATACTTATAGCATAGAAATGAAAGGATTAGTTCAAAGTTCAACAAACTTAGGTGTAGTTATTACAGAAGCTGATAAAATAGTTTTTGCTAGTTCAACAAGAAGCTCAGTTGAAACTTTAAAAACTAAGCTTCTTACAGAGATAGCTGATGTTGCAGATGTTTTAGGAGCACAATTTGAAATACAAGCACCATATCCAGCTTGGCAATATAATCCTGATTCAAAAATAAGAGAACTTTGTAGTGAAGTTTATAAGAATATGACAGGGGAAGAGCCTGAAATAGTAGCTATTCATGCTGGATTAGAGTGTGGATTATTAGGAGAAAAAATAGATGGATTAGATATGATTTCATTTGGTCCTAATATGTATGATGTACATACTCCAAATGAGCATGTTAGCATATCTTCAGTAAAAAATGTTTGGGATTTCCTAGTTGAAATATTAAAAGCTATAAAATAATAACAAATAATTTTAGGTTAAGTATTTAATATGCTTAACCTATTATTTTATTGAATTAGTTAGTAAATAATAAAAATAAACATAATAGACTTTAGGAGGAAATAGACATGGATTTAGTAAGAGCAGATTTACATATGCATACTAGAGCTTCTGATGGAACACTTATGTCAAAAGAATTATTGAAAGAAATAGTTGAAAAAGATATAAAATTATTTTCTGTAACAGATCATGATTCCATAGGAAGTCTAGATGAAATGCAGGAAATGACTAAGGAAATGGATGTTAAATTCATACCTGGGGTAGAGATTTCAAGTATAATAAATGGAGAGCAATTTCATATATTAGCTTATAATTTTGATAAGAATAATAAAGAATTAATGGATTTAATAGAAAATAATGATAGGTTACTTCAAAAGAAGGATGATGACTCCATAAAACAATTAATTGATGCAGGATATGATATAAATTTTGAGGATTATTTAGCTTATGAACATGATCCTTCAAAGGGAGGATGGAAAACCCTTAATTTCTTAATTGATAGAGGAATATGTAAAAACATAGATGAGTTTTTCAATAAAGTATTTGTGGGAGAAAGAGCTTTAAAATATCCAGATTTTCCTCATCCAAAAGAGGTTATAAAAACAATTAAAGAATCTGGAGGAATTGTTGTTTTGGCTCATCCTAAATATGGGAAATCACAATTTGAATTAGATGAGATGTTAGAATTATTTAAGGAATGGGGAGTTCAAGCAATAGAGTGTTACCATCCTCACCACGATGAAGAGACAATAAAATATTTAGTGGATTATTGTAAAAAAAATAATTTAATAATAACAGGTGGATCTGATTATCATGGAGGATTAATTTCTAAAAGAAGTTTAGGAACTCCAGAATTTTATACAAGAAGAGATTTACTTGATAAATAAATTTTTATATTAGCTTTATTAGAACTTAAGCTTTAAGAAAATCTAATTGCATTAGATTTATTAGAGTAGGTTTTAATAAAGCTTTTATTTGTTATTAAAATGTTAAATTTAGGAAAATGGCATTTAAAAGAAGGAATTTTACAAAATTTGTAAAATAAATATATTAAGTAAAGTTAAAATCAAAGAAAGGTTGGGGGAAGGGTGAAATACACTAGAATTGATGTAAAAAATAAAAAAAGGAGTAGTGGGAATAACAACAATAATAATAATGATGGAAAAAACTTCATACTGCTTTTTGTTGGAGTTATTGTTGTAGCTCTTGTAATATCAACTATAATGTCTAAATTTATATGGCCAGAGGGCAAAAAGACAGCAAGTAAGGAGCAAATAGAAACAACTACTACTGAAGGAGAAAAAAAACCGGGAGAAAATAATGGAAATCCAGGTGGAGAAGAAAAGCCAAAGGATAACAAAGTTGTTTCTGAGGGTACGGAAGGGCAAGAATATGTAATGGTTCAATGTGGATTCTATTCAAATAAAGAAAATGCTAATAGTGTAAAAGCAGATTTGAAAGAGGATTATATAGCGGTTTCTTTAAGTGAAGCAGAAAACTATAGGGTAATAGTTCATATTGGAAATGAGGAAGAGGCTACTAAACTTTCTAATGAATTAACAGAAAAAGGAGTAAGTAATACTAAGGGAAGATTTTTAATTCCAAAGGCTGATACATGTAGTAATGAAATTATAGAAATAGTTAATGGATATGTAAATATAATAAATAAATTAAAAGAGGATTCTGTTAAGGGAGTTAAAACAACTGAATTTAAAGAATGGGTTAATGGTTTAGAAGAAGATAGTAAATCTGAATATTTTCCAATATTTAAAGAGCTAAAGACAGGAATTAATGAAATTCCTGACGAAATAACTAAAGAAAATATAGAAGGAAGCTATCAAATAATCTTTGATACTTTAAATAAATTTAAAGTAAACAAATAATTGTAATTTATTTTTAATTTATAGCAATATATTTTTAAATTATAATAAAAATGAAAGAGCTTAATTCTCTTTCATTTTTTTCTTTATAATTTGCGCTACATGTATATTTATACTTGTTTATAAAAATAATAAATGATAAACTATATAGGATAAGAATACAAGGCCTTATTTTAGGAAAAAATGAGATTATTTAAAAGCTTTTTATATGACAAGGTAAGGTGAAAATATGAAAGTTATTTTAGCATCAAAATCTCCAAGAAGAGTTGAGATTCTTGAAAAATTAGTTAAAGAATTTAATGTTATTGAATCAAAGTTTGATGAAAATACTATAGACTTTAATGGGGATGTTGAAAAGTATGTTAAAGATTTGTCTAAAAATAAAGCTATAGAGGTTTCAGAAAGAGTAACGGAGCCATCTATAGTTATTGCTGCGGATACAGTTGTTTTCCAAGATGGAAAAGTTTTGGAAAAGCCTAGGAGTGAAGAGGATGCCTATAGTATGTTATCTTCATTAAGTGGTAATACTCATAAAGTATATTCAGGTATTTGCTTAATAAATACTGAAGATGATACTGTAATGACTGATTACGACTGTACGGAAGTAAGATTTTCAGAATTAACTCATAGACAAATAAGAAATTACATAAATTCTGGTGAGCCTATGGATAAAGCAGGAGCTTATGGAATTCAAGGCTTAGGTGGTGCTTTTGTAGAGGGGATAAAGGGATGTTATTACAATGTCATGGGATTGCCCTTGAATAAATTATATAAAGCATTAGAAAAATACGACATAACAATACTTTAGAATTACTTTCAATGGGCATGTTAATTTCTAAACAAGGAGTTGTAATATGTCTAAAAACTTAAAAATTAGTGAAATTCCGTCATGTGAAAGACCAAGAGAAAAATTGCTTTTTTATGGAGCACAATTTTTATCTAATGAGGAGCTTTTAGCTATAATACTTAGAACTGGAAATAAGGATTCAAATGTAGTTGAATTGTCTTATAGAATAATACATAGTGTTGGTGGATTAAAAGGGCTTTTTAAAGCTTCTGCTAAGGAGCTTATGGAAGTCAAAGGTGTCAAAGAAGCTAAGGCAACTCAAATCTTAGCTATGTGTGAGTTATATAGGAGATTTAAAGCTTCTGAATTTACACAAATTAAAATTTCAAAGCCTTCAGATATAGCTGAATTGGTTTTAGATGAATTAAGAATGCTACAGCAGGAAGTGTTGATGCTAATAACTCTTGATACTAAGAACAAAGTAATATCTAAAAAAGAGATATTTAGAGGTGGATTAAATTCATCTTTAGTACATCCAAGAGAGATATTTAAAGAAGCTGTGAAGGACAGTGCAGCATCTATAATTATATGTCATAATCATCCTTCAGGCGACCCAACACCGAGTAAAGATGATATAAACATAACAACAAGACTCAAAGAGTGTGGGAAAATGATGGGTATTGAGCTTTTAGATCATTTAATAATAGGAGATAACAGATTCATAAGTCTTAAAGAAAAAGACATATTGTGATTAGGAAAGGGGATTAAAAATGGGTTTATTTAATTTTGGAATGACAAAAGACATGGGTATAGATTTAGGAACTGCAAATACTCTAGTGTTCGTTAAAGGAAAGGGGATCGTTTTAAGAGAACCTTCAGTTGTTGCTATAAACAACTTAACAAAAAAATCATTAGCTGTTGGTACTGAAGCTAAGCAAATGATAGGTAGAACACCTGGAAATATAGTTGCTATAAGACCATTAAAAGACGGAGTTATCGCAGATTTCGACGTTACTCAAACAATGCTTAAAAGATTTATCGAAAAGATAACTAATAAGAGTGCATTCACAAGCCCAAGAATAATAGTATGCTTCCCTTCAGGTGTAACTGAGGTTGAAAGAAGAGCAATCGAAGAAGCTACTAAACAAGCAGGAGCAAGAGACGTAATATTAATGGAAGAGCCAATGGCGGCTGCAATAGGAGCAGGACTTCCAGTTGATGAGCCTACAGGAAGCATGATAGTTGATATCGGTGGAGGTACTACTGAGGTTGCTATTATATCATTAGGTGGAATAGTTACTAGCAAATCATTAAGAGTTGCTGGAGATGAATTAGATCAATCAATCATAAACTACATTAAGAGAGAATTTAACTTAATGATTGGTGAAAGAACAGCTGAGCAAATAAAAATGGAAATAGGATCAGCTTATAAAGTTGATGAAAATGAAGAAGAAGCAACAATGGATATAAAAGGAAGAGATTTAATATCAGGACTTCCTAAAGTTGTTGTTGTTGATGCAGGTCAAATAAGAAACGCTTTAAAAGAGCCAGTTTCATCAATAATAGAATCAATCAAGACTACTTTAGAAAAAACACCACCAGAATTAGCAGCTGATATCATGGATAAAGGAATAATGCTTGCTGGAGGCGGAGCTTTCTTAAAAGGACTAGACGCACTTATATTAAAAGAAACAGGAATGCCTGTTCATATAGCAGAATCACCTCTTGACTGTGTTGCCTTAGGTACAGGAAAAGCTTTAGATAAGTTTGATTTAATAGTTAAACAACAAAGAGGATAGAATATGAAATTCTTCAAGAATAAACTGGCAGTAACTGTTATAGTACTGTCAGTTGCCTTTTTAGGAATAATTGTGTTTACTGTTAAGAGTGATTCTAAAAACCCAATTTCAGGTGGAGTTGGTACTGTTTTAAACCCTGTGCAGAAAGTGGTTTACACTATAAGCGATAAAGTTCATGATGTCTTTGATTTCTTTTATAACTTTTCTAATGTTAAGAATGAAAATAATGATTTAAAAAAGAAAAATTTAGAATTAGAGAATCAATTAGTTGAATATAACGAGTTAAAGCGTCAAAATGATGTTTTAAGAGGAATAGTTGATTTTTCTAAAGAAAATAACCAATATAAATATGTTGGGACAAACATAATAGGAAAAAGTGGAGATAGTTTTGTTCAAGGATATACAATTGATAAAGGTTCAGATCAAGGTATTAAGAAAGACTACATAGTAATATCTCCAGAAGGGCTAGTTGGAGTTGTTACGGAAGTTCACTCAAGCTGGTCAAAAATACAAACATTATTAAATGAAAATGTGGCTGTTGCATCTACAGTAGAAGGGGAATCTAACTCTGGCGATGGAATAGTTAAAGGATATAGAAGCGGAAATGAAATGCAAGTTGAAATAACTAACTTACCTATGAATTCCACAATAAAAGAAGGAGATGTAGTTGTTACATCAGGTCTTGGAGGATATTATCCAAAGGGAATAAAAATAGGCCAGGTAACATCAGTACAATCAGACGATGTTAAAGTTATGAAAACTGCGACACTAAAAACATATGTTGATTTTAATAATTTACAAGAATTATTTGTAGTTGTACCACCAGCAGAAAGAGATGGTATAGTTCAGTACTAGAAAAGAGGGAATAAATTGAAGAGATTAATACTAATATTAATATGTCTTTTATTATTTATAATAGATAATACCCTAATGCCCTTTTTTGCAATAAAAGGTGTTTATCCTAGTTTATTGTTCACCTTTGCTGTTCTATATGCTCTTCTGAGTGGTTATTGGGAAGCATTGTTTATAGGAGTATTATCTGGTTTTCTTCAAGATATTTATTTTGTAAATGTCTTTGGAGTAAATATGTTGGTAAATATGTTAGTATGTTTAATAGCAGCTTATATTGGTGAAAGTGTATTTAAACATAAGAAGATGATTCCAATATTGTCAGTAGGTCTACTTACCATAATAAAGTTTTTTGCGGTAGCTCTTATATTAAGATTTATAAATATAAGAATAAACTTATTAAGCTTTTGGATTATGGCACTTTACAACGTAGTTATAGGATTCTTTATGTATAATTGGATTTATAGGTTATGCAATAGAGAGCTTATGAAGAGAGATTGGAAAATAAGTAAAAAATAGGTGGTTGCATGAGAAGTACGAAGAGTGGAAGAGCGTCCATAGATAGATATAAAATTCTCATAGGAATAATGATAATAGTATTTGTGTCTATAGTAGTAAGGTTAGTTTATCTTCAAGTATTCAATTATGATGAATACAAGCAGAGAGCTGATACTAGATCTATGAGATTTCTATCAGAGCAGGCTCCAAGAGGTAAAATTTATGATTCAAACGGGGACATTTTAGCTACCAATAGACAGACATATACATTAACTTTTACTGAAACAGATGAGTCAAAGAAGAATTTCTACACTACAATAGATAAAGTTTATGCTATTTTAAAGCAGAATAATCAAGCTATACTTGATAACTTCAAGCTTAGAATTGATGAAAATGGAAAACTTTATTTTGATGTTTCAGGAGATGCAGAAAAATTAAGATTTTTAAAAGATAGAGGGCTTGGTGATGAGGTTAAAAATACTCTTTACAAAAATAAAGAGGGAGATTTAACAGCAGAAGAAGAAGATAAAATAGACCAAGAACTTCTAAAGATTACTCCAGAACAAGCTTTTGACTATTTAGTTAAGGAGTACACATTATATGATGTATTAAATCCAAGTGAAGAAGAAGCAAAAGCGTATACAAAAATGAAACCAGAAGAAATAACTGATATTATTTTAAAGAAATATTCTCTACAAGATATAAGAGGATATATGGTTGTTAAAGATGCTATAAAAATGCAAAGTTTCTCTGGATATAAACCAGTTACAATAGCTAAGGATATAAATAAGGATACAGCATTTATATTCTATCAAAGACTTAATGATTTACCAGGTATAGATGTAAGCATTGAACCTATGAGATACTATCCATATAATGAATTGGGGTCTGATGTTTTAGGGTATGTTTCTTCAATAAATGGAGATCAAAAGGCAAAATATGAAGCTAGAGGGTATGATGCTTCTACTGATTTAATAGGAAAGGCTGGTATAGAAGCAGCCTTTGAAAATGAATTAAAAGGGGTTAAGGGTGGTACTACAGTTAAAGTAAACTCATCTGGTAGAAAAACTGATGAACTGTATGACTTAGAATCTTACCCAGGAAATAATGTTCATTTAAGTATAGATAAAGATATCCAATACTCAGCAGAGACTATGATGAAGTATACTTTAAATTATCTTCAACATCAATCTCCAGGCGGTGGTGTAGATACTAGAAATGCAACTAGAGGAGCAGCTGTAGCTATAGAAGTAGATACAGGAAGAGTTTTAGCTTTAGTAAGTGAACCAGGATTTAATCCAAATGAGTTTGCTAAGGGAGAACTTGATCCAGCAGTTGCTAAGGAGTATTTCCAACCAGATTATGAGGCATTTGCACAACAATTAATATCTAGAAATGGCTTGAATAAAACTGTTGATGATCTATTTCCTAAGAATCCTAAAACAGGAGTAAGGGAAGACGTATATGACTTGTATCCAAAGAGATTCTATAACTATGCTACTTTAGGTATGGTAGCTCCAGGATCCACATTTAAACCAGTAACAAGTGTTGCAATGCTGGAAGATGGAGTAAGAAAACCAACTGATACTATGGTTGTAAGTGAAGAACAATTTGGAAGAAGTTATCCTGAGATTTTTGGTACTAACTCTGCTAACTGGCCAAGAGATAAGAACTATATTGGGACAGTTGATTTATATACTGCTTTAATGAAATCATCAAACTCCTATTATTTTGATGGTGCTGTAAGGCTTTATTATAAAAATGGAGGAGATCCATATGGTGATGGAAGATATAAGAAGAGTAGTATAGAGGCCTTAGATTCTATTGCGAAATATGCATGGCAATTTGGATTAGGAATTGATCCTAATTCAGATCAAAAGGCTTCAACAGGACTTGAAATATCTGAAAACTTTGGGCAAGTTTATAACTTTGAATCCTATAAAAAACAAACAATATCACTTATGAGATTTACTTTAGTTGATTCTCTTGAAAAGGGAACATTTGTAAATACATCTTCTCCTGAGTTCCCAACGGTGAATATTGGTGTTAATGATAGAGATTCTAAGGAATTAGCAACAGCTAAAGAATCTATAAAGAAGGATATAGAAGATACACTTAATAAAATAGGTGATGGAAATACTGTTGATGATAAAGTATTAACAGAAACATTAACAAAGGACTTTAAAAATCTTTATAGTGTTTATCCAGAATATCAAGAGAGCGTTAAGAACTTTGGTGGAATAAAAGCTAAGGATGAAGATGAAAAAGTTGATAAAGCAATAAACTTAACTGTTCAAAAAACAGTTGCTTGGGTTATTGGAGATATTGCTTACCAAATAGTTTCACCAAGAAACCTTACTGACTCTGCTATAGGACAGAGTATAAGTAACTTTACTCCAGTACAACTTGCAAGCTATGTTGCAACCCTAGCAAATGGGGGAACAAGGTATAAAACTCATTTAGTTGATAAAATAACAGATGCTCAAGGTAATATAGTAGAAGAGTTTAAACCAGAAGTTTTAAATAAAGTTGATATGTCACAATCAACGTTAGATGCTATTAAAGAAGGTATGAAAAGAGTTGAACAGACTGGTACAGCGTCTCAGATAATGGGAAGTTTTCCGATATCTACTGCTGGTAAAACTGGTACAGCAACCTTTAGAAATGACCAATCAGATTATGGAAGAACAGACTACGGAGTTTATATTTCTTTTGCTCCTTTAGATAATCCTAAGATAGCTGTAGCAACAGTAATTTATGATGGTGGTCATGGATATTTTGGAGCATCAGTAGCCAGAGCTATTTATGAAACTTACTATAGAGAACAATTAAAGGGGATGGGATATCAACCACGTACTATAGATGGTGTTCCATATGATTATTCATTAAATCCACCTTTAGAGAGTATAAAGGATGGAAATATAAATAGTAAGGTTGAAAATGCAGAATTAGATTCAACAGGAAAGCCTGTTGAAAATACGCAAAATAATAATTCTGAGAATAAACAACAAAATAATGCTCAATAATGAAATATAAAAAGTTAAATTATAATTAATTAATTTGAAGCCTACAGAAATAATTTCTGTAGGCCTTTTTATATTAATTTTTTTATAGATAAGGCTAATAATTAAAGATACTGGCATTAAGTTTTGAAAATATGGTTGTTTTTTTCAAAATTTTACTACATTATTTCATAAAGTCCTTTTATAAATTAAAAATAATTTATATAATATAAAGTGAGAATTAAATTAATGTATATAGTTTACCTTAAGAATAAAAGGGGTTGGATACTTGGAGGATAGTAATCTACTATGCGCGATGATAGAATTTTTATAAAAGGAAACAAACAAGGAATAAATGCCATAATCAATATGGATAAATTTGGGGATTTCGATGAAATGCTTGATTCTTTAGTTGAAAAGTTAAGTAGAGGGAAGAAATTCTATAAAGGTGCTACTTTAACCATAACTACTGATTTAAATTATATAAATGAGAGACAGATATCAAAGTTAAAAGATGTACTTTTTGATGAAATTCTTATAAAGGATTGTATATTTGAAGAACGATTAGAAAAGCAAAGCAATGTTTTTTCAGGGGTTTATGAAGGAAGAACGAAGTTTATAAGAAAAACTGTTAGAAGTGGTCAATGTTTAAATTATGCAGGCAACTTAATAATAATTGGTGATGTTAATAATGGTGGCGAAGTTAGAGCACATGGAAATGTAATTGTCTTAGGCGATTTAAAGGGAAAAGTTTTTGCAGGGGATAATGGAAATGAAAATGCTATTATTGCTGCATATTCTTTAGAACCAGAGCTTATTTCTATATCAGGCAAAATAACAATATCACCAGATGATTTTGAAAGAACTGGATATCCAGAGGTTGCTAGATTAAATGAAAATAATATAATTGTAGAGCCGTATTTACCGGATAAATATTCTTATTAAGATTACATATTTAATGGAGGGAAAGTAATGGGAGTATCGATAGTAATAACATCAGGAAAAGGTGGAGTTGGAAAAACAACTACTACAGCCAACATTGGGACAGCATTAGCAGCACAAGGAAAGAAAGTAGTTGTTGTTGATGGAGATACAGGTTTAAGAAACTTAGATGTGCTAATGGGATTAGAAAATAGAATTGTTTATACAATAGTTGATGTAATTGAAAATAGATGTAGAACTAAACAAGCATTAATAAGAGATAAAAGATTTAATAATTTATTCTTATTACCAACAGCTCAAACTAAGGACAAAAATGATATAAGCCCTGAGCAAATGTTAAGATTAGTGAATGAATTAAAAGAAGAGTTTGATTATGTAATTTTAGACTGCCCAGCAGGTATAGAACAAGGATTTGAAAATGCTATAGTTGGAGCAGATAGAGCTATCGTAGTCGTTAATCCAGAAATAACTTCTGTAAGAGATGCAGATAGAGTTATTGGAAAGCTTGATGCTAAGGGATTAGAAAACCATGAGGTTATAGTAAATAGATTAAATTATGAAATGACTAAAAAAGGTGATATGTTAGACATATCAGATATTATAGAAACTCTTTCAGTAAAACTTTTAGGAGTTGTACCAGATGATAGAAATATAACAGTTTCTACTAATAAGGGTGAACCAATAGTTTTAGATGAAAAAGCTAGTGCTGGACAAGCATTTAGAAACATAGGAAGAAGAATAACAGGAGAAGATGTTCCAATAATGGATTTAAATACAGAACATCAAGGTATATTTAGTTCAATATTAAAATTATTTAGAAGAGGGTAGGTGAGAAAAAAATGAGTTTTTTAAATGTTTTTTCTAGCAAACCTACACCAAAACAAGTTGCTAAAGATAGATTGAAAGTTATTCTAATCCATGATAGGGGAGAATTATCTGATGAAGTTTTAGATAAAATAAGATTAGAGATATTAGATGTTCTTTCTAAGTACGTTGAGATTGAAAATGAAGATGTTGACATAACTGTTACAAAGTCAAATGCAATAGAAGGGGAATCTCCATCTTTAGTAGCCAATATTCCTATAAAGAATATAAAAGGAAAAGCTAGATAAGGTAAAAAATATAAGCTATTTCAAGTTTATTGAGATAGCTTTTTATTAATCTTTTAAAAAGTTCAGAATTTTGTAATTCAAAATAGGTAAAAATAAAGTATTATATAAATAGTCATGTTAAATAAATAAAGTTTGTGGAGGTACTATAATGCTTAGTAGACTAAAACTAGATAGTAAACTAAGAAGAGAAATTGATTATAAGCTTTTAGTATCTATGATAGTAATAATACTCTTTGGAATATTAAACATATATTTAGGAACAAGATCTCAATGGGGAGTATTTTTTGCTAAGAAACAGTTCATATGGTTTATAATATCAATGTGTGTTTTGTACATATTACTTTTGTGGGATTATAACATAATCTACAATTACGTTGAAATATTTTATTGGGGTTCCATAGTATTACTTATAATAACTAGATTTGCAGGTAGTGTAATAAATGGTGCTAGAGGATGGATTGTATTAGGACCAGTAAGTATTCAACCCTCGGAAATAGCCAAAATAGCTATGATACTTATGCTGGCCAAAAAGATGGAAGAAATTGATTTGAGAATAAATGACTTGAGGAATTTTCTTAAAGTTGCAATGTATGCAATAATACCAATGATATTTATAGTTGTACAACCTGATATGGGTATGACTATGGTTTCATTTTTCATAGCACTTGGTATATTCTTTGCTGCTGGATTAGATATGAAAGTAATCGGTGCTGGTCTTTTATCAATAGTAGTTGCAATAGCCTTAGTTTGGAACTCAGGTCTTATAAAGGATTACCAAAAAAACAGACTTGTTGGTTTTTTAAATCCTGATGGGGATGAGTTAGGTATAAATCTTCAATTAACTCAATCTAAAATAGGTATTGGATCAGGTGGTTTTTTTGGAACAGGATTAGACTTAAATAGTGAAAGTGGCGGATATTCTTCAGAATTCGTTCCAGAAAGACAAACAGACTTTATATTCGCTGTAATAGGAGAGCACTGGGGTACTTTAGGAGGTATATTCCTTTTAACATTGTATGCCATAATGATATATAGAATAATAATGACAGCGAAGACCGCCAAGGATATATTTGGTTCTATAATATGTGTAGGATTCGCCTCCTATTTCATATTTGCTATATTACAAAATATTGGTATGACAATTGGTATAATGCCTATAACAGGAATAACCTTGCCATTAGTAAGTTACGGAGGCAGTTCTCTATTGACAACTGTAATGACTGTTGGGTTAGTTTTAAATATATCAATGAGAAGGAAAAAGTTAAAATTCTAAATAAAATCAATAAAAGCATGGAATTTATTTTAAATTTCTATGCTTTTATTTTTTTGTCTGTTCTTTTGAATATTTTAATTAAAGGCTCTGTTTTAGGTGGATGTTTAAAATAGAGCCCTAATTAAAATTAATGAAAATATTCTTTAAATCATTTTTCAGTTTATATTAAATAGTTCTATAAAATACATATAAAAAATATATATTAAGTATCATTAAAGATTAAAGAAAGGAGAAGAAAATGGGGAATTATAACAGAGAATATGAGAAGTATTATAGAAAAATAAATAAAGTTGACAAAACTTCTCCTACTTATGAAATGAAATTAAATAATGAGAGAAATTACAGAAGAAAAAATAAAGAAAGCTTAGGAAAATATGTAGTTAAAGATATTTTATTTTCATCAATTTTTAGCTGTTTTATTTTTTTTAGCTTTTTTATAATAAATCAAGTAGAAAATGAATCTTTAAATGGCTTATGCAATAAATTTAAAGAAGTTATATCAACTGATGGATATTATAAAGAACTGGCACTAAATGAAAGCAAAATAGTCTCTGCTATTAGCAAAAGTATTGGTGATAATGGAAATTTAAAGAAAGTAAACGTGGAAAGTGAAGTAAATAATCTTCAAGAAGAAAAAAATAAAGACTCTAACAAAGAAGATAATAAAGATATAATTGGATTCAATAATTTTGAAGTAGTTGAAAAAAATTCTATGGATTTTTTAAGAGAGAGTAAGGTTATTCCTTTTAAGGGAAGTGTTAAGAAATTAGAAAGTTCTGATTTAGAAGGAGAAAAACTATATTTAAATGGTGAAAAAGGAGAAGTAAAAAGTTTATTAAAAGGAACTATAAGTAAAGTTGAGAAAGTGGAAGAAACATATAGCGTTAGGGTGAAGCATGGAGATGATTTAGAAATTTTATATCATAATCTTGATGATGTAATAAAAAAAGAAGGGGATAGTATAGAGGGGGATGAAGTGATAGGAAGTTCTTCTGAAAATAAAAAGGCAGAAGGATTAATACTTCAGGTATTATTAGAAAGTAAGTATGTTAGTCCAGAGAAAAACTTAGGTTTTCTAGGAGTTGAAAGCAGTGACAATAAATAAAAAAATTGTGGCTCAACTAATAATATTTTTTACTTTAGGATTTATATTTGATTTATCCCTAGCCTTTTTTTGGATTATAATACATGAGTTAACTCATTATTTCGTTATGTTAAAACTAAATATAGAATCTGAAAAATTTAAGCTTCATGTTTTAGGTGCTAGATTAGAAATTAAAGACTTTGAGGATTTAAGCTCTAGAGAAAAATTAATAATATGCTCAGCTGGGCCAATTTTAAATTGTGTTGCAGCTATTGTTTTCTTTTGTATTTATAAGGTATTTTTTAAAAGTGAATATATTTATTCTTCTTATGAAATAAATCTAGTTCTATTTATTTTTAATTTGCTACCGACGTACCCTTTAGATGGGGGGAAAATATTAGGTGCGATTTTAGAAGAAAAAATGATATTTAAAGACGTTAATGATGTATTGATTAAGATAAGCTATTCATTCGGAATAGCCTTTATTTCACTTTCTATATTAGGAATTTTGATTTTAGGCAAATTTAATATAACAAGTATATTAGCAGGAATATTTATAATATATTTAAGTTATAATGAAAGAAGAAAGGTAATGTATATAATTATGAGTGATATAACGAAAAAGAAAGAACGATTAATTAATAAAAAATACATAGACAGTCGAATCACTTCAGTATATTGTGAACAAGATATGGTTAATCTTCTTAGAATTATTGACAAAAATAGATTTAATATATTTTACGTTTTAGATGAAGAGATGAATATACTTTATATTTTAAAAGAGAATGAAATAATAGAGATATTAAAGTCAATTGGGAATATGAATTTAAGAGAATATTACACTAAGTATAGAAAAGAATAAATATATTGGTTATAATTATTCTTTGTGATAGAATATAAGTTGTTAATATTAGAGAAGTATAGTAGGTATACTTCTCTTTTTATTATAGATATTAGCTTTGATATTTTTATAGAAATGTAGGAGGAAACTAAATGGTAAGAATAACTGATGATATTTTATATAGAGTTGAGAAACCATCTAGATATGTAGGTGGAGAACTTAACGAAGTGATAAAAGACCCAAAAGAAGTTGACATAAGATTTGGATTCTGCTTCCCAGATGTTTATGAAGTAGGTATGTCTCACTTAGGTTCAAGAATTTTATATCATGTTTTAAATGAAAGAAAAGATACATATTGTGAAAGAGTATATGCTCCATGGCCAGACATGGAAAAACTTATGAGGGAAAATAATGTACCATTATACGCTTTAGAAACTAAAGATCCTATAAGTGAGTTTCAATTTTTAGGTTTTACTCTTCAATACGAAATGAGTTATACAAACATATTAAACATGTTAAATATGGGTGGAGTTAAGTTAAGAGCTTCAGAAAGAAAAGGTAATGATCCTATAGTTATTGTTGGAGGTCCTTGTGCATACAACCCAGAACCAATATACGATATAGTTGACATAGTTCAATTAGGTGAAGGTGAAGAGGCTATAAATGACTTATTAGACCTTTATCAAAAACATAAAGATAACTTTGATAGAGATGCTTATTTAAGAGAAGCAAGTAAGATTCAAGGTGTCTATGTTCCTTCATTATATGATGTTACATACAATGAGGATGGAACTATAAAAGAGTTTACTCCTAAGTATGATGATGTTCCTAAAACAGTTAAGAAGAGAATAGTTAATAACTTTGATAAAGTTGAATTCCCAGATAGCTTAATAGTGCCTTATAGTGAAATAGTTCATGATAGAGTTGTTTTAGAATTATTCAGAGGATGTACTAATGGATGTAGATTCTGTCAAGCTGGAATGATATACAGACCAGTTAGAGAAAAAAGTAGAAAGACTTTAGTTGAGCAAGCTAGAAAGATGCTTAAGGCTACAGGATATGATGAGGTTTCATTAGTTTCATTAAGTACTTGTGATTACTCAGATATACAAGGGTTAGTAACAGACCTTATAGAAGAACATGGAAAGAATAATGTAAGTGTTGCTTTACCTTCAATAAGAGTTGATGCTTTTTCAGTTGATTTATTAAAAGAAATTCAAAAAGTTAGAAAAACTGGTTTAACATTTGCTCCAGAGGCTGGTTCTCAAAGAATGAGAGATGTTATAAACAAAGGTTTAAGCGAAGAAAGGATATTAGAAGCTGCTAAAAATGCCTTTGAATCAGGATGGAGTACAATAAAATTATACTTCATACTAGGAGTTCCTTATGAAACAGTTGAGGATGCAGCTGAAGTTGGATTATTAGCTGAAAAGATTGCAGATCAATATTTTGCAGTACCAAAACATATAAGAAATAAAGGACTTAGAATTAATGTAAGTACTTCTATTCTTGTACCAAAGCCATTTACACCATTCCAATGGGCTCCAATGGAGAAAATGGATGTTGTAACTGAGAAAATCAAGGCTGTTAAAGGTGCTATAAAATCAAGAAGTATAAACTACAACTATCATGAGCAAAAAACATCATACATGGAAGCAGTTTTAGCAAGAGGAGACAGAAGACTTTGTGATGTTTTAATAAAAGCTTATGAAAAAGGTGCTAAGTTTGATGGTTGGTCAGAATACTTCAACTTCGAAACATGGCAAGAAGCTATGGCTGAGTGCAATGTAGATGGAGATTTCTATGCTTATAGAGAAAGAAGCTATGATGAAGTTTTACCTTGGGATTTCATAGATATTGGAGTTACAAGAAAGTACCTTGAAAGAGAGAATGAAAAGGCAAGAACTGCCGACCTTACTCAAAACTGTAGAAAAGGATGTACAGGTTGTGGAGTAAATGTAAACTTTAAAGATGGGGAGTGTTTTGAAGGTGCGATACTTAATTAAATTTACTAAAGATGCAGATATAAAATTTATTTCTCACTTAGATTTAATGAGAACAATTCAAAGAATAGTAAGAAGAGCTGGGCTTCCAGTTGGATATTCAAAGGGCTTCAATCCTCATATGGCTTTAGCAATAGCACAACCTTTATCAGTTGGTGTTTATTCAGAGGGGGATTATTTAGACTTAAATCTAGAAGAAGATATGAATGTTGACGCTGTAAAAGAACAATTAAATGAGTTCTCAGCTAAAGGGATTAAATTCTTAGAGGCTTCAAAAAGTCCTGTTATCCATAATATTAAGAGATTACCACCTGCAATGGCTCTTTTAGATGCTGCTAACTATACAATAAAAATAAAGTATAGTGATGTTTCTAAAGCTGAAGAAGAAGTTAATGCTTTAATGACTAAAAAAGAAATAGTAACAATTAAAAAGACTAAAAAAGGTGAAAAAGAAGCTGATATAAAACCATTTATAAAGGACTTCAAATGTTGGACTAAGGATGATTGCTTAGTTGTTAATGCAACAATTAGCTGCGGAAGTAGAGAGAATCTTTCAGCAGATCTTTTAGCTAATGTTATAAAGGAAAATACTTCAAATGTTAATGAAGAAGCTTTCGTAGAAATAAAAAGAGTTGAGATGTACGCATACAAAGGAGATATATTAGTTCCTTTATATAAATACATATAAAATTTAGGAAGTGAATTCATGAGAGATATATACGTAGAAAGAAGAGAAAATTTATTAAGAGTCGCCATAAAGAAAAATAATCTTTTAAGTGAGTGCTATATAGAAGAAGAGAGCCTAGAGCCAGTTCAAGGAGAAATCTATAAAGGTGTAGTTAAGAGAGTAGTTTCAGGAATAAAAAGTGCCTTTATAGATATAGGCTATAACAAACAAGCTTATATGGTAATTGGAGAAGAGGATAAAGATTTAAAACAAGGTGATGGAGTAATTGTTGAAGTATTAAAGGAACAGCTTGGAAATAAAGGAGCTAAGGTTACTTCAAAGATTTCTCTAGCAGGAAGATATTGTGTTTTAGAGACTTCAACAAATGATATTTCGGTTTCAAGAAAAATAGAGAATTTAGAGTTTAAACAAGAGCTTGAGAATTCATTGTTAAAACCAAGTGAAGTAGGAATTACAGTTAGAACTAAAGCTCAATTTGCAACTCTAGATGAAATTCAAGATGAAATTGAAGAGTTATATAGAATTTATAAAGATGTCATAAGAGAAGGGAAATTTTCACTAAATCCAAAAAGATTATTGGGCAAAGGGGACCTTATAAACAAGATAATTAGAGATGACATTGATGCGGATACATCTTCAATAATTGTTGACTCATTAGAAGACTATGAAAGAATAAAGGATAGTATTTCTAACTCAGAGTATTTAAAGGTAGTTCTATATGATGAGGCAAGAAGTCTTTTTGATTATTACGGAATAGAAAAAGAAATTCTTAGCCTTAGGAACAACAGAGTTAATTTAAGTTGTGGTGGAGATATAGTTATTGAAAAGACTGAGGCAATGTATGTTATAGATGTAAACTCAGGAAAGAATACAAATCATAAAAATAAAGAAAAGACTGCCTATGAAACTAATAAAAATGCAGCAAAAGAAATTGCTAGGCAAATTAAAATTAGAAACTTAGGTGGAATAATATTAGTTGATTTTATAGATATGTATTCAAAAGAGAACAAGAGAAAAATTTTGGAGCTTTTAAAAGAAGAATTTAAAAGTGATAGCCAAAGAGCTAAGATATTCCCTTTTACAGAGCTTGGTTTAGTACAAATAACTAGATATAGAAAAGGGAAAAGCATTTATGAGTATATAGAAGAAAATTGTCCAGCATGTAATGGTCATGGAAAAAGATTGAAATTATCTTACATAAATCTTCTTTTAAGAAATGAGATTTTAAAGAAAAATGGGGAAGGAAATATAAAAGACTTTCACATAGAAATAAACTCTATTTATGAAAAAGATATTAGAGGAAATATTTTTGAGTTTTTAAAAGAAATTGGAGCATTAGATTTAAACATCTACTTGAATTTTCAAGAATTCAAAGATTTTTATAAAGTAGAACCATTAATCTTTAAAAATCAAATAGAAAGCGTAAGTGAGTATTTGGTGAAGAATATCGAGAAATATTAAATTTAGCTTTACAAAAGATGGTGGCTGTGATAGAATGGCTTTTGTAAACCGCTCGCGAATAGGTTTTAAAAATAACTTTTGAAGTTATACCTTAAGTGGCGAGACCGTTATGAGGAGGTGTTTTAATGTACGCAGTATTAACTACAGGAGGAAAACAATACAGAGTTCAAGAAGGAGACGTATTATTCGTTGAAAAACTTAACGCTGAAGTTGACTCAACAGTTGAATTAACAGAGGTTCTTGCAGTCGCTAAAGACGGAGAAATCAAAGTTGGTGCACCAGTAGTTGAGGGTGCTAAGGTTGTAGCAAAAGTATTAGCTCAAGGAAAAGCTAAGAAAGTTGTTGTATTCAAATACAAGAGAAAGAAAGACTACAGAAGAAAAAATGGTCATAGACAACCTTACACTAAGATCGTTATCGAAAAGATCGAAGCTTAATTTTCTGATATGATTAAGGTTAAATTTCAATCAAGAGAAGATAACATAATTTCCTTCACTATAAAAGGACACGCGATGCAATGCAGAGATGCGGTTCTAGCTGGAGAGGCATACGATATGATATGTAATTCCGTATCAGTATTATCTCAAAGTGCAATCATTGGTTTAGATGAAGTGTTAAAGCTAAATGTAAACTATGAAATGAGTGATGGATATTTAAAACTAGATCTAAATGGGTTTACTCATGAGGAGATAGTTGAAGCTCAGGTTTTACTTAAAACTTTTGAAATGAGCTTAGCGAGTCTAGTCCTAGGGCTGGATAGCAGTTTAGGAAAGAAAACGCGTTGTAAATATATAGAGATAATAAAAGAGGAGGTGTAGACTATGTTAATAATGAACCTTCAATTATTTGCACATAAAAAAGGGGTTGGTAGCTCAAAGAACGGTAGAGATTCTGAGAGTAAAAGACTTGGTGTTAAATGTGCAGATGGACAATTTGTTCTTGCTGGAAATATATTAGTAAGACAAAGAGGAACTAAGATTCATCCAGGTGCTAACGTAGGTAAAGGTGGAGACGATACTTTATTCGCTAAAATCGATGGTGTTGTTAAATACGAAAGACTTGGAAGAGACAAGAAAAAAGCTTCTGTTTACCCAGTAAACGTAGAAGAAGTTATAGCTGAATAATATATTTAGTTTTATAAAAGCACCCTTACTTAGGGTGCTTTTTGATTAAGTATAAAAATTTTTTATCATATGAGAGCATGGCACTTAAAAAAGCTGTGTTTTTATATTAAACTAAGGTTATAATATACTAAAAAGGTATATTTTATAGAGAAAGCAAGGTGAGAAAACATGTTTATAGATACAGCCAAGATATTTGTGAAATCTGGAGATGGTGGTCACGGTTCTGTTTCTTTTAGAAGAGAAAAGTATGTTCCACTTGGTGGGCCAGACGGTGGAGACGGTGGTAAAGGGGGAAATGTAACTTTTAAAGTTAACCCTGGAATGACAACTCTTTTAGATTTCAAATATAAGAGAAAATTCGTAGCAGGCAGAGGAGAAGACGGTCAAGGCTCTAAATGTTACGGAAGAGATGGAGAAAATTTAATAGTAGAAGTTCCAATGGGAACTATCATAAGAGATGTTGAAACTAATAAAGTAATGGCAGACCTTTCTCATAGAGATGACGAATTTACTATCTGTAGAGGTGGTAAAGGTGGTAAAGGAAACTGCAAATTCTGTACACCAACAAGACAGGCACCAACTTTCGCTGAACCTGGAATGCCAGGAGAAGAAAGATGGGTTGCTTTAGAGTTAAAACTTTTAGCAGATGTTGGTCTTTTAGGATTCCCTAACGTTGGTAAATCAACATTCCTTTCAGTTGTTACTAAGGCTAAACCAAAGATAGCTAACTATCATTTCACAACTTTAAAACCTAACTTAGGTGTTGTTGCAGTACCAGGAATAGAGCCATTTGTTATGGCAGATATACCAGGTATTATAGAAGGAGCTTCTGAGGGAGTTGGACTTGGATTAGACTTCTTAAGACATATAGAAAGAACAAGACTTTTAATACATGTTGTTGATATATCAGGTATTGAAGGAAGAGATGCTGTAGAAGACTTCAAGAGAATAAATGAAGAATTAAAGAACTATAGTGTTAAACTTTGGGATAGACCTCAAATAGTTGTTGCAAACAAAAGTGATATGTTATTTGATGAAGAAGTTTTTGAAAACTTTAAAGCTGAAGTTAATAAAATGGGCTTTGATAAAGTATTTAAAATGTCAGCAGCTACTTCACAAGGAGTAGAGGAAGTAATCAAAGAAGCAGCTAGAATGCTTAAAGATATTCCTGTAACTGACTTAGAAATCCCAGAAGATGAAAGATTCATCCCAGAGGATAAGAAGTTTACATATACTATAAACCCAATAGAAGAAGATGGATTAAAAGTTTATGTAGTAGAAGGTTCATTTGTAGACAGATTATTATTAGCTGTTAATGTAAATGATCCAGATTCATTAAGATATTTCCATAAAGTTCTTAATAATAAGGGAATATTCCAAGAGTTAAGAGACATGGGAATAGAAGATGGCGATATGGTAAGATTAAATGACTTTGAGTTTGAATACTTACTATAATTAATGGAGGACAAAGAATGATAACAACAAAACAAAGATCATATTTAAGAGGATTAGGTGCTAAATTAACTCCTATATTCCAAATAGGAAAAAACGGAATAGAAGAGAACTTCTTAAAGCAAGTTGATGATGCTTTAGAAGCAAGAGAGATATTAAAGATAAACGTTCTTGAAAACAGTGGATTAGAGACAAGAGAAGCTTCAAATTTCATCTGCGAAAGATTAAACTGTGAAGGAGTTCAATCTATAGGAAATAAGATAGTTCTTTACAGAGCATCAAAAAATAATCCTAAGATAGAATTACCTAAAAAAGGGAAGTAATATGAAAAAAATAGGAGTAATTGGGGGAACCTTTGACCCAATACATATAGGTCATATTTATATAGCCTATGAAGCCTATAAAGAACTAGAATTAGATGAAGTTATATTTATGCCAGCAGGTAATCCTCCGCATAAGAGGAATAAGGATATAACTGATGAAATAATTAGATATGAAATGGTTAAAAAAGCTATAAATCCATATAGCTTTTTTTCCATAAGTAACTATGAAATAGAGAAACAGGGATTGAGCTTTACTTATGAAACTTTAAGATATTTAAATGAAAGTTTTGGAGAAGTAGAGCTCTATTTCATAACTGGAGCAGATTGTCTTTTAAATTTAAATTCATGGAAAAATATAAGCGATATTTTCAAATTTAGTAATTTAGTTGTTTTTAATAGACCTGGATTTAATAAAAATGATTTATTAAAAAGGAAAAAAGAGTTTGAGAAAGAATATTGTACTAATATAGTATATTTAGATTTACTTAATATAGAAATTAGTTCTACTTTTATAAGGGAAAGAGTAGCTAATTCCTTAGAAGTAAAATTCTTTCTACCACCAGGTGTAATGGATATAATAAATAAGAACAATTTATATAGGAGAAAGTAGCTATGTGGTCATTAGAAAGAATAAATGAATATGTTAAAGAGACTCTTAAGGGAAGTAGATACTCACATACCTTAGGTGTGGTTGAAACTGCTAAAGAACTTGCTAAACTTAATGGTGAGGACGTTAATAAGGCAGAGTTAGCTGCACTAATTCATGATGTAGCAAAATATGTACCAGTAGGTGAACAAATTAAAATTTTAGAAGAGAGAGATTATGATTTAGATGAAATAACTTTAAAATCTCCTCAAGTTTTACATGGGTTTGTTGGAGCTATAATTGCTAAAGAGAAGTTTGGTATAGAAGATGAGGATGTTTTAGATGCTGTAAAATACCATACTTTAGCTAAAAGAGATATGAGTACTTTAGAAAAAATAATATATATAGCTGATTATATTGAGCCAGGAAGAGATTTCCTAGGAGTTCAAGAACTAAGAAAAATAACTAAAGAAGACTTAGATGAAGGCGTATTAAAGGGATTAGAAAATACAATCTTGTTTGTGATAAAACAAGGTAATTTGATACATCCTTTAACTATAGAGGCAAGAAATTTTTTAATAATGAATAAAAATGCTTAGTTAAATAATTGGGGGGATTATATGGGGAATGAAGAAAATAGAGTTGAAAAAAGAAAGAATAAAGAGAAGAGCAATAAGAAAAGATTAATTAAAAGAATAATTCTTTGCACTTTAGCCTTTATTCTTATTTTTTCAATAAGTGTTTTTGGATATGTTTATTTTAAATATGGTAGTTTTCTAGGGCAAGTTTTTGATATAGTTAAGGACGTAAAGCAAGATGTAATAAAAGTTGAAGAGCCAATAAATGTTCTTTTATTAGGAATGGATATTGGTGATACAAATGATGTTGGTAATAAAGATATAAAAAGAACCGACACAATAATATTAGCTAATTTTGATCCTATAACTAAGAAGGCTAAACTAGTCTCTATTCCTAGAGATACTAGAGTTAAAATAGGAGGCAAGTCACAAAAGATAAATGCGGCTTATCCTATTGGAGGCGAAAAACTTGTTAAGGATATTGTAAGCAATATGTTAGATGTTAAGGTTAATTATGTTGTTAAAGTAGATTATGAAGGCTTTAGAGGCATAATAGATGCTATTGGTGGAGTGGATATGTATATCGAGCAGGATATGAATTATGATGATCCAGGGCAAGATTTACACATACATTTTAATGAAGGTGAAACTGTACATTTAGATGGTCAAAAGGCTGAAGAGTTCTTTAGATGGAGAAAGAATAATGATGGTACAGGGCTTGCAAATGGAGATATTGATAGAATTAAAAACCAACAAAAACTTATGAATGCTGTTATAGATAAGGTTCTATCATTCTCTATGATAACTAAAATAGATAATATAGCTGATGTTCTTAATGAAAATATAGAAACTGATTTACCTTTAGATGTTACTGTTGCATATGGTCTTAAGGCGTTAGAGACCGATAGTAGTAATATACAAATGGTTACTTTACCTGGAGAAGGAAAGTATATTGGGGATGTTTCTTACTATATTCCTGATGAAAAAGCTACTAAGGAATTAAAAAGTGAATTAAATAGTAGTGATTTAAGCGGTAGAAAAAATGTTATACCTAGTCTTGCTAGAGAGGAATTATCTATAAAAGTTTTAAATTGTACTAAGATAAATGGTTTAGCAGGTAATGTACAAAAGCAGTTAAGTGAAAATGGATATCCTAAAGTTGATGTTGGAAATGGAGAGTCAAGAGAAGAATCTCAGATTTTAATAAAGGATGAGAGTTCTAGAGCTTTTATGGAAAATGATTTAAAGATAAAAGATATTAAAAAGGGAATACCATCTAAGTATGATAGTAATGGAACTTATGATGTAGTAATCTTACTTGGAAAAGACTTTAAAAATTTCGGAGAGATGCAATGAGTATTTTAGAAAGTAAAATAACTAAAGAATATGACAAAAGAAAGATAAGAGAGTTCTTAAAGGAAGAGCTAGGATTATCTTCAAGATTAATAAGAAGTGCTGCCATAGATAAGAGAATTAAAGTAGATGGTGTTGCAGTTAAAATGAACTATGTAGTTAAAACTGGTGAAGAGATTAAAATTGAACTTTCAAAGAAAGAATCTCAAAATATTGAACCAGAAAAAATGGATTTAGAAATAGTTTATGAAGATAGTGATATATTAGTTTTAAATAAAAAACCGTTTATGGTTGTACATCCTACAAGAAGTCATCCTAATGGAACTTTAGCTAATGGTATATTATATTACTTCAAAGAAAGTAATCAGGATTGTATAGTTAGGCTAGTTAGTAGATTAGATATGAACACTTCAGGACTTATAATCATAGGAAAGAATCAGTATGCTCATATGGTTTTATCTAATGAAATGAAAACAGATAAATTTCAAAAAAGATATTTAGCTATAGTTCATGGAAATTTAGAAGAAAAAGAGGGAACTATAAATAGACCTATTTATAGACCAGAAGAAGATACAATAAAAAGAGTTGTTGATGAAAGAGGACAAGAGAGCATAACCCACTATAAGGTTATAGAGAGTTATGATGGAGCTGACTTAGTTGAGTGTTTATTAGAAACAGGAAGAACACATCAAATAAGGGTTCATTTAAGCAGCTTAGGACATCCTATATTTGGTGATTCACTTTATGGAACAGAGGATGCTGAAGATATTTCAAGACAGGCGTTACATGCTTATGGATTAGATTTTTATAGCCCTAAGACGAAAGAGCCTTTAAGTTTAAGAGCAGATCTTCCAGAAGATATGAAACTTTTAATAAATAAATTAAAAAATAAGTAGTTTTAAGCATTTGCTTAAAACTACTTATTTTATTATTTAGCTTTGTTTTAATAGAATGTTAATTTTTATCTAATTTTTCAGATTTATCTAAAACAATAGTTTGAAATAGAGCTTTTTATTTATATAAATATGAATTACGCTTTTTTCTATTTCTTATTCTCTTTATGGTTGAAATAATTCTTACTATAAACAATATTAAAATAACGGCAAATATAAGCCCTATAATGGTTAAAGCAACATAAAAACCACTAAAGCTTTTAAGTTTTATAATAAGTTTTTCGAAATTTGTATATGTTATATCATTGCCATTTAAAAGATCTAAACTTTTATAAGGCGTGTTTCCAACCATAATTGTTCCAACAAAATGAGTATTGTTTTTTAATATATCTATACCCCTGGATATTGGAGTAGTAGAATTAACTGAAAAATCTATATTTAAGTTTTTCTTTATATCACCTACAGATAAATTTTCTATATCAGAATTTTTAAAGGTTTTATAGATATCTTCTGGTACAACTAGAGATAGTGTGTTTTTATCATCAATATAATATTCTTTTGCAATATCACCTTTGGAATATATTTTTACTAAGGAGAAATTATCAAAGCCATAGTTTAAAAGTGACTTGGTATCTTCATAATATTGTTCCTTAGTATCGTATCCAAAGAGAGTAAGAACTAATTTTCTATCACCTTTTTTAGCTGCACATGCAAAGGTATGTTTAGACTTAGTTGTATATCCTGTTTTATTGCAGAATATATTTTCATAATAATAAGGGCTTGTTGTATGAATAAGTTGGTTATTATTATTTGCCCATATATTTTCTCCACTTACAACGCTTTTAGGCATTTCATGAGCCACTTTTTCTGTTGTTTCACAGATAATAGGATTTTTTGAAGCATAGTCCATTATTAAAGCTAAATCATAAGGTGTAGTTAAATGATCTTCTTCAAAAAGCCCACTGGCATTAACAAAGTGAGTATTTTTAGCGCCAAGTTCTAAGGCACGCTTATTCATAAGTTTAGCAAATTCTTCTTGTGATCCAGATATGTGCTCTGCTAAAGCCACAGCGGCATCATTAGCAGATTGTATCAATAATGCATTAAGCAATTCTTCCACTGTATATTTATCTCCTTCTTGAAGTCCAACGCGGGTACCTTCAGCTAAGGGAGGATTTTTTCCTATAGTAACAACATCATCTAGCTTAGCTTTTTCAACTGTAAGCAAGGCTGTCATAGTTTTTGTAGTAGATGCTGGAGCCATTTTTACATTAGCATTTTTCTCAGCTAATACCTCTCCAGTAGCGCCATCCATAAGTACCATTCCTTCACCATGAATCTCAGGAGCAGCAGTTTCAGCAAAAACATTTACATTTAAAATTAAGACGAATAGAAAAGCTATTGATATTATAAATGCAAATTTTTTCTTTAGATTCTTACAATTTATATTCATAAAGCCTCCAATTTTTTTTAATTTTGGTCGCAACAATAATTATAACAATAAAACAGCATATTTTCTATGGAATTGTATGAATTTGGTACTTAAAAATATTGGAAATGTCAATAATATTAGATAAATTTGAGAATTTATAATTTTTATACTTTAATTAAAAAATAAATTCGCAGTAAATTTATGTTGGGAGGCGTCATGAAGAAAAAAGAAAAAATTATAGGAAGCTTAATAATTGCTGTAGTAGCTATAGGGTTTTTATTTGTTGGTTATTCAAAGACAAATGATAAAAAAATAAGTGAAGATGATATGGAAAGATTATTTTTAAGTACTGAAAAAGAAGAGGAGCAAAGTGAATCAAATTTAAAAGAAACTAAAAAGAATGATGATATTGAAGAAAATGAAAAAGTGAATAGCAATGAAAGTAGTGAAGAAGAGAGTAGTAATATAGAAAAAATAGTTGTAGAAATTAAAGGAGAAGTAAAAAATCCAAATGTCTATGTATTAGAAAATGGAAGTAGAATTTACGAGCTTATAGAGAAAGCTGGTGGACCTACAGAAGAAGCTGATTTAAGCAATATAAATAGAGCTTTATACTTAAGTGATGGACAATGTGTAGTAGTTAGAAATATAAATGACGTTCAAGATGAAACAGAAGACTTAGAAGAAGCGTTAAATGATGAAAATTCTAAGAATGTCAGTAATAATTCACCGGAAGAAAAGATAAGTAGTAGTGATGAAAGTTCAACTATTAATATAAATACTGCTTCTAAGGAAACACTTATGACTCTAAATGGTATAGGAGAAAGCAAAGCACAGGCTATAATAGATTATAGAGAAGAAATAGGTGGATTTAAAAGTGTTGATGAGATTACTAATATAAGTGGAATAGGAGAAAAAACATTAGAGAAGATAAAAGATAAAATTTCTATAAAGTAATATGATATAATGAATATTATTATTTAGAAAAGAGGTGGAGTTTTATGATAGAAAAAAGATTAACTGAACTATCAAAGACTTCTGGCTGAGCAGCCAAAATAGGGCCGGGGGCTCTTTCAGAAATTTTAAGTAAATTACCAAAAATGAATAATGAAAACTTAATTGTTGGAATAGATACATCTGATGATGCGGCAGTATATAAATTAAATGATGAGATGGCAACAATTCAAACCTTGGATTTCTTTACACCAATAGTAGATGATCCATATACTTTTGGGCAAATAGCTGCAGCAAACTCTTTAAGTGATGTTTATGCCATGGGAGGAAAGCCTATAGTGGCATTAAATATAGTTTGTTTTCCAAATTGTCTAAATATGAATATATTAGGTGAGATATTAAGAGGGGGAGCAGACAAAGTTTTAGAGGCTGGAGCCGTAATAGTAGGAGGTCATACAGTTCAAGATGATGAGCCTAAGTATGGTTTGTCCGTTACAGGAATTGTACATCCGGATAAAGTTCTTAAGAATTATGGTGCAGAAACAGGTGATATCTTAATTCTAACTAAGCCTATTGGATTAGGAGTAGTAAATACAGCGATTAAAGCTGGAATAGCTTCTAAAGAAGCTTATGAAAAAGCAGTAAAAGTAATGGCATATTTAAATAAGTATGCAGGTGAAATAATAACTGACTATAATATAACATCATGTACGGATATAACAGGATTTTCACTAATAGGTCATGCATATGAAATGGCAGAACCATCTAAAAAAACATTTAGAATCTTTAAGGATGCAATTCCATTTATTAAAGAGGCTAAGGAATATGCTAATATGGGATTAGTACCTGCTGGATGCTATGAGAATAAAAGATATTTAGAAGGAAAATATCTTTTAAAGAATGTTGAAAGTTGGATGGAAGATATATTATTTGATCCTCAGACATCAGGTGGATTATTAATCAGTTGTAAAGAGGATGAATATATAGATATACTAACTAGATTAGAAAAATTAGAGGTAGAAAGTGCTGTTATAGGACGTGTCGAAGACTTCAGTGATGCATATATAGTAGTAGAGTAGTTTTTAGGAGGATAACATGACAAAAGAACTTCTTAGAGCTTTGCCTAAGATAGATGAAATACTTGGTATTTTTAATGAGGACTTTTTAAATAAAAACGGGAGAGAAACAGTTGTAAGTACTTTAAGGGATATAATCAATGAAAATAGAATGGCTATTTTAAGTGGAGAAGCAAATTATGCTTTAACAAAGGAAGAAGCCAAAATTAAATGTGAAGATAGATTATTGAAAAAAAGAGAAAGAAATTTAAAAAGGGTTATTAATGGAACAGGTGTTGTTATTCATACTAATCTAGGAAGATCTTTGTTAAGTGAGGAAGCCACTGAAGCAGTTGCTTTAGCAGCTTCAAGCTATAGCAATCTAGAGTATGATTTAGAAAAGGGAGAAAGAGGATCAAGATACTCCCTTATAGAAAATATCATAAAAGATATTACAGGAGCTGAGGCTGCTTTAGTTGTAAATAATAATGCGGCAGCTATAATGCTTGTATTAAATTCTCTTTGTGAAAATAAAGAAGTAATTGTCTCAAGAGGGCAACTTGTTGAAATAGGCGGTTCTTTTAGAATTCCAGAAGTAATGAATTTTTCAAGAGCTAAGCTTGTGGAAGTAGGAACAACCAATAGAACACATTTATATGATTACGAGGATGCCATAACTGAAGAGACCGGAGCATTTTTAAAAGTTCATAGTTCAAACTTTAAAATAGTAGGATTTACTAAGAGTGTAAGTGCTCTTGAGCTATGTAATTTAGCAAAGGAAAGAGATATACCTGTAATAGAGGATATTGGTAGTGGTGTTTTAATTGATTTAAGTAAATATGGACTAGAAAAAGAGCCAACAGTAATAGAAAGTTTAGAGGCCGGAGTAGATGTTGTAACCTTCTCTGGAGATAAAATGCTTGGTGGAGCACAAGCTGGAATTATTGTAGGTAAAAAGAAGTTCATAGACAAAATAAAAAAGAATCAATTAACTAGAGCTTTAAGAGTTGATAAATTTACTTTAGCTGCTTTAGAAATTACTTTAAAACATTATTTAAATGAAAAAGAGGCAATTGAAAAGATACCAACTCTTCATATGATGACTTTAGATTTAAATGAAATAAGAGAAAGAGCTGATAGGCTTTATAATGAATTAGAAAATTTAAATGGATTTTATAAGTTTTCTATAGAAGAGGGTGAATCAACAGTTGGTGGTGGTTCAATGCCAGATAGCAAATTAGCTACTTATCTACTTAAAATAAGTTCAGAAAATATAAATGAAGTTAATCTAGAAAGAGCTTTAAGGGAGTATAAGATTCCTATAATAACTAGAGTTTATAAAGGAGCAGTTTATATAGACCTTAGAACTATTTTAGAAAATGACTATGAAGTTATATTCAATGCTTTAAAGGAAATAGGTGAAAAATAGATGAAACATGTGATTATAGGAACATCAGGACATATAGATCATGGTAAGACAACTCTTATAAAAGCTTTAACAGGGAGAGAAACTGATAAGCTTGATGAAGAAAAGAAGAGGGGAATATCTATTAATTTAGGTTTTACATTCTTTGATTTACCATCAGGAAAAAGAGCTGGCATAATAGATGTTCCAGGGCATGAAAAGTTCATCAAAAACATGTTAGCAGGAGCTACATCATTAGATGTAGTTCTTCTAATTATTGCCCTAGATGAAGGAATAATGCCTCAAACTAAGGAACATTTAGAAATATTAGAGCTTTTAGAGGTTAAAAAATGCATAGTTGCTCTGACTAAAAAGGATTTAGTTGATGAAGAATGGGCGGAAATGATAAAGGAAGAAATAAAGAACTATTTAAAGTCAACTAGTTTTAAAGATGCAACTATGATAGAGGTTTCTTCTAAAACAAAAGAAGGAATTAATGAATTAATAACTGAGATAGATAAATCTGTAGAAGAAATAGAACAAAAGGATAAGGAAGGTCACTTTAGATTAGCTGTTGATAGAAGCTTCTCAGTAAGTGGATTTGGAACTGTAGCGACAGGAACTATATTAAGTGGAAGTGTAAAAAATGGAGATATGGTTCAAATTAATCCAAGTGGAATAGAAGCTAGAGTAAGAAATATTCAAGTTCATGATGAAAATGTTGAAATTGGAGAAGCTGGTCAAAGATGTGCATTGAATTTAGCAGGTGTTACTAAGGATGAGGTAGTTAGAGGAACTGTGGTATGTACAGTAGATACAATAGAGCCATCTTATATGATAGATTGTAAATTTAAATACTTAAAATCTAATGAAAAAAATTTAATTAATAGACAAAGAGTAAGAGTATATCATGGTACTTCTGAAATATTAGGAAGAATAGTAATACTTGATAAGGAAGAGGTAGAGCCGGGTGAAAGCTCATATATACAATTAAGACTAGAAAGCGAAATATGTGCTCAAAAAGGCGATAACTTAGTTATAAGAAATTACTCTCCTATGATAACTTTAGGTGGTGGCAAGGTTATAAACCCTGTAGCTAAAAAGGCTAAAAGATTTAAAGAAGATTATTTAAATGAATTAAAGCTTATGGAAAAAGGCAGTATAGAAGAAGTTGTTGAAAATGTGGTTTTATCTTTAAGTGAAAATTTCCCTAATTCACAAGAAATAATAAAGGGTTTAGGAAGAAATGTAGATAATATGGATTCCATATTAGAAGAACTTTGTGAAAATAAGAAGATAATAGGAATATATAATGGCAAATTTAGTGTTTTCATACATAATAAATTCTTTACAAAAAAGAGTGAAGAGATATATGAAGTATTAAAGAATTTCCATGAGGAAAATCCTTTAAAGGTAGGAATGAATAAAGAAGAACTTAGAAGTAAGAGTTTTTCTAATAAGGTTAAACAAAAGATATTCCAAAACTTTTTAGAGCTTATTAAGGAAAAAGAAATTATAAAAGAGGGAACTAATATAGTTGCCTTAAAGGAATTTGAGATAAAGTTAACAAAAGCTCAAAGGGGTATAAAAGAAAAGATATTAAAGACTTATTTAGAAATTGGAATAACTTCTCCAAAAATAAAAGATATAATAGATGATAAAAAATTAGAAAAGGAATACCTTAAAATATATAATCTTTTAGTTGAAGAGGGAACTTTAGTTAAGCTTCCAGAAGATGTGGTTATGCATAAAGAAGTCATAGACTCTGTAAAAAATAAAATAATAGAGTGGCTAAATAAAAATGGTTCTATTACATTGGGAGAAACCAAGGATATTTTAGGAGTCTCAAGAAAATACTTAGTTGCAATTTTAGAGTATTTAGATCAAGAGAAAGTAACCAAAAGAGTAGAAGATAAAAGAGTTCTTAATAAAGAAGATTTAGTCTAAAAAACTATAGAATAAAGATAAAAAATTTAAAGTAGATATTAAATTAACTTTAAAAATCAATAATATAATAAAACATAATAATTAGTATTATTTTAGCGATCTTCTCATACAAATTTATTAGGAGTTAACTCCAATAATTTTGGTGGGAGGATTTTTTTTATGCAAAATTTAGATTATTGCTTAGAATGTAGAAGACTGTTTTTAGAAAGTGAAGAGTGTGAGTTCTGTGGTTCAAAAAATATTAAGCCTATAAAGAAGAGTACATCAGTAAATGTAATTGGAAGCAAAGTTAAGGGTAAGGTTTTAAATTGTAAAGATGGAGTAGTAAATATAATTGTTGTTACTGAATCTAAGGAGAGAGTAATTAAAAACTATAAAGTAAAAGAATTAAGAAAAGTTCTTTAGTTTTAAAAGGAGTAGTATTATAAATGAAAAGAGGAAGAGTTAAAATAGCATTGCTTTTAATTGGAGCTTTTTCACTTGGAATAATATCACCTTTAAATACTTATGAAGCTAAAGCGACTGAAAATAAAAAAAATATTGAGGTGAAGAATAAAAAAGATTTAGCACCAACACCTCCGATGGGGTGGAATAGCTGGAATACTTTTATGGGAAATCCTAATGAAAAAGTTATAAAAGAGACTGCTGATGCAATGGTAGAAAAAGGCCTATTGGATGCAGGATATGAATATTTAGTATTAGACGATGGGTATATAGAACCTAGAAGAGATGAAGAGGGGAATTTAGTTCCTCATAAAACTAAATTCCCTAATGGATTTAAAGGGATATCAGATTACATTCATGAATTAGGATTGAAATTTGGAATGTATAATTCAGCAGGAACAGGAACTTGTATGGGGTTACCAGGTAGTTTTGGAAGGGAAGAGAAGGATGCCAAACAATTTGTTGAATGGGGAGTAGATTATTTTAAATATGATTTTTGTAATAATCCACTTGTAGGAACTAATATGGCATATACTCCAGATATAGATAAGGTAATATTAAGTAGAAATAACTTTGAAAAAGAAATTGAAGCTGAATCAGGAGAATTAGTAGGAAAAGCTAAAGTAAATAATGGCTTTGTTGGCTGGATAGGAAACAATGAAGGAGAGCTTATATTAACTTTAGATGTGCCTGAGGATGGAGAATATAATTTAGCTTTTAAGTATATTGGAGCTGATGGAGATAGAAAAGCTAAGATAGATGTTAATGGAGTTGAAGGAGATGTATATAGTTTCCCTAGAACAAATGGATGGGGAGTTGATGATGCTAAAGAAAAAAATATAACGCTTAATTTGAAAAATGGAGTTAATAAAATCAGAATTTATAACCATGGAAATGATGAAGAATATAATATGCAAATGGCATATAAAAGTTATAAGGCTATGACTAATGAGTTTCTTAAATATGATAGGGATGTTGTATTTAGCATTTGTGAATGGGGAAGTAATAATCCATGGTTATGGGCAGGTGACTTAGGACATTTATGGAGAACAACATATGATATTACAAGTTCAGCAGGAGAGGCATCTTGGTCAAAAATAATGCAAATATATGATGAGAATGTTGTTTTAGCAGAGTATGCAGGGCCAAATGGATGGAACGATCCTGATATGCTGGTTGTAGGGTTAGATGGAATTAACTATGAGGAAAATAAATCTCATTTTAGTTTATGGGCTATGATGGCAGCACCTCTTATGTTAGGAAATGATATTAGAAATATTAGCGATGATGTGTTAAATATAATAACTAATAAAGAAATAATTGCCTTAAATCAGGATACCTTAGGAAAGCAAGCTGTTAGAATTCGTGATGATGGTGATTATGAGGTTTTGGCGAAACCATTAGAGAATGGTGATGTTGGCTTATTACTTTTTAATAGAAGTGGAGATACAAGCAATATAAGCACAGATATAAATGAAATCATACGAGGAATAGATATAGTAAATGAGGGTTCATTTGAAGAAGCAGAAAGCTATAATTTAAAAGAATTATGGGATAATACTGAAAATACTATTACTAATGAAATATTAGGAGAAAATATTCCTGCACATGGAGCAAAGGTTTATAGAATATCTCCAAATAATAGTGATATAAAAAGTGATTTAAAGGTTGAATTAGATTTAGCGGAAGGTAAATTAAGTGAGGCTGAAGAGGGAATAAAAAATTGGCAGTATCATTTAGGAAGCAAATTAAGATTAGAAGAAGCTAGAAATAAAGCTAAAGAGATATATGATAATAAAGATGCCTCTACTGAAGAAGTAATAGATATCATAGAATATTTAAAGGCACAAATAGTATTATTTGATAAATGTTTAATAACTGAAAGCACTGGTGATGTTAATGGAGATGGTAAAATCAATGTTGGTGATTTATCAATAGCTTCTCGTTACTACAATAAATTTAATGAAGAGGATCAGTTAAACGTAAAAGCTGATATAAATTTTGATGGAAAAGTTGATTCTTATGAATTAAATTTTATTTCAAATAGAGCATTAAATTAAGATTAATATAATAAAGAGAAGCTTTTAATTTAAAAGCTTCTCTTTTATTACATTAATAATGAAAATGTAATAGTTTTGCCATAATAATACACTATAATTAAATAGATTTGATTTACATAAGATAATAAATATAGTATATTTAATTAATGTATTTCAGAATAATATTTAATGCTTTTAGGAGGATATTATGGACGATAACAAATTCACTAAAGAGCAAGATGATGCTTTAAAAAGTGATGAAACATCAACAACAAATGAAAATGGAAAAATGGACTCATATGAAAAAGAAGCAGCAATACTAGAGACTGTATCATTAGATACAAATACTATGGCTATTGATAATGAGGAATTTATGAATAAAAAAGAGGATCACAAAAAAGATATTGGTGAACAAGGGGAGAAAAAAGTATCTTTCTTAAAAAGAATACTTGAAGGAGTTATAGATCAAACAGTAGTATTATTATTATCTTTAGCAGCATTCTTCATAGTAGATTTATTAATGAGACCTTTTGGGTATAAGATATCAGTAGAAGGAAGAATTCCTTTCTACTTTGTAATATTTGTTATTATGAACATACTTTACAGAGCTATAATGGAAGGTAAAAAGTTCAAATTAACATTAGGTGAAAAGGTATTTAGAAAATAAATAATTATTAGTAAGGGAGACAACTAATGAGAAAAGGTAATGAAATAGAATTAGTAATAGAGGGAATAGAATTCCCTGCTAAAGGATTCGGATTTGTAGATGGCTTAAAAGTCTATGCTAAGAATACTTTCCCAGGGCAAAAAGTCTTTGGAAGAGTAACTAAGAAAAGAAAAGAGTATGCAGAAATAAGAGTTTCTGAAGTTAGAGAAAAAGCTAGTTATGAAGAGAATAAAAAATGTTCTCACTTTGGAGTGTGTGGAGGATGTTCTTCACAAACAATTCCTTATGAGAAACAATTAGAGCTTAAGGTTGAACAAGTTAAGGATTTATTCAGAGAAGCTGAAGTTCCTACTGGAGAGTTTTTAGGAATAGAAACTAGTCCAACTCAATGGGAGTACAGAAACAAAATGGAGTACACTTTTGGAGATGAGGAAAAAGGTGGTTCTCTTACTCTTGGAATGCATATGAAAGGAAAATCTTTTGGAATAGTGAATGTTGATGAGTGTGTATTAGTTGATGAAGATTTTAGAAAAATACTAGATACAACTGTTAAATATTTTAGAGAAAAAGGATTACCTTTCTATAAAATAATGCCTAGAACAGGATATTTAAGATATTTAGTAGTAAGAAAAAGTGTTAAAACAGAAGAGGTTCTTGTAAACTTAGTTACAACAACTCAAATAGATTTTGATTTAACAGAGTTTACTGAAATTATTAAAGGATTAGATTTAAAAGGAAAATTAAAATCAATAATACATACAGAAAGTGATGCTTTATCAGAGGCTGTTATACCGGAAAAAGTAAACATTCTATATGGAGATGATTTTATAACAGAGAACCTTTTAGGGTTAAACTTTAAAATATCACCATTCTCATTCTTCCAAACAAACTCATTAGGAGCTGAGAAGTTATACAGCATAGTTAGAGACTTCATGGGAAGTGCTGATAATAAGGTTGTATTTGATCTTTATTGTGGAACAGGAACAATAGGCCAAATAGCTGCTGGAAAAGCTTCAAAGGTTATTGGAATTGAGCTTATAGAAGAGGCTGTTGTGGCAGCTAATGAGAATGCTAAATTAAATGGATTAGATAATTGTAACTTTATAGCAGGAGATGTAACTGAGGTTATAAAAACAATTAAGGATAAGCCAGAAATAATAATTCTAGACCCACCAAGAAGTGGAGTGCATCCAAAGGCTTTAGACTACGTTATAAAATTTAATGCACCACAAATAATCTATGTTTCATGTAATCCTAAGACTTTAGTAACTGATTTAAAAGTTTTAGAAGCTAAGGGATATGAAATAGAGAAAACTCTACTTATGGATATGTTCCCTAACACTCCACATGTAGAGACTGTGGTAAAGCTTAATAAAAGATAATATTATATTAATGAAAAAAGATTAGGATATTTTTATTCTAATCTTTTTTTGTTAAAGATTTATATAATGTTTTAGATTGATAATAAAGAAAGTAGCATAAATTTTTATTAAATTAATCTTAAATATTAAGCAAATATTCTATATGAAAAATTAAGGTTTAAAGATTAATTTACTGATTTATATAATAAAATTTAATTATATGATTTGTTTTTTAATAAAAAGAAGTTTATATAAGAAAAAGAGCTATTATTTTACAAATTAAATATCTTTGAAATATAAGAAATATTTTTGACACAATTAATACCATTTAATATAATGTTAAAAATATTCACATAATAGTAAAAGTAATTTGTAAAGGAGATAGTAATATGAATAAAACTAATTTTTTTAAGTTTGAAAATAAGGAGGATGATTTTCCTTTTTACAATGATGATAAGACAGCATTTACACCTATTCAAAGTCTTTTTTTAGTTATGGCTTCAATTGGAAGTGTAATATTATTTATATTTTTAGGGGCAACAAGGTTAAATTTTTTAACCCCTTTTATAAATATTATAGTCCCTCTTGGTTCATTAATGATAGTTGTTAAATCAAATTGGATTAAGCTTTTCAGAAAGGTTCATTTTAAGGATATAATATTAGTAATATTAGTATTGATAACTAATTTGATTGTTACTTTTATAGTTGGATTTTTAACTGTAAAATTCGCAAGTGCTGATGTAAATCCAGCAGTACATATTATTCAAGGGAATTCTCCAATTAATAATCTTAAATTTTTTCTTATGATGATACCCATGCTTTTCGGAGAAGAATTGATAACTATTATTCCATTCTTGGTTATCTTACAGTTTGCTAAAAGAAATTTAAAGACTTCAAGAAAAACTGCTATTATAATAGCCTGGATTGTATCTGCTTTAATTTTTGGTGCAATGCATTTGCCAACTTACAATTGGAATATTATTCAAGCAGTTTTATCAATAGGAATAGCAAGATTAATACTCACTTTCCCATATATAAAAACAAAAAATATTCTAATATCTCTATTTGTACATATATTAAATGATTGGATTCTTTTCTTACCATTCTTATTAATGAGTTTTAGGTAAAAGGATTTTTAAAAATAAGATTTTTTATAGTTAGAATGAGGATAAAATTGTTGATACTTTTTAGATTAAATAGTTAATTAGCGTTATTAATTTTTATAAATTTATATTGAAATTCACAAATAAAAGGTTTTATTTGTAACACCACTAAAAATATAGAGTACATTAAATTAAGAGTTCTATTTAAGAGGTGAGTAGTCATAGAAGTAAGTCAATGTCCTAATTTTTTAAGTGCAGATTCTCCAGATTACTTAGTGGAATATAGAGGTAACTTAAAGGAAGAATTAGAAAAGATTCCATATGCTTGTGGAGAGGCAATTAATGATACATTAGGTGTTGTCTCAACTCCACCACAGTATTTGAAGCAATTAAGAAAGGATGTTCCATCAATTGTTTATATACAAACAAGAGTACCCTATGTATTGCAAGATGTGTCGCCACAAGATGTTGATAATATACCAACAGTAGTAAATAATCCTTATTTAGGTCTTAATGGTAGTGGTGTTGTGGTAGGAATAGTAGATACTGGGATAGATTATCTTAATAGAGAATTTATGAGGGAAGATGATAACTCAAGAATATTAACTATTTGGGATCAAAAAAGTACAAAAAAACCAGATCCATCAGTTTATTTAGGGTCTATATTTACAAATGAAGATATAAATAATGCAATTAAAAGCAAGATGAATGGAGGAAATCCATATGATGTTGTTGATAGCAAGGATGAAATCGGTCATGGAACTAAGTTAGCTAGCATAATAGGGGCAAGAGGATACAATAGGATTGTTAAGGGAATTGCTCCTAATTGTGATTTTGCTGTAGTAAAGTTATTAACATCACTTAGTTATGAAAAAGAGTTCAGAGAGAATGGGATAGAGAATGTTCCAATTTATAATGAATCTGAGATTATAGCTGGAATTGAATATCTTAAGAATTTTGCTAAGTCTATCAATAGACCTTTAGTAATTTGTTTAGCAATAGGATGTACTGAAGCAAGTCATGATGGAAGAGGACTTTTTTCTAGGTATTTAACTACTATTGGATCAATAAGAGGGGTGGCAGTAGTTGTTGGTGTAGGAAATGAGGGTGCTGCACAGGGACATGCTGCTGGAATAATAAAAAGTGAAAATAGCATTGAAAAAATTGAATTATTAATACCTAGAGAAATAAAAAATTTTAATCTACAGTTTTGGATACAAAGACCTGATATTATGTCATTAAATATAATATCACCTAGTGGAGAAGCATCTTCATTTATAGATGCTAAGATTTTCTTAGAAAGGTCATTTAAATTTATACTAACTAATACAAGTGTTGATATTAATTATTATACGCCTGATACCTTTACAGGTAATGAACTTATTGTAATTAGATTTAAAGATATAAAACCTGGAATATGGACATTTGAGTTGAGAGGAGATTATATAGTTAATGGTAGATATGATATATGGCTATCCCCAAGTATCTTATTACCTGAAAATACTAGATTTCTTAAGCCGGATCCATTAAATACTCTTATGGTACCATCTACTGCTAGATATTTAACAACTGTAGCTTATTATAATAGTCAAACGCAGTCATTGTTATCTGAATCTGGTAAAGGATTTAATGTAAATGGATGGATAAATCCAGATATAACTACTGCTGGAAAAGATATATTGACAATATCCCAAAATAATCAAGTTGTAAGGATGTCAGGATGTTCACCAGCCACAGCAATAGTCTCTGGGGTTTGCGCTTTATTATTACAATGGGGAATTGTAAATAGAAATGATATAACTATGAATTCAAGCAAGGTGAGAAGTTATCTTGTATATGGAGCTGTCAGAACTCAAGGACAAACATATCCTAATGAAAATACTGGATATGGATTTTTAGACCTATATGAGGTATTCAAAAATATTACAGCAGTACCATTAACACCTTTTAGAAGTAATCAAATTAATAAAAATTATGTTGAATATTATTTTGGAAGGTTATTTATTAGTGTACCTTCTGACTTATATTAGGGGGGAGTAGAATGGAATTTAAATCTTCAGCTCCAAAAGATATATTTAATAATGCAAATTATGTAAGTTATTTAGTTCAGTATCAGGGAGATATCATAGGTGAATTTTCTGGTGTGAAAGGAGTATTTCCTACTTTAATTAATAATAGATATGCAATAATAACTGTAGATAGAAATCTACAAGAATATGAAAATGACTTATCGATGATTAGATATAAGAAAGAAGATGGAAGGTATGTAGAGGTTGAGACTATTACTTATATACAAAACCCAGAGGCTTATGTGCTTCAACAAATAAGCCCTTTAGAGGCAGCTAATGTAGAATACGTTCAGGTAGAGTCATACTTTAATTTAACCGGAAAAGGAGTAATTATTGGCATTTTAGATACTGGAATAGATTATTTAAATGAAGAATTAATGGATTCCAATGGGAATACAAGAATTTTAGGTATTTGGGATCAAACCATTTCAAGTAATAATCCAAATGGACAAAATTTACCTTATGGAACTTTTTATACAGAAGACGAGATAAATAGAGCCATAAGATTAAGTAGGGAAGGAGGAGATCCATATACAATAGTTCCATCAAAGGATGAAATTGGACACGGTACATCTATGGCTGGAATAATTGGTTCAACAGGGAAAAATCCTGATTTAAAGGGGGTTGCTCCAGATTGTAAATTTTTAGTTGTAAAACTTGCGCAAGCAGCCTACTATAAAAAAGCATATGATATAGATATACCTGTTTATAATGTTACGGAAGTATTTACAGCTGTACAGTATTTATATTCATATTTCTTAAAGGTATCACAAAGTATGATTATATATATGCCTTTAGGAACTAATAGAGGAAGTCATAAAGGAACCAGTGTTTTGGAAGAGTTTTTAGAATCTATATTAATAAGTAGAGGAATTGCAGTAGTCACTGGAGCAGGTAATGAGGGGACAGCATTGATACATGGATCTGGAATTATAAAACCTGATAGGCAAGTAACTACTCATGAATTTATTATAGATAAAAATCAGAAGAAAATTAATATTGAAGTTTGGATAGAAACACCTGTTATAGCATCTTTAGAAGTTATTTCTCCAACAGGAGGATCAACAGGAGAAATTCAGCCTTTTTTTGGTAAAGGAGTTAACTATAATTTTATAATTGAGCGAACTACAGTCTTAGTAAGTTATTATATACCTGAAGAGCTATATGAAGATGCTTTAATACTTATTATACTAGATAATGTTCAACCAGGAACATGGAATTTTAAGTTTAGAGGTTTAAAAGAAATAGAAGGTAGATATAATATTTGGTTGCCGGCAAGAGGGATAAGTAAACCAGATACTAGAATGATACCCCCAGATCCATATGGAACTATAACTACTCCAGGAACAAGTTACTCTGTTATAACTGTAGCGGCATACAATCAAGTAAATAATACTTTATTAAATTATTCAGGAAGAGCTTTTGTCAATAATTATATTGATGTAATAGATGTTGCAGCTGGAGGGACAAATGCTCTTACTATTGCGCCAAATAATAAAACAACTCTTGCAAATGGAACAAGTGTCGCGGCGGCTGTTGTAGCTGGAATTTGTCTGTTGCTTTTCCAATGGGGAATAGTACAGGGAAATTATCCTTATATGTTCTCTCAAACTTTAAAGTCTTTTATTGCCAGGGGAACAAGAAAAAGAAAAGGCGATACTTATCCAAATCCACAGCTTGGTTATGGAATAGTAGATGTATTCAATATTTTTAATCTTACAACTTAAATTTAGAATAATTATTAATATAGAAAGCGGGATTTTAGTATAGATAAAATTCCGCTTAAAAATAATAAATAATTTAAATAATATATAGATTAATATTAATAACAATTTAAAAGGAGATTCATATTTGCATGAAATAAATGTAAAAAAATATTCTTAAATCATAATTTTTGGTGTAATATAAAGTAAAGTAACACAAGTAAAGAGATGTGGGAGGAACTATTATGATAAAAAGCATTGATAACATAGAGTTAAAAAAAGAATTAGCTTATAACCTAATAAATGATTTTAAGGATGAAATTCATAATAAACATATTGTTGAAAGAATAATTGAGGAAATAGAGAAAATACCATTTTATACATACATAGAAAATAATAGAGAAATAGGATTTCTTTCAATGAAGCCTTTAACAGAAGAATCTGCAGAGATTTATTTTATTAAAATGCTTTATGGATATGAAGAAAGAGGTTTTGAAGAAGAGCTTATAAATAATGTGGCAGCTTTTTATAAAGAAAAAGGATATAAACTTTTAAGAGTTAAGGTTTTAGCAGATGGAAATCATGATGAATTAATAAGTTTTTATAGATCAGTTGGTTTCTTTAACCTTGAGGAAAGAGTTGAATTAGAGGATAAGGAAAATAAAATTTTAGTTATGATTAGACCTTTAGTATAATTTTAAAGCTCTTTTTTAGTAGTGATTTATTTTCAGCTAGACCTTCAGATTTAATTACGCTCAAACAGAAAAGGCTTCTTAACGCTATTATTCTTAATTATATGATGCAATACTAAATGCTTATTAAGATGGACTTATGGTTCTAGCTAAAAATAAATACTAGTTTAAAATAAAAATAGAAATAATAATTATTTATATAGTTAAATTTTATTTTGAGAATATGGCTGTACACCATTCTTTAGTTTGGAATTTCTCATTAAGCTTAAAGCCTTTTGCTTCAACTTTCTCTCTAACCCAGTCAAAGCTCCATTCAACAAGGCCAGAAACTAGAAGCTTACCAGTATCTTTTATGTGTTCATCAATAAAATCCATAAACATTTCAGTTTCTTCTCCACCTATATTTATGAATATCCAATCAAATTTTTCATCTAAAGTATAGTCCTTATCAAGAACATTTCCTACAATCACTTCTATATTTTCTAATTCATTTAAAGAGGCATTTAAAAGAACTTCATTTTCTACATTTCTTATATCAACAGCCATAATTTTTGAAGCTCCTTTTACTCCAGCAGCAATAGAAAGAATTCCTGAACCAGTTCCTAAATCAAGAAGAGATTTATTTTTAAAATCTTCTCTTATTATGAACTTTAATATATCTTGAGTAGTTTCATGTAAACCAGTACCAAAGGCACCTTGAGGAGTAAAGAATATTACATTTTTATCTTGAAAATTTTCTGTTGGAGCACATAATACCCAGTTTTCGTTTAGGTGGATAGGAGCAATATAAAATTCCTCGAATTCATTTTTTACTTCATCAATTGAAGAAGGCTCTTCATTAAGTAATTTTGAAATTTGATTTTTAAAAGTTTCAAAGTCTTCTAAATTACCATCAAAAGCAACCTTTAAATCAACGATAACACCTTCTTTTTCAACATAACCATAACCAAACATATCAGTTGTTATATCTAAAGGGGATTCATAATAAACATTAAAAATATCATTGATTTGAAGTAACTCTATTTTTTCATCCACAAGTTCTTTTGGAATTTTGTAAGTAATTATAAACATTTATATATTTCTCCTTAGATTAAGATTTATTTTATCAAATTTTATGTACGTAGATATTATAGCATATTAAAAGTCTTGACTAATTTTTTTAATATTAAATCAATTATTTGAAGAAAATATTAGAAAGATAAAAATTAAATGATTTGTTATGTTAATAGAAAAAGATTACAATTAAGCTATAGGTTAAATAATAGAAAATTTTAACTTGGAGGAATTTTAATGAAAAAAAATGCAGCTCAAAGGGAGTATAAAAAGTTATCTGGACAGATAAGTCAAATAGAAAATATAGTAAGGCATTCAAAAGCTGGAGCGCTTTTTGAACATGAATCAACTTTAAGAAAAAAAATATTACAATTAAAAGAGATGAAAGACCACGGCTTAAAAGGATATGAAGCTCTTTATGATAGATATGAAGAATTATTAGAAGAAGTAGGTAAAAGAATTTTAGAAGGCTATAACAATAAAAATGGCACAAATTTTGATTTTTATGAGGTGCTTAGAAATAACTATAATGTATTTTTAAATTCAGGAATAATGACTCTTTTGGTAAAACATCATATTCCAGAATTAATATCAAGAGAGTTTGATGAAAAATTCCCAGCAAATCCAAAGGATGAATATCTTCATACAAGAAGATTAAAAAGAAAATTCTATCTTCATTTAGGAGAAACAAACACAGGAAAAACTTATACAGCTATGCAAAGGTTAAAAGAGGTAAAAAAAGGTGTATATTTATCACCACTTAGAATTTTAGCCTTAGAAAACTTTGAAAGATTAAATAATGAAGGCGTTAAATGTAATTTACTAACTGGAGAAGAAGAGATATTATTTGAAGATGCAACTCATGTATCATGTACTATAGAAAAAGCTAATATTCATGAAAGATATGATGTGGCAGTAATAGATGAAATACAAATGATAAATGATTCTCAAAGAGGATATGCTTGGACTAGAGCTTTGCTGGGATTATATTGCAATGAGATACATATATGTGGAGCTTTTAACGCTAAGAATATATTAAAAGAAATAATTGAAGACTGTGGAGATGAGTATGAAATTATAGAATATCATAGGGATATTCCATTAGTTGTGGAGGATAAAAGTTTTCATCCTGCGGATGTTCAAGAGGGAGATGCTATAGTTTTATTTTCTAAGAAAAAAGTTCTTCAAATGGCAGAACAATACTCACAAATGGGGATTAAATGTTCAATAATTTATGGAGATTTACCTCCAGAGGTTAGAAGAAAACAATATGAGGAATTTATTACAGGAAAAAATAAGATTTTAATAACAACTGATGCAATTGGTATGGGCGTTAATCTTCCAATAAAGAGAATTGTTTTCTTATCAATAAGTAAATTTGATGGAGAACAAATGAGAGAATTAACTTCTCAAGAGGTTAAACAAATTGCAGGAAGAGCTGGAAGAAAGGGAATATACAATACTGGATATGTAGCTACATATAGAGATAATAAAGAGTTTATTGAAGAAAGGCTTGAAGAAGAAGATATTATTATAAAAAGGGCTGTTTTAGGTCCATCAGATGCAATATTAGAAATAACTAGTCTACCTTTAAATGAAAAATTAGCCTTATGGAGTACGAAAAAAAGTGAGGTTCCTTACTATAGAAAAATGGATATAAGTGAATATTTAATAATATTAGAAAGATTAAAACCATATAAGCTTCTTGAGGAAATACAATGGGAACTTTTAAAGATTCCTTTTGATATATCTAAGGATGATTTAATGAATCAATTTTTAAATTTTGTAGATCAATTATTTTTAAATGATCAAGAGGAAATTTTTAAACCTCAATGTTATTCAGGAACATTATATGATTTGGAAACTTACTATCAAATGGTTAATATGTACTATTCATTTAGTAAGAGGTTTAATTTAAATTTTGATTTAGAGTGGATAGAAAATGAAAGACGTACTGTAAGTGAAGAAATAAATAATATTCTTATGAGAATATAAATAGGTGATTATATGAGAGTTTTAAATTTAAGAATAACTTTAAGAGCTTCTTGGGTACATTCTCTAAAAGAAAAAAGAATGGTAGTAAAGAGTATAGTTCAAAGATTAAAAAATAAATTTAATATTTCTGTTGGAGAAGTTGATGAACAGGATATTCATCAAACCATAGTTATAGGTATATCAGTTGTATGTGGAGATTCTAAACAAGTTGATTCAACCTTAGAACATTTAATAAGCTTTGTGGAAGAGAATACAGATGCAGAAATAATTGATATAGAAAGTGATAATTATATATTTTAAGAAAAAGCTATATTTTAAACTATGTTGCTTTTTCACTAGCCTTCAGACCTAACTTAATTTTAAGTGAAAATCAAAATTTTAATTTTGCGTTTTGAACTTACACCTTTGAATAAAATGAGATTGTATTCCTTTTTGATTACGTTTAAACAGAAAAAGCTTCTTAACGCTATTATTCTTACGTATATAAAATGAGACTTAATTCAGAGAGAGCTTATGCGAACTCTGAATCTTAGTCGAATTTATCTAGAGCGTAGGAACTCTTAATGACAGCTTGAATAAGCTGGAATCTTAGAGTTACTAGCTATAGGAGATGCAATACTAACTGCTTATTAAGATGGTCTTGCAGTTCTATCTAAAAATCAATATTAAAATAAAGCTTAATTAAAATATTAGGTTTTGTTATATGTTAAAAATGGAATTTTATATTCCAAAACTATATAAGTATAAGGGCTTAAAGAGAAGGAAAAACTAAAATAAAATAAACAAGCTTTAGGAGGAATTGATATGAACCCATATGAAGCGCCAGTAAATAATTATGTTTTAGTTATGCCTGAAGGAAGAGTTATTGGTTTTGAAGAAAGTGATATGGCTCAGGCCTATGTAAACAGATATTATCAAGAAAAAATTTCTCTTTATTGTGAAAAAGTAGATTTTTCAGAACTTGATATGACTGAATGGAAATCAACAGGAAGTATATGCAGTGTAGTTGGAGCTACTGAAGGATTATGTATTCTTTATAGGCTAGATGAATTCATAGCTAGCATACAGAAATCATCAATATTTGAGGATGAAAAGAATGAGCTTATAGCTAATTTAAGAGGAAAAAATATAAATCTAAATATAAATGATTATCAAATAGATGATATATTAGCTAATGTTGATGGAATAATATATCAATAAAAAAATAAAAAATAATGCATAATTTTATTTTCGCTGGGCAATATAATAATGTAACAGGGAGGAAGTCACGAGGGCTTTCCAAAGTTACAATTTGCATAGGCAAAACTTAACCTAACTTAATAATTAATTATTATTAAGGGTCGACAAGTGACAGCGAGTTTAGTCACACAAAGGAAAGTTGTGAGTTAAAATTTTAACTCACAACTTTCCTTTTTTATTGAAACTAATGAATTTAATCTAAAACAAGATATAGAATTAAATACAAAAGTACGCTAATATAGATTATAGGTAGTAAAATATTCTTTAAATTACATTTATTACATTTATTACATTAAATGAGTGATTTTAGAGAAAAATTAGTGTTTAAGGAGTACATATGAAGAAAAAGAGAAGTTTAAAAGTTTTAATTATGATATCTATTATGTTATTAGTTAGTGTGCTTATTTCTTGTGGAAGTATTAATAATGGATGGAAGGTTATTTCCTTAGAAGAAGCTAATAAAGAAAAGGAAGAAATAAAGGTTACAAAAGAAGAGAGTTTAAAATCAATACCTGACGGTTTAATCTATGATAAGACAGTACCTATTGATCAAAGTAAAATGATATATGCTCCTTATCAGTATATAGTAAATGATATAGGAGATGAAAAAGAGAGTATAGAAAATATTCAAACTGGTAAAGAAGTAACAGTAAATAAAGAAAAGTTTGGTAATGATAAAGAAGTTAAATCAATATTAGCTGGTGGGCAAGATGGATTCATTATAGGTGATTATGTAATAGTGTTTTTAAAGAATCCAAATTATAAAGAAAATAAAAATCATATTGGAGAGTTTAAAGAAATCAAATGGTATAATTTAAAAACTGAGGAATGGAACAAAATAGATCTTAAAGATGATATGAATGTAAGTACTATTATAATAGGATTTAATAATGATGAATTATTTACATTATCATATGATGTAAAAGGTAAAGAATTTGATGAAGTAAATGAAAAAATTTATTCATTAAACTTAAAGACTGCAAAATTAAGAGAAGAAAGTAATTTAGAAGTTAAAGGAGCTGCGTATTTAGATTACGAATATTTAAATGATAATAAAATCATATTTACCAATGTTCCTAATCCTAATACTGTAGTAAGAATATTAGATTTTAAAAATAAAATATTTAGTGAGTTAATGGACCAAAATCTATATTACACTAATGATTCAATTTATATGCTTAATGAAACTTTATCTCCTTCAAAGGATAGATTTTTTTATGAAATTGAACAAGGGGGAGTAGTTTCAGTTTGGGTATTAATAATTGGAGAAGATGATAAAGTTAAGGCTGAAGGAAAAGTATATGAGTATTATAAAGGAGATAAAACTCATATTAATTGGAGCAAAGATGGTAAAAAATTAGTTATAAGTGAGAAAATTAATTTTAATGGGGAAGCAGAAAATTATAAGATATTAGAATTTAATGAGTAGAATAAAAAAACTTCTATCTAGAGTTTAGATAGAAGTTTTTTATTTTGGTAAAGAGTTGATAACAATTGAAACTTCCTAATATAGTAAAATTAAAATGAGTCTTAATTTAAGGAGCGGATTTATGGAAGAAAGAATTTTAATAATTGAAGACGAACCAGATATTCAAAATATTTTAAGATATTCCTTTATGAAAGAAGGATTTAAGGTTAGATGTGTTGATAAGGGATTGCAAGGCATAGAGATTTTTAAGAGTTTTGATCCTAGTTTAGTTCTTTTAGACTTAATGTTACCAGATATAAGTGGTTTTGATGTTTGTAGAGAATTAAATAAATTGGATGCAAATATTATAATGCTTACAGCAAGAGATGATATTGTGGACAAGGTTTTAGGACTTGAATTAGGAGCAGATGATTATATAACTAAGCCTTTTGATATAAGAGAATGTGTCGCAAGAGTAAAAGTAGCCTTAAGAAGAAAAGATAAATTTTTAAGGGAAAATAATAAAAAACTAGTTAAAGATGAATTGATAATTGGAGATATTAAAATAAAAAGACAGTCAAGAAAGGTTTATTTAAATGAAGAAGAGATAAAGTTTAAACCAAAAGAAATAGAACTCTTATTGTATTTCTTGGACAATCCTAATATAGCCCTATCTAGAGATCAAATATTAGATGGTGTATGGGGAGATGAGTATTTTGGAGATTTTAGAACTGTTGATGTTCATGTGAGAAGATTAAGACAAAAGCTTAAAAATGAGGAAATAATAGAAACTATTTTTGGGTTAGGATATATGTTTAAGGGTGAAAAAGATGAAAGTTAAACATAAATTTTCAGGAGGATTTTTAATAATATTCTTAATTGCATTTATAATTTTAAACTGTTTCTTAAATAGAGCTTTTATTAATTATCATGAAAATAAAATTAAAAATGAAATGGATTCTTTATATAAAAGTAGTTATAGTGTCTTAAGATTATATTTTCAGGCAAATAACCTTGAAGGAAATAAAATAAATTTCAATAGATATATTCCTAAAATATCAAATAATATTAGTGAACAAGGAAACTGTCAAATTGATGTTTTTAATGAATCTTTAGAGAAAGAATATAGCTATTATTTGGATGAAATTTCTTTTAATTATGGAAAAGATGGAGTAGAAGATGTTTTAGAAGAGGCAAATAATAATAAGGCAGCTTTGAATATTTATAGAAATAAAAATCGTGTTACAGCATACTTAGCTTTTCCGGCTTATATTGATGAAAATTTTTTAGGTAATATACTTTTAAGCAAAGATTATTCAAAGGAATATTTAGATTTAATGGGGTTAATGAGCAATATAAAAATTATTGTTTTAATAACATTTTTGCTTGTATTAATTTTTACTTATTTTCTTTTTGAAAAGATAGTAAATCCTTTAAGCTATATAAAAAATTCCTTTAAGAGAATTGGTGATGGAGATTATAAGATAAATTTAAAAGTTAATTCAAAAGATGAGATAGGAGATTTAGCTAAAGGTGTAAATAAAATGGCTAATAAGATTGAAGAACAAATTGAGAAAATAAATGAAGAAAAGGAAAAGGTTTTAACCTTAGAAAAAACCAGAACAGAATTTTTCAATAATATTACTCATGAATTAAAAACGCCATTAACTAATATTTCGGGATATGCTCAAATTATGATGGAAGAAGATTTTAATGATGATGAGTTTAGAATATTTGCTTTAGAAAGAATAGATAAAGAAAGTAAAAGAATGCATGAGCTTATAGTAAGTTTGATTGAAGTTTCTAAAAATAAAAGTGATATAGAAAATAGAGAATTTGAAAATATAAATCTAAAAAAATTAATAGAGGAGTTATGTGAAGATTTTAAAGTTAAGGGAGAAAAACATGATATATACATTTCTAAGAATTTAGAAGATGTTGAGTTTATGTGTAGAGAAGATGAAATACGTAGAGTTATTATAAATCTTTTAGATAATGCAATAAAGTATTCAATAAAAGGTACTGAGATAAAGGTTAATCTATTTAAAAATAAAGAAGAAAGATATATAGAGATAGAGAATTTCAGTGATGAGATTAGCAATGAGGGATTAGAAAAAATATTTGAACCATTCTATAGAGAAAATACTAAAAAATCTAGAGAATTAGGGGGGAATGGTTTAGGACTTTATATATGTTCAGAGTTAGTAAAAAAATATAATGGAGATATTTCTTTTAGTTATTCTAATGATAAGGTGAAGGTTATGATTATTTTCAAATAGGCTATGTTTTAGTTGAGTGTTGATTTTTAGATATTCCCGTAGACTTAACTTAATTTTGCAAAGTATTGATATTATCTACTTCAGAATAATGTAATATTGAGTACTTATTAAGAGGATCTTACAGTTCTATCTAAAAATCAATACTAGTTAAAAAAATAGTCTTTAAATGAGATGTTATCTAGTATAAATTTTAGGGAATTATTATAAAAAAATAATTTTAGAAACATTTTGGAAATAAGATTTAATTTTTTAGAAAAAACTCCTGTATAAAATAAAAACAAAGAGTAAGGAAATAAAAGAGAAAATTTTAGAAAGGGGTATTTATGAAAAAGGGTAAGGTTTTATTATTAGTTTTAGCGGGAATTGTTACTACAGGTCTATTAATTAATTCTCTTATGAGATATGAAAATACTAATAAATACGGAGGAGAATTATATATCTTATCTAATAATGCTATTGATGACTCAGAAAATAATAAAATAAAGGTTCTTAAAGAATATGATTTTAAATTAGAAGAAGGATCTCATAATTATGAGTATTTGTTAGTAAGAGATGGAAAACTCTATTTAGAGACTAGAAATAGGGAGGGAGATATTTTAAAAACAGAGGAAATTATTTTTGAAGGAGAAAATTCTAAAAGAGTTGAAGTAGAAAATTTAAAAGAATCTCCAAACCTCAGAGATATTGAGTTTATTTTAAGTAACTGTGAATTTGAGGATTTAGGAAATGGAAAGTGGAGAGTTTTTAGTAAGGATTATGGAAAAGAAGAAGTAGTTAATATAGAAAAATTTAATAAGGATAAATTTGCAGAAAATACTCTTACGGAGTCAGAGGAGTATTATGTTTTAGAAAACTATTTGTTATTTTTAATGGATAGAAAGTTTTATTTAGGAGAGGGAAATGTAGAAAAGGATGGAGATTATAAAGAAATAAGATGGTACGATTTTGACAATGAATTTTGGGATAGTATTGAGGTACCTAAAGAAGTTTATTTAAGTGGAACTTTGATAGGAGTTGTAGATAGTAAAGTTTTTATGCTAGGAAATAGTATGAAGGGAGAACAGTTTTCAAGCAAAATTTATTCCTTAGATTTAAAAGAAAAAGTTTTAAAAGATGAAGTTGATTTATTGGAAAAAGGAGAAGCTTATTATGATTTAGCTTTTTTAAATAAAGAAAAAATTTTATTTCATGTTATGAGTAATAGTGGTGAGAAAATTAAAATGGTAGATTTGAGAAATAAGATTACAGCAGATTTATGCAATTATGAAATAGATGGAGAGAGATTCTTTTTATCACAGAAAGTATCCCCTTCAGGAGATAAAATTTTTTATCTTTCCCAAAATGGAAATAATATGGAAGTTAAAGTTTTGAAAATAGGTAATAACAAGGTTATAGCTGAGGGAAAAGTTTATGAATATGAATATAATAAGGCAGATTTAATAAATGAATATGGAGAATATTATAGTGATCCAACACCACATATTTTATGGAGCAATGATGGGGAATATTTAATTATAGGGGTAAGAGAACAAACTGGTTCTAGAATATCTAATATAAAGGTTTTAGAGATAAGCTAATAGTATATTAAGAGAATGTGAGAGTGAGTTTATATGAAAAAGGGAAATTTACTACAATGGCTTTTATTTAGTTTAGCTTTAATAATAGTAGTTGTTTTACTTGTAGATTTTAGAGAGGAAGAAAATAAAGGGGCTTTATTTCATAACTTTATTGAAGAAGAGAACAATTCTGAATTTCATGTATTAAATGAATTTAACTTTAAAGTTAATGATACAGAAGGAATTTCAGGTGAGTTAGTTAAGAATGATGAGAAATTATATTTACAAAAAAGAAATAATGATTATGAGATTATAGAAAAGTATAAAATTATATTTGAAGAGGGAACGGCTAAAAAAGTTAAATGTAATGACTTAAAGGATGAAACAATAAAAGAGGAAATAAATGAAGAAGAATATACCTATGGCTATAAATATGAGGACTTAGGAAATGGAAAAGGAAAGTTCTTCGATAGTGATTATAATAAAGATTTTCATGTTAATTTGGACAAGTTTAATAAAGATGAAATGGCTCAAAAAACTTACGGAGAATATGAGTATAGTGATATTATTGAAAATAAACTTCTGTTTTTTATAAGGAGAGATCCTGGAAAAATAAAGTTGTTTTCAGATGATGATAGTAGATATAAAGAAATAAGATGGTATGATTTTGAAAAAGAAATTTGGGATAATGTTAAAATATCAAAAAATCAGCATATTTCAAGTATTATAGGAATAGTTGATAATAAAATTTATTTGACAGGAACTAAAGAGTGGGGAAGTCAGTTTCCAAGCAAAATTTATAGTGTTGATTTAGAAAAAAAGAAGGTAAATGAAGAGAGAGGGCTACAGCATATTGGAGATAGTTATTATGATATATGTAGTTTAGACAAAGAAAATATTTTGGTTGAAATTGGCACATCAGAAGGAGGGAAAATAAGGGTTATAAATTTAAGAGAAAAAATTTTTTCTGATTTATTTCAACATGAATATTCTCAAGAGGTATGGCTAAATGAGATATTATCTCCAAGTAAAGATAAAATTTTTCATCATTTAAAGTATGATGGAATGGGAGAAATAAAAGTTATTGATATAAAGGAAGGAAAACCTAATGGTGCAATAAAGGTTTATGAGTATGAATCAAGTTCAGCCAGTAGTTGTGAAAGATATAAACCGCAAGTCATTTGGAGTAAAGATGGTAGGTATTTAATCATAGCTGAATATAAAACAGAAAAAAATGAAATATTTAATTTTAAAATTTTAGAATTTAATCAATAATTACATGCATATAATTTTAAAAAAAGGACAATATAATATTGTAACGTGGAGGAGATAACATTAGACTTAATTCATAATAAGTTCTTACTTCAATTGAATTTTAGTTGAATTTATTTAGATTCACCTCATTCCATAACTAATTTATGATAATGAGCATTGCTAAATAAAGATGTCTGCCGAAAGTTACATTTAAAAATCTTAGTGTATGGCAAGGTAAGGATTAATTTTCTTACGGAAGTGGCGTAACTAAGATTTTAGAATAAGGAAGTCTTAATCAGAAGAGATGTTTACTTTTACTGAGATAAGATGGATATATTCTAATGTATGGAAGCTCTTTGATGGTTTTAAAAAGATTAATCTTAGAGTTTTCATCTTAAATAAAGGTATTAGGTAGTTTAATTAATATGAGTTTGTTTAAATTATTTGGTGCTTTTATTTAATAGGGAAGGAGTAAGTTGTTTGTTTAGCATCTTACTCCTTTTTAATTTTATTTAAGTACTCTTAAAGCTAGTGTTGATTTTTAGAGATAAAAATTCAATGTTAAATATATTTAAAAGAAATAAATTTTAGAATTATGATATATAATATATTTAAGAAATACAAATGAGTAGGTGAAATAGTATGGCAGTAGATAAAAATAGGGTAAACAAAGATTTAAAATTTATATGTGAGAATATTAAAAAGCTAGAAATACTAAATAGATTAGAGGAAGATGCATTTTTAAAGGATTTTAAAAACATTGATAGTACAAAATATTTATTAAGAAGTTCTGTTGAGGCAATGGTGGATCTATCAAATTACATCGTTGTTTCAAATGGATGGGCTATGCCAGAGCATATTGAGAAAACTTTTAAAGTACTTAGTGAAAAAAATATAACAAAAGAATGTGATTTTGAAGATTATATGGAGTTAATAAACTTAAAAGATAAACTTACATTTATGTATGCTTCTATAGAAGATGAGTTTATTTTTAATGAGTTAAAGAAATCAATTATAAAGTTAAAAAAGATAAAAAACTCTTTAGAGAATTTAAAGTAATGCTCTGTTTTAGGTTAAGGTTGATTTTTAGCTAGATATGAAGAATTAAAAATCTACATTAGTTTAAAACATAACCTAAAATATAGGAAAATAACTTAGTAATAAGTAATTTATCTTTTTTACTAAGTTATTTTTATGTTTAATCTTTTCTAAGAAGTTCAGAAGTTTTTATATATGGATTTTTATATCTATTTTTCTTTTGAGTTTTATTTCCTATGTTTATGCATTTGTGAGGGCAATTATTTATGCATCCCATACAATCGCAACAGTTCCCTTCCCATTTAGGTTTTTCATTTATAATTTCTATATTTTTATTTGGACAAATTTTAGCGCAAATTCCACAGCCTGTACATAATTCGTTAGTATTAAAGTTTTTATCTTTATTTTTAAATTTATCTTTCCAAAGATTATAGAAAAGTAAATTTATCTTTGCATGTTTTTCTTTTAAATCTTTAGTTTCTCTATTAATTATAGAAAGCATGAAATTTTCTACTTTAAGATTATTTGAATCAATTACCTTCTTAGCATCTTCTTCTACTTTGGGATTTCTCCCCATTCTAATATAATTTGAATTAAGTAAGAATTTTTCACCATTAGATAGAGAAAGACCTTTAGGTGATAATAAAGTATTAATCATGGTAAAAGTTATACCTTTTCCGCCACCGGTACATTCAGCTGCAAAAATATAAACATCCTTATTTAATTTTAATTTAGAGATAAAATCGCTTACCATAGGAGGCAGTCCTCCAGCATAAATTGGATATACAAAACCTATTGTTTCTGCTTCATAAGAAAAATCTTTTTTATAAAAAGCATCAACTATTGAAATGATTTCGACATCTTTTAAATGAGTAGCAATTTGTTTAGCTGTATAAAGTGAATTCCCTGAAGTTGAGAAATAAAAGATTAAATTTTTTTTCATAAATATCCATCCTTATTTAAAAATAATTCATTATATTCATTTTATTCTTTAAAATACATAATTTCTATATAAATCCAAAATATAATTAATATAAAGCGAAATCAAAAGTTGACAATTTCGATGGGAATTAATATAATTTAAACTATATTAAAACGGAAAGAGGTTAAGCTAATGAAGAAAAAATTAATGTTATTATTTCTAACAATAAGTATTTTAATGACTGTATTAGTTGGGTGTAGCAATACTAACAATACTAGTAATAACATTCAAAAAAATAGTACTAATAAAGAAAAAATAACAGTAGCAACTTCAGGAACATATTATCCATTTACTTTTCTAGAGGGTGGAGAACTTAAGGGATTTGAAGTTGATGTATGGAATGAAATAGGAAAGAAATTAGGATATGATGTTGAGTTTAAAACAGCTTCTTTCAGCGGATTATTTGGAATGTTAGAGAGTGGAAAAGTTGATACAATAGCGAACCAAATAAGTGTAACACCAGAAAGAGAAGAAAAGTATTATTTCTCAGAACCATATGTATATAGTGGAGCTCAAATAATAGTTAAAAAAGGTAATGATTCAATTAAGTCTTTTGATGATTTAAATGGTAAAAAGGTTGGAGTAGACCTTGGAAGTAACTATGAGCAAATAGTTAAGGATAAAGACAAAAATGGAGATATTAAAGTAATAACTTATCAAAATACCGATGCGGCTTTTAATGAACTTTTACTTGGAAGAATAGATGCCGTAGTAATAGATAGGGTATCAGCTATAGCTGCTATAAAGGAAAAAGATTTAAACTTACAGTTAGCTGGAGAACCAATAGATAAGATCGAGAATGCTTACCCATTTGTTAAGAATGAAAAAGGTAAGGATTTATCAGCAAATGTTAATAAAGCTTTAGATGAGATGAGAAAAGATGGAACGCTTAAAGCTATCTCTGAAAAGTGGTTAGGAATGAATGTTACTGTTCCTAATAATCAAGAAAATAATAATCAAGTGATAAATAATAAAAATAATAATAGCATAGGTTTTGATTTTATGTATTCATTAGATTTAGTGCCTATGTTATTAAAAGCGGTTAATGTAACAATATCTTTATCAGTTTTTGGTATGATATTAGGATTAGTTGTTGGAATAGCTCTTGCAATGATAAGAATTTATAAAATTCCTGTACTAAAGCAAATAGCTGAGATTTACATATCATTCTTTAGAGGAACTCCTCTTTTAGTACAATTATTCCTACTTTATTTTGGTATACCACAGGTAATTCCTGCACTTCAAAATATGAGTGCATATACTGCAGCATTAATAGGATTAGGACTTAATGCATCTGCATATATAGCAGAGATATTAAGATCATCAATAGATGCTATAGATAAAGGACAGATGGAAGCATGTCTTTCATTAGGTATGACAAGAGCTCAAGCTTTAAGAAGAATTGTTTTACCACAAGCCTTTAGAATAGCTGTACCACCTTTAGGAAATATCTTTGTAGATACAGTAAAAGGTTCTTCTTTAGCATTTACTCTAGGGGTTGTAGAACTTTTAGCTAAGGCTCAAATGGAAGCTGCGGCTAGTTACAAGTTCTTTGAAAGTTACGTAGTTGTAGCGATTATGTACTGGATAATCATAGGCTTCTTTAACTATCTACAAAAGATTTTAGAAAAGAAACTTTCAGTTTATTAGTAAAGGGGGAGAGAAGTCATGATAAAGGTTAAAAATATTAAAAAAAGCTATAGTAACCTAGAAGTATTAAAGGATATTAATATGGAGGTTAAAAAAGGCGAAGTAGTTGTTATAATTGGACCGTCTGGTTCTGGTAAATCAACATTTTTAAGATGCTTAAACTACTTAGAGACACCAGATAAAGGAGAAATCCAAGTTGGAGATGTTAAAATTAATGCTGAAAAAGTTACTAAAAAAGAAATAAATACTTTAAGAAAACAATCAGCAATGGTATTTCAACATTACAATCTATTTAATAATAAGACAGTATTACAAAATGTTACGGAAGCATTAATTGTAGTAGATAAAATGGATAAGAAGAAAGCTGAGGAAGTTGCTTTACAGAACTTAAAGAAAGTAGGAATGGTTGATAAAAAAGACAATTATCCAAGTACTTTATCTGGAGGGCAAAAACAGAGGGTTAGTATAGCAAGAGCTATGGCTATAAATCCTAATGTTACTCTTTTTGATGAACCTACATCAGCTTTAGATCCAGAATTAGTAGCAGAAGTTTTAGCTGTTATAAAAGACTTAGCTAAAGAACATAAAACAATGATAATAGTAACTCATGAAATGAGTTTTGCTAGAGATGTAGCAGATAGGGTTATATTTATGGATGGAGGAGTTGTTGTTGAAGAAGGAACTCCTGAGGAAATATTTAAAAATCCTAAGAATGAAAGAACAAAACAGTTTCTTGAAAGATTTATAGTTAATTAAATAGAGACTAATCAAAAATAAAAACTATAATGGCTTAGAGCAAAGTTTCTATGCCACTATAGTTTTTTTACTTTGTTTTAAACTAGTATTGATTTTTAGATAGAACTGTAAGCTAGATATGAAGAACTAGCTAAAAATTAACATTTACTTCAAAAGCTTTTTATTTTATTTCTGTAAATAATTCAAAGGCCTTCTTTTTAGCTTCTTCTAATATTTCATTACCTTCTACTGTAATACTATAATATTTTCTTATCTTACCATCAATTAGTCTATCTTTTCTCAGTAGTAGACCATCACGTTCCATATTGTGAAGTATTGGATAAAGAGTTCCTGGGCTCATAGAATATCCATGTTCACGAAGTTCTTCAATCATCTTTGAGCCGAAAAAGGGTTCAACTTTTGCATGATGTAAAATATGAATATGTATAAAACCTAAAAATAGCTTTCTTAAAACTTTTTCTTGCATGGGGTCATCTCCTATAATACAATATATATAAATGCGATATCGAAAATCGATTGTTATTAATGTTTTCTATTATATTATACTATTTATTTTTTAAAAATCAAAAATAAATATGCTGTATTAATCTTAAATTTTAATGGATTAGGGGGAATTAAGGTGATTAGCTTAGAGAAGGTAAGATATAAGGGAATATTATCGGTAGATTACTTAAATATTGAAGAAAAGAAGATAACTTTTATTGTTGGGGAAAGTGGAAGTGGAAAGAGTACATTGCTAAAGTTAATTAATAATATGATAAGTGCCAATAATGGAGATATATTTTATAAGGGAAAAAATATAAATAAAATAAATCCTATAGATCTTAGAAAAAAAGTAGTAATGGTGCCTCAAAATATAATTATTTTTGATGGAACTATTAGAGAAAATTTATTAAAAGGACTTGAACTTAGAAAAGAAACTTTAGTAGATGATGAGATTTTAAAGAATATATTAAAGGTAGTTTGTTTAGAAAAGAGTTTAGATGAAAAAGCTCAAAAGTTATCTGGTGGAGAAAAACAAAGATTAATATTAGGAAGAGCATTAGCTTTACAGTGTGATGTATTAATGCTTGATGAACCAACAGCATCATTAGATGAAAAAAACTCAGAGATGGTTTTTAGGAATATAATTAGTTTTGCAAAGGAAAGAGAACTTTCATTAATAATAATTACTCATGATTTAAGGTTAGCTAATATTTATTCTGAAAGAACAATAGAAGTTATAAAGGGAAAAGTTTTAGGGGAGTAAGGGAGAATACTATGGATAGTGGCTATGTAAATTTAAGTTTGCTTCAAATAATAAGTGCTTATGTATTTATATTAATATTACTTTTAATAGTTAAGGTTAAAAAGATAAATAGAGAAAAAGAAATTCTTATAAGTTCAATCAGAATGACTTTGCAACTTATAGCAATGGGATATATATTAACATATTTATTTGAAAACATAAATCCAATATATACAGTTATTGCAATATTACTCATGGAATGCTTTGCTATAAATAATATAATAAAAAAATGTAAGATTAAAGATAAGAGATTAAAAAAAATAATTTCATACTCAATAATTATAGGAACTTTAAGTAGTTTAAGTTATTTTATTTTAGTTGTTATAAAGTTACCAACTTGGTATGATCCAAGCTATGTAATACCTTTAGCTGGTATGTTAATTGGTAATTCTATGACAGGAATATCTTTAGGGATAACAACTTTAATAAATGGTATGGAATCAGAGCGTGAAAATATAGAGACATTATTGATGCTAGGGATAACAACTAAAGAGGCATGTAGAGGATTAGTTAATAAGTCATTTGATGCAGCTATTTTACCTACAATAAATTCAATGATAGGTATGGGAATAGTTTTCTTGCCTGGAATGATGACAGGACAAATTTTAGCTGGAATAAATCCTATAACAGCTATCATGTATCAAATAGCCGTAATGCTTGGTATTGTAGGAAGTGTATCTCTAAGCGTAATAATATTAGTTCAACAAGGTTATAAAACATTCTTCAATGAAAAACATCAATTAATTTAAGTTCTGTTTTAGGTGAATTTAAATTTAGGCTATTTCCTCAAAAAAATAATCGCTCATTAAGATGGCCTTATAGTTATATCTAAAAATTCATATTAGTTAAAAAACATATATTCACTTTAAAATAACAAAAAAGAGTGCAGTAGCACTCTTTTTATTATTGTTTTTTATTCATTATAGCATTTCTGATTTTTTTGAATTGTGGGAAAGCTTTTTTATAAAGTGTATATATTCCGTTATCAACAACAATATCAAACTCTCCTATGAATTCTACGAAATTTCCATTAAATCCTTTTTTGAATTTATAAAGTCCATATAGTGGGTTTTCAGGATTTAAATCACCAGAAACACCTCTAAAGTCATATACATCACAACCTAAATCTATAGAGTCACAAATCATTGACCATTGCATAGCAAAGTTAGGCATTGTATCTCTTAAGATATTTTCTGAAGCACCGTAAAGATACCATGCTTTATTTCCATAGTATAGGTATATTGAACCTGAAAGATATATTTCTTGTCCTTTGAAAGGTTCTATATCAGCAATTTTCTTTTGGAATCCTTCTATTTGTCTTTCAGCTTCTTTAAGTCTCTTATCTTGGTCATTTAATTTCTTTTCAACTCTAGACTTCTTATCTTCATCAGTCTCAGCATCGAATTTAACTTTAAGCTCTTCTATTTTCTTAAGAGCTTTAACTTTAGCATCTTCTTGTTTTTTTAATTTTTCTGATAATCTACTAAAGTCATTTTCGTAGCTGTACTTAACCATATATAATCTACAATGTGGGTATAAGTAATCTATCATGTCTTTAAAATATTCTCTATGTCTTACTAAGAAGTTATCTCTTTTACCAGTTGTAACCATTATTTCGTGGAATCTATCTAAGACATCTTCGTTTAAAGTTTCTTTGTCATAAACTTCAACTGATAAACCTCTTTCTTCAGCAACCTTTATATTATATCTAGTTTTACTAGAGAACTTTTTGAATACAGCCTTTTTAATGTCCATCTTATCCCCTTCAGTTGGAAGTGGAAGTCTAAATACAAAGTTAGGTTGTATAGCTTCAAAGTTTTTACTATCAGTATTTTTGTAACCTAAGCTCTTTAAGAAGTTCTTTATTTCAGCACCTTCTGTAAGTTCTTTTTCATTTTCGTTTAAGTGTATATCTGGATCTATTGTTATAAAGCTTATATTATTCTTTTTAGCAAAATCTCTTAGATATTCAGTAAATTCTATTAATAATTTTTTATTATTATAATCACATGTAAAACTTCTTGGAATGTATCCCATATATTTATTTATGTATGGAGCTTTTCTTAAAAGAATAGTAGCAGTTATAACTACGTTATTATCATTATCATACCCAGCTACGAATTTTGATTTCCAATCTTTCTTTAATTCAGCCCAATAAGATGTTTGAAATATGTGACCTTTTCTATTAGATTCATTAAATTTATCAATTTCTGATGAATTTATCTCTACAAATTTATACAATTTAGTTTCCTCCTTAAACTTCATCAGTTCTAAACATATATATGAAGACATAATAAGTATATTGTAATATGAAATAATTTTCTGTTCAAGTACAACATTGTTATTATATAGGAATATTACGGCTTTGTGTAAAATTTATAAAAAAATAAAAGCCAACATAGGTTGGCTTTTATTTATGCTTGAGAACTCTTTGTCTCTAAGCTTTCTAAAAGATTTTTATTTAAAAACATTACTAAATAAGATACTATGCTTGCCATAAAGACTACTGTTGTTCCAGGATTAATTTCAAATAGCATAAGTGCAAATAAAAATACTACTATATTTCCTATAGAAATAATTGGTTTAGTAAAAGTTAATATTACACTAGCTCTTAAAATTTCCATTGGACTCATAGAAAATCTCGAAATTAATACAAACATATAAGTTGTAGCTAATAAAGTTAGTACAATTAAAACTATAAATACACAACTAAGAATTAAATTATAATAAACTGTTGAGAATATTCTTAAGTTAAAGCTGAAAAGGAATATTAAAATTAATTCTCCACACCACATTAAAGTAGATTGCTTCCAGTTGTATTTTAGTCCCTTAATAAAGTCACTAAACAAGTCTAAATCTTTGTATTTTACAAGTTTTCTCATGCAATAAAGTAAAGCTGTAAAGCTCGCTCCAAAAGGAATTAAAGAAATTAAAAACAGTGGTAAGTAAGTTGTTACATTTCTAATTCCTACAAATAGGAAGAACAAGATTACAGGTATATTCAATATAGAAAAAAATATATTTAGCATAAAAAACCAAAAGATATAATTAAAAAAAGTAAGTAGTTTTTCAAGATTAAAAAATTCACTCATTTTTATCACTCCATAAAATAATGTAATGGTTTTACTATTTTCTAATTATAGTTTAAGATAAGTAATATATAAAAACAATTAAATATGCATTAATTTTAAAGGAAACCATAAAAAATACATGAAAACAATAAAATGTCATAATTTGATAAGCTTTTCAGATAGATGGGAATGTGATTTAATAAAAATTGACTAAGATAATATAGGGGAAAAGGGGATTTAAATGAGATTTAGCAAATCAAATCTTTACAGAAGGTTATTTGTAACGTACACAATAGTGATATTATCTGTAGTAAGCATTTTATATTTATATTTCTTAACTAAGACTTCAGAAGAGGTTAAGAGAAATACTCTTTATATAAATGAGAAAATACTGCAAGATGTAAATGAAACTTTAGAATATAATAACAGCACATCTAAAACAATAATGAATATGCTTTATGAAGATGAATTTAGATTAAATGATGTTATTAATTATTTAAATACGGATTTAGTTGACTATATAAAAGGAAAATTAGATTATTATAGTGCAAGTGATAAACTTTATTATAATGGTATAGAAAATTTTGTTAAGAGTTCATTTCAACTAAATAATTTTTTAAAGAATATATCTTTTGTTAGTTATTCAAGAAATGAGATATCAATTTTCAATAGAAAAGGTGAAATAAAGACTTATCCTTTTAATTCAAATAAGTTATTAAATAATGGTGAGCTTGAAAACACAATTTATAAAAAAGATGAGATTAACATAAGTAATGAGATAAGAGATTCAGCATCTTTAAAATCAGAGGGAATGCTTATAACCACTTATGATATAAGTTCAATTGGAAATATAATAAAGAAATATAGAGATACTGATTCAGAGGTTCTTATATTAAATAAAAATGGTATGGTTTTATATGATTCCGAAAATAAATATGATTATGAATATTATCCATACTTTGATAGATTAAAAATAGGAAATCAAGAAGTAACTCTAGAAGAAAATTATTATGTTGACATGTTACCTGATAATAATGGATTAATATCTGTAGTTAGAATAAAAACAAGTGATGCAACTAAAATTCCTTTAGTATTTAAGATATCGGCTTTTTTAGTTAGTCTTTTCTTATTCATAATTGCAGAGTGTGTTCTTTACCTAAAATTTAAAAATTTAAGTAAAAGAATGGATGAACTTATTTTAGCTATGGAAAAAGTTGAAAATGGAGAGATAGACACACATATTCCTTTAGGACATGAAAATGATGAGATAACTTTTATTGCTGATAACTTTAATAAAATGTGTCAAAGGTTAAATGATCATATAAGAAAAAGCTATTTAGCAGAACTTCATCAAAGAGAAGCTGAGATTGTAGCACTTCAAAATCAAATTAATCCGCATTTCCTTTACAACACATTAGAGTCTATAAGGATGAAAGCTATTTGTAATGGAGATAAGGAAGTTGGAAAAATGCTATATAGCTTAGCCTTTTTGTTTAGGAATCAAGTTAAAGGTAAGCTCATAGTTTCAATTGATCAAGAAATAAAATATTGTAATAAGTATTTAGAGTTATTTAAATTTAGATATGATGAAAAATTTAAATTTAGTATAGAGTGTGAAGAAGATTTATATGATAAGGGGATTGTTAAGTTCACTCTTCAACCTTTAATCGAAAACTATTTTGTTCATGGTATAAGATTAGAGAGAGATGATAATGAACTTAGAATATATATTTATAAACATTTAGATGACATAGTTGTCGAGGTTATAGACAATGGTAGGGGGATTCCTAAAGAAAAATTAGATGATATAAATAGGAGAATTAGAGAATGTGATCATTCTAGTAAATCGATAGGGATGCTAAATGTTCATGAAAGGATTAAAATTAAATATGGGGAGCCTTATGGGTTAACTGTTACTAGTGAAGAGAATAAGGGAACTAATATGATTTTAAGGTTCCCACTTAGAGAGGTGGAATAGTAATATGTACAAGGTTATGCTAGCTGATGATGAGAATTTAATTTTACAAGGACTAGAGAATATTATTGAGTGGGAAGAACTTGGCTTAGAGATTGTAAATAAGGCAAGTAATGGACAAGAAGCCATAGATAAGTTTAATGAAAATCCAGTTGATATAGTTGTAACTGATATAAATATGCCACAGGTTACAGGATTAGAACTATTAAAAGAATTAAAGAAAATTAATTCAGATGTAAAATTTATAATATTAAGTGGATATGACGATTTTTCTTATGCTAAAAAAGCAATAGAATTAGGGGTTGAAAATTATATATTAAAACCTATAGATGAAGAAGAATTAGAGAAAACTCTAAGAAATACTATAAATAAAATAAACCAAGAAAAAGAAGAAAATAAATCAAGCTTAAGTAAGCATAATTTACTTATTAAACTTATTAAAGGTAAATTAGATCAAGGAGAAATAGAGGAAAATAAAGAAAGTTTTTATATTGATTTAGATTCCAAGATGTATTCGTTATGTATTATAAACACTAGAAGTAGATATGATAGTGAAGAAGTGTTACATAATATAGTTGATGTAATAAAAGAAAATACTCAAAATAATTTCGAAATAATATATACATTAGACGAGGAGCTTATTTTAATAAATTCTTGGGATAAGTCTTTAAATAAAGAGGCAATAAAGAAATATTATAATACCTTAAAAGAACGAATTATAAATGAGTATGGTATAGATGTATTTTTAAGTATAGGAGAGCCAGTAGAGAGTCTTTATAAAATTAGTGAAAGCTATAAAGAAGCAAATAATCTAAAAAAATATGTTCTTACTTTAGGATACAACAAATGTATAACAATAGAGGATGTTAAGGATATTAATGAGCAAAATATTAACTTTAGTGGAGTTTTAGATAAGCTAAATAAAAGAATAATTGCTAAAGATATAGATGAAGCAGAAAAGATAATTGAAGAAACTGTTGAGGATAAAAATCTAACTCCAAGAAATATCTATGACTTAGCAGTAAAAATATTATTCTTATTAGACAAGGTTGTTGAAGAGTTTAAAGTTGAAAAACAATATTCAGGAAATAGCTTAGGAGAAGAAATTATTGCACTTTGTAGTGAGGATACAAGAGAAGATATAAAAACTTTATTATGCAGTGAGGTTAGAGAAGTTATAGAACTTATGCATCCAACTACTATAAAATATAGTCCTGTAATTCAACAAATAATAAGTTATGTAAATGAAAACTATTATGAAGAGGTTAGCCTTAAAACTCTAGCACAAAAATATCATATAAATACATCTTATTTAGGTCAAATATTCACTAAGGAAGTAGGATGTTCATTTTCTGAGTATTTAAATAGAACAAAGAATATGAAAGCTAAGGAACTTATATTAAATACAAATATGAAAATAAATGATATAGCTAAGAAGGTTGGATATTTAGATACTAGTTATTTCTATAGAAAGTTTAAAAAGTATTATGGAGTTTGTCCATCAACATTAAGAAATATAAAAAATTATTAATGCAATACTAGCTACTCATTAAGATGGTCTTAGAGTTCTATCTAAGAATCAACAATAATTAAAAGTAGAGTAAGATATAGGGTTGTATTCAAATATATAAATTTGAGTACAGCCTTTTTTATATAAACTTTGTTAAAAAAATAATATTTTTAATTAAAATTAAGTAAATAATAAGAAAATCAACTGCAATAAGTAATTAAGATTCATATTTAAGTTTAGAAAATATGTGATAAAAATCACATTTTACAAGGTTTTTGAATGATAAAATTTAAACAATTGAAGTGGTTTTAGGAAAAATATTATATTAAAATTAAACTTATAAAAGTAAGGTAGGTGTTTTTTAAAGATGTATAAATTAGGAATAATAACTAGTAGCGATAAGGGATATTCTGGTGAAAGAAAAGATGAGAGTGGCTTAGTAATAGCTCATATTGCAAAAGAAAAAGGATTTGAAGTAGAAAAATACATAGTGCTTCCAGATGAAAGAGAGATGCTTAGAGATGAGATGATTCATATGGCAGATGAATTAAAGGTTGATCTTATACTTACAACTGGAGGAACTGGATTTAGTAAAAGAGATATTACTCCGGAGGCTACTAAAGATGTAATAGAAAAAGAAGCCTTAGGAATTCCAGAGGCAATAAGAAGTTATAGTATGACAATAACTAAAAGAGCTATGCTTTCTAGGGCAACTGCTGGTATAAGAAAAGACACTCTTATAGTTAATATGCCAGGAAGTCCAAAAGCCTGTAGAGAAGTTATGGATTATATTTTAGATGATTTAAAACATGGAATAGATATTCTGAGAGGAGATGCAAGTGAATGTGCAAGAAAATGAGCCTAGCAATAATAATGGTAATAGGAGTGTTATCATTATTATTTGTAGGATGTACGAAGAATAATGGTGATAAAACCTTAACTGTAAGTATTGCAGCAAGTCTTCAAAAACCTATGGAGAAAATAGGAGCAGATTTTGAAAAAGAATATGGAGTAAAGGTTCAATATAATGTTGGTGGATCAGGAACATTGAAAAAACAAATTGATGATGGAGCAGATGTAGATTTATTCTTCTCGGCTAATACTAAATATGCACAAGATCTTATAGATTCAGGTTTAGTAAATAAAAATGAATCTTATAAAATTTTAAGGAATGAACTAGTTTTAATTGAAAATAATGATTATAACCAGAAAATAAATTCATTAGAAAATCTTAAAACTGCAGAAGGTAAAATTGCTATGGGTGATGTATCCACAGTTCCAGCAGGTCAATATGCTAAAGAGAGCTTAGAGAAATTAGGGATTTTTAAGGATATTGAAAGTAAGTTGGTTTTTGCTAGAAGCGTAACAAGTGTTAAAACATATGTGGAAAATGGAGAAGCTAATCTTGGATTTGTTTATAAAACTGATGCTTTAGACTTAAAAAATAGTAAAATAATTTATGAAGTACCAAATGATTATCATAAACCTATAGAATATGAGTTATGCTTACTAAAAAATAGTAAAAATAGTGAAGAGGCAAAGAAATTTATTAATTACTTAGAAAATAGTAAAAGTAAAGAGGTATTTAGTGAGTATGGTTTTGAGGTGAACTAGAGAATGATATTAGAAGCTTTCTTAATATCTTTAAAGGTTGTTTTTGTATCTGTATTGTTAAGTTGTATTTTAGGGATATTGCTTGGCTATTTAATGATAGAGAAGAATTTTAAATTTAGAAATATAGTTGAAACAATAATAATATTTCCTATGTTTCTCCCTCCTTCTGCTGTTGGATATTTGATTCTTTTGATTTTAGGCAAGAAGGGAATAATTGGTGAGTTTCTATATAATAATTTTGACATGAGCATTATATTCACATGGATAGGAGCAGTTGTTGTTGGAATAGTTGTTTCAATACCAATTATGTATCAGAGTTTAAAAACTTCATTGATTGGTGTTAATGAGGATGTAAAAAATGCTGCAAGAGAAATGGGTGCAACGGACTTTAAATTATACAGACTTATAAGTTTACCTCTTTCTAAAAAAGGATTGTATACAGGGATTGTACTTAGTATAGCAAGAGTTTTTGGAGAATTTGGAGCAACTATTTTGGTTGCTGGAAATATTCAAGGAAAGACTCAAACAATTCCTATGGCTATGTATTATGCCATTGAAAATGGTGATTCAGGATTAGCAAACAAGATATTAATACTTATAGTAGTGATCTCAGTAGTTTTAACTTTTTTTTATAATAAAATAATCAAGAGAATAAAATAGAAATTTTTACGGAAATATTTATTGGATAGGAGAGTATAAGTATGGATAATAAACTAACTCATTTTGATAATAAAGGAAATGCAGTTATGGTAGATGTAAGTAATAAAAATGAAACAGAGAGGGTTGCCATTGCAACAGGAACTGTAAAAGCATCTAGTGAGACCATAGAGTTAATAAAATTAGGCCAGATAGGAAAAGGCGATGTTTTAGGCGTTGCTAGGGTCGCAGGCATAATGGCAATGAAAAATACTAGCAATTTAATACCTATGTGTCATCCAATGATGATTACAGGATCTGGTATTGAATTTGAAATTGATTCAGAAAAAAATGAAATCATAATAACTGCCACTACAAAGGTAGTTCATAAGACAGGAGTTGAAATGGAAGCTCTTACTGGAGTGTCTATTGCTGCACTTACAATTTATGATATGTGTAAAGCTGTGGACAAAAGAATGGTTATAGGAAATATACATTTAGTTAAAAAACTAGGTGGAAAAAGTGGAGAATTTAATTTTTAAAGAAATAATATGAAAAAAAATTAGAGCTAGGGAGTATTCTTTAGCTCTTTTTTATTCCATAAAAAAGTATATAAATTATATATTATTTGGATTTTCTATGGATATAATGCTATTTACTTGTTGGTAATTGAAATTTATACAGTAAAACTAAATATTTTCAACTTTTCCCAAATTGTATATGGTGTTAATATTTTAAATGTAAGAAACGTTTACAACAAAAGGGGGAAGAAGTGTGAAGAGTAAAGCTAAAAAGCTTCCAAAAGAGAAGCTTACAATGAAAGATAGAATGAAACGTTTTAAAAACAATAAAGAACTTTTACTACTTACTATACCGGGAGCAATATGGTTCTTAGCATTTGCTTACTTACCAATGTTTGGAGTAGTTGTAGCATTTAAGAGATGGAGAATTCATGGTGGCTTCTTTGAGAGTTTAATGAAGAGTGAGTGGGTTGGATTTGACAACTTTAAATTCTTATTCCAAAGTAGTGATGCTTGGTTAATAACTAAGAATACAGTTTTATACAATCTTGTATTTATAATTTTAGGAATAGTACTTCCAGTAACATTAGCAATTTTATTAAATGAGTTATTAAATAAAAAACTAGCTAAGTTCTATCAAAGTAGTATGTTCTTACCTTATTTCTTATCATGGGTTGTTGTAAGTTATTGCTTATATGCATTCTTAAGCCCTGATAAAGGATATGTTAACAGTATTATAACATCAATGGGTGGCAGTGGTATTTCATGGTACACAGAACCTAAATATTGGCCATTTATTATAATCTTTATGAGTCAATGGAAAGCAGTTGGATACGGAACAGTTGTTTACTTAGCTTCAATATGTGGTATAGATAAGAGTTACTATGAAGCAGCAATGATAGATGGAGCAAGCAAGTTCCAACAAATAAAATATATAACAGTTCCATTATTAAAGCCAGTAATGATCATAATGTTCATAACTTCAATCGGTGGTATGTTCAGAGGGGACTTAGGTCTATTCTATCAATTACCGAAAGATTCAGGTGCTTTATATCCAGTAACAAACGTAATCGATACTTATGTATATAGAGGTCTTATGAACTTAGGAGATATCGGTATGAGTTCTGCAGCAAGTTTATATCAATCATTTGTAGGATTAATACTTATCGTAACTTCTAACGCTATAGTAAGAAAAGTAGATGAAGAAAACGCATTCTTCTAAAAAAAGGTGGTGTAATGTGTGTTAGAAACTATTAAACAAAAAAGACTTAAGAAAAAAGCGGAACCGAAAGAAGAGGTAAGCAAGTTTAATGCTGTCTCAAAAAAGAGTAACTTTTTATTAAATGTTTTATTCGCAATATTAGCTTTCTTAGCAATAATGCCATTCGTATTCGTTATAGCTATCTCATTAACTAGTGAGCAATCATTACAGTTAAATGGATATAAATTTATACCAGAAGAATGGAGCTTAGAAGCTTACAAATATATTTTCTCATCAGGTAGCCAAATTATGACATCATATGGGGTTACAATTATAGTTACAATAGTTGGTACTTTAATTGGATTAAGTATAATGTCAATGTATGGATATGCTTTATCAAGAAAGAGTTTTGCTTACAGAAAATTCTTTACTAAAGTAATTTTTGTACCAATGTTATTCTCAGGTGGTATGGTTGCTTCATACCTAGTAGTTACAAGATTCTTGAACTTGAAGAATACAATATGGGCACTTATACTCCCAATGTGTGTAAGTTCATTCCATATAATCATATTAAGAACATTCTTTAAAACATCAGTACCAGACGCTATCATAGAATCAGCTAAGATAGATGGAGCATCAGAGTGGAGATTATTCTTAAGAATAGTATTACCAATCTCTCTTCCTGGTATAGCTACAATAGGATTATTCTTAACTTTAGGATACTGGAATGATTGGTTCAATGCTATGTTATACATCGATGAACCAAACTTAATACCATTACAGTACTTATTAATAAGATTAGAAAACTCAATGGAGTTCTTAGCAAACAATGCAACTTCACTTGGTGCAAATGCTATAGAGGCTACTAAGAACATGCCAAAAGATACTGCTAAGATGGCAATAGTTGTTATTTCAACTTTACCAATCATTTTCGCTTATCCATTCTTCCAAAGATACTTTGTAAATGGATTAACAATTGGGGCAGTTAAAGAGTAATTAAATAAAGATAATTAAGTTTAAAAAAGCACCTATAAATCAACTCTGTTTTATAGGTGCTTTTATTAGGATTTAAGATAATTTACATAATTTATAGATAAGGAGAAAGATTATGAGATTTATATCAGAAAGAATAAGAAAAACTTATGAAGAAATAGGAAGATATGTTTATTCTAATACTTTGAACATAGACGATTATAAATTTATAGCAGGAAAATACAATAATATAGATGAAATAAAAAATGCACCTGAAGATGGATGGGTAGATTTTAAAACAGGAGATCTTTGGGGAGAAGAAAGTCATGGATGGTTCAAAACTTCTGTCAAAGTTCCAGAAGAGTTTGCAGGACAAACTATTGCTTTAAGTTTCCATACTTTTTTAGGTGATTGGGATAATACAACAAATCCACAATTTATTCTTTATGTAAATGGAGAACATATTCAGGGGTTAGATGTAAATCACCAAGAGACAATATTAACTCATAATGCTGTAGCAGGAGAAGTTTATGACATAGACTTACATGCTCATATAGGAAGAATTGAAGGTAAAAAATCAACTTTACATGGTAAGTTAGTAACAATAGATGAAGAAGCTAGAAAATTATACTTTAACCTAAGTGTTCCTCATATAGTAGCAACTAAGTTACATGAAGAAGATAAAAGAAGAATAGATATGCTAACTGTGTTAAATGACACAATAAACTTAATTGATTTAAGAAGACCTTTTACTAAAGAGTATAATGAAAGCTTAAAAGTTGCTAATAAATATATAGAAGAAAATTTCTATGATAAAATGTGTGGACATGAAGATATGGTAGCGACTTGTGTTGGACATACTCATATAGATGTAGCTTGGCTTTGGACCGTAGCTCAAACAAGAGAAAAGGTAGCAAGAAGTTTCTCAACAGTGTTAAAGCTTATGGAAGAATATCCAGAGTATATATTTATGTCTTCTCAACCTCAACTTTATAAATTCTTAAAGGAAGATCATCCAAAGGTTTATGAGAAGGTTAAGGAAAAAGTAAGAGAAGGTGTTTGGGAACCAGAAGGAGCTATGTGGCTTGAGGCTGATTGTAATGTAACTTCAGGTGAATCATTAATAAGACAAATATTACATGGAAAAAGATTCTTTAAAGAAGAGTTTAATGTAGATAATGAAATACTTTGGCTTCCAGATGTTTTTGGATACTCAGCAGCTCTTCCTCAGATATTGAAGAAATCAGATGTTAACTACTTTATGACAACTAAGATTTCATGGAACCAAATTAATAAAATGCCTTATGACACATTTATGTGGAAAGGAATAGATGGAACAGAAATATTAACTCACTTTATAACAACAACTTATCCAGATCAAGATCCATTTAAAGAAACAATGACAACATACTGTGGAAATATTCATCCAGGTTCAATAATGGGTGCTTGGAATAGATACCAACAAAAAAATATAAATAATGATGTTTTAGTTGCTTTTGGATTTGGAGATGGTGGCGGTGGAGCTACTTATGAGATGCTTGAAAATGGAAAGAGACTTGCTAAAGGAATACCAGGAGCACCTAAGGTTAAAATAGGTAAAGCTAAGGATTACTTCAATAAGTTAGAGGATACTGTTAAGGATAATAATAAGCTTCCAAAATGGGTTGGAGAATTATATCTTGAGTACCATAGAGGAACTTATACTTCAATGGGAAGAAATAAGAGAGATAATAGAGTTTGTGAAAATTTATATACTTCAGCAGAAAAGTTTAACTCAATGGCTATGCTTTTAGGAAAAAATTATCCTTTAGCTGATTTAAATGCTGCATGGGAAACAATACTTTTAAATCAATTCCATGATATTTTACCAGGTTCATCAATCAAAGAAGTCTATGATGTAACTAAGGAAGAGTATAAGGATTTAATTGAAAAAGGAAATGATTTTGTAAGTTTAGCAGTAGATAATATAACATCAGAAATAACCTTAAAAGAGAGAAGTGTTGTTGTATTTAACTCTTTAGGATTTGAAAGAGATGACATAGCTACTTTTGAGGTTCCAGAAGATATAGAAAATCCTGCTGTATTAGATGGAGAAGAAGAAATTATTTGTCAAAGAGTAGATGATGGTAAAAAGGCAATATTCTTTGCTAAAGGAATACCTGCAAATGGATATAAGAGCTTTGCTATAGTTGAAGCTAGCAATAATGAAGAAGTAGAGAATATTTCTTTAAGTGAAAAAGAAGCTGAAAATGAATTCTTAAGAATCAAATTTAATGGAGCTGGAAATATAGTTTCATTATTTGATAAGAGAGCAGGAAGAGAAGTTCTGAAAGAAGGAGCTTTAGGTAACCAAATTCAAGCTTTCGAAGATAAACCTATGGAATATAGCAACTGGGATATAGATGTTTATTATAAAGAAAAAATGTGGAATGTTGACGACGTTCAAAGCATTGAGGTTGTTGAAGAAGGACCAGTAAGAAGTACATTAAGAATTGAAAGAAAATTCTTAGAGTCTACTATAATTCAAAACATCTATATTTATAAGGATTTAGATAGAATAGACTTTAACTCATATGTTGATTGGAAGGAGCATGAGGTCTTATTAAAAACTTCATTCCCAATAGATTTAAATGCTACTGAAGCAACTTATGAAATTCAATATGGTAATGTTAAGAGACCTACTCATAGTAATACATCATGGGATGAAGCTAGATTTGAAGTTTGTGGTCAAAAATGGGCTGATCTTTCAGAAGGGGATTTTGGAGTATCATTATTAAACAACTGTAAGTATGGTCATGATATACAAGATGGTGATATGAGACTTACTCTTCTTAAATCAGGAACACATCCATGGACTGAAACAGACCAAGAAGAACATTTCTTCACATATTCTATCTATCCTCATATGGGTACATGGAAAGATGCTGATACAGTTCAAAAAGCTTATGAACTTAATCAACCTTTATATACTAAAGTTTGTGAGAAGAATGATGGAGAGTTAGAGACTTCTCTAGGCTTAGTTAAGGTTGATAAAGATAATATTATGATTGAGGTTATTAAGAAAGCTGAAGATACAGATCATTTAATTGTAAGAATGTATGAATTTTATAATAGTAGAACTAAGGCAAACTTAGAATTCTCAAGAGAAATACAAGAAGCTTTTGAATGTAACTTAATGGAAAGAAATTTAGAAGAGGCTAATATTGATGGAAATAAAATAAACTTCACTATAAATCCATTTGAAATAAAAACATTTAAAGTAAAATTAAAATAATAATATATAAAAAAGTCCAAATTTTTAATTTGGACTTTTTTTCTTTCTATATTTTAACCTTATAATTTGCAGCTTAAGTATATTTCAAATATAGCAAATATTATGAAGTAGATACCTATTATATAAGGTGTTGCTATTAAGAATGAAATAGGTTCAAATAATATTAGTAATCCTAAGATTATTAATAATACACAGTAAAGTGTGGATATGTTGAAACCAAATGTTTTGTAAGTAAATTCACCAATAAACATAAATATACCATTCACTAATGCCCATGCACCATAGAATATAATTAATACATCAATGCTCTCCATTGGTATGAAGCATAATGTTAAACCAAATAATATTGCTACTATACCTGTAAATATATATAAGCCTTTTCTTGAAGATTTGAAGGCTCTTATTATTCTAAATATTCCTGATCCTATTATTAATATACCAGCTATGATTGTGAAATATAGTAGTGAATACATAGGTTTAATAAAGAATAATACTCCTACTATTGCCATTAAAATTCCTTCTAATATACAGAAGGATTTACTTTCTCTTTCCATAGAAATCACTCCTTTATAATTAATTTAATATTTGTAAGAAATATTTGAATTATTACTATAATAGAATAATACCATTTGTTTAAAGAATGTTCACATTTTAATTTTTATCAGATGTTATTAAATAGGCTGATAAATTTGACATATTATAATAGATAGGTAAAAAAAAATAAAAATATTTTTGTTTAATCTTTATTTCTAAATCAAAGCGTTAAATATTCCATAGAAGACAATAAAATCCATAAAGGTGTAAAAAATATACATAGAGAATGTCAAATAAATATAAAAAAACTCCACTATGAAAATGTTTAAATGGACTATATAATAAACTTGTAAACGATGTTAAGGGATTTGAAAAACAAAGGTTTGAGAGGGAGGAAAACGAAATGTTAAAATTTAAGAAACTAATTGCTTTGACTGCATGTGCAATGCTTACTACTTCAGTAGCATTAACTGGGTGTGGAGCTGATAAAACAGCTAGCGCTGGTGAAGGGGAAACTGTAAATCTTACTTGGTACACAATAGGACAAACACCAAAAGATTTAGAGATGGTTCAAGAAAAAGCTAACGAGTATTTAAAGGACAAGATCAATGTTACAATTGATATGAAATTTATTGATTACGGTGATTACACTCAAAAAATGGGAGTTATAATAAATTCAGGTGAACCATATGATTTAGCATTTACTTGCTCATGGGCTAACCCATACTTAGAAAATGCTAGAAAAGGTGCTTTCTTAGAACTTGATGATTTAATAGATTCAAAAGGTAAGGAAATGAAAGAGACTATAGATGAAAGATTCTGGGCAGGAGCTAAGATTGATGGTAAAACATATGCAGTTCCAAACCAAAAGGAAATCGGAGTTGCACCTATGTGGGTATTCACTAAGGAGTATGTTGATAAATATAACATACCATACCAAGATATCCATAGCTTAGAAGATTTAGAGCCATGGTTAAAAGTAATAAAAGAAAATGAGCCAAACGTTACACCTTTATATATAACTAAAGGATTCTCAGCACCAGCTTACTTCGATCAATTAGTTGATCCAGTAGGAGTTGAGTATGGAGACGAAAGCTTAAAGATTCAAAATATGTTTGAAACAGATAAAATGAAGAGTGAATTAGAAACTTTACAAAAGTACTATGAAGCTGGATATATAAATCTTGACTCAGCTACAGCTAAGGATGATAAGGCAGTTAAGAGATTTGTAACTAAAGCTGATGGACAACCTTATGCTGATGGATTATGGTCAAAAGACTTAGGATATGAAGTAGTTTCATCACCAATAATGGATACTCATATCACAAACGGTTCAACTACAGGTTCAATGATAGCTATTTCTAAGACTTCAGAGCATCCAGAAAAAGCTATGGAATTCTTAAACTTATTAAATACTGATGTATATTTAAGAAACTTACTTAACTATGGTATAGAAGGAACTCACTATGAAAAAACTGGTGATACTCAAATAAAATTAACTGATAAAGCTAAAGATTACTCAGTTGGATACTATACTTTAGGTAACTTATTCATAACTTATACTTTAGATAATGAGCCAGTTGATAAATGGAAAGAATTCGAAGCATTCAACGACGCTTCAGTAGAATCACCTGCTTTAGGATTCAAGTTTAACACTGAAAAAGTAAGTAGCCAAATTGCAGCTATAAACAACGTTCTTGAAGAGTTCAAGGCAACTGTATACAGTGGATCAGTTAATGAAGCTGAATACATAGATAAGATGAACAAGAAGTTAAAAGAAGTTGGAATAGATGAAGTTATTTCAGAAATGCAAAGTCAAATAGATGCATGGAAAGCTGAAAACGGAAAATAATATAACTTGTAAATAAGTGTAAACTCTATGCTTCGCATAGAGTTTACTTTTATCAAAACAGTAACAAAAAAACATATAAATAAAAAACTGAAAGTATTCTTACATAATCTAATGGAGAGATTATAGAACGATATATATAGACAGGGAGGGTGTTTTTATGAAAAAATATGTTGTCATCGATATAGGTGGTTCAAGCATAAAGCATGCTTTAATGACTGAAAATGGAGATGTTTTAGAAAAGGGTAGTATAAAAACAGAAGGAAATGACATAAATTTATTCATAGAATCAATTGGAAAAGTTGTTGACTCATATAAAGAAAATAACGAGATTTATGGCCTTGCATGTAGTTCGCCAGGAGCTGTAGATGTTAAAACTGGTTTTATAGGTGGAGGAAGTGCAGTACCTTGCATACATGGACCAAATATAAAAGATCTTTTAGAGAAAAGATGTGATTTAAAAGTTTCTATAGAAAATGATGCTAACTGTGCTGGATTAGCCGAAGGATGGATTGGCGCAGCTAAGGATGTTGAAAACTATGCATGTGTTGTAGTTGGTACAGGTATAGGAGGATGCATTGTTATAAATGGAGGAATTCTTAGAGGAAAGCACCTTCATGGAGGAGAATTTGGATATATGTTCACTAGAGATAGTGAGGGATTAACAGATAGAATCTGGAGTGAGGTTGCATCTACAAATGCTTTAGTTACAAGAGTTTCAAAACTTAAAGGAATAGAGAAGTCAGAACTTGATGGAAAGAAAGTTTTTGAAATGGCTGAAAATGGAGATGAAGCAGTTAAGAATGAGATAGAATCATGGTACATGGATCTTGCAAGAGGAATGTACAACATTCAGTATATAGTTGACCCAGAGAAAATAGTAGTTGGGGGAGCTATAAGTGCTAGAGAAGGATTTGATGAGAAAATAAATGAAAAACTTGCTTTATTAAAGAGCGATATAGCAACATTAGATATAAGGGTTGAAAAATGTAAGTTTGAAAATGACTCGAATTTAATAGGTGCGCTATATCATTTCCTTTATGTTAGTAAATAAGATTTAAAATTAGAATATAGGCTTTGCTAAAATTGAAAACTTGATTCAAACAAGCTATTAAGTGATTTAATATTACTTAATGAACTTATACTTTTTATAAAAAGTTAATTTGGGTTAAGTTTTTTTAGCAAAGCCATTTTTATTATTTAAAATAGATTAAAGGGAGAAAAGGGTTATGAAAGTTCTTCAATTTTCGGAGCTTTGCAATGATAAGAATAATATACATGTAGCAGATTTAATATTAGTTAGAAATGAATCTACAACTTTACATAGTCATGATTTTTATGAGCTTTTTGTGATTTTAAAGGGGAATTTTAGACATAGTTATAATGGAGAAATTGAAATTTTGAAAGAGGGACAATTTAAAATAATAAATCCAGAGGATGAACATTATTTTATTGGGAATGGAGAAAAAAATATTTTAAGAAATATAGCGATTCGCTCAGAGTACTATTATTCTCTCAAAAATAATAATTTGGTTGATATGGAAAAGAAAAACTCTATATATTCTTTAAATGATTTTGTGGTTAATAGTTTTAATTATAAAAGTAAAATGTTAATTGATGTGGAAGAGAGTAAAAAAAGATACATAATGGAAAGTTTATTTAGTGATCTTATTATAAATGCTTTTTTAGATGTATCTTCAGATAGTAAAATACCAATTTGGTTAAAAAAATCATATGAAGAAATGAAGCAAAAAGAAAATTTTTTAGAAGGAATAAAGAAGTTTGTTGCTTTAAGTGGAAAAACACAAGAACATTTAACTAGGGAGTTAAGAAAATATTATAATGTAAGTCCATCAGAATATATAAATTCATTAAGATTAGAGAAGGCTACTAACCTTTTAATTCAAAGTGAATTACCTATTATAGATATAATTCTAAATTGCGGATTTAATAATATTGGATATTTTAATAGAAGTTTTAAAAAATATTATGGAATTACTCCTAGAGAATATAGAAAACTTAATAAAAAATTGTTTTGAATAGTTTAATCGTTTTTAGAATTTATCTTAGTTTACTATAACTTTTACACTTTAAGAATAAATTCATATTATTTACAATTTAAATTGAAAACGATATAGATAAAGGGGAGAGCATTATGCCACAATTAAATTATAGAGAAAACTTAAATAAGAAGTTTAAGGCTTATAATGGAGGGTTAAGAGTCTTCAAAAATTATGAGATTAATGATAATAATGTAGATATTTATTTTTCAAATATGAAAATAGCTCTTACTATATTAGAAAATGATGTAGTTAAGGTTTTTATTGGGGATAAATATGAAGAAAGTATCCCAACAAATGGAGTAATAGATAAGTTAGGAAAAGGTGAGTTTTCTATAGAAGAGGATTCAAATTTTATAATTATAAAAGGAAAGAATATTTTAACTTTTGTAAATAAAAATACAACAGAAATAAGCTTTAAAGATTTAAATGACAATACAATATGTGAGGATTTTCAGCCTAGTTTTAAAGATGAAGAAGGGCATGTGTACATATCAAAGGTTAATGATTGTTTAGCTTATTATGGGCTTGGAGAAAAAGGTGGAGATTTAAATAAAAAAGGGTGTTATACGGAAAATTTCAACACTGATGATCCAGAAACCGATGATGAATCAGTAACATATTATAAAACAATTCCATTTTATATAGCTTTAAAAGAAGAATTTACTTATGGATTGTTTTTTGACAATAGTTTTAGAAGTTACTTTGACATGGGAAAAGAGATGGGAGATAGAATATTCTTTGGAGCAATAGGTGGACAAATCCAATATTACTTCATTCCAGGTGGAAATATTAAAGAAGTAGTTACTAATTATACAACTTTAACAGGAAGAATGGAAATGCCTCCTCTTTGGAGTTTAGGATATCAACAATGTAGATTTAGTTATTTTAGTCAAGAAGAGGTTAGAGAATTAGTAAAGACTTTTGAAGAAAAAGAGATTCCATTAGATGTTGTGTATTTAGATATAGATTATATGGATGGCTTTAGAGTTATGACTTTTAAAACGCCTAACTTTGATAATGCGGCAGGCCTTATAAGTGATTTAAAAGAAAAAGGAATAAGAACTATTACAATTATTGATCCAGGCGTTAAAGTAGATGAAGAGTATGATGTATTCAAAAGGGGAAAAGAAGGAAATCATTTTACTAAGAAGTTAGATGGAGAAATGTTTATTGGAGCAGTTTGGCCAGGAGACAGTGCTTTCCCAGATTTCTCAAATAAGGAATGTAGAGAATGGTGGAAGAGTGAACTTAAGAAATTCATAAGTGAATATGAGATGGACGGAATTTGGAATGATATGAATGAACCATGTGTGTTCAATAATGATCATAAAACAATGTTAGAAACTTGTCTTCATAATAGCGATAATGGAATTATAGAACATAAAGAATTCCATAATAGATATGGATTCGAAATGAGTAGATGTTCTAAAGAAGCTCAAGAAGAATTACATCCTAATGAAAGAGGATTTTCAATGACTAGAGCTACTTATGCTGGAGGACAAAGATATTCTTCGGTTTGGACTGGAGATAATATGAGTCTTTGGAGTCAAATGAGAATGTCTATATCAATGAATGCTAACTTAGGAATTAGTGGGTTCTCTTTTGTTGGAAACGATGTTTCAGGATTTGGATTAGATTCAAGTGAAGAATTATTCATAAGATGGATGGAAATGGGACCATTTATTCCTATATTCAGGAATCATTCAAATATGTACACTAGAAGACAAGAACCTTGGGCATTTGGACAAAGAGCAGAAAAAATAGCTAAAAAATCTATTGAATTAAGATATGAACTTTTACCATATATATATAATCTATACTATTTATCTCATAAAGAGGGATTACCTATATTTAGACCAATGGTAATGGAGTACGAGAAAGATATGAATGTTTTAAATATTAGAGAGCAATTTATGCTTGGAGAAAATATGATTGTGGCTCCAGTTTTATATGAAGGTGAAAGAAATAAAACTGTTTATTTACCAAAAGGAACTTGGTTTAACTATTTTACTAAGGAAAAACTTAAAGGTGGAAAATGGTACAAGCTTCCTTGTGAGTTAGATGAAATTATTGTCTTTGTTAAGGAAGGAGCAATAATTCCTACTTATAATAAGAAATTCAGAAATGTTAAGGAAAGACCAGACAGCATACTTATTAAGGTATTTGGTGAAAATGCTAAGGGATTTCATTATAATGATGATGGACATACTATGGAATATATAGAAGGAACATATAATTATATAGATATAGAAGTGGCAAATGGAGAGGTAGAGTTAAAGTATATAAATAACAGTTATAAAGAAGAAGGGATTGAAATTGAGATAATCAAGTAGTTTTTTACCCTAGTATTGAATTTTATGAATTAAATACTAGGGTAATTTTCGTTATTTAAACTATTTAGTATAAAAAAATTCTTCTTAAGTAGGATTGTTTAGTAGAAAATTTTTGAAAGTTTTTAGAAATATGAATAAATATATTAAAAAACTTTCAAAAAATACATGTGTTTTCAAAAGAAAAACAAGAAAAAAGGAGAATATAAAAGAATTAATAAGGTAATTAATAATAAACTTTATAAATTTAGTTAGATAAAGAATTTTAACGATATTGCGTAAAATTTAATAGAGTGTTAAAATTAAAGGGTAATATTTAACGTTAAAATAATTTGTAAAAGATTTTCTATGAATTGTTTTAAAAATGGACAAGTATTTTTAAGAAGATTTATAGGGGAATTATTGTGAAAGAAACAATGAGGAGGAGAAAAGCATGGGCAACAACAACGATGGAAAGAAGCTTATGTGGTATAACCTTGGTTTAATGGCCTTCGTGTCAGTTTGGGGTTTCGGTAATATCGTAAACAACTTTGCAACTCAAGGATTAACTGTAGTAACTTCATGGATATTAATAATAGCTTTATACTTCGTACCATATGCACTTATGGTTGGAGAATTAGGTTCAACATTCAAAGACAGTAAAGGTGGAGTAAGTTCATGGATAGGTAAAACAATGGGACCTACATTAGCTTACTTAGCAGGATGGACATACTGGGTAGTACATATTCCATACCTAGCACAAAAGCCACAAGGTGTAATAATTTCTTTAGGGTGGGCAATTTTCCAAGATGGAAGTACTATAAATAACATGAATCCGTTAATTATGCAAGGATTATGTTTATTAATATTCTTATTCTTTGTATGGATTTCATCAAGAGGGGTTAATTCTTTAGGTAAGATAGGAACAGTAGCAGGAACAGCAATGTTCGTTATGTCATTACTTTATATATTGCTAGTTTTAACAGCACCAGCTATGAGGGGAACTCATATAGCTACTCCTAATATGACTTCAATTAGTACATATATACCAAAATTTGATTTTACATATTTCACAACAATAGCAATGTTAGTATTTGCAGTTGGTGGAGCAGAAAAAATATCACCATATGTAAATAACATGAAAGATCCTGTAAAGGGATTCCCAAAAGGTATGATAGCATTAGCTGTAATGGTTGCAGTAACTGCGTTACTTGGATCAGTAGCTATGGGTATGATGTTTGATGCGAACAATATTCCAGATGACTTAATGATGAATGGTGCTTATTATGCTTTCAAAGAATTAGGAAATTATTATGGAATAGGTAATACATTCTTAATTTTATATGCATTAGCAAACTTTGCGGCTCAAATATCAGCTTTAGCATTCTCAATAGATGCTCCATTAAAGGTTCTATTATCAGATACTGATGCAAGATATGTACCAAAAGCATTAACTAAGACTAATAAACATGGCGCACCAATAAATGGATACATTATGACTACAATATTAGTTGGTATATTAATAGTAGTTCCAGCTTTAGGAATTGGTGATGTTAACGCATTATTTACTTGGTTATTAAAATTAAATGCTGTTGTAATGCCAATGAGATATTTATGGGTATTCTTAGCTTACATTATGTTAAGAAAAGCTATAAAAGGAAAGTTCAAATCAGATTACAAATTTGTTAAAAATGATAAGTTTGCAATGATAATAGGAGCATGGTGTTTCGTATTTACAGCATTTGCTTGTATATTAGGTATGTTCCCAACAAATGTTCCAGCATTCTCAAAAGACTGGATATTCTTATTAGCAATGAACGTAGGTACACCATTTGTATTAATAGGTTTAGGTTTAATTTTACCTAAGATAGCTAAGAAAACTAATGGTAAAGACTATGATGATGCAGTAAGAGAAGCTGCGGCAACAAAAATGGAAAATAAATAGTTAAAATATAGGCACTCTTTTAGAGTGCCTTTTTTAATTGTATAAAAACCTAATATTTTCAAGTAAGATGGCCTAATAGTAATGACAAAAGCTATTAAATATGTTAATATGTAAAGTACAATATATTTTGATAATCAAACAAAAAGGTTAAGGAGAAATCAGAATGATAGTAGAACCAAAGTTCAGAGGTTTCATATGCACTACCTCTCATCCAACGGGATGTAAAAAGAATGTTGAAAATCAAGTAGAGTATGTAAAAGAAAAAGGTAAGATAAAGGGAGCTAAAAGAGTACTTGTTTTAGGGGCTTCAACTGGATACGGATTAGCAAGTGCTATAGTTGCTTCAGAAGCATGTGATGCTGAGGTTTTAGGCGTCGCATTTGAAAGAGAAGCTTCAGGTAAAAGAACAGCTTCAGCAGGTTGGTATAATATAGAGTCATTAAAAGAATTTGCATCAAATGAAGATAAGAAATTTATATCAGTAAATGGGGATGCTTTTTCTAATGAAGTTAAAAATGAAGTTATAGATTTAATAAAGGAAAATATAGGAAAAATAGATTTGGTTATATATTCATTAGCAGCTCCAAAAAGAAAGGATCCTGTTACAGGGGAAGTTTATAGTTCTTGCTTAAAAACTGTGGGTGAACCTTTTACTAGTAAAACTTTAGATTTCCATACAGGTGAAATCCAAGATGTTACTATCTACCCAGCTACAGAAGAAGAAATAGAGGGAACTAGAAAAGTAATGGGTGGAGAAGACTGGATGCTATGGATTAAAGCTTTAAAAGAAGCTGATGTTTTAGAAGATGGTGTTAAAACTATTGCTTATTCATATATTGGACCAGAGGTTACATATCCAATATATAGAGAAGGTACAATAGGAAGAGCTAAGAATGATTTAGAAAAAACTGCAGGAGAAATAACTGAAGTTTTAAAATCATTAAATGGAGAAGGTTATGTATCTGTGAACAAAGCTTTAGTAACTCAAGCTAGTTCAGCCATTCCAATAGTATCTTTATATATTTCAATACTTTATAAAGTTATGAAGGAAAAAGGAACTCATGAGGGTTGTATTGAGCAAATATATAGAATGTTTGAAGATCTTTATGAAGGAGAACTAAATTTAGATTCAGAAAACAGAATTAGAATAGATGATTTAGAAATGGATGAAGATGTACAAAAAGCTATTGAAGAAATATGGCCACAAATAAACAGTGAAAATATCTATGAATTAAGTGATGCAGAGGACTTTAGAAAAGAATTCTTCAAATTATTTGGATTCGGCTTAGAGGGTGTAGATTACTCACAAGAAGTAGATATAACAAGAGTTTAATAGCTATTAAAAATAGATAATTTAGAATTAGATTAAATTCTAAGAAATTATGAAAAGGCGTTGATTTAAGTAAGTTAATACTGAAGCAACACCTTTTTTGTTATATTAAAATATATTAAGCTGTTTGAAAAACTCTTTAAAAAATAATAAATAGAGCTAATAAGATTATTATTACCCCGGAAATTAGATTACTATTATCAGCTACCTTTTTATTCTTTATTGTTTTAGAGAGGTAGAAGCCAAAGGAAATAAATATTAGGGAAACAAAAAAGGTTGTTATAGTTGTAAATGGAATATTTAGTCCTGAAAGACTAGCACCTATTCCTAAACCGAAATTATTTATTGATAAAGCTATTGCAAGTGCTAGAGATTCTTTAAAATCTATAGTACCAGATTTATCTTTATCAGCTATTTCTGGGTTTTCTAATATAAATATTGGTGAAGGAGTACTGTCACTATTATTTGGCGGTAAAGCTTTTTTCTCTTTAAAATAAGAGTATATAGAATAAAAACCTATTCCTAATAAAACTAATCCACCTATAATATCACCTAACTTTAAAGGTATTGCACCTAAAAATAGTTTTCCTAATATCATGGAAATTAATGTTCCTAGAGCCGAGATAATCGCTATTACAAGGGTACTTGAAAAATTTATTTTTATGTTTTTTAAACCATATGCAAAGGAAACAACAAGTATATCTAAACTTGCAGCAACTACAAAAAGAATTATGCTTAAAAAGCTCATTTTTTTGCCTCCAAAATTTTACTGTTAATCCTAATATATTTTAATTACATATAAAATGTGACAATACTGGAGACAAAAATAGATTAATTTCTAGAAAAATAATAAGATAATTCCATTGGTGGAATTTCTATTTTATTTGTGATTTTTTTTAAGTAAAGCTTAGCTTTTTCTAATTCTTTTCCTTTAATAAGAGCTTTAAAGTGAGAAACTTCTCTTTTGCTCATATAGTTTTTAAGTATATTAAAGGCTAAGTCTAAAGAGTAGTTAAAACCTACATTATCATTGGGTTTTAAAAGAAGATTATCTATATAAATATAAAAATCTATTATGTTATTAGATAGTTTTTCAATGGTATGATGAAAGTTTTTATCATGTTGAAATAGAAGTAGTTTATAGTTTTCTACTTCTTTTATAAAAGCTTCTAAAGGTAGGATATTATTCATTTCCTTTAAAGCGTTAATACATTTAATAGAGGATATATCCTTATCTTTAACTTCTAGCATTATATCTGGATTAAAATTTTTGATATTATTATAATAATTCAAAAATTCATTTATAGAAATTGAAGAGGAGTGAGAGCCTTTCTTTTTAAACATATCTTGTTCACTATAGTGAACTTTTATATTTCCATCTAAATCTTTATTCCAAGTATTTATTACTAAGGAGTAAATTTCTTTTAAGGTGTATGAATTATCTCTGAAGCATATATTATGTAAATTATCAAATATTACAGGAATATTAATTTTATTAGCTATTTCTAATACATCATCAAGAGAAAAACTTTTTTCATCATTTTCAATAACTAAGCGCTTTTGGCAGGAAGACGAGAGCTTATTAAATCCTTGTATAAAATTTTCTTTTGCCAAAGGCTTATCTCCATAAACACCTCCTATATGAAGGATTATTTTATTTTTATAATCTAAGTTTAAGGAATCTAAGAATGCACAATGATATTCAATATCCCTTAAAGATTTTTCTAAAACATCCTTCTTAGGAGAATTTATTACTGTGTATTGCCCAGGATGCATTGAAACGCGTATATTATTTTTTTTTATGAATTTTCCTATAGTGTTTAGTTGGTCTTTAAATTCTTTTTGCCAGTTGAAATTATTTATTTCATGAGAACCTAAAGGAATTATGTCTGAACTTATTCTAAAAAGAAAAATATCGTTTTTAAAATTCCATTCTAATATTTTATATAAATCATTTAAGTTTTTATCTATGACAGAAAATAAACTAGGGTAAGAAAAGTCTTTTAAAAGTATTTTACGATTTATACGAGCATTAGTGGTTAAAGGTGTACAAGCATATCCTATTTTCATTTAATCAATCCTTTACTAAAAATATTAATTATATTTTTTACAATTAAATAAAAAATACAATAGAAAATCTCTATTTAGTTTAAACAGGTTAAGAAAATAAATAAAAACTATTTTATAAAATAACTTATACTGAAAATATTATAATTATTTTAACAAAGGTTTATAGAATCTGTTTAATTTAAGATATAATGTAAAGTCATAAATGATATGTGTAAAGTATTTTTAAATTATAAATTAAGAATTTTGTAATAATTGAGGAGGGTGTTATATGGCAAAATTATATTATGAAAAGAATACAGATTTAGATTTAATAAAGGATAAAAAAGTTGCAATAATTGGTTATGGTAGTCAATGATGTGCATATGATTTAAATCTAAAGGATAGTGGTGTTAATATAACCGTATGGTTATATTAAGAAAGTAAGTCTTTGGAAGAGACTGAAAGAGAAGGGGTAAAAGTTTTAAAGGTTAGTGATTTATTTAAAAATTGCGTTATAGTGATCTTAGTATAAGATGAAAAATAAGCAAAACTTTATAATGAAGAAGTAAAAGAAAACTTATCAAAAGGCAAAGCGTTAGCTTTTGCTCATGGATTTAATACCAATTATGGATAAATTGAAACACCAGAGTAGGTGTTCTAGAAACAACATTCAAAGATGAAACTGAAACTGATCTTTTGGGAAAATAGGTGGTATTATTTAGATGTTTTATGACCTTCAAGTAAGGCAGGATTTGAAGTATGATATGCTCCGAAAAATGCTTATTTTGAATGTTTACACAAAATGAAACTTATAGTAGATTTAATTTGTTAAGATGGATTAATCACCATAAGATATTCAATAAGTAATACTGCAGAATATGGCGATTATATGGTTAGTAAAGCAGAATAACAGACAACACTAAGAAAAAATAAAAATATTCTTAGGACAATTCAAGATGGAACTTTTGCAAAAAACTGGTTGTTAGAAAATTTACAAGGTAAATAAAAATTAAATGCTATCAGAGAAAAGAACATGAAACTGAAAAGGTTGGAAAAGAATTAAGAATAATGATGAGTTGATTATATACAATATTTTAAATTTTGGTGCAATTGATTCATAAAATAAATTGTATTTTATGAATCAATTGCTATGAAGATTTTACAAAGAATATCAACTCTAACTTATTAAGTTTATTCCACTTTAAAGTTTTTTTGATAGTTTATTAAAGAAATAACAAAAAATATATTTTACAAAATGTATAAACAACTGTTATAATGTCAAAGGTTAATTTAATTTATAGGAGTGGAATTTATGGAAAAGTATATATTTTGGGTAACAGCTATTTTTCAAGTAGGCGTATTTGCTCTAATGCTATACTATTTATTCATAGCGCTATTTGGATTTTATAAGAAAAAAGACAAAAAGGTTTTTGAACCTCAAAAGAAATTTGCAATGCTTGTAGCAGCTCATAATGAAGAAGTAGTTATAGAAAATTTAGTTGAGAGTTTAAAACATTTAGATTATCCAAAAGAATTATATGATATATTTGTTATTGCAGATAACTGTACTGATAATACTGCTAAGATTGCTAGAGCAGCAGGAGCAAATGTATTTGAGAGATTTAATAAAGAAAAAAGAGGCAAGGGATTCGCATTAGAATGGATGTTCGATAAAATATTTAAAATGGAAACTCATTACGATGGAATAGCGGTTTTCGATGCAGATAACTTAGTAGATAAAAACTTCTTAAAAGAAATGAATAATAAGATGTGTGAAGGCTTTAAGGTTGTTCAAGGATACATAGATTCTAAAAATCCTCAAGATTCATGGATAACAGAATCTTATGCAATAGCATTCACATCAGCAAACAGAATGCTTCAATTAGCTAAAAGTAATATAGGTTTATCAGCTCAAATAGGTGGAACAGGATTCGTTATAGATACTGCAACTCTTAAGAAGTTAGGATGGGGAGCAACTTGCTTAACAGAAGACTTAGAGTTCAGTTGTAAACTTATATTAAATGGAGAAAAAGTAGGTTGGGCACATGATGCTATAATATATGATGAAAAACCTTTAACTTTAAAAGCTTCATGGAATCAAAGAAAGAGATGGATGCAAGGATTTGCAGATGTAGCTACTAGATATGGAATGAAACTTTTAAAGAAATCTATAAAAGATAGAAGCTTTGTTGCTTTTGACTGTACTTTATACGTAATGCAACCATTTGTTACTTTAGCAATGGGATTAGCTGGATTATTAACATTCATACAAATAAGAGCGGTAGACGGTCTTGGAATATTCGTTGTAAGTTATTTATTTAATGCGACAGCATGGCAGTTATTCTGTGTATTCCAATTCTTATTAACACCATTTGCTTTACTATTTGATAAGAAGATGAGCGGAAAATTATTCGTAGTTTTAGGACTATATGCATGTAACGTATTTATACAACCATACTTAATAACTCAATTAGGTATATTAGATAATGTAATGTTATTAACATTATTCAATGTGGCTTATATAGGAATATTTTTAATAGGAACATTATTATTCCTAGGAAAGAGAAATTTCCAAATATTCTATAGATATTTAATTTATCCATTATATATATTAACTTGGATACCAATAACAATCCAAGGTATAATAGATAAAGATAAAAAAGAATGGTCACACACTAAACACGTTAGACAAATTGGAATATATGAAGTTTAATTATTATAAGACATCCTTTTTCGGATGTCTTATATTTTTGCCATAAAACAATGATTATGACTATAAAAAGTTGACAATATTATTAGAGAGTATTCATTTGGACACAGTATATTTTTGTATTTTAAAATCTTTTGATATAATTAATAATCGTGAAGTACTATGAAGGTTCAATAGATGGGAACAAATGTTTGACAATGTATTTTTAAAGAATTATACTATTTTAGTAAATTGAAAGGATGATATATAAATGTTTGGATTAATAAGTTGCGAGGAGATATATGGACATGAGGACGAGTATATCTTTATAGATGTTAGAAGCCAAAAGGAATCATTTCAAGAGCCTATGGTTGGAGCTATAAATATTCCTGTGCTTTTAGATGAGGAAAGAGATGTAGTCGGAACTTTATATGTTAGAGAAAGTACGGAAGCTGCGAAAGAGCAAGGAGTAGAATTTATCTCTAGAAGATTACCAGAGATATTTAAACAAGTTCAAGAGCTTTATAGAAATAAACATGGTAAGAAACTTGTTCTTTTCTGTGCAAGAGGCGGAATGAGAAGTGGAAGTTTACATTCATTACTAAATAGTTTAGGTATAAATTGTTACAAATTAGAAGGTGGATATAAATCATATAGAAGTTTTATTATTAATAAAATAGGAGAATTCTCAAAGGAAATTGATTTTATAGTGCTATATGGAAACACTGGTGTAGGAAAAACAGAAATGTTATATAAATTAGAAGAAAAAGGCTATGATGTCTTAGACTTAGAAGGATGTGCAAATCATAGAGGATCCATTTTAGGTGGTGTTGGTTTAGGTGATTGTAACACTCAAAAGAGGTTTGATGCATTGGTTTACGATAAACTTAGACACAGAAAATCTAACATTGTATTTATAGAAGGAGAAAGTAAGAGAATAGGAAGAATTTTAATTCCAGATACTTTATTTGAAAAAATGTATGAGGGCTCTAAGTTAAAAATAACTGCAGATCCTGATGTGAGAGCGGAAAGATTAGTTAAAGAATATACTGCATTTGAAAATGTAAATGAACAACTAGATGAAGCCTTAGGTGTTCTTAAAAAGCATATAAGTCCAGAAAGAGTGGAACAATATAAATGCTTGGTAGCTAAGGGAGATTATAAGCAAGTAGCCTTAGAGCTTATGGAAAAATATTATGATCCTAGATACGGAACAAGTGCAAAGAAAAAAGCTTTTAGAAATGAATTAGAGATAAATGATATAGATAATGAATTATTTAAATTAGAGGAAATATACAAAGAGATTTCAGAAGAATTAAGGGAGGATGTATATGAGCAGTAGAAATAACAATTATGATGTTACTTCTTTAACTTCTTTAGAAAAGTTAGAGCCAGTTAGAGTAAGACCAGGAATGTACATAGGTTCTACTGGAAGCAAAGGACTTCATCATTGCATATGGGAGATACTAGATAACTCTATAGATGAAATATCAAATGGATATGGAAATAAAGCTAAAGTTATTTTAAATAAAGATAAAAGTGTAACTGTAATAGATAATGGAAGAGGAATTCCTACAGGAATGCATCCAATAAAGAAAAAGACTGGTGTTGAAATGGTATTTACTGAACTTCATACAGGAGGAAAGTTTAATAACCAAAACTATAAAACATCAGGTGGTCTCCATGGTGTTGGAGCTGCAGTTGTTAATGCTTTATCAAGATGGTTAGAGGTTGAGGTAAAGCAAAACGGTAAGATATATAGAGAAAGATTTGAATATGCCTATGATAAAGAGCTTAAAAAAGATATGCCAGGAACTCCTGTAACTCAATTAGAAGTTGTAGGAAAATCAGATGAAACTGGTACAAAGGTTACTTTCTTACCGGACAGAGAAGTTTTTTCAACATCTGATTTTAAATTTGACATAATAGATGAAAGATTACAAGAACTAGCTTTCCAAAATAAAGGAATAAGATTAGAGCTTATTGATAATAGAAAAGAAGAAAGCGTATGTAAGGAATATTATTCTGAAAGAGGGCTTTTAGATTTTATAGATTATTTAAATGAAAGCAAGACACCTCTTCACCCAGTTCCTGTTTTATTTGAAGGAGAAAGAGAAGTAAACAACATACAAATGTATGGAGAAATATGTCTTCAATTTACTGATTCAACAACAGAAAATATAGTAAGTTATGTAAATAACATACCTACAACAGAGGCTGGTACTCATGAAACTGGTTTTAAAACAGGTATGACTCGTGCTTTCAAAGAATGGGCTAAAAAGCTTAATCTTGTGAAAGAAAAGGATAAGGATTTTGAAGGTGATGACTTAAGAGAAGGTATGACAGCTATTGTTAGAATAAAAATCACAAATCCTGTCTTTGAAGGACAAACAAAGACTAAGCTTGGAAACAATGAAGCTTATACAATGATGAACGATTTAGCTTATACTAAGTTTGGTAACTGGATTGAAGATAATAAAGAAGTTGCAACTATGATTATAAATAATGCTTTAGATGCAGCTGCGAGAAGAGAGAAAATTAAAAAGATTAATGATGCAGAGAGAAAAAAAATAGGAAAAGGAACAGCCCCTTTAGCAGGTAAGGTTGCTGTATGCACATTTAAAAATAAAGAAGTTAATGAGTTTATAGTAGTTGAGGGAGATTCTGCCGGTGGTTCAGCTAAACAGGCTAGAGATAGAAGATTCCAAACAATAATGCCTTCAAAGGGTAAAATAATGAATACAGAAAAGCAGAAGTTAGAAAATGTTATAGCTTCTGAGGAACTTAAAATATTCAATACTGCTATAGGTACAGGAATACTAGATAATTATAATGAAGATGATTTAAAATATGACAAAATAATAATAATGAGTGATGCTGACGTAGATGGATATCATATAAGAACTCTTTGGATGACATACATCTATAGATATATGAGGCCTCTTATAGCTAATGGTCACTTATACTTAGCACAACCACCTCTTTATAAGGTTGCAAAATCAGGAAAAGGTAAGGATAAAATACTTTATGCTTACAGTGATGATGAATTAGAGGCAGTTAAGAAGAAAATTGGAAAGGGAGCAACAATTCAAAGATTTAAGGGACTTGGAGAAATGAACCCAGATCAATTATGGGAAACAACTTTAAATCCAGAAACAAGAACTTTAGTACAAGTTACCATAGAGGATGCTGCTAAGGCAGAAAAAATGGTTTCTTTATTAATGGGTGATGTTGTTCAACCGAGAAAGAACTACATGTACAAATATGCTGAGTTCTAAAGGAGGAGATTAAATGGCTAAGAAAAATATTGAAATACCTAAGGATAATAATATTGTCAGAATGCCTCTTGAAGAGGTTATGCCTGATAACTATTTACCCTACGCAGTAGAAGTAGCTAAGGATAGAGCACTTCCAGATGTAAGGGATGGATTAAAGCCAGTACACAGAAGAATCTTATATGGAGCTTATATGTTAAAGGCTTTTCCAGATAAACCTTATTACAAATCAGCTAGAATAGTTGGAGATATACTAGGTAAATATCACCCTCATGGAGATAGTTCAGTTTATGACGCTATGGTAATTCTAGCTCAAAACTTTAGTACAAGAGCTCCTTTAATTGATGGACATGGAAACTGGGGGTCTATAGATGGAGATGGTGCAGCTGCAATGAGATATACTGAGGCTAGACTTTCAAGTATATCTATGGAGATGCTTAGAGATATAGAAAAAAATGTAGTAGATATGGTTCCTAACTATTCAGATTCAGAAATGGAACCTAAGGTTTTACCAGCTAGATATCCAAATCTTTTAGTAAACGGAACCTTTGGAATAGCTGTTGGACTTTCAACTAATATACCTCCACATAACTTAAGAGAAGTTATAGATGGTACATTAGCTTATATAGATAATAATGAAATAACTACTAAAGAACTAATGAATTATATAAAGGCACCAGATCTTCCAACTGGAGGAGTTTTAATTGGACAAAAAACTCTTTTATCTGCTTATGAAACAGGAGAAGGTAAAGTTACTTTAAGAGCAAAAGCTAATATAGAGAAGTTAGAAAATGGAAGACTAGGAATAGTTATAACAGAGTTCCCTTATAGAAGAAATAAGGCCAGAATACTTCAAACTATCTCAGATATGACTGGTGATAAGAGACATGCAAAAGCTTTAGATGGAATTGCTGATATTAGAGATGAGTCTGATAGAACTGGTATAAGAGCTGTTATAGAATTTAAGAAGGCTATTGATCACGATATGGCTGATAAGATTCTTAAATATCTTTATAAGAAAACAGATCTTCAAGGAAATATAAGCTTTAATATGGTGGCTTTAGCTGATGGAAAACCAGAAACTATGGGATTAAAAACAATAATAACTCACTACGTAAATCATCAAAAAGAAGTTGTTATAAGAAGAACAAAAAGAGAGTTAGAGGTTGCAGAAAAAAGATTCCATATAGTTGAAGGATTTATAAAAGCTATAGGAATAATGGATGAAGTTATAGCTACAATCAGAGCTTCAAAATCAAAGAAAGATGCTCATGAAAACCTAGTTGCTAAGTTTGGATTTACTGATTTACAGGCAGAAGCAATTCTAGAGTTAATGCTTTATAGATTAACTGGTTTAGAAATAAAAGTATTCCAAAAAGAGCATAAGGAATTATCAAAGAAAATAAAAGAACTTAGAAGAATTTTAGAAAATGAATCAGTTCTTTTAGGTGTTATAAAAGATGAGTTGAAAGAAGTGGCAGAAACTTATGGAGATGAGAGAAGAACAGCTTTAGTTGAGGATGAAAGCGAAGCTAAAATAGATTTAGAAGAACTTATAGTAGCTGAAGATGTTATGGTTACTCTATCCAATGAAGGATTCATAAAGAAAATACCACTTAAAACTTATAATCGTTCAAATGTTGATGAAAATGAGATTGAGTACAGAGAGGGAGATTATTTAAGATTCCTTATTAAATCAAATACTAAAGATACTTTAGCTATATTCACTGATAAAGGAACTGTTTATCAAATAAAATGTAACTCTGTAGTAGATAAAAAGTGGAAGGATAAAGGAGAAAGACTAGAAGATTTAATCAGAGGATTAAATTTAGAAGACGAAAAAATTGTTGCAATGGAATCAATTGAAAACTTCCTTCCAAATAAGTGCTTTAAATTTATAACGGCTAATGGATTAATAAAGAAAACAACTTTAGACAAGTTTGTTACAGCCTACTCAAAACTTATGGCTTTAAAACTTAAAAACGATGATTCTTTAGCAAGTGTATCTTTAATAGATTCAGAGGATGAAGAAAGATTTGTTGAGATTGAGACAACTAATGGATTAAACTTCGTTGTTTCAGAGCCAGAATTAGAGTTCACAGATAGAAATATAATGGGAGTTCAATTAGTTCCATTAAAGAGTGATAATCAAATTAAGAGCATAAGGTTTGTAGATAACTATGAATACAAAGAGTTTATTATAGGTATAAAGAAAAAAGGAAGTATAAAGACCTTCAATAATATGAATAGTAGTGCTTATGAAAAGGTCAAAGTTAATTCATTTAGGAATATAATTGCTTTTTCAAATAAAGGAAAAGTGTATAAGTTCCCATCATATCTACTTCAAAATACAGAGGAAAGCAATATTTCAGATTTAGTAGATGGATTTGAAAAAGATGAAAATATAATAAAAGTTGCTTCTATAAATGAGTTTGGAAGAATAGGCGAAGATTTATTTGTTTACTTCTTCTCAAGGGAAGGTTTAGTTAAGAAAACATCTTTAAGAGAATTCTTAGGAGAATTTAGCAATCAAGTTGCATATAAATTTAAGACTTCAAATGATGAATTAGTGAACGTAGATATCAATTTTGAGGATGCCACAATAATATTAGTGACTAAAAATGGTATGGGAATTAAATTCTCAGCTACGTCTATTAATCCAATGGGGAAAGTGGCTTCTGGAGTAACAGGAATAAGCTTAAAAGATGATAACAAAGTTATTTTTGGTAAGGCAATATCTTCAGGTGAAGGTGTTGATAGTGCAACTTTAGAGGCGTATAATGACTATAAAAAAGAATTATCTAATAATTACGAAAAACTTGTTTTAGAGTCTAAGCAAAAAGAAAAAGCTGATGTTAATATTGATGATATTAAACTGCAAAATAGAGCGGGAAGAGGAAGTAGTTTAATGATTGTAGTATTAGAAGACTATATCAAGGATGTAATTATTAAATAGGAGGTATAGTCATGAAAAAAGTATTAGTATTTTTAGCAGAAGGTTTTGAAACTATAGAAGCTTTATCTGTTGTTGATGTTTGTAATAGGGCTAATGTAACTTGTCATGCATGTAGTCTTACAGAAAACAGAGCCGTTAATAGTGCTCATGGAACAATGGTACTTTGTGATAAGTTAATATCAGATACAGATTTAGAAACATATGATGCAATAGTACTTCCAGGTGGTATGCCAGGCTCAAGAAATCTTAGAGATAATGAAAAAGTACAATCATTAATTAAAAAATATAATGAAGAAAATAAAATTGTAGCAGCAATATGTGCAGCACCAATAGCATTAGCTAAGGCTGGAATTATTGAAGGAAAAACAATTACAAGTTATCCTGGATTTAAAGAGGAACTTGGAAATGTTAATTATGTTGAAGATGAGACAGTAGTTGTTGATGGAAACATAATAACAAGTAGAGGGCCTGCAACTGCATTAGTATTTGGATTAGAAATATTAAAGCAATTAGGATATGGAAAAGAAGCAGATGAAATAAGAGAAGGAATGCTTATTAACTTTTTCTTAGAAAAAGAAAAAAATAATATTTTAATAAGATTTATTTAAGTTAAATATTGATTTTTGGCTAGTCCTTCAGACCTAACTTAATTTCACAAAGTATTTATAATTAAGATAATCTTACAGTTCTATCTAAAAATCAGCATTAATTAAAAATAACTTTAAAAAGTGTATTTCTAGTATGTAGAAATACACTTTTTTTATATTCAATAAGGTTTTATAAAAATTAATTATATATGTTAAAATATAATGAGATTTAGAGTGAATGAAAATATTTTTATTATAGATAGTAGAGTTTTTATTTAAAATATTATTTTGGAGTGATGATATGAAGAGGATAACTTTAGATAACGGAGTTAGATTATTATATAAGTTTAAAGACATAGAACATACATCTTTTTGTATAAGTTTAGAAAGTGGAGCTAATTCGGAGAGAAAAGACGAAATTGGTATGGCTCATGCTTTAGAGCACATTTTGTTTAAAGGTACTAAAGAACTTAAAGAAGATGAAATAAATGAAAAGTTAGATGATTTATTTGGCTTCAGTAATGCTATGACTAATTTTCCATATGTCATTTATTATGGTACTACTGCTAAGGAAGATTTTGAAGAAGGATTTTCTTTATATACGGATATAGTGCTACATCCGGCCTTTGAGAAAAGTGGATTTTCAGAAGAGTTAAATGTTATAAAACAAGAAAGTGATGAGTGGAAAGAGGATTTAGAGCAACATGTCGAGGATATTGCTTTAATGAATGGATTATCAGAGGAGAGAATAGGAAATTTAATAATAGGAGAGAAGAAACACATAGAAAAAATAAACTTACAGAAATTAAAAGATTTTTATAATAGAAATTATGTTAGTGAGAATATGGTTGTTTCAGTTGTTACTTCACTGCCTATAGAAAAGGTGAAAGAAATAGTAGAAAAAAACTTTAGTAAGGCTAGAGAGGGAAGAGTTTTTAAAGAACATGTAAAAAGAAATATGGAATGTGAGGTTTTCACTGAAAAAATAGAAGGAAACAGTGGTTCTAAGATATGTTGTTTATTTGATATAGATTCATTAAGTATGGAGGAAGTTACCATGCTTAAAATATTTAATCTTTGGTTTGGTGAAGGAGTTAGTTCTGTATTATATGATGAGATTAGAACTAAAAATGGACTTGCCTATGAAGTCTATAGTGAAGTTAAATATGAAAAAGGAATAAGATTATTTAAAATTTATTTAGGAACTTCAAAGGATAAGGAGGAGCAAGCTTTAGAATTAATTAAAAAGTGTATATCAAAGGCTAAAGATATAGAAAATTACTTGGATAAAGGTAGTTTAAATAAACTAATAAAGAGATTTAAGCTTAAAAATTCATTGGATCTAGAAAAAAGTATAGTTATGGCAAATAGAATGTCTATATATGAAACTATGTTTAATAAGGGAGACTATATTTTTAAAGAGTTAAGCTTAATTGAGAATTTAAATTTAAAAGATATGAAAAATTTAATAGAAAGAGTTTTAAAAAAATCCATTGTGCAAATAATTAATTAAGGGGTGATGGTGTGAGAGAGCAATGGCTACTTAAACAAAGAAATAGAGAAGAAATAGAGAATTTAAAAGAAGAATTAAATATAGATTTATTAACATCTATTCTTTTAGTGAATAGAGATATAAGGGATAAAAAAAATGCAAAAGAATTTTTATTTGGAGAAATAGAGAATTTAAATGATCCATATCTAATGAAAGATATGAAAAAGGGAGTCATGAGAATAAAAGAGGCCATAGAAAACGGAAGCAAAATTACTATATATGGTGATTATGACTGTGATGGTGTATCAAGTACTTCAATATTATATAAGGGATTAAAAAGATGTGGAGCTAATTTTAATTATCATATACCAGATAGAGAAGATGAAGGATATGGTATGAATTCTAATAGAGTTAGAATTTTAAAAGAAGAAGGGACTGAATTGATTGTAACATGCGATAATGGAATCGCTGCCTTTGAAGAAATAGCATTAGCAAATGACTTAGGAATGGATGTTGTCTTAACAGATCACCATGATATTCCTTTAGTTAAAAATGAAGAAGGCGAAGTTAATAAGGAAACTCCTAAAGCTTATGCGGTTATAAATCCTAAGCAAGAGGATTGTAATTATCCATTTGAATCTTTATGTGGAGCAGGGATTGCATTTAAATTAATATGTGCCTTATATAAGGAGCTAGGAATACCACATGAGGAGGCTTTGAAGCTTTTAGAAATTTGCGCTATTGCAACAGTCTGTGATGTAGTTGATCTACTAGGTGAAAATAGAATAATAGTTAAAAAAGGTTTAGAAATGTTAAACAACACATCAAATAAAGGACTAATAGCTTTAAAGAAGTACACAGGGCTTACTGATAAGGAAATCGCACAATATCATTTAGGCTTTGTTATAGGACCTTGTATAAATGCTACAGGAAGACTTGAAACAGCTGATTTATCTGTGGAATTGCTTCTGACAGAAGATGAGGAAAAAGCAGATATGTTAGCTAAAGAACTTTTTGAACTTAATCAAAGAAGACAAGATTTAACTAAAGATAGTGTAGATATGGTTATAAAGCAAATAGAGGATAATAATATGGAAAATGATAAGGTAATTTTAGTTTATAATCCATATATACATGAAAGTATTGCAGGAATAGTTGCTGGAAGAATAAAAGAAAAATACAATGTTCCTACAATAATAATGACTAAAGGAAAAGATATGCCAAAGGGATCTGCAAGATCTATTGAGGAATATAATATATTTGAAGAATTATCTAAGTGCAAAGAGGTCATAAGTAAGTTTGGTGGTCATCCTATGGCTGCAGGATTATCGGTTGAAGAAAAAAATATACCTATATTAAGAAATATGTTATTAGAAAACTGTAATTTAACAGATTATGATATAATACCTAAGGTTAGAATTGATGTAAAATTACCTTTGGAGAATTTAAATTATGGAATAATAGATAATTTAGATAGATTAGAACCTTTTGGAAAAGGAAATTCTAGTCCTTTATTTGGAGAGAAGGACGTTAAGGTAAGCAGAGTATGGATAATGGGAAAGGAACAGAATGTAATTAAATTTAGGTGCAAATTAAGAAATAGCTATAAAACAATAGATGCCATAGCTTTTGGGAACAAGGTTGAGGAATTCAAAGAGGATTTTTCTAATAAGTATGGAAAGGAAGAATTGTTAAGAGTATTAGATGGTGGAAGCTGTAATTTTAGTGTTGATTTAATTTATTATCCCAATATAAATGAGTTTAATGGGAATAAAACTATTCAAGCTAATGTAAAATATTTTAGATTATAAAATTAAAGGAGCAATATAAAAAATATTGCTCCAGTGTTTTGTATATAATTAGGCATAAATTAATTATATACAGTATCAATATTAAGTTTTATTTATTTAGTTGTAGAATTTAATTGTTAATTAAATTCCTCTTTCGTATTGTTCTACCATTCTTTTAACCATTTCTCCACCAACGCTTCCGCATTGTTTTGAGCTAAGGTCACCATTGTAATCTGAGAATGGTACTCCCATTTCATTTGCTACCTCATTTTTGAATTTTGCTAATCCGTTTTTTGCTTCTGGAACTAATTGTGCCATTTTGAATTCCTCCTTAGTTATTAATTGAGTTTGCATTTATATATTGTGCAGAATAGAGTAAAATATGAGAGGGAATTAAAGGAGTTATTACAAAAAAATATTTACAAAACCATAGATTAATAAGGGAGTTGATTTTTTGAAAAAGTATAAAATAATGATGACTGGTGGAGGTTCAGCTGGTCACGTTACCCCAAATTTAGCATTAGTACCTAAATTAAGAGAATTAGGTTTTGAAATAAAGTATATAGGAAGTAAAGATGGTATAGAAAAAGAAATAATAACTAAAGAAAATATACCTTATTATTCAATATCATCAGGAAAATTAAGAAGATATTTCGATATAAAAAATTTTACTGACCCTTTTAAAGTTTTAAAAGGTGTTTTAGACGCTTCAAGAATATTATCAAAAGAAAAACCAGATGTTATATTTTCAAAAGGTGGATTTGTTACTGTTCCTGTTGTTATGGCAGCTTCAATGAAAAAGATACCTGTAGTATCGCATGAATCAGACTTAACTCCTGGATTAGCAAATAAAATAGCTTCACCATTTTGTGATAAGCTTTGTGTTACATTCCCTGAAAGCCTAAAATATATAAAAGATAATAAGGGTGAATTAACAGGAACACCGATTAGAGAAGAACTTTTAAAAGGTAATAAAGAAAGAGGAAGAAAGTTCTGTAACTTCAAAGAAGATAAAAAAGTTCTTATGATAGTTGGAGGAAGTTTAGGTTCTAAAGTTATAAATGATAATGTTAGAAAAATTCTAAAGGAAATATTAAGAGATTATAATGTTATACATTTATGTGGAAAAGGAAATCTAGATCAATCATTAACAGTATTAGAAGGTTATAGACAATATGAATATATATCAGATGAGCTTCCAGATTTAATGGCTTTAGCAGATTTAGTTATATCTAGAGCAGGTGCAAATACTATATTTGAATTATTATCACTTAGAAAGTTAAATATATTAATACCTTTATCAGCAAATGCCTCAAGAGGAGACCAAGTTTTAAATGCTAATTCATTTGAAAAAAGTGGTTTTTCTAAGGTTATAAAAGAAGAAGATTTAACTTCAGAAGTTTTACTAAATGCTATTAAAGAAGTAACAAAAAACAAAGAAAAATATTTAAGCTCTATGAAAACAAGCAAAATAGGCAATGGAGTGGATAATATTATAGATATAATAAAGAAATCAGCAAATATGTAAAATTTTATCGCTAATCCTTAGGATAACAGAGATGTTTAATAGCAAATAATAATAAATTATTAAAATATGTTTTAAAATATCAAAATATGTAGCTTGAAAAATTTTTTCCAAAGAGTATAATTATTAATGTCGAGTAAAATTAGTTTTGTATTAAATAATATTGGGATTTTAGATAAACTATATTATCATGTATAAGAGGTGTTTTTTATGAGTAAAGTATCAGTAATATATTGGAGTAATGGTGGAAATGTTGAAGTATTAGCAAACACTATTGCAGATGAATTAACTGATTTAGGAGCAGATGTTTTAATAAAGCATGTTTCAAACGCTAAATTAGAGGATGTAACTGAAGCGGATGCAGTAGCTTTAGGTAGCCCTTCAATGGATAATAATAGAATAGAACAATACGATATGGAACCATTTGTTAATCAATTTAAATTAACTCCAAATAACAATAAAAAGATGATTCTATTTGGATCATATGGTTGGGATAATGGAGAATTCATGACTGCATGGGTTGAGAGAATGAAAGATTATGGATTCGATGTTGTTGGTAGCTTAGCTGTAAATGAATCACCAAATGATGATGAAATTAATTCAGCTAAAGAGTTAGCAAAAAAACTAATAAAATAAGACTCAATATGCTAATAAGTAATTTTAATTAATTACTTTAAATATATTATAATTTTTAATATTTAATTTATATATCTACAAAATTAATGAAAGAGAGGTCATCTCAATGGCAATGAGAAAAATGAAAACTATGGATGGTAACACAGCTGCCGCTTATATATCATATGCGTTCACTGATGTTGCAGCAATATTCCCTATCACACCATCATCACCAATGGCAGAATGGGTTGATGAAAATAGTGCAAGAGGATTAAAGAACATATTTGGTCAAACAGTAAAAGTAATGGAAATGCAATCAGAAGCAGGTGCTGCTGGAGCAGTTCACGGTTCATTACAAGCTGGAGCTTTAACTACTACTTACACAGCTTCACAAGGTTTACTATTAATGATACCAAACATGTATAAAATAGCTGGTGAATTATTACCATCAGTATTCCATGTATCAGCTAGAGCATTAGCTACTTCAGCATTAAACATCTTCGGTGATCACCAAGACGTTATGGCTGCAAGACAAACTGGATTCGCTATGTTAGCAGAAGGATCAGTTCAAGAGGTTATGGATTTATCAGCAGTTGCTCACTTAGCATCTATTAAATCAAGAATACCTTTCGTAAACTTCTTCGATGGATTCAGAACATCACATGAAATACAAAAAGTTGAACTTTTACAATACGATGAATTAAAAGAATTAGTAGATATGGAAGCTGTAGAAGAGTTCAGAAGAAGAGCTCTTAACCCTAACAAACCTGTAACAAGAGGTACAGCTCAAAACCCAGACATCTACTTCCAAGAAAGAGAAGCAGTAAACAAATTCTACGATGTAGTTCCAGAAATAGTTGAAAGCTACATGAAAGAAATAACTAAGTTAACTGGAAGAGAGTACAACTGTTTCGATTACTATGGAGCAGAAGATGCTGAAAGAGTTATAGTAGCTATGGGATCAGTTACTGATTTAGTAGAAGAAACTGTAGATTACTTAAACGCTAAAGGAGAAAAGGTTGGATTAGTTAAAGTAAGATTATTCAGACCATTCTCAAATGAAAGATTAATAAAAGCAATGCCAAAAACTGTTAAGAGAGTTGCTGTTTTAGATAGAACAAAAGAACCAGGTGCTGCAGGAGAGCCTCTATACTTAGAAGTTAAGAATGCATTCTACGGATTAGAAAATGCTCCTGAAATAGTTGGTGGTAGATTCGGATTAGGATCAAAAGATACTATACCAGCTCATATCATTGCTGTTTACGAAAACTTAAGCAAAGAAGAACCTAAAAATGGATTCACTTTAGCTATAGTTGATGACGTAACTAACACTTCATTAGAAGAATCAGCAGAAGCTCATGAAGTTGATACTACTCCAGAAGGAACTAAAGCTTGTAAGTTCTGGGGATTAGGATCAGACGGAACTGTTGGAGCTAACAAGAGTGCTATCAAAATCATCGGAGATCATACTGATATGTATGCTCAAGGATACTTTGCATATGACTCTAAAAAATCAGGTGGGGTAACAATTTCTCACTTAAGATTTGGTAAACAACCAATAAAATCACCTTACTTAATAAATAAAGCTGATTTCGTTGCTTGTCATAACCAATCATACGTTCAAAAATACTTCGTTTTAGACGGATTAAAGAAAAACGGAACATTCTTATTAAACACAATCTGGACTCCAGAAGAAGTTGCTGAACATTTACCAGCAAGTTATAAGAGATTCTTAGCTGAAAACAACATTAAGTTCTACACTTTAAATGCTGTTAAAATAGCTCAAGAAGTTGGATTAGGTGGAAGAATCAACATGATCATGCAATCAGCATTCTTCAAACTAGCTAACATAATACCTGTAGAAGACGCAGTTAAATACTTAAAAGACGCTGTTGTAACTTCATACGGTAAAAAAGGTGAAAAAGTTGTTAACATGAACCACGCTGCTATAGACAAAGGAATCGACGCTATCGTTGAGATCAGTGTTCCAGCTGAGTGGGCTAACGCTAAAGATGAAGTAGTTGAGACTAAAGAAGTTCCAGCATTCATCAAAAATATCGTTGAACCAATGAACAGATTAGAAGGAGATAAACTTCCTGTATCTGCATTCAATGGAATGGAAGATGGTACTTTCCAACAAGGTACTGCTGCTTACGAAAAAAGAGGAATTGGTATAAACATACCAGAATGGATAGCAGACAATTGTATCCAATGTAACCAATGTGCTTACGTTTGTCCTCATGCTACAATAAGACCATTCTTATTAACTGAGGAAGAAGTTAAGAATGCTCCAGCTTCAACTAAATTAATACCTGCTAAAGGATTAAAAACTGAAGAGCCAATGGAGTTTACTATGGCTGTAAGTCCACTTGATTGTACTGGATGTGGAAACTGTGCTCAAGTTTGTCCTGCTAAGGAAAAAGCTTTAGTTATGAAACCACAACACACTCAAGCAGATCAACAAGAAGCTTGGGATTACTGTGTAGAAGAAGTAGCACCTAAGAAAAACCCAATGAACAAGAATACAGTTAAAGGTAGCCAATTTGAGCAACCATTATTCGAGTTCTCAGGAGCTTGTGCTGGATGTGGAGAAACTTCATACGTTAAACTTATAACTCAATTATTCGGAGACAGAATGATGATAGCTAACGCTACTGGATGTTCATCAATCTGGGGTGGATCAGCTCCTTCAACTCCATACACAACTAACCACAATGGTCATGGACCAGCTTGGGCTAACTCATTATTCGAGGATAACGCTGAGTTTGGATTAGGTATGTTCTTAGGAGTTAAAGCTATAAGAGAAAGATTAGTAGATCTTGCTGGAAAAGCTATAGAAGCTGGTGTTAAACCAGAAGCTAAAGAAGCTTTAGAAGCTTGGATAGCTGAAGTTGATAACGGAGAAGGAACTAGAGATAGAGCTGATGCTGTTATAGCTTCATTACAAGGTGAAACTAACGAATTCGCTAAAGAAATATTAAAAGACCAAGACTACTTAGCTAAGAGATCACAATGGATCTTCGGTGGAGACGGATGGGCTTACGACATCGGTTACGGTGGAGTTGACCACGTTTTAGCTAGTGGAGAAGATGTAAACATACTTGTTATGGATACAGAAATCTACTCAAACACTGGTGGTCAGGCTTCTAAATCAACTCCAACTGCTGCTATCGCTAAGTTTGCTGCTGCAGGTAAGAGAACTAAGAAGAAAGATTTAGGAATGATGGCTATGAGCTATGGTTATGTATATGTTGCTCAAATATCAATGGGTGCAGATAAGAACCAAACTCTTAAAGCTATAGCTGAAGCTGAAGCATACAAAGGACCATCATTAATAATAGCTTACGCTCCATGTATCAGCCACGGATTAAAAGCTGGTATGGGTAACTCTCAATTAGAAGAGAAGAGAGCTGTTGAATGTGGATACTGGGCTATGTACAGATTTAACCCAATGTTAAAAGAAACTGGTAAAAACCCATTCTCATTAGACTCTAAAGAACCAACTGGTGACTTCAGAGAATTCATAATGGGAGAAGTTAGATATGCTGCATTAGCAAAAGCATTCCCAGAAGCTGCTGAAGCTTTATTCGAGAAGACTGAAAGAGATGCTAAAGAAAGATTAGAAGGCTACAAAAAACTTGCTGGAAAGTAAGAAATAGTAGATAACTAATTACGGTTAGATATAAATTTAGATTGAAGTATAATTATAAGAGCTAGAATAGTAATATTCTAGCTCTTATTTTTTTGTCTAATGAAAACTATTTGATATCAAAATGTGTTCAGAAGGATTTTAGTGATGTAATAAAAACTTCCTTTGTTGAAATGAAAGCAGTTTCAAAATTTAAAATTGCAAGTATGGAAATAGATATATTGATCCGGCGTATTTTATATTAATACTGCAGAAAGGTATATAAGAAAGCAAGAACTAGTTGCTTAAGTAAGCATATAGAACCTTTTAAGAAGAGTAAATAGAAAAGTATATTGATGACTGAATAGTTCAAACATCTTAAGATTCAGAATAGTTATGGGATTTTTATAGAGCTAAAAAATATCACTAACTAAATTTGTGAATTTTTATTAGAAAAGATAATTTTTTATTTAAAATATTAATAAGATTTAAATTAAAATAAAAAACTAGATTATTAAAAAAAATAAAATTATTAATAAAAATATGATAAAAATATATTTTTATTAATGATTATTAACGAAATGTTAAAAAGTTTACGGTTTACACTGATATTGAATTAATTTGTTAGATAATAAGAGGAAAAGAGAGATTTAAAGAGAAAAACTTACTAAAAATTAAACTGAAAAATGTTAATAGCTTAAAATAAAAGAATGAAAGTTTTGAATAAATTGTTAACAAGGTTTATGATTTATACATAGTTAGTAGCTATTATTCAAGACAAAAATTTAGGAGATAATAAATCTTTGTCTTAGATAATAGTTGTTAATTGTTAAAATCTATTTTAAACAATAACAACAAGGAGGCGTTTATTATGCCAAATAATTCAAAGGCAAATGCAAAAAAACTTAGTTTGTTTGGATTCTTTGCAATGACAGCATCTATGGTAATGACTGTCTACGAGTATCCTACATTTGCAACATCAGGATTTCATTTAGTATTTTTCTTAATTGTTGGTGGAATTTTATGGTTCTTACCAGTTGCATTATGTGCAGCAGAAATGGCAACTGTAGATGGTTGGCAAGAAGGAGGCATATTTGCCTGGGTAGGTAATACTTTAGGTGAAAGATGGGGATTTGCAGCAATATTCTTTCAATGGTTCCAAATAACAGTTGGATTCGTTACAATGATTTATTTCATATTAGGAGCCCTTTCTTATGTTTTTAATTGGCCTGCATTAAATAGCAATCCATTAATAAAATTCATTGGTGTTTTAATTATTTTCTGGGGATTAACATTCTCACAATTTGGAGGAACTAAAAATACTGCTAAGATAGCTAAAGCAGGATTCATATTTGGAGTAGTAATTCCAGCAATTATATTATTTATATTAGGTATAATGTACATAGCAAAAGGTAATCCAGTACATGTTGATATGAGTGCTCATACTCTTATACCTGACTTCTCAAAAGTAAATACATTAGTTGTATTTGTTTCATTTATATTAGCTTATATGGGAGTTGAAGCTTCAGCTTCACATGTTAATGAATTAGAAGATGCAAGTAAAAACTATCCATTGGCTATGTTTGTACTTGTTGTAGTAGCAATAATTCTTAATACTATAGGTGGATTAACAGTAGCAGCAGTTATACCAGCAGATCAATTAAACTTAAGTGCTGGGGTTGTTCAAACATTCCATCAATTAGTAAGTATTAACTTTGGAGATGGTTTTGATTGGATAACAAGAGTAGTTGCATTATTATTAGCTGTAGGTGTTATGGCAGAGGTTAGTGCTTGGGTTGTTGGACCTTCACAAGGTATGTATGTAGCAGCTAAAAAAGGCTTATTACCTAAAAAATTAACAGAAGTTAATAAACATGATGTACCAGTACCATTAGTATTAGTTCAAGGTTTAGTTGTTACTATATGGGCCGCTGTATTAACATTCGGTGGCGGTGGAAATAACGTTTCATTCCTTACTGCTATATCATTAACAGTTGTTATATACTTAGTTGGATATTTATTATTCTTCATTGGATATTTAACACTAATAATAAAACATCCAGATTTAAAACGTGCATATCAAGTTCCAGGTGGTAAAACATTCAAAATGATAGTAGCGATTGTTGGATTCTTAGTTTCAGTATTTGCTTTAGTAATTTCATTTGTACCACCATCACAATTAACTGGTAATAGTGTTTCAGAATACTTAACTATATTATCAATAAGTTTTATAATAACAGTTTTAATTCCATTTATAATATATGCTCTACATAATAAATGGAATGGTAATAAAACAAATTAAATTTATTTTGAAGTAGTTTATTAATTTAAACTACTTCAAATAATTTATCTTTATATATTAACGAAAAATTAAATTGTAAAAAAATTAAATTATATTTAAAGTGACCCTAAGGAGGACTTAAAAATGAAATCTACAGATGAGAAAGAGATAAAATTAGGAGAGAGTTTTACAACACCTATATTTGGGACAAGTGCAAGTAACAAATCTATGCCAAGTGATAAGATGGGAGAAAAATCAATAGCATCTGATGTAGCATATAGACTTATAAAGGATGATTTATTAGATGAGGGAAATGCACGTCAGAATTTAGCCACATTCTGCCAAACATACATGGATGACGAAGCAGTAAAATTAATGTCAGAAACATTAGAAAAGAATGCTATAGATAAATCAGAATATCCTCAAACAACTGATTTAGAAAATCGTTGTGTAAATATAATAGCAGGTTTATGGCATGCACAAAAAGATGAAAGTTTCATAGGAACATCAACAGTAGGATCATCAGAAGCATGTATGCTTGGTGGTATGGCTATGAAATTTAGATGGAGAAACAAAGCTAAGGCTTTAGGAATGGATGTAACTTCAAGAAAACCTAACTTAGTAATTTCTTCAGGATATCAAGTGTGTTGGGAAAAATTCTGTGTTTATTGGGACGTTGAAATGAGAGTAGTTCCAATGGATAAAGATCATATGAGTATAAATGTAGATAAAGTTTTAGATTATGTTGATGAAAATACAATTGGAGTAGTAGGAATACTAGGAATAACTTATACTGGTAAATTTGATGATATCAAAGCTTTAGATGAGAAACTTGAAGAATATAATAAAGATCATGATTTAAAAGTTCATATTCATGTTGATGCCGCTTCAGGTGGAATGTTTACACCATTTATAGAACCAGACCTAAAATGGGATTTTAGACTTAAAAATGTTGTTTCAATAAATACATCAGGTCATAAATACGGTTTAGTTTATCCAGGAATAGGATGGATAGTATGGAGAGATGAGGAATTCCTACCAAAAGAATTAGTATTTGAAGTAAGTTATCTAGGTGGAAATATGCCGACAATGGCAATAAACTTCTCAAGATCAGCTAGCCAAATTATAGGTCAATATTACAACTTCTTACGTTATGGATTCAAAGGATATGAACAAATACATCAAAGAACAAAAGATGTTGCTATGTACATATCAAATCAACTTGAAAAAACAGGTTTATTTGAAATATATAATAATGGTGAGAACTTACCAATAGTTTGTTATAAATTAAAAGATAATGCAAATGTTCAATGGACATTATATGATTTAGAAGATAGATTATTAATGAAGGGATGGCAAGTGCCAGCATATCCATTACCTAAAGACTTAGAAAATATAGTAATTCAAAGAGTAGTTTGTCGTGCAGATTTTAGTCATAATTTAGCCGATTTATACATAAGAGATTTAAATGCTGCAATTAAAGATTTAAATGAAGCAACAGTATTAAGAAAAGCAAATTAAATATAAATATAAATATAAATAAAATCAAGGAAATTTATAAATAAATTTTCTTGATTTTATTTATAGTAGGAAATGAGGTTAAAGTTATGAACTACTATATGAGTATATTATTCAGAGCTATACCGCTATTTATGGGAGCCATATGTCTTACTTATGGATTATATATTAATACTTTAGGAGATAAATTAGGATCAGGATATATAGTTGCTAGTCATGTAATAATATTTTTTACAGCAATATGTATAGCCTTATTTGCTACAGCTGCAACAATAATAAGACAACTAACAAATAAATATAATTCTTTTTTTAAATTTATTTTACCAACAATAGGATATTCATTTTCAGCTATAAGTATGATTGGTGGATTATATTTTGCTTTAAATGATGGTGGAAATTCTGCATATTTTGTATCCGGAAGTATAGCCTTTGGTATAGGTCTAATTTCTTGTTGCATTTCAACAGTAGCATTATCATCAACAAAGTTTTTACTTATCCCTAATAATAGTAAAAATTTAAAAGAAGGTGAAAAACCAGATGGATGTTTTACAGAAGGTTTTTCAAAATTTTTAATTGCTATTCCTATAGTATGTACAATTATTGGATTATCAGTTTCAGCATATCTTTTAAGTGATACAAAGAATATTTCTAGTTTAGTTGCTGGATTTGTTGTATTTGGTATATCATTAGTATGTGCTAGTTTAATATCATTAGTGGCTAGTGTAGCTAGACAAATACAAAATACATTTACAGAGAAAGAGCGGTGGAAATGGTCTATATGGGTTTTAGTTTTAGGAAGTATAAATGCAATTCTAGGTATATGTATTCTTTTAATTAGTAAAAATCAAGCATTAATAGCACCTGGCTATGTTTTAATTGGATTAGGCTTAGTTTGTTACAGTATATCTAGTAAAGTTTTGTTACTTGCATCTGTTTGGAGAAGGAAAAGTGAATTAGCTAAAAGAATTCCTCTAATTCCAGTTATAACAGCGTTAATATGTTTATTTTTAGGTGTTTATTTATCAGAAGCTGAATTAGTTAATGTATCATATTTTGTGCCAGCTCATGTTATGATTGGATTAGGAGCAATATGTTTTACCTTATTTTCAATAGTATCAATACTAGAAGATGGTACAGAAAGTTAAATATAGTTTTATAATTTATAAGAGTGAATAAAAATTTTATTCACTCTTATTTTTGTTTAAGAAAAACTATTTATTATGCAAATGGATTAGGAGAGTTTTATCTAAGTTGATGAATTTTTATTATTTAGATAAGTAAAAGAAGTATATTAAATGATTTTATAAATAGTAAAAGAATATAAATACATTCTTAATTTGAGTTTTTGAATAAAATGTTAATTAATTGTGTGCTATTTTTTGTGATTCTATTTTTTTATTAGTAAAATATATTGAATTTTAATAATATCATTTTGATATAAATACAAAAAAATATACTATTATAAATGATATTAATAAAAAGATAGAGCTTTTATTAATATTATACTAATAAAAATAAAAGTTCATTATGTTATGAAGAAAAATGAAGAAATAATTAGAAATTTAAAGAACTAACGAGGTAATTTAAAAATGAACAAAAAGATAATAAAATATTAACAAAATGTAACGAATTAAAGAATTTTAATTAATTAATAAAAGGTGTATTATATAAATAACTTGATGAGGCAATCATCAAAAGAAAAAATAATATGAATGGTTACTAAAAATTAATCTTAATTTCTTGAGGTCACGTTGAAGAAATTAAGAATGGTTTTTAGGTGAACTTAGGAGGTTTTTGAAATGCTTTTTGGAAAAAATGGAAATGAAGGATTAGGAAAAAATTTCACAACACCAATATTTGGAACAGTAGCTAGTAACGAATCTATTCCAAAATATGAGTTATCTAAAGACTCAATAGCTCCAGATGTTGCTTATAGACTTATAAAAGATGATTTATTAGATGAAGGTAATGCTCGTCAAAACTTATGTACTTTCTGTCAAACATACATGGATGACGAAGCAGTAAAATTAATGTCAGAAACATTAGAAAAAAATGCTATAGATAAATCAGAATATCCTCAAACAACTGATTTAGAAAATCGTTGTGTAAATATAATAGCAGATTTATGGAATGCACAAAAAGATGAAAGTTTCATAGGAACATCAACAGTAGGATCATCAGAAGCATGTATGCTTGGTGGTATGGCTATGAAATTTAGATGGAGAAACAGAGCTAAGGCTTTAGGAATGGATGTTAATTCAAAAAAACCTAACTTAGTAATTTCTTCAGGATATCAAGTATGTTGGGAAAAATTCTGCGTTTACTGGGATATAGAAATGAGATTAGTTCCATTAGATGAAGAACATATGAGCATAAATGTAGATAAAGTTTTAGATTATGTTGATGAATACACAATTGGTGTAGTTGGTATATTAGGAATAACTTATACAGGAAAATATGATGATATAAAAGCTTTAGATAAAAAATTAGAAGAGTATAACAAAACAGCAAAAATATCAGTTCCAATTCACGTTGATGGAGCTTCAGGTGGTTTATTTGCACCATTTATAGAACCAGACTTAGAATGGGACTTCAGACTTAAAAACGTTGTTTCAATAAATGCATCAGGACATAAATATGGATTAGTTTATCCTGGTATAGGTTGGGTATTATGGAGAGATAAAGAATACTTACCACAAGAATTAATATTTAAAGTAAGCTACTTAGGTGGTGAAATGCCAACAATGGCAATAAACTTCTCAAGATCAGCTAGCCAAATTATTGGTCAATATTATAACTTCTTAAGATATGGATTTGAAGGATATAGACAAATACATCAAAGAACAAAAGATGTTGCTATGTATCTATCAGATGAACTTGAAAAAACAGGTTTATTTGAAATATACAACAGAGGTGAAAACTTACCAATAGTTTGTTATAAATTAAAAGATGATGCAAATGTTCAATGGACATTATATGATTTAGCAGATAAATTATTAATGAAAGGATGGCAAGTACCTGCTTATCCATTACCAGAAAACTTACAAGATACAATAATTCAAAGAGTTGTTTGTCGTGCAGACTTTAGCCATAACTTAGCTGAATTATATATAAGAGACTTAACTGCAGCTATAAAAGATTTAGATAATGCAAGAATTTTAAATAAAAAAGCTAAAACTGGAGTACAAGGATTTACTCACTAGGATTTAATGAAAACTCTCTTTAAAGTAATTGCTTTAAAGAGAGTTTTTTGTTAAAATTTTATAAAAAAAATAAATATAACTTTTTTTATTGATTATAATTTTGTATTGTGTTAAGAATATAATTAAATATTATAAAGAAAGTACTTTTATTATTTTGTATTTAAGGTTACAATTAGTATAAAGTAAATTTTCCACAAGGGAGGAAAGATTATGTCAGATAAAGATTTAAACAAATGCTGCGGAGGCAACTGTGGTTGTGGAAGCGAAAAAGAAGAAAAGCATGAAGGATGCGGATGTGGTGGACACGGTCACGATCATGGACATGAACATCATGAAGGATGCGGATGCGGAGAAGAGCATGTAGAGCATTTCGTTGTAGACTTAGAAGATGAAGAAGGAAACACAATAACTTGTGATGTTATTGATGCTTTTGAATATAAAGATGAAGAGTACGTTTTAGTACAACATCCTGATGAATCAGTTTACTTATTCAAATCTCAAGGTGAAGAAGGAGAATTAGTTCTTCCTTCAGAAGAAGAGTTTGATGAAGTTGTTAAATTCTACGAAGAAAATGTAGCAGAATAATTAAAAAAAAGGTGATGTTTTACATCATCTTTTTTTTAGTTTATAATACTCTTGATAAATTTTACGTGAAACGTGGGGAATAACATGGAAAAATTAGCTATATTTGATGTTGACTTTACTTTAACCAACAAGGAAACTTTACTGCAGTTATTTAGATTTCTAATAAAAGAAGATAAGAAAAATTTGAAGTTTATACCAAGAGCTGCTTTTTCAGGTCTTATGTATGGATTAAAGTTTTATGATGAGAAGAAAGTTAAGCAATCATTTCTTAAATTCATAGATGGAGTAGAGGAGAAGGATTTAAAAATTCTTGTAAAAAAATATTATGATGAAGTTTTAAGTAAAATCATTTATAAGGACTCCATTGATATGATGAGAAAGTTAAAGTCAGAAGGGTATAAAATTTATTTGATATCAGCTTCACCAGAGTTTTATTTAAATGAACTTTATAATATAAAGGAAGTAGATGTTATAATAGGAACAAGATTTTCATTTAATGAAGGAAAATTTGAAAGAAAAATGTTAGGTGAAAATTGTAAGGGAGAAGAGAAAGTTAGAAGACTTAAAGAGTATTTAAAAGAAAATAATATAGAAGTAGATTATAAAAACTCATATATGTTTTCTGATTCATTATCAGATAAACCTTTATTAGACTTAGTAGGAAATGCATATTTAATAAATTACAAGAAGAAGAATGATAATTATAAAATTTTAAATTGGAAATAAAAAAAGCAATCTCTTTTTGAGATTGCTTTTTATTTATTTTAAATTATTTACTAACTCTTGTTGTTATAGTTTGAGTTAATGGTGGTACAACTTGTTTCTTTCTTGAAAGAACTCCAGGTAAGAAAGTAGTTGAATCCTCTAATTTAACTTTAAAAGCTTCTTCAGCAATTTCAGGACTTCTTCCAGCCACTAATATTTGTGAACCTTCATTGATTATGTCAGTAAGTAATAACATAATCATTTCTAATCCCATTGATTCAGCTTTTTGATTCATGTAAGCTAACATTTCATCTTTTAAAGGCATAAATCCTTCGATATCCATTGTATTAACTTGAGCAACACCTACTTTAACACCTTCGATTGTGAAAGGTTTGAAGTCAGCATTGAATATTTCTTCAATAGATTTTCCTTTTAATGAAGTACCCGCTTTAAACATTTCTTTAGCAAATGTTTCAGGAACTATTCCTGCTATTTCAGCAAGTTTTCTACACATTTTCACGTCTTGTGGAGTACAAGTTGGTGATTTAAATAATAATGTGTCTGAAATTATAGCTCCACATAAAAGTCCAGCAGCTTCTCTTGACGGTCTTATGCCATTTTCGAAGAATCTCTTAGCAACTATTGTTGAAGTACTTCCAAGAGGCTCATTTCTGAAGTATATAGGATTACCAGTTTGTATGTCAGCAACTCTATGGTGATCTATGATTTCTAATACTTCAGCATCCTCTAAACCATGTACTGATTGACCTCTTTCGTTATGGTCAACTTGAATAACTTTCTTTTTATGAGTAGAAATTAAGTGGAATCTTGCGATTGAACCAACCACTTTATTATTTTCATCTATTACAGGATAGTTACTGTATCTAGTTTCACTCATTGTTACTTTTACATCTTCAACTAAATCATCAGTAGATACTGAAACTAAGTCATCTTTAGTCATAACATAGTCTACAGGTAAACTTTGAACGATTAATCTTGATGCAGTAAATGAATCATGAGGAGTTGTAATAACAGTTATGTTATTTTTCTTAGCAAGAGCTATTATTTCCTCTGAAGGTTTATGACCACCAGTTATTATTAATAGAGATACATTTAATTCTATTAATTCAGCTTGTATTTCAGATCTATCACCAGCTATTGCGATATCACCTTCACTTATGAATTCTTTTAAAGATTCAGCTTGCATAGCAGCAACTACAACTTTTCCAGGGAATATTTTAATTTCTTCGTTTACGTTTTGTGTTTCAGCAGATAATGTATCTAATATGTTATCTAATGAAGTAGCACTTTTAGCAAGTATGTTGCTATCCCATACATCCATGTATGTTGCTGTTATATTTGATGTTGATAACATTCCAAGTAAGTGATTATTCCCATCAGCAACTGGAATTGATTTTAAGTTTTTATCTCTCATTATATTCCAAGCCATCTTAAGTGACACTTCTGGAGCTAATGGAGCTATTTTATCCATTTCTAAATCTTCAACTTTTAGCTTAACAGTTTCTAAAAATTGAGGAGCTTGAACACCAAAATAATCAAGTATGTATTGAGTTTCTTGGTTAACATTTCCTAATCTAACAGGTATAGCTGGAATGTCTTGTGTTTTATTTTTAAATTCAGAATATGCTAAAGCAGCACATATTGAATCTGAATCAGGATTTTTATGTCCTGTAATGTATATAACATCCTTCATGCAGGTTGCCTCCTTTGTAATTTAAATTTTTTTTAATTCATGAATATATTTTAATTCCTAAATTATGAAAAGTAAAGTTTAACAAAACTCATTTTATCATAGTTTAAGAGAATTTTCTATGAGATGAAAGCAGAGAAATATTATGAGTGTAAGATGTTACATAAGAATTTTTTTAGTTCTAAAAAGAAGCGAATTAAACATATATTACAATAGATTGCTAGGAAAAAAAGGAGGAACAAAAAGTTATGCAAGAGAAAGAGCTCTTTAGAGGGTTAACAACTCAAGAAGCTAAAAACCGGACAGAGAAGTTTGGATTAAATGAAATAACAGAAAAGAAAAAGGTATCGGCTATAAAAATATTATTACAACAATTTAATGATTTTATAATATGGGTTTTAATAGGAGCCACTATTATATCTGGACTTATGGGAGATGTAGCAGATGCTATTACCATCTTTGTTATTGTTATAATAAATGGTCTTCTAGGATTTATACAGGAATTTAAAACAGAAAAGTCTTTAGATGCTTTAAAATCTTTAGCAGCACCAACCTGTAAAGTATTAAGAGATGGAAATATTAAAGTTATTAATGCCAATGAATTAACAATAGGAGATATTGTAATTCTTGAAGCTGGTGATAGAGTTCCAGCTGACGGAGAGATATTTGAATGTACAAATCTTATGGTTGATGAATCATTACTTACTGGAGAGTCCTTAGGAGTCAATAAAGCAAGTAATTCAAAAGAAGCTTCTTTAACTTATATGGGGACTAAAGTATTAAAAGGTAAAGGAAGATTTAGGGTAACCGCTATAGGAATGAATACAAAAATGGGTTCAATAGCTGATATGCTACAAGATATAGAAGAAGAAAAATCTCCGCTTAAAGAAAGATTAGATGGATTAGGAAAAATTTTATTAGTATTATGCCTTGGAATATGTACTTTAGTAACTATTTTAGGTATTATCAGAGGAAATGATTTAACTGAAATGTTCTTATTAGGAGTAAGTTTAGCAGTAGCTGCTATACCAGAAGGACTAGCTGCCATAGTAACAGTTTCACTAGCTTTAGGTGTTTCTAGAATGCTTAAGAAAAATGCTTTGGTAAAGAAATTACCAGCAGTAGAAACTCTAGGATGTACATCAGTCATATGTAGTGATAAAACTGGTACATTAACTCAAAATAAAATGACTGTTAAGGAAATATTCGTTGAAGGAAAACATTGTAGAATAGATGTTGATAAGATTCCAAATTCACCTATACTTATGAAGGCATTTATTTATTGCAATGACTGTAATTACGATTTTTCAAAAAACAAAGTGGAAGATGTTTTAAATGGAGATCCTACTGAAACAGCATTAATAAAGGCATATTTTAATAATGTGGATACTTTGAAAAATACAATATCCAATATAAATAGGATTTTTGATATACCTTTTGATTCAAGTAGAAAAATGATGTCAGTAATAGTTAAAGAAAATGGCAAAGAAGTTTGTTACGTAAAAGGAGCTCCAGAGAGGCTTATAAATAAATGTAGATATATACACGAAGAAGGAAGAGTTAAATTATTGACTGCTCAAAAGAAACAACAAATATTAAATGTTGTTGAAAATATGAGTAATAGAGCCTTAAGATGTATAGCTGGTGCATATAAAATAGAAAATTTAACAAGAGATGAAGGATTAGAAAAAGACTTTATATTCCTTGGGATTGCAGGTATTATAGATCCGCCTAGACCAGAGGTTAAAGATTCAGTAATAAAATGTAGACTAGCTGGAATAACCCCTGTAATGATAACTGGCGACCATAAAAATACAGCTTTTGCTATAGGGAAGGATTTAAATATTGCTAAGTCACAAGAACAAGTAATAACTGGAGAAGAATTGGATAAGTTAGATGATAATCAACTTAAAAAGTCAGTTAATAAGCTTAGAATATTTGCAAGAGTTACACCTAACCATAAGTTAAGAATAGTTAAGGCTTTTAAACAAAATGGTAATATAGTTGCTATGACGGGAGATGGAGTAAATGATGCGCCAGCTATAAAAGAGGCGGATATAGGAGTCGCTATGGGAATATCAGGAACTGATGTTACAAAGGAAGCCTCTGCAATGATTTTAATGGATGATAATTTTGAAACCATAGTATCCGCAGTAGAAGAGGGAAGAATAATATATGATAACATAAGAAAGTTCATAAGATATTTATTGTCATGTAACTTAGGAGAGGTATTAACGATGTTCTTAGCTACAATCTTCTATCTTCCAACACCTATGTTACCTATACAAATATTATTTGTAAATTTAGCAACAGATGGATTACCAGCAATAGCTTTAGGAGTAGACCCAGCTGATAAGGATATAATGAATCAACAACCTAGAAGTAAAAAGGAAAGTATATTTGCAAGAGGACTTACTGAAAAAATTCTAGTAAGAGGATGCTTGATTGGAATATGCACATTATTATCATTTATTGTAGGTGGATTATATGGAATGGATTTAGATACATGTAGAACAATTGCTTTATCAACATTAGTTATGTCTCAATTACTACATGTTTTTGAGTGTAGATCTGAAAGACATTCTATATTTGAAATAAAATTATTTACTAATATGTATTTAGTGGGAGCTGTTCTTATATCAATAGTAATGTTATTAAGCATTATTTATATTCCTTTCTTTAGTAGTATCTTCCATACTACTATTTTAGGAATAAACCATTGGCTAATAGTATTATTCTTTTCAACAATAATTTTCTTTATAAATAGCTTATACTTATTTATAAAGGTGAAAAAATAAATATTAAAATAGAAAAATAAAGTTTATTTAAAAGATAAAAAGCTGTATTATTATACAGCTTTTTATCTTTGTTTAAATTGTTGTTGTTGTCTAGCTTTCTTTAATTGTGAGTGATCAACAGGTACTAAATCTTGTTTAGTCGTTAAGTTAAGTACGTTATTAAGTACAATATATTCTTTTTCATTTTCTTTATTTGACTTAAGTCCTTGAACTATAACACTATTTCCTTTTTTCACATTTATGAAAGTAGGTTTTTTAAACCAACGATTCTTTTTATATACGCATTTTATTATTTGCTTACTTCTTTCAGGTTTAACTATTAAAGTAACAACTAACTTGTGGAATATCCAAAGAATAGTTTTTTCTTCGATTTTTTCAGAGATTACGCTTCCTTGAAGTTGAGCCATTCTATCGCCGTATTTTTCAAGATAAGAATCAGTGTAATATTTAGATAATTTTTCTTTGAAACCCATAATTATAACTCCTTTTAAGTTGACGAATTTACATTTATTATTACTATAAATACATATTATATGATAGATAGTATTATAACATAATATTAAATATATTAAAATAGTTTGATAATAGCTGAAAGCCTATAGAATAAGAATTTTATATAAATATATTATTTAATTTTTTATACTAAAATTATTCAATGTAAATATTTAAATTATGGACTTATAAGAATTTATATTCTATAATAATAGTATAATGAAAATGTTATCTTAGGAGGAAATGTAATGGATAAACAACAATTAGCAAGAATGATAGACCATACTATATTAAAACCTGAGGCTGATAGAGCATCAATAGAAAAGCTTTGCAAAGAAGCTTTAGAATATAATTTTGCATCAGTTTGTGTAAACCCTACCAATGTAGAATTAGCAGCTGAGCTTTTAAAAGGAAGCGATGTGAAAGTTTGTACAGTAATAGGTTTCCCTTTAGGAGCAAACACTATGGAAGTTAAAGCTTTTGAAACTAAAGATGCAATATCAAAAGGCGCAGATGAAGTTGATATGGTTATAAACATAGGTAGATTAAAAGATAAAGATTATGAATATGTAGAAAAAGATATAAAAGCTGTTGTAGATGCGGCTGATAAGAAAGCGCTTACAAAAGTTATAATAGAAACTTGTCTTTTAACTGATGAAGAAAAAGTTAAAGCTTGTGAATTAGCTAAGAAAGCAGGAGCAGATTTCGTTAAAACATCAACTGGATTCTCAACAGGTGGAGCAACTCCAGAAGATATTAAATTAATGAGAGAAACTGTAGGACCAGAGATGGGTGTTAAGGCATCAGGTGGAGTAAGATCAACAGAAGATGCTGAAGCTGTAATTAAAAATGGTGCTACTAGAATAGGAGCATCAGCTTCAATCGCTATATGTGAAGGAAAAGTTTCAGATTCAACATACTAATATATAATTAAATATTTTTAGTTTATTAAAGCCTATAGAAAAGTTTTTTCTATAGGTTTTTTTGTCGAAGAAAAAAATAAATAAAAAAATGAAAATGATGGCTAATTTTAAACTTTTAGAATATTAATATAATAAAGTACTTATAAAGAGGAGGTTACTCTATTAAAGCTAGTATTAGTTTTATGAGTGAATTTATATGAGAAGAGAGTTAACTCCACAAGAAGTAATTTATAATGAGGATTTTACAAGTAGGATAGCTAGAAAAGAAAACAATGGTAGTGAATACTCAGAGGTTTTTAAAAGAATTGATGAAGCATTAAGTATAAATAAAGAAGGGTTTAATGTTTACTTAATCGACGAATTTTCAAAACAAAAGCTTAAGGATATAATTCTTCATTTAGAAGAAAAAATGAAAGGAAGAAATAAACCTAAAGATATATGTTATGTAACTTTGGATGATGTTAAAGCACCTAAAGTTATATTTTTAGAAAATGGAATAGGAGAAAAGCTAGAGGAAAGATTAGAATATGTAAAATCTTTTTATTACGAAGAGATTTATGCCTTTTACAATTCTTCTATAAATAAAGATAAGGAAGATATTATTAATGATATACAAAAAAAGAGAAGTGATTATATAGGTGATTTAATAAAGAGTGCGAAGCAAGAAGGCTTTGATTTAAAAGCTACATCTTCTGGCTTTGCATTTATTCCTCTATTAGATGGAGAGGCTATGACGGAGGAAGAGTTCGATGATTTAGAAGAAAATAGTAAAGGTGATATATCGATAAAAGCTGGCAAATTAAAAGAAGGAGCAGAAGATGTTTTAGAAGAACTTAAAAATATAGAGATAGATTCTATTGAAAAGTTAAAAGTTATACTTAGAACTTATTTAGAAAATAAATCATCATCTGTTAAAGAGAAAATAAAGAGTGATTTTGAAAATGAAGAAGATGCTTACAATTATCTTATAGATGTATGTGAAAGCCTAGAAAATTTATTGATTGATAATTACACAATAAATTTTGATGATGATGAAGAAAAAATAAATGAAATTATTTCAAAATATATTTGTAATATTATAAAGAATAGCAAGGGACAAGAAACACCTAAAGTAATATTTGAAGAAGATCCAAGTCTAAATAATCTTCTAGGAACAATAGAGTATGAAAATCATAATGGAGTATATTCAACAAGTGTAAAGCTTATAAAATCAGGTTCATTGCTTGAAGCTAATGAAGGATGTCTGATAGTTAGATTAAGTTCTTTGATGAACAATGCTAATAGCTACTATTATTTAAGAAGAGCACTGTTAAATGAAAAAATAAATTATGATTTTAACAGAGGGTATTTAGAAGTACTTTCTTTAAATGGACTTAATCCAGATCCAATACCAATTAAGGTTAACGTTATTTTAATTGGAGATTTTGAGAGTTATGATGTTTTATATAATTATGATGAAGATTTCAAGAAGATATTTAGAATTAGAGCAGAATTTTCAAATTTAATAGGTATAGATAAAAATAAAAAATCTTTATTAGAGCTTGTTAATAAAATCATAAGTGATAATGACCTTTTAAAGATTTCAACCTCTGGCGTTAATGCTATAGGAAAGCAGTTAGCTAGAAAAGCTGGAACAAGAAAGAAGATGCTTTGGGATATTGATGAAATAGAAAGATTATTGCTTCTTGGAAATGAATCAGCTAAGAATAACAATAAAACACTTATAGATAAAAGTTCTATAGAATCTGTTATAAATCAATGTGGTGAAATTCAAAAAGATTATTTAGAAATGTATAAGGATAAAAAGATAATCTTAGAAATAGAAGATAAAATTATTGGAAGTGTAAATGGGCTATCTGTAATAGATTTCGGATACATGAGTTTTGGAAAACCTATGAGGATAACATGTACTTGCTATAAAGGTAGTGGGAAAATTATGGATGCACAAAGAGAGAGTAATCTAAGTGGAAGTATTCACAATAAATCTCTAAGCATTTTAAGAGGATTTTTAAGTAGCTTTTTTAATGCTTATGAAGTTTTACCTGTAGATTTTCAATTAAGCTTTGAACAGCTTTATGGAAAAATAGAAGGGGATAGTGCGTCAGTTGCTGAGATTATAGCTATGATTTCTGCTTTGAGTAAGATCCCGGTTAATCAAAGTATTGCCGTAACTGGGTCAGTAAATCAGTTTGGTGAAGTACAACCAATAGGAGGAGTGAATGAAAAAATAGAGGGATTCTTTAATGTTTGCAAAATAATAGGAACTCATGTAGGAAAAGCTGTTTTAATACCAGAAAGTAATAAGGATGAACTGATATTGAATAGTGAAATAGAAGAGGCGATTAAAAAGGGTGAATTTAAAATTTATATAATGAAGAATATAAATGAAGCACTTACCACCTTACTTCTAGATGATATGGTTATTGAGGATGTTGCCACTAAAATAAATGGAGAAATTAAAAAATTTAAAGGAATATGATATTAAATAAGCTCATGGAATTTTGCTTCTATGAGTTTTATTTATTTTAGTATTATTTGACATAAAGAATTAAAATATGTTAAAATATGGAAAAGAAAGTGTATAGGAGGTGGAGCTCAATAAGAGTGAGCATATGTGGTTGGATTTTGAAAAAAGAGGAAATGTTTTAGTAGTGAGTTTAATTGGAGAATTAGATCATCATAGTGCTGAAGAAGTAAGAGTAAAGATTGACGATAGAATTAGCAGAGAGAACGTAAGAAAACTTATATTAGATTTTTCAGGCGTAACATTTATGGATAGTTCAGGAATAGGGGTTATTATAGGTAGATATAAAAGGCTAAGTATGCGTTCAGGAGAAGTTAACATAATATCTGTTAATAAAAGTATAAAGAGAGTTTTTGAGTTATCTGGAATATTTAAGATAATAAAATATTACGAAAATTTGGATGAAGCTCTAAAAGTGGGTTAATGGAGGGTTAAATATGGATAATAAAATGAGATTAGAGTTTTTGGCTAAATCTGAAAATGAAGGATTTGCAAGAGTAAGTGTATCAGCTTTTATTGCTCAATTAGATCCGACTATTGAAGAATTAACTGATATTAAAACTGCTGTTTCTGAGGCTGTAACTAATTCTATAATTCATGGATATGAATGTGATGAAAGTAAGTTAGTTATTATTGAAGCAACTTTATGCGGAGATGAAATAAGTATAACTGTAGAAGACAATGGAATAGGAATAGAAAACTTAGAAGAGGCAAGAGAGCCCCTATATACATCAAAGCCAGAGTTAGAAAGATCAGGTATGGGATTTACAGTTATGGAAACATTTATGGATTCTTTAGAAGTTTATAGTGAAAAAGGCAAGGGTACAAAAATAATAATGAAGAAAAAAATGAATACATAGGCAGGTGAAGAAAGTCTATGGATATTAGTAGTATTGAGAAAGATAATTTTAATTATGATAAGAATACAGCTCTCATAGTCCTAGCAAAAGAGGGAAATAAGGAGGCTATGAATAAACTTATAGAAGTTAACACTCCTTTAGTATCTTCCATATGTAAGAGGTTTATAAATAGAGGATATGATTATGAAGATATATTCCAAATTGGCTCAATGGGGCTTGTCAAGGCTATAAATAATTTTGATGATGGTTTTAATGTTAAATTTTCTACCTATGCAGTACCTATGATTATAGGAGAAATAAAAAGATTTTTAAGAGATGATGGTATAATAAAGGTTAGTAGGAGTACAAAAAGTTTAGCTAAGAAACTTCATTACAATAAAGAAGAATTAATAAAAGAGCTAAATAGAGATCCTACTATAGATGAATTAGCAGAGTATTCTGGAGTGAACAAAGAAGAAGTTATAGTAGCCTTAGAATCTGCAAATAGTATGCAATATTTATATGATACTATACATCATGATGAAGGAACACCTGTACTCCTTATAGATAAACTTAGTGAGAAGGGTAAAGATGATGATATGGTAAATAAAATAGCTTTAAAAGAGGCTATAGGGTCCTTAGATACAAAAGGAAGGCAAATTATAATGCTTAGGTATTTTAAGGATAAAACTCAAATTCAAGTTGCTAAAATGCTTGGTATAAGTCAAGTGCAGGTTTCTAGAATAGAAAAAAAAGTATTGAAACTTATGAAGGAAAAATTAGAAGAGGATTGATTATAAATGGAATATTTTGTGAGCATTATTTTTATGAATCAAATCATAGAAAATAATGCTTATTTTTTTGTATATATTAGGGAAAAGAAATTAATACTATATGTATAAAATAAAAGAAAGGGATGGTTAATATGGCTACTTACCAAAGTGATGAAAAAATAAAAAAGAAATTCAATGAACTTGAACAACAAATAAGACCACAGCCAAAGACATTAAAGAATTGTATAATGGCATTTATAATTGGTGGGTTAATCTGTGTTATTGCGCAGTTTATAAGAAATTACTTATTATCTAATGGATTTCCAGAGGAACAGGTTTCAATTATAACTCCAATGACTATGGTGTTCTTAGCAGCTCTTCTAACAGGTCTTGATATTTATGACAAGATTGCAGCTGTTGCAGGAGCAGGAACTATAGTTCCTATTACAGGTTTTTCTAATGCTATGGTATCACCAGCTATAGAATTTAAAAAAGAAGGTTTTGTAATGGGAGTAGGTGCAAAAATGTTTACTATTGCAGGACCAGTAATAGTATATGGCGTAGGAACATCAGTTATTGTAGGAGTAATATATTATTTATTACTTAGATTTGGATTTATGGGGTGATTTTTAATGAGTAATAATTTGAAGAGAGTGGGTAAACAAACTGTAAAATTAGAAAGTAAACCTAGAATAATATCTACATATAGCATTGTTGGGCCTAAAGAGGGAGATGGTCCTCTAAAGGAATATTTCGATAAGGTTTTACAAGATGATTGCAATGGATGTGAAAGTTTTGAAAAGGCTGAGAGTAGTTTAATGATAACTTCTATTGAAGAAGTTATAAAAAAGAGCAAAGTTAAAGAGGAAGATGTTGATTATCTTTTTGGAGGAGATTTATTAAATCAATTAACTTCCACTAACTTCGTGGCAAGAGAATTTAAAATACCTTTTTTAGGTGTATATGGAGCTTGTTCAACTATGGCAGAATCATTAAGTTTAGCATCTATGGTTATAGATGGAGATTTCGCCAGATATTCAATAGCAGCTACATCTTCCCACTTTAGCTCAGCTGAAAGACAGTTTAGATTTCCTTTAGAATATGGATGCCAAAGAAAAGAATATTCACAATGGACTGTAACTGGATCTGGAGCTATGCTTTTAGGTAGAGAAGGAGATTTTCCATATGTAACCTATATAACTACAGGAATTGTTAAAGATTATGGAATTAAAGATGCTGATAATATGGGAGCAGCTATGGCACCAGCAGCAGTAGATACAATATACAAACATTTTGTTGATACCAATAGAAAACCGGAAGATTATGATGTAATAGCAACTGGTGACTTAGGAAAGGCTGGAAGAGAACTGACTGAAAAGTTATTAAAGGAATATGGTTATGATGTAAGTAAGGTTTACATAGATTGTGGAGAAAAAATATTTGATAATGAAAGACAGAAAACATTCTCAGGTGGTAGTGGATGTGGATGTTCTGCAGTGGTAGGATGTGGATATTTATATAAAAAACTTATGAAAAAGGAAATTAAAAGAGTGCTTTTAGTTTCAACAGGAGCTTTATTAAGCTCAACATCTGCGCTTCAAGGAGAGAGCATACCAGGAATAGCACATGCTGTTGCTATAGAATATATATAAGGAGGATGATGAACTTGCAAAGTTATATAAATGCATTTTTAGTAGGTGGAATTATATGTGTAATAGGTCAATTATTAATGGATAAAACAAAATTGACCCCAGCAAAAATATTAGTTCTTTTTGTAACATTAGGAACCATCTTAGGCGCTTTAGGTATTTATGATAAACTAGTTCAAATTGGAGGAGCCGGGGCAACTATACCTTTGCCTGGATTTGGATATGCTCTTGCGAAGGCGACTATAAAAGAAGTAAATGAACAAGGATTATTAGGAGCTTTCACTGGAGGATTAAAAGGTGCAGCAGGAGGGTTAACAGCTGCTATATTCTTTGGATACATAATGGCATTAATATTTAATCCGAAAACTAAATAAATGATTATAATTCTTAGAAAAGGTCAATAATTTTCTCGAAGGAGAGATTCTATGAGAAAATTTGAAAAGATTATTATAAATAGACCTTTAGGATTAATTTGTATTTTTGTTACTTTAGGAATTTTAACATATTACCTTAGTAGTTTTAATTTAATAGGTACAGCTTTTTTAGTTGTGCCTTTAATTTTTATATCATATTTTTTATTAGGATTAGATTATTTTAATATAGGTATGGTGTTTTTTCTCATAGGAATATTAAGTTGTACAATTTATTATGAACCTAACTTTCAAGAGATGGGAGTACAAGAAATTAGAATAGTAGATATTAATAATAAATTTATACTCGGAAAAATAGATGGAAGAATGGTTGAAATAAGAAATCAAAGTCAGGTTGAACTTGAATATGGAGAAAAAATATATGGGGTTTGTAAATTTAAAAGAAATGTTAATTTAGAGAGAGGTTATGTTGGACAGGTTTTCTTAAAGGATGTTATAAAAAGTGAAAAAGATTTAGTATATAAGATTAAAAATATACCAAAGAAATATTATGAAAGATTAAGTGAGAATTTTTCATCTTCAGAAAGTGCACTTTTAAATGCAATTTTGTGGGGAGATAAGGATAATCTAACCTATAATCAAAAAGATTTTTTATCTGATTTAGGAGTAATTCATCTAATATGTATATCTGGATTTCACATATCACTTTTATTTTCAATGATATATAATAAGTTTTCATTTAAAGTTGCTTTAGTGATTTGCTCCATTTATGTTATTTTAGTTGGAGCATCTAGTTCGGCTTTAAGAGCACTTATAATGATAACTCTTTTAAAAAGTTCTAAAAAAGTATTTAAAACCTATGATTCTTTAAGTACTATTTCTTTAGCAGCAATAGTACTTATGATTTTTAAACCATATAACCTTTTTAGCATGGGGTTTTTATTATCCTTTGGAGGAACCTTAGGTATAATATTATTTTATAAAAAATTATTAAATGGCTTTTATATGCTACCTCCAAAAATCAATGAGTATTTAAGTTTGGGGTTGTCAGCTCAAGCTTTTATATATCCTATTTTAGTAATTGTTTTTGGCAAGTTTTCTATTAATTTTTTGATATCAACATTTTTAGTAACACCAATAATAGTGTTAGTTTTACAAATATTATTATTCTCTATTTTGACAGGAGGAAATTTTATTGGGATTATAGTATTTTTACTAAATATAATTTTTATGATTTTTAGAGGGATTTTGGTCTTTTTAGATAAGGTAATATTGGTTACTCCATATCTATCACCAGTTTTTGCAGTAGCATATATGACTATGTTTTTATCAATTTATATGAGTGTTAAAGGATTTAAGAGGTTTAGAATAGGAGTTTATCTGGTTATACCAATTCTTATTTTAGATATACATGTATTAGGGATTAAGATAAGAGTAGTTGAAGATAAATGGAATAAGGCTGTAGTTATAGAATCCGGATTTAATAAAGTTGCTTTAGTAAATAATGATAGTGATTATTTTAGAAAGGCAATTATGAAAAAAGAATATGTGAATGAGGTTATTCACTTAAAGAATGAGGCACAGTTTGAGGTTTCAAAAAAATATTCTATTTTAATAGAAGATAATTTTAATAGTATAACTTTAATGCCAGAGAAAAGTGATTATGATATAATTGATTTGATTCAAAAGAAAAGTGCGTATATACTTTAACTTATGTAAATAAGTATCTGGGATTTGAAAGGTTGATATTTTAATGATAGATTTAGATGGTTTATATGATAATTTGAAAAAAGGAAAATTAGAAAAAAGCTATATATTAGTTGGACTAGATGAGCTTTTAATTAAAGAAGGTATAGAAAATATAATTGATAGTGTATTAGATGATGGATTTAAGGATTTAAATTTAATTAGGTTAGATGGTAATAATCTTAACTTTGATGACTTTATGAATGCTTGTGAAACATTGCCTTTTATGAGTGACAGAAAAGTTGTGGTTTTAAATAGAACTAATATATTTAGAGATAAACAAGATAAGGAAACTGAAAAATTATATAAGCAGTGTGTAGAGTATTTTCAAAATACACCTGAACATTGTATCTTAATCGCATATACAACTTTAAAGGATAAGAGAGATAGAATTAATAGACTAAGCAAGCTTAAAAAACTTGAAAAGAATAGTTGTATAGTTTCAGTTGAGAAATTAAAAGGAGCTAAATTACAACAAAAAGTAGGGAAAATTTTTCAGAGATATAATAAAAACATAGGTAAGATAGAATTAAAATATTTTTGTGACTCAGTAGAAAACAACTTTGATATTATTGAAAGAGAAGTTGATAAAATAGTAAATTACACAGGGGATAGGGACATAACTAGAAAAGACATAGATTTATTACTTCCTCCAAGATATGAAGATGATATATTCGATTTAGTTGAACTTATTTCAGTTAAAAGAGCGAAGCAAGCAATAGATTTAATGGACGAATTAATTGGAAGAGGGCAAGATCCTATATTTATATTAAGTCAAATAAGGGAGCAGTTTCAAAAATTGCATAGGGTTAAGATAAGGCTTGCTGAAAAGTACAGAATTGATGAGATAAAAAAAGATTTCTTAGAGGTTAGTAGAATAAATTTACCAGACTTTGTAATAGAAAAATTTATAAATCAAAGCAAAAAGTTTTCGACTAAGCAATTAAATAAATGTATTAATTTATGTTTATATACAGAAAAGAAACTTAAAAGTAATTCAAATTTAAATAAGAAAACAGAGCTAGAACTTATGATAGTAAATACTGTAATATAAAAAATCCAGATTAGAAAATTCTAATCTGGATTTTTTACTTGAAGAAATACTTCTAATAAAAGAAAATGGTGTTAGAAATTCTAACACCCATATAATTAAGCCATAGCGTTTAACTTAGCAGCTAATCTTGATTTCTTTCTAGCAGCCATGTTTTTATGAACTACTCCTTTAGAAGCAGACATATCTAAAGCTCTAGCAGCGTCAACGTATAAAGTCGCAGCTTCTGCTTTGTTTTTAGCCTCAACAGCTACTTCAAACTTCTTTATAGCAGTTTTAAGAGCTGACTTAATCATCTTATTTCTTAAAGTTTTCTTTTCAGTAACTTTTATTCTTTTCTTTGCTGATTTAATATTTGCCATTCTAGTTCACCCCCTTCAACTTTTATAGCGTATCTGCAGTTTTGGGGAATCTGCGTACGAGTTCGTTATTTAACAAAGGTAATTATAACATCATAAATATAGAAGTTCAAGTCTTTTTTCGTGTTTATCGACATAATTATCATTTTTAAGGAAATTATATATGATATATCAATTTAAATTAAAAAGAGGTGGAAAAATGTATAATGTAAGAACTGACTTAGCTGTTGAAAGTCGCGAAATTTATAAACATAGATACAATAGAGAAATTGATGGAGTTATTTTTGAAGAAAAAACTGTAGATGATGATATTAAGGTTACAAATGTAGACATAATAAACGCAGAAGGTGCCAAAGCTATGGGAAAACCTATTGGAAGATATGTTACCATAGATATTCCTGAATATACTCATTATGATGGAGGGATAATGGATGAAGTATCCCATGTAGTGGCAAGTTCTTTAGAGGAGCTTATTAATTTACCAGAGGATAGAACAGCCTTAGTTGTTGGACTTGGAAACTGGAATGTTACTCCAGATGCTATAGGACCTAAGGTAGTAGGTAAGCTTATGGTTACAAGACATTTAAAGAAGGTTATGCCAGAAGTAATAGACGATTCTGTTAGACCAGTATGTGCCATTGCACCGGGAGTTTTAGGTATAACAGGTATTGAAACAGGAGAAATTATTAAATCCTTAGTTGATAAAATAAAACCAGATTTGGTGGTTTGTATTGATGCATTAGCTTCAAGAAAACTTGAAAGAGTTGCAAGAACTATTCAAATAAGTAATACAGGAATATCACCTGGGGCAGGAGTTGGTAATCATAGAATGCAAATTAACGAAGAGAGTTTAGGTATTCCAGTTATTGCATTAGGAGTTCCAACGGTGGTAGATGCGGCGACAATTGCCAATGATGCTATGGATTTAGTTCTAGATGAAATGATAAAGCAAGCAGAAGAGGGAAAAGAATTTTATAATATATTAAATAATATAGACAAAAATGAAAAGGGAATTATGATAAAAAGTCTTTTAAATCCTTATGTTGGAGATTTAATGGTTACCCCAAAGGAAATAGATGATGTAATAGAATCAGTTTCAAAAATAATAGCTAATGGAATAAATATATCACTTCAACCTAACATGGTTTTAGAGGATATAAATAAATTTCTTAATTAAAAAATTAGGAGTTTTTTGTTGGAAGTTATGAGTGATTTTGAAGAATAATAAATTTAATATTTACTATTATAGAGTAACATAATATTTATCCTAATCTCATATAAATGAAAATATGAGGGAGGGGATAATGTGAGAGGTATTAATAAAAGAGAGATACCAATAGGAATGCTTGTTCTTTTAATTTTACTAATAATGTTTATGTTTAGATTTATGAAGATTGCAGCAAGTAAAGATATGAGAGAAAACTTGTCATATATACAACTTTTGAATGCAGGTATGCCTATTGCCAAAGGAACATATTATGATGAGGATGCTTACTTAGAAAGTAATATTACATTAAAAAGTTTAGCTCTTGAAACTTTGAATATAAAGCCTTTAGACCCTATTGAATTAGTAATGAATGAAGTACCCTATTTTGGGGCAGCAAATAAGATAGCTTCAATTGATAAAGTAGGGTATGTTTCCGCAGAGGATGTATCTTCCTTTGATTTAAATACCGATAGTATAGATGAAGTGTCTGAGGAAGAAGCAAATGGTGGGGAAGAATTAATAGCTAGCAAGAATAATGAAGTTTATGATGAAAGCTTAAAAAAGGAATTAGATCAGTCTAAGCCAGAGGTACTTATTTACCATACACATAATTCAGAGGGATATAATGAGGAAAGAACTTCAAATAATGAAGCATACAATGTTGTTGGCGTGGGATCTTTAGTAGCAAAAGAACTTGAAGAAAATTATGGAATATCAGTTATTCATGATAAAACTAATCACTCAGCAGCTTATGAGCAATCCTATAATAAATCCGGAGAAACAGTAAAAAAATACGTAGATCAATATGATGAATTTAAAATGATAATAGATATACACAGAGATTCTGTAGGAGAGCAAAATAAAAAGAATTTGACTGCTAATATAAATGGAGAAAACGTGGCTAAAGTCATGTTTGTTACAACTAAGAATAGTAAATATTATAATGATGCAGAGAGTCTAGCAAATAGATTTATAACTAGAGCTAATGAGCTTTTTCCAGATATTTTGAGAAGACAGGAAACCTATAAGTATAATAGGGGAAAGAATGCTTTTAACCAACAATACAATAAAAATTCAATGCTAATAGAGGTTGGAGCAGAAGTTAATACTTCGGAAGAGGCACAAGGCACTGCTAAATATATAGCTAGATTAATAGCAGAAGAATTAAACGGAAAAGGTGAATAAAAATAAAGTTTTTTGAACATCCTTATAGATAGTAATCTATGGGGGTGTTTTATTTTGAAAAAGTTTACAACAATGGGAATGCTTAGCTTAATATTTTTTTCTATAATTTGTTGGGGCATTATTGGAGTTAATATAGAAAATACAGAGGCTTTTAATAATCAAAATTATGAATCCAATGAACAAGTTGATTATGAAAGGATAAAAGAAGAAACAGGAATGGATTTAACTGTATTTAGTGAAGATAATAGCCCAATAAAAATATACGAAAATAAAGATGAATTTTATTTGGTTTTTAAAGAACATACTTTAAACCTAAATAAAGGATTTGTAGGGAATATATTGATTGGAACTTTTAATTTGATGAATAATTTAATAAATAATATTAATCAATTCATAGAAAACAATATAATAATGTAAATCAAGTATATTGACAGTTTAATGGCACATTGTGATATAATGTAACTTGACTTATTCTACAATGTGGGGGTGAAAACTGTTCAAGAACTTTAGACAGTTTGGAGAGCAGGTTTAGATATGGATAAAAAGAAGTATATAAGAAACTTTTCAATCGTAGCGCATATAGATCATGGTAAATCAACATTAGCAGATAGACTTTTAGAGAAAACTGGTACATTAACTCAAAGAGAAATGGAACAGCAAGTACTAGATACTATGGAGCTAGAAAAAGAAAGAGGAATTACAATAAAGTCTCAGGCAGCAAGACTTATCTATAAGAGAGATAACGGAGAAGAATATATATTAAATCTTATAGATACTCCAGGTCACGTAGACTTTACATATGAGGTTTCAAGAAGTTTAGCAGCTTGTGAAGGTGCAATACTTGTTGTAGATGCAACTCAAGGAATACAAGCTCAAACTTTAGCAAACTGTTACTTAGCATTAGATAATGACTTAGAAATAGTTCCTGTTATAAATAAGGTTGATTTAGCTAGTGCTAGACCAGATGAAATAAAGCAAGAAATAGAAGATGTTATAGGAATAGAAGCAGAGGATGCACCTTTAGTATCAGCAAAAACAGGATTAAACATAGAAGATGTTTTAGAAGAAATAGTAGAGAAGGTTCCAGCACCATCAGGTGATGAAAATGCTCCTCTTAAAGCTTTAATCTTTGATTCTTACTATGATAGTTATAAAGGTGTTGTTTGTCATGTTAGAGTTATAGATGGTGAAGTTAAACCAGGTACAAAAGTAAAATTGATGTCAACAGGTAAAGTTTATGAGGTAGTTGAAACAGGGGTGTTCACACCCGCTTTAATGCCTTTAAAAGAAGGATTAAGTGCAGGCGAAGTTGGATATATAACAGCTTCAATTAAGAATGTTAGGGATGCCAGAGTTGGGGATACTGTGACAGAGGCGGCAAGACCAACAGAAAAAGCATTACCAGGATATAAACCTGCTATACCAATGGTTTATTCTGGTATATACCCAGTTGATGGAGCTAAATACGAAGAGTTAAAAGAAGCTTTAGAAAAGCTTCAAATAAATGATGCTGCATTATCATTTGAGCCAGAAACTTCAGTAGCTTTAGGTTTTGGTTTTAGATGTGGATTCCTAGGATTATTACACATGGAAATAATTCAAGAGAGAGTTGAAAGAGAATTTAACTTAGATATAATCACAACTGCACCATCAGTTATATACAAGGTAACTAAAACAAATGGAGAGTCATTTGATTTAACAAACCCAACAAATCTTCCTCCAATGACAGAGATAGAATATATGGAAGAACCTGTTGTTAAGGCTTCAATTATTACTCCAACTGATTATACAGGAGCCGTAATGGAATTATGCCAAGACAGAAGAGGTAAATTCATAGATATGCAATACTTAGAGGAAACAAGGGTTGTTATTCATTATGAAATACCATTAAATGAAATAGTATATGACTTCTTCGATACTCTTAAATCAAAAACAAGAGGATACGCTTCATTAGATTATGAATTAAAAGGATATGAGCAATCAAAACTTGTTAAGTTAGATATATTATTAAATGGAGATAACGTAGATGCTTTATCTATGATAGTTCCAGAAGTTAAGGCTTACCAAAGAGGTAGAGCTATAGCTGAAAAACTTAAGGAAATTATTCCAAGACACATGTTTGAAGTTCCAATTCAAGCAGCTGTAGGTTCAAAAATCATAGCTAGAGAAACAGTTAAGGCTATGAGAAAAGACGTATTAGCTAAGTGTTATGGTGGAGATATTTCAAGAAAGAAAAAACTTCTTGAAAAGCAAAAAGAAGGTAAGAAGAGAATGAGACAATTAGGAACAGTTGAAGTTCCACAAGAAGCATTTATGTCAGTTTTAAAAGTTGACTAATTAGCTTTTAAATATTAACAAAGAGGTAGTGTTTGATACTATTAAGTATCAATGCTACCTTTTTTTATGTTTAGTTCTGTTTTAGATGAATTTTGATTTTAAAGAAATTAGGATTAATAACATTAATTTTATAATGACTTTTAGTAAGAAATTCATAAAATAAATATTTTTTTTATTTAGTCATTAAAGAGAAATCCCTTCAATATATTTATAGTAAATTAATAAAACTTATGTAGAGAAGGGGAGTTGTTCTTATGTTACAAGCAAATAAAAGAGATGTTAGAGTTAAGTGTAGAAAATTTAGAAATGCTGGAAAAGCAACTGGTGTTATAAATAGAAAAAATGGAGAAAATATTTCCGTAAGTCTTAAAATTTCTGATTTAGATAAGTTTTTAGCTAAATATGGAGATCATAGTAATGTTGATATAAATTTAGAAGGCGAAATAATAAAAACTTCTATTATAGAAGTTCAAAGAGATTTATTAATTCATAATGCTATAAACATAAATTTAAGAGAAATATAAAAATAAGTTTAAATATATTTTAAGACTTGAACTTGTTTAGATAAATATTGATTTTTAGCTTAAAATGTAGTTTGAATTAAAAATTAAATTGCGTTTATATGAATGTTTTAAGAAGCTTATGAACAAAATTTAAAATAAGTAATTTTGTATTATGAAAGTATCATATAAAAGTCATGAGTTTATTCACTCGTGACTTTTTTTGTTGTAATATGAAAGTAGACTAAAGAACTTATATATTAATTAAATTGAAAACCAAATAATAGTAGAGACTTTAGTTTGGATTTTTTATTTATTTTAAGATGGAGGTAATTAACCATGGATAAAATTTCTTTATATATACACATTCCTTTCTGTGCACAAAAGTGTCTTTATTGTGATTTCCCTTCTTTTGCAAGAAAAGATCATTTAAGAAAAGAATACATAGATGCATTGAATAAGGAAATAATAAAATTTAAAGAAAAATATAGTAATTTAGAAATAAATACTATATTTATTGGTGGAGGAACACCAAGTGTTCTTGAATCAAAGGAGTTAGAAACTTTATTAAGTGAAATAGCAAAACTTAATATATCAAAGGATGTTGAATTTTCTATGGAATGTAATCCTGGTAATTTAACAGAAGAAAAATTAAATGTAATGAAAAAATATGGTGTTAATAGAATTAGTATGGGTCTTCAAGCAAAGCAAGATAGTCTTTTAAAAGGATTAGGAAGGATACATAACTATGAAACCTTTAAAGAGAATTTTCTTTTAGCTAAAAAAGTAGGGTTTAACAACATAAATGTCGATTTAATGTTTGGCTTACCAAATCAAAAAGTAAATGAATGGGAAGAGACTTTAAGAGAAATAATATCTTTAGAGCCAGCACATATATCAGCATATAGTTTAATCATAGAAGAAGGAACTGCTTTTTATAATCTTTATGAAAATGATAAGTTAAAGCTTCCAAGTGAGGAAGAGGAAAGAAAAATGTATCATTTAGCAAAAACTATTTTAGAGGAAAACGGATTTAAACAATATGAAATTTCTAATTATGCTAAAAGAAGAATGGAGTGTAGACATAACTTAGCCTATTGGAATATGGATAATTGGATTGGTTTAGGATCAGCAGCAGCTTCTTATATTAATGGCGAAAGAATTAAAAATCTAAGTAGTGTAGAAGAATATATAAAAGCAATGAATGAAAAAGGAGAAGCTATAGAGGAAGTAATAACTAATTCTAAAAATGATGATATGGAAGAATTTATGTTTATGGGACTTAGAAAGATTAATGGAATAAAGGAAAGTGAATTTGAAGAAAGATTTAATATGAATATAAATGATGTTTATGGAGAAATAATAAGTAAGTATGAGGATAAAAATCTATTAATAAGAGATTCAGGAAGTATTTATCTTAGTCAAAAAGGAATAGAACTTTCAAATATAATAATGGCTGATTTCTTATTTGAATAGTTTAAAAGTTAACTTAGAAAAAAGAAGAAATTGAAAGGAAATTAAAGATAATAAAAACTAAATATTAGTAAATAAATAATTTTTAAATTAAATGATAAAAAATGGGATTGACAAAAAACTTGAGAGGTAATATATTAATAGTGTACTAGTTAGCACTCATTAATAGTGAGTGCTAATAAAGAGGTGAGATTAGTGATAGATGATAGAAAGCTTCAAATATTAAGGGCTATAATTCAAGACTATATATCTACTGGAGAGCCTGTAGGTTCGAGAACTATCGCTAAAAAGTATAATCTTGGAGTAAGTTCAGCTACCATAAGGAATGAAATGGCTGACTTAGAAGAAATGGGATTTTTAGAACAGCCTCATACTTCGGCAGGAAGAATTCCATCAAGCAGAGGATATAGATTATATGTTGATAGAATGGTTGAATTCGAAAGATTATCTTCTGAAGAGGAATTGCTTATTAGAAGTTCAATAATAGATGGTACCTTGTACGAAGTTGATAAGATAATCAAACAAACTAGTGCTCTTCTATCGGAACTTACTAAAATGACTTGTATAGTTAAAGCACCTTCAGTTCATAAGAGTTTTATAAAATCAATTCAACTTTTAAAAGTTGATGATGTAAGTATATTATGTGTTTTAGTAACTGATAATGGTGTAATAAGAAATACAGTTATAAAAGTAAAAAGTGTTCCTTTATCTGAAGAACTTATTAAAATTAGTAAGATAATAACTGAAAGGCTTAAGAACCTTACTATTGAGCAAATAAACCTAGAGGTTATAAGTAATCTCAATAAAGCTTTAGAAGGATATGAAGATATAGTGAATGCAGTTCTGCCAGCTCTTTATGAAAGCTTGAAAGACGATGGAACATCTGAAGTGTTCTTAGAGGGAACAATTAATATATTTAATTATCCTGAATATAATAATATTCATAAAGCAAAAGAGATTTTAGAGCTTTTACATGATAAAAAGTGTATTTCAGAACTTATAAGTGATAGCGATGATATGACTATTAAAATAGGTGATGAAATATTTGTACCAGAAGCAAAAGAATGCTCTATAATATCAGCTGGATATCATGTAGGAGATAAATCATTAGGTACTATAGCTTTAATAGGTCCTAGAAGAATAAATTATTCTAAAGTATTATCAATCATGACTGAGGTTATGAAAGAATTAAATGAAACTTTAAAGAATAAGTAAAGTAAAAAAAGAGAAGAGGTGGGCTGATTTATGGAGGATAACAAAGAGTTTGACGAAAAGTTAAAGGAAAATATCCAAGAAGAATTCGATAATGAAAATAAAAAAGAAGATCCTAGTGTAGATAAAGAAGTAGAAGAAGTTTCAGAAGAGATTAAGGCTGATGAAAAAGTTATTGATTTTGAAGAATTAAAGGCTTTAAAGGAAGAAAATAATATGTTTAAAAATAAAACTAAAAAGTTAGAAAATGAATTAGAGGCCTTAAAAGATAGATTATTAAGAATTTCTGCAGAATATGAAAACTACAGAAAGAGAACTGATAAAGAAAAAGAAAGAATATACACTGATGCTTGTGAAGATGTTTTAATAAAAATGCTTCCAGTATTAGATAACTTAGAAAGAGCATTAGCTGTAGATGGCTCAGTTGAAGACCTTAAAAAAGGTGTTGAAATGACAGTAAGACAATTTGAAGATGCTTTAGAAAAACTTCAAGTTGAAGAAATACCTACAGAAGGAGCTTTTGATCCAGAGTTACATCAAGCAATGATGGTTGTGGATCAAGAAGGTTCTGAGCCAAATCAAGTGGCTCAAGTATTCCAAAAAGGATACAAGAGAGGGGATAAGGTTATCAGACATTCAATGGTAACTGTAACTAAATAATTAAGCATATAATCAGAATTAATATATAAAATTGTTAGAGGAGGAATTAACAATGAGTGATGTAAGAACAAGTAAAATAATTGGTATAGATTTAGGAACTACAAATTCATGCGTAGCTGTTATGGAAGGTGGAGAACCAGTAGTTATAACTAACTCAGAAGGGGCTAGAACTACTCCATCAGTAGTTTCATTCCAAGCAAATGGAGAAAGATTAGTAGGACAGGTTGCTAAAAGACAGGCAATAACAAATCCTGATAAAACAATAATGTCAATAAAAAGACATATGGGAACTGACTACAAAGTTAACATAGATGGTAAAGAATATACTCCACAAGAAATATCAGCAATGGTACTTCAAAAATTAAAAGCTGATGCTGAAGCTTACTTAGGAGAAAAAGTAACAAAAGCTGTTATTACAGTTCCAGCTTACTTCAATGATGCTGAAAGACAAGCAACTAAGGATGCTGGTAGAATAGCTGGATTAGAAGTTTTAAGAATAATAAACGAACCAACAGCAGCTTCATTAGCTTATGGTTTAGATAAAATGGATAGCAATCACAAAATCTTAGTATATGACCTAGGTGGTGGTACTTTCGACGTATCTATCTTAGACTTAGGAGATGGAGTATTTGAAGTTGTATCAACAAACGGAGATGCTAGATTAGGTGGAGATGACTTCGACCAAAGAATTATAGACTATATAGCTGAAGACTTTAAAGCACAAAATGGAATTGATTTAAGACAAGATAAAATGGCTCTTCAAAGATTAAAAGAAGCAGCTGAAAAAGCTAAAATTGAGTTATCATCATCAACTCAAACATTAATTAACTTACCATTCATCACTGCTGATGCAACTGGTCCAAAGCATATAGATATGACATTAACTAGAGCTAAATTCAATGAATTAACTCATGATTTAGTTGAAAGAACAATAAATATAATGAAAGAAGCTTTAAAATCAGGAAATGTATCATTAAATGATATAGATAAAATAATCTTAGTTGGTGGATCAACTAGAATACCTGCAGTTCAAGAAGCTGTTAAAAACTTCACTGGAAAAGAACCTTCAAAAGGAGTTAACCCAGATGAATGTGTAGCAATGGGTGCTGCAATCCAAGCTGGTGTATTAACTGGTGATGTTAAAGACGTATTATTACTAGATGTTACTCCATTAACATTAGGAATTGAGACTTTAGGAGGAGTTGCTACTCCATTAATCGAAAGAAACTCAACTATCCCAACTAAGAAAAGCCAAACTTTCTCAACTGCTGCAGATAACCAAACATCAGTTGAAATTCACGTAGTACAAGGTGAAAGACAAATGGCGGCTGACAACAAGACTTTAGGTAGATTTACATTATCAGGAATCGCACCAGCACCAAGAGGAATTCCTCAAATCGAAGTTACTTTCGATATAGATGCTAACGGTATAGTTAAGGTTTCAGCAACTGATAAAGCTACTGGAAAAGAAGCTAATATTACAATCACAGCTTCAACTAACTTAAGCGACTCAGAAATAGATAAAGCTGTTAAAGAAGCTGAACAATTCGCTGAAGAAGATAAGAAGAGAAAAGAAGCTATAGAAGTTAAAAATACTGCTGAGCAAACAGTTTACCAAACTGAAAAAACTTTAAATGAACTTGGAGACAAAGTTTCAGCTGAAGAAAAAGCAGAAATAGAAGCTAAAATAGAAGAAGTTAAAAAAGTTAAAGATGGTGATGATATCCCAGCTATACAAAATGCTATAGAAGCTTTAACTCAAGCATTCTACAAAGTATCAGAAAAATTATACCAACAAAATGGTGGATCAGAAGGCCAAGGATTCGATCCAAACAACATGGGTGGAGCTAATGCAGGTGCTGGAGCTACAAACAATGATGACAATGTTGTAGATGCTGACTTCGAAGTTCAAGATGATAAATAATAATTAAAACTATCACAAGACTTAAAGCTTTGATATAATATAAAAAGAATTAATAGAGGGAAGGCTCAATAGTCTTCCCTTTTTACAAGTAAAATTATAGGTGGTGAATAACAGTGGCTAAAAGAGATTATTATGAAGTGCTTGGTCTTCAAAAAGGTGCTTCAGATGATGAAATAAAAAAAGCTTTTAGAAAAATGGCTATGAAATATCACCCGGATAGAAATCCTGGAGATAAGGAAGCTGAGGAAAAATTCAAAGAAGTAAATGAAGCTTATGATGTATTAAAAGATCCTGATAAAAAAGCTAAATATGATCAATTTGGTCATGCAGCCTTTGATGGAAGTGCTGGATACGGTGGTGGCGGATTTGGTGGATTCGATGCTGGCGGATTCGATTTCTCAGAAATGGGCGGATTTGGAGACATATTTGAATCATTCTTTGGCGGCGGATTCGGTGGTGGCGGATCAGCTAGAAGAAAAAATGCTCCACAAAGAGGTGCTGATTTAGAGTATAGATTAAATATAACTTTTGAAGAAGCTGTATTTGGATGTGAAAAAGAAATATCAATAACTAGAACTGAAACTTGTGAAACTTGTCATGGTACAGGGGCTAAACAAGGTACATCTCCTAAAACTTGTCCAAAATGTAATGGTTCAGGTCAGATAAGAGTTCAAAGACAAACTCCATTAGGAAGTTTTGTTTCTACAACAACTTGTGACCAATGTGGTGGAACAGGTAAGATAATAGAAGATCCATGTCCAGATTGTAAAGGAAAAGGAACTGTTAGAAAGACTAGAAAGATAACAGTTAAGATACCAGCAGGTGTAGATACTGGTAATATCATACCTTTAAGAGGACAAGGTGAACAAGGATTAAATAATGGTCCTGCAGGAGATTTATATATAAGAGTAAATGTTGCTCCATCTAAGATATTTAGAAGAGAAGGTTCAGATATTTACTATGATTATAAGATAAGTATGGCTAAGGCTGCTTTAGGAACAGAAATAACAGTTCCTACAGTTGACGGAAATGTTAAGTACAAGGTTCCAGCAGGTACTCAACCTGGAACTAAGTTTAGATTAAAAGGAAAAGGTGTTCCTCATGTTAATGGTGGGGGAAGAGGAAATCAATACGTTCATATGGTAGTAGAGGTTCCAAAACACTTAAATAAAGAACAAGAAGAAGCATTAAAAGAATTCATGAGAGCGTCAGGAGAATCAGTTGACGATATAGATGAAAAAGATGAAGGTTTCTTCTCAAAATTTAAAAAGAAAAAATAATAAGTTTTAAACACTCTAGTATTATAGCTAGAGTGTTTTTTTACGTTGTTTTAGATTATCAATGATTTAAATTTAGTTATTTATACATATAGTTTAATTTAAAAAAACTCATGATTGGATTATAAAGATTTTAAAGTTAGTATATTGAAATTATTAAATTAAACTTTAATAAGAATGTGTTTAAACAGAAAAATATTTATAAGGTAATATTTAATGTTTTAATGAAAGGTGAAAATAGAATAATAATTAAAATAATATTTTGAATATAGCAGTAAATCAATACTATTAAAAGTTATATTTCGGTGAAAATACAAAAAAAGTAAAATATATCATTTACAAGGATGTGTACTAATGCTATAATACACTTAAGGTTAGTGTATTAATGAAGTAATACACAGATACAAATAAATTAAATTAGTGGTTTTAGGGGTGAAAATATGATAGAAGTTACTGAAATTAGTAAAAGTTTTAGACGTAAAAAGGTTTTAGATAGTATTTCTTTTAAACTAAATAGGGGAGAAATCACAGCTTTACTAGGAATAAATGGAGTTGGAAAATCTACAACATTAAAAATTATTATGGGACTTATTAAGCAAGATAGTGGAAGTGTTTTAATTGATGGAGAAGAATTAACTTATAAAAATTTAGATAAATTATCTTTCGTTCCAGATGTGAAAAATATTTTCAAAGGAATGAAGATAATAGAAAGTTTCGAATATATGGAGTGTTTTTATGATAAATGGGATAGTAAAAAAGCTCATGAAATGCTAGAAAAATTTGAATTAAATAAGGAAGATAAGATAGATAGATTGTCAAAAGGAAATTTAGCAAAAGTAAAAATAATTTTGGGTTTTGCGCAAGGTGCAGAATATATTCTTATGGACGAGCCTTTTTCAGGAATTGACATTTTTACTAGGGAAGATATTTTAGAGTGTTTAATAAATTATATCAATGAGAACAAGGGGATTCTTATAACTACCCACGAAATTTCCGAAATAGAAGGGGTAGCAGATAGAGTAATACTTCTTAATGAAGGAGATATAAAAGAAGATTTTTATGTTGAAGATATGAAATATAGTGAAGGAGTTTCTTTAATTGATAAGATGAGAGAGGTGTTTTTAGATGAGTAAGAAAAAAAATAAATTTCTTTCCTTGCTTCAATATGAAGCTTCTAGAAATTTTAAGGTAATAGCCTTAAATGTTTTAATAACAATGGTTATAACAATAGCTCTTTATTATATAGAGAGCTTGGCTGTTGTAGGTAGTTATGAGAATAATGTTTTATTTCAAGGGGTTATTTATGATATGGCTATAAGGCCTTTAGGTATGAACCGTGGGAAAACATATATCTTCTTTTTAGAAATATTATTAATTATTATATTTTCTATATTTATTTGGGCTAGAGAATTTTATTCTGAAAATAAAACAATATATAGATCATTAAGTTTACCAATTAAAAAGTGTAATTTAATTTTAAGTAAAAGTTTAGTTGTATTACTTTTCTTCGGAATGTTTCTATTAGGACAATTTTTATCAATAATTATTAATTGGCTTATGTTAAAAATAAAGCTTGGAAGTAATTTTAATATAGAATTAAATGTTTTAACTGAAGCACTATTTAATAATATTAGTTATGGTTTTATTTCAATGGATATGGTCAATTTAACAGTTATGATTATTTTTATATTTTTAATAAGTCTAATTGGAGCCTTAGCTGTATTTTTAAAACAAAGTTTTGGAATAAAGGGGATAGTATACTGGATCATATATGTAATCATAACAATATTTATTTTTTTCTATGTTCCAGTAACAAAATTACATCTCTTTGCTATAGAATTCCTTTTATTATATACAATAGGTCTTTTAATTTATATTGGAATTACATTTATGTTAAATAATTACTTAATAAATAAAAAGATTAATGTTTAGAAAGAGGGAGAGATAGTATGAATAAGAAGTTTTCAAATATAATTTTTATTAGTGCTTTAGCTATACTTGCTATAATTTTAGGCATTAATATTATAAATGGGTTTAGAAATATAGAAGTTAAAGATATATATGGGAATAGGTCAGAATTAGGAGATGTTAGCTTTTCTGTTAAAAAGAATTTAGGGAGTTTTTTTTATAAAGATTATAATATTGGAGCAGATTCCATAAATTCTAAAATGATGTTTGTTGATGAAAGTGATCAAGGAGTGGATTTTTATAAAAACAAGGATGCTTTAAGAGGTATCTTCATTAGTAGCTCTAACTCATATGAAGGAAAGGATTATTTAGCTGTTGTAAATACAAAGTATGAAACAAATATATTAGAGCTTGTACTTAAAGATAAAAAAACTGGAGAGGTTAAAAAAACATCTATTGAAAATGATGGAGGGTCAAACATTTTAGCTGTTTATGGAGAAAAAGATAAAATAAAAATATTGATGCCTGAAAGTGATAGTAAATATTCATGCCCTTTAGTTATAAAACAATATAATTTTGAAACAAAAGTTTTTAATGAGGTTGAGAAATTTGGAAGTTATTCTGAAAAGATGGGATTAGAATATAAGGACGGAGATAATTTTTATATTGGAAAAATAATTAGGAATTATGATGAGAAAAAAAACATTGAAGAGATTACTGATTTAAATATTTATAAAGTTAATTTAAAGGATAATTCATTTAAAGATTATGATGTAAGAAAAATATTAGAAGAAAATAAAATAGATTTAAATGGGATAGCATTAGAGTCAGTAGAATGCGATGGAAAGTCAATTTGTGTGAAAATGTCAGATTCAACGGAGTTAGAAAAGACATTTAATGATGAAGAAAAAATGAAAAAATATAGGGGGATTAAATCAGAAGTTCCAAGAGTATATTCAGTAGCTACTATTAATTTAGAAAACCTTACTGTTGATTATTATAAAAATGTTATAAATGAAAATGAGATTGAAGAATATGTAGGTAGAGAAACTCAACCAATGTATTTAAAGGTACTTAATAATAAATTATATTTTTTATCAAGTGTAGAAAATAGCAGTTTATCAATTATTGGAGTTGTAGATTTATCAAATAGTAATTTAATTTATTTAGGTGAAATGAATAATGTTAGGTTAAATGGATTTAATGATAAAAATTAAGAAGAGAGGTGAAAAAATGCTTGAGGTTAAAGATATAACAAAAAAATTTAGACGAAAAGAAGTTTTAAATAATATTTCATTCCAAGCTAAAAAGGGAGAAATAACAGCTCTTCTTGGAATAAATGGAGTAGGGAAATCAACATTATTAAAAATAATTATGGGACTCGTTAAAGAAAACAGTGGAGAAATTCTTTTTGACGGAGAAAAGAGAAGTTATAAAACTTATGAAAAAATAGCCTTTGTACCAGATGTTATTAATACTTATGGTGGAATGAAAATAAAAGATGCTTTTGAATATATGAGTGTAATGTATGAAAGATGGGATATGGCTAAGGCTTATGAAATGCTAAAGGATTTTAAGCTTAATGAAGAAGATAAAATAAATCATCTTTCTAAAGGTAATATAGCTAGGGTTAAAATAATTTTAGGATTTGTAAGAAATCCAGATTATTTGTTGTTAGATGAACCTTTTTCTGGAATAGACGTATTCACAAGGGAGAAATTCATAGCATCACTTATTTCATATATGAATGAAGATATAGGTATTATATTAACTACACATGAAATAAAAGAGGTAGAAAATGTGGTTGATAAGGTTGTTTTCTTAAGCAATGGAAAAATTAAATGTGAATTTTATGTGGAAGATATTAGAGCAGAGGGCTTATCTTTAGTTGATAAAATAAGGGAGGTGCATAAAGGTGGTAAAAAGTGATTTTAAAAGGTTTTCTTATCTTTTAAATTCTCAAATAATAAGAGATTTGAAAATAACTCTAGGAATAGCTATAGGACTAATGATGTTAAATATCATTTGGTTTATCTATAATTTAAATGGGTATTTAGATGGGTTTTTAAAAAAAATAGAAAATTCTACAGAGATATTAAATGGTGGAGTTAATACATTTTCATCATTTAATATTAGTCATAATAGAATGGCTATATTTTTCACATTAATTTTATTAATATGTTTTTGTTTGTATTGTTGTTACTTATGGTTTAGAGAATTTTGGGGAGAGAATAAAAGTGCATATACTCTTTTGAATTTACCTATTTCTCAAAAATTAATTGTTTTATATAAGGTTTTAGCAGCAATGTTTTTCTATATATCTTTAGTGTTTTTTCAAATAGTAGCTGTTATTATAGAATATTTTATTTTTAATGTTAAGTTTCCAAAGGAATTTTTGAAACATGAGAGTATTAAGGAATTAATAATATATTCAAAAATAAATTTTAGATATATTATTCCAGATGATTATTTAAATATTATTTGGCTTATTGTGAGCATAGTAGCATTAATTTTAGTAGCATTTTTGTTTTCGCTTTTGACAAAGAGCTTTGGAATAAAAGGAGGAATCTTAGGAGCTATAATAGGGTGTTCTTTAATATTTATTTATTATGTATTACCGAGCATTATAAGATTATATTCTGTTGAAAGATTCTTTTGGATGATAGGAACAAGTATAGTTTATATAATTATTGGATGGTTTGGTTCAAATTATTTGTTAAAGAACAAGGTTCATGTGTAGGTGAGGTGAGTGTATGAAAAAGAGAGTACCGATAATTTGTACTATAATATTTTTATTGGGTATATTTACCTGGTCAGGTATAACTATAGAAGCTAATGAAAGTAGTATTAAGTTTTCTAATTTATATGGAGAAAGAAGTGAATTAGGAGATGTTCAGTTTAATTTAGCAAAAGACAAAGGAGTAAGAGTAGAAAATCTAACTGTTGATAGTAATGATGTGAAAAAAGAAACTTCGTTTTTTGAAAGTGGATTTAATGGAATAAATTCTAGTGTTAATGTATTAGAAGATAAAAAGTTCTTTAGAGGATTACTTGTTATACCTGAAACTTTTTATGAAGATAATGAGGTTATGGTTGATGTTACAGATCAATCTTATGGTGTTGATCCACATTTAAAAGTAAGGATTAAGGATAAAAAAACTAATACTTATGAAAATTTTCAGGTTGAAAATAAAACAAACTTAAATCAAGATTACAGAATAAATGGAATTTCTTATAAGGATGGTAAAATAAATATTCTTTTTATGAAAAATACTTCTAATGAAACTATGATTATATTTGGTGAAATTAATATAGATAGCAAAGAACTTGAAGTATCAGAACCTATGAGTTTAAATAAAGAATTAGATCTGGACAATTCGTATATATTTAATGGTAATCATTTCGAATATAGTGATAATATTTATTTTGAAGTATTTGAAGATGAAAAAAATAAAAATACTATTTTAGAAGGAGTACTAGAAATAGATTTAAATACTAAAGAAATAAATATTTATAAACCAGATGAGAAAATAAATAATGAAATTAAGGAAATCTATAAAGATGGCGATAAGGGACAATCATATATTCAAGATGAAAATATATATTTTTCTTTCTACGATAGTGACAGAAGTAGCGTATCAATATTAAACTTTAATTTTAATACTAAGAAATTTACTTTTTATAAAAATCTTATAGAAAAAGATAGATTTGAAAGATATGGTGTAAGCTTTAGTGATATAAGTAATATTCTTATAAGTGGAGATAAAGTATTTTTAAATTTAACAGATTTTAATGAGGATAATTTAATTTATTATAAGGGGTATATAAGTGTTGTTGATATAAATAGTAAAAATCCACTTTATATAGGAGAATATGAGGATGGAGTAGTAAATAGCATTAAGGTGATAGGAGGTAAGTAAAAATGTTTTTTGAAGTAAATGATAGGGAACCAATTTATCTCCAAATAATAAGACATATAAAACAATCTTTAGTTATAGGGAATTTAAAACCAGGGGAGCATATACCATCAAGAAGGGAGCTTGCAGAGATGTTAAAAGTAAATCCAAATACAGTTCAAAGGGCGTATAGAGACATGGAAACTATGGGGCTTATAGAAACCGTGAGAAATAAACCAAGTACTATAACAGAGGATGAGGGAATTTTAAAGAACATAAGAAAAGAACTAGTAGAGGATGCCTTAGATGGATTTATAGAAAGCATGAAAGCTATAAAATTAACTAAAGAAGAAGTTTTAGAGATTATTAAAGAGAGATATTAAAAATTGAAGTGAAAAACTATAAATAGGTTTTAGAACTTTGTATGTTTTTTAACCTATTTATAGTTTGTTTTATTAACTTTAATTAATCTATAAAAAGATTTGTAAATATTTATTTAAGAAAGTTTTTTTATTATTAGTAAGTGGGTGAGTTCAAGTGAAAAAGAGAGTAATTAACTTTTTATTTGTAATAAGTTTTATATTCTATATTTTATTTTTGTTATGGAATATTCTTTTTAAATATGTTTCTCCTATTGAGTTATTTAGTAGTCAGAGAGAATTTCATAGAAGTATAAACTTAATTCCTTTTAATGATATTATAAACGGATATTATAATCAGTTAGATATTGTAGGAAATATTATTTTATTTATACCTTTAGGAATTTATATAAGTATGTTTTTAAATAATTCTAAAATTTATAAGCAGATAGGAGTAATAGTACTAATATCTTTGGCTTTTGAAGTTGGTCAATATATATTTGCTATAGGTGCGAGCGATATAACTGATATAATAACCAATACAATTGGAGGAATTATTGGTGTAGGAATATATTGGATGATAAAAAGCATTTTAAAAGAGGAGGGTAGAATTAAAAGTTTTGTGTCTATCTGTAGCACATTGGTCATGATACCCGTTGCTTTTATTTTAATAATGCTTTTTGTCTATAACTAATTTTGGATTTTTACTTAAGTCTAAGGGGGATGATAATATGGGTCTATTAGTTTCGGCGTTTGTTGGAGTTTTTATATACTGTATTTTTTTAATACTATATTTAAAAAAAGAAGAAGTTGAGTTTTCAAAGGTATTTACACTTGGATTATGCATCTTTGCTTTTTATATAGTAACTGTTCTTAGTATTACAGGACCAGGACATATATTAGACATAGGAATTGAAAGAGAAAGAACAATAAGTTTGGTTCCATTTAAATTTCAAGATGGGAATTTATTTGGAATGATAACAAATATTATTTTATTTATTCCGCTAGGAGTATTTTTACCTAGTCTTTGGAATAAGTTCGAGAAATTTTTAAATACTATTTTAGTAGGATTTTCTTTTAGCTTAATAATAGAAGTGCTTCAATTATTAAATATGAGAGCCACTGATATAGATGACTTATTAATGAATACTTTAGGGGCAGCTATAGGGTATTTAATCTATATATTATTATTTAAGAAGTTAAGTTCTAGGATTAAATTAAATAATCTTTCCAATAAATTTTGGATCAAATATAATGGTGAATTAATTATTATTTTAATTTTAGCTTTAGATTTCTTTATAGCACCATTTATTGAAAATTTTTTGATTAAAACTATATTTGGAATTTAAAATTAAATGAAATTAAGTTTAAAGGTTATGTCAATAATAGACTATAGCCTTTAATTTTTTTATATGTGATAATGAATAAGAGTGGCTTTTAGAAAAATAAGATTTTTAGAATTATTATGTAATAGTAAATTGAAATTTATAAATTAATAATCAAGTATTGTTATCTTATAAATTTTAACAATGAATATGAAACATAATAGTGCTTATAAGCTAGACAGATACTAGACTAAAGTGTAAAATAAATTATTAGTCAAAGTAGCATAAGAAAGGATTGATACATAAATGGAAGGAACTTGGATTGAAGTTAGAGTAATAACTAAGAGTGAGGCATTAGAACCTATATCAGGAATATTTTACGGATTAGACTGTAAGGGTGTTGCTATAGAGGATCCAAACGATATATTAGGAAGAGAACAAGGACCTTTAACTTGGGACTTTGCAGATATAAACATATTAGAACATAAGGGAAAGGTTGCTGTTGTTAAGGGATATTTCTCAGAGGAAGACAACATAGATGAAGTTTTAGCTTATGTTAAAGATAGAGTAGCTGAGTTAAAAGAGTCAGGGTTAGATATCGGTGAAGGTACAGTTGAAGCTGAAAAAATGTTTGAAGAAGACTGGGCTAATAACTGGAAGCAATACTACAAACCAATAAAAATTGGAGAAAAAATAGTTATAAAACCAATATGGGAAGAGTATGAAGCTACTGGAGAGGAAATGGTAGTAGAATTAGACCCAGGTATGGCGTTTGGTACTGGTGACCATGAAACTACAAGAATGTGTGTTCAGGCTTTAGATAAGTATGTTAAGGCTGATACAACTGTATTTGATATTGGAACAGGTTCAGGAATACTTGCTTTAGTTGCTTCTAAACTTGGTGCAAAACATGTTGTAGGGGTTGACCTAGACCCAGTAGCTGTAGACTCAGCTAAGGAAAACATATCATTTAATGATGTTAATAACATAGAAGTATTATACGGAAATCTTTTAGATGTTGTAGATGGAAAAGCTGATATAGTTGTTGCTAACATAATAGCTGAAATAATCTGTATATTAGTAGATGATGTTAAAAAAGCATTAAATAAAGATGGTGTTTTCATAACTTCAGGTATAATCCATGAGAGAAGACAAATGGTTATAGATAAGTTAGAACAAGAAGGTTTTGAAGTTATGGAAGTTAACAAAGATGGAGAATGGAACTGTATTGTTGCTAAGTTAAAATAATTTAGTAGGGGAGTATGAAATTATGCATAAGTTTTTTACACCAGCTCATATGTTTTCAGATACTCATGCAGTGATAACTGGTGAGGATGTTAAACATATTTATAAGGTTTTAAGAGTAAAACCAGGTGAGAAGGTTGTTGTAAATAACCTTGAAAGTGAAGAGTTTTTAGGTGAGGTAGAAGAGGTCAATAAACAAGAGGTTTCTATCAAAATCTTAGAGAAGCTTGATGTGAACAATGAAAGTAATCTACATATTACTTTGTTTCAAGGAATGCCAAAGGCTGCAAAAATGGATTTAATAGTTCAAAAGTGCGTAGAACTTGGTGTTTCAGATATAATTCCAACAATAACTGACAGAGTAGATGTTAAGTTAAAAGGTGAGTTTAAAAAGTTAGATAGATTAAACAAAATAGCTTTAGAAGCTTGTAAGCAAAGTAAAAGAACTGTTATACCAACAGTATCTGAGCCAATGAGCTTTCAAGAGGTTTTAGATAAAATAGATGAACTAGACCTTATGGTTATTCCTTATGAAAATGCTACAGGATACGGAATAAGAGCTATGGTTAATTCTATAGGGGATAAAAATAGTATAAAGAATGTTGGAATAATGGTTGGACCAGAAGGCGGATTTGAAGAAAGTGAAATAGAAGCCCTAAAAGAAAAAGGAGCTCATATTGTAACTTTAGGACCAAGAATTTTAAGAACAGAAACAGCAGGATTTACTTGTGTTTCAATTATTCAGTATGAGCTTGGTGATTTAGGAGGAAAGATTTAATGAAAGTTGCATTTGCTACATTAGGATGTAGAGTTAATACATATGAATCAGAAGCTATGACTGAAAAATTTGTTAGAGAAGGATATGAAGTTGTAGATTTCAATGAAATCTCAGACGTGTATGTAGTTAATACTTGTAGTGTAACTAACATGGGAGATAAAAAATCTAGACAAATAATAGGAAGAGCTAGAAGACAAAATCCAGAAGCTATTATAGCTGTTGTTGGATGTTATGCTCAAATAGCACCTACAGAAGTTTCAGGAATCGAAGGTGTTGATGTAGTTTTAGGTTCAAGAAACAAAGGTGAAATAGTTTATTACGTAAATAAAGCTAAAGATGAAGGTAAGCAACAAGTTAAAGTTGGTGCTGTTTTAAAGAATAAAGTTTTTGAAGACTTAAAAATTGAAGAATACAACAATAAGACTAGAGCATTCTTAAAAATACAAGATGGATGTAATAGATTCTGTGCTTACTGTTTAATTCCATACACAAGAGGTTCTGTTTGTTCAAAAGACCCTAAAAAGGTATTAGAAGAAATTAGAAGCTTAGCAGATCATGGATTTAAGGAAATAATATTATCAGGAATTCATACAGCATCTTATGGTGTAGATTTAGATGAAAAGATAACATTAGTTGATTTATTAGAAGAAATAGAGAAAATAGATGGAATAGAGAGAGTTAGAATAGGTTCAATAGATCCTACATTCTTCACAGAGGATGTTGTAAGAAGAATACTAGCTCTTAAGAAATTATGCCCTCATTTCCATTTATCACTTCAAAGTGGATGTGATGCTACATTAAAGAGAATGAATAGAAGATACACTGCAAAAGAATACGAAGATATAGTAAATCTTTTAAGAGATAAAATAGAGGATGTTTCTATAACAACAGACGTAATTGTTGGGTTCCCAGGAGAAACTGATGAAGAGTTTGAACAAACTTATGAATTCTTAAAGAGAATTGCTCTTTCAAAAACTCACATATTTAAGTATAGTCCTAGAAAAGGTACTAGAGCAGAAAATATGGAGAATCAAGTTGATGGAAATAAAAAAGACGAAAGAAGTAAAAAACTTATTGAATTAAATAGAATTAATGAGAAAGCTTTTGCAGAAAAATACGTAGGAAAAGTTATTGATGTTTTGTTTGAAGAGGAAGTTGAATTAGGTAGTGGTGTTTATACTGGATATACAAGAAATTATATAAAGGTAAATGCTAAGGCTGATTGTAATGTTTCAGGTAAAATATTAAACGTAAAAATAGACTCCTTTGAAGATGAAGTAGCTCATGGAGAAATAATATTATAAAAACATAATTTTACATTCAAAATGAGGTATAATATATAAGAATAGATTCATACTTTGGGGAGGTGAGAATGTTGTCAGATTGTATTTTTTGTAAAATAGTAGCTGGAGAAATTCCAAGTAAAAAGATTTATGAAGATGATAAAGTTTTAGCTTTTCATGATATAAGTCCAGAAGCGCCAGTACATTTTTTAGTTATTCCAAAGGCGCACATAGCTAGTTTAAATGAAGTAAATGAAGAAAATGCAGAAGTATTTGCACACATATTCAAAACTATTAATAAACTAGTAAAGGAACAAGGAATCGCAGAAAATGGCTATAGAGTTGTTACTAATTGTGGAGAACAAGGTGGGCAAACAGTAGGCCATATTCATTTTCATGTTCTTGGAGGAAGAAATTTAAAGTGGCCACCGGGCTAAAAATTAGATTTAACTTCTTGACATTAAAGAAGCCTGTGTTGTATAATATAGCGTGTGTTATTTAGCCCATGGCTGTGAATTACATTAATAATTTACGCTAGCGGAGGGAGGGATAAAGAATGTCAGAAATCAGAGTAAAAGAAAACGAATCATTAGAGCAAGCATTAAGAAGATTTAAGAGACAATGCGCTAGAGCTGGAGTTCTTTCAGAAGTAAGAAAAAGAGAACACTACGAAAAGCCAAGCGTAAAGAGAAAGAAAAAATCAGAAGCTGCAAGAAAGAGAAAATTCAAATAGTTTTTGGTTTAAATTTATAGAATAATTTCTTTTGAAAGAAGGTATACAAATGCCAACTATTAAAGAAAGACTTCAAGAAGACTGGAAGCAGGCTTTAAAGGCTAAGGATAAGTTCAAAGCTGGAGTTCTAAGCACTGCTAAGTCAGCAATACTTTTGGTTGAAAAAACTGATGGTGTTAAGCTTGAGGATGAACAGGTTATAGAAATATTAGCAAGAGAAATCAAGCAAAGAAGAGAAGCTGCGCTTGAATTCGAAAAGGGAAATAGACAGGATTTAGTTGATCAAAACAATAGTGAGATTGCAATCTTGTTAGATTACCTTCCTCAGCAGTTAAGTGAAGAAGAAATAAAAGATATCATAAAAATCGCAGCTGAAGAAGTGGGTGCAAATAGCATAAAAGACATGGGAAAAGTTATGTCAAAGGTTAGACCACAAACAGTTGGTAGAGCTGATGGTAAACTTGTAAGTCAATTAGTAAAAGAATATTTAAATAAGTAAGAGAGTTCTAAGGAACTCTCTTTTATTTTGGTTAAAGAAATAAAAATTTGGAAAATCCATTTTATTATTTAAAAGGCATATGAATGGCTTAAAAGGCTATTTGTATGCCTTTTTATTTGTTTTAACTATTTTTATCTAAGAATAAAAAAAAATAAATTTTCATAGATTAGTATGAAAATATTTTGTAGGAGGTCTGAATGTGGGAGATAAATTAAGACAAGTAACTAATAAAATTGCTGAAGAGTTAGATTTACCTAAAGAGATAATTAATGGTGAGCCTAAAATAGTTGTGCATGGAAAAAGCGAAATTGTTATAGAAAATCATAAGGGTATAGAGGTTTTTAAAGACGACGAAATTAAAGTAAATAGCATTTTAGGTCTTATCAAAATTGAAGGAGTAAATATGGAAATAAGGTTTATAGGGGCTGGAACCATTGCCTTAACAGGAAAGCTTAAGAATTTAAGTTTTGAGGAGGCTTAAGATGAGATTAGATTTTTTGAAAAAAGGACAAATAAAAGTTGAAATTAAGACCTTTGATATAAATAAACTTTTAAATGTTTTATGGAAGAATGGTATAAATGTTGAAAATGTAAGAAAAATAGATGTAGTAACTGTAACTTTAAATATTGATTATTCTGACTATGGGAATTTAAAAGGTTATGTTAAAAGATTAGATGGAAAAGTTAAAATAATTTCAGCTAAGGGAATGATATTCTTCTTAGCTAGAGCTAAAAAATCCATAAGTGTATTTGTTGGAGCTTTAATATTTTTAATTGGGTTATATATTTATTCAGGATTTATATGGAGAATAGACATAGAAACTAAGAAGAATATAGCTCCTTTTGAAATTAGAACTATGCTTAATGAATTTAATATTAAACCTGGGGTCAAGAAAAGTAGTGTTAATGTATATGGATTAGAGAAGAAATTAGAGAATGGACATGGAGACATAATGTGGGTAAATGCCCGTATAGAAGGTGGAACCTTGAAAATAAAAGTTGAAGAGAAGGTCAGTCCTAAAATAAGAGAAGAAAATGAAAATAAAGAATTAAAAAATATTGTGGCCTCTATGGATGGAGAAATTAAAAAGATATATACAACTTCAGGGACAGCAGTTGTTAAAGAAGGAGATATAGTAAAAAAAGGAGATGTTCTTATAATTCCACAACAAGGAATAGAGGGTGGTGAATATGAGGTTGATGCTAAGGGAGAGGTTACAGCAAATACCTTTTATGAAAAGTCTATTGAATTACAAGTTGCCGGTAAAAAAGAAGAACGTACAGGAGAGAAAGATAGTGATATATACTTGGAAATAATGGGTAAGAAAATTTATCTAAAAAAGCCTACTAAAGAGTTTGCTAAGTATGATAAAATAGAAAGTAAAGGAAAGTTTGTGAATAGAAACATATACTATGAAAAGATTGATAATGATATAGCTGAAGATAAGGAAACCATAATAAATAATGCTGTTGAGTTAATGAGCAAATCTATAAATAAAGAAATAAGTAAGCAAGCTAAAATAGTAGATAAAATAATTACAACTGAGGATTTAGGTGAAGGCAAGATTAAGTTAAAGGTTCTTTTCGTAGTAGAACAAAATATAGCTTTAAATTATTAGATAAAAGTATGACCTAATGAGGAGAAGATGAGTAGTTATGGGGAAATTTAAGAAAAAGATAATTGATATATTTAAGGATTATAAAAAGATAATCCTATATATCGTAACATTTATAGTTTTATACTGTACTTTAATGACTGGTATAATAACTAGAAAATATGACTTGAAAGTTGGAGATATACCAAAAGCAGACATAAAAGCCCATAGAGAAATAATTGATGAATCGGCTACTGAAGCAAGAAAAAAAGAAGCAGAAGAAAAAGTTGATAAGCAGTATTCTTTAAGAACAGATGTTCAAAAACAAAGTGAAGAGAAGATAAGGGGATTTTTTGCTACTATTGATAAAATAGTTATTCAAGATAAAACAGAAGAAGAAAAGGCTAAACTTATACCAAGAGTACCCTTTAAAATAACAGATGCAGAGGCTAATATACTTGCTTCTATGAATGAACAAGAGGTTAAAAAGTTAGAAAGTACATGTGTAGAAGGTTTAAATAAAGCATATGAAACTCCTATTGAAGATGGAAATACACAGGATTTAAGTGATGCTAAAAAGGTGTATACAGATTATATAGCTTCTAGTGATCTAAGTGATTCAGCAAAGGGAGTTGCCCTAAACTTTATTAGTTTAATAGAACCAAACTTTTTTTATGATAAAGAAAAAACTGATGATCTTATAAAAGAAACTTTAAAACAAGTTCCACCAGTCATGATAAAGAAAAATCAAATAGTGGTTAATGAAGGAGAGCCTGTTACAGCTCATCAATTAGAGCTTTTAGGTACCTTAGGATTACTAAATGATTCAGGCTCAAGCCTATATATTTATTTAGCTTTAGGAGTTTTGGTAATTATAGTTATGTATCTTCAATATGGATATATAAATAAATACTATCCTGATATCAATAAAGATTTTTCAAAAATAGTTATGATAAGCATATTAAATGTATTTCCAGTTATATTGGCTAGATTATTTGGTATGATGTCAAATTATATAATACCATTAGCATGTATGCCAATGTTAATAACACTTCTATTAAATTATAAAATATCACTGGTATTTAGTATGCTAAATGTAATTCTAATAGGTGGGGCAGTAGGATTTAACCCAAACATAATAGTTCTTGCTGTTTTAAATGTTGTTTTAGGAGGAACATTATTAAGAAAAATGCAACAGAGAAATGATATCCTATATTCTTCAATAACTGTTGCTGTATTAAGTTCAATTTTAACCTTTAGTGTTGGGACTTTAACAACAAATAACTTTATGGAAATACTTGCAGATAGTACATTTGCAGCAGCTGGAGCTGTACTTTCTGGAATACTTACAATAGGTGTATTACCATTTTTTGAATCAACTTTTGATATAGTAACTAATGCTAAGTTATTAGAATTATCTAATCCTAATAATCCATTACTTAAGAAATTACTTATGGAGGCACCAGGAACATATCATCATAGTATTTTAGTTGCTAACTTAGCAGAGTTAGCAGCAGAGCAAGTAGGCGGGAATCCTCTATTGGCAAGAATTGGTGCTTACTATCATGATATTGGTAAAACGAAGAGACCATATTTCTTTAGAGAAAATCAAATAGGAAAGAAAAATCCTCATGATAGGATAAAACCAGAGGTAAGTAGCAAAATAATACTATCCCATGTTAAGGATGGTTCAGATTTAGCAAAGGAATATAATTTACCTAAAACCATACAGGATTTTATAGTTACTCATCATGGAGAAACTCTAGTTAAATATTTTTATTTAACAGTTAAGAATAATTCTGAAAACCCAGATGAAGTTAAGGAAGAGGATTTCAAATATCCTGGTCCGAAACCTATGAGTAAGGAGCAAGGGATATTAATGTTAGCGGACTCCACAGAGGCAGCTGTTAGATCGATTAATGAACCAACTGAAGAGAAAATAGAAAAAATGATCAATAATATTATTGATGATAAGTTAGCAACTGGACAATTAGATAATTGTGATCTTACTCTTAGAGACATAAGTAAAATAAAAAAATGTTTCTTAAAAGCTTTAAATGGAATACATCATGAAAGAATAGAGTATCCAGATGATAACAATAAAAAGGAGAATAAGTAATTATGATATTCATAGATGATAGACAGAATAAATTTGAAGTTACTGAAGAGCTAACGAAAAAACTAGAAGAGGTTATATCATTTGTATTAAAAGAAGAAAAAGTGAAAGAAGATTGTGAAGTTTCTTTAGTTTTTGTAGATAATGATGAAATAAGAGGAATAAACAATGAAACAAGAGGAATAGATAGAGCCACAGATGTTTTATCATTTCCAATGATTGATTATCCAGAGGATAAGGTTTATAAGGATGTTTACTTAGAACATGAGTTTGATAAATGTTATTTTGATGGAGATGAGCTTATATTAGGTGATATAGTTTTATCTCTAGAGAGAACTAAGGAACAGAGTATTGAGTTTAATCACTCATTTGAAAGAGAGGCTTGCTACTTAGTGACACATTCAGTTTTACACCTTCTAGGTTATGACCATATGGAGGAAGAAGAAAAGGCTAGAATGAGAGGAAGAGAAGAGGAGTTACTTGGTAAGTTAAATATAACAAGAGAAAGCTAAGGTATGAATTTGTTTAGGAGAATATTATGAAGGTAAGAAAACTTATTGATAGCTTTAATTATGCAATAGATGGTATAATATATGCCTTAAGAACTCAAAGAAATATGAGAATACATTTTATAGTTGCTTTAATTATATTATCAGCTTGTTTTGTTTATGATATAAGCAAAATAGAGTTTATAATATTAGCTATAACAATAACCATGGTAATAGCGGCAGAACTTATTAATACCGCTATAGAAAGTGCTATAGATTTAAGCACAAACTATTATCATCCTTTAGCTAAAATTGCTAAGAATACAGCGGCTGGAGCAGTACTTATAACTGCTATAAATGCTGTCTTAGTAGGGTATATTATATTTTGGGATGAGCTTAGCAATATAACTTTTAGAATTATGGATAGGGTCAAGGCAACAGAGCCGTATATCGTATTCATAGTCTTAACAATAGTATGTATAGTTACAATTGCTGCAAAAGCTTATTTTGGAGAAGGAACACCTTTAAAAGGTGGTATGCCATCAGGACATAGTGCAATAGCCTTTTCAATAGCTACGGCTATATCACTCATAAGTAACTCTCATATTATAATAATACTTAGTTATTTAATGGCTCTAATAACAGCCCAGAGTAGGGTCGATTCAGAGGTTCATAGTGTATGGGAAGTTATTGCAGGGGCCTTATTAGGAACGCTTATAACAATTTTAATATTTAAAATATTTAGTTGATAAATTTAGTGTCTAAAATTAGAATGGAGGATGAATTATATGAAAAATGAACTTATAAAAAAAGCTTTAGAGGCAAGAGAGCAAGCATATTGCCCATATTCAAATTTTAAGGTGGGTGCTGCTGTTTTATTTGAGAATGGTAAGATATATACAGGATGTAATATTGAAAATGCATCATTTGGAGCAACAAACTGTGCTGAGAGGACTGCAATATTCAAAGGAGTTTCTGAAGGAGCAAAGGTTATAAAGGCTGTTGCTGTAGTAGGAGATTTAAATTCATATACATATCCATGTGGTATATGTAGACAGGTAATAGTAGAATTTGCAGAAAATAAAGATATAAAGATATTCATAATTAAAAGTGAAGATGATTATATAGAGACAACATTAGATAAAATTTTACCTGGATCATTCACTAAAGAAGATCTAGAAAAATAGGAGGAAGTATGTTTAAATCAGGATTTATAACAATTGTTGGTAGACCAAACGTAGGTAAGTCAACATTAACAAACTTATTAATGGGAGAAAAACTTTCAATTGTTTCTAATAAACCACAAACAACAAGAAATAATATCCAAACAATACTAACTGGAGATGACTATCAAATGGTTTTCGTTGATACTCCAGGAATACATAAGCCTAAACATAAATTAGGTGAGTATATGGTAAATAGTGCTACAGATTCTATAAAAGATGTAGATTTAGTATTATTTTTAAGTAATCCATGTGACGAGGTTGGTAGAGGTGATAAGTTCATAATAGAGCAACTTAAAAACCAAAAAGCCCCTGTTATATTCGTATTAAATAAGGTGGATGAGAGTTCTCCAGAAAAGGTTGCTAAAACTTTAGAGTTATTCTCAAAGGAGTATGACTTTGCAGAAATGATTCCTATATCAGCCATGAAAGGTAAGAATACAGATAAGCTTCTAGAGCTTATGGTTAAATACTTACCAGAGGGTCCTAAATATTATCCAGATGATATGATAACAGATGTTCAAGAGAGATTTGTTGTGGCTGAGATAGTTAGAGAAAAAGCTCTTAAAAACTTAAGTCAAGAAGTTCCACATGGTATTGCTGTAGATGTTATACAAATGAAACAAGATACTAGTGGAAAGTATAACATAGAGGTAGATTTAATATGTGAGAAAGCATCACATAAAGGAATTATAATTGGAAAGAATGGTCAAACACTTAAGAAGATTGGTTCAACAGCTAGATTTGAATTAGAAAGATTTTTAAGAGAAAAAGTTAATATAAAAATATGGGTAAAAGTTAGAAAAGAGTGGAGAGATAATACTTCACTACTAAAGGAATTAGGATATAAAAAACTTAAATAGGAGGGATAGCTTCTGGCACTTATAGAGAGTGGTGGAGTTATCATTAAGGCTCAAGATTATAAAGAGAACGATAAATTGCTTTGGATTTTTACCGAGAAAATGGGTAAGGTAACAGCTATAGCTAAGGGTGCAAAAAAGAGTAAAAGTAGACTTTTTTCATTAACGCACCCTTTATGCTATGGCGATTATTTATTATTCAAGGGAAAAGGTTTATACAGATTGTCTGAAGGGAAGATAAGGACTTCTTTTCAGACATCTTTAACTGACCTAGAAAAGCTTACTTACGCATCTTACTTATGTGAGCTTATTGATATATCACTACAGGATGAAGAGGAAAATTTCAACTTATATAGGGAGTTCATAACATGTCTTTATTTATTAAATACAGAGGCAATAAGTTATGAACTTTTAATAAGGGCTTTTGAACTTAAATTATTAAAATACACAGGGTATGGATTAAGATTTGATAACTGCGTATTTTGTAAAAGTAAATTAAATGTTTCAAACTATATTAGTTTAAGATACTTTGGAGGAGTATGTGATAAATGTCCAAAGGAACATGGACTTTATATAAATAAAGCTACATATAATGCTCTTAGGTTCTTAAATAATACTTCTTTGGATAAGGTGTATAGATTAACATTGACAGAAGAGGTAAGAGATGAGCTTTTCAAAGTAACTAGCTTCATAATATCTTCTGTTTATTCAAGAAAACCTAAAAGTTTAGAAATGTTAAAGTTTATAAAGGAGTGATTTAGATGAGTCAAATAACATTAGAAAAAGTAGACCAAGTAATAGAAAGAACATATGCTACTTATGCAGAAGCTAAAGAAGCGTTAGAGGCTTGTGATGGTGATGTGGTAAATGCTTTAATATATATCGAGAAAAAAAGAGAAGAAGAGAGCAAAGTACAAGAAGAAAAGGTAATGGAAGAAAAAGCTGAGAGCTTTGAAGAAATAAAGAAATTCTTAAAAGATTTAATTGATAAAGGAAATGTATCAAGAGTAAGAATACTTAAGGATGATAAAGTTTTAACTGATATACCAGTTAATGCAGGTATAGCAGCAGGAGCAATTGCTGTGATATTCCCAAGCATATTAGCTGTAAGTGTTGTTGCAGCCATAGCTACAAAAATAACTATAGAAATAACTAAAGCTGATGGTAGTGTTGAGGTTGTGAATAAAATAGTTAAAAATGCGGCTAGTGATATTAAAGGAAAAGCATTTGGACTAAAGGATAAGGCTTTTAGTGTAGCAAGTGATATGAAAGAAAAAAGAGAAAATGGAAAAACAAATGAAAGTAAAATAAACAAATTTCATAAGCATCATAATAAGCTAGAAAATGAAACAAATTTTACATATACAGTAAAATTTGATGATGTTGACTAGCAAGTAGATGTAAATTAAAGGAAAATGGAATAAAAAGGAAAAAACCAAAGGAATTTAAGTGATAATTATCAGATTTGAATGATTTTTCAGAAAATTTGCTATACTAAAAAGATTTATGTTGTGTTACAATTAATATATAAAAAATCACTTTAATAAATTCCTTTTTGTTCCTAGTTTGTTTAAAGGAAGGAGCATTCAAATTGAAATTAACACCAAGGCAGGAAGAAATAGTTAGACTTGTAAAAGAGGGTCAACCCATAACTTCAGAAGCTTTAGCAGGCAAGTTAGGGGTTACAAGAGCAGCCTTAAGACCAGATCTTGCAATACTTACAATGATTGGCGTATTAGATGCGAGACCAAAGGTTGGATATATATATTCAGACAAACCCTCAAACAGTTTCATCTATGAAAAGATAAAAAATATAAAGGTTAAAGACATTATGTCTAAACCGATTACAGTATGTGAAGAAACTATGCTTCATGATGCTATAGTACATCTATTTTTGAATGATGTAGGAACTATGTTTGTAGAAAATGGAGGAGTTCTAACAGGAGCTGTTTCCAGAAAAGACTTTTTAAAGGTCGCTATAGGAGGAACAGATATATATAAGGTTCCTGTTGGTGTTATCATGACAAGAATGCCTAACATAGTATGTGCTGTAGAAGAAGACTGCGCTTTTGATGTAGCAAAAAAAATAATAGAACATGAGATAGACTCCGTACCAGTTGTAAAGAGAATTGAAGAAAATGAAGGAAAAGAGAGATTAGAGATCATAGGAAAAGTGTCTAAGACTAACATAACTAAGTTATTTGTTAAGCTTGGAGAGAATTAAAAAATATGGTTAAAAAGAAAGATCAAATGGGTAACTACCAGAGAGTATTCTCTGTTAGTATATAAAAATTCAACTATAGTATTGAACGGAGGAGTATTGAGATGGAGAAAAAGCAGTATGTTTATCTTTTTAAAGAAGGTAACGCAAGTATGAAAAATTTATTAGGTGGAAAAGGTGCTAACTTATCTGAGATGACTATTTTAGGAATACCAGTTCCACAAGGATTTACAGTAACAACTGAAGCATGTAATAAGTATTATGAAGATGGTAAAAAAATATCTCAAGGCATTATTGAGGAAATTGAAAATAAAATGGCTGAGTTAGAAGAGATAACTGGTAAAAAATTTGGTTCTCTTGAAAATCCTTTATTAGTATCAGTTAGATCAGGTGCAAGAGTTTCAATGCCAGGTATGATGGATACAATTCTAAACCTTGGATTAAATGATGAGTCAGTAGAAGCTATGGCTACTTTAACAAATAATCCAAGATTTGCTTATGATTCATATAGAAGATTTATTCAAATGTTTGCTGATGTTGTAATGGGTGTTGAAAAAAGGCTTTTTGAAGATTTATTAGATGAAGTTAAAGAAGAAAAAGGATATAAAATAGACACTGATTTAACAGCAGAAGACTTAAAAGATTTAGTAGGAAAATTTAAGGTGCTTTATAAGAAGGAAAAAGGAGAAGATTTCCCAAGTAATCCAAAAGAGCAACTTATAGAGGCTGTTACAGCTGTATTTAGATCATGGAATAACCCAAGAGCTATTGTTTATAGAAGATTAAACGATATTCCAGGGGAATGGGGTACAGCAGTTAACGTTCAAGAGATGGTATTTGGTAATAAGGGAGAAACTTCAGGAACTGGAGTTGCATTCTCAAGAAACCCAGCTAATGGGGATAATGAGTTATATGGTGAGTATTTAATGAATGCTCAAGGTGAAGATGTTGTTGCAGGTATAAGAACCCCTCAACCAATAAGTCATTTAGAAGAACAAAATCCTGAAATATATAAGCAATTTACAGATATAGTTAATACATTAGAACAGCATTATAGAGATATGCAAGATATGGAGTTCACAATAGAAGATGGAAAATTATATTTCCTTCAAACTAGAAATGGTAAGAGAACTGCTCAATCAGCTTTAAAAATAGCTGTTGATTTGGTTGAGGAAGGAATGTTAACTAAGGAAGAGGCTATATTAAAAGTTGAGCCTAAACAATTAGATACATTACTTCACCCTGCTTTTGCTGCTGATGGCTTAAAAGAGGCTACAGTGGTTGCAAAGGGCTTACCAGCATCACCAGGAGCTGCATGTGGTAAAATAGCTTTCACAGCTGAAGAGGCTAAGGAAAGAAAAGCAAATGGTGAAAAAGTAGTATTAGTAAGATTAGAAACTTCACCAGAAGATATCGAAGGTATGATAGCTGCAGAAGGTATCTTAACTGTTAGAGGAGGAATGACTTCTCATGCAGCTGTTGTTGCAAGAGGAATGGGTACTTGCTGTGTAGCTGGATGTGGAGAATTAAAAGTTAATGAAGAATCTAGAACTTTAGAAGTTGACGGTAAGGTATTAACTTCAGAAGATTACATTTCAATAGATGGTTCAACAGGAAATATCTATGCAGAGCAAGTTAAGACAGTATCTCCTGAAATTACAGGGCATTTTGCTACATTCATGGGATGGGCTGATGAAATAAGAAAATTAAAGGTTAGAACTAATGCTGATACACCAAGAGATACTAAACAAGCTGTTGAGTTTGGTGCAGAAGGTATAGGATTATGTAGAACTGAGCATATGTTCTTTGCTGAAGATAGAATCTTAGCTGTTAGAGAAATGATATTAGCTAAGAATGAAGATAGTAGAAGAGTTGCATTAGAAAAACTTCTACCAATGCAAAGAGAAGACTTTATAGGAATGTATGAAGCTTTAGAAGAAAGACCAGCTACAATCAGATTCTTAGATCCACCTCTACATGAATTCTTACCAACTGAGGAAGCTGATATAAATACATTAGCTAAGGAAATTGGTGTTAGTGTAGAGGAAATTAAGGCTGTAGTTGCTGAATTACATGAATTTAACCCAATGATGGGACATAGAGGATGTCGTTTAGCAGTATCTTATCCAGAGATAGCTGAGATGCAAACAAGAGCCGTTATAGAGGCTGCTATAGAGGTTAAAAAGAATAAAGGATATAATATAGTTCCTGAAATAATGATTCCTCTAATAGGTGATATAAAAGAATTAAAATATGTTAAGAATGTAGTTGTTGAAACTGCTAAGACAGTAATGGAAGAAAAAGGTGTTCAATTAGATTATAAGGTTGGAACAATGATTGAGATTCCAAGAGCTGCTTTAACTGCTGATAGAATAGCAGAGGAAGCTGAGTTCTTCTCATTTGGTACAAATGACTTAACTCAAATGTCATTTGGATTCTCAAGAGATGATGCCGCTAAGTTCTTAAAAGATTACTATGAAAAAGGAATATATGAGCAAGATCCATTTGCTAAACTGGACCAAACTGGTGTTGGAGAGCTTATGAAGATTGCTTGTGAAAAAGGTAAGATAACAAGACCTGATATTAAATTAGGTATATGTGGAGAACATGGTGGAGATCCTTCATCTGTTGAATTCTGCCACAACTTAGGATTAAATTATGTAAGTTGTTCACCATACAGAGTTCCATTAGCAAGACTTGCAGCTGCACAAGCACAAGTTAAAAATAAGAGATAATAAATAAAATAATATAAGAGGAGTATTCATTATGAATACTCCTTTATTTATAATTTAACTTTAAATTCGGTTAAAAATAATATTCTCAATTCTTCAACAAACCTAACTTGGGCTGATGTATTATTAGCTACTTCATTAAGAGATTCTATAAACATTGATTTACTACATTTTTTCATGTTATTATAATAATCTTTAGATAAGCGCCAATATTTTTGAGGAAATGATAGGTATGAGAAGATATATTTAAGATCGTCCTCAGTAAATGGTGTAATTAAATTGTATGTCTTAAGTATTTTTTTAGTTAATTCTATGTCCCAATTAGTAGATGTTCTTTTTAATAAGCGTCTCATAAAATAACATAAGTCGTACATAGAGTAATTAAGAGAAGACTTATCAAAATCTATTACCCAAACTTCAGAATTATTAATTATTAAGTTTTTATTTACATAATCACCATGACAAAGAGATTTGCTAAGTTTTTTATCATCTATAGAGCTAGAAACTAATAGTGCTTCTTTGGCTAAATAGAGGTTATCATCAAAGATATCTAAGAATATTGATGAAAATTTATCCTTATTTTCAATTTTTGTAGCCATATTAAATGATGAAAGAATTTTGTTAAAATGCTTTAAGGTAGATATGTAGATACTATCAAACCCAGTTTTAATTGAACTACCTTTAATTGGTTTAAAATTTCTTGAGCAGCTATGCATTTTAGCTAGATTTTCTATAGATAGTAGAATATGTTCTAAATTATCAAAACTACATTTTTCTCCTTCAACCCATGGAGAAAGCATGAAAAGCATGTTGTTTGCTTTAACGAATCTACCATTAACTTTTGAAGGAAGAATTTTTGGAAGTTTAATTTCGTTTCTAGCAAACCATTCCATAACTGAATATATGAATAATAAAGTACCCTCATCATAATAAACCTTCTTTAAACAGAAAATGTTAGTAGGATTATAGATATTATCAATAAGTTTATAAACAGCTCTATTTTTATCTGTATTTTTAAATTTTATATTTTCTATTGAATAATTTTCTAAGTTATACATAGGTAAAACTATGGTTTTTACAGCACTTAAAACTTCATCGGCTTCATTAAAACGGTTAGAATGCTTTCCCATGATTGACCTCCTAATAAAAATTCCTTAATATAAGCATATTATCATTAAGTTTAGATTATACTTTAAAATGTGAAATAGTTTAGTTATTTAAATAAAATAATAGTTAAGTTGGTAAATTAAATGGTTAAAAAAGCATAATATTTTAGATTTTAAAATATAGATTATAAAATTAATGGCTATTATATAAAATTTATATAATATAAAAGGATTTTAAATAGGGGAATAGAATATATATAATAGGTGATGCTATGAAAATAAGAGAGAATATTGAAGTTTTCGAAAGAATAAAGTTAAATAAAGTCGCAAAGTTTTCAGAAGAATCAATAGGAAGAGAAAGATTTGAAGAGCCAGATGATATAAGAACTTGCTTTATGGTTGACAGAGATAGAATAATCCATAGTAAATCATTTAGAAGATTAAAGAGAAAAACTCAAGTTTTTATAAGAACTTATGGTGATCATTATAGAACTAGACTTGTGCATACTTTAGAGGTTTCTCAAGTAGCAAGAACCATAGGCGTAGCTCTTTCATTAAATGAATATTTAATAGAGGCTATTGCTTTAGGTCATGATTTAGGTCATGCAGCTTTCGCTCATATTGGGGAAGATGTTATAAACGATTTTCTACCAGGTGGTTTTAAGCATAATGAGCAAAGTGTAAGAGTTGTTAAGAAGATAGAGAAGGATGGCTTAGGACTTAATCTAACAAAAGAAGTTTTAGATGGAATATTAAATCATAGTGGCTTTTCAAATATTAGTAAAGTCGCAGGAACGTTTGAAGGACAAGTTGTTAGGTTTGCAGATAAGATAGCTTATGTAAATCATGATATAGACGATTCAATTAGAGCGGGAATTTTAAAAGAAGAAGATCTACCTAAGGAAATAATTAATAAATTAGGTAATAGTGGGAGTAAAAGAATAGAAACTTTAGTTAAAGATTGTGTTTTTAATACAATTAAAAATATGGAACAAGGAGAACTCAAGGTATCTTTAAGTGAAGAAATAGGATATGCCTTTATTCAGCTTAGAAAATTTTTGTTTGATAATATATATTTAGGAAAATATTTAGAAGATGAGAGGAAAAAAGCTGAGTTTGTATTGAGTAAGGTCATAGAACATTATTATAAGAATTGGAATGAAATGCCGAAATTATATAAGGATATATGTGAATCAGAAGGAATACATAGAGGGGTAGCCGATTACGTAGCTGGAATGACCGATGATTACTGTACAAATGAGTTTAATAAGATATATGTTCCAAAGTTTGTGATTTATTAAATATTTTTGGAATAATTAGAACTAAATGTTGCCAAAATATAATTGTTATAAATTTAGACTTGAAAAATAATAAAAAAAAAGTTATATTTAAAATTTGAGAAGGAATTTATCAATTGATGTCGAATAATAATTAATTGTCAAAAAATATTAAGAAGGTGAGTAGAGTTCTTGCGAATTTCAGAAGAAATTATAGAAAAAGTTAAAGAGCAAAACGATATTGTTGATGTTGTTTCTGATGTTGTAAGACTAAAAAGAGCAGGAAGGAATTTTTCTGGTTTATGTCCATTTCATCATGAAAAGAGTCCGTCTTTTAGTGTTTCTCCTGATAAACAAATATTTAAGTGCTTTGGATGTGGAGAAGCTGGAAATGTAATAAGCTTTGTTATGAAAACTAAAAATTTGAACTTTGTGGATGCTGTTAAAGAATTAGCTGATAGAGCTAACATAATAATTCCTATAGAGGATGGAAAACAAAGTGAAACACAAAGAAAAAAACAAGTTTTATATAACATAAATAAGCAAGCTGCTAGATATTACTTTTCTAATCTCCAAAACAATAAGGAAGCTAAGGAATATTTTTTAAGAAGAGGAATAAAAGAAAATATATTAAAAAGCTTTGGACTTGGATACGCTAAGGAAGGATGGCAAAATACCATAAACTATCTTAGAAAACAAGGATTCAATAATGAAGCTATTGAAGCTGCTGGATTAGGAATTAAGAGTGAAAAGGGAACTTTTTATGATAGATTCAGGAATAGAGTTATTTTTCCTGTATTTGATTATAAAGGGAGTGTAATAGGTTTTGGTGGTAGAGTTTTAGATGATTCAAAACCAAAATATTTAAACTCTCCAGAAACACTAGTTTTTCACAAAGGAACTAATTTATATGCTTTAAATTTTGCTATAAAACATGGATTAAAAGAAAGAACATTAATAATAGTTGAAGGATATATGGATTGTATATCACTTCACCAATATGGAATAACTAATGTAGTTGCTTCTCTAGGAACTGCATTAACAGATAATCAAGCTAGGTTATTAAAAAGATATGTAGACAGAGTAATAATCTCATATGATGCAGATATTGCTGGACAAATGGCTACTATACGAGGACTTGAGATATTGCAAAATGCTGGATTAGATGTTAGAGTACTAACAGTACCAAAAGGTAAAGATCCAGATGAATTTATAAGAGCAAATGGTAAAGAAGCTTTTATAAAATTAATTCAATCTGCCAAAAAACTTATAGATTATAAGCTTCATAGAGCTAGAATCGGTATAGATTTTTCAGATAACAATGGATTAATAAAGTATGCTGAAAGAGTTGTGGATATATTATCAGATTTAAATCCAATAGAAAAAGATGTATACATAAAGAAAATTTCAGAAGAAACATCCATAAAAGAACAAGCATTTTATGATTTATTAAATAAAAATTTGACAAATAACAATAAAAACCATGAAAATGTGAATAATAAGGAAGAATATGGAACAAAATTATATGTAGAGCCTCCTTATGTTAAATGTGAAAGAAGTGTTTTAAAACTTCTTTGTATGGAGGAAAACCATTCATTAGTAAAAAAATACTTAGAAGAGGATGATTTAATATCTCCTAATATTAAATCATTAGAAAAAATAATCAATGATTCCATAAATGAAGTGGGATTTGGCGATTTAGAAAAGCATGTAGAAGCTAAGTGTGAAGATCCAAAAGTTTTAAAGGAATGGTTAGAAGTAAAAGACTTACTTATTCTAGATCATTCTTCTAATATAGAAGTTCTTGTTAAGGACTATGTTAATCTTATTAAAAAATATAAGTTAGAGCAAGAACAGACTACTGTACTTAAAGAACTAAAAATTTGTGAACAAAACAATATGTTTAAGGAATCACTTGATTTAGTTAAAAGAGCTAAAGAAATAAGTGATAAACTAAAAGAACTAGAAAGGAGTAAGTAGTTTTAATGGCGGAAGGAGGTAATAAAATGAAAGCTAAAACAACAAAAGCGAAAAAAAGTGAAGGTAAAGAAGTAAAAGAAAAAGTTGACAAAATGGTCTTAGTAAAAAGGCTTATAGATAAAGGGAAAAAAAGCGGTTCATTGACTTACAAGGAGATAATGGATGAACTTGATGAAATAGAATTAAACCCAGAACAAATAGAAAAAATCTATGAAGTTCTAGAATCAATGGGTATAGAGGTAATAAGTGAAATAGAGCAAGAAGAGGAAGAGGAAGAGGAATTAGATCTTTCTGTTCCAGAGGGAATTGCTATTGATGACCCAGTAAGAATGTACTTAAAGGAAATAGGTAAAGTTCCACTATTATCATCAGAGGATGAAATAGAACTTGCTAAGAAAATAGAAGAAGGAAGCAACTATGCTAAGAAAAAATTAGCAGAGGCTAACTTAAGACTTGTTGTAAGTATAGCTAAAAGATATGTTGGTAGAGGAATGTTATTCCTAGATCTTATACAAGAAGGTAACTTAGGTCTTATAAAGGCTGTTGAAAAGTTTGACTACAGAAAAGGATATAAGTTCTCAACATATGCTACATGGTGGATAAGACAGGCGATAACTAGAGCTATTGCTGACCAAGCAAGAACTATAAGAATACCAGTTCATATGGTAGAAACTATAAACAAACTTATAAGAATTCAAAGACAATTAGTTCAAGAGTTAGGAAGAGATCCATTACCAGAGGAATTATCAAAACAAATGGATATGCCAGTTGATAAGGTAAGAGAAATCTTAAAAATAGCTCAAGAACCAGTTTCATTAGAAACTCCAATAGGTGAAGAGGAAGATTCACATTTAGGTGACTTTATACCTGATGATGATGCTCCAGCACCAGCAGAAGCAGCTGCATTCACAATGTTAAAAGAGCAATTAATCAATGTTTTAGATACTTTAACTCCTAGAGAAGAAAAAGTATTAAGACTAAGATTTGGATTAGATGATGGAAGAGCTAGAACTCTTGAGGAAGTTGGTAAAGAATTCAACGTAACTAGAGAGAGAATTAGACAGATTGAAGCAAAAGCTTTAAGAAAGTTAAGACATCCAAGTAGAAGTAAAAAATTAAAAGATTATTTAGATTAGTACCTTTATGGTACTAATCTTTTTTTATATTTCCATAGATAATGAAACTCTAAGTTGCTTATTAAGATGGGCTTACAGTTCTATCTAAAATCAACATTGGTTTAAAATACAATCTTATTTATAAAGAATTTGAGGTAGAGTTTAAAGAATTCATTTTATTGAAGGAGCAGATAAATTTTATTATTCATATAAAGTATGTACAGTCTATATGAATAGAGAAGAGTGAGTTCTGAAGAAAGCTTTATTTTATGATATAATTACAATGAGGTGAAGTAGTAAATGACAAAATTTAAGGCTAGAAGAGGCCAAGGCGTATTTGAAGTTTTGGCATATTTCTTATTAGGAAATGTATTGTTAGCAATACTAAATGACATAATGAATGGTTATTTAGAAAGAAACCTAGTAATAGTAGCAAGCTTTGTTTACAGTATTATATGCATTTATTATATTCTACTGGATTTATCCTTAGTTTATGAAGTTAATGATGATTACATTGAAATAAACTGTTTTAAAGGATTAAAAAAACTTAGGATAAATTTTAAAGATGTAAATGGTTTTTTAGAACAAGATAAGTTTATAAATGGATTTAAATTATCTGGTTTTGGAAAGCATAAATATTGTTTTGGTAGATGTGTTGTTCATAATGTAGGGCTTGCGCGTATGTTTGTAACTTCTGGGAAAAAGGTTATATACATACACACTGAAGAGATAAGTTATGGATTATCTCCAGATGAATTTGAAAAGTTCAAAGAGTTAATAATATCAAAAGGCATAAAAGAAGAAAGTTTTAAGGTAAAGATTAATAATGCAAGGGCAATAATAAAGGATAAGGGATTTTATATTCCATTTATAATAACATCATTAATAATATTAGCAATTATTTTGATACCTTCTATATTATATTTATCTGGGATTATGCCTGATAAAATGCCAATTGACTTTAATGCACATTTTATTCCTTGTACTTTTGGAAATGCAAAGGATTTTGCTGTAAGGCAAATTATATATGGCATAATGAATATGATTTTGTTAGTATGTATTTATTATGCAAGTCATTTTTGTGCTAAATACGATAAAAAATTAGCTCAAAGATATATTTATGTGTCCTTAATAATATCATTGGTGTTTTTGGTTTCTCAGATACAAACACTATTAAATTTTTTGTAGAAAGTGGGATAGGATGGAACTAAGTAAAAGATTAAAAAGAATAGCAGAACATGTTGATAAATGTGAAAGTATAGCTGACATTGGTACGGATCATGGATATATACCAATTTATTTAGTTAAAGAAGGAATATGTGAAAAAGCTATAGCTTCAGATATAAATAAAGGTCCTATAGAAAAAGCAAAGGTTAATGTTGCTTTTGAAGGAGTTAGTGATAAGGTTAAGTGTCTTTTAGGGCCTGGTCTTAACCCTTTAAAGCTTGGAGAAGTAGATGGTGTTATATTAGCTGGTATGGGAGGAAACTTAACTAGAGATATATTATTAGCTGATATGCCAAAGGTAAAGAAATATGATTTTCTAATTTTACAACCAGCTCAAAATCCAGAAGTTTTAAGAGAGTTCTTATATAAAAATAATTATGAAATAATAGATGAGGATTTAATTAAGGATGAGGGAAGATTTTATGAGCTATTTAAAGTTAAATATAATGAGGATTCAGAAAAATTAATTTTTGAAGATGAAATAGATTATGAAATCAGTCCTATTTTAAGAAAAAAAGAACATCCATTATTCAAAGAATTTATTGAAGAAAAAATAAATAGATGTGAAACAATATTAAGCTTTATTAAGGATGACACAGAGGCTGCAAAAAAGAGAAAAGCTGATTTAGAAGAAAAGATAAATAAGCTTAAGGGGATGATATAATGAAACTAGATGACATTATAAAAATAATAGAGGATATAGCCCCAGTTAATTTAAAAGAAGGCTTTGATAATGTAGGTCTTATGGTTGGGGATAGAAAGAAAAATATAACTAAGGTTTTATTAGCTTTAGATTGTACTGAAGAGGTTATTAGAGAGGCTAAGGAAATGGGAGCAGAGCTTATTTTAACTCATCACCCACTTTTATTCAGAAAACCTCAATCAATAACAACAGATACTTTGTTAGGAAGAAAAATTATAGAATTAATAAGAAATGATATAAATCTTTATTCAGCTCATACCAATTGGGATTCTGTTAAAGATGGATTAAATGATACCTTAGTAAAAATGTTAGGTTTTGAAAAAGGTATTATAATGGAGAAAAATCAATTTGATAATGAGGCTGGTATAGGAAGAGTTGTTGAATTAAATAAAGAAATGACTGTCCTTGAAATAGTAGAGAATATTAAAAATTCTCTAGAAGTTAAAAATTTAAGATATGCAGGAGATTTAAATGAAGTTGTTAAGAAGGTTGCCATTGTAAATGGTAGTGGTCAAGATTTCTTTGGAGATGCAAAAAAGCTTGGTGCAGACTTAATAATAACTGGAGATACAACATATCACTTTGTTTCAGATTATAAAGAGATGGGACTTAATATACTGGATATAGGACATTTTAATTCAGAGTGGCCTGTTCTAATTAATGTAAGTGAAAAGGTAAAAGAAAGATTAGATTCAGATGTAGAATTTGTTATTTCAAAAGAATCAAAAGATCCATTTGAATTTATATAATTTTGATATATAATAGGTATGGTGAAATATACACCATACCTAAAATTTTATAATAGATCATGTTTTAAACAAGTGTTGATTTTTAGATAGAACTGTAAGATCATCTTAAAATCAATATTTACATAAAACATAGCTTTATAATAAAATCCAAGTTCACTTGGTAGAGGTTCGTAACCATCCCTCTATAAAAAACTAGGACTGTAACTGTATTGTAGGATAGTTATACTCTTTAGTATGCCTGTAATATAGTTTTTTATTATTTTCAGAAAGATTTTACAAGGAATAAGGAGTGTTTTTGAGAGTAATAACAGTGCCTTTTGGTTAATTTAAATCAAAGGGAGGAATTTAAAATGTATAAGAGAAAGGTGATTATTGATTGTGATCCAGGAATAGACGACGCTTTAGCGCTTATTCTTGCATTAAAATCAGAAGAGATTGAGGTCGTAGGTATAACAACTGTATCAGGTAATGTTGAAAGTCTACAGGGAGCTAAAAATGCTTTAAAGGTACTTAAGCTTTTGAATAGATTAGATATACCTGTTTATTTAGGGGAGAGTACTCCTATTAAAAGAGAACTTGTAACAGCTCAGGATACTCATGGAGAAGATGGTTTAGGAGAAACTTTCATTCCAGAAATTTCTGAGGAGTATATTAGAGAAGGGGCCGTAGATTTTATTTTGAATACCTTAAAAAATGAGGAGAATATTAGCATAATAGCTTTGGGACCCTTAACAAATCTGTGCATGGCTATAAGAAAAAATTCAGAGGTTTTTCATAGAGTTAAAGAGATTGTTTCAATGGGAGGAGCTTATAAAAGTCATGGGAATTGTTCTCCAGTAGCGGAGTTCAATTACTGGGTAGATCCTCATGGAGCAAAGGAATTCTTAAATCAGTTTAATGGCGAGTTCACCATGGTTGGTTTAGATGTTACGAGAGAGATAGTTTTAACACCAAATTTAAGAGAGATTATACATCAATTTAAAGATGAAGTTGGTGATTTTATATGTGATATTACTAGATTTTATGTTGATTTTCATTGGGCTCAAGAGAGAACTCTTGGTTGTGTTATAAATGATCCATTAGCTGTAGAATATTTTGTAAATAGAAACCTTTGTGAAGGTTTCAAGGCTTATGTAGATGTAGCTTGTGAGGATATAGCTATGGGACAAAGCCTTGTAGATGTTGCAGATTTTTATAAAAAGAGAAAAAATGTTTTTGTTTTAGAAAAAGTAAATAGTAAAGAATTTATGCTTAGTTTTCTAAGTAAAATATTCCTTCATCATAAAGAGGATATTAAAAATGTAATTAATAACGAAAAATATGGTGTTTAATAGGGGGATATTAAGATGAGAAGTTCAAAAAGTTTAAAATTAACAATAGTGGGAATTGGAATAGCTTTAAATATAATAGGTGCTTTTATAGCTTTAAATTTAAGGTTACCAATTTATTTAGATTCTTTAGGTACAATAATGGTTGGATTTGTACTAGGACCAGCTTATGGAGTAGCTACAGGTATATTAGGAAGTGTAGTTAGTGGAATAACATTTGATATATATTCTTTATATTTTGCACCAGTTCAAATATTTACTGGATTTTTTGCAGGATATTTTTATGATAAAGGTCTTATGAAGGGGAAAAAAATATTTTTAAGTGTACTTATAATGACTATATTTGTAAGTTTTACTGGAGCTGTTCTAACAGCCTATATATTTGGAGGAATAACTTCTTCAGGATCTAGTTACATAATAGTGATTTTAAATAATTTAGGGGTTAACCCTGTAGTTAGTGCTTTTATAACTCAATTCTTAACAGACTATTGTGATAAGTTAGTAGCTGTTTTAATAATGGTGCAAGTTGTAAGAAGATTACCTAAGAATATTTTATTAAGAGCACAGAATGAATAATTGGAGATGAAAGAATTGGATAGATATAATGTTATAGATAATAAAAATAATAGAGAAATAGTTCTTTTAAAATCTTTTCCTTGTGTATGGGGAAAATGTGCCTTTTGTGATTACATAGAAGATAACTCAAAAAATACTGAGGAAATAATTAAGTTAAATAAAGAAGTACTTAGTAAGGTCAAAGGAATTTATGGAGTTTTAGAAGTTATAAATTCAGGAAGTGTCTTTGAACTTCCAAAGGAAACATTAGAAGATATAAAAGAGATTGTTATAAAAAAGAATATTAAGAAGATTTTTTTTGAGGCACATTGGTGTTATAGAAATAGATTAAAGGAAATAGAAGAATATTTCGGAGTTCCTATAATATTTAAGACAGGAATAGAAACCTTTGATGATGAATTTAGAAATGATGTTTTAAATAAAAATGCTAGATTTAAAGATGTAGAAGAAATAAAAAAATATTTCAAATCAATATGCTTAATGGTTGGTATAAAAGGACAAACCAAAGAGATGATAAAAAGAGATATGGAAATTCTTTTAAATAATTTTGAGTATGGAACAGTTAATATATGGACTGAGAATACAACTAATTTTAAAAGAGATGAAGAACTTATAAAATGGTTTGAGAATGAGTATTCATTCTTAAAGAAAAATAATAATAACATAGAAGTATTATTTGAAAATACTGATTTTGGAGTTGGAGATTAGAATTAATTAATAGCTTCAAATAAAGAAAAAAATCGCCTGCTTTATGGATAAAGTAGGTGATTTTTCATATAATAATGTATAAATAATACTTAGGATTGAATATTATGGGGTCAAATTCAAGAAAAAATTCTAATAATGATTGTTTTAAAGACTTAAAAGATGATTTTTGTAAATTGATTAAAAATTTTAAAAGAAATCGTTGTAACTGTGGAAGAGTAAAGAAGAATAATAGCATTAAGAATGCTTTAAAATGGGCTGCTGTAGGAGCAATTTTAACATTATTAATAATGAGTCAAATAGGAATACCTCTAGCTTTTATTCTCATTGCAATAATAGCTATTGCTGTTATTTGTAGTAAATGGTAAAAAAAATAATTTGAAAAAAATAATTTTATATGTTAATATTAATCTTGCGAGTAAGCCAGACAATCGCTGCTAGTCTTAGAACTAGGAGAGGAAAGTCCGAGCTCCATAGGGCAGGATGCTGGATAACGTCCAGTGGAGGTGACTCTAAGGATAGTGCAACAGAAATAAACCGCCTAGATTTATCTAGGTAAGGGTGGAAAGGTGAGGTAAGAGCTCACCAGTGTATAGGTGACTATACTGCTATGTAAACCCCATTCGGAGCAAGACCAAATAGGAGGACATATAGGGGCTGCCCGTCCCGTCCTCGGGTGTGTCGCTTGAGCCTATCGGCAACGGTAGGCCTAGATAGATGATTGTCGAATACAGAACTCGGCTTATAGACTTATCTCGTATTTTGAAAACACTTAGGTAAATAACCTAGTGTTTTTTATTTTACAAAAAAATATAAAAAATACACTAGTTATTTATTTCCTAATTGCCTTTTATCTTACAGTATTAATTTGAGTTTATTGGATATATCTAATAGAGGAGATTACAAATTTGAAAGTAATTTGTAATCTAGAAAAATATGATTACATATCTAATAAATATATAATTATTTTGTAAGATATTAAAAGGAGTTGAAACAAATGAAGAAGATATTTGAGGTTATACAAGTTATATTTTTTGTTTTGTTCTTAGGATATGATGAAAGAAAATTTAATTTATAAAATGGAATATATTGTAATTTTGAAAGCTTATGGAAGGTTCATGAGCTTTTTATTTTAAAAAAATATGAAAATTTAGTAGAGAAATTTGTATAAAGATAAAACTTTGTAATAATATTGTATAAAAAATAATGTATAATGGATAAGTGATACTGTAAAAAAGAACAAAGTGTACGGGTAAATTGGTTTTGGTTACAAATGAAAATGGATTATTTTAAATTAAGGAGGAGCAATGGGGAAAGATAATAGAAAAAAGAGGAGAAGTAAAAAGAAGTGGAAGACCTTAGCAATGTTTATTGCTTTTGAATTAATCTTTACTGCTATTACAGCACCTTTTATACTTTTATATGGACCGTTTCAAAATGCTAAGAGAACATATGTAGGGGCAGCCATGACAAGTTTTAGCCATCAATGGATGGCAACTACATTTTTATCAAATGAAAAAATTAACGAGATATTAAACTCTAATGTTGAAGAGACAAGTGCAAGTTATAAAAATGCTAAAACAAGTGTTAATCTGCCAACTAAACATGATAATAGTATAGAATTATACTCTTTTGATAACTTTAAATATAGTGGATACTATATTGTAGTAAAAGATCCTACTAGAGTAAAAATAGGGGTTTCAAAATATCTTGGACAAGAAGGACAAACTACTTCAGAAATAGCAAAAGAAAATAATGCTGTTGCAGCTATAAATGGAGGAGCCTTTACGGATAAATCTAGTACAGCACAGTGGACTGGTAATGGAGGAACTCCAGCAGGTATAGTTATGTCTGAAGGTAAAGTTGTATATAAAGATGTTCCAGATGATAAAAAAATTGAGCTAGTCGGAATAACTAAATCAGGAAAAATGATTGCTGGCATGTATTCAGTAAATGATCTTAAGGAATTAGATGTCCAAGAAGCTGTAAGCTTTGGACCAGTTTTAGTCAAAGATGGAGAACCTACACCTATGAAAGGTGATGGCGGATGGGGAGTTGCACCAAGAACAGCTATTGGACAAAGAGCCGATGGAGCAATAGTAATGTTAGTTATTGACGGTAGAAGCTTAACAAGTGGTGGAGCAACTTTAAAAGAATTGCAAGAGGTATTGTTAAATACTTGTGATGTTGTTACGGCTATAAACCTTGATGGTGGTAAATCAACCACAATGTATTTAAATGGAAAACTTGTAAATAATCCAGCATCTAATGTAGGGGAAAGATCTATTCCTTCAGCTGTGATAGTAAAATAACAAAGGAGAGTTTTATGAATAAATTGAAGCTGTTTATAAAGTGGGGACTTTTGTCTATAATTTTACAATGCTTGGTTTTATTTGTTTTTGATAAATTTTACTTTAAGTTGAATTCTAATGTAAATGTAAAAGCAATAGATATAGCTAGTCAGCATACAAAGGAAAATAAGGATGTAAAGTTACCAAGTGATATGTTAGATAAGAAAATATCTTATGATGGAGAATATGTAGCATATTTTAATAAAAATCAAGATCTTAAGGTATTTGATACAATTAAAGAAGAAGAAGTTAATGTGGATTTAGAAAACGAAAAAGCATCATATTATACTTGGCTTAGAGATAGAAATAGATTGCTTGTAACTACAGCTACTAAAGATAATAATAGACATAATACAGTAAATTTATATTCTGTTGATGTGGATACCAATAAAACTAAGAAAATTGAAATTGGAAATGTAAACTCAGCTTATAAAGTTAGTGAAATAACGGCATCGACTAAGACCGGAGTTATATATATTAAGTTTACTAATGAGGATACAAAAGAATCTATAGTTAAGAGAATAGATAACAATGATGATGTAACTGATGTAAGTTTAGTAACAGAAACACCAGGAAATATTGAAATAATGCCAAGAGCAGATAGATTGGTATATGATAGTGAAAAGGGATCTGGAATATATCTTACACAACCAAATAAAAAGTTAGGTATTAATCCATCATATAAAGTTAGACTTTTAGGGGTTGATGAAACTGGAAATGTGTACTTTGGTGAAGTGAAAGAGGACAAGGTATTTAAGATAGTTTATGGTGATGTTGAAAAGCCAATTGATAGTTGGAATAAGATACCTTTAGAACAGACCTTAGATTTAAAAGACATATATATAGGTGAAGATGGAGAAATATATGTTTTAGAATCAAGTCAAAATTTAGTTAAAGATATTAAGAACGGAAAAGAGTATAAATATGAAGGTGAATTCTTACAAATGTATTCTAATGGATTTGCAACAATTGTAAATGGAAAAAAACTTCATAGAATATACTTTGATTCTAAAGGAAATAAATAAAAGTTTATTATAAACAATTTAAAATCTCTAAAGGATATTCCTTTAGAGATTTTTTATGTAGATAGAATACTTAAATATACAAAAAAAGCAGAGGGTAGTTTATGAAGTTAAATAAACTACTCTCTGCTTTTTATTTAAAAAATTTACTTAAAATGCCCAGTTACCATTTTTGAATACAGGAACTTCAACATTATCATGAGTTAAACCTGTGATTTTTAAGTCTTTAGTGCCTATCATAAAGTCTACATGAGTTAGTGAGTCATTAGCACCTGCTTTTTCAAGTTCTTCATTAGTCATGTTTTCTCCATTTTTTAAGCAAAGAGAATATGCTTTACCAAAAGCTAGATGACATGATGCATTTTCATCATATAGAGTGTTGAAGAAGATTATTCCTGAGTTTGATATAGGAGAATCATAAGGAACAAGAGCAACTTCTCCTAAATATTTAGCTCCTTCATCAGTATCTAAAAGGTGTTTTAAAGTTTCATATCCTTCTTCAGCTGAGAAATCAACAACTTTTCCGTCTTTAAAAGTAACTGAGAAGTTATCAATTAAGTTTCCACCATAGTTTAAAGGTTTAGAACTAAATACTGTTCCATTAACTCCAAATTTAGAAGGCATAGAGAATACTTCTTCAGTAGGCATATTAGCTATGAATTCAACTCCGCCTTGAGTATATTCAGCTCCGCCAGCCCAAAGATGATTTTCAGGTAATTCTATAGTTAAATCAGTTCCAAGTGAATTTTCAAAATGAAGAGATTTTAAATTCTTTTTATTTAAATAATCCATATGGTACTTTAAAGTTTCTTTATGTTTATTCCAAGCTTCAACAGGATTAGATTTATCAACTCTAACTATTTTGAAAATTTCATTCCATAATTTATCTACAGCTTCTTTTTCTGATAGATCAGGGAAAACTTTTTTAGCCCAAGCTTTAGTTGGAATAGATACTATTGACCAAGCGTTTTTATTGCTCATTAAAAGTTCACTGAATTCTCTTAAAGCTGTGCTTGAAGATTTTCTAAAAGCTGCTATTTTAGAGGGATCTATATTTTTTAAAAGTTCTGGATCAGAGGCAGATATATTTAAGAAACAAGCTCCTTCTTTAGCATAGCTTAGCCTTGATTCTTTCATCCAATCAGGAAAGCTTTCAAAAACTTCTAAGGGAGAGTACTCGTATTTTAGCTTACCACATATTTCATCATTCCATTGAACAACAACATCTTTTGCTCCTTTTTCATAAGCAGATTTAACAAGCATTCTTGTGAAATCTACACATTCTACAGGAGAAGATATAACAAGGGTTTGCCCTTCTTGGACATTTACTCCTATGTGAGTAGCTAGTTTTGCATAATTCTCTAACATACTTTCAAATGTGTTCATAATATCAGACCTTTCTTTACAAATTCTTACTATTATTATAATGCACTAAAAATTATAAAACAATTGAGTAAGAAATATTATTTTATAAAAGTCCTTTTATTTTCATAAGAGAGTAATAATATAGGTCTCCATCTTCAGAAGTACAGCCATAATCAATTAAATAATAATTATCATCTACAATTCCCCAAGAACTATGGACATATAAGTCTTCTTTAAAAAGAAAATATTTATCTCCAAGTGTACTTATATCATCTTCAACAGAGTCTTCTTCTCTTAATTCCTTTAAATCAACAAAAGAGTTTCTTTTTACATAGGGAAAAATTTCTGCCCTAGGCATGATTAGAATTCTTTTATCATAAAGTAATACCGGACATAAATAGCGTTTAAGCTTATAAGGAGCATTTTTGAAAACATATGCTTCAACAAAGTTTTGGTGTAAGCCATCTTCATTTTTAGCTACCTTTATAACTAAATTTTTATTTAAAGCAAAAACTTTTCTTGCAATTCCTTCACCTAAAAAAGTAAGATTTTTTTTATATTCTTTCATTGGAACAGTGTTTAAATATTCCATTAGTATATTAAGATTATTTATATTCATAATAACAAACCTCAAAGCTTTTTATTATATTCTATGAGTGAGGTTTAATAAAAGTTGCTTAAGATATGAGTTATTTAACTAGGAAAAAAATAAGTTGTTAAAGTTTTTTATTATATTAGAGATAAGTATCAAAAGTATATGAAAAAATTTATAATAATTAGTTTAAAATGTTATAATGTTTATATATTAATTATTAAGTTATTACACTATAAATTTTAGACTAAGGAGCGAACTAAAGTGAAAAATTTTCTTGAGAGTTTAATAGAAAATAATAGACAGTATGTAGAACATGGAAAATTAGCATCATATATTCCAGAGTTAGAAAAAGCAAATAAAGAAGATTTAGGTATATATATAGTTACTCTTGATGGAAAAGAGGTAGGAGCAGGAGATTATGAGAAGAAATTTACTATTCAGAGTATATCAAAAGTCATAACTTTAATGCTTGCAATTTTAGATAATGGAAAAGATAGAGTGTTTTCTAGGGTAGGTGTTGAGCCAACTGGAGATAGTTTCAATAGTATAGTAAGTTTAGAGAGAAAACCTTCTAAAAAGCCTTTTAACCCAATGGTTAATTCAGGAGCAATCTTAACAACATCTTTAATAGAAGGGGATACAGAAGAAGAAAAATTTAATAGAATTTTAGAGTTTACTAGAAAAGTAACAGGAAACGATACTATAGAATTAAATGAAGATGTTTATTTATCAGAAAAAGAAACTGGTGATAGAAATAGAGCATTGGCATATTTTATGAAAAGTAACGGAGTTATAGAGGGAAATATAGATGATATATTAGATTTATATTTTAAGCAATGTTCTTTAGAGGTTAATGCTAAGGATTTAGCAAGAATGGGAGCTATGCTTGCTAATGATGGGGTATTACCTTGGAACGGAGAAAGAGTAATATCTAGAGAAATATGTAGAATAATAAAAACTATAATGGTTACTTGTGGTATGTATGATGATTCAGGTAAATTTGCAGTACATATAGGAATTCCAGCTAAGAGTGGAGTTGGTGGCGGAATAATGGCTGCCGTTCCAAGAAGAATGGGAATAGGAATCTTTGGACCTTCTTTAGATGACAAAGGAAATAGTATAGCAGGAACACATGTAATTAAGGATTTATCTGAAGAATTAGATTTAAGTATTTTCTAAAGTATGTTAATATTATTAGAACTAATGGGAAAAATCATTAAAAGAGACGATTGTTTAAAAACTTTAAAAATAAAATTATAAATATATTCTGAGAATTACTAGGCTTCATTAAAAATTTATCTAGATATTCTTGTCATACCATTTATAATTTTATTTTAACCACTTTTTATATAATAGATTAGAAGTAGAATTTATTGGGGATAAAGTTTTTTATTAGATCAATAGAATATATTGGAGGATTAGAATGAAAAGATTATTAATATTAGACGGTAACAGTCTTTTAAATAGAGCCTTTTATGCGGTGCCCTTATTAAGTAATAGTGAGGGAACTCATACAAATGCCATTTATGGTTTTACAAATATGCTTTTCAAAATGAGAGATGATATAAAACCAGATTATATAGTTTGTACTTTTGATAAGAAAGCACCAACGTTTAGACATTTAGAGTATGAGGATTATAAGGCTGGTAGAAAGAAAATGCCTCCTGAATTAGCAGAGCAGTTTCCTATTGTTAAGGAAATGCTAAAATTATTTTCAATAACAACATATGAGTTAGATGGATTTGAGGCAGATGATATAATAGGAAGTTTAGCTAAGTTTGCTGAGGATGAAGGAATAGAAGTTTATGTTATGACTGGGGATAAAGATGCACTTCAATTAGCATCAAAAGATATAAATGTGTGCATAACTAAAAAAGGTGTTTCTGAGGTGGAAGTTTATAACTATGACAGAATGGTAGAAGAATATGGGGTAACTCCTACTCAATTTATAGATGTTAAAGGTCTTATGGGAGATAAGTCAGATAATATTCCAGGAGTACCAGGAGTCGGAGAAAAAACAGCATTTAAACTTATTAAAGAGTATGGCTCAGTAGAGGCCGTTTTAGAAAATATAGATAACATAAGTGGTAAAAAGTTAAAAGAAAATTTAACTGAATATAGTGAACAGGCTATATTCTCTAAGAAGTTAGCTACTATTATGACTAATGTTCCTATAGATTTTGACTTAGATGAGATTAAATCTAAGGATGACTATAATAAAGATGAATTAAAGGCTTTATTCACAAAGCTTCAAATGAAATCAATCTTAGATAAATTATCAAATGGAGAAGAGGAAGAGCCAGAAATAGAAGTTAAAATCACTAATATAGAGGAGCGTAAAGAATTAGATGCTTTACTTAAAAATATAAAGGGTGAAGTATACATTAACTTTACTTACTTAAATAAAGAAAAGTATTCTACTCTAGAAATCGATAAAATATTTATTAATTATGATGGTAAAAATTATTCAATTAGCTTTAAAGAATTAGTTAAGGAAGAAAACAATACTAAATTATTTAAGGAATTCTTTGAGAATGAAGAGATATTAAAGAATGGCTATAGCATAAAAAATGCTTTAACTGCTTTAAGAAAATTAGGAATAGAAGTTAAAGGATTAGCTTTTGATTGTGAACTAGCAGCATATTTAATAGATTCATCTAAAGGAGAATATAATCTTTTATCACTAATAAATAATTATCTTTCAAAATTCCCTAATATAAAAGAAGGAGAAGAAGATTTAGTTGGAATTTCATTTATGAAAGATCTAACTTTAGTTCTAAAGAAAAAAATAGAAGAAGAAAAAATGGAAGAATTAATGTATGGCATGGAGCTTCCTTTAGAAACAGTTTTATCTTCTATGGAATCAATAGGATTTAAAGTAAATAAGGATATTTTAGATGAGTTATCTATTAAGTTCAAAAGAGAAATAGAGGAGACTCAAAAGGAGATATTTGAACTTTCTGAAGAAGAATTTAACATAAATTCTCCAAAGCAATTAGGTAAAATATTATTTGAAAAGTTAGATTTACCAGTTATAAAGAAAACTAAAACTGGGTATTCAACAAATGCAGAAGTTTTAGAAAAGCTAAAGGACAAACATCCTATAATAGAAAAAATAACATATTTTAGACAGCTTTCAAAGATATATTCAACTTATGTTGAAGGATTAAAAGCTGTTATAGATACAGATGGCTCTATACATTCAACATTTAATCAAACAGTAACTACTACAGGTAGACTTTCATCAACAGAGCCTAACCTTCAAAATATACCTATAAAATATGAAATGGGTAGAGAAATAAGAAAGGTATTTATACCAAAAGAAGAAGGTGACCTATTAATATCAGCTGACTACTCACAAATAGAACTTAGAGTACTAGCTCATATTTCAGGGGATGAAAATATGATAAATGCATTTAATCACCACTCAGATATACACACTAAAACAGCTTCAGAAGTATTTAAGGTTCCAGTTGAGGAAGTAACATCATTAATGAGAAGTAGAGCTAAGGCCGTAAACTTTGGTATAGTATATGGAATTAGTGATTTTAGTCTTTCACAAGATTTAAATATTTCAAGAAAAGAAGCTAAAGAATACATGGATATATATTTTGAAAGATATCCTAAAATACAAGAGTATATTTCAAATGTTATTGAAGAAGCAAAAACAAAGGGATATGTATTAACTATGTTAAATAGAAGAAGATACATACCAGAAGTAAATGCTTCAAATAAAATAGTAAAAGCTTTAGGAGAAAGACTTGCTATGAATGCTCCAATACAAGGAACAGCAGCAGATATAATAAAGCTTGCTATGGTAAATGTTTATAATAAAATAAGAGAATTAAACTTAAATAGTAGATTAATATTACAAGTACATGATGAACTTATAATAAATGTTGTTCCAGGAGAATTAGAGGTTGTCAAAAAACTTCTTAAAGAAGAAATGGAAAATACGATTAAATTAAGTGTACCATTAGATGTTGATGTTAATATTGGAGAAGATTGGTACAAATTAAAATAAGGGGGTACTAATTCTATGATTAAAGTAGGCCTTACAGGAGGAATATGTTCAGGTAAAAGTACGATTTCCTCTATGATAAAGGATACAGGAATACCAGTTATAGATGCAGATATTATTGCGAGAGAAGTATTAGAAAAATACCCTGATATACTTTTAAGGGTAAGAGTTACTTTTGGAGATCATTTCTTTGATTGGAGAGGTGACTTTAGAAGAAGAGAATTTGGTAACCACATATTTAGATTTCCTAAGGAAAGACTAAAATATGAAGAAATAATAATGCCATATATAAAAGATGAGATTGCTATGAAGCTTGATGAATATGAAAGATTAGGTACTAAGTTAGTAGTAATAGATGGGGCAACTCTAATAGAAAATAATATGCATAAAGATATGGATATGGTTGTTTTAGTTTGGGTAGATAAAAATAGTCAAATAGAAAGAATAGGCTTTAGGGATAAGTTGAGTAAGGGTGAAGCTATAAATAGAATAAATTCTCAGTTAAGTCTTGAGAAGAAGAAAGAGTATTCTAACTTAATAATTGATAATAGTGGTAATTTAATGAAGACAAAGGAACAAATTGATGATTTATTAGAGTTTTTTACTTTGTATCAATAGGAGAGTTATATGAAGAAAATTATAAGGCTAGTAATAATTGTTTTAGCCATATATTTGTTGTTTTTAGGGAGCGGATATATATTACGAAATGTTGTATTTCCATTAAAGTATATGAATTATGTAGAGAGATATAGTAAAGAATATGATTTGGATCCATATTTCGTTCTAGCTGTAATGAAGGCGGAAAGCAATTTTAATGAAGAGGCAAAATCAAATAAGGACGCTAGAGGGCTTATGCAAATAACCACATCTACTGGAAAATGGATAGCTGAACAGCAAGGGATTATTGATTTTAATACTGACTTATTGTCAGAACCTGAGGTTAATATAAGGTTTGGATGTTGGTATTTAAACAATCTTCATGAAGAGTTTAATAATTGGGATCTCGTAATTGCGGCTTATAATGCTGGTAGAGGGCGGGTTCAAGAATGGTTAAGTAGTAATGAGCATTCTAATGATGGAAAAAATCTTACTTACATACCATTTAAAGAAACTGATAAATATGTAAAAAAAGTAAATGTTTATTATAATATATATAGGTCACTTTATACTTAAGTGACCTATATGTATGTTTTTTAATATACATAGAAATAATATAAAGATTCTTAGTATTTTAGGTATTATATTTTTAATATGTTACCGCTAATTTTGGAGGTGATATTTTGAAAAAACGGGGAATAGCTATATGTGTAATAGTAATAATAGCTATAGGAGTATTATTTTTAAATAGAGAATATTTAAAACCAGTACATATGACAGTAGATTGGAATGATAATTTTAATCCACCACAGGAAAAAATGTTGTTTGATTTTATAGAGAATGATTTAAGCGAATCTGGATATGGAATCTATACAAATTATTTAGATAAGAGTTCTGAAGGTGATATAACTAAAGGTCATTCAGTTTTATCAGAATCAGAAGGACTTATGATGCTTTATGCAGTAAATGCTAATAATCAAGAGCTATTTGATGAGCATTTTGATATAGTTAAAGATATGCGATTAAAAAATGGACTTATAAGTTGGAGAAAAGATGGAAGTGAAAACTCTCCTTCTTCTGCAACAATAGATGAGCTTAGAATAATAAAGGCACTTCTTTTAGCAAATAACAGATGGGGAAACTTTTACTATAAGTTTTATGCCATAAACATTGGTAATTCTTTATTAAAACATGCAGAAGAAAATGGAACATTAGTAGATTATATAGATAATTACGGAAAAGGAAATACAACGACTTTATGCTATTTAGATTTGCCAACTATGAAATTATTAAGTCAAGTTGATAGGAAATGGGAACGCATTTATGAAAAATCTAATTCAATAATAGAGAATGGAAGAATATCAGAGAACTTGCCTTTATACAGAAAAGTATTTTATGAGGAAACTCAAAAATATGATGAAGATAAAAATATTGATTTATTATTATCTACAATAGTAATTTTAAATAGAATTGAAGTTGGAGAAAATGAAGATGCATCTATTAATTGGATAAAAGAAAAATTTAAAAAGGATGGATTTTTAGTAGCTACTTATGATTCAAAGAGTGGAAAAGCAACATCACAGGTTGAATCACCATCAATATATTCTAATGTAGCTTTAATAGCAAATTATATTGGAGATAAAGAATTATTTAATAAGGCAATAGATAAATTAAAGTATTACCAAATAAAAAATAAGGATAGTGTACTTTATGGTGCCTTTGGAGATTCAAAGACTGAAAGTGTGTATTCTTTTGATAACTTAAATGCTCTATTGGCTTTCCAAAAATATAAGGAATAAAATAATCATATTCTGCATATAAATATATTGGCAAATATTTATATGCAGATATGGTGGAATGGCAGACACGATATCTTGAGGGGGTATTGCTCTAAGGGTGTGCGGGTTCAAGTCCCGCTATCTGCACCAAATGACTAATTTCTAATTATAGAAATTAGTCATTTTTTATTTTATTAAATGTATAATATAGTATTAAGCACTTATTAATAAGAGGGGTAAAATGAGCAAAAACTTTGATTATAGTCTTAAAAATTTAAGCTATACATTAGAAAAATCTTTAAGAGAGGGTTCATTTTTAGGAGAAGGACATAACGGAGTAGTATTTTTGCTTGAAGAAAATAAGGTTATAAAAATATTTAGAAGAGTTACTGTTTGGAATGATGAAAGTAGTATTTTAAAAAGAGTTGGAAAATCTAGATTTTTCCCTAAAATGTATGAATCTAAGGAAGGATATATTGTTAGAGAATATGTTGAAGGAATTCGCTTAGATAAATACTTAAGAAGAAATAGTTTAGATGAAAGTTTATGTAAAGAACTATATTTAATGATTTTGGACTTTGAAAAACTAGGATTTAAGAGAATTGATATAAGATGTAAAGATATATATATACAAAATGACTATACACTTAAAATAATAGATCCTAAAAATAATTATAAGAAGAGAGTATCTTATCCAAGACATCTTTTTAAAGGGCTTTATAAAAGAAATGAACTAGATAGATTTTTAAATTATCTTTTTAAGATGGATAAAAAGAGAGCTTTAGTTTGGAAGAATAAGTTTGAAGAATATGCAGAAAGAAAAAACTTATCAACGAGATATTAATAATTTTTAAAAAATAGTAAATTAATAAAGTTAGTTGTTTAAGGGAGCGGAATTAAGTAGTATCTTATACATAAGAAGATTTTTAAACTATATAGTCTAAAAGGGGAGCTGATGAAATTGAGAGAAAGTTTTGCATTTAAAGATAGTGAAGGATTAGAATTACAAGGATATAAATGGAGTGATGGTAAAGAGTTCAAAGCGGTGGTGCACATATTACATGGAATGACAGAAGATGCAATTAGGTATGATGAGTTTGCAGAAAGACTTGTTGAGGAAGGTTTTTTAGTTTATTCTCATGATCATAGAGGGCATGGCTTTACTGCAAAGGAATTGGATTCTTTAGGATATATTGCTGATGATGAAGGCTTTGAATGGATGGTTGAGGATGCCAAAATACTAATAGAAAATTCTAAGGAAAAACATAAAGGATATAAAATAATACTCTTTGGTCATAGTATGGGTTCATTTATAAGTCAAAGATTAGTTCAAAAGTATAATGATTTAGTAGATATGTTAATTTTATCAGGAACTAATGGAGAGCCAGACAAATTAGCTCCTATTGGAGAAGTAATAGCTAAAATAGAAAGTAAGTTAAAGGGGAAAAAGCATAAAAGCAAATTAATGGATAGCTTAATTTTCGGAGGTTTTAATAAAAATTTTAAACCATGTAGAACCAGCTTTGATTGGCTTTGTAGTGTAGAGGAAGAAGTGGACAAATATATAGATAATGAAAGATATGGATTTATATGTTCAAGTTCATTCTATTATGATCTATTAAGAGGGTTAAGAAGCATACATAAAGTTGAAAATATGAGTAAAATAAATAAAGAAATGCCTATATATATTTTTGCTGGTGATAAAGATCCAGTTGGTAATTTTGGGAAAGGTATAATTAACTTAAGAGATAAATTAAAAGAGTTCGGAGTAAAAAATGTTCAGTATAAACTATATGAAAATGGTAGACATGAAATGTTAAATGAAAAAAATAAAATAGATGTTATGGAAGATACCATTGCATGGATGTTGAAAAATATTTAAAAGATATATATAATAAATTAGAGTTTTAATGGGAGCGTATCAAAAGATTGATACCTCCTTTTTTAATTTCTATAAATTAAAAAAAATTTGATATAATAGATTAATATAAATAGATTAAAAAATAGGAGAAGATATGGATAATGATTATAGAGTTATAGATAATTATATACGTAGTGGCGATAAAGCACATGATGAAGGTAATTTAATAAAGGCATTAAATTATTATTTAAGAGCAGAGGAGCTTTTAGGGGAAGAAAAGGATATTGATTTAATAATAAGTATAGCTTTAATGTTAGATGAATTAGGTGATACTGAGAAAGCTAAAGAAAAATATGAAGAGGCTTTAAGTATAAATAATTGTGAATTTAGAGCTTATTATGGTTTAGCTGTAATATATGATGAAAAAGAAAATTATAGAAAAGCTATAGAATTATATAAAAAAGCTATTGATATAAATTCAGTATATGATAGAGCTATATTCTTTTTAGCAAATTCATTAGATAATGTTGGAGATAAGGAAGGTGCTATAGAGTATTATAAAAAAACAATAGAAGTTTGTCCTGAAGATTTTTGGGCATATACAAATTTAGGATCAATATATGAAGAGCAAGATATGCTTCAAGAAGCATATAGAATGTTTTCTAAAGCACTTCAGATAGATGGAGAACATTATTTAGCACTATTTAATATGGGAGTAATATATAAGAGGCTAAATGTTTATGATAAGGCTAAGAAGTTTTATGAAAAATCAATAAAGAAGAATTTTGGATATGCTTATACATTTTTAAATTTAGCTGTAATATATAAAGAAGAGAATAATATTGAAAAAGGAATAGATATATTATCATTAGGTTTAAGATTTAATCCAGAAAATCATTTCTTATATTACAATAGGAGTTGTTTTAAGGCTATTTTAGGAAAAGATTTAGATGATGCTACAAATGATTTGATTAAGGCAGTTGAATTATATCCTGATTTTGTTAAATATATAAATAAGGATAATGATCTAATTGAGGTAAGAAATAGTAATAAATTTAAAGGTTTTTTAGAGACGTTAAATATTGGCTAAGACCAGTATTAACGTCTTTTTATTAATTACAATTTAATACAATAATTTACAAAAAAATAAATAATTTCATTTGCTTTTTATGATAATGTATATTTGTATGATTATTTTTAAGAGGGAGTGAAGATGTTGGAATGTATGGGAAATGATTATATGTATTTAAATTTGAGTAAAGTACGTAGTTTAATTAATATTTTTATTGGAATAATATTTCTTTTATGTACATTATATATTTTTAATCCATATGCTGCTATTGATATATCTACAATTATTGAAACTATATTGATGTTTGCTACAACGTTTATTGCTACAACAGTGTTTAAATTTTCTAATAAGAAGATTTTTAAGTTAATAAGTATTTACTTATTGATTATTGCTTTATCAAAGTTTAATACATTAATATATTTAATAATATCTTTTAGAGAGTATGAAATACTGGAATATACTAAGTTAAAAAGTGTTTCTGTATGTGTTATTTTAGAAAGTATATATTGTTTTCTAGTTATAACATATGTAAAAAATATAGAATCAAAAACTAAGAAAATAATTTATTTTTTAGCTAGTATTGCTTTCATTAGTATATTTTTTAATAATATGTATATTTTTTGGAGTATATCCATAGTATTACTTTCAATGATTTTATATGTTTTGAGAGATTTTAAGCTCTACGAAAATAATTTATTAAATCATTTAAAGCTATTAGTTTTAACAAACTTCTTATTAATAATATTAGATTTTTTGACTTATAGATTTAGTTTAGAATTTTTGATTTTATTAAATGATATATTGAAAATATTAGTATATTTTATTGTATATGTTTGGATTTCAGATATGATGATTAGAAAGCCCTATGAGACTTTACATAGGGATGTAATTGATAAAAATCAAAAGCTTGAAATATTAAATAAGCGTATGGAAGAAAGTAATAATGAGTTTAAAGAATTTAAGAAGAAAGTAAGGGATATGGAAAGTTATTTTAAGAATTTTTTAGATAGTATACCTATGTCTATGGTAATTTTGAAGAGTAGTAATTATAGAATTTTTACAGTAAACAAAAAATTATTACATGAATTAAAGTTAAAAAATAAAAGAGAGATTATAAATAAAAATTTATTTAAAATAATAAATGTTAGGAATAAAGAAGAGCTTCTGTTAACAAGAAAAGGAGAAGCTTCACTTGTGGTTTGTGGAGTAGAAGTATTTTGGGAATTAGAAGTTTTAATGGACAAAGAGGATTATTTAATAATAGCATTAAAAAATATAACTGAATTAAAATGTTCAGAAAAGATAAAAGATAATTTAAGGAAAAGGACTTTAGAGGAACAAATAAAAAATGATTTTTTATCAAGTATTTCTCATGATTTAAAAACTCCTATAAATGTTATATATTCGTCAGCTCAGGTACAGGAAAAGTTTTATATTGAGAAGAATATTAAAAAAGTTGATTATTATAATCAAGTTAATAAAGAAAATTGCATAACCTTGATGAGATTAGCGAACAATTTAATCGATTCATCGAAAATTAATTATGATTATTTGAAACCAAATTTAAAAATTTATAATATAGTAACTTTGATTGAAGATTCAATTGGGAATTTATCTGAATATATCAAGGAAAAAAAATTAACATATATTTTCGATACTAATGAAGAAGAAGTGTATGTTAAGTGTGATCAAGAGTTTATTCAGAGAATAGTTTTAAACTTAATTTCAAATTCAATAAAGCATACAATTGAAGGTGGAATTGGAGTAGAGATTAAAGCAAGCAAAAATAAAGTTGTTATTAGCTTTACAGATACAGGGGAAGGCATGGATAAGGAGTTCTTAGAAAGAGCTTTCTTAAGATATAGCAAGGGAAATAAGAATAAAAAGGGTTTGAAAAACAAAAGCACAGGTATTGGGCTATATATTGTTAAGAACTTAGTTGAATTACAAAATGGAATTATAAAGATAAATTCAATTAAGGATACAGGAACAAATATAAGATTGGAATTTAATAGGGAGAAAGAATGTGGAATATAAAGTAGAATATGAAAATCCTAAGTTACAATATTATATCTTAAGGTTAATATATATAATAATAATAATATCAGCATTATTGTTTAGAGGAACAGAAAAATATATCTCATTTTATAAATTTCTAGATTTAGCTACAGTTGTAATGTTAGGCACTACATTACTAATAGGAATAAGTAGTAGGATAAATAATAAAAATAATTTAATTTACTTTGTTAATATAGGAATTTATTGGTTCACTATACCGAAATTCTTTTATTTGATTACTAAAGCAGAAGCATACGTAACGGATAGCATGGTAATTTATAAAGTAATAAGTGTACTACTTCAATACTTTGTTACGCTTGTAATAATTCTAGGTAAGAAAAAGAATATAGACTTTAAAAAATTAAATATTATTTTATTAATATCAAATATTGTTTTTAATATTATTTATGTAATTATAGCAAATAACGTAAAATTAATGAGAGCTATTCTTAAGGAGGTAAATATAAATAATTTTATGTTTATATTTGTTGTTCTTTTATTTGTAGTATTACTTATAATGATTTTTATGGATGAAGGTAATACATCTGATAAATTTTTTTATTACTTAATTGGATATATTTTGTTATTTTCAGTAGGTAATATTATACTTTTAAATAATCTTGATGATATCAAAAATACAAGTATATTAGATGTTTTTTTTAGTCAAATATTAGATTTTTCAGCCTTTTATATTTTAGTAGAAGGAATAATAAGATTCTCATTAAATAAGAATTTTAATGATATTAATAAAATAATGATCTTAAAAAGAGAAGAATATAAAAAGAATAAAAGGTATTTACAGAAGAAAATAGATGAACTAAAAGAGTTAGAGAGGCTTCTAGGTAGAGAAGAACGATTATTTAATAAAATAGTTTCTATAATTGGAGATTATATCTTTATTTTTAAAGAAGAGAAACTGTTCTATTTAAATAATGAAGCATTGAATTTTTTAGGAATTAGTGATAGAGAATTTATTTTATCTGAAAGTATGGAAGTTTTAAAGAAAAGAATATTAAAAAAGCAAGTTTATTCAAAAGAAAAGAGTAGTATAGATTCGCACAAAGAAATAATTTTTAAGAATATTAATGGTGGATATTCTAATGGAGAAGTTTATAAAATACCTTTTGGAGATAATTATGAATTTATAATTATAAATGATGTTACGAAGAAAAATAATATTTTAAGAATAAATAAATATTTAACAGAAAAATTAGAGGAAGAAAATATAAAGGGAGAATTCTTTACTAATATATGTCATGAATTAAGGACTCCTATAAATGTAATAAATTCAGCTCTTCAACTAAATAATTTAAATATAGAAAAGCAAAATATTGAATCTATAGAAAGAAATAACTTAGTAATTAAACAGAATTGTTTAAGACTTATAAGAACAATAAATAATTTTATTGATGCTAATAAGATATCAGAAGGGCAGATAGAAGCTAATGTTATGGTTCTTAATATAGTTGATGTTGTTGAAAATATATTAGATGCATCCGCAGAGTATATAAAAAAGAAAAAAATTAATTTTATTTTTGATCCAGATTTTGAAGAAATATTTGTAGCTATTGATAGAGAGTTTTTAGAAAGAATAATATTAAATATATTGTCTAATTCAGTTAAGTATGGAGAAGTAAATGGAAATATATATGTAAAGATATATTTTGAAGAGAAAGACCTTGTAATAATGATAGAAAATGATGGAATTGCTATAAGCTATGATGAGCAAAAATATATATTTGACAAATTTACAAAAAATAATAAAGCTTTAAATAGAACTCAAGAAGGCAGTGGATTAGGACTTTATATAAGTAAGTCTTTAATGAAAATGCAAGGAGGAGATTTAAGGGTAGAAATACATGGAGATTATGGTAATAGATTTAAATTGTATTTTTATGATGTAGATTTATTTAAGGAAACTGAAAGAATAGAACATGTATTTAATAATAATTACTATAATTTAATGGAAAAAGCTGAAATTGAATTTTCTGATATATACATATAATATATATCAGAAGAAACACATATAATTACCTGAGAGGTGATATATGTGAATATCTTTAAGGTCAATGGAAAATTCAATTTAGGAGATATCATAATAAGTTTATTAATAACACTAGGTGGCGGATTTGTTATTGGAAGGTTTATAAAAGGAAGTACAGAAATATACGATAACCTCAATAAACCATGGTTTGCTCCTTCATCAGAGGTATTCCCAATAGTATGGACTATTTTATATATACTTATGGGAATCGCAGCTTACAGAATATATTTAAGGCATAAACAAGGAGAAAAGACAAAGGCTGCACTTTGGTTTTATATTGTACAACTCCTATTAAATTTTGCATGGAGCATAGTATTTTTTTACTTTAAACTATACGGATTAGCATTTATAGAACTTATAATACTATTAATATTTATAGTTATAACCACAATTAAGTTTTTTAAATTTGATAAAATAGCAGGAATTTTAATGATTCCTTATATAATATGGGTTTCTTTTGCTGGAGTATTGAATTTTTTCATATGGATGCTAAATGAAATGTAATTAAAAATCCCTTTTATTTTTATAGAATAAGAGGGATTAATTATTTAGTGCTATAATTAATAAATAAAAGGGGGAGAAAAGATGTTAATTAGAAATGGAAAGATATTTACCTGTGAACAAAGTAAAGTGTATGAGAAGGGTGATATTTTAATTAGGGATGGAAAAATAGATAAAATTGCGGAAGATTTAAGTCAATACATAGAGGATGAAGAGGTTATTGATGCCCATGGATTATTTGTTTTTCCAGGTTTTATAGAGGCTCATTGTCACCTTGGATTACATGAAGAGGGGAATAAGGGAGCTGGAAATGGAACAAATGAAATGAGTGATCCTATAACGCCACAAATGAGAGCTATAGATGGAATAAATCCATTTGATGGAGGATTTCAATGTGCAAGAAAGGCAGGAGTTACTACAGCTGTAATTGGACCAGGAAGTGCTAACATAATAGGTGGGCAATTTGCTGCAGTAAAAACAAATGGAATATGTATTGATGATATGGTTATAAAAGAGCCTGTGGCAATAAAGGTTGCTTTTGGAGAAAATCCAAAAAGAGTTTATTCAGGAAAGAATAAGATGCCTAATACAAGAATGGCTATTGCAGCTTTATTAAGAGAAACATTAACAGAGGCCATTAATTATAAAAATAGAAAGATTGATGCTGAAATAGAGGATAAAGATTTCAATAAGAATTTAAAATATGAAGCTCTTCTTCCATTACTTAATAGAGAAATACCTATGAAAGCTCATGCACATAGAGCAGATGACATTTTAACTGCTATAAGAATAGCCAAGGAGTTTAATCTTAAATTGACTTTAGATCATTGTACAGAAGGACAATTAATAAGTGATTATATTAAGAAAGAAAATCTAGATGCTATAGTTGGTCCAACTTTAAGTTTTAATGGAAAAGCAGAAACTTTAAATAAAACATTTAAAACACCGAAGGCATTAGTTGAAAAAGGCATTAAGATTGCCATAACTACAGATCATCCAGTAGTAACAATAGATAATTTACCACTTTGTGCAGCCATGGCCATGAAAGAGGGACTTACTTTTAATGAAGCATTAGAAGCAATAACAATAAATCCCGCTGAAATAATAGGCATAGATGAAAGAGTTGGAAGCTTAAAAGAAGATAAGGATGGGGACTTAGTAATTTTAGATGGAAGTCCTTTTGAAATAGCTACAAAAACCATTTATACAATTATAAATGGAGAGGTAGTTTATAAAGACTATGAATAAACGTCATTTTATATTATAATAAATAATGTTTTGAATTTAGTTTAAACCATAGCATAGAATTAATATATTTTAGATAAATGAATACTCACAGTCTTGTAGGCTGTGAGTTTATTATTTCAATAGAGTGAAATAAATTTTTAAATATGTCAAAGATAGATAATAGGGAGTACATAACGATTCATAGAACAAAAGGATGATAATTAGGAGTGATACTTTGAAGAAGGTAATAATTGCAGAGAAACCATCTGTTGCTAGAAATATTGCAGATGCTTTTAACATAAAAAAAAGAAAAGATGGATATTTTGAAGGCGAACAATATCTTATAACATGGGCTTTTGGACACTTATTGCAGTTATTTGATGCAAAGGATTATGATGAGAACATGAAGGGATGGAGGATGGAAAAGTTTCCTTTCATTCCAGAGGTATTTAAATATAAAATAAAACAAGATTCTTTAAATAGAAATATGATTGATAAGGGTGCCGAAAAGCAAATAAAGATAATAAAAGGACTTATAGATAGAGATGATGTAGATGGAGTAATTTCTGCTACTGACTTTGATAGAGAAGGACAAGTAATTGCAGATGAAATTTTCCTGTATTTCAAGGAAAAGAAACCTGTTTATAGACTTTTATTAAATGAATGGACACCGGATGAAGTTAAAAAAGGAATGGAGAAGTTAAAGCCTAATGAAGATATGCAATCATTACAAGATGCTGGTATAGGAAGACAGTGGGCAGATTGGATAATAGGAATAAACTTAACTTCTGTTACAACCATAAAGTATAAATTAAATGACGGACAAATATTAAACATAGGAAGGGTACTTTTACCTACTTTAAAAATAATTTATGATAGAGATAAAGAAATAGAAAACTTTAAATCAAGTGCTTATTATAAGTTAAATGGCACATTTAAAACTTCAAAAAATGAGGAATTTGAAGGAACTTATTATGAAAATAACTCTGAGAAGTTTGAAGATAAAAAAGTTCTAGATGAAATAAAAGAAAAAATAAAAGATAAGAATGCCGAGATAATTGAGAAGCAAACAGAAAGAAAAAAAGAATATCCACCATTCTTATTTAATCTTTCTAATCTTCAAGGATATGTAACAAGTAAATATAAAGGATGGACTTCAGATAAGGTTTTAAAAGTAGCTCAGTCTTTATATGAAAAGAAGTTTATAACTTATCCTAGAACAGGAAGTATGGCCTTAGAAGAAAGTTTAGTTGATAGGACTAGAAATGTCCTTGAGAAGCTTAAGGTTGGATTACCTTATGAGAATCAAATAAAGTTTGTTCAAAGTAAAAGAGTTTTTGATAATTCAAAGGTTGAAAGCCATAGTGCTATAGTACCAACATATATGAAACCTAATAATTTAACTCAAGATGAGAAAATAGTCTATACGGCAGTAAAAAATAGATTTTTAATGCAGTTTATGCCTGTAGCTGAATTTGAAGAGACTAAGATAACTTCAAAGGTAAATGATTCAGAAGTTAAAGGGGTATTTATTTCAAAAGGAAAAGTTCAGCTTATTGAGGGATGGAGAGTTGTTGAAAAGATAGATAGTAAAGATACAATACTTCCAATGGTAAATGAAAAAGAAATAGTTGATTTAGTAGATAGTAAAATAAATAAGGTTACTAAAAAACCACCTAAAAAGCATACAGAAAAGACATTACTTAGAGTTATGGAGACTTGTGGTAAGAGTTTTAAAGAAGATGCAGAGGAAGATAGTGAAGAAATGATGGCTTCAATATTAAGTGGATTTAGTATAGGAACACCAGCTACTAGAGCTGAGACAATTAAAAAGCTTAAGGACGTAGGATATATTACTACAAAAGGTAAGAGTTTAACTTGTACAGAGCTTGGTAGAACAATAGTTGAAATATTCCCTGTTAAGGAACTTCTAGACTTAGAGTACACAGGAAGGTTAGAGAAAACCCTTTCAGATATAGAAAGAGGGAAGGTTAAAAAGGAAGATTTCCTAGAACTTATAAGAAGCTTTACTATAGAAGGTGTTAATGCTATAAAGAAAGATGATTCTATGGCAAAGCATTTTAAGGTTGAGGCACCGGAAGGAGTAGAGGTTTTGGGAACTTGTCCTAACTGTGGAAATCCTGTTGTAGAAGGAGAAAAAGGCTTTGGATGTGTAAACTGGAAAAATGGATGTAAATATACTATATGGAAAAATGATAAGTATATAACTTCCTTTGGAAAACAAGTTACTCCTCAAATGGTAAGACTTCTATTAGCTAATGGAAAGGTTGGGTTTAGAAATCTAAAAAGTAGAAAGGGAAATACTTTTGCAGCATATTTCATATATGAAAAAGATGAGGAAAAAGGTTATTTCACATGGAGAATGGAGTTTATTTAAGTGAATAACTTTATAGAGGAAATTAAATAAATAGAGATTTAAATATTAAAAGAGTATAAAGAAAATCTATAAATATATTTAAGAGAATTATAATATTTTTCTAAGATTTTATAGCAATTAATTTAAAGGCTTTGCTAACCATTGAAAACTTAAGTGTAAATACAAATTTTTGATTTTGTATCTTAAACTTAATATATTTTTATTAAAAGAAAAAGTGTTTAATACTAATAAAATTTCATTGGCTTAAGGCAAAGGCTTTTCTTAATTACTTAAATTCTAAAATTTATACGGAAATTCTCTTTAGACTATTTATAGATTTTTTTATTATAAGTTTTTAAATATAATCAAAAGTGAATTTATAAGATAATTTTGATAAGTCCTTATCTTGTAAATTGTAAAAATCCTTTTCTATAGGGAATAAGATTTTTCTTCCCTGTTGAGGGGGAAGACCTTTAGGGATAACAACACTTTTAAAGGTTTTATTTAAAACTTCTTTATCATTAGCATCATAAACTGAGATATTAAAGTTTTCTAAGTTTTCGAAAGTGGTACTTTCAGTTGTGTTTAAAAAATAAGCATCTATAAAGAGTGCGTTATCTTCCTTGAATAGCTCATTAATTATTAGATTCAAAGTATTCTTTTCTGTTGTGAAAGCTGTGATTTCATATAGAATCTCTTTGTTTTGAGAAGAAGATTCCTTTTGAAATGTACTTGCATTTAAGGTTAGAGTATTGGGATTTAAAAGGACTGCTAAGGCAAAAAATCCTAAAAACTTTTTTAATATTTTCATTTTTAATTCTCCTTAATTTATAGATTTATATTTTTAGTATTTCTATAATTAAGGAATATAGTCTTTAAAAATAAAAAAAACAGTGAATTTTTATCACTGTTTAGGATTTAGGCAAATTTTAATATGAATGCTGCTAGCATATATATTGGTGGTGCAAGGAAAACTGTTATTAATCCAGCTACACCTATAGATAATGAACTCATAGCACCATGAGTTTCACCTATTTCTAATGCTTTAGTTGTTCCAACAGCATGGGCAGCGGTTCCAATAGAAATACCCATAGCAACTTCATGCTCAATTTTAAGAACTTTACATACCATAGGAGCTATAACTGCACCTGTTATACCAGTTATTATTATAGCTATAACTGTAATTGATGGTATTCCACCAAGTCCACTAGCTACTTCAACACCTATTGGAGTTGTAACTGATTTTGGAACTAAAGAAGCTATAAGCTCGTGGTTTATTCCTAAAAAATATCCCATTATAACTACACAACACATAGAAGCTAAGCTTCCTACAATGATTCCAGTCATTATTGGTACAAAATGATCTTTTAGAAGTTGTAACTGTTTATATAATGGAACTGCTAAAATTACAGTGGCTGGTCCTAAAAATGCGTTTATAAAGTTACCACCAATATTATAAGTTTCAAAGCTTATATGGAAAGTAACTAACACTGCAATTACAATAGCAATCGCTATTAATAGAGGATTTAATACTGGAATTTTAGTCTTTTTATAAATGGTCATACCAATTTCGAAAGCAAAAAGAGTTAATAAAATTCCGAATAAAGGGTTACTAACAATGCTGTTCATTAACTTCATCTCCTAGTAATTTTTTTTCTTTTCTTCTTATTAAAGCTTGGACAACTAAACCTGTAACTCCTATTACAACAAAAGTTGAAGCTATACATATAAATAATAATTTAAGAATATTTCCTTCTAATAGCCCAACGGATGTCATAAGTCCAACCCCTGCAGGAACAAAGAAGAAGGCCAAATGGTCTAAGAAGAATTGAGCAACAGAATCAATAGCTTCTACTTTAACAACCTTAGTACATAGTAAAACTAATAATATTAACATACCTATAATATTACCAGGCACACTATGTATAAAACTTTTAGAAATAAATTCTCCTAAAAAGTATATAAATACTACAATAAGCATTTCTCTTAAAAGCTTCACGAGATAATCACTTCCTTTTTAAATAAAAAAATATAAGGAACCACTTTTAAGTTCCTTATACATTATAGAATGAAATTAAAATTTAAGCTATAATGAAATATCACAATAATTAATGATTTATACTTATTAAAGCGTTTTCTATATCATTTTTTGATAGGTTACTTAGAATAGACTCATCATACTTAATAGCTTTGTTTAAAAGCTCTTTAGCCTTGTAAGAATCATCTTTTTCTTTTGATATAATTCCCATAAAATAATAAGGTTCTGAAAAATTTGCACATTCATCTATTAATTCGTTGAAATAAAAGCAGGCTTTTTCAATATCACCAATTTTATAAAAAACTTCTCCAAGGTTAGCTCTTATTATTTGACTTAAATCATCAATTTTTAATCCTTCATTACTTATTGAAATTGCTTTTTCAAAATTTTCATCTTGGATTAATACATATCCATAAACTTCATAGAAATCAAGAGAATTAAAATTATTTGCCTTTAAATCATCAAGAATTTGAAGAGATGTTTTAATATCTCCTAGTTTCCAATAAAGTATTGCTTGAAGTAAGTCAAGTTGATTGGCAGCATCTGCTAGGAATTTTCTTTTAGATATTATTGATTTTAATGTTTCTAAAGCTTCCTCGTAAGAACCTGTCTTTAATTCTAAGAATACATAGGTTTTTATGGCTTTTACATTAGAGCTAGAACAAAGAGCAGCTTTTCTATAGCAAGATAAAGCTTCTTCTAAATTATTAGCTTTTAATTGTTTGGCTCCTTTAAACATATGTATTAGATGTTTGTTTATTGTTATCTTAAATATTATAAATGATACAAGTAAGATGCTCCCCATTGGCAAGCTTACTTTAACCATTAAGAAAAATATAGCAATTACTGCTAAAACATTTAGTAAGGTTTTTAAACCAGATTTTTTCATAATGATTATCCCCCTTTTAAATATTAGCTTATTAAGAAGATTATACTATATTTGTAAGAGGGATAATATTGAATTTTTAAATATTAAAGTTAATTTAAAAGATTAAGTTAAGTGAAAGTCAAAATTTTAATTTGACAACTTAAACTTATGCAATTCAATATAGTGAAATTATATTCCTAAAATCAACACTGGTTCAAAACATAACTTATTTTATAAATTAACTTAAAAAAATGCTAGAATATTATAATAAATGTATGTTGTTTTCTTCACATTTTCTTATCATATCTTCATCCCACATAGAAGATTGAACTTCTCCAATATGAGCTTTTCTTAGGAAGAACATACAAATTCTTGATTGACCAATTCCTCCGCCAATAGTGTATGGTAATTTTCCTTCAAGAAGCATTTTGTGGAATGGTAAATCTTTTCTATCCACACAGCCTGCAATTTCTAATTGCTTTAAAAGACTTTCTTCATCAACTCGTATTCCCATTGATGAAAGTTCTATTGCTTCATCAAAAAGAGGGTAGTAGAATAATAAGTCTCCATTTAATGTCCAATCATCGTAGTCTGGACTTCTATCATCATGCTTTTTACCAGAAGCTAGCTTTCCACCTATTCCGATTATGAATACTGCTCCAAATTCTTTACATATTGCAGTCTCTTTTTCTTTATCAGTAAGGGTTGGATAACGATCCTCTAACTCTTGTGATGTTATGAATTTAATTTCTTTAGGAAGAATTTTTTCTATATGAGGATATTTAGAGGCAATAAAATCCTCTGAATCTTTAAAAGCTTTATATATTGATTTTACAGTTTCTTTTAAAGTTTCTAGATTTCTTTCTTCTTTAGTTATTATTTTTTCCCAGTCCCATTGGTCAACATAAATAGAGTGAATGTTATCTAAATCTTCATCTCTTCTTATGGCATTCATATCAGTATAAAGACCTTCACCATGTTCAAACTCATATCTATGAAGGGCTAGTCTTTTCCATTTAGCAAGAGAGTGGACTATTTGTATGTTAAGCTCTGGCATAGCTTTCATATCAAAGCTAACTGGTCTTTCTATTCCGTTTAAGTCATCATTTAATCCTGAACACTCATTTACAAAAAGTGGAGCAGAAACTCTTGTTAAGTTTAAGTTTTTCGCTAAAGAATCTTCAAAAAAGTCCTTAAGTTCCTTAATAGCAACTTCAGTTTCTCTAAGTGATAATAAAGGTTTATAGCCCTGTGGTATAAATAATTTTTCCATTTAAAACAACTCCTTAATTAAATAGTGTAGATATGTATAGATTTTTTACTACACCTTATTTTTAAATAAATCTTTTTGTTTGGCCCCAAACATGTTCTTAAAATTTATAAAATGTTTTTATACGTATAAAAAAGAATGAAATTCAATATGTGGTTTTACTGAATTTCTAAAAGAAGACAATAAAAAAAGCCATCATCCTATATTAATAGGACGAAGGCTGTATAATCATCTCCGCGGTACCACCTATGTTAGTACAAAAGCACTCACTTAATAACAGTGCATCTTAACACTGTCCTTCTTTTAACGGAAAGAAACCCGTCTAAGTCTACTAATCAAAATAAATTTTGAAGTTCGGTTAGAAGCTCAAGGATGTTTTTCATCAAAGGTATAGTATGAGGCTTCCACCGTCCCTCAATCGCTGCAACTCTTTCCCAGGATTACTTCTTCCTATCAATGCTTTGTACAATTTGTTTATTTAATAATTAATATATACTATAAATCTTAATTTGTGAAGGGGTTTTTAAAATTTTTTTTAATTTTATGATATAATTATTGAAAATAATACAAATTTTTAAGTTAGAAAAGGAGACTCTTATGATAAAGGCAGTACTATTTGATTTAGATGGAACACTGATAAATACTAATGAGTTAATATTAAAGTCATTTCAACATACATTTAAAACAATGTTAAATTTAGAGCCAACAGTTGAAGAAATTACCATGAATTATGGTAAGCCATTACAAGAAACTTTTAAGGCTTATGATGAAAATAGAATAGAAGAAATGATAGATTGTTATAGAAAAATAAATTTAGAATTACATGATGATGAATGTAAGGATTTTAATGGAGTAGATTTAATGTTAAAAACTCTAAAGAGTAATGGAATTAAACTTGCTGTGGTAACATCAAAAAAGAGAGACATGGCAGAGCGTGGTGCAAAGTTAATGGGTATATTTGATTATTTTGATGCCTTTATAACACCTGAGGTTACTAAAAAACATAAGCCAGAAAGTGAGCCAGTATTAAAGGCTTGTAGTGATTTAGGAGTAACTCCTGATGAAGCAATTATGGTAGGAGATTCACCTTATGATATTTTATCAGGTAAAAATGCTGGAGTTAAAACATGTGGTGTTACATACACAGCATTACCTCTAGAAAAATTAAAGGAAAGTAAGCCGGATTTTTATGTAGACAAGCCTTTAGATATATTAAAGCTTATTAAAGATTTAAATTCATAATAAAAAAAGATTTAGTCTTAGACTAAATCTTTTTTATTTAAAATTAAAATATATTTCTTCTACGTCTTCTACGTTTTCTTAAGTTTATTCCTCTTATGATAAGTAATATTAATATAACTATAACAACAGCTATAACAAATATTCCTAAGTAGCTTAAGAAGTTAGCTTTTATAAGTGTAAATGTACCTATATCAGCTTTAACAGGATAATCCTTAGTGTAAGCTCTTTCTTTTACAGTAACAGCTGCTGAATCAGGATGAGAAGCTAATTGCCAAGCATTCATACCTTTTAAGTTTATTGACTTAGAAGTTTCTTTTTCATTTACATAGTTATCATAATAGTCTATATTTTCAGTTGCAACAAAAGGTACATCTATTGTTTTAGTTGGTCCAAACCATCTGAAAAGTTTGTATTCAACAGGAATAGTATCTATTGTTGTTCCTGATTTTATGTAAGGAACTTTATCTACAGAATAACTATAATCAATAATTTTCTTCATATCATTAAATACAATTTCGTCCTTAGCATCATATTGAGAATCTAAAACAGTACCTATTATTTTTCTACCATTTCTTTCGTAAACTGATACTAAACATCTACCTGCTGGAGTTGTAAAACCAGTTTTACCACCAATATTTCCGTCGATACCAAGTTCTTTATTTCTATTTTCTAAAAGTACTTTTTTCCCGTTTACAGTTATTGAACTTTCTTTAAGTCCCATAGTTTCGCTTACCCAAGGGTTCTTATAAGCATTTTGTAAAATAACAGCTAAATCATAAGCTGTTGAGTAGTGATCATCATTATGTAATCCGTTTGGAGTAACAAAATGAGTATTTTTCAACCCAAGTTTTTTTACTTCTTCATTCATCATATCACTGAATTTTTGCGCGCTTCCAGCTACACCTTGTGCAATTACGTAGGCTGAATCGTTAGCTGAGAACATAAGTAAAGCTTTCATTAAATCATCAGCATTCATTCCCTCACCAACAGGTATTGGACCAAAGCTATCATTTAATGTGTATGGTTGTTGGCTTTTGGCTTCTGCAGTATATGGAAAAGAATCTGTCTTTGTAGCATGTTCAGCAAAGATAAGGCTTGTCATTACCTTTGTTGTACTAGCTGGATAGGCTCTGTCATCAATTCCTTTCGCATAAATAATTTCTCCAGTATCGTAATCAATTGTGACAGCATATTTACCAACTATATCAGGCTGAGGAGTTTCAGCAGCTTGTACAGTTGTCTTTACTGGTGAAAATAATGATACTGATAAAGCAACTAATAGTGAACTTAAAAGCTTTTTCTTAAATTTAATCAATTTTCATCTCTCCTAATTTTTAAAGTCTCATTAAACTTTTTTAATTATAACATCTATGGGGGATAATAACAATAATAATAAGAGTGGAGGTGTAAAGCTTTAATTATGGCATTTATGGTATATATCTTATATAATATAAGATATTTCAAGTAATTAATATTTAGGATGTGATATTATGGCAGTTCTAACTGTAGATGATATTTTAAAAGAAAGTGAAGTAGGAACTTTAATACCACTTTTAGTAGAAGTTAATGATAGAGTAGTTCCAATAATTTTCGTTAAAGATTATTTATATGCTTTAAAAGAGATTGGAGACAATGTTTTAGTAGCCTTAAAGAGTAGTATTATAAGCAATAAAAAATTAGATTTACTTCTTATAATGATTAGATTTGAGGATAATGAAGAAAATACTTATGATTTATGGCTAAATTATGGATTTAACTGGCATTTTGAGTTTTTAAATAATTTAATTAACTCAGAAAATATACTTATAGATTTTAGAGACGAGGATAATAATAGAGTTAAAACTATTGAGGTGGAAAATACTATAAGAGAAGATTTAAAAAAGTACAAAGAGCTTTGTGAAGAATGTGTACTTATGAAAGAAGGAAAAGAAGATAATATAATAAAGGTAAATAAAATAAGAAAATGTGAAACTTGGAATAATGAAGATGCTTTAGAATTAATGGATGAAGTTTTAGATGACTATGATAGCATAGAGGATATGTGGGAGAATTTATAATCTATCTTATGTTTATTACAAAAAAAGTGATGAGTTTGATACTAATGGTAGTGTAAGGTATGGAAGAGAGCAGGATACTTGTGATATTTAGTTGATACAAAAATAAAGGGTAAATCTAGTTTTGATTTACCCTTTATTTTTTAGTATGTAGAAAATCTTTTTTCACGTGAATCAACAGGTAGATCTTTTTCATCAATTGATATTATTTTAGAAAAACCATTTCCTTTTAAAATATTTGATTTAAATTTTTTTATTGAGGTTTCATCTCCTTGTATTTCTATAAATACGCTACCATCTTCTAGATTTTTCGCATAACCTGTCAAGGACAATAAGCTTGCTTGATATTTACAAAAGAACCTAAAGCCAACCCCTTGAACTCTACCTCTTACTAAAAAATCTTTTCTAATCATGGAAAACACCTCCTATAAATAATATTATAATTAGAATATTAAGTAAAAAGTATGTATTTTTACATTTAATATGGAAATAATAAATTAACAATGAATAATTATATAAATTTCTCTGTGAATGTTTACATAAATAGGAAATTATATGTATAATATATCTAAGGGAAATAATTTTGAGGAGGAATTTTGATGAGGTTAGAAAAAAGTCTTGTTTTAATAAAACCTGATGCTGTTGAAAGGGATTTAATAGGGAAAATATTAGAGGTTTATGAAGGAGCAGGACTAAAGATAAAAGCTATAGAAATGAAGCGTATAACTAAAGAATTTGCTGAAAAACATTATGAAGAACATAAGGGTAAGCATTTCTTTGATTCTTTAATTAAATATATAACAAGAAGTCCTCTTGTAGCATTAGTTCTTGAAGGAGAAGATGCTATAAAAAAAGTAAGAACCCTGAATGGTGCAACAAATCCAGAGAAAGCTGAATTTGGAACAATAAGAAGAAGATTTGCATTAAGTGGTACAGAAAATTCAGTTCATTCATCTGATTCAATAGAAAGTGCAGATAGAGAAATAAAGTTATGGTTTCCAGAGGTTTTTTGTAAAGAAATTTGTGGGTAATAGAAAATGCATGTGCAAAGCACATGCATTTTTTTAATAGGTACACTTGATTTCTAACCAAGCTTCATCATATTTTCTAAGTATTTCTGATGGTAAATCAACAAATACCTCACAGTTTTTTAGTGAAGCTTCATCAGGATAAGCAACCTTATCGTCTCTTATATCTTCAGGCAATAAATCGTATGCCGCTGTATTAGGAGTAGAATATCCTATGTACTCTACATTTTGTTCAGCATTTTCAGGCTCACAAAGGAAGTTTATAAATTTTTCAGCATTTTCTTTGTGCTGAGCATTTTTAGGTATTGCAATGGCATCAAACCATTTGTTTGAACCTTCCTTAGGAATAGCATAAGATAAATCAGGATTTCTTTCTATCATTGTAACGGCATCTCCAGACCAAGCAACAGCTAGAGAAGCTTCTCCGCCAACCATAGCATCTTTAACTTGGTCAACCATATAAGCTAAGATTAAGCCATCTTTTTTCTGAGTCATAAGTTCATTCTTAGCTGCTTCTATTTGATCAAGATTTTCAGTGTTTAGAGAGTATCCAAGTTTCTTCTCAGCAATTGCCATAGCATCTCTAACACTATCTGGCATTATTACTTGATCTTTATACTTAGTGTTCCAAAGTATATTCCAGCTGTCTACTGGGTCAGTAACTTTTTTTGTATTATATATAATACCTACTGTTCCCCACATATAAGGTACGGAGTATTCATTAGTTGGATCATAAGCTAAGTTTTTAAATTGTTCACCAATATATTTATAGTTAGGAATGTTAGAATAATCTATTTTAGCTAACATATCTTCACTTTTCATTTTTTCTATCATGTAATCAGAAGGAATTATTAAATCATAAGATACATTACCACTCTTAAGTTTTTGATACATTATCTCATTAGTATCAAAAACATCATATTTAACATCTATTCCAGTTTCATCTTCAAATTTTGTAATAAGATCAGGGTCAATATAGTCTCCCCAGTTATAAACATAAAGAACGTTACTATTGTTATCTTGAGTGACTTCTTCATCTTTTTTTGGCCCACAACCTATAAAAAGAGAAGCTGAAAGTAGTGTTGTACAAGCTAATGCTAAGAATTTTTTCATTTTCATATTAACGCTCTCCTTTCACTAAAGATTGCTTCTTATTAGCAATAAGAAGTAATGCTAAGACAACAATAAACATTAATGTTGAAAGTGCATTTATTTCCGGAGAAATACCTCTTCTAGCCATAGAATAAATTTCTATAGAAAGGTTTGAAACTCCTGGCCCAGTTGTGAAGAAACTTATAACAAAGTCATCTATTGACATTGTAAATGCTATTAAGAATCCCGCTGCTATACCAGGCATTATTTGAGGTATTATTACCTTTCTTAAAGCATAAGAAGGTGTAGCTCCTAAATCTAAAGCCGCATCAGTTAGGTTTGGAGGCAATTGTCTTAACTTAGGTAAAACAGATAATATAACATAAGGAATATCAAATGTTATATGAGCTAAAAGCATAGTTCCAAAACCAGGCTTAAGACCAAATAATGCGCCAGCAAGAGCAAATAAAGTCATTAATGAAACACCAGTAACTATATCAGGATTTAATACTGGTAAGTAGTTTACGTTTAAAAGTAAGGCTCTAGGACCTCTTTTCATATTATTAATTCCTATAGCACTTATAGTACCGATTATTGTAGCTATAACAGAAGCAAGTACTGCTATTAATACAGTATAGTAAAGTGCCTCTAATATTCTTTCATTTTGAAGTAGGGAAGTGTACCACTCAAAAGTAAATCCACCCCAAACAGCCATAGACTTAGTACTGTTAAATGAGAATATCATAAGAGTTACTATTGGTGCGTATAAAAATATAAAGACTATAGCTAAATAAAATTTAGAAATAAAATCACCTAACTTTTTTACCATAGCTGTTTACCTCCTTCTTTACCACTTTTTTCATATCTAGACATGAATCCCATGGAAATTAATATTAATATCATCATAAAAATTGATAAGGCTGAACCGAAGTTCCAGTTACCTATAGTTGTAAATTGTTGTTCTATAAGGTTACCAACTAGCATGTATTTTCCTCCACCTAGAAGGTTTGGAATTACGAAGTTTGAAACTGCTGGCATAAATACCATTGTTATTCCAGAAATTATTCCAGGAATACTAAGTGGTAATATAACTTTTCTAAAAGCTTGAGCCTTGTTTGCTCCTAAATCATAAGCAGCATTAACTAAGTTTTTGTCAATTTTTATAAGTACAGTATATATTGGTATAACCATAAATGGTAAGAAGTTATATACCATTCCAAGTAAAATTGCTCCATCAGTATATAGCATTTTTATAGGACCTATACCTATATAGCCTAAAAGTGTATTTATAAGACCATCTGTACCAAGTATAGCCATCCATGCATATGTTCTAAGTAAGAAGTTCATCCACATTGGTAATATAAATAAAAGTATTAAAATATTCCTTTTCTTCATAGGAAGCTTAGAAATTATATAAGCTATTGGATATCCTAAAATTAAGCATAATACTGTAGATAAAACTGCAAGCCATATAGAACGCACAAAAACTCCAAAATATATTGGCTCAAATAATCTTTGAAAGTTTTCAAGAGAGAATACAAATCTTCCATCAACTTTACTTGTAAAACTAAAGAAAACTATTAAAAGTAAAGGTATAACTATAAATATAGCACTCCATACGACATATGGATAAGCTGCAAAGGATAAATTTTTATTATTACTTTTCATTTCTAAACATCACTCTCTTTTTTCATTATATGTATGCTTTCAGGGTCAAGAGATAAGCCTATTTTAGCTCCAACTTCAGCATGTTTTGTATTGTGTAATATCCAAGTGTAGTTTTCATCCTTTACTTCCATTTCATAGTGAACACCTTTAAAGATAACTGAAGTAACAGTTCCTTTTAGCATACCTTCTTCATATTTAACCATTTCAAAGTCTTCTGGTCTTATTACAACTTCAATAGACTCATTCTTTTCAAAACCTTTATCAACACAGTCAAAAACTTTTCCTGCAAATTCAACCTTAAAGTCATCTAACATAGTTCCATCAACTATATTACTTTCACCTATAAATTTTGCTACAAATGAGTTAGCAGGTTCGTTGTATATATCCTCTGGACTACCCATTTGTTGGATTTCTCCTTTATTCATAACAACTATTGTATCTGACATTGTTAGAGCTTCTTCTTGGTCATGTGTTACAAAAATGAAGGTAATACCTAATTTTTGTTGTATTCTTTTAAGTTCTATTTGCATACCTTTTCTAAGTTTCATATCTAATGCGCCAAGTGGCTCATCTAATAAAAGGACTTTTGGTTCATTTACTAAAGCTCTAGCTATAGCAACTCTTTGTTGTTGTCCACCACTAAGTGCTTCAATATCTCTCTTTTCATATCCTTCAAGAGAAACTAATTTAAGCATTTCTTTAACTTTTTCATCTATAACATTTTTAGGTAATTTTTTTAATTTTAATCCAAAAGCTATATTTTCATATACATTCATATGAGGAAATAAAGCATATTTTTGGAATACAGTGTTTAACTGTCTTTCATAAGGTGGTATATCATTAATAATATTATTTTCAAAGACCACCTGACCACTATCTGCCGTTTCAAAGCCAGCTATAATTTTTAAAGTGGTTGTTTTACCACATCCACTAGGTCCTAAAAGAGTTAGGAATTCATTCTTTTTAATGTTTAAGGAAAGATTATCTAAAATTGTATCTTTTCCATATGATTTAGTTATTCCTTTTAATTCAATAATATTATTATCTTTCAAATCTAACACCTCTGCTTTCTAAATGTTTATATTAAAATGATGGTGGAGTACTTATCCAAATAACTTTTGCAGAGACTTTCCCTGCATTAGAAATGTAGTGATTAGCCTTAGGTTTAAAATAAAAACTCTCACCTTTTCTCACTTTTACTTTTTTATCTCCTAAATGAAGATATATTGCTCCTGATAGAACATATCCGAACTCTTCTCCTTCATGAGGTTCTTCTTCAATATATTGACCTCCTGGCTCAAGAGTTATCATTATAGGTTCCATATCGTTTTTCTGAGCATTAGGAACTAGCCACATAAGATTGTACTTTAATTCTTCATTTTCAGTTTCAAACATATCATCCTTTGAGAAGGCTATTTTTTCATTTGTATCCTCACTAAAGAATTCAGTTAAATTAGTTCCTAATATATCTAATATATCTATTAAGGTAGCTATAGATGGGGATGTAAGGTCATTCTCAAGTTGAGAAATAAATCCTTTAGATAATTCACATCTATTTGCTAATTCTTCTTGAGTTAACTGTTTGGCCACTCTGAGACTTCTGATTTTATCTCCTATTTCCAAGTTTTACACCTCAATTTCATTAACTATAAGTTTTACTAAACTTTAAGTTTAAAATTACTAAACAAACATAAATAATTATAAATACTTTTGAAATAAAAATCAATAAAAAAATGAAAAAATATATTTGAAATGATATATCCCTCAAAAAGAGTAAACTAGCAACTTTGAAAGGAAATATATGTTATGCAGTTTAGATAAGTTTATTATTAAATTTAGTATAACTAAACAAGAAAAGAATAATTCTTAAATACTGGTAAAAAAGTTTCACAGCTTGTGGTAATTTATGATAAAATACTCTTGAATTAATAAATGATTGGTGTGGTAATGTGATAGAAAAAAGAAACTGCTATAGAAGAGAGGGAAGAAAAGTTTATATAAGAACACCGTACTTGGAAGAACTAAGCTATACTGAAAGATTATGGGGAGATATGGACAGTATGACTGACGTAGGTAAAATAATATCTTTTCCTAGGTATAAGTGGGATAGTTTCTATAAAAAGATGGTGAGTCCTACAGATGGAAGAAATCTTTATTGTTTAGTATTTGATTATGATGATAATCCAGTTGGGGAAGCAAGTTTTCATGGGTATGATTCTATGACTAAAACTGCTAGATTAAATGTTAGAATAGAAAATTCACATAGAGGAAAAGGATATGGAACTGAAGCTGTACAACTTATATTAGAATGTTTCTTTTATGAGTTCGGTGGATTATATATGTTAGATACAGTTTCTTTAGATGGTAAAAGAGAGAGGTTAGAGAAAATAGGCTTTAAGATTATGTATAAAAACAAGGATGGATATTCATATAGATTATCTAGAGAGGATTTTACTACAAATGTTAAGGCTTTAAAAGAAAGAAAAATTGGAATTTTTGTTTATGATCAAATGGTTGTTAGTACAGTTATTTCATTTTTAGAAATTTTTGAAAGTATAAATAAAACCTTAAATAGAGAAATAATTTCTGTAGAATTAGTAGGAACGCAAAAGAATATAGTAAATAGCGGAATATATAATATAAATTTTGAAAATTTAAAATCTATAGAAGATGTGGATTTAGATGTTATAATTGTTCCAGGAAATAAGAGTAATAACTTTAAAGAAAATGATGATTTTAATAGTCTTTTAATGAATATCAATGGTTGTGAAATAGTATTTGTATTAGGAAATAGTATAATACCATTTATAAAAAATAAGTTTCTAAGAGGGTTAAAAACTTATTATTCTCAAGAATGGATTGAAGATATAAAGGAAGAATTAGCATTAACCACCTATTCAGAGGAAGATATTATTGATAATGGAAGGCTTATAATGGTTAAGAAAAAGTCTCTTGAAGTGGAAGGAATAAAATATATTATAAAAAAATTGTTTGGAGAATCAATTTTAAGTAAGTTTGATTTATAGATTTTAAATGAATGCTATATTTCATAGTATTATGAATAGGAGTTGTTTATTATATGATAAACATAAAGTTAGATGAAGATAAGAGAGGCAAGGTTATATTTAGAGCGAATATAGATGAGTGCCATAAAGAAGATAGAATATTAAAAAGAGCATTATTTGAGAGTAGAGTAGTTAATAATGAATTTAAGTATAACATACCAATGAAATACTTTTGGCCTATATTAAATAATATGGACAAGAAAATATTAAGCTTAAGTGAAGACAGTAAAAAAGAGGTATTAGAGTTTTCAGACGAATATGAGGAAGTTTATTATTATAGTTATAAAGCTACACCAGCTTATATGAAAAAGTGGAGAGAAGAGGGTTGCCCTCAAATTTTTAAGATTACAATAAATCAAGAAGATTTAAGTATTGAAAAAAAAGTTATATTTGAAAGATTAATATAAAAAAGCTTTGAGAATGAAATCTCAAAGCTTTTTATTATTGCCATTCTTCTACGTTTTCTAATCCAGGTATAGAAGATGCTTTAAATACAGGTTCCTTAATACCAGCTTTCTTTTGAGCCGTATAATCTTTAAGAGCAAGGAAAGCGTATTTTCCTAGGAATAGTATAGTTATTATGTTTAATATAGCCATGAGACCCATGAAAAGATCCGCTAAATTCCAAACTAAATCAACTTTTGCAACTGAGCCAAATAAAACCATACCTATAACAAGAATTCTGTATGCATTTAATAGCCATTTTTTTGTGTTCATAAATTCTATATTTGTTTGACCATAATAGAAGTTACCTACAATAGAACTAAAGGCAAATAGTAATATACAGATTGCTATAAAATAAGCTCCGAAAGGTCCTATTTCAGATACAAGTGATTGTTGAGTTAATTCTATACCTGTTAATGTACTATCAGCATATTGACCAGAAACTAATATTATGAAGGCTGTACATGAACAGATTAATAAGGTATCAGTAAATACACCTAAAGTTTGTATTAAACCTTGTTTAACTGGGTGTGAAACATCTGCTGTTGCAGCCGCATTAGGAGCACTACCCATACCAGCTTCGTTAGAGAATAAACCTCTCTTAATACCTTGCATAACTGCAGCACCAAGTCCGCCGGCTGTTAATTGTTTTATTCCAAAGGCTGATTCAAATATAAGTTTAAATACTGATGGGATTTCAGTTATGTTTAAAACTACAACTACAAGAGCGATAAGTATATAAAGAACCGCTAGGACAGGAACGATTATTTCTGAAACTTTAGCAACTCTATGAATACCACCAAAGATAACTACGGCTGTTACTATTGCTAAGATAATACCAATAGCAGCTTGTGAAATACCGAATGCACTACTGAATGCAATACTTACTGTGTTAGCCTGAACTGCGTTAAATACGAATCCGAAGCAGATTGTAATAAGAATTGAGAAAATAATTCCTAACCATCTCTTTCCAAGTCCTTTTTCCATGTAGTAAGCAGGACCACCTCTGAAAGAATCTTTATCTTTAACTTTATATATTTGAGCTAATGTACTCTCTACAAAGCTAGATGCAGAACCTATTAAAGCTATAAGCCACATCCAAAAAACTGCACCAGGACCACCTACGGCTACTGCTATAGCAACACCAGCTATGTTACCAGTACCAACTCTTGATGCTGTACTTATACAAAAAGCCTGAAATGAAGAAACTCCACCTTTTTCTTTAGTTGACTTTCCTATACCGTCACCTAAAAGACGGAACATTTCTTTTATGTATCTAAATTGAACGAATTTAGTTTTAAAAGAAAAGAAAAGACCTGTACCAATTAATAAAATGATTAATATATTACCCCAAAGAAAATCATTGACGCTAACTATCATATTGTTTATTATTTCCATAAATTCCTCCTTCTGTTGATATAACATTTTAAATTTTACGTTGCATTTATAATTAATTTTAATATGAATAATAAAAAAATGCAAGAACTAATATTTCGTTATTCATATGTGTGATATTTGAAAGGAGAGGAATAAGTTAGAATATGAATGAAATATTAATAGATTATTCATTAAAAGTTAGAAAATTACATAGGTTAAGGTAGTAGTATGAGATAAATAAAGCCACTATGAAATTTTTATTTCATAGTGGCTTTATTTTAATGATAGTTAAAATGCAAGAAAGATTTAGCTTTATTGCGTAATATTATTATTGTGATCATTTTGGTTTGTATTATTTCCATTGTTTACATTTCCAGGTGGAGTAGTATTATTACCACCGTTATTATTTGAATTATCTCCTGGTGGAGTTAATGGAGGTTTAATATTACCATTATTGTCACTTAAATTATCACCTGGAACTTCTGGTTTAGGATTTTCATTTGGCTTATTTTCATTAGCATTATTATTACCATCATTTGGTTTGTTTTCATTAGGTTTATTTTCTTCTGCTGGTAAAGAAGTAGTATTATCATATGAACCAGGAGCCATATATTTTGAATCTAATGTTTGACCTAAAGCCCAGCTTCTTCTTAAGAACACTTTTTCAGTTACAAGACTAGCTGGAGTGCTATCTGAAGCAAGCTTATTATTTAATTTGTTTACTCTTACTTTTACATGATTATCACAGTATTGAGTAGGAGCAGTTCCATCAACAAACCAATCATAATAAACTCTACTACCTCTAGGATCTTGAGCACAAAGTGAAGTTGGCTTAAGGCCTGAATCCTTACATACAGCAACCTTGCTTATTCCACTTGGTTGTTGAATTTCTTTATATTCCAATCCATTATGAGCTATACCCATTATTTTTCCGAATATTGGAGAAGTAACAGTACCACTACTAGTTTTCATTTCTCTAGGTTGATCATATCCAATCCAAATGGCTGCAGAATAATATGGTGTTAATCCTGCAAATAGATAATCTTTATCTCCAGTAGTTGTTCCAGTCTTACCAGCAACAGGTATGTTACCAAATTTAGCTGGCTTAGCAGAACCAGAGTCTACTTGTTCCTTAAGCATATCATAAACTATATATGCAGTTTGAGGACTAAATACTTTTATTTCTTCTGGAGTACTTGAATCAAGAAGTACGTTTCCTTGAGAATCAAGTACTTTATTGTATAATTTAGCATCTGTCTTAACTCCGTTATTACCAAAAACTCCGAATGCAGAAGCAAGAGTATATGTGTTTCCACCATCAGGGTTATTAGGATCATTTTGGAATTGACCTAATGCTGTTGTTGAAACTCCTCTAGAATTAGGTCCATAAACCATACCTAGTTTTTCTCCGTAAGCTATAGAGTTTGAAGTGCCAACGTCATTAGCAACTTTTATAGCACCTAGGTTACTAGAAATTTTTATTGATTCTCTAAATGTTAAATAACCTTTGTAGCTATTATATTCATTTTTAGGTTGTTCTTTGTAACCAGTAGAAGCTAATTGTTTATTTGTTAATGGAGAATCATCTACTACAGAACCAGCACCACCAAGACCTAAATCAATAGCAGGCCCATAAACAGTTAATGGTTTTGTTGCTGATCCTATAGATTTTAAATCGTAGTAAGCTCTGTTATGAGACATTGGAGGTTGTTCACCTCTTCCTCCTACTAAAGCTTTAACATGACCAGTTCTATAGTCTATTATTGTAGCTGATGCTTGTAGTTTATAAACCCCTTCTTCGTTTTGTTCATTAGGGTTACCTGTTATAGCTTTATAGTTACTTGGATCATCTAAGACTTCCTGGACACTATTTTGAAGATTTCTATCCATAGAAGTATAGATTTTTAATCCACCATTAGCTATAAGTTTATCAACTTCCTCTTGAGTGTATTTATATTTAGTAATTAAATCTTGTTTAACCTGTGTTATAGCAGGTCTTGTAAACCACTCAAAGTTAGTTTTGCTTAATTTAGTATTAGGGGTGAATTTAATACCATTTGTATCAATTTCATTTATTGCATTGTTATATTCTTCGTCTGTAATATATCCTAGTTAATGCATTTTAAATAGTACAGATTTAGTTCTATTTAAATATCTACTTGGATCAGCTTTATTAGCTTCTGAAAGACCATCATAAGCAGTAGGTGCTTGAGTAAGTCCTCCTAAATAAGCACATTCAACTAATGTTAAATCTGAAACATTCTTGCTGAAAAATCTTTGTGCAGCGGCACCAACACCATATTGATATCCACCCATTGGTATTGTATTTAAATACGTAGTAAGAACTTCATCTTTTGAAAGGTGCTTCTCTAATTCTAAAGATAAGTACATTTCTTTTATTTTTCTTTCGTAACTAACTTCGTTTGTAAGGACTGCATTTTTTATAAGCTGTTGAGTAATAGTTGAGGCCCCTTGAACCGTATTACTTCCTGATAGTTTATTTTTAACATTAGAAACTATAACCCCAAAAATTCTTCTAATGTCTATTCCCTTATGCTCATAAAATCTTTCGTCTTCAATAGCTACAAAAGCGTTTTTCAAATTGTCAGGGATTTCTTCAGATGTAACTACATAACGTTGTTCACGAGTAATAACATTATCCATAAAATTTCCCTGATCATCGTAAAGAATGGATGGCTGATTTAGAGATTGAATTGCCTGAACATCTAAATCTGGAGCAGAACGTATAATTGAAAGAACGTAAACTCCAACTACTGTTGCGGCAGTTATCCCTAGAAGCAGAATTCCTATAAAGAACCATTTAAAGAATTTTTTCACCTTCGATTGATTTTTATCTGATTTTTTCTTCTGCTTTCTATCTTTATGCTCTCTTTTTTTGTCAGTCATTTTTTCCTCCTAACATAATAAAACTTTCTATTTCTAAAAAACTAAATGATTATATTATTATATATTTAAAGAAATATTATATATTATTATAGCATAATAATATTAAGAGTAAACCAATTTATAAGAGGTGTAGCCTTTGTATTATGTAAAAAAAAATAAACATATAAATATAGATTTTAAAAAATATTTAATAATAATCATAATAATCATTATTGCCGGTTTTATAAGTTTTATATATGCTTTTGATAAAATAATTGCTCCTACAGTTTTACTTGTAGCAGATTCTGAAATGAGAGCTAAAACATTAGATGTTATAAATAAAAATATAGTTGAGGTTTATACAGAAAAGTTTGATTATGATAATGTGATAAATGTTGAAAAAGATTCTTTAGGAGATATAAAAATGCTTAAGGCAGATACAATAAAGTTAAATGATTTAGCAACAGAGGTGGCTATAAAGTCACAAGCTGATATAAAGGAGATTGGTTCAATAGGAGTTAAGATGCCTATTGGTTATATAACTAAAAATAATATAATGTCTTATTGGGGACCAAGTATAACTGTTAAGATGGAACCAATAGGAAGAGTAGAGGTGTCTTATGACTCTATTTTTGAGAGTGCAGGCATAAATCAGACTAGGCATAAAATTTTAGTAGATGTAAAAACTAATCTTAAAATAATATTACCACTCCAATCTAAAGAGGTTGAAGTGGTAAATCAAATTCCGATCTCTGATACAGTTATAGTAGGAGAGGTTCCGAAGAGTATGTGGGGTAGCAATATACTCCAAGGAATTAATGAAAATGTGGAAGATAATAATTAGGCGTTAAAAAAGGAGGAAAATCCTCCTTTTAATTATTTTTCCCAGTTAAATATGTAAGGAATATTTCTGTAGTGGTCACCATAGTTTAATCCGTAACCAACAACAAATAAGTCTTCGATTTCAAAACAGCAATAATCTGGTTTTAAATCAACTTTTCTTCTAGATGGTTTATCTAAAAGGGTGCAAGTTTGAATTGATTTAGCACCTAATGATTTTACATGGTTTATAACAAAATCCATTGTTATACCTGAATCTATGATATCATCAACTATTAGAACATCTAAACCTTCAATGTTATCTGGAATATCATTTACAACTTTAACTATTCCAGTACTTTCTTCACCGTGACCATAACTTGAAGTAGTCATAAATCCTATTTGAGTTTTAGTATCAATTGCTCTAACTAAGTCAGCTGCAAATATGAAACTTCCTCTTAATAAAGATAAAACATAAAGATTCTTATCTTTATAATCCTCAGTTATTTTTTTTCCTACAACAGCTATCTGCTCTTTAATTTGTTCTTCAGAAAGTAATATATTTCTGTTCTTATCTTCCATGATTTTCTCCCCTAACTATTCCGTATTATTTACAATATTGTATTTATAGTATAAAATTAAATGAAAATTGTCAAGAAACATAATAAATATTACGAGGTGGTAATATATGATACATGGAAATACTGATGGTATAAGGAATTCAGTGTTAAAAGAATTAGAAGAACTTTATAAATTAAACGTACCTAAATATAGTGTTTGTACAGAAGATATAATAAATATTATTTCTAGATTATCTTCTCAAATAGAAAGAGAAATTAGTGTAGGAATAAATAGAAAAGGAAAGGTAATCAGTGTAGCTATAGGAGACTCTTCAAGTGTAGAGATTCCATTAATAGATATACATGAAAAAAGATTATCTGGAATTAGAATAATACATACTCATCCAAGTGGAGTTTGTAGACTTTCAGCTTTAGACATATCTGCACTTATGAAATTAAAACTTGATGTAATAATGGCTATAGCTGTGGAAGAAGGAAAGGCTAAAGATGCTTCTTTAGGATTTTGTTATGTAGAAAATGAGCTTCTTATAAATGAAGAGTATCCTCATTTAACTATAGATCAATGTCTACAAATTAATATTTTAGATAAGATCAACCATGTTGAAGAAGTTATTAAAACAAGCAACGTTGAGGAAGATGATAGTGAAAGAGCTATTTTAGTTGGATGTGACACAAGAGAAAGTTTAGATGAGTTAGAAGAACTTGCTAAGGCTTGTGATATCCCTACTTTAGAGAAAGTATTCCAAAATAGAAGTAAAATTGATGCTGCCTTTTATATAGGAAGAGGTAAGGTTTTAGAGATTGCTAATATAAGGCAGTTAACAAGAGCTAACTTAGTAATTTTTGATGATGAGTTATCAGGAGCACAGGTTAAAAATCTTGAAGCTAACTTAGGAGTTAAGGTAATTGATAGAACAACTCTTATTTTAGAAATATTCTCAAGAAGAGCTAAAACACGAGAGGCTAAAATTCAAGTAGAGCTTGCTCAGTTAAAATATAGAGCAGCTAGACTTATGGGGCTTGGTACTGTAATGTCTAGAACTGGTGGTGGAATAGGAACAAGAGGACCAGGAGAAAAGAAACTTGAAATAGATAGAAGACATATAAAAGAAAGAATATATGATCTTCAAGCAGAACTTAAAAAGATTAAGAAAATAAGAGAAACTCAAAGGGAAAGAAGAAGTAAGGATAAAACTTCACAAGTTTCATTAGTTGGATACACTAATGCAGGAAAATCTACTTTAAGAAATACTTTATGTGAAGAATCTGCCTCAACATTAGCTACTCAAGCTAAGGATAAAGTTTTTGAAGCGGATATGCTTTTTGCAACCTTAGATACTACAACAAGAGCCATAAAACTTCCTGATAATAGAGATATAACTTTAACTGATACAGTTGGATTTGTTAGTAAATTACCTCACGAATTAGTTGAAGCATTTAAATCAACTTTGGAAGAGGTTATATATTCAGATCTTCTATGTCATGTTGTGGATGCATCTTCAGATAATGCACAAGAAGAGATAGTAGCTGTAGAAAAAGTCTTAGGTGAATTAAAGGCCTTAGAATCAGCAAAAATATTAGTTCTTAATAAAATTGATAAAGCTGATGAAGAAAAATTAAATGAATTAGAGGAAAAATATTCTTCAATATATAATAAGGTAGTAAAAGTTTCTGCTAAGGAAAGAATAAACTTAGAAGAATTATTAAATGCTATAAGCGAAGAACTGCCATATACTTTAAAAAGTAAGGAATATATAATTCCATATACAGCACAACAAGTTGTAGCTTATCTTCATAGAAATGCAAATGTAAGTGAAGAAGAATATAGAGAAGAAGGCACTTATATGAAAGCAGAGGTTGATGAGGAAGTAGAAAATAGATGTAGAGAGTATGAGTTATAATAATATTATTATTTAATCTATAATAAAAGCTAAATTCTAATTGAATTTAGCTTTTATTCTTAAAATAGTTACATCATAAAATATACTACATATAAGTATAATAATAATAGTACTAATTTTTAGGGAGATTATATATGGAGACAAATGATTCTTTAGATAATGATAATATAAGAGGAATTAGAGAGCGTGATCGTGGATTAACTGATGAAACAATACCGACACGGCCAATTCTAAATAATAGTCAAAGTATTCCAAGTGATGAATGTAATAATCCATGTTTAGATGAAATAAATAAAATATACACACAAGTTCAGGATCTTCTCTTAAAGGCATCAACAATACAAGCTAGTGCAGCTACTTTAGCTGTAGGTGATGAATATAAAGTCTATTATGATAGAATTGTTAGACCATCATTAGACATTATTTATCTCTTAAGTTTTTCAGTACAAAATACTGCTGCTGCCGCAAATTTATATCAAACTAATACTTATGGGAAAAAGGGAGAGACTAAGAGGGCTTTAGATGTTTCTTATGATATACTAGAACAAATAGAATTAAGCTTAGACCTATTAAGAAATTCTTTAGCATGCTTGATAGAGAAAAGTAAGTGTTTATAAATTTTATTAAATATATGAAATATGAAATGTGAAGTTTTTAAAGGAGGGAAAATCTTGAGTGAAATAATATTAAAATATCAAAATTCTTTTAAATCAGTTATATCTGACCTTCAAGAGAATGATGAAGTTATTGGAGTTACGGCTTTTGGAAGTATAATAAACGGAGATATATGGGAAGGGTCCGACATAGATTTATTTGTTATTGTAAATGGAGAGTTTAAAGGGATAAAAGATGTTTATGGTGAAGAATTAGGGGTATCTCTTCATTTGAAGATAATATCAAAGAAATTTTTAGTTAATTTCAGTCAAGAGGAGATTACAGGAAGTACAATACATAGAAAATTTATATCATCAAAGTTGATTTTTTGTAAGGACCAAGAAATTGCAGATAAATTTACTTCAATAAAATATTATATAGATGCTCACAGTGAAAAATGGAACTTAGTTTATTTTGCAGAACTTCTACAGGATATGAATTTATATAAAAAATGTATTCATAATGAGAATTTTTACGCTGCCTTTGAATCCCTTATGTACTCAGTAGATAGCTTCAGTAAACTTTATTTAAATTTTAATGGATATTTAATCACAAAGAGTTCTACTGGAATGCTTATGAAATTAGATGAGAAGTTTGAAAATATGATTAATAGCATATTTAAAGCATCAGATAAACAAGATTTAGAATATGTACATTTTTATATTGAAAGTTTCTTAGAAAGAAATATTATAGGAATAATAAAAGCATTAATAGATTATATGAAAAAACAAGAGGATTATTTAAGTTCAGAAGAGATAAAGAAATCAGAAGAATTTCAAGGATTTAAAATAGATTTTGAAGAGATATTAGGATATCTTTGTAAGAAAAATATAGTAAAGAAAAGTGGAAGAGAGAAATTTTCAGAATGTGGTCATAAGCTTATAACAGAAAAGGTGTACTTAATAAAAGAGAATATCTAAATAAATCAAATAAGGTGTGAAGTATGAATAAATTTAGGGTGGTTTTTACAGAGGGTGTATGTAAATACTTAATAATATATGAAAATATTAAAAAGCTAATTGAAGGAGGAAAAGTATTAGAAGGAGAAAAGTTACCTACCATAAGAGAATTAGCAGATTTTTTAGGGGTAAATAAAATAACTATAATTAATGCTTATAAAAAACTTACTCAAGAAGGATATGCATATCAATCTCAAGGAAGTGGAACTTATGCTAAAAATAAGGATGTGGGAAGAAGTTTCAAACATGATTATAATGATATTTTTAGAAAAATAGCTTCTGGAGATTTAAAAAATTGGATAGATTTCACTGGAGAGACAACTAGTGCAAACTTCTTCCAAGTAGAAAAACTTAAGAAGGTTTTAGATAATGTATTGGTTAGAGATGGAGTAGAAGCATTAATATATAGCGATCCTTTAGGATATTTAGAATTAAGAAGAAGTATAAATGATGAGTTTTGGAATGGTAAAAATAATTTGGATAATATACTTATAATTTCTGGAGCGCAACAAGGAATAGATATTGTAGGTAAATCATTAGTTAACATAAATGATAATATTGTAATAGAAAGACCAACCTATGGGGGAGCACTTCTAGTTTTTAAACTTAGAAGAGCAAATATATTAGAGATTCCAATGGAGAAAGATGGCCCTAATATAGAAAAGTTTGAAGCATTATTAAAGAGAAATAAAATAAAATGTTTTTATACAATGAGTTATTTCCAAAACCCAACAGGAGTAAGTTGTTCCTTAGAAAAGAAGAAAAAAATAATAGAGTTATCATATAAATATGATTTCTATATATTAGAGGATGATTATCTTTCGGAATTAGTTTACTCAAAGGATTTAGAGTACATACCTTATAGAAGTTTAGATTCTGAGAGAGTTATATATATAAAAAGTTTTTCTAAAATTTTTCTTCCAGGAATAAGAATGGGGTATTTAATAGCTCCGGATAAGTTTAAGGAAGAGTTTCAAGCTTTAAAGGTAAATACTGATATAGCTACTTCAAGTTTAATGCAAAGAGCACTTCAGGATTACATTGAAAAAGGATATTGGAAAGAGCATATAGAAATATTAAATAAGGAATATTCTAAAAGATACAATTTTATAAAAGAGCTTATAAATAATAAATTAGGAAACATGGTTTCATTTCAAGAGCCAAAGGGAGGACTTAATTTATTTTTGAAAATAAATAAGAAGATAAACATAACATCTAAAGAGTTATTTTATGAATTAAAAGATAGACAAACCATAATAACCCCAGGTAGTATATTCTTCAAAAATCCTAAGGATGGAGATAAAAGCTTTAGAATTGGATTTTCTCAGATAGATTATAATAAGATAGAAAAAGGGATAGATAATATATACGATGTTTTAAAAGGTAGGTAGATATTATGAAGTATATAACGGTAAAAAAAGCAGCTGATGATAGATTCGAAGAGAAAAAATCAGTTTTTATAGGATATGTTAAAAGAGTTACAACGGAGGAAGAGGCTAAGGAATTTATAGCTGAAATTAATAATAAGCATAAGGACGCCAGACATAATTGTTATGCTTATGTCATTGGCTCTAATATGGGAATACAAAGATATAGTGATAATGGAGAGCCTCAAGGGACGGCAGGAATTCCAATATTAGAGGTGATAAAAAAGCAAGGAATAACAGATTGTGCTGTAGTGGTAACTAGATACTTTGGGGGAGTTTTATTAGGTACAGGGGGGCTTACTAGAGCTTATACTAAAGGGGCTGCCATAGCTATAAATGCCGCTGGTATTGTAGAAAAAGTAGAAGGAGAAATGCTTTGTACTGAAATAGATTATGATCTTTATGGAAAGATTCAATATATATGTGGTCAAAATAATTGGCATATAGAAAATACAGAGTTTACTGATAATGTTAAGATATATATATTAGCAGAAAAGGATCTTATTCCAGAAATAGAAAAAAGCTTTACTGAAGCTACAAATGGAAAGGCTATAATGAGTACGGATTTAGAAGCAATATATTTTAAAGAGGGAAATAGACTTTATGAAAGTTTCGATGAATAGACCATAAGTAAAGAGAATAGCTAAGTTGAAGAGAAAAAATCTCTATGATATAATATTTAGGTATTATTCAAAGAAATTCAAAGAAATTTAAACTATAGTTTACATATATGTTAGGAGGAATAAGGATGTCAGGACACTCAAAATGGCATAATATACAAGCTAAAAAAGGTAAAATGGATGCCAAAAGAGGAAAAATATTCACTAAGTTAGGAAAAGAGATAGCTGTTGCAGTTAAAGAAGGTGGAGCTAGCTTAGATGGAAACTCAAGATTAAAAGATGCTGTAGCAAAAGCTAAGGCTGCAAACATGCCAAATGATAATATAGAAAGAGCAATAAAGAAAGCTGCTGGAGAAGGAGATTCAGTAAATTACGAATCAATAATTTATGAAGGATATGGTCCATCAGGAGTAGCTGTTATGGTAGAAGCATTAACAGATAATAAAAATAGATCAGCTGGTAATGTAAGAAGTGCTTTCACTAAGGGTGGTGGAAACATGGGTACATCAGGATGTGTTGCTTTCATGTTCCAAAAGAAAGGTGAAATCATAATAGAAAAAGCTGATTTAGATGAAGACGAAATAATGATGATGGCTTTAGATGCTGGTGCAGAGGACTTCTCATCAGAAGAGGAAGTATTTATAGTTACAACTTCACCAGAAGATTTTGGTACAGTAAGAGAAGCTTTAGAAGCTGAAGGATTAGAATTCTTAGAAGCATCAGTTAAAATGATACCAGATACTGAGACTGCTATAAATGAAGACGATGCTAAGAAATTCCAAAAGATGTTAGACTTACTTGAAGATGATGATGATGTTCAAGAGGTTTACCACAATGCTGAATTCCCAGAAGGATGGGATGAGTAAGATTTTACTATCTTACTTTAAATGTTAATTAGTAAAGTTAATTTTTTAGGTTTGGATAGTTTAAAAATACCTTTTGATGTACATAAGATACAACAAAAGGTATTTTTAATATAGGGGGATAATATGCAAGCACTAGCTATGGTGATATCATTTATGATTTTGGGGTTAATTATAATACTATTATTATCATTTATATTTATAGAGGTATTTTGTAAGAAAAAAACTTTTAGTGAAATAATGCTTATTAGTATCCAAATGACATTAGTATCAATTTTTTTAATGCTATGTAGAGATGATTCAAGTAGTAATATAAACACTTATTTGAGTTTAATAGGTGGAAGTATATTTCTAATAGCTTTAACAATAAATATATATGGATTAATAAAGAATGGGAATTTAAAGAAAATCAAAGATGCTTTTTTTATAGATTAATACTATTAAATAAATATTATAACATGTAAATAAATATTATAACATGGAGGAAAAGAGTTTGAGTAAAAACATAGATTTGATTTCATATCCATTTTTAAGTGAAGATTTTGGATATGTTGATCATGAGGTTATGACGGATCACTTAAGTTCTTTTTTAGGAAGAATTTTATCAATGAATACTCCTTTAGAAGAGGAAACTTTTTGGATGATGGATAGGGTACTTCATTTAAACGGTTCTTTAAGAGGAAGACTTGCTATATTTCCTGAAGATATAGAAAAGGGATTAGAAATATTAAATAAATATAGAAATTTAAATAAGGATAGAATAAGTTCCTTTGTTTACCCAACAGGTCATCCTTTAGCGTGTGAATATCACGTAGCTAGAGGAGAAGCTAAAAAGGTTTGTAGAAATCTATACAAAATAAAAAACTCAGGAAAAGAAGTTCCTGAAATATTATTAGATTTTAGCAACTTAATAACAAATATTTTATTTGTATTTTCTCTTGAAATAAATAGAATTAATGGAATTGAAGAAAAGGTTTTTGTTTCAAAATCATATTAAATCGTTAAAAATCTTAATCTAATAAATATTAGAAATTAATAAATATATACAAAGGAAAGGTGGAGACTAAAGTGAAGAAGTCAGTACTAATAAAGATTGTTATAGCTATTTTAGTAATAATAGGGGCTGTTTTTGGATACAAATACATAAATAATAAAACAGCACCTAATGGAACTAAGGGAGATAAAACAATAACTGTAACAATTAAGGATGAGGAAAATAATAAAGTTATTGTTGATAATGAGGAATTCAAAACTAATGCAGTAACATTAGGTGAATTTCTTAAGGAAAATACAGATAGATTAAAGGTTAAAATGGATACTAGTCAGTTTGGAAGTTTTGTAGTAGGACTTGAAGGAATTGAAACTAAGGATATGAAAACAGGTCCATGGTGGATGTATTCATACAAATCACCAGAACAAAATTTAAATTATAAAATTGGTGAGGCTCCAGGGGTAGATAGTATAAATATTCAAAATGGAGATAGTGTACAATTCGTATTTACTAAATCAATGTAATGGATACTAAAAGAATTACACAAGGAGCATTACTTGCAGCAATACTTTATGCAGTTTATTTTATGGGATCTTTTGTTCCATATTTAGAACTTGTTAGCTTTGTTATTTTACTTTATGGAACATCTCTTCCAAGAAATCTTGGGTGGTATTCTGCTTTAGTATTTTCTATTTTAGTTATATTAACAAAAGGGTTAGCGCCATGGAGTCTCATGTATATAGTGGTGTTCCCACAATATGTACTTATATATAATTTTATAGCTAAAAAAACAGAGTCGGAGTATGTATATGCTTTCTTTGGAGCTATACTATCATTTTTAATGGGCTCACTAATTCAGCTTCCTTACTTTTTAACAGCTGGATTAGGAGTAAAAGAACTTTGGGTAACTATTTTATTGGGTTTTCAAGTTTCTTTAGGAAATGCAGTTTGTACAGTAATTGCAACATTATTTTTATACAAACCATTAAGTAAGGTTTTAAAAAAGTCAATTTAAAATAAAAAGGTATTTTCTTACTTAAGAAAATACCTTTTTTATTTTATTTACCTTTAAGATGGATGGGGGCCATCTCCTACCCAATCACCTTTTCCTAAAATCGTTTTACATTTATCACATCTAAATGCTCCATCTATACCTTCGGTTGCAGTTGTAGGGCCGCATTTAGGACATTGCCAAGCATGAGGATAATCGAAGGTATTTTCATAAGTTTCTTTAACATTTAATGAGGTTAAGTTTGGATTTTTCCACTTTTTTAGTTTCATAGATTCTTTTCCCCTTTTTATATGAAATATAGTTTAAATACTACCATTATTTGTTAAAATTTACAATGTGAATTATATTAAATATATTTTAATAATATCTAAAGTTTATTTAGTTTATACACTAAGTTTATAAATATACAAAATTAGTATATTTACCTCATAATGATTTTAGAGGTAATCTTTTTATAGGATAAGCTAATAATGGAGTTTGGAGGGAGAAAATCATAAGAAAAAAAGTATAATATATTTATTATTTCTACTTATTGATAATCAGAAGTTTAACATTATAAATGCTTTAAGCAATATGAAAATAAATACTGAAAACTTATATTGCTTTAAGGCTTATTAGTGTATAAGTGATGCAATAATAATTTTTTATTAGAATGATCTCTTACAGTTCTATTTAAAAATCAAAACTTATTTAAAATATAGACAAATAAAAAAATAAAAGCAGTAATATTTTAATAGACTTATGACTAAATAATTCTATATAAATATCACTGCTTTTACTTATTATCAATAGATAAAATAAATATTAAGCTTTAATGTATTTATTTTTCTTAGTTTTTCTTAGTCTCTTTTAATGAGGTTGAAAAAGCTGTTATAAGCATTATTAAAAAAGTTAATATAAATAATAATTCCATATGCCCTCCTTAAGTATAAATAAAATTAAACTTAATTGGATTTTTTGCTCTAAATCTAATTTACTTATTACTATATTAAAAAGTATCTTTTAATTATATAAAGTAAAACCTTAATAGAATTTTGTATATATAAATACATTAATAGTTAAATAATATAACAATATTTTAACATACATAATATGGAAAAATATTAACTCTTTGTAAAAAAAACTTTCGTATTTATAAAAACAAAGAAAAAATAGAGTATTATAGAAAGTTAACAATTGAAAAAAATAAGTAGTATAATTAAAAAAAGAAATATGGTTATATGAGGAGATGATATTTTATGAAAAGTTTGAATGGAAATTTAATAAGAATCTCTAAGGATTTATTAAAGATAACATTAAATAAAGAAGTTACTGGTACTTTATATTATTCAGAGAAGATAGATGGAGAATTAAAATTTATTAAACATATAGAAAAAGAAAATGAGCTTGAATTTAAGGATCCAGATCCTAAAAATAGAACTTTTTATTTCATAAAATGTGAAGATGAAGAGTTGATTTTAGCAGAAAGACTTTTGCCATTTAAAAAGTTTTGTAATTTTAGAGATTTAGGTGGATATGAAACTAATGATGGAAGAAAGGTTAAATGGGGATTGTTCTATCGTTCAGAAGCGTTAAATAAATTAAAAGGAGAGGATTTAGAATATTTCAATACTTTAGGCATAAAGTATATTTTTGATTATAGATCATTGGAAGAAGTTAAACTAAGTCCAGACAGAAATGTTGAAGGTACAAAAAATATAAATATATCTGCTATGAGAAATTTAGATAATCAAAACTTAAATATGGAATCTTATTTAAAAGGTATATTATCAAAAAATAGTAATCAAGAACCACCTGAAAAAATATTGATGGATGGATATATTGAGATGCCTTTAAATAATTTAGCTTTTAAAGAACTTATTAAAACAATAGAAAATCCTAAAAATTTAGCTATCTTACAGCATTGTACATCAGGAAAGGATAGAACTGGATTAGGGTCAGCCTTAATATTATTACTTTTAGGTGTGTCAGAGAAAAAGGTAATAGAAGATTATATGCTAAGCAATGAATATAGAAAAGGAGAAAATCATAGAATACTTCAAGCGTATGAAAAACATATATCCAATGAAAATATAAAGGAATTAATAGAAAATATTTTAGGTGTGAAAAAGAAATTTATAGAATTAAGTTTAAATAGAATAAAGGAAACCTATGGTAGTTATGAAACATATTTTTTAAAAGAGTATGGACTAAATAAGGAAAAAATAGAGTTTTTAAGAAATCAGTATTTATATTAATTCTTATAAGAAAATAGAAGTTAAAATACTAGATTTAAAAAAGAATAAAGGGTTATATAAAAGGCAGTAAAGCAAAAAAACTTTACTGCTTTTTTTATATTTAAAGGATTTAAACAAAAATATTAAAAGTATTTAAGCATATGATTTATTTAACGATTAATATTATGGTAAAAAAGTTAAATAAAGTTAACGGATATTTAACAATAAAAGATTGAAAAATATTCGTAAAATAATGTACAATACATATTGTATAAAATTTACTTTTATAACAATAGTAAACTAAATTAGGGGGAAAAATATGCTTAAAAAAGTAAGGGAAAAGAAATTTACAGCATTAGCAGTGGCCACGTCCATGATTTTTGGTATTGCATCACCGTTAACTACTGTAAAAGCTACTGAAAATTTAGCACCAGAAAACTTAGAGAAGAATGAAGTGGTGAACACTAATGTAAATGAAGGTGATGTAACTATTCAAATTTTAGGTACATCAGATCTTCATGGTAAATTTATGAATTATGAGTATGCTAGTAATCAAAAAGCTGATGGTGGATTAAATCAAATATCTACTTTGGTTAATAATGCTAGAAAAGAAAATCCTAACACAATAGTTGTTGATAATGGAGACACTATACAAGGAAACTTTAATCACTTATTTAAAGATGGTCCTAATCCTATGATTACTGGAATGAATGCTATAGGATATGATGTTTTCTCTTTAGGAAATCATGAATTTAACTATGGAATGGACAATCTAAATAATGTGGTAAGTCAAGCTAATGATAATTTAGATGTATTATGTGCAAATCTTTATAAAGATGGAGAGAGAGTTTACAAAGGGTACACAACTAAAGAACTAGATGGAGTTGAAGTTGCTCTAATCGGTGTTGTAAGTCCTCACATAATGAAATGGGATTCTGAAAACTTAAAAGGATATGAAGCTAAAAATCCAGCAGATGAAGTTGGTTTCGTAATAGATGAAATAGAGTCTAGACCAGAAGGTGGAGCAGATGTGTACGCTGTAGTTTCACACGTTGGAATAGAGAGTGAGTATGGTGATGGAGATAGTGCTAGAGCAATAGCTGAGCAAAATCCAGAGGTTTCTGCAATACTAGCAGGGCATAGCCATTCAACTGAACAAGGAAAAGAAATCGGAAATGCTATTGTAACTCAACCTTCAAGTAATGGACAATATGTTTCTCAAGTAGAATTAACTGTTAGAAAAAATGGAGAAGATGTAGAAGTTGTAGATAAAAAATCTAAATTATTAAGTACAAAAGGGGTAGCAGAAGATCAAAAATTAAATGATTTACTTGCTAATTTCCATAATACAGCTATAGCTGATGCAACAGCACCGGTTGGTCAAATGGTTGATGGAAACCTTGCTGATAAAAATGAAATAAAAGATATACCACAATCTTTAGTTGAAGATCAAGGTATAACTGATTTCATAAATGAAGTACAATTATATAATAGTAGAAAGCACTTAGAATCAAAAGATATAAATCCAGATAATGTTTATCATGTTTCAGGAGCAGCTTTATTTAGTGCTTCATCAAATCTTTATGAAGGAAATATAAGCAAAGCAGATATTTCAAAGATTTATAGATATGATAATAAATTATATACTATAAAGACAACTGGAAAACAACTTAAAAAATATATGGAAGAAAATGCTGAATATTATAATACTTATAAAGAAGGCGATTTAACAGTATCTTTCAATGAAGATATTAGAATGTATAAATATGATATGTTTGATGGAATAACTTATGAAATAAACATATCTAAAGAGCCAGGTCAAAGAATTGAAAATTTAAGATTCGAGAAAGATGGTAAGGTGGTTGAAGATTCAGATGTACTTTACTTAACAGTAAATGATTATAGATATAACTCAGGTTTAGCTGCTGGAATTATGGATGAAGGTCAACATGAAAAGATATATGATACAAACAATGATCCTATATCAGATATGAGAGACTTAATAGTTGATTACATCCAAAATGTAAAAGGTGGAAAAGTTACTAAAAACGTTGATAATAACTGGAAGATTACAGGGAACGATTGGGATTCAGAGCAAAGAGATTTAGCTGTTAAGCTTATAAATGAAGGTAAAATAAAAATACCTGTATCAGAAGATGGAAGAACTCCAAACGTTAAATCTGTAACTTGGAATGATGTATTAGAAGCTTTAGGAACTAAGGAAGTTGAAATACCAATAGTTACTTTTAATGATTTCCATGGTACTTTAGAGGAATCTAAGAGTGAGGTTGGAGCTGCTAAATTAGTTGGAGAAATAAAGAGAGTAAAAGGTGAAAATCCGAATACTATAGTTGTTACAGGTGGAGATATTTATCAGGGAAGTGCTATGTCAAACCTTCTTAAAGGAGAGCCAGTTACTGCAATGCTTAGAGAAATAGGATTAGATTTCTCAGCAGTAGGTAATCATGAGTTTGACTGGGGATATGAATATATACCTGATTGGGCTAAGGTTGGAGAATTTGATTTCTTAGCATCAAATATATATGAAAAAGAAACTGGAGAGCCAGTTGAGTGGTCTAAACCTTATGGTGTTATTGAAAGAGAAGGAAAGAAAGTTGGATTTATAGGACTTGCTACTCCTGAAACTGCATATAAGACTAAACCAGACAATGTTGCTCATTTAGAGTTTAAGGATCCAGTAGAAGCTACAGAAATTTGGGTTGATTACCTAGAAAATGTAGAAAATGTAGATGCTGTTGTTGTTTTAAGCCATTTAGGAAGTGAACAAAATAGAGAAACTGGAGAAATAACTGGTGAGGTTGTTGATATAGCTAAGGTTCCAGGGGTTGATGCTATAATATCAGCTCATAGCCATCAAAAGGTTGAGGGTACAGTTAATGGTGTACCTATTATACAAGCTTATAAAAATGGTAGAAACTTAGGTTATGTTAATTTAAAATTTGATTATAATGATGAATTAGTTGTTACAACTAAACTTGATGATATTTCTAAGAGAAAAGATACTCTTCCAGTTGATAAGACTATGGAAGATATATTAGCTAAATACAATGCTGAGTTAGGTCCTATAATGAAAGAAAAGGTTGCTGATTTACCAGTTGATTTACCTCATGATAGAGACACTGGAGTTAGTCCTATGGGAGCAACTGTGGCAGAGGCTATGAGACAAATAGTTGATGCTGATATAGCAATAACTAATGGTGGTGGAGTTAGAGCACCTTTAATGGCTGGAACAGTTACAGTTGGAGATATGTACACAATACTTCCATTTGATAATACTTTAGTTACAATGGAAATGAAGGGTTCAGATATAATAAAAGTTTTAGAACATGGAATAGAGCCAGAAAACTTCGGATGGGGACAACATGCTGGAGTTAAAGTTTGGTACACTCCTGATGCTGAAAGAGGAGAAAAGATAACTTCTGTTAGATTAGCAGATGGAACTAAAATAGAAGAAGATAAGTATTATACAGTTGTTACTAATGATTTCATGGCTGTTGGTGGAGATTCATATGACTTCTCAGCTGCTAAGAATGTTGTAGATACAAACTTAGTTATAAGAGATGAAATGACAAACCATTGGAAAGAAAATGGAATAAATCCTATAACTGATTTATCTACTTTATTAGCTAAAGGTGAAGACACAACTGTTGATCCGGAAAATCCAGAACAACCAGAAAACCCAGAGAATCCTGGTAATGGTGACAACTTACCTAACACAGGTATGCCATTTGGAACAGGTGTTGTGGCTACTATGGGAACAGTCTTAACAGTTGGTGGATTAGTTGTATTAAAAAAGAAAAAGAATAATGCTGCTTAATAGCAAGTGATTTTAGGGGAGTGAAATATAATCACTCCCTTTTTATATTTGAAGATAATATATGTATTATAGAAGATTTATATAAAAGAAAAATAATATGTATAAAAATAGGAATAATGTCAATAATCACCAATGAGGTGATGGTATGAATTTCAGTAATATAAAAAATAACAACAAAATGAAAACTTTAATATTTATTCTTTTGGGTATATTTATATTTTCAAGCAGTTATATGATAGCTTATTTCTATAATAATAAAAAAGTTCAACAAACTAATATGAAGATTACAGAAAAAAAAGATGGTGAAGTTTTAGCGGCGGATATGGACGTAATCTTTACAAGAAGAACCTTAGATGATCATGTCGTAGTTGATTATAAAACTACTATTGGAGAGATGATTAAGAATGAAGAAATTAAAGAGCAAAATCTAGATGAGCTTATTTCAGCTGTAGAAAAAGATGGTTATAAATTAGTTTCATCTAACTCAGAAGAAGCAATATTTTTAAATGACATGGGAATTTTAGACGCTGGAAAATATTATATTGGCGAAAAAGAAGGATACATAGCAATATTTAAGGCTGGAGAAGATGGAAGACCTTTTATCGAAAATCCAGAAGATGTTAGTACGAAGAAAATAGATGATTTACCAGAAGTAGATAGAGAGAAGATAAGTAACTTTGAAAAGAAATATGATACAAGAGAAGAATGTGAAGAAGAAGTAACAAATTATATAAGCTAAGAAATTAATAAAAGTGATAATTTAGTTTCTTTATTTATAAACATATTATCACTTAATAGTAAAGTTAGTTTAAGTATTTTAAAAATTAATATATCCTATAATATAGGAAGATAATAATTCTGTAGATTAATGGCTGTATCTTATTTAGATATGGCTTTTTTTATTTATTAAATAAAACTGTAACCTTGAAAAATAGAGTGGTTAAGGGGTCTTTAATGAATAGTAAATTTTGTTGAATTCATTGATAATATTCCCTCTTCATGTTAAAGTATTATATAGATTTAAAGAACTTATTATACATAGGAGCATTATTATGTACGAATATATAAGAGGTCAATTTCAAGGAATAAATAAGGATTATGTTGTAATAGAGTTAAATAATATAGGATATAAAATTTTCACTTCTGGAAATACAATTTCTAATATGCCTAAGGTTTCAGAAGAGGTATTACTTTATCTGGAGCAAATAGTTAGAGAAGATTTTATAGGATTATATGGCTTTACAACAAAAGAAGAGTTAGAAATGTTTAAGCTTTTATTGTCCATAAATGGAGTAGGGGCTAAGGCAGCTTTATCACTTTTATCAATAAGTACTGTAAATAATTTGAAGTATGCAATAATGATGGGTGATGAAAAGCATATAACAAGAGCACCTGGTATAGGAAAGAAAACAGCTCAAAGAATTATTTTAGAGCTTAAGGATAAATTAAAACCAGATGAACTTGTTTCAGAAGAGGGACAATTAATAGAAGGTATTGATGATAATACTGACTATAGTTTCAATATAAATGAGACATTAAGTGCTTTAGTTGCATTAGGATATACAGAAAAAGAAGCTCAAAAAGCTTTAGAAAAAATCGATAAGACATTATCTTTAGAAAATATGATAAAGGAGTCTTTAAAGCTTTTAATGCGTTAGGAGGTGTAATTAAATGAGTGAAAGGTTAGTTACCTCTAATGAGATAGGAATAGATTCGGCTAATGAATATAGTTTGAGACCGGAAAGAATTAATGAATATATAGGGCAAGACAAGGTCAAGGAGAGATTAAATATATTCATAAAAGCTGCTCAAAGAAGAGAAGAGGCTTTAGATCATGTAATTTTATATGGACCACCAGGACTTGGAAAGACTACATTGGCTAATATTATAGCTAATGAAATGGGTGGGAATCTTAAGATAACATCAGGCCCTGCAATTGAAAGAGCTGGGGATTTGGCTGCTATATTAACAACCTTAAATACCAATGATGTTTTATTTATTGATGAGATACATAGATTAAATAGGAGTGTAGAGGAAATACTATATCCTGCAATGGAAGACTATGTACTTGATATAATTATTGGTAAGGGTGCTGCTAGTAAATCCATAAGATTAGATTTGCCTAAATTTACTTTAATAGGTGCGACTACTAGAATTGGAATGTTAAGTTCACCTTTAAGAGATAGATTTGGGGTTTTGTGTTCCATGGAATATTACACTAATGAGCAATTAAAGGAGATAATAGTTAGAAGCGCAGAGATTTTAGGTTGTGATATAACTAAAGAGGGAGCCTTTGAAATTGCTAAAAGATCAAGGGGAACTCCGAGAATTGCTAATAGACTTTTAAAAAGAGTAAGAGATTTTGCAGAAGTTTTATATGATAATGAAATTACAGAAGATGCTGCAAAAAAATCCTTAGAGCTTTTAGAGGTTGATGGGGAAGGCTTTGATAGAATTGATAATAGAATTCTAGAAGCCATAATAGATAACTTCAATGGAGGTCCTGTAGGAATAGAAACCTTAGCATACTTTGTTGGAGAAGAGTTAGATACCATAGAAGATGTTTATGAGCCATATTTACTTCAAAAAGGGTTTATAGTTAGAACACCGAGAGGAAGAATGGCCACAGATAAAGCATATAAACATTTAGGAAGAGTTAAATTTAATGAATCTAAAATAGATTCTAAACAATGTACGTTATTTGAAAAATAAAATAGAGAAGGTGTAATTAATGAAAGTAAGTGATTTTTATTTTGATTTACCAGAAGAACTTATAGCACAGTGTCCTCTTGAGAAGAGAGATGCTTCAAGGTTAATGGTTTTAGATAAGGAAACTGGAGAAATTGAACATAAAAAATTCCATGATATATTAGAGTATTTAAAAGAAGGAGATACTTTAGTTTTAAATAACACGAGAGTGTTACCTGCTAGGCTTATAGGAGAAAAAGAAGAGACTGGTGGTAAAATAGAATTTCTTCTTTTAAAAAGAATTGAAGGTGATAAATGGGAATGTTTAGCTAAACCAGGTAGAAAAGCTAAAGTAGGAACAGTTTTCACTTTTGGTGAAGGAAAGCTAAAAGCAATAGTAAGAGAGATTGGAGAAGAAGGAAATAGAATAATAGAGTTCATGTATGATGGTATATTTGAACAAGTGTTAGATGAATTAGGTCAAATGCCACTTCCACCATACATACATGAAAAGCTAGAAGATAAAGAAAGATATCAAACAGTTTATTCTAAGGAAAAGGGATCAGCAGCTGCACCGACAGCAGGATTACACTTTACTGAAGAATTATTAGAAGAAATAAAAGCTAAAGGTGTTAACATTGCATATCTAACTTTACATGTTGGTCTTGGAACTTTTAGACCAGTAAAGGTTGATGATATTAATAATCATGTTATGCACTCAGAATATTATCATTTAGATAAAGAAAATGCTGACATTATCAATAAAACTAAGGAATTAGGAAATAGAGTAATAGCAGTAGGAACAACATCAACAAGAACTTTAGAGACTATTGGAGATGAAAATGGAAGAGTTAGAGAACAAAGTGGATGGACAGATATATTCATATATCCAGGATATAAATTCAAAATAGTTGATAATTTAATTACAAACTTCCACTTACCAGAATCAACTTTAATAATGCTTGTTTCTACTTTAGCTGGTCAAGAGAACATAATGAATGCTTATAACACAGCAGTAAAAGAAAAATACAGATTCTTCTCATTTGGAGATTCAATGTTTATAAAATAAAAGGAAAAGGAAGGACTTTTTTCATGACTAAAAAAAGATACACTCTTTTAAAAAAAGACGGAAAAGCTAGAAGAGGTGAGTTTGTAACCCCTCATGGTACAGTTCAAACTCCTGTTTTTATGAATGTAGGAACTTTAGCAGCTATAAAAGGTGCAGTTTCTTCAATGGATTTAAAAGAAATAGGATGTCAAGTAGAACTTTCTAATACATACCATTTACATTTAAGACCAGGAGATAAGGTTGTAAAGCAAATGGGTGGATTACATAAATTTATGAATTGGGATAGACCAATATTAACAGATTCAGGTGGATTCCAAGTTTTCTCACTTGCTAGTATGAGAAAGATAAAAGAAGAAGGAGTTTATTTTAACTCACACATAGATGGAAGAAAAATATTCATGGGACCAGAAGAAAGTATGCAAATACAAAGTAACTTAGGGTCAACAATAGCTATGGCTTTTGATGAATGTATTCCAAATCCATCAACTAGAGAATATGTTGAAAAGTCAGTTGCAAGAACAACAAGATGGCTTGAAAGATGTAAAAATGAAATGGATAGATTAAACTCATTAGATGACACTGTTAATAAAGAGCAAATGCTTTTTGGAATTAACCAAGGTGGAGTTTATGAAGATATAAGAATAGAACACGCTAAGACTATAAGAAAAATGGACTTAGATGGATATGCTATAGGTGGTTTAGCTGTTGGGGAAACTCATGAAGAAATGTACAGAATAATAGATGCTGTAGTTCCTCACTTACCAGAAGATAAGCCAATATATTTAATGGGAGTTGGTCTTCCATCAAATATATTAGAAGCAGTAGAAAGAGGAGTTGACTTCTTTGACTGTGTATTACCTGCTAGAAATGGAAGACATGGTCACGTGTTTACTAAAGAAGGTAAAATAAACTTAATGAATGCTAAGTTTGAGTTAGATGCTAGACCAATAGATGAAGGATGTCAATGTCCAGCATGTAAAAATTACACAAGAGCATATATAAGACATTTATTCAAAGCAAAAGAAATGTTAGCTATGAGATTATGTGTTCTTCACAACCTATATTTCTACAATAAGCTTATGGAAGATATAAGAGATGCTATTGATGGCGGATACTTTGCAGAATTCAAAGCTAAAAAGTTAGAAGAGTGGAACGGAAGAGCTTAATAATATAAATATTACATAAAAGAAGGGAGTGGCAAAGATGGGCTTTCAACAAATAGCAGCAATGGTATTACCTTTTATTTTAATGTTTGGTGTATTTTATTTCTTACTTATCTTACCTGAAAAGAAAAGAAAGAAAAAATATGATGCTATGCTAGATGAGCTAAAAGTTAATGATAAAATTATAACTAGAGGTGGAATCATAGGAAAAATATTAAAAATAAAAGACGATAGCGTTGTAATAGAAACAACTCAAGATAGAACTAAAATCGAGCTTTCAAAACAAGGTATAAGTTCAAAGGTTGACTAATAATTATTAAAAAATAGTTGTTTTAATGCATAAAATGCATTGAAATAGCTATTTTTTTGGTTTTAGGTATTGAATTTTATTTTATAATGTGAAAGAATAAGGATGGTAAATCAAATAAAGCTTTCTAAAAAGAACTTTAAAATTAAACCTTCACATGGTATAATATTAAAGATAGTTTTGATTGGAGGAAGAGTAAATGAAGCGTATAAAAACAGTAAACAAGTCAAGCTTAAAAAAGAGCTTATGTAAACCAGCAGATTGCAGAGAGTGTGCTAACTCATGCCAATCAGCTTGTAAAACATCAGCTACAGTAGCAAACTTAGCTTGTGAAAATTAATTATAAAATTTTTTAAGTGGCAGTAACTTTTAAAGTTGCTGCCATAGTTCTTAGTTAGGAGGAAATATTGTGGCATTAATTCATAAATTTATGCAAGGTGGAGAGTATTACGTAGTAGACGTAAACTCAGGAAGTGTTCATATTGTTGATGATCTTATTTACAATATGATAGATAATGATAATAAATTAAGCAGTAAGGAATGTTTAGTTGAAAAGTTAAAAGATAAATATCCAGTTGAAGAGATAGAAGAGGCTTATGAGGATTTACTTCAATTAGTAGAAGAAGACGCTTTATACTCAGGTGATTTATATGAGGAGGTTGCTAAAGAAAGCGATAAGGCACCTTCATACATAAAAGCATTATGCTTAAATGTTGTACATGATTGTAACTTAAGATGTAAGTACTGTTTTGCTGACGAGGGAGAATACAAAGGATGCAGAAAACCAATGAGCGCTGAAGTTGGTAAAAAAGCTATTGATTTTGTATTAGCAAATTCAGGTGGAATAAAAAATATAGAAGTTGATTTATTTGGTGGGGAACCACTAATGGTATTTGATACTATAAAAGAAATAATTGATTATGGAAAGAAAAGAGGACAAGAAGAAGGTAAGAATGTAAGATTTACAATGACTACTAACGCAACTCTTTTAAATGATGAAAGAATTGATTATATAGATAAAAACATTGGAAACATAATTCTTTCAATAGATGGAAGAAAAGAAGTTAACGATGCTGTTAGGATAAGAGTTGATGGTTCAGGAAGCTATGATAGAATACTTCCAAACATCAAGAAAATGGTTGAAAAGAGAGATCCAAGTAAACAATATTATGCGAGAGGTACATTTACAAGAAATAATACAGACTTCTTCCAAGATGTAATGGCTCTTGCTAATGAAGGATTTACTGAGATTTCAATAGAACCAGTTGTATTACCAGATGAACATGAACTATCTTTAAGAAGAGAAGATTTACCAACTATCTTTGGAGAATACGATAAGCTATATGATGAAATGGTGAGAAGATTAGAAGAGGGAGATAACATATTCAAATTCTATCACTTTAACATTGATTTAAATGGTGGTCCTTGTGTTTATAAGAGAATAGCAGGTTGTGGAGCAGGTCATGAGTATATTGCTGTAACTCCAGATGGAGAAATATATCCATGTCACCAATTTGTTGGAAATACTGATTTCTTATTAGGAAACATCTATGATGGAGAAATAAGAAAAGACCTTTCAACAGAATTTAAACAAGCTCATATATACAACAAGCCAAAATGTAAAGAATGTTGGGCTAGATTCTACTGTAGTGGTGGATGCCAAGCTAACAACTTTAACTTTAATGGCGATATTCACGTTCCATATGAAGTTGGATGCGAGATGCAGAAAAAGAGAATAGAATGCGCTATTGCACTAAAATCAAAGACTATGGAAACTGAATAATAATATAGTATTAACAATTGTTGCCATATATTGACTATATGGCAACAACTTAATATAATTTAGTTTATCAGAGAAATTTTTACAGAGGGGGATAACCATGAAATCAAAAGTAGGTAGCTTCATATTATTCTTTATCTCCATAGCAGTAATAAGTTTTTTAGCTCTAGCAGGGTTCAAAGGATTTACTTTGGGGAATTATCAATTTAAAACGTTTAATGAGGTTATAACTAAAGGGTTGGATCTACAGGGTGGAGTTTCTGTTCTTATGGAAATTCAAAGTGAGGACGTATCAGTAGATCAATTAAACACAACAAAGGAACTTCTATCTTTAAGGGTTAATAAGGTTGGAGTTTCAGAAACTGTAGTAACAACAGAGGGAAATAACAGAATAAGAATTGATATTCCAGGACAATACGATTCTAAAGCTATAGTTGAGTCTCTTCAAAAAACAGGAGAATTAACATTTGTAGGTCCTGAAGATGATGTAATTTTAACAGGAAAAGATGTTAAAAAATCAAGTGTATATATAGATCCTCAAACAGCTAAGCCTGATATTAAATTAGAGCTTAACGAAGAGGGAAAGAAAAAGTTTGCTGAGGCAACAGAAAAATATAAAGGTCAAAAGATAGCAATCAAAATGGATAATGAAACACTAACAGATCCAGTGGTAAATGACATAATAACTAACGGTGAAGCTATTATATCAGGAAATAGATCAATGGAGGAAGCAGAAAAAATATCTGGAATAATAAATGCAGGTGCATTACCAGTGCCAGTTAAGGCTGTTTCAGTTGAAACTGTAGGAGCACAATTAGGTGCGAATGCTCTTCCTAATGCTATGAAAGCAGGAGCTATAGGTGTAGCTATAATATTCATATTCATGCTATTATACTACAGAGTTCCAGGACTTATTGCATGTATGTCATTAAGTGTATATATATTAGCAGTTCTTTACACATTTGTATCAGTAGGGGTAACTCTTACACTACCAGGTATAGCAGCATTCCTTTTAACAGTAGGTATGGCCGTAGACGCCAATGTGCTTATATTTGAAAGGATTAAAGAAGAACTTAGAAATGGTAGAAGTATTACATCAGCAATGAAAATTGGTTTTAGCAATGCATTAAGATCAATTATTGACTCTAACATAACAACTCTTATTGCTGGTTTAGTATTATATTTCTTTGGATCAGGTCCAGTTAAAGGATTCGCATTAACATTATTAATAGGTATAATGATCAGTATGCTTACTGCCGTAGTAATCACAAGATTCTTTATGAACTTAGGATACAACATGGGAATATTAAATAAGCCTTCAATGTTTGGTCGTATAAAAGGAGGTAAACATAATGCTTAAAATTGTAGAGAAGAAAAAAATATGGTTTACTATATCGATTCTTGTAATTGCTATAGGTTTTGGATTTATGTTTACTAAAGGAATGAACTTTGGAATCGACTTTAGAGGTGGTACTCAAGTTGTAATAAACATGGGAACAGATTTTAATAAAACTGATGTTGACAAGATAGTAGAAGAATATTCAAAGGATGCTGTTACAAATCAGGTTAATGGTACTGAACTTCAAATAAAAGCAAAAGAGTTAGATAGTACTCAAGTTGATGAAATATTCAAAGCTCTTCAAGAAAAGTATGACTTAAAAGAAGAAGCTTTAGTATCTCAAAATGAGATAGGTGCTTCAGTAGGAAAAGATTTAACAACAAACGCTATAATAGCTCTTATAATAGCAATTATAGGTATGCTTATATATGTAATTATAAGATTTGAATTCTCTTTTGGTATTGCAGCAATAATAGCTCTTTTACATGACGTATTAATAACTATAAGTGTTTACGCTATATTTGGAATAACAATAAATACTCCATTTATAGCAGCTATACTTACAATAGTAGGTTACTCCATAAATGATACAATAGTTATATTTGATAGAATAAGAGAAAATAGAAATAAACTTAGAGGAAAATCAACAGAAGAAATTGCAGACATGAGTATAACTCAAACAATGTCAAGATCTATAAATACAACACTTACAACTTTAATTACTATAGTTTGTGTTTATATATTTGTTCCAACAGTTAGAGATTTTGCTTTTCCTTTAATAGTTGGTATAGCATCAGGAGCTTGTTCTTCAATATTTATAGCAAGTCCAATATGGTGTATGATAACTAACAGACAAAAAAAGAAAAAAGCAAGAAATAAGTAAGAATTTAAAATTGCTAGAAGTTATAAAACTTTTAGCAATTTTTTTATTTTAACTTTAAAATCTTCTAGATTTTAAAGAAAAACGCTAAAAAATAATAAAAATATCTAATGAATACGTATTTATTTGAAAAGTATTTGTCAAAAAGACAATTTTAAATTATAATATACTTGTTTTCTTAATTTTATGGAGGAGTTAAATTATGCAGAAGGCTTGGAAAAACATATATTGCACTAATTACATATCTGGGTATAGCCCTTTTAACATTAAAAATATGAATAAAGCAATAGAAAGACTAGCATCTGCAATTAACAACAGAGAAAAGATAGTTATATATGGTGGATGTGATTTGGATTCCATATGTGCAATATCATCTTTAATGCTTATACTTAAGTATTTAAATGCTGATGTTGAATATTGTGTAAGTTCAGATTGTGAAGAGAAAAACTATGATATAGATGAATATACATTAAAAGAGGATATCGCTTTTTTAGGTGCAGAACTTTTAATAACCGTAGGCTGTGGCCTTGAAGATAAAGGTGTTGAAAATCTTTGTAAAGTATTTAATATAGATTTAATCATAATGGAAAATAAACGCACAAAATGCATATATGATTCAACATATATAAACCCAAGCGAAGAAAATTGTTCATATAGATACAAAGATTTGACTAACTCGGGGTTAACTTTTAAGTTAATGCAAGCTATTGCGATATACTATAATATGAAAAGAATAAATAAGTATTTAGATTTAATACTTATAGGTAGCGTTTCTAAAAACGTTGAGAATAAAGGGGAAAATGGAATAATATTAAAAGAAGGCATTCAATATTTAAGATATACCAATAGTATCGGATTGAATGCTATTAAGAGTTTCTTTAATATAAGTGATATAAATATAGATAGTATAAAGAAAATAGTTAATGAAATAACTCCAAGAGAGGGTGCTATTAGCAAAAAGGATAATGCTAGGATAATAGTGGAATTATTAACTACAAACGATAAAGATAGAGCGGAACAGATAACTAAGTATATTTATAATGAAAAAATTAGGTAGTAATTAAAATTTATATATTTATTAATTTTGGAGGCAAAGTAATGAGTTTAAAGGATAAAATAAGAGTTATAGAAGATTTTCCTAAAAAAGGAATAAGTTTCAAAGACATAACTACTTTAATAGCTGATGGAGAAGGTTTAAAAGAATCTGTTGATCAAATGGCAGCATTTTTTAAAGATAAAAATATAGATGTTGTAGTTGGGCCAGAAGCAAGAGGATTTATATTTGGAGTTCCTGTAGCATATGCTTTAGGGGTTGGATTTATACCTGTAAGAAAACCAGGTAAACTTCCAGGTAATACAGTTAGAGTAGAATATGATTTAGAGTATGGAAAAGATGCTTTAGAAATACATGAAGATGCTATAAAACCAGGTATGAGAGTTGCTATAGTTGATGATCTTTTAGCTACTGGTGGTACAATAGCGGCTGTTGCTAAATTAGTAGAGCAAGCTGGTGGAGAAGTTGCTGGATTAGCATTTACTATTGAGTTAACAGACTTAAAAGGAAAAGATAAGTTAGAAGGATACGATGTAACATCATTAGTTAAGTATGATGTTTAAGATTCTTGAATTTTGTAAAATATTATAATAGGATTTTAAATGGCTGGTTTATTGACCAGCCATTAATTTTATTGTTGGTTTATTTTATTTTTTTGTTATATAATAATATAATATATTAAAAGAAATTTTAAGTAGGGGAGAATAATCCAGTATGTTAGAAGAACTAATTTCTAAAATAAAAGCTAATGGGAACAATGTTGATATAGATTTAGTTAAAAAAGCATATGATTTAGCTTTTGAAGCACATAAAGACCAAAAAAGAGCATCAGGAGAACCATACATAATTCATCCCGTTAGTGTAGCTATGATATTAGCTGACATGGGGATGGATACAAATACTATAGTTGCAGGACTTCTTCACGATGTTATAGAGGATACGAAATATACTTATGAAGATATAAGTAAAATTTTTGGAAGTGAAGTTGCAAACTTAGTAGATGGAGTAACAAAATTAGGTAAAATAAAATACAAGAGTAAAGAAGAACAACAAGCTGATAATATAAGAAAAATGCTTTTAGCAATGGCTAAAGACATAAGAGTTATAATAATAAAATTAGCTGATAGACTTCATAACATGAGAACGCTTAAACATAAGAAGCCAGAAAAACAAAAGAAGACAGCTCAAGAAACTTTAGATATTTATGCTCCTTTAGCTCATAGACTTGGTATGTCTAAAATAAAATGGGAGCTAGAGGATTTATGCTTAAGATATATAAATCCAACAGAGTATTATGATTTAGTAAATAAAATAGCAGAAAAAAGGGTAGAGAGAGAAAAGTTTATTTCACGTATAATTGAAGAATTAAACGAAAATTTAGATAAGGCTAATATAGATAGTGATATAGAAGGAAGACCAAAACATTTCTACAGCATATATAGAAAGATGGTAAATAAACATAAAAGTATAGAGCAAATCTTTGATTTAACGGCTATAAGAATACTAGTTAATACTGTAAAAGACTGTTATGCAGTATTAGGTATAGTACACACCATATATAAGCCAATACCAGGTAGATTTAAAGATTACATAGCTATGCCTAAGCCGAATATGTATCAATCCCTACATACAACGGTAATAGGAAGTGAAGGAAAAACTTTTGAAATACAAATAAGAACCTTCGATATGCATAGAACAGCTGAGTACGGAATTGCTGCTCACTGGAAGTATAAAAGTGGAGTTAGTGGAACTGATTCAAAGGATATGACTTTTGAAAATAAGTTAACATGGCTGAGAGATATACTTGAGTGGCAAAAAGAGGCTGTTGATGCAACGGAGTTTATGGAAGGATTTAAGCTTGACTTATTTTCAGATGAGATATTTGTATTTACTCCTAAAGGAGTAGTTATAAATTTACCAGCTGGAGCAACTCCTATTGATTTTGCATATAAGATACATACAGATGTAGGTAATAAGTGTGTTGGTGCTAAGGTTAATGGAAAAATAGTAACATTAGACTATAAACTTAAAACAGGTGAAATAGTTGAAATACTAACTTCTTCATCATCTAGAGGTCCAAACATAGATTGGTTAAATATCGCTAATAGTAATCAAGCTAGAAGTAAAATAAAACAATGGCTTAGAAAAGCAAGAAGAGATGAGAATTTAGAAAGAGGAAAGGAAATGCTTGAAAAAGAATGTAAGAAGCAATCCTTAGTATTTTCTGACCTTTGCAAGGGGTCGTTATATGAAAAATTATTAAAAAGATATCATTTAAATAACATTGAGGAAATATATGTTGCTGTTGGAGAGGGAGAACTTCTTTCATCTACAGTAATATCAAAACTTAAAGAAAATATTGTAAAACAAGTTAGTGAAGAAGAATTAAATAAGAATATTGAAGATCAAATAGCTAAGACAGAAAGACAAACTAAGAAAAAACAAAGTTATGGAGTTACTGTTAAGGGATTAAACAATATAATGGTTAGATTTGCTAGATGTTGTAATCCAGTGCCAGGTGATGATATAGCAGGATATATAACTAAAGGAAGAGGCGTTTCTGTACATAGAAAAGACTGTTCAAACTTTAAGGCTATAGTTGAAAAACAAGGAGAAAAGGTTGTAGATGTTAGTTGGGGAACTGAAAAGGGAGCTGCATATGTGGCTGAACTTGAAGTTAAAGCAGAAGATAGAATGTGTTTATTATCTGATGTTATGTTAGTTATAACTGATTCTAACCTTAGCCTACTTTCTTTAAATGCTAAATCAGGTAAAAATGGAGTAGCTAATATAAACATTCAAGTCAAAATTGATAATATAGAACAATTAAAAGACTTAATGAAAAAAATAAGAAGATTACAAGGAATATTAGATGTTTATAGAGTAAATAAATAAAAAAAGGGGCTGTAATAATGAGAGTTGTAGTTCAAAGAGTAAATAAGTCCTCTGTTAAAGTGGATGATGAAATAGTTGGAAGCATAAACAAAGGCTTTAATGTATTAGTTGGAATAGGGAAAGATGATACCTTAGAAGACTTAAAGTATATAAAAGATAAGGTTTTAAATCTAAGAGTCTTTGAAGATGAAGATGATAAGATGAATTTATCTTTAAAAGATGTGGAAGGAGAACTACTTCTTATATCACAATTTACTCTTTACGGAGATTGTAAAAAAGGAAGAAGACCAAACTTTATGAATGCTCTTGGAGGTGATGATGCTAAGAAACTATTTGATGAGTTTGTAAGCATGTGCAGAGAAGAGGGAATAAAGGTTGAAACAGGAGTTTTTGGAGCTCATATGATAGTTAGTATAGAAAATGATGGGCCTGTAACTTTAATGATAGATAGTAAAAAGAATTTCTAAACAAATATTACTATTTTAGCAATAAAGCATTATAATAGATATAGGATTTTAGAATAGTTAAACATTTATTTGTTTTGTGGGAGTTTAGCTTATTAGGTTAAACTCCTATAAATACGGCTAAATTTCAGTAAAATATATATTAAATTAAGCTTAATTTTTTAGGAGGGATTGATATGTTAATAAAAACAATTCCAGTAGGAATGTATCAAGCTAATTGTTATGTTGTTATAGATGAAGAAACGAAGGATTGTGTAATTGTGGATCCAGGTGAAGAGGCATCAAGAATAGAGCGTGTAATAGAATCTTTAGGTGCAAAGCCAAAAATGATTTTATTAACTCATGGACATTTTGATCATGTTGGAGCTGTTAAAAAACTTTCAGAAAAGTTTAAAATACCTTTTTATATAGATAAAAAAGATGAAGAAATGGTAGCAAGAAATGTTGACGTTTTTGGAAATCTTCCAAAGGCAAATGGATATTTAAAAGATGGAGATATTCTTAAGTTATCAGATAACTATGAAATAAAATGTATAGAAACTCCAGGGCATACTCCAGGTGGAATGTGTTTCTTAATAGATAATTGCTTATTCACAGGAGATACTTTATTTAGAGAGTCTGTTGGAAGAAGTGATTTTGAAGGGGGTAACCATGCAACTCTTCTTAAGAGTATAAAGGATAAAATTGTACCATTAGGAGATGAAATTGCTGTATATCCAGGTCATGGACCAAGCTCAACAATAAAGCACGAAAGACAAAGAAACCCATTTTTAGCAGGAGATTTTTATGTATATTAAAATATATCTTAACGACTTAAAGTATAGATATGATGTTTATCAAATGTTTAATATATTCTATACTTTTAGGGAGTTAAAGTTTGTAAATGAAGATGAAGAGAGAGACTATGATGTCTTTATATCTGAAAATATGGTGAAGTTATCAGATAAAGAGAATAGTTTTCCTTATGAGTTTAAAGAGGGATACGGATTTAAAACTGAACTTAAAAAAGGAATATTTAAATTCTTAGCTGACACTCTTAAGGATGAATATCCTTGGGGAACTTTAGTTGGAATAAGACCAAGTAAGATTGCTCTATCTCTTATAAGAGAAGGAAAGTCAGATGAAGAGATAATAAAATATTTTGAAGATAATTACATGGCAAGTGAAGAGAAAGCTAAGCTTTGTATAGAGGTTGCAGAGAGAGAAGAAAGCTTTGTAAACAAAGATGAAAAAAATATAAGTATATATGTAGGTATGCCTTTCTGTCCTACTAGATGCCTTTATTGTTCTTTTGCAGCTAATCCTATTGCTGGGTGTAAAAAAGATGTAGAACCTTATTTAGAAGCTTTAAGCAAAGAAATTTCAGCCATAAGTAAGTATGTAACAGAAAGAGGATTAAGCATAGAAACTGTTTATTTTGGAGGAGGTACTCCAACCTCAGTAAATAATGAACAATTTGAAATCTTAATGAAACATATATATGATAGTTTTGTTAAAGATAAAGAAATAAAAGAATTTACTGTTGAATGTGGAAGACCTGATTCAATAACAGAAGAAAAGTTAAAAACAATGAAGAGATATGAAGTATCTAGAATATCTATAAATCCTCAAAGTATGAATGATAAAACCTTGAAATCTATAGGTAGAGGCCATTTAACAGAGGATGTAGTGGATAAATTCAATTTGGCAAGAAGCCTAGACTTTGATAACATAAATATGGACATTATAATAGGGCTTCCAAATGAGGATATTTCAGAAGTTTCTAACACATGTTCAATGATAAAGGAGCTTAATCCAGATAGTTTAACTATTCATGGAATGTCTATTAAAAGAGCTTCAAGACTTCATGAAAGTTTAGTTTTACATAATACTATAACAATTGCAGATCAAAAAAATCTTAATAAGATGTATGAAATGAGTAAAGTCTTAGGAAGAGAATTAAATATGCACCCATATTATATGTATAGACAAAAGAATATGGTTGGTAATATGGAGAATGTAGGATATTCAAAAGCTAATAAAGAATGTATTTATAACATTCAAATGATTGAAGATAAGCAAACTATAATAGCATTAGGAGCAGATGCAGTTTCTAAGGTGGTATTTTTAGATGAAAATAAAAATCGTATAGAAAGATTTGCAAATGTTAAAGATGTAAAAGAATATGTTAAAAGAATAGATGAAATGGTTGAAGGTAAGATAGAATTACTTGATACTTTATATAAATAAAAATTAAATATTGTGTAGGAGGAGTAGTTTATGGCGATACAAGCTCAAAAGGGTACGAAAGATATGTTACCTAATGACGCTTATAAATGGCATTATATAGAAGACAAATTAAGAAAGATATCAGCAGAATATGGCATTAGAGAGATTAGAACTCCTATGTTTGAAGCAACTGAACTTTTTAAAAGAGGAGTAGGTGAAACTACTGATGTTGTTCAAAAGGAAATGTATACTTTTGAAGATAAAGGTGGAAGAAGTATAACTCTTAAACCAGAAGGAACAGCTCCATCAGTTAGAGCATTCGTTGAAAATAGCTTATATGCTGATGCTCAACCAACAAAAATGTTCTATTTTACTCCATGCTTTAGATATGAAAAAATGCAAAAAGGAAGATTAAGAGAATTCCATCAATATGGAATAGAAGTTTTTGGTTCACAAGAAGCTTCTATTGATGCAGAAATATTATCTTTAGTTATGAGAGCATTAACAGAGGATTTTGGAATAAAAGGATTAAGCTTAAATATAAATAGTTTAGGATGTCCAACATGTAGAGCTAAATTCAATGAGGCTTTAAAACAATACTTAAAAGAGAACTATGAAAATCTTTGTGAAACTTGTAAAACAAGATTTGAAAAGAATCCTATGAGAATCATAGATTGTAAAGAAAAAAGATGTAAGGAAATAGTTAAGGAAGCACCTTCAATATTAGATTACATCTGTGAAGAATGTAGTGATCACTTCACTAAGTTAAAAGCTTACTTAGATGTTATGGGAATAGAATATAATATAGATCCACAAATAGTAAGAGGATTAGATTATTACAGTAAAACTGTTTTTGAAGTTATAAAAGATGGATTAACAGTTTGTGGTGGAGGAAGATATGACTACCTAGTAGAAGAAATAGATGGCCCTAAAACTCCAGCAATGGGATTTGGATTAGGACTTGAAAGACTTCTTTTAATTCTAGATGAGGAAGGAATAGAGATTCCTGAACCTGTTAGATGTGAGGTTTATATTGGATCAATGGGAGATAATGCTAAGTTAGAAGCTATGAAGTTAGCATTTAATCTTAGAAAAGCTGGTGTTAAGGCTGAAATAGATCACTTAGGAAAGAGTGTTAAAGCTCAAATGAAATATGCTAATAAAATCGGAGCTAAATTTACTTTTGTTATAGGTGATTCTGAAATAGAAGAAAACAAAGTTAAAATTAAGAGAATGAGCGATGGAGAACAATTCGAAGTCAGCTTAGATATAAATGAAATAGTAAATATAGTTAAGTAATAGACAGGAGGAGAATTAAAATGGGTGAAGCTTTAAATGGCTTAAAGCGTAACATAATGTGTGGCGAAGCTAGAGAAAGTCACATTGGACAAAAAGTAACCGTAATGGGTTGGGTTCAAAGAAACAGAAATCTTGGAGGTCTTCAATTCATAGACTTAAGAGATAGAGAAGGAATTTTACAGGTTGTATTTAATGATGATTTAGGAGAAGAAATCCTAGAAAAAGCAAAATCAATAAGACCTGAATATTGTATCGCTGTAACAGGTGAAATAGTTAAGAGAGAGTCAGTAAATCCAAACATGCCAACAGGAATGGTTGAATTAAAAGCTGAGGAATTAAAGATTTTATCTGAATCAGATACTCCTCCAATATATATAAAAGAAGATTTAGATGCTGCAGAAAGCATTAGATTAAAGTATAGATACTTAGATTTAAGAAGACCAGATATGCAAAACATCTTCAAGATAAGACATAAAACAACTAAAGCAATAAGAGATTATCTTGATAAAAATGGTTTCTTAGAAATGGAAACACCAATACTTACAAAGTCAACTCCAGAAGGAGCTAGAGACTACCTTGTTCCATCAAGAAACTATCCAGGAATGTTCTATGCATTACCTCAATCACCACAATTATTTAAACAATTATTAATGGTATCAGGATTTGACAGATACTTCCAAATTGTTAAATGTTTTAGAGATGAGGACTTAAGAGCTAACAGACAACCTGAGTTTACTCAAGTTGACTTAGAAATGTCATTCGTTGAACAAGATGACGTTATGGCTTTAAATGAAGGATTAATAAAACACGTATTTAAAGAAGTCTTAGGTGTTGATGTAAAAACTCCAATAAAGAGAATGACATTTAAAGATGCTATGGAAAAATACGGTTCAGATAAACCAGACTTAAGATTTGGAATGGAAATAACAGACTTAAGTAATGTTGTTAAAGAATGTGGATTTAAAGTATTCACAGATGCTGTAGCTAATGGTGGTTCTGTTAGAGGTTTATGCTTAGAAGGCGGAGCTTCTATGGGAAGAAAAGATATCGATAGATTAGGAGAATTCGTTAAGACTTTCAAAGCTAAAGGATTAGCATGGATTCAATTAAAAGAAGAAGGTGTTAAATCACCAATAGCTAAATTCTTCTCAGAAGAGGAATTAAATAAAATAATCGAAACTATGGGAGCTAAAACAGGAGATTTAATTCTAATAGTTGCAGATAAGAACTCAGTAGTTCTTAAAGCTTTAGGAGAATTAAGATTAGAGCTTTCAAGAAAATTTGACTTAGTTAAAGATAAGAGTGAATTTAACTTCACATGGATAACAGAATTTGATCTTCTTGAATATGATGAAGAAGAAGGAAGATACTTTGCTGCTCATCACCCATTCACAATGCCAATGGATGAGGATATTCAATATTTAGATACTGATCCAGGAAGAGTTAGAGCTAAAGCTTATGACTTAGTATTAAATGGAGAAGAGTTAGGTGGAGGATCTATAAGAATACATGATACTAAACTTCAAGAAAAAATGTTTGAAGTATTAGGATTTACTCAAGAATCAGCTTGGGAAAGATTTGGATTCTTATTAGAAGCATTTAAATTTGGACCACCACCACACGGCGGATTAGCTTTCGGTTTAGATAGAATGATAATGTTCTTAGCGGGAACTGAAAATATTAAGGACGTTATAACATTCCCTAAAAACCAAAATGCATTCTGTTATTTAACTGAAGCACCTAATATAGTAGATGAAGAACAATTAAAAGAATTAGGAATTGAAACAATAAAGAAAGAAGATACGGCAGAATAATTTTTGAGCAATCTAAATTTGAGATAATAAATTAAGCTTAATTAGCGTGGGTTTTTACTCACGCTAATTTTAGTAAAATTTATATAGGTGGTAAAAATCAAAACTTAAACTTTTAAAAGTAAAAGTTTTTATGAACTTATCAGTTAAAAATGTAAATCTTGATTTTAGATTGCTATTTTTATTGACTTTCAGGGAAAAATTAATGTATATTAAGTAATTAATATGAAATAATAATATACATTAAAAATATTATATAGTAAATTATTATAATTGTATGAGGTGTAAAATTTGAATGATAATGAAGCTTTAAGAAAAGATATATTAGTAAGATTAAGAAAAATCGAGGGTCAAGTTAAAGGAATTCAAGGGATGGTGGATAAGGATACTTGTTGTAGAGATGTATTAACTCAAATATCTGCCATAAGAGCCGCTATAAACAAAGTTGGAGTTCTTCTTATAGAAAATTATGCTAGAAATTGTATGGGCATAGGAGAAGAAAATGAAGAAGAATTAGCTTCCTTAGAACAATTAATAAAGACATTAAATAGTTTCATAAAATAATAGACCACCAATGTGGTCTATTTCTTTTTAAAGTTTATATTTTTTTTATTTCTTAATTTTTTAAATAGTAAAATATTTTTAGGGTTCAATGAACCATGGGTGTAATGTTTTTTTCTAGTATTTATTAAACGAGTAATTGTAGAGACAAATAAAACTCCTAAGGCTAAGGCTCCTGATGATGAAATTGTCATTATTGCTTGATTCCAAGTAGACATTGCATCACCTTGTATTGCTTCAAACATAGTATTATACATACCGCTTCCAGGTACAAGAGGAATCAAAGCACAAACAACGATTGTTGTCACAGGGGTTTTTAAAATTCTTGCACATATTTCAGAGTAAGCACTAAATACAATGGCTGAAAAGAACATTGACAATATAACACTTAATCCACAATATAAGCATATCTTATATACTAGCCATCCTATAGCACCGCCTATTCCAGCAAAAAATAAATTTTTGCCATGTATATTAAATAATACTCCAAAAGCAATAGTGGCTATAAAAGTAGCTAAAACTTCTTTGATTAAAACCAATTATATACCACCTCCAAAGTAAATCCAAATACTCATTACCATACCAGTTCCAACAGCTATGGAAACAGCAACTAAAAATGCCTCTGCAGCTCTTATAAGTCCTGATATTAAATCTCCAGCAATTGTGTCTCTAATAGCATTAGTAATAGATAAACCAGGAACTAATAACATGATACTACCTATTATCATTGTATCTAAATTACTACCAACGCCTAGGCTGTATGCTATCAAGGATAGAAGTGCTGCAATAGCTCCACCTAAAGTATTTATAAAGAAGGCATTTATTCCTAGTTCACCAGCTTTAAAAGTAGCTATTTTTACAAACATTCCAACAAAAAAAGAAACTAAACAATCTTCAAGATTACCACCTAGGATAGTAGTAAACCCGGCTGCACCTAAGGCTGAAAATATTAGGATAGTTTTAAAATCATACTTAGGGCAGTTTTCGTCTATATCTATTAATTTTTCTAGAACCTCATCAAGAGAATACTTTTCAGTATAAATACTTCTTGAAAGTGAATTTACTAAGTGAACCTTTTGTAAATCGACAGTTCTATTAGTAACTCTTTTTACTAATGTAGTTGTATAATTATTCTCGTCATATACAGAAACCATAATTCCCGTTGGAGTAACAAAACTCTCTGCATATCGAACTCCATAAGCAGCACAAATTCTGCATATAGTTTCCTCAACTCTATAGGTTTCGCCACCACTTTCTAGTATTATTCTTCCTGCAAAAGTTGCAATATGTAATACCTTGTCAAAATCCATATTATCCGCCCCTATGTAAATTTATAATCAATACAGTAATTATAACATATGAAAAGTTAAAATAAGATATATAAACTCATATTAGTTTAATCATATTACAAACAAATTATTTTCTATTGATAAAAATAATTAATAAATTTATAATAGTTAATATATATTTTACGTTTGGGGTGAAGAAAATGAATTTTGAAAATTTACAAAAAGAAGATGAACAGATAGCACATCTTGTTGAAAAAGAAAAGGAAAGACAAGAAAATAGTATAGAACTTATAGCTTCAGAAAACTTTGTTAGCAAAGCTGTTATGGAGGCTATGGGATCATATTTAACTAATAAATATGCAGAAGGTTATCCTTCAAAAAGATACTATGGTGGCTGTCACGTAGTTGATGAGGTTGAAGACTTAGCAAGAGAAAGAGTAAAAAAATTATTTGGGGCTGAACACGCTAATGTACAACCACACTCAGGATCACAAGCTAATATGGCTGTTTATTTCTCAATATTAGAGCCAGGTGATACTGTTTTAGGAATGGATTTAAGCCATGGAGGTCACTTAACTCATGGTTCACCAGTTAACTTCTCAGGTAGATTATTTAATTTCGTATCATATGGTGTTGATCCAGAAACTGAAATGATAAATTATGAAACTGTAAAAGAATTAGCTCTTAAACATAAACCTAAATTAATAGTAGCAGGAGCTAGTGCATATTCAAGAACTATAGATTTTAAAACTTTAAGAGAAATAGCTGATGAGGTAGGAGCTTATTTAATGGTAGATATAGCTCATATTGCAGGTCTTGTAGCAACAGGATTACACCCATCACCAGTTCCTTATGCTGACTTTGTAACATCAACAACTCACAAGACTTTAAGAGGTCCAAGAGGAGGATTAATACTTTGTAAAGAAAAGTTTGCAAAGGCAGTAGATAAAAATATATTCCCAGGAATTCAAGGTGGTCCTTTAATGCACATAATAGCTGGTAAGGCCGTTTGTTTTAAAGAAGCATTAGAACCAAGTTTTAAAACATATATGGAGCAGGTTGTTAAAAATTCAAAGGCTCTAGCAGAGGCATTAGAATCTTATGGATTTAAGTTAGTTTCAAATGGAACTGATAACCACCTAATACTTGTTGATTTAACTAATAAAGATATAACAGGTAAGGATGCAGAAATTCTTTTAGATAGTATAGGAATAACTTTAAATAAGAATACTGTACCAAATGAAACAAGAAGCCCATTTGTTACTAGTGGAGTTAGAATAGGAACACCTGCTATAACAACTAGAGGATTTAAAGAAGAAGAAATGAGAGAAATAGCGTCTATAATAAACGATGCTATTGAACAAAAAGATGGGGATTTAGAGCCATTAAAATCTAGAGTTAAAGCTTTATGTGATAAATATCCTTTATATTAATAAGTAAATAATAGATAATTTATATGCCATGTTACAATTAAAATTTGTAACATGGCTTTAATTTTTAAATAATAATATTAGTACAAGGCAATAATTTAAAAAAAGAGAGATTTTTGATATATTTTATATTGTGAATAAAATTATACTAGTTAGATGAAAGAGGTGAACTTTCATAGGAAAATTACCTATGAAGATTTTTATGAAATTTATAGATTTTCATTGTGATACAGCATCACTTATGCTTCAAGGAAATAAAAAGCTTTTTCAAAATGATTTAAAAGTTGATATAAAGAAATTAAGAGAGGGAGAAGCTTTAGCACAGTTTTTTGCCTTATTTATAGACAAAGAGTACACTAAAGACACTTATAATTATTGCAAAAGAATGTTAGAAAATTTAAAAAAAGAGTTTGAAGAAAATTCAAAGGATATAGTTTTATGTAGAAATATATTGGATTTAGAAAATGCAGAAAAAGAAAATAAGATAGGAGGCTTTATTACAATTGAGGAAGGGGATGCTCTTAGAGGAGAAGTTGAAAAGTTAAGGGAATTTAAAAACGAGGGAGTTTCTTTGATAACATTAACATGGAATTATATAAATGATTTAGGGTATCCAAATTATAAATTTAAATATAAAGATAATGGACTTACTAAAAGAGGAATTGAAATTGTAGAAGAGATGAATAGATTGGGTATGTTAATTGATGTATCTCATCTTTCAGATGGCGGATTTTATGATGTTATAAAATATTCAAAAGATCCTATAATAGCATCTCACTCTAATAGTAGAATTCAAACAGGTCATAGTAGAAACTTAACAGACTATATGATTAGACTTTTAGCTAATAAGGGAGGATTAACAGGAATAAATTTTTGTAATGCCTTCTTAAAAGAAACAGAAGGAAATGATTCAGATTTAGCTTTGATAAATGATATGGTTAGACATATAAAGCATATAAGAAATATTGGGGGAATAGATGTTATTGGGTTAGGCTCTGATTTTGATGGAATAGAAAATGAGGTTGAAATTACTAATTCAAGTAAAATGGGATTACTTTTATATGCTTTAGAAAAAGCAGGTTTTAAAGAGGATGAAATAGAAAAGATATTCTATAAAAATGCAAAGAGAATAATAAGAGATGTTTTAAGATAATTTTATAATTCAATTATAAAATAGGTTGTATCAAAACTTTATTAAGTTATTTTTATACAACTTCTTGAGAGATTTTAATATTTGTGAAGAAAAGGATGAAGGATTAATGGAGAAAAAAGTATTAGGTAAGATAGTTTATATAACAGGGGCTTCAAAGGGAATTGGAAGAGGAATAGCAAAGGAATTTGGAAAAGAAGGGGCTTTTGTTTTAATTGGATATAATAGTGATTTAGATGGTGCCAAAGAAACATTAAATATGATTAAGAAATTAGAGGGAACAGGAGAGGTTCTCGGAGGAAATGTAACAAATAAGGATGAGAGAAATAATATAATAAGTACTATTAAAAATAAATTTGGTAAGCTTGATGTATTAGTTAATAATGCTGGGATATCAAAAATAGGATTATTTATGGATGCAAGTGATGAGGAAATAGATTCTATTATGAATGTTAATTTAATAGGAGCTATGAAGCTTACAAGAGATGCTATTGACTTATTAAGGGAAGGAAAAAATGCATCAATTATAAATATATCATCAATATGGGGAAATGTAGGAGCTTCCTGTGAGGTTTTATATTCAACAACTAAAGGAGGAGTAAATTTATTTACTAAGGCTTTAGCTAAAGAGATTGCACCGTGGGGGATAAGAGTTAATTGTATAGCACCTGGAGTTATAAATACAGAGATGAATTCATGGCTTAGTCAGGAAGAAAAAGAAAGTTTGGAAGAAGAAATACCTATGAATAGATTTGGTGAGGTTGAAGAAGTAGGAAGAACAGCGGTGTTTTTAGGATCAGATGATTCATCATATTTAACAGGACAAATATTAACTGTTGATGGTGGTATGCTATAAAAAATTTAGATATAAAAAGGCTATTATGTTTCCATAATAGTCTTTTATTTTAAACATCTTCTATTATATCTACTTCTTTAGAGCTTTTTAATGTAAAGTAGAACTTAACTCCATTTTCTGTATTCATAGCACCGAATTCACTTCCATGAGCTTGAAGAAGATTTTTAACTATAGATAATCCAAGACCTGTACTTCTAGCACATCTATTTCTTGAGCTATCTCCCCTATAGAATTGAGTCCAAATTTTACTTAATTCTGTTTCAGGAATGTGTGCACCTGTATTTTCAATAGAGAAATAAATTTTATTTTCTTCAATCGGTTTTATGTCTATTATTATTTGATTATTTGGTTCTGAATATTTTATAGCATTAGTCACAAAATTAGTTAGAACCTGTTCAATTTTAAAGTCATCTCCTTCAACATAGAAATCTTCATCAGGAGAATAGTTCTTTATGACAGTTAAATTATTGTTATTTATATCAACAGCATTTTTTACTAGAACTTCTTCAGTAAGGTCAATAAGAGAGAAGTCTATAAGATGTAGATCAATTTTACCTGCCTCAAGCTTTGAAAGTTCAAGCATATCCATAACTAATTTATTCATTTTTTCAGCTTCATCTATTATTATGTCTAAATAGACGCTTCTGTCATTATCATCAACTATTCCATCTTTTATACCTTCAGCATAACCAGAAATTATTCCTATTGGAGTTTTAAGTTCATGAGAGGCTCCTGCAATGAAATCTTTTCTAAGTTTTTCTAATTCTCTCTCTTTTTCTATATCTTCTTCTAGTTTCTTATTTTTAATTTTCAAATCCTCTAGGGCATTAGAAAGATTTTTTGACAAAAAGTTTAGGGTTTTTGCCAAACTGCCTATTTCATCTTCTCGATTAATATTACATTTTTCAGAGAAATCCATAGCACTCATCTTCTTAGCAGATTTATTTAACTTAACTAGAGGTTTTGAAATTAAGTTTGAAAATACATAAGATAAAATTAATCCAATTATAAGAACAATTATAATTATGTATTTATAGAAATCTTTTATTAGTACACTTGCTTCTTCAATTGGTTGGAATGAGGTTATTGCTATAATAATAGAATCATTCTTAGAATTGAAGGAGAAAGGAGCCATATAAACAATGTATTTTGTGGCATACTTTCTACTATTAAAAACTGTTGTTACTCCAGAATCTGAGTTCAAAAGTGTTTTAGCAAATTTAGGATCGCTATATAATTCATTGAATATATCATTTAATAAATCAGATGCTTCTGAATTCTGATTATCAGTATTAGGAAGGTATTTAGGGGTACTGTCAACTGAATAAATACCTATTTTAGCATTATTTTCTAACTCAAAAAAACTTAAAGCATTATATAAGGAGCCAGTATTTTTTATATCATAAGAGTAAAGAGCTCTAAATTTTAAAACTGCATTACTTAAGTCAGCACTTTTTCTTTTAAAGTAAAATTCTTGGAAAAATGTCATTTGAAATAACATAGTAAATAGTGTTAAAAATATTATTATACCAAAGGTTATAATAAATAGTCGTTTTGAAATACTTTTCTTCACTATTTCACCTCGAATTTATAGCCACTTCCTCTAACAGTAGCTATGTAATTAGATTTATCCATTAATTTTTCTCTAAGTCTTTTTATATTTGTATCAACTGTTCTTATATCACCAAAGTAATCATATCCCCAAACATTATCCAATATCTTATCCCTAGATAGTGCTATACCTTCATTAGAAGAAAGGTAAATAAGTAAATCATATTCCTTAGGAGAAAGTAGAATTTCTTCTCCATTTAATTTTACTTCGTGAGAAAGTTTATTTATGGTTAGTCCATTAAAGTCTAAAATATTTTTATCATTTAAATTACCAGTTCTTTTTAACAGTGCTTTAGCCTTTGCCAATAAGACTTTAGGGCTAAAAGGTTTAGTCATATAATCGTCAGCTCCAAGTTCATAGCCTAAAAGTTTATCTTCTTCTTGGCTTTTAGCTGTTAATAATATTATAGGAGTATTGGAAACTTCCCTTATATTTCTACAAACAGCAAGACCATCTAATTTTGGCATCATTATATCTAATATTGCTAAATCAACTATATTTTCAGAAAATACCCTAAGAGCTTCTTCACCATCAGAAGCCTCTAATACGTTAAATCCCTCTTTTTTAAAGTAATCTCTTACAAGAAATCTTATACGTATTTCATCCTCTACAATAAGTACCGTTTTATTCATATAACCACCAACCTTTAAAAAATATTGTTTTAACTTACTTAATATTATACAATGAAAACAGCTTTACGTTTAATTTTATTTTGTTTTTACAAGGGATTTAATATTATATAATTAAAGTTAAGGTTTATATAAATAATTTTAGGGGAGTTTTTAATGAAAAGATGGACATTTGATGAAAATACCATTATTTTACCCAATGGGTTAAAAGTTATAACAATAAAAAAGGATACGAGATTAGCTTCTATAAATATTGGAGTTAATATAGGATCTTTATATGAAGATGAAAAAGAATTAGGTATGAGTCACTTTGTTGAACATATGCTTTTTAAAGGAACAAAAAATAGAAGTAATGAAGAATTAAATAGAGAATTAGAATTTTTAGGTGGAGATTATAATGCATATACAGATTATATATCAACAGTATATAGCGTTAATTGTTTAGATGAAGAATTTGAAAAGGGCATAGAGTTATTAAGTGATATGATTTTAAACTCTTCCTTTGATGAAAAAGAAATGAAAAAAGAAAAGGGAGTTGTTTTATCAGAAATAAGAAGCGATAAGGATGATATTGAGGATTTAAGTTTAAGTAGAGCTCATGAATACGCTTTTGATAAATCTGCTCTTAGAAATTCCATAGCAGGAACAGAAAAACATGTTAAAGGCTTTAAAAGAAAGCAGGTTTATGATTTTTATAAGAAATATTATACTCCAGATAACTGTGTCATTGTAACAGTTAGTGCTTTTAGTCATGAACAAATGCAAAAGATAATTTTAGATTTCTTTGGAAAATGGGAAGGAACTTGTCATAAGAAAGCAAAGATAATAAAAGAAAAAAATAAACCAATAACAAAAACAACATATAAATCTCAAGTTGAACAAGGGACTGTTACTTATCTTTATACTTTTGAAGAAGTTGAAGAAAAGGATAAGCTTCCATTAAAAATATTAAGCTATAAATTAGGCGAAAGCTCAAACTCAATATTATTTAGAGAACTTAGAGAAGAACGTGGTTTAGCTTATGATGTTTATAGTCAGATGGATTTAGATGAAAATGTTAATACAATGAATATTTTTACTTCCGTTAGAGAAGAATCAATAGATGAAGTAATAGATGTAATAGATACAGCTATTGATGATATAAAAAATAAAGTTATAAATTTTGATGAAGATATGCTTTGTATGATGAAGAAAACTCATAAGACTGGAGTTGTTTCTACTTTAGAAGATTGTAGTAGTCTTTGTGGGTATGTTCTAGTACAAAGTTTGGCGGGAAAAGATATAACAGAATTTATAGATAGTATGGAAGAACTAGAGAAGATGACCGTTGATGATATATATAGGGTTTGTGATAAATACTTAAACGATCCTACTATACACATATTAAAACCAATGGAGTAGATAAAATGGGAAAAATAACAAGTATAGAAGTTCAAAAGAGAAATACAAACAGGGTAAATGTTTATGTAGATGAAGTGTTTACTTTTGCTTGTGATGCTGAACTTATCTATAAGCAAGGAATACAAAAAGATGTTGTAATAGATGTTGAATCCATTAAGGAAATAGTAAAAGAAGATGAGTTCATAAAATGCAAGAATTCAGCACTTAGAACAGTTGAAAAAACATATAAAACAGAAAAAGAATTGAAGGATAAACTTTTAGGAAGAGGCTTTGAAGAGGATACAATTAGAAAAGCTATAGACTTCTTAAAGGAATATAATCTTTTAAATGATGAAAAATATGCAGAAATGTATATAAAAGATAGACTTAGAACCCAAGGAAGAAATAAAATAAAATATGCTCTTATAAGAAAGGGCATTAGTGAAGAAATACTATTAGATAAGTTATCTAATGTTGATGAAGAAGATGAAAATGATACTGCTTTTAAATTAGCAGAAAAAAAATATAATATACTAAAGAAAAAAGAAAGTGATAAATATAAATTATCTCAAAAATTATTTAGATTTCTTTTATCTAAGGGATATGACTATGACTGTTGTAATAGTGTAGTCAGAAGATTAACAAATAATGAATATATGGAGTAGGTAAAATGAATTTCAACTTAGTAGATATAATTATAGTTTGTTCTTTTATACTGCCATTAATAGTTGCTTACAAAAGAAAGTTTAATATTATTAAGATAAAGCATAGCATTGAGGAACTAGGGGGATATATAGCATTCTTCTCAGCCTTATATTTAAGTTTTATAGTAATAAAGAAAGTAGATATAATAGAAAGAATGTTCTCTATTATTGTAGTGGATTTTAATTCTCTTATATCAAAATTTAATATATCACCACAGGTGATAATAATATTAATAGTATTGGTTCTTACACTTGTACTTTATTTTGTGGTAAGATTTATACTTATTATATTTAATTTGATTATTATAAATCCAATATTGAGATGGCTTAAAAAAGCAGAGTCTAGAAGAGGAAAGAATTTTGGAAAAAGTGCAGCTTTAATAATGAATATACCAAAGTCTATTTTCTATATGGCAATAAGTGCTTTAGTTATTGTAATCTTAGGAAGTAACGGATTTTTAGGAAATAAAATGGAAAAGCTAACTTTAAATTCAAAGGCTTATGAGATAATAAACAATAATAAGTATTATGCTGCTTTAAATAAAGAATATGAGGCTTTTCATGATGAATATAAAGATGCTATAAGTAAAAATGTATTTACAGAGGAAAGCAATAAAGAACCTATTAATGAAAAAGTGGTTGAAAATAATAGTAATGTTATAAATCTTTATAATGGAGTAACTCTAGAACAAGGTATAAAATCAAATGAAGCTATTAATGAAAAAGCTAGAGAACTTACTAAAAATGCAAAGAATGATAGAGAAAAAGCTAAAAGAATATATATTTGGATAAGCGAAAATATTAATTATGATGATAATAAAGCTGAAAATATAAGTAAGGAACCATCAAAGTATAAGTCTGGTGCTATTGAAGCTTTTGAAACTAGAAGTGGTATATGCTTTGATTATTCATGTCTTTATGTTGCCATGGCAAGAGAAGCTGGACTAAAGGTTAGGATGGTAACAGGAGAAGGCTTTAACGGCAAAGAATGGGGACCACATTCATGGAATGAGGTTTATTTACCAGATAAAAATGAATGGATAACTGTTGATACAACCTTTGGAAAAGCCGGCAACTATTTTGATAGTAGAAAAAATAATGATTCACATAGAAATGCCAAAATAATAGGTGAGTGGTAAAAAAATAACCAAGCAAAATGCTTGGTTATTTTTGTTGGGATAATTTATAATTTTAAAGTGAATCGGGTTAGGAGTATAATGTTATTTTTCAAGCTTTGATAGGATTAAATCTATAGCTTTTCCGCAGTCGTTATCTGCATTATCTAATGCCCAAGCTAAATTAAAGTATCTTAAAGCTTTAGGATTATTATTTATCATTGAATAGCAATAGGCTAAATTAAAAAAGTACTTTGAGTCTTGATGAAGCTCTAAAGCTTTATTAATCATTTCAATAGCTTTTTCATATTGCTTTAATTTTATGTAGCAAACACCTGCATTATAATAGCTATGACATTTGCATTCATCATTATCTAAGGCTTTTTTATAATAATTTATGGCATCAGAATAATTTCTAGTGTTGTATAATTCGTTACCTTTAGAAAAATTACTCATTTTTGACCTCCTAGAAAATATCTATTTTAATTATTAACTTATTTTGGAATAATATTCATAGGATGAAAATATTATAAATTTTATATATATATTTGATTAGACTCCCTTGACATAGGTTAAAATAATGGTATAAGATATATTTATAATTTGAATAGTGATATAAACAGTGATAAAGAGGAGTAAAGGTAGGAAAAACTTTTAAGAGAGGAAATCCTTGGGTGTAAGATTTCTAAGTTTGATATCTTGAAGGTAGCTTTTGAGTTTCTTTGGTGAAATTATTAAAGTAATCAAAGACGGCAATTTCAGTCGTTAGTTTTTGAGAGCCCTTATTTTGAGGGAAAAAAGGTGGTACCGCGAGTTTTCGTCCTTTTATGGATGAGGGCTTTTTTTATTGCCCAAAATTACTTTTAAATTAAAAATAATCGCTAAAAGACATTTCAAGATAGTTTTTGGAGTGTTTTAAATAAATACATAACTGTGTTTGAATTTTAAGGAGGTTAGTCTAATGGATAATAAAAATATTTCTACAACGTATAATCCTAAAGAGTTTGAAGAAAGACTTTATAGCAATTGGCAAGAAAAGAAGTACTTTACTCCTGTAATAGATAAGAGTAAAAAACCTTACACTATAATCATGCCACCACCAAATATAACTGGTAAATTACACTTAGGTCATGCACTTGATAATACACTTCAAGATATGCTTATAAGATTTAAGAGAATGCAAGGATATTGCACTTTATGGTTACCAGGACAAGACCATGCTAGTATAGCAACTGAGGTTAAAGTTGAAAATGAACTTTTAAAAGAAGGTCTTTATAAGAAAGAAATGGGAAGAGACGCTTTCTTAGAAAAAGTTTGGGAATGGACAGATGAATACAGAGAAAGAATAAGAGAGCAGCTTAAGAAAATGGGGTGCTCAGCAGACTTTACAAGAGAAGCTTTCACAATGGATGAAAACTTAAGTAAGGCTGTAAGACACGTATTCGTTAAATTATATAAAGAAGATTTAATATATCAAGGAAATAGAATAACTAACTGGTGTCCTAAGTGTCAAACTGCTTTATCAGATGCTGAAATAGAGTATGAAGAAAAAGAAGGAAACTTCTGGCATATAAAATATCCAGTAGTTGGTTCAGATGAATTCTTAGAAATAGCTACTACAAGACCAGAAACTTTACTTGGAGATACTGCTGTTGCAGTTAATCCAAATGATGAGAGATATGCTCATTTAGTAGGTAAGATGTTAAAATTACCTTTAACTGATAGAGAAATCCCTGTAGTTGCTGATGACTATGTTGATGTAGAATTCGGAACAGGAGCAGTTAAAATAACTCCAGCCCATGATCCTAACGACTTCGAAGTTGGTAAGAGACATAACTTACCACAAATAAGAGTTATGGATGATAGTGGTGTAATTAATCACTTAGGTGGAAAATATAAAGGCTTAGACAGATATGAGGCTAGAAAACAAATGGTTGCTGACTTAGAAGAGTTAGGATTATTAGTTAAGATAAAACCTCATACTCATAATGTTGGTACTCATGATAGATGTGGTACAGTTGTTGAGCCAATCATATCAAAACAATGGTATGTAAAAATGCAATCATTAGCGGATCCTGCTATAGAAGTTGTTAGAAATAAAGGAACTAAATTCGTTCCAGAAAGATTCGAAAAAACTTACTTCAACTGGATGGAAAACATTCAAGATTGGTGTATTTCAAGACAATTATGGTGGGGACACAGAATACCAGTATTCTACTGTCAAGATTGTGGAGAAATTATGGTTGAGTTAGAAGATCCAACTAAGTGCTGTAACTGTGGATCAGAAAACATAGAACAAGATAAAGACGTTCTAGATACTTGGTTCAGTTCTGCTTTATGGCCTTTCTCAACTTTAGGATGGCCAGATAGAACTGATGATTTAGAGTTCTTCTATCCAACTTCAACATTAGTTACAGGATACGATATAATATTCTTCTGGGTTGCTAGAATGATATTCTCAGGTATTCATAACATGGGAGAAACTCCATTTGATACAGTATTAATTCACGGTATCATAAGAGATGCTCAAGGAAGAAAAATGAGTAAATCATTAGGAAATGGTGTTGACCCATTAGAAGTTATAGATGAATATGGAGCTGATGCTTTAAGATTCATGTTAGTAACAGGAAATGCTCCAGGAAATGATATAAGATACATTCCTGAAAGAGTTGAATCTGCAAGAAACTTTGCTAACAAGATATGGAATGCTTCAAGATTCGTTATGATGAACTTAGACAGAGAGCTTATGGATAAATACAAAGACTGCAAAGAATACAGCTTAGCAGATCAATGGATATTATCAAGAATGAACTCATTAATCAAAGAAGTTACAGAAAATATGGAAAAATACGAGTTAGGAATAGCTCTTCAAAAAGTACATGATTTCTTATGGACAGAGTTCTGTGATTACTATATAGAATTAGTTAAGCCAGTATTATATGGTAATGATGAAAAAGCTAAGGGAGTAGTATTTAATGTACTTTACACTGTATTAAATACAGGATTAAAATTATTACACCCAGTAATGCCTTTCATAACTGAGGAAATATATACTCACTTAAGTACTGAAACTGAGTCAATCACTATAGCAGAGTGGCCAACATATGATGAAGCTTTAAATAATGAAAAAGCTGAGAAGGATATGACATTCATAATGGAAGCTATAAGATCATTAAGAAACTTAAGAGCTGAAATGAACGTACCACCTTCAAGAAAAGCTAAGGTTATGGCTTATGCTTCAGAAGAGGCTAAAGATGCATTCATAAATGGTGGAGCTTACTTAGAAAAGCTTGCATCTGCATCAGAAGTTACTTTCTTAGATAACAAAGATAACTTAGATAATAACTTAGTATCAGTAGTTGTTAAAGGTGGAGAATTATTCTTACCATTACTTGATCTAGTTGATAGAGAAAAAGAATTAGAAAGATTAAACAAAGAGAAAACTAAACTTGAGGGAGAAATCTTAAGAGTTGAAAAGAAACTTTCTAATGAAAGATTCGTAAGCAAAGCACCTGAGGCTGTTGTTAATGAAGAAAAAGCAAAAGGTGTTAAATATAAAGAAATGTTAGAAGCTGTTCTAGAAAGAATAGACGCTTTAAAATAGTTTTTAGCAAGTTGTTTATTTTTTACTAGACTTCAAGAACTACTTAATTTCGTAAAGTATTGCTATTATCTATTCCAGAATAATAGCTAAGACTTCTAAACTTAAGTGAAAGTCCAAATTTTTAATTTGGTATCTTGAACTTATGCAATCGAACTTTTGTGAGATTGTATTCCTAAGAAAAACAGAAGAAGCCTCTTAACGCTATTATTCTTACATAGATAAAATGAGACTTAATTAATAGGAAGCGTTAGCTTACTATTAATTTTAGTCGAATTTATCTAGTAGCTTAGAAATACTTGATGAAAAGTATTTTGAATCTTAGTATTTCTGCTAATAGGAAATGAAATACTAATTACTCATTAAGATGTTCTTTCCGTTCTAGTTAAAAAATAAATATTAGCTAAAAATAGAGAGTGTGTTGATAATTAACTTTAATGGGTTAGTTTGATACACACTCTATTATTATATTTAGGAGGGCTATAGGTATGATGAATTATGATGAAGCTATGGAGTATATTGTTACTGCATCAAGATTTGGAATGAATTTAGGATTAGATAGAATAGAAAAAGTTCTAGAGTTTTTAGGAAATCCACATAAGGATACTAAGTTTATACATATTGGGGGAACAAATGGTAAGGGATCAACTACTGCTATGATAAGCTCAGTCTTAAAAGAAGCTGGGTTTAAGGTTGGAATGTACACATCTCCTTATTTAGAAGAGTTTGAAGAGAGAATACAAATTAATGGAGAAAATATAAAAAAAGATGATTTAGCTTTGTTTATGGAAGATGTTAAGGAAGCTATTGATAAGGTAGTAGATCTTGGATATGAAAGTCCAACTCAATTTGAAATAATAACAGCCTTAATGTTTTACTATTTTTCAAAGAAAAAAGTTGATTATGCTGTTTTAGAAGTTGGTTTAGGTGGTAGATTAGATGCAACTAATGTAGTTATACCAGAAATAGTTGTATTAACTTCAATAAGTTTAGATCACATGAATATTCTAGGTAATACCATAGAAGAAATAGCAGGAGAAAAATGTGGCATAATAAAGGCTGGTGTTCCAGTTGTATCCTATACACAGGAAGAGAAAGCATTAAAGGTAATCAAAAAAAAATGTAAAGAATTAAATTGTAATTTAGAAGTAATAGATATTGATGATATAAAAAATGTAACTATAGATAAACAAAAATATATTCAGAAAATTAAAGTTTCAATGGATGATGAAACTTTTGAAATAGAATTAGCTTTACTTGGAGATCATCAAGTAAAGAATTTCCTAGTAGCATTAAGAACTTTATTAAATTTAAGAAAAAATGGAGTTAATATAAGTGATGATGCTATTAAGAATGGAATGAGAAGAGTAAGATGGATTGGACGAATGGAAGTATTAAATGAGGGGCCTTTAGTTGTAATAGACGGAGCTCATAATATAGATGGAATAAAAAATTTAAGAAATAGTATAGATAAGTATTTTAATTTCAAGAACATAACGCTAATCTTAGGGGTTCTAGGAGATAAGCAAGTTGAAGATATGGTAGATGAAATAACAACAGAAGTTAACAAAGTTGTTGTTGTAGAGCCACATAGTGATAGAGCAGAGGATATTGATGACTTATATATGAAAATAAAAAGTCGTGGTAAGGAAGCCTTTAAATTTAAAGATTATAGAGAAGCTTATGAAAAAGCTTATAGTCTTACAGAAAAGGAAGATTTATTGTTAATTTGTGGTTCACTGTATATGGTTGGTGATATGAGAAAAGCCATAAGGAATAAGGAGAATACTTTCTTAAGAAGTATAAAGTACTAGACTTAAGTAGATAAAGTAGATTTAACTGGATAAATAGCATTTAATAAATTTGAATCTTTATTAACAAAAGGTATATAATTTATTCATAAAATGTTTATGGATGTGGTTAAATATGGATATAGATAAAGAGATAAAAGGTTTAAATAATTTAGAGTTTAAAATAATAATACAAGGAATAATTGTAGGTTTAATTGTTGGTATCATAATAATGATATACAAGATTATTATAGGTTTTGGTATGGATTGGTTTAATAAAGTATATTCATATACAAGAGATAATCCAAAATTTATGATACCTTTATTTTTAGTTCTTATATTATTGGCATATATAGTTGGTCTAATAGTTAAGAATAACCCAATGATAGGGGGAAGTGGTATTCCACAGGTTGAAGGAGAACTCAGCGGTAAAATAACTATTAATTGGATAAAGGTATTTAGAGATAAATTTATTGGAGGAATAATATGTATGGCATCTGGCCTTTCATTAGGTAAAGAAGGACCTTCTGTTCAAATTGGAGCCGCTATTGGAGAAGGCTTTGCTAACATATTTAAAAGAAGTGATTTTGAAAAAAGATTACTTATAACAGGGGGAGCAAGCTCTGGCCTTGCAGTAATATTTAATGCACCTTTATCAGGAGCTATATTTGCTCTTGAAGAGGTTCATAGAAGTTTTTCATTACCTGTAATGTTAGCAGCATTATCAGCTTCGCTTACTGGTGTTTTCATAGATAATTTTATTTTGGGAAACCAGTTTACCATACAAATTCCAACGGTAGATACATTGCCAATAAAATATTATTGGACTTTATTAATATTAGGTGTTATATTAGGCTTAACTGGATGTGTATTTAATAAAGGACTTTTAAAAACACAAGATTTTTATGAGAAAACTTTAAAATTTATACCAGTACAATTTAAACCAATAATTCCTTTTATTATGACTGGAATTTTAGCATTAACTATACCACAGGTAATTGATGGAGGAAACTCATTAATTGAAAATGTGATAAGTGGTGGAATAGCAATAAAATTATTAATATTAATTTTAGTAATAAAATTTATATTTACCTTCTTCAGTTATTCATCTGGAGTACCAGGAGGAATATTCTTCCCGTTATTAGCTTTAGGAGCTTTAGTTGGAGCAATATATGGGTTAGCTTTAAATAAGTATTTTGGAATAGATAGCTCTTTAATAACTAACTTTATAGTCTTAGCAATGGCTGCACAATTTGCATCTATAGTTAAAGCACCTATAACCGGATTAATGCTTATAACAGAAATGACAGGTACTCTTAAACATCTTTTACCTATAGCAATAACAGTTACAGTTGCATACTTAGTTTCTGATATGCTTAATAATAAACCTATATATGAAAGTTTATTAGAGAGATTATTAAGAAAAATGAATATAAAACTTAACGAAGGAGTAAAGAAAAAAGTAGTTTTTGATTTTGAAGTAAAAATAGGATCAGAATTAGAGGGAAAATATATAAAAGATGTAAAATGGCCTAAAGAGAGTCTAGTAATAACAATTTATAGAGAATCAAAAGAGATAATTCCAAATGGAGAAGTACAAATTCAAGCAGGAGATGTATTAGAAATAATTTTTAGTAAGTCAGATGAATCTCAATATTATGATGAACTTTCTAAAAAAGCTTCTTGTGATATGTGTTTAAAGAGTGACTAATACTAAATACATAAAGGAGCTGTATCAAAACTTTAAATAATAAAACTTATAAATAGTATGCAGATAATATATAGTAATTATCTGAAGATATTTATAAGTTTTATTTTAAATTACTTTTGATACAGCTCCTTATTCTTTTATCTAGTTAGTTTTTCTATTATTTCTTTATGTTTTGGATATTTCTTAAGTAAATCTTCTCTTTCAAATAATTCAAAGTCTTTAAAGTTAAAGCCAGGAGCGACCATACAGCCTACAAGAGAGAAGCCTTTTCTATTCATAGAAGAACCAAAGATATAGTCTTTAGGAACTAAAACTTGAGGAGATTCTCCCTTTTCTATGTTTAATCCTAGTTGCTTTTCTATAAGTTCTCCTTCTGGGCTTATCATGTAAATAGTTAAAGGCTCTCCTGCATGGAAATACCACATTTCATCAGATTTTAATCTATGAAAGTTAGAAACCTCACCAGTTCTTAAAAGAAAGTATATACTAGTCCAAAGATATCTTTCTTCGTTTATATGTAATGTATTTGGAGCAAGTTTACTATCAGAAACAAATGATTCCTTAAAATATCCACCTTCAGGATGAGAAGTCATGTCTAATGATTTTATAAAATAATCAGCTAAGTAACTCATTTTAATTCACCTTTCAAATAAATTTATAAATTATGGTTTAATAATAAATCATAAATGGTATAATTACAAATATAACTTTTAATAAGAAATATATGAAATAATATGATAAAGGGGGATTAAAAGCATTGAATGAAGAATTAGACTTTTATACTACCGGAGAAGAGATTGCTAATGCTATAACACATGGTATTGGAGCAGTATTAGCAGTTGCAGGAGCAGTTTTACTTATAGTTTTTTCATCCCTAAGTGGAGATATTTATAAGATAATAAGTTTCACTATATTTGGGATAACTTTAGTGCTATTGTATTTAGGATCTACTTTATATCATAGTATTCCTAATAAAAGGGCAAAGAGAGTTCTTAGGATAATAGATCATTCATCTATATATCTTTTAATAGCGGGAACATATACACCATATGTTTTAGTATGCTTAAGAGATAATAAAAAGGCAATGGCAATATTTATTATGATTTGGGTTATTACAATACTAGGTATAGCCTTTAAAACTTTCTTTATAAATAAGTTTGAAAAGCTGTCTACATTACTATATATATTTATGGGATGGGCTGTTTTGTTCGTTGTTAAGGATTTATGGAATGCAGTGCCACATATGGCTATATTATGGCTTGCTATAGGTGGATTATTTTATACGCTAGGATGTATATTCTTTGTTTTAGATAGAATGCCATACAATCATGCTATATGGCATTTGTTTGTAATAGGAGGAAGTGTAAGTCATTTCTTTTCTGTAATATTATATCTTTAAATTATAAAAAGAGAGCTATATAAAAACTTATGTTAATAAACTTAGTTTTTATACAGCTCTTTATTAATTAGATTAAGTATTATTTTCTGTATTTACATTATCAGAAGATTGGTTTTCCCCATTTGATAAATTATCTGAAGAATTATTATTATTTTCATTTCCACTTCCAGTAGTAGGTGGAGTAGCAGGTTTTTCCTGAGGAGTTTCCGGCTCTACTGGTATATTAGGCTTCTCAGGAGTAGTAGGTTTATTAGAACCATTATCTGTATTTGGTTTATTAGTAGGTTTTTCTACTTTATTACTGGAATTATTACTGGAATTTGAATTATTGTTGTTATTTGAACTAGATTTTTTGTTATTTTCAAAGTTACCATTTGTATTGCTATTAGGTATATACTCATAATCAGGGTGAGAAGTATCATCTTTTATATCATAGCTATTAAAACATTTGTCTATAATTGAATTAAAATTACTAGTATCAGGCTCATAATCTTTATTATCATTAAAGATAAATTCTTGAAGAGCCTTAGATGTTTCAACCGTATCTATAACAAATACCCAACCCTTATTATCAATTATTCCGCCTTTAGAAATACTATCTAGAGGAATTCTAAATTGTTCTATTTCAAAGTTACATTGCTTTCCTACATTTAAAGCTGTGAAACCATAATTCATAGCATCTCCCAAGGAAATATTAGTTTTTACATATGGGAATAACTCATTAAGTAAAGCAACAAGTTTAACAGGAGACATATCCTTAACTTTTTCTAAAGCAAGCTGGATAACAGCTCTTTGTCTTTCAGTTCTTTCATATTCTCCATCACCAACCTTACGTATTCTAGCGTAAGATAATGCTTGATATCCATTAAGGTTATATGTGCCAGGGGTGGGAAGTAAATCTTTTTCTGACCCACCGCCATCTATAATATATTTATTAAGTTCATCTAACTCATAATCTTTTATAGTAACTTCAATTCCACCTATAGCATCTATTACTTTAACAAAGCCACTAAAATCTACTATAACATAGTTATCTAACTTTATACCAAAGTTATTCTGAATAGTTTCAATAGTTTTAGTTGGACCACCATAAGCAAAGGCATGATTTAATTTTTCTTCACCATGACCATCTATTTCTACTAGCATATCTCTCATTAGAGAAGTTACTTTTAATTTTTTATGAATATTGTCTATTGTTAATATCATTATTGAATCAGACCTAGAGACATCTTCACCAGGTCTAGCATCGCTACTAAGTAAAAGAATATTGGTGATACCAGGAACCTCTGTAAATTTAATATCTTCATCTACAACATTAACTTTTGCAGGATCGTTTTTGGCCTCATAAGAGTGATTATAAAATCTAAAAACAAAAAAGCCTCCTACAGAAATTATTAAAGCTAGAATAGCTAATAAAGAAAAAAGAGTTATTTTCTGTTTATTACTAAAATTAAAGCGCTTTTTTTTATCCATAAGTACTTCCTTTCAATGATTATTTAAACGTTTTAATAATTGTCAAAACTTAATGTATTTAATAATAACATAATATTGGTAATTTAACATCATATTTAAAAAATTATTAACAATTAGTTAAATAATAAAGGGATATACAAAATGTATATCCCTTTTAATACAAGGTTCCTTTAAGAACTAAGGTCCTGTTTTTTGATTTCTAATCTATATTCAATAAATTTCTCAGTGTATATTTTGATTAATGCTATTATAGGAACGCTTAAGAACATTCCTAAAACACCAAATAGTCCGCCACCAACTGTAACTGCAAATATTATAAACAGTGGAGAAACTCCAACTTGATCTCCAAGTATTTTTGGTCCTAAATACCAACCATCAAATTGTTGAAGGATGAATATGAATAGAAGAACCCATATTGCTAGAGATGGTTGAACAATAAGTGTTAATAAAAATGCTGGAATCATTCCTATGAACGGTCCAAAATATGGAATCATATTTGTTAATCCAACTATGAATGCAATAAGTACTGCATATTGGCTTCCCATTAAGAATAATCCTATATAACAAAGAACTCCAATTATAAGAGAATCTATAATTTTACCTATTATAAATCTACTGAATACAGTATGAGCCTGACCCATAAAACTAATAAAAAGTCTTGATGATTTTTCAGAAGGCATAACAGCAATTATAATTTTTTTACAACCTGAAATTAAAGTTTCTTTATCCATCAACATGTAAATGGATATTATGAATCCGAAAACAAATTTTACAACGGATGAAGTTATCTTTAAAGTTTGAGTTAATACTCCTCCAAATATAGTAGATAATAATGCTGATGTTTTAGAAATAAATTCTGCAGCAGAAGTATTCAGATGAGTTAAATCTAATGGAATATTCATACTTGCTAAGCTGTTATTAATCCACTCTTCAGCAGAAGAAGCATATTCCGAAATATTACTAAATAATTCTGATACGCTATTGATTATTGTAGGAACAATAATAACGATCAATATGTAAACACAAATTATAACTAAAATATAACTTATTATTAATGAAAAAGCCCTCTTAAGTTTAAATTTTCTCTCTATTAACATCATAAGAGGATTTATTAAGTAGGCTACTCCAAAAGCCCAAAAAAATGGTGTTATAACTGATAAAAAAGGTTGAATCCCTTCACTAAATATGCCTCTAATATTAAAAATTAACATTATTAAAACTGTTGATATTAATATTAGTGGGAGCCAATTAAAGTGAAAATTATGTTTTTTAAACAATTGTAATTTCCCCCTAAAGTATATAAATTTTATATTGATTTTTGCTAATAATAATAGCAGGATTATTAATCTTCTATAAGAGCATGAATTATCTTATTGTATATATCAGAAGAATTGCTTTGCCATTTGCTACAAATAGCTTTAGCTTCAGTTTTGGAAGGAACACTTACATTTAAATCAATTATTATAGTATTATTTTCTATTGCTTTAAGATTTACTATGAAGGAACTATCTTCACCAACTGTATAATCAGCAGATATACTTAATTCTTTTTTTATTTTTTCAACATGCTTACGCACATAGCCATCTATAAGTTTTAGCTTATTTGGAGATATTCTATCCTTAAAGAAGAACAAGACCTTATCTCCTTTGGAAGTAAGTACTAAAATTTCTTTATTATTATCTTGAGTTTCATATTTTAAAAACTCAGAAGAAATTAATTCAGATACATATTGCTGTAACATGAAGTAATTTATAAAGCTATTTTCTAAGACTATATCTGTTAACTGAGTATTAGATATAGGGTATTTTATTGATTTTATTATATATAAAAGAAGTAATTTATTCTCGGCTAGTTCTAATGTGTTATCATACATTTATGTTTTCCTCCATAACTGTTTTGAAATAATAATCCTATTATACCATATATGTTTTAAGATAATAAAGTTATTTGATTAATATTAAAGATTAAGGAGTGAGTACCTTGAGATGTACTAATAAGTTTTTTATTGATAAAAGTTTTGGTATTAAGATTACTTTAATTGTTATTATTACCATATTTACCTTAACTATTAGTGTTTTTGCTAAAGGAAAGATACCTATTTATTCTGTAGAAAGAGATGATAAAAAAATAGCACTTACTTTTGATGTAAATTGGGCAGAAAAAGAACATATATATGAAATTTTAGATTTACTAGATGAAAATAATATAAAAGCTACATTTTTTGTAATGGGAAAGTGGATAATATATCCTGAGGGGAATAAAGAAAAGTTAATAGAGATAAATAAAAGAGGTCATGAAATAGGTAATCATAGTTATTCCCATCCAGATTTCAAGAATATAGGAAAAGAGAGAATTATTGAAGAGGTCAAAAAGACTGAAGATATTATAAAAAATGAAATAGGAATAAAAACTAATTTGTTTAGATTTCCTAGTGGTTCGTATAGAGGGGAAAATTTACAGTTTATTGAGGATTTGGGGTATAAAAGCATACAATGGGATGTTGACAGTGTAGATTGGAAAGGAGAAAGTAAGGAAAAAGAATTTAAAAGGGTAATGAATAATGTGAAAAGTGGTTCCATACTTTTATATCATAATGATGGTAAATATACTGTAGACAACTTAAAGGAAATTATACCTAAATTAAAGGCGGATGGATATGAGTTTGTAAAGGTAAGCGAAATAATATATGAAAATAGTTACGAAATAGATGACAATGGAAAACAATTGTTAATTAAACAGAAACAAAATAATAGTTGAAATCGTTGAACAAAATGTATTATAATGGAAATAGTTATTAGATATACAGATAAATATAAAAAAACATATTAAACTTATATGATTAAACACTAATGGGGAGAGGGGTTTAGGTTAAAATGGATAATTTAATGTTAAACAACAAAATTTATTTAGAAGGGACTGTAGTATCAGAACTAGAGTTCAGTCATGAAATGTATGGAGAGGGGTTCTATACATTTAATTTAGAGGTTATGAGGTTAAGCGATTCAAAGGACTTATTAAATATTACTGTATCAGAGAGATTAATAACAACAATGGATCTAAAAGTAGGGACAGATGTAATTGTTGAAGGACAATTAAGAAGTTACAACAAATTTATAGATGGAAATAATAAGCTTATCTTAACAGTTTTCGCAAGAAATATAGAATACTGCGATGAAAGAAGCAAGAATCCTAATGAAATTTTCTTAGATGGATTCATCTGTAAAGAACCAATTTATAGAACAACTCCATTTGGAAGAGAAATTGCTGATTTATTATTAGCTGTAAATAGATCTTATAACAAGTCAGACTATATACCAACTATAGCATGGGGAAGAAACTCAAGATTCTGTAAAACATTAGACGTAGGGGATAACATAAGAATCTGGGGAAGACTTCAAAGTAGAGAATATCAAAAGAAAATATCTGAAACAGAAGTTATTAAGAAAATAGCATATGAAGTTTCAATTTCTAAAATGGAAAAAGTAAGTGATGAAATAGAACAAACTGATTCTGGTGAAGAAATATCTTAATAAAAATGCCATGAGAAAAAATTCTCATGGCTATTTTTTTATTATTTTCTTAAATCATCTAAGATTTCGGTCTTATCTTTAGTCTTTTCATCAACAGACTTAATTACTTTGGCAGGAGTTCCAGCTACAACAACACCAGCAGGTACGTCTTCAACAACAACTGAACCAGCTGCAACAACTGCCCCTTTTCCTATTTTAACGCCTTCAAGGATAACAGCATTAGCTCCTACTAAAACGTCATCTTCTATTATACATGGAGTTTTGCTAGGTGGTTCTAAAACACCAGCCACAACAGCACCAGCACCTAAGTGAACTCTTTTTCCAAGTTTTCCTCTAGCACCAATAACAGCATTCATATCTACCATTGTGCTTTCACCGATTTCGGCACCTATGTTTATAACAGCACCCATCATTATAACAGCGTTATCTCCGATTGACACTTTATCTCTTATTATTGCGCCAGGTTCTATTCTAGCGTTTATGTTTAAAAGATCTAACATTGGAATAGCAGAGTTTCTTCTATCATTTTCAAGTCTAAAGCTTTCAATTCTTTCTTTGTTTTCAGTTAATAAAGTAGCAACCTCATCGCTTTCACCAAATAATACATAGAAACCATTATTTCCATAACATTCTATTGAGCCTAAGTCTATACCTTCTAAGTTACCTTTAAGATAAACTTTAACAGGAGTTGATTTTTTTACTTCCTTTATGAATCTAGCAATTTCATATGGATCTGTAAAGTTATAACTCATATCAAATTACATCCTTTCTTTTATAATGCATTTTAGTCTTATATATTTATTAAAATATAACACATAATATAAATTATTATAAACAAAAATGATTATCAATAAAAGAGAAAAAAAGAAAAATTCTATTATTTAATAAATAGATTGTGTAAATAAATGAAATATATTATAAAATATAATTTAAAGGAGTGATAAAATATGGCGAGACTTAAAGAAGGATATGTTCAGGTATACACTGGAAATGGAAAAGGAAAAACAACAGCGGCAATGGGATTAGCTTTTAGAGCTGCTGGTGATGATATGAAGGTAAAAGTTGTTCAATTTCTTAAATCATGGAAAACTGGAGAGTTAGAGGCTGCTAAGAAATTTGAAAATTTAGAGATATTAAGATTTGAAAAAGTTAAGGGTTTTACTTGGGAACTTGATGAAGAGCAATTAGCTCAATTGAAGTCAGAGGTTAGAGTAGGCTTTGATTTTGTTAAGAAACTAATTGAAAATAGAGAATGTGATATATTAATTTTAGATGAGATAATGGCTGCAATTTCCGCAGGTTTCATAGGAGAAGATGAAATTGTAGATTTAATAGAGAAAAAGCCTAAAGATATGGAATTAATACTTACAGGTAGAAATGTGCCAGAAAAAATTATGGATAAGGCTGATTTAATTACAGAGATGAGAGAAATTAAACATTATTATAAAAAGGGAGTTCCAGCAAGAGAGGGGATAGAATTTTAATGAATAAAAATGTTATTGGGGTAGAAATATCAGGGATAAGAAAATTTTATAATGAGGTAGTAAAATTCCCAGAGGCTATATCATTAACTTTAGGTCAACCAGATTTTCAAGTTCCAGAAAAGGTTAAAGAAGCAATGATAAGGGCTATTGAGGAAGGAAAAACCACTTATACTGCTAATGCAGGTATAGTTGAATTAAGAGATGAAATATCGAATTTATTAAAAAATACTTTTGATATTGATTTTAATAAGGATGAAATTATAATAACTGTTGGTGGAAGTGAAGGATTATATGCTGCTATGACTGCAGTCTTAAATCCAGGAGAGAAAGTTCTAGTTCCATCAATTGCATATCCAGCCTATGAAAGTATAAGTAAAATAATAGGTTGTGAGGTTGTGAATTATGAATTAAATGAAGATTTTTCAGTTAATATAGAGAGCTTAAAGGAAGGTATAAAAAAAGGAGGAAGACTATTAATTCTTTCTTATCCATGTAATCCAACTGGGGCATTACTTACTAAAGAGAGTAGAGACGAACTTATAAAGATTATAAAAGAAAATGATATTTTAGTATTAACTGATGAGATTTACTCATCTCTATGTTTTGAAGAAGAGTATTATTCAGTGGCTCAATGTAAAGACATAAAAGATAAATTAATATATGTAAATGGATTTTCAAAGATGTTTTCAATGACAGGACTTAGAATTGGGTATGTAGCTAGTGTTAAGGAAATATATAATCAAATTATAAAGGTTCATCAATATAATGTTTCATGTGCAACTTCTATAGCTCAATGGGGAGCCTTAGAAGGGATAAAAAGCTGTATGAATAATGTTGAAAAAATGAAGGAATCTTTTAAAGAAAGAATGAATTTCACTTATAAAAGATTAGTAGATATGGGATTAGATGTAGAAAAGCCTAAGGGAGCTTTTTATATTTATCCTAATGTAAGCAAGTTTGGATTAACATCAGAGGAGTTTTGTCAAAGACTTCTTAAAGAAGGTGGAGTTGCTTGCGTGCCAGGAGACGCCTTTGGAAAAGGTGGCGAAGGGTACATTAGAATATCATATTGTTATAGTAAAAATGAGCTTGAAAGAGCTTTAGATAAATTAGAGGCTTTTATAAACACTCTTAAAAAATAGTTAAAAACAAAATAAGTTGTATCAAAGTTAATTTAAAATAAAACTTATAAATAGTATGAAGAGAAATCTAGTAATTCTCGGAATATATTTATAAGTTTTATTATTTAAAGCTTTGATACAACCTTTTTATTAGAAGTTTAATTGAAGGACATCGTCCATTGAATATTTTCCAGCTTTAGTTTTATCGGCCATGTATTCACATGCTTTTAAAGCACCTATAGCGAAAACATCTCTTGAAATAGCTTTGTGATTTATTTCTATAACTTCACCATCTCCAGCAAAGATAACTTCATGATCACCTATTATTCCGCCACCTCTTACTGTATTGACACATATTTCATTTTTTTCTCTTTTAGCCATTCCTTCTCTTCCGTAGATCAGGTTTGTTTCTTCATTAAGAGAATCTTGAATAGTATGAGCTAATAAAAGAGCAGTTCCACTTGGAGCATCAACTTTTTGATTGTGGTGTCTTTCTACAAGTTCAATGTCAAAGTTTTCATAAAGAACAGGGGCAACTTTCTTTAATAAATTATTTATTAAATTAACACCTATGCTCATATTAGCAGATCTAAATAGAGGAATTTCTTTTGAAGACTCTTCTATGAAATTTAAATCTTCAGGAGTATATCCTGTTGAACATAGTATAAGTGGCTTCTTAGTTTTCTTCGAAAACGCTATTAAGCTTTTTAAAGCATCTGCTCTTGAAAAATCTAGTAATACATCATATTCAACATTACAATCCTCTGGTTTTGCAAAAATTGGATATGGTCTTTGAGCTTGAGTATTATTATCTATACCAGCAACTATTTCAACATTAGGGAATTTTGTTTCAGCTAAGTTTGAAATTACGCTACCCATTTTTCCAGAACAACCATTTAATATAACTTTAACCATAATTGGTACCTCCGATATTCATTTTTAAATAAGCATAATCACCTGTAACTTTGTAGGTGATTATGCTTATTATATAATAGATTATTTTATTAAACCATTAACTTCTAAATTTTCTTCTAATATTTTTAGGTTAGAATCTTCCATTTCGCATAAAGGTAATCTTAAAGGTCCACAGTTAAAGCCCATTAAATTCATAGCTGTTTTAACTGGGATTGGGTTAGTTTCTATGAATAAAGAGTTTACTAATGAAAGATATTTAAGTTGAAGATTACGAGACTCAATTACTTCTCCTAAGAAATATTTTTCACATATATTGTGAGTTTCTTCCGGAAGAACATTAGCTAAAACTGAAACTACACCAGCTCCACCTAGTGAAAGGATTGGAACTATTTGGTCATCATTACCTGAATAGATAGAAATTCTATCACCACATAATTCAGCCATTTTAGCTACTTGTGAAAGATCACCACTAGCTTCTTTTATAGCAACAACATTATCTAAGTCAGCAAGCTTATCAAGCATTAATGGAGTTATATTCATTCCTGTTCTTCCTGGAACATTATAAAGCATAATAGGTATATTTATTGCATCATTTACTGCTTGGAAATGAGCAAATAATCCTTTTTGAGAAGTTTTATTATAGTATGGTGTTATTATTAATACCATATCAGCGCCAACTTTTTCAGCGTATTGACTTAGTTCTATTGAAGCTTTAGTATTATTTGTACCAGTTCCAGCTATTACAGGAACTCTTTTGTTTACAACTTCAACAGAGAATTTTATAACTTCTTTTTTCTCTTCTAAAGTCATAGTAGAACCTTCACCTGTTGTTCCACAAACTAATATTGCATCAGTATGATTTTTTATGTGCCATTCTAATAAATTTCTTAGCTCTTCATAATTAACCCCGTCTTCAGTGAATGGAGTTATTAAAGCTACACAAGAACCTTTAAACATAATATTACCTCCAAAATAAATTTATTTTTCTATTAGTATTTCAGCAATTTGAATTGCATTAAGAGCAGCACCTTTTCTTATATTATCAGCCACAACCCAAAGGTTAAGACCGTTATCTAAGCTAAAGTCACGTCTTATTCTTCCAACAAATACTTCATCTCTTCCACTAAGTTCAAGTGGAGTAGGGTATTTTAAGTTTGCTACATCATCATGAACTATTAATCCTTTTGAAGAGTTAAATAAATCAATTATATTTTCAACTTCAAATTCAGAATTAAGTTCTACGTTTATACTTTCACTATGAGAGTTTAAAACAGGTACTCTAGCTGTTGTAGCTGTTATTCTTAGGCTATCATCATGAAGTATTTTTTTTGTTTCTTCAATCATTTTAATTTCTTCTTTGGTATATCCGTTATCTAAGAATACATCTATATGAGGAATTATATTACCTAATATAGGATATGAGAATTTTTCAGTTGTTCCTTCTTGTAAATCTAATATACCTTGAAGGCCAGCTCCTGAAACTGCTTGATAAGTTGAGTAAACTATTCTTTTAATTCCATATTTATCATGTAGTGGTTTTAAAGCTACTACAGCTTGAATTGTAGAACAGTTTGGGTTTGCAATAATTCCTTTATGCCATTTAACATCCTCTGGGTTAACTTCTGGAACTACTAAAGGAACATCCTTATTCATTCTCCAAGCACTACTATTATCTATAACTACTGCTCCGTGTTTAGAGAAAATAGGAGCGAATTCTAAACTTACACTTCCACCAGCTGAGAATAATGCAAAATCTATTTTTTTATTTTCAATATTAGCCTCACATAATTCTTCAACTACTAAGTCTTCACCTTTAAATTTTAAAGTCTTTCCTGCTGATCTCTTTGATGCAAATAAATATAATTCTTTAACTGGGAAATCTCTTTCTGCCAGGATTTCAAGGAATTTTCTTCCTACATTTCCTGTTGCCCCAACTACTGCTACGTTATACACGTTATCCCTCCTAAAATTAATCTTAATATATTGTATTTCTATATATTAAATATAGTTCAAGAACAAACACTTTATCAAGTTTATTTTAAGATTAATTTGAAGGATTTAAGTAAGTTAACTTTCATATTTAACAAAATATGAATATTTAAGCTTATAGGGGTAAATAATAGTTTTAAAAATAAATTTAAGGTAGGGGAAGAAAATGAGTAATACACCATTAAAAAAAATAATAAAAGGAAAATTAAAATCCAATAAAGAGTTAAGTCCTGCAGAACAGCTAAGAGAAAAAATGAAATATGAAATAGCTGGAGAATTAGGCTTAAGCGATAAGGTAGATAAACTTGGATGGGGAGGATTAACCGCAGAGGAAACAGGAAGAATCGGTGGATTAATGACTAAGAGGAAAAAAGAGTTAAAATTGCCTAGTAATGATGAAATATTAGGTAGAAAGAAACCTTCCGTTGACGAAAAGTAAAAAAAGTATATAATCTTTAGGTAGAATAATACATGGGGGATTTAAATTATTATGAAGAGTTATAAAATGATGGCAAAAGTTTATGATGAACTTATATATGAAGATGTAAACTATGAGAACATAGCAGAATATGCTTTATCAAAGTGTGATAAATATGGTGTTAACAAGGAAATGTATTTAGATTTAGCTTGTGGAACTGGAAATGTTGGTGTTCATGTAGGAAAATCCTTCAAAGAAAATTATTTTGTTGATCTATCTCAAGATATGCTTATAGAAGCTGATAAGAAGCTTAGAGAAAATAGGGTTAGAGGTAAAATAGTATGTCAAGACATGTGTGAATTAGAACTAAATAGAAAGTTTGATTTAATAACATGTGTTTTAGATTCAACAAATTATATTTTAGATGATGAAAGTGTGGAAAATTATTTAAGAGGAGTATATAATCATTTACAAGAGGATGGTTTATTTGTATTTGATATAAATTCATACTATAAGATATCAGAAGTTTTAGGCAATAATGTCTACACATATGATAGTGAAGAATTATTTTATGCTTGGGAAAATATCTTTGAAGATGAAATAGTAGAAATGAACTTAAATTTCTTCATAAAAGATGGAGATACATATGAAAGATTTACAGAGGTTCATGAAGAAAGAGCTTATAAGGAAAGTGAAATAGAAAACATTCTTAAGGTAATAGGCTTTAAAATAGAAGAAAAGCATAATGGTTATACAGAAGAAAAAGTAACACCAGATACTGAAAGAATAGTTTATATAGTAAAAAAATAACGGAGGGATTAAATATGAGTGATAAATTAATAAGAGCCATAGCTAAAGATGGTATGATAAGAATATTTGCAGTAGAAACTACAGAGTTAGTTGATGAAGCATCAAAAATACATGATTGTACACCAACAGCAGCTGCTGCTTTAGGAAGAATGCTAACAGCTGGTACTATGATGGGTGCAATGTTAAAATCTAATAAAGAAGTTGTAACACTACAAATAAACGGTGGTGGAATGGCTAAGGGAATAACTGTTACTGCTTACTCAGATTGTAGTGTTAAAGGATATATAGGAAATCCACATGTTGATTTACCTTTAAACACAGAGAATGGAAAATTAAATGTTGGAGAAGCTATTGGTAAAAATGGTGGATTAACAGTAATAAAAGATTTAGGATTGAAAGATCCATACGTAGGACAAGTTCCAATATATAGTGGTGAAATAGCTGAAGATTTAGCATATTATTTCACAGCTTCAGAACAAATACCTTCAGCCGTTGCTTTAGGAGTGTTAGTAGATAGAGATCATTCAATAAAAAAAGCTGGTGGATTCATAATTCAATTATTACCAGGTGCAGATGAACTTTTAGGAGATTTATTAACATATAGATTAGATGAAATACCTTCATTAACTACAATGTTATCAGAAGGAAAAACTATAGAAGAGGTTATAGAGTTCATTTTTGATGGAATGGATTTAAAAATCTTAGAAGAAGAAACTCCAAAATATAAATGTGATTGCTCAAGAGAAAAGGTAGAAAGAGCATTATTAAGCATAGGATATAAGGATTTAAAAGAACTTTATGATGAGGGTAAAGAAGAAGAATTAAAATGTCACTTCTGTAATAAATCATATAAGTTTACAAAAGAAGATATAGGTAAGTTATTAGAAGAAAAAGAAAATGCTATTGCTGATGAAGTTTCAGAAGAAATGAAAAAGGCAGAGGAAAAGGAAAAAGAAGAGAATAAATAAAATTTAAAAAAATAGTTGACAAATTTTATTTAAGTTAATATAATAATAAATGTCTTGAAGAGCTCAAGACATTTGGCTCGATAGCTCAGTCGGTAGAGCAGAGGACTGAAAATCCTCGTGTCGCTGGTTCGATTCCTGCTCGAGCCACCATTATTGCGGGAGTGACTCAATGGTAGAGTGTCACCTTGCCAAGGTGAAAGTTGCGAGTTCGAGTCTCGTCTTCCGCTCCAATGCGGGTGTAGTTCAATGGTAGAACACCAGCCTTCCAAGCTGGATACCCGGGTTCGATTCCCGGTACCCGCTCCATATGGCGCTATAGCCAAGTGGTAAGGCAGAGGTCTGCAAAACCTTTATTCCCCGGTTCAAATCCGGGTGGCGCCTCCAAAAAAACATCTATAAGATTACTTATAGATGTTTTTCTTTTTTAGATCAAAGATTTTATTAACTTTTCACCAAAATTAGAGAAGTTAGTTTCTTTAAATACCTTTCTTAATGTAAGATCACAAATAATTTCATTATCTACAAAATCTATAAAAGAGTCTTTTAAGAAAAGCTTTATTACTTGAGTATCTCGATATTTAAACCAAGTTAAAACGGCAACAACATCTTTATCTACCGGTTTTTCAGAGGTTTTAAAAGAATCTCCTTCTTGAAATACTATTAAATCTTTATGAGATACTGAGTAAAATTCATTTGAAGGACAAGTGTATTGAATTAATTTTACATTATCAATAGCTATTAGCAAATCTAAATTCTTTTTTTCTCCTAAATCGTTTGTAACTTTTTTTTGAAGTTTCATAACTTTCTTCATAAAAATATCCCCCTACAATAAAATGATGAATTTGGGTAAAGGTTTACAAAAACGTAGTAAATTATCAATAAAGTGAAGTTACAAGCATATAATATATTAGATTGTAACTCACAATATAATATGTTTTATAATGTTAGAAAATTACATCAATGTTTATATAAAAATACACTTAATAATAAGATAATATTTATTGTATTTAAATTTTAGAAGAATCTATTTATTGATACTGATTAAAAAGTAAGTCACATAAGTTATTAATTAAAATTTTAGTAGCTATAATATAAAAATGAACTTGTTAGGGGGAATAAAAATGTCTTTGGTTATTATAATTATCTTAGGTTTATTTTTAACTTATTTAATTGTAAAAGATGCAAATGAAAACAGGAAGATTAAGAAAAACATAAATAAAGGATGGAAAGCCACACCCTATATAAACTTAAGAATAAGTTGCTTTGAAAATCGAATTGATTTAGAAAAAATGCGTTTAAAAGAATTGATAAAAAACACTATAATTTTAATGGATAAAAATGCAAAGATTATAGATAACAATAACGATGGATTTTATATAAAGAGTAAAAATGAATTAATATATTTACAATTTCTATGTTTAGAATTTCTATCTATAGAAGAAAAGCCAAAAGAAATTAAAGCATATGCTTCTTTAAAAAATAATGAAATAATAAATTTAAACACTTATAACATTATAAAAAGAATACTTGGAAAGCATATATGGTCTTGGGAAGAAGAAATTATAGACTCATTAGTGAGTAAGTTTTATTTGAAATTTTCTAGTGGATATATTGTTATGAGGGTTAGCAAAGAAGATGAAATGATTTTTATTGAAGATAAGAAAAATGATTTTCTTAAAAGATGAATTATCTTAATAAAAGAATATATAGTATTTTTTAGGATAAATGTAAGGGGAACTTTATATTTATCCTTTTTATGTGTAAAATTAATATATATTATTTAACAGTAGTATGAAAGGAGTATTGAAATGAAAATAAAAGATATAAAGAAATTAACTGATTGCAAATTTTTAAACTTATATAAATTAGATATTGAGAATAAGGTTGGAAATTCTAAAGAGTATTTTATTGCAAGTAGAAGAGAGAAAGAAGATTTAAGCTGTGTTGTTAACAATCATAATAAAGCAGATGGAGTTATGATTATTCCAATAACCGAAGAAGATGAGTTTGTTTTAATAAAACAATTTAGACCGGCTATAAATGATTATATATATGAATTCCCAGCAGGGCTTATAGATGAAGGTGAAGATGCTATAAAGGCTGCAACAAGAGAGCTTTTTGAAGAAACAGGGCTTTTAGCTAATGAATGTGAATACCTAATAAAACCTAGTTATACCTCTGTTGGAATGTCAGATGAAGCTGTAGCCGTCGTTAAAATGAAGGTTCATGGAGAGGTATCAACTGAAAATTTAGAGGAGAACGAAGAAATAGAAGTTTGTAAGATTCCTATTAAAGAGGCAAAAAAATTTGTTGAAGATAATAATGTATCTATAAAAACTGCTTTAGTTTTAACTTTTATGTAAAAGAAAAATGCTGTATGAAGTTTCTAAGGAATTTCATACAGCATTTATTTATTAAACTAGAATTTCTTTTGGTTCTCTAGCTAAGTTTTCTACTACACCTTCTGGAATTTCACCAGTATGAAGTTTTAAAGCATTTAATGCAGCTCCTTTAATAGGTGGTAAAATAGGTGCTTTTAAATTAAAGGCGGTATAATTATCTTGAAGATATTTCTTTAATGGTTTTAAAATAAAATCTTTTGAGCTAAAAACACTTCCTGAGTAAGAAATGTTTAATATTCCTTTAAAATCAAGTTGATTTGTTATTCCGTTTACCATTAGAAGACATTCTTTAGCAGCCTGTTTATAAATATCTAAAGCGTATTTATCTCCTTTAAGGGCAGCTTCATAAACTAACATTGCAAGCTTACCAACTTTAGTTCTGTCTTGGTTATATTCATCTTTTATAAGGAATATTAAGTCAAAATCATTTTTTAAATTTAATTCCTTTTTAAATATATCATATAGGGCGGTTCTTTCTAATCTATAATCAGATTGTTTACCAAAGATTTCAACGCCTTTTTTAGCAATCCAGTATCCAGAACCTTCATCGCCACAAATATGTCCCCAACCACTAGTTCTAGTTGTTTTTAAATCTTCAGTTATACCAGCAGCAATAGCTCCTGTTCCTAAGATTATACATATTCCTGGTTTGCCAGCTAAAGATCCAGCTAGGGCAACTTCTACATCGTTTCCACAAGAGAATTTATTTTCTCCTAAAATTTCAGCTATTATAGAGTTCATTTCTAATTTTTCATTTTCATTTTCACCATATGCAGGTAACCCTAAAAATGAATAATTAAGATCTTCTTTAGAAATATTAATTTGACTACAAACTGTATTTATTCCTTCTTCAATACCTTTTCTAAATCCATCAAATCCTACTTGATGAATATGACATGTACCACTATTGTAAGTTGATAAAACATCTCCTAAATGGTTTATAAGCATAAATGATGTTTTTGTTCCACCAGCATCAATACCTAAATAAAACATAGTTCTCCCCCTTTTAATTATAGTTGTAATTACCACTTTAATTTATTTTACTATATTATTAATTAGGTAATCAATGGAAAAAGGAAAGTATGAATTAAAGTAAAAAATAATTCAAAAAACATTAAATTTGTTCACTTCAAATTAGAAAAAAATACATTAAAATTGTAACAATAAATGTGATAAATATAAAAATAATATTTATATGCTAATTTATTAACATTTATTACTATCTTGAGTAAAATATATTGATTATTAAAAGATTAGGAGCTGCCTAAAGTGAATGTCGATTTTTAGCTAGCTCTTCAGATATAACTAAAAATCAACATTAGTTTAAAATATATTCCAAATTTAAAGGGTTAAAATACTTCCTCGATCTATTAGCTTTGAATTAGAAAGATAAATTGGTTTAACACCGTATTTAACTAAAAAGTTTTTTATATCATCTCCATAAGAATGTTTTTCTAAATTGCCGAAAAAAGCCATTTGATCTTTTGAAATCAAGCCACAAGTTCCACCTATGAAACCATAGTCTAATCCAGGAAGAGATATATCACCACTAGGAATTAAAAGAATATCAAAGCCATAAGGTGTTAAAGCTTTATAAATTCCTTTATCAGAAGTTATTAATGCTTTTTCTGAAACTATTGCTATGGAGCATTTAGAATATCCTTGCTTTATGTTTATTAATTTTTTTTCTTTAATTTTTTCAAGTAAATTCTTATCAGTAAATTTTAAGTTGTGTATAAAATAATCTTTTAAATTTACAGCATTTAAAGATACATTTTTAGGATATTCATCTTCTAATTGGCAAGAACTTTTTATAACATTAAGGTTTTGAGGAATAGAATCAAATAATTCCTTTGATGAGTTTTTAGCCAATATTAAAGTGTTTTTATTTATAATATTTATTTGAATATCTGGGTGTCCGTTTATAGCATCATATAGATTAGGATGCTTTGGTACCTTAATTAGGTTAATGCCTAATTTTTTTAAATTTTTTTCTTCTATTTCTGAAATTCTATAATCGACAAAACAATTTCTCATAATAATCTCCTTGTTAAACTTTTTATACTCTAATTTTACTAAAAAATTGAATAAATTGTCGATTAATAAAGTTAGCTTTTTGAATATTAGATGTGAATTAATACATACTAAAAGTAAAGAAAGGAGTGAGAAGAATGCTTCTAATGACATTATGTTGTGAGGATGAAAAAAATTTAATACAAGATATACAAAGTATTAAAAATGTTTTAAAAAGCAAAGATATTATAATTGGAGTATCAGAAAGTATCTCGGATGGAACTCACTTCGTTAAAATATACTATGAAAATAGTCACTTTGATGAAAAAGAAAGAGAGACCATAATGTTATATATAAGTAATGTTATATATAATGTTATAATTGAACACTATAGAGAAAAGGAAATGCTTCATTATATGAATGAAAATTATTTCTTTTTAAAGCATGATGAAATCTTAGAAATTGATTTAACAATAAGTAAAATATTAAAAGGTGAACAAAAGGTTTGTAGTGATAAAGATTTCTATTGTTTAAATAAAGTAAATGACATTATAGAAAACATAAAAGCCTTTATATTAGAGAATGACTATATAAATATAGAAGGTTTTATAACATTTAGGATGAAATCTTTATTAAAAGATATCGAGTGTATAATTGATAAAGTTGTAGAAGAATATATGATTGAAAAAGAATATAATGAATTTATAAAATTGCTAAAGTATTTTGTTGATATACAAGAATGTAAACTAGAAGAAGTAAATATTGTAATTCAAGAAAATGGAGTTTATGAAGTTAAGGATGATTTTGGAGCAGATGTGTTTAAAGAATTTTTAAATGAAATTACAGATATGTCTGAAGAGGGAATAGTAAATGTAGAAGATGTTATTATTAGTGGATTAATAACTAACTCTCCTAAAAGAATAAAAATATATAATGAGCAGGAATGCTTAAATAAGGAATTTTTACAAACAATAAAAAGTGTTTTTGGTGATAGAGTAGAAACACACAAAAGCTATAATTTAAACGATATTATAAAAAAATAAATAATATATAAGAGCAATTTTAGAGTTTAAATGATTAAAATATAAATTAATAGAGAAAATAAAAAATAGTAATAATATTTTTTAAAAGAAATTGATGAATTATGTTGACAATAAAAAAAAATAGTGATAAGATAACTGATGTCAAGAAGAAACAGCCGTTTCTCACCTTACAGCTAAAAATGCTAGTTAGGTCATGAATTTTATTACTTTTGATTTTGGTAATAGAGGACGGCTTAAAGCCGTCCTTTTTTATTTATATATTTGTGTTGGCTAAATTCTATCGGAGGTGAACAAGATTAGTAAAAATTTTGCAATCAATCAAGAAATAAGAGAAAAAGAGGTTAGATTAATTTCTAGCACAGGAGAGCAGCTGGGTGTTGTATCTGGAAGAGATGCACAAAGAATGGCAGATGAAGCTGAGTTAGACTTAGTTATGATTTCGCCAAATGCTAAACCACCAGTTTGCAAAATAATGGATTTCGGTAAATTTATTTATGAGCAATCCAAAAAAGATAAAGAAGCAAAAAAGAAGCAAAAGGTTATCAGTGTTAAAGAGATAAGAGTTAGCCCAACTATAGAAAAGCATGACTTAGAAATAAAATCTAAAAATGCTAAGAAATTCTTAGAAGCTGGAGACAAAGTCAAGATAACTGTAAGATTTAGAGGTAGAGAAGCTGAGCATGCAAGTGTTGTTGGTAAAAAGATATTAGATAATTTCTTATCACAACTTGAAGAAATATGCACAGTAGAAAGACCAGCTAAATTAGAAGGTAGAAACATGATAATGATTTTAGCTCCTAAAAAAGCGTAACTTGAGAGGAGGATACTTACAATGCCAAAAATGAAAACTCATAGAGGTGCAGCAAAAAGATTCAGAAAGACAGGAACTGGAAAGTTAAAGAGAGCTCACGCTTTCACTAGCCATATCTTAACAAAGAAAAGTGCTAAAAGAAAAAGAAATTTAAGAAAAGGTGCTTACGTTTCAACTGCACAAGAAAAAGCAATGAAGAAATTATTACCATATCTATAAGATAAAACACGGAGTAGGAGGTCTAGAAAATGGCAAGAGTTAAGAGAGCGGTAAATGCTCGTAAAAATCATAAAAAAGTTTTAAAACTTGCAAAAGGATACTATGGTGGAAAAAGCAAGTTATTCAAAACTGCTAATGAGTCAGTAATAAGAGCATTAAGAAATGCTTACGTTGGAAGAAGATTAAAGAAGAGAGATTACAGAAGATTATGGATAGCTAGAATAAACGCAGCTACAAGAATGAATGGTCTTTCATATTCAAGATTCATGAACGGAATGAAATTAGCTGGTGTTGATATAAACAGAAAAATGCTTTCAGAGATAGCTATAAATGATCCAAAAGCATTTGCTGATTTAGTTGAATTAGCTAAGAAGCAAATAAACGCTTAATATCAGATGCGAGTTTATCTCGCATTTTTTTTATATACTATTTATATTTTATAAGTTTAATTTTATTCAGAATTTTTATCTGAATAAAATTAAACTTATTTGCAATTACAATTAAATAAAAATTACTTTTGACTTCTAAAAATAAGACAACTTTACATATATAAATTAAAATTAAGATATAATAAAAATAAAAGATAGAATATTTAGTTTAAGTTGGGGGTTTAATTATGTACATTAAACTGACAAAAAAAATAAAATTTAGTGCTGTTCAGATTTTAGCCTTAGGATTTTTTATTGTTATTTTCTTAGGTGCTATAATATTAAGTCTTCCAATATCTTCTAAGAGTGGAGAAGCTACTGCATTTTTAGATAGTTTATTTACTTCAACATCAGCAGTGTGTGTTACTGGACTTATAACTTTGAATACGGCAGAACATTGGAATTACTTTGGAAAAACTATAATAATAATCTTAATACAAATAGGCGGATTAGGATTCATGTCATTTACAACCTTGTTTGCTTTAATGGTTAAGAAAAAAATAACATTAAGAGAAAGACTCCTTATACAGGAGGCTATGAACACATTTGGAATACAGGGATTAGTTAGAATGATTAGATATATACTAGCATTTACATTTTCAGTAGAGATGTTAGGTGCATTAGTATTATCAACTCAGTTTATACCTAAGTTTGGATTCCTAAAAGGAGTTTATTATAGTATTTGGCATTCAGTTTCAGCTTTTTGTAATGCTGGATTTGATTTGTTTGGAAATAGCTTAGTTGGCTATGCTGATAATAAAACTGTAGTACTAACAATTGCAGCCTTAATTATTATTGGTGGATTAGGATTTACTGTTTGGTCAGAATTATATAATTTTAAAGGATATAAGAGATTATCTTTACATTCTAAGGTTGTAATAATGATAACAGCAATTCTTTTAATTGGTGGAACTATTCTTATGTTCATTTTTGAATATAATAATCCTAACACTCTTCAAAATATGAGTTGGGGCGATAAAGTTACTAATGCCTTCTTTGCTTCGGCAACAACAAGAACTGCTGGCTTTAACTCAGTATCTACTACTGATATGACTTTAGCAGGAAAATTCTTAACTATATTATTAATGTTTGTAGGTGGTTCACCAGGGTCAACAGCAGGTGGTATAAAGACAGCAACATTTGGTATAGTAGTTCTTACTTTAATCTCTATAATAAGAGGTAGAGAAGATACTGAAGTATTTAAGAAGAGAATTTCAAAAGAATTAGTATATAAGGCTTTTGCCGTTTTATTTATAGGTTTTGGTATAGTCGTACTTGGAACATTAGTTTTAGCAGTTACAGAACCAGGATTCTCACTAGAATATATACTGTATGAAGTTACATCCGCATTTGCAACAGTTGGTTTAACATTGGGGATGACTCCATACCTTTCAGCAATAGGAAAAATAATAATAATGATAACTATGTATTTGGGAAGAGTGGGTCCTATGACTGTAGTTCTAGCTTTAACTAATAGAAGGAAACCTAGTGCATACAAATACCCAGAAGACAAAATATTAATAGGATAAGTTAGGAGTGTAAGGCTTATGTCAAGTAAACAATTCGTTATTATAGGATTAGGAAGATTTGGATCATCAGTAGCTAAGACTTTGTATGCTTTAGGTCATGATGTTTTAGCAATTGATTCTAATGAAGATTTAGTTCAAGAAATATCAGATAGTGTAACTCATGCAGTTCAAATGGATGCAACAGATGAAAATGCTTTAAGAACTTTAGGATTAAGAAACTTTGACGTTGCAGTTGTTACTATAGGAGCTAACATACAAGCTAGTGTTATGGCAACATTACTTGTTAAAGAAATGGGAATAAAATATATTATAGCTAAAGGTAATAGTGACTTACATGCTAAGGTTTTATATAAAATAGGAGCAGACAGAGTAATTTTACCTGAAAAAGATATGGGTGTTAGGGTAGCTCATAACTTAGTTTCTTCAAGTATTTTAGATTATATAGAACTATCACCAGACTATTCTATAATTGAAATAGAAAGTCCAAAAGAGTGGTATGGAAAGTCTATGAAAGAATTAAGTTTAAGAAGTAAATACGGAATAAACGTAATGGCTATTAAGAGACAAAATGAAGTTAATATATCTCCAGATGCAGATGATGTTATTAATAAGGACGATATAGTTGTGGCTATAGGTTCAGCAGAGGACTTAACAAAATTAGAAGGAAAGATATTTAAACATTAATGTCTTTTAGGAAAGGATTATTTGCTTTGTTAGAAATAGAAAGTAAAAATAATAACTTATTTAAAGAGATAAAAAAATTAAAAGAAAAGAAGCATAGAATAAAAAGTAATAAATATCTTATTGAAGGTCTAAGATTTGTAGAAGAAGCTATTAAAAGTAAGGTATCCATAGATTCAATAATATTTACAGAAGGTTTTAAAGAAAAAAATCCAGAGTTTTTCCTAAAGATTAATCAGGATATAAGACTTATACAAATGAATGAGGCTCTTTTAAAACAACTTTGTTCAACAGAAAATCCACAAGGAGTTGTTGGTGTTGTAAACATGCAAAACAAGGAATTAAAAAGTGGGGAGCTTGTTGTTTTAGTAGATAAAGTTCAAGACCCAGGAAACATGGGAACAATTATAAGAACAGCTCATGCAGCAGGGGCAGCTGGAATAGTTATGACTAAAGGTACTGTTGATATATATAATGATAAAACATTAAGATCAACAATGGGTTCAATCTTTTATATTCCAGTTGTTGAGGATGATTCTTTAGAATATGTAAAATCATTAAAAAAGAATGGATATAGACTCGTGGTAAGTTCTCTTCAAGGGAAAAATAATTTCTTTGAGGAAAATCTACAAGGAAAGATTATGATTGCTGTTGGCAATGAGGGAAATGGTGTTAGTGATGAGGTATATGAAATTGCTGATATAAAGGTTAAAATTCCTATGCCAGGTGAGGCAGAATCACTAAATGTAGCTGTAGCTACTTCTGTAATGATATATGAAAAAATAAGACAATCATTTAAATAATTAGCTCTATTTTAGAGGAGGATTTTATTTTTAGTTAGCCATTTAGATTTAGCTAAAGATAAACACTAGTTTAAGAGATAGCTAAGTAATTAAAGTTAAATTAAGAGGAATATAATTCCTCTTAATTTTTTTTAGGCTTTAGTTGTTATTTTAGGAAATATGAATCATAAAAGGTTAAAATATAATAAATACCTTGATTATGCATACTATTATATGTATAATATACTTTGAATTGAATAGATAAAAACATTGATAGAGAGAGTAGATGTAGTAATTTCTTTTCAGGGAAAAAATGCCAAAGACTGAAAGCATTTTAAGAAAGCTATATTGAAGTTCACTCTGGAGTTCTAACTGTGAAATTTAAAGTAGTAGTTAGCGGCATAGTCGTTATTTTAAATTAAGTGAGTACTAATTTATTTTAGTGCTAATTAGGGTGGTACCACGGATATGAATACCCCGTCCCTTGTGTTTATAGGGATGGGGTTTATTTTATTTTCTTGGAATTGTGTCAATACTAGGAAAGTGATAATAAAAGAGCCATATAACCTTACAACACTTAAAATAAGGGCTAATTTAATAAAAGAAGATTTTTATATTTAGATAAAACATACTTTAATTCAGTAGAGGTTTTTAATTATATTGAATTCGGGTTTACTTTATCTAGGCAAATAGAAAGTTTAATAGGAATATTAAAGTTTCTAAGAGCTTTAAGATAAAATCTAATATATTAAGTATATATCAGGAAAGGAGAATGAAAATGCAAGATAAGTTAAATCAAATTAAAGAATTAGCTTTAGTGGAAATTAAAGAAGCTAAAGATAGTTCTACTATTGAAGCAATAAGAGTTAAATATCTTGGTAAAAAGGGAGAGCTTACAACTATATTAAGAGGAATGGGAGCTCTATCTAAAGAGGAGAGACCAGTAGTTGGTAAATTAGCTAATGAAGTAAGAGAGGCTTTAGAAGTTGAGTTAGAAGCTGTAATAAAAGCTGTTAAAGAAGCTGAGAAACAAGAAAAGTTAAAAAATGAAGTAATAGATATTTCAATGCCTGGAAAGAAACAAACAATAGGAAAGAAACATCCATTAGAGCAAACTTTAGATGAAATGAAGAAAATATTTGTTTCAATGGGATTTGCTATAGAGGATGGTCCAGAAGTTGAGAAAGATTACTACAACTTCGAGGCTTTAAATATTCCTAAAAATCACCCAGCTAGAAGTGAGCAAGATACATTCTACATAAATGATAATGTAGTTTTAAGAACTCAAACTTCTCCAGTTCAAGCTAGAGTTATGGAAAAACAAGAACCACCAATAAAAATGATATCACCTGGTAAAGTGTTCAGATCAGATGCAGTTGATGCTACACACTCACCAATATTCTATCAAATGGAAGGTCTTGTTATAGATAAAGATGTAACTTTCGCAGATCTTAAAGGAACTTTAGAATTATTTGCTAAAAAGATGTTTGGTGATAAGGTTAAAACTAAGTTTAGACCACACCATTTCCCATTCACTGAGCCATCAGCTGAAATGGATGCTACATGCTTTGTGTGTAACGGAAAAGGATGTAAAGTATGTAAAGGAGAAGGTTGGATAGAAATACTAGGTTGTGGTATGGTTCACCCTCAAGTTTTAAGAAACTGTGGAATAGATCCAGAAGTTTATAGTGGATTTGCTTTCGGTTTTGGTGTAGACAGAATGGTTATGCTTAAGTATGGAATAGATGACATAAGATTATTATACGAAAGTGATATGAGATTCTTAAATCAATTCTAGTTTTAAAATAGGAGGTAAAAAAGATGAAAGTACCATTTAATTGGCTTAAAGATTACGTTGATATAGATATGACAGCAGAAGAGTTAGGCGATGCTTTAACTTTATCAGGATCAAAAGTAGAAGAGGTCGTAACTGCTGGAGCAGAAATAGAAAATATAGTTACTTGTCAAATAGATAAGATAGAACAGCATCCAGATGCTGAAAAACTTAAAATTTGTCAAGTAAACATAGGGTCAGAAATGATTCAAATAGTAACAGCTGCAGATAATATGAAAGAACATGATAAAGTTCCAGTAGCTTTACATGGTGCAATATTAGCTGATGGAAGCAAAATCAAAAAAGGTAAATTAAGAGGAGAAGTTTCTAACGGAATGTTCTGTTCAGAAGAAGAACTAGGAATCGCTGACGGAAAAGAAGTTATAGGACTTATGATTTTACCAGAGGATGCTCCAATAGGAGTTTGCATAAAAGAATATTTAGGACTTAATAAACAAGTTCTAGATTTCGAAATAACTTCAAATAGACCTGATTGTTTAAGTGTTCTTGGAATGGCTAGAGAAACAGCTGCAACAACAAGAAAAACTTATAGAATGCCAAATACTAAGTTTGAAGTTAAATGTGATAAAAACATAAATGATGAAATAAAAGTTACAGTTAATGATGAACTTTGTAACAGATATATGGCTAGAGGAGTTAAGAACGTAAAAGTAGCCCCATCACCAACTTGGATGCAAGAAAGATTATTAGATGCTGGTGTAAGACCAATAAATAACATAGTTGATATTACTAACTTTGTTATGTTAGAGCTTGGCCAACCAATGCACGCTTTTGATAGAAGAGAATTAAAAGCTTCTCACATAGTAGTTGAAAGAGCTAAAGATGGAGAAAAATTCACAACTTTAGATGAGGTTGAAAGAGAATTAACTTCAGATGTTCTTTGCATAAAAGATGGAGAAGAAATCGTTGCTTTAGCTGGTATCATGGGTGGATTAAACTCAGGTGTTAAAGATGATACTACTGAAATAGTATTTGAATCAGCTAACTTTGATGGAACTAATATAAGAGTTAATTCTAAAAATTTAGGATTAAGAACTGAAAGTTCATCAAGATTTGAAAAAGACATAGATCCAAACTTAGCAGTTTTAGCTTTAGACAGAGCATGTGCTTTAGTTGAAGAATTAGGCTGTGGAGAAGTTATGGAAGGAACTATAGATGTCTATAACAAAGTTAAAGAGGAAAAGACTCTTGAAGTAAGTGCTAGCTGGATAAATAAATTCTTAGGAACTTCATTAGAAACAGAAGAAATGAAAAAATGTTTAGACAGCGTAGATTTAAAAACTACTATAAATGGAGATACATTAAAAATCTTAGTGCCTACATTTAGAATAGATGTTGATATAAGAGAAGATGTTGCTGAAGAAGTTGCAAGAATTTATGGATATAATAATATTCCAACTACATTAATATCAACTAGTACAGAAAAAGAAGCTAAGGACAAAAAACAATTATTAGATGAAAAAGTTATAGATGCAATGTTAGCATCAGGGTTAAACCAATCTATAAGTTATTCATTTGTAAGTCCAAAGGTATTTGATAAAATATGCTTACCAGAAGATAGTGAACTTAGAAATGTTGTTAAGATAAAGAATCCACTAGGAGAAGATTATAGTGTAATGAGAACTTCAACACTTCCTTCAATGATGGAGTCTTTAGCTAGAAACGCCTCAAGAAGTAATGATGTAGTTAGATTATTTGAGATAGGTAAAACTTATACTCCAAATGCAGATGAAAATGAATTACCAACTGAAAGAAACATATTAACAATCGGTATATATGGACAATGCGATTATTTCGACTTAAAAGGAATAGTTGAAAACTTACTAGATACATTAGGACTTAAGAGTGCATCATTCAAGAGAATGAGTGAAAATCCAAGCTACCATCCAGGAAAAACTGCTGAATTAGTTTTAGGAAGAACTTCACTAGGAGTTTTAGGAGAAATTCATCCAGATGTTAATGAAAACTATGGAATAGATGTTCCTTGTTATGTAGCGGAATTAGATTTAGATGCTATGTACAATTTCTCAAAAACTGAAAAAGCTTATAAGCCATTACCTAAGTATCCGGCAATAACTAGAGATATAGCTTTACTTGTTGATGATGCTGTTTTAGTTCAAGAAATTGAAGAGACTATAAGAAAAGCTGGTGGTCAAGTAGTTGAAAAGGTTGAGTTATTTGACGTTTACAAGGGAGCTCAAATACCAGAAGGTAAGAAGAGTATTGCTTACGCTATAGCTTATAGAGACCCTAGCAAAACTTTAAAAGATAAAGATATAAATAAAGTTCATGATAAAATATTAAGATCTTTAGAATATAAGTTAGGAGCTCAATTAAGAGAGCAATAATAGTTTTAAATATGTTATGTATATGTTAAAATGTACATAACATATTTTTTATTATGGAAGTAAGAGGTGTTTAAGGAAATATGGCGACTGTTACGGTAACAATAAACGGCGTTGAATATAATTTAAAAGGCCATGAAGATGGAACATATTTAAAAAAAGTAGCTGAATACGTAGAAGAAAAAACACAAGAGATGGCAATAAAAAACAATAAGTTAAGTGCTCTTGGGGTATTATCTTTATCCGCTTTAAATATAGCAGATGAATTATTTAAAGGAAATGAGGAGTATGATCAGCTAATAGACTATTATGAGAAAGTTAAAGTTGAATTAGAGAAGTCAAAAAAAGAAATAGAAGAACTAAAAAAATTAGAAGGTGAAAGTCTTTCTATAAAGGAAGAGTTAGAAAAATCTCTTTTAGAGAAAGATGAACTAGAAAAGACTATTAGTGAGTTGCAAAAGGAAAAAGAAGAACTTGAAAAGAGTGGACAAGAACTAAAGAGTCAATGTAATAAGTTAAATAGTGAAAATTCTAATATCAAAGAAGAATTAAGAGTTTCAAAAAATAATTTCAATAATTCAAAAACTGAAATCTCTAATCTAAAAAAAGAAATAGAGAGATTAAAGAATGATAATAACAATCTAAAAGCTTCTAGAGATAAAAATAGAAATGAAGTTGAAAGATTAAATAAGGAATTTAAAGAAGTTAAAGAAAAGAATACTGAATTAACTAAAGCTATAAATGATTCAAAGGTTAAGGAAGGAAATTTAAATACCGAACTTAACAATTTAAGAAATAAAAACAGTAATTCAGAAAAAGAGCTTAGAAATCTTAGAGAGAAAAATACTAGTTTAAGTAATATAGTTAATGAATCAAAGAAAAATTTAGAAGATTTAAATAAAGAAATTCATAGCTTAAAGGAAAGAAATAAGGCTCAAAAAGAAGAAAATGATAAGTTGACTTTACAAGAGGAAAATTTAAAGGTTAATTGTAAAGAGATTGAAGAGCAACTTGAAGATTTAAGTAAAGAAAATGTAGAACTTAAAGAAATTTCAGAGCATTTAAGCAAAGAAAAGAATTGGATTAAAGATCAAAATAGTAGTCTAAAGAAGCAATTAATGGAATTAGAAGAAAATCTTCAGTTAGCTTTAGAAGAAAAAGATGCCTTAGGAAAGAGAATTTCAGAAGATATGACTAAAGAAATAAATTCTTTAAAAGAAGAAATTCAAAGAGTTAAAGCTGAAATGGATATTTTAGAAGAAGAAGCTAAGAAAATAAAGAAAGAAAAGACTCTTTTATTCGAAAACAATAAAGAGTTAAGACGTAATTGGCAAACGGCAAAATATAAGCTTTTAGATTTAGAACACAAATATTTAGATTCTCAAGTGAAATTGGCTGCTACAAAGAAAAAAGATAATGTGTTATTAAAGAAAAGATAATGAAAAGGGACTGTATCGAAATTAACTTTAAAAAAAACTTATAAATATATTCTGAGAATTACTATTTATAAGTTTTTTTATTTAAAGTTTTGATGCAGCCTTTTTTTTATATATAATTTAAAATAGACTTAATTTTTAGATGGAAATGGGACAAGGAATAAGTTTTCTATTTTTAAAGTAACAAGGGGTTAATTTAGTTTCTTCTAAAAATTTATTAACTTTATCAAAATTTCTTCCAATATGAGATAGCATATGAGAATCTGATCCAAGTGTTATATAATTTCCACCAAGTTCTCTATAATATGAATAAATCTCTATCATATTTTTAAATGAGGTTTCATTATCTAAACGACTTGTATTAAGCTCAAGAATCTTATTTTTCTTTATTAAAGCTTCGAATATGGCTTCGAATTTAGGTTTAAAGTCTTTAAGAGTCATTTCTTTATCATCATAAACACTGTATCTACAAGGATAATCTATATGTCCTAATGTATCAAAGATATCATAAAATTCTATGCATTTAAGTACATTATCAAGGTACTCTCCATAAACAATTTCTTTTGGTCTAGTATCACTTTTTAAAAATCTAGAAAGAGTAACTCCATTTATGGAATGAATAGAACCTATTATCATATCAAATCTATCTTTGTATTTTTCATAAAAAGAAAAGTTTTCATCAATATTATTCATAGCAAGTCCCAGTTCAACACCTTGTTGCATATTTTTTCCTCTATATTTTTCATAGGTTTCTAGATAACCATCAATATCAAGTTCTGCAAATTGAGGGTGAGTTGTTAAATTATAATCTAAATGTTCTGTAGTCAGTATTCCAATATTTTTTTCTTTAGCCTTTTCTAGTATATCTTTAATTTTTAACCTAGAATCAGCTGAAAACTCTGTATGCATGTGACAATCGTAAAGCATTGAGTTACCTCCCAATAAATATTTCTACATTTTAATTTTATCACAATAGAAAAATATATTAAGAGAAATAAGCTTTTTTAACTTACTTTTAAAATGGTTTTTGATAATTACGTTTTAGGGTAATATATTAAAGTTAATATTAAGCAAGCATTATATTAAAACATATTTTAAAGTTTTGGTTAATTTAAATATCAATTTAATTATTTGACTCTGTTTTAAACCAGTGTTGATTTTTAGATAGAACTGTAGGACACTCTTAATGGTGTAATACTTTACGAAATTAAGAAGATCTGAAGGGCTAGCTAAAAAACTAAGATTCACCAAAAATAGAGCTATGTATTTAATGCAATAATAACTAAAAGTATTGTTAAAAATTAATATTAATTAATAGAAAGAGAAATAGTGAAATGTAGCATTGTAATGTGTAATTGTGTATAATACAAAGTATTGAGTAAATTAACTAAGGAAAACCCTAGTTGACTTTTAGGAGAGATGAATTTTATGGAAAGAATAGAATTACTGGCACCGGCAGGAAGTATGGAGAGTTTAATTGCTGCCATAAATAGAGGTGCTGATGCTATATATTTAGGAGGAAGTAAATTCTCAGCAAGAGCATATGCTTCTAACTTTGATAATGAAACAATGGAAAAGGCTGTAGATTATGCTCATACTTATGGAGTGAAGGTTTATGTTACAGTAAATACTTTAATTAAGGAAAATGAGTTTCAAGAAGCTATAGACTACATAGGAGTTTTATATAAAATAGGAGTTGATGCTTTAATAATTCAGGATGTAGGTCTTGCTAAAAGAATAAGAGAAGTATATCCAGATTTTGAATTACACGCTTCAACTCAGATGAGCATACATAATGGAGAAGGAGCACTTTTCTTTAGAGAAAACGGATTTTTTAGAATTGTTTTATCAAGAGAGCTTACTTTAGAAGAGATAAAGTATATATCAAAAGATCTAGGAATAGAAACAGAGATATTTGTTCATGGAGCCTTATGTGTTTGCTACTCAGGACAATGTTTAATGAGTAGTTTAATAGGTGGTAGAAGTGGTAATAGAGGAAGATGTGCTCAAAGTTGTAGACTTCCATATACATTAATTAGAGAAAAGGATAAAAAAGAAACTAAAGGATTCCTTTTAAGTCCTAAGGATATTTGTACTATTGAAAATGTAGGAGATTTAATAAAGACAGGAACTAGCTCATTAAAGGTTGAAGGAAGAATGAAGAGACCTGAGTATGTTGCTGGAGTTATAGAGTCTTATAGAGAAGCTATAGATAATTCTTATAGAAATATTAAAAAATCACAAGAAGGAAATAAACTTAAACTTAAAAAGTTATTTAATAGAGAAGGTTTTTCTACTGCATACATGTATAAAAATGTAGGAAAAGATATGATGGCTTTTAAAACTCCAAGAAATACAGGGGTTTTACTTGGTGAGGTTTTAAAATCTGGAGAAGTACTTTTATTAGATGACCTTTCATTAAAGGATGGAATAAGAACTAATGACGATGGGTTCACTGTAAGCAAAATACTTATTGGAAATCAAGAAGTTACTGAAGCTAAAAAAGGAGATAAAGTAAAAATATTTCCTAAAAAATATAAAGCTAATGATAAACTTTATAAGACTTCAGATACTAAGCTTTTAAATGAGTTAAAGGTAGCTTATGAAAATCCATATGAGAGAAAGATAAATTTAAAAGCTTATATGAAATTTAAGGTTAATGAACCTATGGAACTTACTGTAGAATACAATGGAAACTACTTCACAAAAGAAGGAGATGTTGTTCAAGTTGCAGTAAACAGACCTATGGATAAGGAAAAGGTTGAAAAGAACTTAAGAAAATCAGGAGATATTCCATATCAAATAAATGAAATAGAATATGTAGACTTTGAGGATGGATTCTCAGCTGTATCTTCAATAAATAACCTAAGAAGAGAAGTTTTAGAGGAGATAAGAAACTCTGAAATTAAAAAGTATAAGAGGGTTATAGAAAAACAAAAGAATATAGACCTTGATGAAAAGACTGGTGAAATGCCAGCAGTTTTAGTTGTTGTAAATACTAAAGAACAACTAAAAGCTGCTATTAATTGTGGAATTAAGGACATTGCCTTAGATATCTTTGGAAAAAATGAAGGGCAACTTAATAAAAATGCTATAAAAGAATTCAAAGGTGAGGGAATTAATCTTTACATAAAAGCACCTACAATAATAAAAGAAGAGTTTGAAATAATAAGCAATATAATAGAGGAAAATCTTAATTTAATAAAAGGTTTAGTTACAGCTAATACTGGAATAATAAATAGATTTAAGGATAAAACAAATATTATAGGTGATTATAAGCTTAATATATTCAATTCTTATGGTATGAAGTTTTATAATGAACATATGATGGGAAGTTGTTTAAGCTTAGAGTTAAATAAGAAAGAATTAAATAAAATGCTTAGAAAGTATTCTAATGGAGCTCAAATGTTTGTTTATGGAAGACCAGAGGTTATGGTTAGTGAATACTGTCCAATAGGAAGTACCTTTGGTGGAAAATGTACTTCAAAAAATTGTGATAACCAATGCGTAAGCAGTACATTTACTTTGAGAGATAGAATGAATCAGGATTTTGTTATAAGAACTGATATATTCTGTAGATCACACATATACAATACAGTACCTGTTAACTTAATTCAGGAAATTGATGAGATAAAATCTTTAGGAGTAAATTCCTTTAGATTAGATTTTGTGGATGAAAGCTATGAAGAGGTTAGACAGGTAATGGAAGCTCTAAATAAGGAAGAAGCTTTAAGATTAAAGGATTATACTAAAGGTCACTTTAAAAGAGGCGTTGAGTAAAGGGGATTAAAGTATGAACGATAGAGTTTTAAGAGTTTTAGAATTTAATAAAATTAAAGAATTGGTTAAGGGATATGCCATTACAAAATCAGCTAAAGAGATGGTTTTAGATCTTAAACCATATGATTCTGTTTACGATGTTAAGGAACACTTAGAAGAAACAAAAGAAGCTTTAGATATTTTAATGAGAAAAGGAAATCCTCCTTTTGAGGGGCTTTATGATGTTAAAGAAGCCATAACAAGAGCAGGAAAAGGTGGAGTATTAAGTATAGAGGGATTACTTAGAATAGGAAATATGCTATCTGTAACAAGAAAGCTTTCTGAATTTCTAGCTAGAAAAGAAGAGGAAGAAGAGCATAGAATCCTAGAAGGGATGAGAGAAGGTCTTATAGTACTTAGAGGTGTTGAAAGTGCTATATCAAAAGCTATAGTAAGTGAAGAGGAGATTGCAGACTCAGCAAGTGATAAACTTTATAGTATAAGAAGAAGCTTAAAAGAAAAGAACTCATCTGTAAGAGATAAGGTCAATTCTATAGTAAGAAGTAATGCTCAATATCTTCAAGATGCTTTATATACAGTTAGAGGAGATAGATATGTTATACCTGTAAAGGCTGAATATAAATCTCAAGTTCCAGGACTTGTTCATGATCAAAGTTCTACAGGGGCTACACTTTTTATAGAACCAACAGCTTTAGTAAATTTAAATAACGAAATAAAAGAACTTATGCTAAAAGAAAGAGCTGAGATTGAAAGAATACTAGCAGAATTATCAGCTTTAGTATATAAAAATATTGATGTTATAAAGGTTAACTTTAATATAATAGTTGAATTAGACTTCATATTTGCGAAAGCTAAATATGGAAGTGATTTAGGTGGAACAATGCCTATAGTAAATGAAGAGGGAATAATAGATTTAATGGATGCAAGACATCCACTAATTCCTAAGGATAAGGTTGTTTCTTCTGACATTTATTTAGGTAGAGAATTTACAACACTACTTATAACAGGTCCAAATACTGGTGGTAAAACTGTAACATTAAAAACTACAGGACTTATTGAACTTATGGGATTAAGTGGTCTTTTAATACCAGCCAGTGAAAATTCAAGTATAAGCTTCTTTGAAGAGATATTTGCAGATATAGGAGATGAACAAAGTATAGAGCAAAGTTTATCAACATTCTCTTCTCATATGACTAATATAGTCGGAATAATGGAGAAGGCAAATAGTAAGAGTTTCGTGCTTTTTGATGAACTTGGAGCAGGAACAGACCCTACAGAAGGAGCTGCACTTGCTATTTCAATATTAGAAAATTTAAGAGCAAGAGGATGTAGAATAATGTCTACAACTCACTATAGTGAATTAAAAGGATATGCATTAAAGACTGAAAATGTTGAGAATGCTTCTGTTGAGTTTAATGTTGAAACATTAAGACCAACTTATAGACTTTTAATAGGAGTACCAGGTAAGTCTAATGCTTTTGAAATTTCAAGAAGATTAGGTCTTAAAGATGAAGTAATAGAGGAAGCTAAGGAAGTTATTTCTACTGAATCACTTCAATTTGAGGATTTAATACAATCACTTCAAGAGAAGAGTATAAAAGCAGAAAATGATGCTAGAGAAGCTGCTATATTAAGAAATGATGCAGAAAAATATAAGAATAGATATAAAGAAAAATTCGAGAGAATTGAAAGCGTAAGAGATAATGTATATGCAGACGCTAGAAGAGAAGCAAAACAGATATTAGACTCAGCTAAGGAAGAGGCTGATGCTATTCTTAAAAATATGAGAGAGCTAGAAAGAATGGGTATTTCTAGTGATGCTAGAAGAAAACTTGAAGCTGAAAGAGGAAAGCTTAGAGATAAGATAAGTGATGCAGAGGCTAGACTTCAAAAGAAAAAAGAAGAGAAGCAAGGGGAAGAGCTTAAGAAGATTGAGGTTGGAATGGAAGCATTATTACCTTCTATAAACCAAAAGGTTATAGTTCTTTCTAAACCAGATAATAAAGGTGAAGTTCAAGTTCAAGCTGGAATTATGAAAATAAATGTTAAGGCTAAGGACTTGAGAGTTGCTAAGGAAACTAAAGAAGAAAAGAAAATTAAGAAGAGAGAAGCAAGATTAAACTTAAGACAGGTTGATCCATCAATAGATTTAAGAGGAATGGATTCAGAAGAGGCTTGTTATAATGCAGATAAGTATTTAGATGATGCTTATGTTGCTGGTAGAGGCGAAGTAACTTTAGTTCATGGAAAAGGTACAGGAGTTTTAAGAAAAGCCATAAATGAAATGCTTAAAAAACATCCTCATGTTAAATCTCATAGATTAGGTGAGTATGGAGAAGGTGGAACAGGGGTTACTGTTGTAATTTTAAAATAGAATTTTTATATTAGGAGTTTATCTAAAATTTTAGTAGAAAGTAAGGAACTTTTAAACTTTCTATAAGGAATTTTTGATAAACTCCTTTTTATATACAATTTATTAAAAAAAGGGCATAAGTATTTATGATATAATCAATTTAAACTTTGAAAATTATGTAAAATTAATTATATAGGAGGAAATTAGGTGAAAGAAAAAAAGCGTGGTAAAAAGAATAGACTTAATGAGGGTAGAGTACTAATTTTTTTATTGGCAATAGCAATAATATTCTTAAGCTTAGTAGGAAAGTTGATTTATATAGCACTATTTAGATCTAAGGATTATAAGGCTATGGCAGAGGAACAATGGACTAATGAAATACAAATAGATGCTAGAAGAGGGCGAATATTAGACAGAAATAACAGAGAGTTAGCCGTTACTGCAAATGTATTTAGAGTAGATTTAGATTTAGTGACTTTAAGAAAATATATTGAGAATAAAGAAACAGATAATATTGAGGTAGCTAAATCATTAGCTCAAGCATTAGAAATGGATGAGGAAGAAGTCTTATCAAAAATAGAGCATACTTACCCTTCTGGAAATCCGGCAAACTCTGCAACCTTAATAAGAAGGGTAGAGAAGGAAAAGGCTGATAAGGTTAAAGCCTTAAAAATAAGAGGGGTTATAGTATCAGAAGATACTAAGAGATATTACCCTAATGGAGATTTTCTTTCACATACACTTGGGACAACTAATGCAGATGGAGAAGGTTTAAGTGGAATAGAGCTTTATTATAATGAAGAACTTATGGGAATACCGGGGGTAAGAGTAAATGAGGTTTCAGGAGATAGTTCTTCTAATCCTTATTCAGAATCAAGCTTTACTCCACCTGTAGATGGAAAAGATGTAAGTTTAACTATAGATGAAAATATTCAATATTTTGTTGAGACAGTAGCTGAAAAGGCATTAAAAGAACATGATGCTGATTCTGTTAGTATTGCAGTTATGAATCCTAATAATGGAGAGATACTTGGAATAGTCAATAAACCAGGATTTGATCTTAATAATCCTTATGATGGAAGTGAGAATTTTAAGGGAGAAAATGAATCTGCTAAGCTTCAAAACATGTGGAGAAACACAATAGTTTCAGATGCCTTTGAACCAGGTTCTATATTTAAAATAATAACTTCTATAGCGGCTGTGGAAGAGGATATAGCTGGAGAAGATGAAGTTTATTATTGTGATGGAAGTTTAAATGTTTCAGGAAGAAACATAAAATGTTGGAAACCAGGAGGTCATGGAATACAAAACTTTAATCAGACATTAGAAAATTCATGTAACGTTGCCTTTATGGAAATAGGACAAAAGTTAGGAGCAGAAAAATTAAATGCATATATTAAAATTTTTGGCTTTGGAACTCAATCAGGAGTTGATTTACCAGGAGAAGCTACTGGAATAGTGAAGGATACAGAAGATATAAGTGCCGTTGATTTAGCTACTATATCATTTGGACAAACTAACACAGTAAATGCTATTCAGTTTATGGCCGCCTTAAATGCTGTTGCAAATGGAGGAGATTTAATACAACCTCATGCTATGAAAGAACTAAGTCATACGGATGATAATGGAACAAAGATTATAGATGAAGTATTCATGCCAAAAATAGAAGAAAATATAATAAGTGAAGAAAGTACTATAAGAGTTAAAGAGGCTTTAGAATCTACTGTATCAAATGGTTCATCAAAGGATGCAGGAATTGAAGGTGTTAAGGTAGCTGGTAAAACTGGTACAGCAGAAAAGGTTGATCCTGAGACTGGGACTTATGGAGCTGGTTATATATCATCTTTTGCTGGTTTTGCACCCTATGATAATCCTCAGGTATCTTTATTAGTAATAATAGATAATCCTAAGAATGGAGAACATTTTGGTGGAATTGTTGCTGCTCCTTTTGCTGGAGAATTATTTAATAATATTTTTAATTATATTTCTTTAAATGAGGGAGAACTAGAAGCAGAAGATAAAAGTGTAATAATACCAGATTTACGAGGAAATAAGGTAACTGATGCTGATAAAATATCTAAAGAATTAGGGATAAATTGTGTGATAGAGGGAGATGGAACTTTTATTACCTCTATGAAGCCTATACCTGGGTACAAAGTTAAAAAAGGAGATACTATAACTTTGTATGCTGGAAGTAGATTTGATAGAAATGAAAAAGAAGTTGTAATGACTGATTTTAGAGGTCTCGAAAAGGCTGAAGTAGAAGAGATACTAAAATCATTAGGACTAAAAGGTGAATTTGAAGGAGATGGAAAGATCAAAGAACAGAGCATAAAAGCTGGTGAGATAATAAAGATTGGAGATAAGATTAAATTCACTTTAGGAAAATAAGATATGTTTATAAATTAAAATTTCTCTTTAAATTTAGAAGGTTATTATCTAAAGGGCTTACTAGAACTTTGACTTGTGAAATTAAAGGTTCTAAGTAAAGTCCTTTTGCTATTTAAAAAGTCTTTCTAGGAGAAATACTTTTTTTATACAATTATAAGGATTATAATAAAATAAGATTTGTTAATCTAAAATTAAGATGGTTTTTAGATATTAGATATTTGAATATTAAGCTGTATTTTGAGTAAAAGATGTATATGAATTTTATTTAGTTTTAATAATTGTTTGGGAGGCGAATTGTATGATTTTAGTTAGTGGATGTTTATGTGGAGTCAACTGTAAATATGATGGTGGAAATAATTTGAATAAGAACATATTAGAACTTCTTAAGGAAGGAAAAGCAGTTATTGTATGTCCTGAACAATTAGGAGGACTAAAAACACCAAGAATACCAAGTGAAATTGTTGGTGGAACAGGTAAAGAAGTTCTAGACGGTAAAGCTAAGGTACTTGGTAAGGATGGTTCCGATGTTACAGAGGAATTTCTTAAAGGCGCTTATGAAACTTTAAATATTGCTAAGAACATAAATGCAGAGTATGTTATATTGAAAGGAAGAAGCCCATCTTGTGGCTTAGGAGAAATATATTCAGGAAAGTTTAATGGGGAAAAAAAACAAGGGAATGGTGTAACCTGTGAACTTTTACTTCAAAATGGATTTAAAGTTAAAACAGAAAATGATTTTTAGGAGGTATATATAAATGAATAAGGATATGAGAGATAAAGCAAGAGAACTTTACAATGGAAGTTGTAGAGTATGTAAGGTATGTAATGGAGTAGCTTGTGCAGGGGAAGTTCCTGGCATGGGGGGAAAGGGAACTGGTGATTCTTTTATAAGAAATGTTAAGGCATTAGAAGAAATAAAGCTTAATATGAGAACAATTCACAATGCAAAAAATCCAAGTACATCTACTGAGTTTTTCGGAAAGACAATGGAATTACCACTTTTTGCAGCTCCTATAACAGGAACAATGTTAAATATGGGTGGAAAAGTTAGTGAAAGAGAGTATATTGAGGGCGTTGTTAAAGGATGCTTAGATGCAGGTATATATCCTATGGTGGGAGATACTGCAGTTGATTTATGCTTAACTACTAACTTAGAAGTAATAGAAGAGTACAATGGACAAGGAATTGTATTTATAAAACCATGGAAAAATGAGGTTGTAATAGAGAAAATAAAGATGGCAGAAAAAGCAGGAGCTTTAGCTATAGGCGTAGATATTGATGCAGCTGGTCTTATAACTTTAGCTATGCATGGAAAGCCTGTTGAACCTAAAAACTTAGAAGAAATAAAAGAATTAGTTGATTCAACTAATTTACCTTTTATATTAAAAGGAATAATGACACCAGATGAGGCTGAATTGGCAGTAGAAGCAGGAGTAGATGCCATAGTAGTATCAAATCATGGAGGAAGAGTTTTAGATCAAACACCAGCGACCTGTGAAGTATTACCTGAGATAGCAGCTAGAGTTAAAGGAAAAGTTAAGATTTTAGTTGATGGTGGAGTTAGAACTGGTGTTGATATATTAAAGATGATAGCTTTAGGAGCAGATGGTGTTTTAATAGGAAGACCATTTATAACAGCTACTTTTGCTGATGGAGCTAAAGGTGTAGAAGGGTACGTTAATGACTTAAAAGGTGAATTGAAATCAGCAATGGTATTAACAGGATGCAATTCAATAGAAAATATAGACAATAGAGTTATCTATAAAAAGTAGGTTTTGTATGGTTTTGATTTTCACACAGAGATTTATTTGTGTGAAAATCAAAAGTATTTTAAAGCTAGTTAAAAAATATCTTATTGTTAAGTAAAGTAAGTTATAAAATTTATGGAGGAAAACTATATGAAAGTTTTTGCACATAGAGGGCTTAGTGGCAAATATCCAGAAAATACTTTATTAGCATTTAAAGAAGCTTTAAATTTTCATATATACGGGATAGAGCTTGATGTTCATAAGAGTAAGGATGGAAAATTAGTAGTTATACATGATGAGGATATTAAAAGAACCTTTAATGGCAAAGGAGAAATTAAGGATTATACATTTAAAGAGCTTAGAGAGTTTAATTGTAAAAAAGAAGGCTTTCAAAATAATAATGAGTGCAGAATTCCATTATTAGAAGAAGTCTTTGAGCTTATAAGGAATAAAGATGTAATTTTAAATATAGAAATTAAAAATGACATAATAGATTATGAGTATGTTGAAAAAGATATACTAGAGTTAATAAATAAATATAAATGTTGGAGTAAAATACTTATTTCAAGTTTTAATCATAAGGCATTAGAAAGATTCAAGAGTTTGAAGCATGATGCAAAACTAGGAGTTCTTTATGAAGAAGAGATACCTAACATAATTGAATATGCTAAGGAATTAGGAGCTTATGCAATACATCCAGCCAAATCTCTTGTAACAGAAGAATTAGTGAAAAATGCTCATGAAGTAGGAATAAAGGTTAATGTTTATACTGTAAATGAAGAGGCAGATATTGAAAAGTTAAAAAATTATGGAGTAGATGCTATATTTACTGATTATGCAGATAAAGCATTAGAGTATTTAAAATAAAAAAATATCTAGGATATTTTAATCCTAGATATTTTTTTTATTGTTTTGGGGGTTTAGAAACAAGAATTTTTTGTGCTGATGATTGAGGCGGTATAGAATTAGTAAAGGCATTACTAAGAACTATAAAAACATAATCACCCTTTTCAATAGTAGGTTTTTCATTTGAAGTATTTGTTTCACAACCTTTCAAGTACTCAGTTTGATCTCCTACTATAGCTATAAGTTCTTCTTCGTAAACAGAGCAGCTTTTTAGATAGCCTTTAACTCTTACCATTAGAGTTTTTCCATCGGATGCAGTATTAACTTCAAGAACTCTTCCCATAAACAGTGGAGGTTTAAGTTCTTTAGAAGAAACAAGCACACTAGTAAACAATAGCATAGCTAATAAAGTAAGAGTGAATTTTTTAAATTTCATAAATGCACCTCCTTAAAATAAATGATAAAAATATTATTACTTACTTAAAATTTTTTATTCATTTTATTATGTTTATTTTTTAGAAAAATTTAGCTTTACATATTTTATTTGTTGTAATAAACATGGCTTTATTTGAATAAACATATATAGGAAAAATATGATTTGAGGAGGAAGTATGAAAGTTAAAGCTATAAAAAGTTTTTTAGCAACTACAATGGCAATGACTTTTCTGGTTAGTGTTGGACAAGGAGCTGTACTAACTAAGGCAAATACTAAGAATAATATGAAATATGTAACAGAAGCATTTGGAGCAATTCCAACGAAAGAACAAGTTGATTATCAAAAAGAAGAGCTTACAGCATTTATACATTTTGGAGTGAATACATTTACAGGTAGAGAGTGGGGAGATGGCACAGAAAACCCAGAAATATTTAATCCAACTAATTTAGATGCAGATCAGTGGGTAAGTACTTTGGCTGAAGCTGGTTTTGAAAGAGTAATATTAACAGCAAAACATCATGATGGATTCTGTTTATGGGATAGTGCTTATACAGATCATGATGTGGCAAGCAGTCCTTGGAAAAATGGAGAGGGTGATGTTGTAAAAGAGGTTTCTGAGGCCTGTGCTAAATATGGTGTAAAATTTGGAGTTTATCTTTCACCATGGGACCAAAATTCAGAGAATTATGGAGAAGGTAATGGTGGAGATTATAATGAGTTTTATATGAACCAGTTAAGAGAGTTATTAACGAATTATGGTCCTATAGCTGAAGTTTGGATGGATGGAGCTAAGGGATCAAATGTAGAACAAGAATATAAATTTGAAGAATGGTTTGATCTTATAAAAGAGTTACAACCAGAGTGTTTAATATTTAGTCCACAAGGACCTGACATTAGATGGATTGGAAATGAAAAAGGATATGCAGGCGAACCTTGTTGGTCAACTATAGACATTGAAAAAATGAAGGAAAGAGAAAATCCAACTTATTTAAATCATGGAGAAGAAGGTGGACCAGATTGGGTAGTTGGAGAGTCTGATGTATCAATACGACCAGGTTGGTTCTATCACGATTCTCAAGATAATGAGGTCAAATCCTTAGAGAAGATGATGGATATTTATTTTAAATCAATTGGAAGAAATTCAGTATTGTTATTAAATGTACCTCCTAACAAAGAAGGAAGATTACATGAAAATGATGTTAATAGATTAAATGAGTTTGGAAATACAATTAGAGATACTTTTGATGAGGATTTAGTATTAAATAAAGAAATAACTGTTGATAGTTTTGTCAATAATGATGAAGCCTATGGCGCTAGCAAAATTGTAGATGGAGATTATGATACTTATTGGGCTCCTGATAATGGAAGTAGAACTGGTGCTATTGAAATAGATTTAGGTGAAAGTAAAGAATTCGACGTTATTTCAATACAGGAATATATTCCATTAGGACAAAGAATATCTAGTTTTAATGTTGAAGTATTACAAGGAGAAACTTGGAATAAGGTTTATGAAGGAGAGACTGTAGGATATAAGAGACTTATTAGAATACCGCCAACTAAGGGTCAAAAAATAAGAATAAATATAACAGGTTCATTAGAGGTTCCATTAATAAATAATATTGGAGTTTATAAACAACCTGCAAACATAGAATTACCAGCAGGTCCACCAGCAGGATTAAAAGTATTAAATGATGATAATAAGGGAAATGAATTAGAGCAATTTAATTTTAGTGATGGATGGGTATATGAAACTGCTCATGGTGATAATGATTTAGGTGGAGATGCTCATTATACAACTAAATCAAATGCTACAGTTAATATTAAATTTAATGGTACTAAATTTTTCTTATCAGGAACAAAGGAACCAGGTCATGGAATAATGGAAGTTTCCATAGATGGAGGAAATCCTGTAGAAGTTGATCTATATTCTCCTGATAGAAAATCTAAACAGATAGTTTTTGAAAGTGAAGATTTAACTAATGGAGAACATGAAGTTACTGTTAAATGTACAGGTAGAAAGAATTCAAATGCTAGAGGAACAGCTGCTCATTTAGATGGAGCTTATGTATTAGACAATGATGGAAAAGGTATGGTTGAATTTGAACAAGTTAATTATGAAGTTAGTGAAGGTATAGGAACTGCAACTTTTAAAGTTGTAAGAAAAGGTGGAAGTAATGGAAAACTTGAAGTGAATTATGATACCTTATCAGGAACTGCTTTAAATGGAGTTGATTATCAAACTTGGTCTGGTACCTTAGCTTTTAATGAAGGGGAGACAGAAAAAACTTTTGATATAACTATTATAGATGATAAAGAAAAAGAGGAGTCTAAGGAATTCTATGTAAAATTAAGTGATCCAATAGGGGGAATATTAGGATTTAATCCAAGAGCTACAGTTACTATTATTGATGATGAGCAGATTAAAATAGAGACAACTGAAGTTGGAGATGGATTACATCAATTTAACTTTTCAGAAGGCTGGAATGTAGAGCAAGGAGCTGTATGGACTAAGGACATGAATGCTACTTTCTCTATTAAATTTAAAGGAAAGCAAATTTCTTTAGTAGGAGCTAAGGACCCTAACCATGGTATATATGAGATTTCAATAGATGGAGGAGAATTTGTAGAGGTTGATCCTTATGCAGAAAATAGAACTCCAAATCAAGTTGTATATGAAAGTGGAGTATTACCTAGTGAAGAGCATACTTTAAGCTTTAGATTAAAGGGTGAAAATCCTCATGGGGGTAGACCAGATGGTCAAATTAATTATGCTTTAGTAGATACTAGTGAAGATCAGTTGATTGAGCCAGAAAGACCTACAACAGATTTAAACAAAGATGGTAAAGTTGATATTGGGGACTTATCATTAGCTTCTAAACACTACGGCGAAAATATTAAAGAATATGATATAAATGGTGATGGAATTGTTGATGAATTTGAGTTAAATGCAATAATGAAAGATATATTAAAGTAAAAATTTTAAGCTGTATCTATAATACTTAAATAATAAAGTATATAATGAAAAACTCTTTAAATACTTTATTAAATTTTAAGTAAAGATACAGCTTTTTTTTAATTACAAATATTACAATTAATGTAAGAATATGTTATTATGATTAAGAAGAAAATTATAGAAGGGGGAGGAATCATGAAAAGAAAATTTTTAAAGAAAGTAGCTTTAGCAGTTTCCTTAATGGTAGTAGGTCAATCTGTATATTCCTTTGCTAAAACTAGTAGCTTCAATGAAATAGGAAATAATATTTCAAATGAAAACATTGATTTAGATAAGTTAGCATTATGGTATGATGAGCCAGCTACGGATTGGGAAAATGAGGCGCTTCCAATTGGAAATGGATATATTGGTGGAATGATTTTTGGAAGTGTGGAAAGCGAAAGAATACAATATAATGAAAAAACTTTATGGTCAGGTGGACCAGGAGCTTGGGAAGATTATAATGGAGGAAACAAAGAGGGAGCTTGGGAAGCTGTACAGGAGATAAGAAGAATATTAGACGAAGGTGGTACTCCATCAAATGAATTATATCAAAGGGTATGTGGAGATCAAAGAGCTTATGGAGCTTACCAAAATTTTGGAGATATTTTCTTAGATTTCAAATCTCATGAAAGTAGTAAGGTTACTAACTATAGAAGAGAGCTTAATATTGAGGAATCTTTATCTACAGTTAAATACACTTATAATGGAGTAAACTATGAAAGAGAATATTTCACTAGTTATCCTGATAATGTAATGGTTATCAAACTAAAGGCTGATAAGGGATCTTCAATAACTGTTGATGTAAGAAATGAGGGTGCTCATGATGGAAAGCAACTTTCAGTTGAAAATAATACATTAACTTTAAGTGGAGCTATACCAGACAATGGAATGAAATATGAATCTCAAATTAAGGTGATTAATAGTGGAGGTTCAATTCAAGATAAAGAAGACAAAATAAGTGTTGAAAATGCTGACGAAGTGACAATAATAATGAGTGTAGGAACTGATTATGTAAATGAATATCCAACTTATAAGGGTGAGGATCCTCATAATGCAGTAACAGAAAGAGTAAATAATGCTATATCTTTAGGATATGATGAGCTAAAAAACAGACATTTAGAGGATTATAAGGAGCTTTTTGATAGAGTAAATCTAAATTTAGGAGAACTTAAATTAGACAAGCCAACTGATGATATGCTTGAAGAATATAAAACAAATCCATCTAACAGTTTAGAAACTTTATTTTTCCAATATGGAAGATATCTTTTAATTTCCTCTTCTAGAGAGGGAAGTTTACCAGCTAACTTACAAGGGGTTTGGAATAATTCTAATAATCCGCCTTGGAGCTCAGACTATCATTTTAACGTAAATTTACAGATGAATTATTGGCCAGCAGAGGTAGCGAATCTATCTGAAACTGCTATTCCTTTAGTTGAATATGTAGAGAGTTTAAGAGAGCCTGGAAGAGTTACTGCAGAAATGCATTGTGGAATAGAAGATGCACCAGAAAAGAAAAATGGATGGACAGTAAATACCATGAATAATCCTTTTGGATTCACAGCTATGGGTTGGGAGTTCGATTGGGGATGGGCTCCAACGTCAAATGCATGGATAAGTCAAAATCTTTGGGAACACTATCAGTTCACTGATGATGTGGATTATTTAAGAGATAATATATATCCTATTATGAAGGAAGCTGCTCAGTTTTGGACTCAGTTTTTAGTTGAATATACTCATAGTGATGGAAAAACATATTTAGTTTCATCACCAAGTTATTCTCCAGAACAAGGACCAAGGACTGTTGGAACAACTTTTGACCAAGAGCTTATTTGGCAGTTATTCACGGATACTATAAAAGCTAGTGAAACTTTAGGAGTGGATGAGGAATTTAGAGCAGAGTTAGAAGATAAAAGAGAGAGACTCTTAAAGCCACAAATAGGTAAATATGGACAAGTACAAGAGTGGAAGGATGACATAGATGATCCAAATAATAAGCATAGACATATCTCACACCTTGTAGGACTTTATCCAGGAACTCAAATAAACCAAAAGGATACTCCAGAATTATATGATGCTGCTAGGGTTACAATGAACCACAGAGGTGATGGAGGAACAGGTTGGTCTAAGGCCAATAAAATAAATCTTTGGGCTAGACTATTAGATGGAGATAGAGCTCACAGTTTGTTAAAAAATCAATTAACTACAAGTACATTAGATAACTTATTTGATACTCATCCACCTTTCCAAATAGATGGAAATATGGGAGCTGTATCTGGAATGTCTGAGATGCTTATACAAAGTCATTTAGGTACAATTAATCCATTACCAGCTTTACCAGCAGCTTGGGAAGATGGTAGCTTTGATGGATTAAAAGCTAGAGGAAACTTTGAGGTTTCAGCTAATTGGAATAATAATTCATTAAATCTTTTAAAGATTAAATCAGGATCAGGTAATGACTGTTATTTAGAATATCAAGGAATAACAGAAGCAGTTATAACAGATGCAGATGGAAATGAGATTAAGCCAGAGGTTGTTTCAGAAAATGTAGTTAAATTCCCTACAGAAGTTGGTGGAGAATACAAAGTTGAAGGAATGCCTATGGAAAAACCAGTAAAGGTTGAAGGATTAAAGGCCTTAAGAAGTGGTGATAACTCAGTTTCATTAAAGTGGAATAAAGCAAAATTTGCAGAAAGCTATGATGTTTATAGAAAAGGAGAAGGAGAATTTGAATTAATAGCAGAAAGTATAGAAACAGAAGAATATATTGATGAAAATGCTCCTTCAGATGATGATTACACTTATGTATATTATGTAGTTGCAAAGAATTCAGAAGGAGTAGGAGAAGCTTCAGAGAATGTTGCAGTTGAAACAAGTGTTTATTTAAGTGATTTAGAATGGAAAAGCGCTTCAATAGGCTATGGAACAATAAAGAAGGATGCTAGCTGTGATGGAAATACAATAACATTAAAAGGTGAAAATGGAGAGGGAGTTTCTTATGATAAAGGAATAGGAACTCATGCTCATTCAGAAATAGTTTATAACTTAGATGGTTTAGACTATTATGATTATTTTGAAACTTTTGTTGGAGTAGATCAAGAGATGGCTGGTTCAGTAGCATCTATATCATTTGAAGTGTATTTAGATGATGAAAAAGTTTTTGATAGTGGTTTAATGACAGGCGATACTCCACAAAAGCATGTTAAGGTTCCTATAGCTGGAAAAGAAACTCTTAAATTAGTAGTTAAAGATGGTGGAAATGGTATAGGTTCTGACCATGGAAGTTTTGGAGATGCTAAGTTAACAAAGGTTCATGCAACAAGTAATGCAGAACTTAAATCCGTAGCAATAAATGGAAATGGTTTAGAAGGATTTAATGGAAGTAATTATGAGTACTCTTATGAATTTAAAAAGGGAGAAAACCTACAAAATTTAAACATTGAGGCAGAAGCTATGTCTCCAGGTGCCAATGTTGAAATTATAAAGCCAGAAGAACTTCCAGGAGAGGCATTAATAAAAGTTACATCTAAAGATGGAACTATGAATAGAGAATATAAAATAGCAATAAAGCCATATGTAATTGTGGATGAGAGCATCATTGTTGATTATGACTTTGAAAATCCTTTAAATTTAGGAGAAGATAGTTCAGAAAATAATTTCCATGGAGTAATAACTGGAAATATAACTCAAGTAGATTCAGAGGATGGAAAAGCTGCAGACTTTGGAGATGGATATATAAAGGTTGAAAGTAATGATTCACTAAAGTTAACTGATAATATTGTTGTGGAAACAGAGGTTTATTTAGATGAATATACAGGATATTGGCAAAAGATAGCTCAAAAAATAAATAATGGAACTGGTAAAGGTGGGTTTTTAATAGATGTATCTCCTCAAGGAAAATTAAGATTCCATGCTGAAGGATCAATAACTCAATTTGTATCTAATAAAGCAATACCTTTAAATGAATGGACTAATATAAAGGTTGTATTTGAACATTCAAAAGGAGAGGCTTCCATCTATATAAATGGAGAGTTAGATAAGACTGTAAAACCAAGTGCAACCTTAGAAGTTAGTGATCTACCATTAGTTATAGGTGCAGATGGTAATGGAAATGATAAGTTAAAAGGAAAATTAAACAATTTAACTATTTCTTCAATAGAAAGTAGAGTTGCTAGTAGTAATGCTAATTTAAGTGGTATTTCTATTAGTGGAGAATCTATGGATGAATTCCAAGAAGATGTATTAGAATATGAAGTCAAGTTACCAGAGGGAACAATTAATGCTCCAGAAGTAACGGCAACATCAGAAGATTCAAATGCTACTATTGAAATAGAAAATACTGAATTTGCACCTGGAGTTACTAAAATAAAAGTTATAGCAGAAGATGGTACAAAGAAAGTTTATACTATTAATTTTACTGTTGAGGAAAGCAATCCATTAAGAGCAGACTTTAATAAAAATGGAGAAATAGATTTAGGAGACTTATCCCTAGCTTCTAAGAATTTTGGTTCTAATAACAGTGAGTTTGACTTAGATGGTGATGGATTAGTAGGTGAATATGAAATAAACTTTATATCTAGTGAAATTTTAAAGTAAAAATTAGGAATAAAAATTAGAAATAAAATTAGCTCTCTATGAATATTAATATAATAGAGAGCTTTTTTATTTTGCAAAATGAGAGGGGATTTAGAATGAGATTTTATTCATCTTAATCTAAATTAAGCTTATATTGACTAAAAGTTTAATACTTTGTCTAGTATATAAAAAAATTTAAAAGGGGGAGAAGAATTTGTTAAAAGGGAGCAAGAGAACTGTAGCCCTAGTTGTTTTAGGCAGCTTTTTAGCTACAACATCACACCAATTATTTTTGGGGGGAAAGAGTGTAGATGCAAGGGAATATCCAGATAGTGAAATGCCAACTATAGGAGAGGAATTTACCGGAGAAGAGTGGAATAATAATCCTGAGATTTATCAAGTTAATAGAGAAGAATCTCATGCATCATTCACTTCTTTTAGTAATAGTGAATTAGCTTTAGAGGATTCTAAGAAACCTGTAAATGAGAGAGGGGTAAGAACTGATACAGAGTACCATAAACTTTTAAATGGCGAGTGGGATTTCAATATTGTAGATAAGCCTGCAGATAGACCTACGGCAGTTGATGAAAACGGTTTTGAAACATCAGGATGGACTAAGATAAAAGTTCCAAGCAACTGGCAAACTGAAGGGTTTGACTATCCTATATATACCAATACAACATATCCTTGGACAGGAAGAGAGAATCCTAAGCCACCTAATGCACCAACTGAATATAATCCAGTAGGAACTTATCAGAGAACATTTACAGTTCCTGATAATTGGAAAGAAGGCAGAAGGGTTTATATGTCTTTCCAAGGAGTTGAATCTGCTTTTTACCTCTGGATTAACGGACATAAAGTAGGATATGGAGAAGATAGTTACACTGCAGATGATTTTGATATAACTGACTACTTAAAAGAAGGTGAAAATACTGTTTCTGTTCAGGTATTTAGATGGAGTGATGGTAGCTGGCTAGAAGATCAGGATTTTATAAGATTAAGTGGTATCTTTAGAGATGTTTCAATATATTCTACACCAGAAGTTAAAATTAGAGATTTTAAAATAGAAACGGAGTTAGATGACACATATACAGATGCCAACTTAAAATTGGATGTGGAGCTTACAAATTATTTGAAAAACAATGAAGAGTACACTGTAGAGGCTAAGCTTTATGATGAAAATTATGAAGAGGTTTTAGATGCTCCAATAACAATGAGTACCGATTTCAATGGAGCAACAGATTATAATAGTGAAGCCACTAAAGTTAAGTTAACAGCTAATGTAGACGTTAAAAATCCTAAAAAATGGTCAGCAGAAGATCCGAATTTATATACTATGGTTTTATCCTTAAAAGATAAGGATGGAAATGAAGTTGAGGCTACAAGTACAAAGATAGGATTCAGAGAGTTCAAGATACATGGAGAGCAAATGCTTATAAATGGACAGCCTATAATGTTTAAAGGGGTTAATAGGCATGAAACAGATCCAAATGACGGAAGAGCTGTTTCTATTGAAAGTATGATACAAGATATTGAGTTAATGAAGGCAAATAATATAAATTCAGTTAGAACATCTCATTATCCAAATAATACAGCATTCTTAGAATTATGTGATGAGTATGGATTATATCTAGTTGGAGAGGCTAATATAGAATCTCATGGAGTTAGAAACTATCTACCAGGAGATATGCCAGAATGGTTTGGAGCTTGTCTAGATAGAGTTAAAAATATGGTTCAAAGAGATCAAAACCATGCATCTATTGTCATATGGTCCTTAGGAAATGAAGCTGGTGGAGGAGAAACATTTAATATTTTATCTGATTGGATACACGATAATGATACAACAAGACCTGTCCATTACGAGGGAGATTATAGTGATCCTACAGTTTCTGATATATATAGTCACATGTATTTAAGTCCAAATGCGGTTGAAAACATAGGAAAGCAAGGGGGCAAACCTTTCATACTTTGTGAATATGCTCATGCTATGGGAAATAGTAATGGTAACTTTGATCAATACATGGAGGCCTTTGAAAAGTATGATAATCTCCAAGGTGGATTTATATGGGACTGGGTTGACCAAGCTTTATATAAAGATGTAGAGACAATTAAATACTCACCTGATTCTAGTTCTAATGGCTTTAAAGGAATTCCTAAGGAAGGAGAAGCTGTTGAGGGAAAAGATGGACAAGGATTTAAAGGTTATATGACTTTTGATCAAGCTGATGAATTAAATGTTACTGGAAAAGGAGTAACCTTAGAAGCATGGGTTAAACCGGAAGGTGGTAATCAAGACAATGTTTTTGTAGCAAAAGGAGATACTCAATTTGCTATAAAGGAAACAGCTAACTTCCAACATACTGGTAAGAGAGCAATAGAATTCTTTATTTATGATGCTAATGGAAGTGAGTGGGTTGCTGCTAAGACTATGGAGATACCAAGTGATTGGGTAAATAATTGGCATAAGATTGCAGGTACTTTTGATGGAAACCAACTTAAACTTTATATAGATGGAGAGGAAGTTGCATCGACAAACTACACAGGTTCAATTACAGCGAGTAATTATCCATTAACAATAGGAGGAGATGCTCAAAAGAATAGTAGAAGTAATGCTGCTATAGACTCTGTACGTGTATACAATAGAGCCTTAAGCAAAGATGAATTAAATGATGAAAATAGAAAGCCAGATGAAAACACTGTTTTATGGATGGACTTTGAAGAGTGGAAGGAAGAAAGTACTTCTCAAGATGGATCAACTAAGTATTTAGCTTATGGCGGAGATTGGGGAGATAATCCTAATGATGATAACTTCTGTGCAAATGGAATGATTACAGCTGAGAGAGAAGAAAAGCCACAACTTAAAGAGGTTAAGTATGGTTATCAAAATATAGAAATAAATAATGTAAATGCTGCTGAAGGATTAATAGAGATAGAAAATGAATTCTTATTTACTAATCTTAATGAATATAAGATGGTTTGGGAATTAAATAAGGATGATGAAGTTGTTCAAAGTGGAGAAATGAACTTAGATATAAGTCCACTTGAAAGAACCAATGTTCAGATTGATTTAAATAGACCAGAATCTATAGATAATGGAGCAGAGTATTGGTTAAATATAAGATTTGAAACTTTAGAGGATGAAAAGTGGGCTAATGCAGGGCATATAATAGCTACAGAACAATTTGGAATTGATTTTTCAGAGGAAAGTAAGGATGTAGTAGATGTTGCTTCAATGAATGATGTTGAAATAACTAATAACGATGATACTAATTTAACTTTAAGAGGAACTGATTTCGAATTAAACTTCAATAAGGTTAAAGGTAACATTGATTCTTTCAAAAACAATGGAAAAGAATTATTAAGTGCTCCAATAGAACCTGATTTTTGGAGAGCGCCAGTTGATAATGATAAAGAAAATGGAATGCCAAATAGAACAGGAACATGGAAGAATGCAGGTAAAAATAGAACAATAGGTAATGTTACTGTTACAGAGGATGAAAGTGGAAAGTTTGTAACAATAGAAGCAAGTGCTACTTTACCGACTACAACGGCTTCAAACTATAAAAATATAATAAAAGTTTATGGAGATGGAGAGGTTGTTATAACTTCTGAACTTAATCCAGGAGCTTCAAATCTACCAGAGATTCCTGCCATTGGAATGGAATTTAATATGCCAGCTGAATTTGAAAACTTAGACTGGTATGGAAGAGGACCTCAAGAAAACTATTGGGATAGAAATAAAGGAGCTCATGTAGGAGTATATAGTTCAACTGTAGAAGATCAATTCTTTAAATATATAGAGCCATCAGAAATGGGAAATAAAACTGATATAAGATGGATGACTCTTACTAATAATGATGGAGTTGGATTAATGGTTTCAGGAGATCCTTATGTAGAAGCATCAGCTCTTCATTACACAGAAGAGGAACTTGGAAGTAAGAAGCATCCTCATGAACTTGTAAAATCAGAGGATGTTGTGGTTAATGTTAACTATAGACAAATGGGAGTAGGTGGAGATGATGCCTGGGGTGCTAGACCAAAACCAGAATATACTCTTTATCCAAATCAAGATTACGTATATAGAATGGTGTTAAGACCTATTAATACAGAGGCTCAATCACCGATGGAATTAAATAAATTAGATGCTCCTTACGAGGTTAAGGGAGAACAGGAAAGTATAGAAGTAAAAACTTTAGTTGGAGAAGCACCAGTTTTACCAAAGAAAACACAGGTAGAACTTACTGATGGAGCATTGAAAGAAGTAGGCATAACTTGGAATGAAATAGATCCTGAGTCATACAGTAAGATTGGAACTTTCCAAGTAGAAGGAACAATTAAGGGAACTTCAAATAAAATAACTGCTAATATAACTGTTAGAGATATTGTTGAGGCTGATAAAATAGATGTTCAAACAATAATAGGTAAAGAACCAGTTTTACCTAATTCAGTAGAAATAGTTTATACTGACGGTGAGAAGGTAGTTACTAATGTAATTTGGGATGAAATTTTAGAAGAGGATTACTCAAAAGAAGGGGTAATAAAAGTTAATGGAGTAGCTGAGGTTAATGGTAAAAACCTTGAAACTATTGCAACGGTTAACGTAGCTAGAGGAGAATATGCAAGTGATTTAGATTGGGAAAGTGCAAATCAAGGATGGAGTACTCCAAAGAAAGATACTTCAGTTGATGGAAATCAAATAAGATTAACTGATGGATTAAAGTCTATGAGTTTTGAAAAAGGATTAGGAACACATACAGATTCAACTATTGTCTACGATGTTTCAGGTAAAGATTATGATTATTTTGAATCTTACATTGGCTTAGATACTGAAACAGGTTCTAAGAGTGATGGAGCTATATTCAAAGTTTTAGTAGATGGTGAAGAAGTATATGATAGTGGTGTTGTTAAACCAGGAGAAAGATCTAAGAATATTAAGCTAGATATAAAAGGAGCTTCTAAGATAACTCTAAAAACTTTAAAGAATGGACATGACTGGGAAGATCATACTGATTGGGCCAATGCAATGTTCACTTATGAGGTTAAGGTTGCTGATGAAGAATTAGGAACATTAATAAATAATGCTAAGGAAATACACAATAATGCAGTTGAAGGAGTTAATGTTGGAGAATATCATAGTGGCTCTAAGAGTGAGTTAGAAAAGGCTATAGTTTTAGCAGAGGAAGTTTATAATAATAGCGAATCTTCAAATGAAGAGAAAGAAAATGTTAAACTTTCATTAAATGCTACTTTAGAAAAATTTGAAAGTCTAAAAATAACTGGAACTACAGGTGATCTAAATGAAAATGGTAAATTTGAAATCGGTGATTTAGCTATGGTTTCTAAACATTACGGAAAGAATTCAACAGATAATGCTGACGAATGGGAAACTATTGAAAAATATGATTTAAATAAAGATGAAAAAATAGATCATTATGAATTAGATTTTACAAGTCGTAAAGCATTAAACTAAATAATAATTAATAGAAGATGCTGTATCAAAAATAACTTAAAATAAAACTTATAAATATATTCAGAGAATTGCTAGATATTCTCTTCATATTATTTATAAGTTTTATTGTTTAACTTTTGATATAGTCTCTTCTTTTTTTACTTTTAAGGTGAATAATAAGAGCCTTTTCGGAAATAATACTTAAAAGGAGGGATGATTATGGAAAATTTAAATGTAAATCAAAGAGAAAAGAAGACTGGACATTCAAGTAGAAGAAGCAGAAGACACGGATTAATTCCTGGAGTTGTATATGGAAAAGGAATGAATAATCTTTTATTTGAAATAGGAGAGCTAGAACTTAATCATGCACTTGCTGTAGCTGGAGAGCATGGAGTTTTAAATGTAAATTCACAAGAGGGACAAATGAATACACTTATAAAAGAAGTTCAAAGAGATCCTGTAAGTAGAAGGGTTGTACATATAGATTTAGAAAAGGTTGATGGAAACGAAGAAATAGTAACAACTGTGCCTATAAATTATATTGGTGAGGCTCATGTAAATAACATAGATGCTGTACTACAAAAAAATAAAGAGGGCATAAAGATAAAATGTTCACCTAATAATATTCCAAAGTGTGTAGAACTGAATGTAGAAAAGGCCGAAAAAGGAGATCAGTTCAAGGTTTCTGATATCGAATGTGGAAGTGAGATAACAGTAGTTGATGATTTCGATTCTGTAGTGGCTTCTATAAGCTATGATCAAAAAATAATAACTCAAGAAGTTGTGGATCAACAAGTAGAAGAGAATAGAGCTAAAAAAGAGAATTAATATTAATAAATTGAGAATGGAATTGATAGTAAAATAATTCCATTCTCAATTTTTTTATTTTCATATTATAAAATAATGTAGTATAATATCTGTGGAAATAAAATACAAAAGGGGAGAGAGCGCAGTGTATAAAGAAAGATATGAAGAATGGTTAAACTCTAGTAGTATTTCAGAAGAAATAAAAGATGAATTAAGAACGATATCAGATGAAAAAGAAATTGAAGATAGATTTTACAAAGAATTAGATTTTGGTACTGGTGGATTAAGAGGAATAATTGGTGCTGGAACTAATAGAATGAATATCTATACAGTTGGAAAAGCTACTCAAGGGTTTGCTGATTATTTAAATGATAATTATGATGGAAATAAATCAGTTGCAATAGCTTATGATTCAAGAAATATGTCTAAGGAATTTGCAAAGGCAGCAGCATTAACTCTTTGTGCAAATGGAATCAAAGTTAACCTTTTTGAATCTTTAAGACCAACTCCAATGTTATCCTTTGCAGTTAGAGAATTAAATTGTAATGGTGGTATTGTTATAACAGCATCACATAATCCAAAGCAATATAATGGATATAAAGTTTATGGAGATGATGGATGTCAGTTAACAGATGCTCCTGCTAAAGCTGTTATTGGATATGTTAATGAAATTACAGATTATGCCAACATAAAAACAATGAGTGAAGAAGAAGCCTTAGAAAAAGGTCTTTTAGTTTACATTGGCGAAGAAATAGATAAAAAATATATGGATGCTTTAAAAACTTTAACTATAAGAAAAGAACTAGTTAAAGAGCATGCTAAAGATTTAAAAATAATATATACTCCAATCCATGGTTCAGGAAACATTCCTGTAAGAAGAATATTAAGTGAGCTTGGATATGAGAATGTTTTCGTTGTTAAAGAGCAAGAATTACCAAACGGAAACTTCCCAACTGCACCATATCCAAATCCAGAGGATCCAAAAGTGTTTGAATTAGCTTTAGATATGGCTAAAGAAATTCAACCAGATATAATATTTGGAACAGATCCTGACTGTGATAGAATAGGTGTTGTTGTTAAGGACAATGAGGGAGAATATCAAGTTTTAAGTGGTAACCAAACAGGTATGTTATTAACTAATTACATTTTAAGTTCATTAAAAGAAATGAATGAGTTACCTGAAAATGGAGCTGTTATAAAAACTATAGTTACTACAGAATCAGTTAGAAAGATGGCTGAGGAATATGGTGTAACATTAATAGACACATTAACAGGATTTAAATATATAGGAGAAAAAATAAAAGAGTTTGAAGAGTCAGGTTCAAATCAATACTTATTTGGATTTGAAGAAAGTTATGGATACTTAGCAGGTACATTTGCTAGAGATAAAGATGCTGTTGTAGCTTCAATGCTAATAGCTGAAATGACTTTATACTATAAAGGGCAAGGAAAAACTCTTTATGATGGTTTAATAGAGCTTTATAACAAATATGGTTATTTCAAAGAAAGCTTAGTATCAATAGAGCTTGCAGGAAAAGAAGGACAAGAACAAATTGCTAAGTGCATAGATGGCTTAAGAAATGAAACTTTAAAAGAAATAAATGGTGTTAAGGTTGTTATATCTTTTGATTATAAGTTAAGCAAAGAAGTAAATAATTTAACAGGAGAAGAAAAAGAGATTAATCTTCCAAAGTCAAATGTTTTAAAATATGTTTTAGAAGATGATTCATGGTTTGTTGTAAGACCTTCAGGCACAGAGCCTAAGATGAAAGTTTACTTATCAGTAAAAGGTTCAAGCTTAGAGGATTCAAAAGAAAAAACTGAAACTTTCAAAAATGCTATAATGGAAGTAATCAATACTAAGCTAAAATAGTCTAGGTGAGATAAGGAGCTGTATATTTTATACAGCTCTTTTTATATTTTTAAATAGGACTACACCAAAGAGATGATTAAAGTGTTATAATATATAACTAATACATATTAAGGTGAACTAAATTTTATTTTGTGATAAAATATAGTTCGAAATTTATGATGTATAATAAATTTAGGTTTATAAATTTTATTTTTAGATAGAATTAAAATAGTTAGTAAAAGTTAGTTAAGGAGATAGAGATATGAGTTTTAATACATTTGCAAAAGAGAAGTTATCACAACTTTTATTTTTAGAAGTAGATGGGAATGGGCTTATTAAAAGTTTAGGTAAAGATCAAAAGGAAGTAAATATAAAAGAATTGTATGTTCCTATAGATCCAAGACATTTATCAAGTGATATAAAGAGTGGATATAAGTTAGAATCACTACAAATAAACTATTTAGTTGAAGGCATGTTTTTTGCTTTAGGCGGAGATAAAGATTTTAGATTTAATGAAGATTATAAAAAGTTAATTCCATTAATAGATGATGCTATTCCATGTGTGAAAAAAATAGTAGCTGATAAGGTTAAAGATGGAAATATGGTTGAGGCTTTCATGCTTTTAAAAGGATTAAACGAGATTTCTGATGATACTGATGTTTATGAAAATCTTTTATTAATATGTGAATCCTTAAGAGAGAAAAATAAGTCTTATAATGAAACTCAATTAGAAATATGTGATAAATGTAAGGCTCATAGAAGTGACTTAGCACTTCCATACCTTTATTCAGCAATAGCTTACAATGATATGGGACAATATGATAAGGCTTATGTTGATATAAATGAATATTTAGCTAAGGGTGGAGAAAGAAACGAAATAGTTGAGGTTTTATATAATGAAATAAAGGATTCAGCTGATTATGAAGAAGGAAAAGAAGAATTATTAGAAGAGCCAGAAGATGCTTTAAAAAGACTTATTCCTTTAGCAGATAAGTTTCAAGATAATGCTATACTAAGATACTATATTGCTACAGCTTATAGAAGATTAGGGAATTTTGAAAAGGCAATTTATTATTTAAATGAATGCTTAGCTATTGATGATAGTATAGTTGAAGCTGTTAATGAAATGGGAATAAACTATGCTTCATTAGGTATATATGATGAGGCTGTTAAATACTTAAGAAAAGCCTTTGAAAGTACAAGAGATATAGAGATTTGTACTAATTTAATAGTTTGTTATTTAAATGCAGGGATGATTGAAGATGCTAAACAGCATTTAGATATAGCTAAAGCTATTAATAAGGATGATGAGATAGTAAAAGAAATAGAAACATTTATGAAAAATAATAATATTAAATAGCCTTTAGGAGCGAGATATGTATAGGGAGTTATTAGGATATAGGATATTTTCAGAGGATAAAAAGAAACTTTTAGAAGAAATAAAAAATAAAGAAAGAGTCAACATAATATCTGGAAATCCAGAGGTTTTATTTAATGGTATAAACAATGAATTTTTAAGAAATAGCTTTACTGAAGAAGATGCCTTAATAATTCCAGATGGAGTTGGAACACTTCTTGCAGCTAAGATAAACGGCATAGAAATAAAAGAAAAAATAGCTGGTATTGAAGTTATGAATATGCTTTTAGAGGAAGCTAAAGAAAGTGGATTAAAAGTATTTTTATTAGGAGCTAAAGAAGAAACTCTTATTGCATGTAAAGAAAAAATAGAGAATAACTATAAAGGAATAAATGTAGTTGGAAGTAATAATGGTTTTTTTGATTTAGAAAATTGCAATGATTTAATAGAAAAAATTAATGAAAGCAAAGCTGATATAATTTTTGTTGCAATGGGAGCTCCAAGACAAGAGATATTTATAGAAAAATATAAAGATAAACTTTGCTGTAAAGTTTTTATGGGTGTTGGTGGTAGTTTTGATGTTATGGCTGGTAATGTAAATAGAGCACCGGAATTTATGATTAATATTGGCATGGAGTGGCTTTATAGAGTAGCTAAGGAACCTTGGAGAATAAAGAGATTAGGCTCTATACCAAAGTTTTTACTTTTATCAGTTAAAGAAAGAGGTAAAAAATAATGAAGATTTTATTTATAGCCTGCTATTCACCAATGATTAATAATTCTGCATCTATTGAGACTCTTATGTACTTAAATAATTTATGTAACATAGATAATAATAATGTTCATCTTTTAACAGTAGATTTTCCTAAAAACTCTATTTATTATGATGCAGAAATTCTTAAGCTTTTAGATAGTAAGGTAAAAGTCCATGCAATTGAGGGTGGAAAATTATTTAATAAGATAATGCCTAAAAAACCTAATAATGAAGAAGTAAGTAAAGTTCCTTCTAATACAAAAGCTAATGGCAAGATGAAGCTTATGAGGAATATTAAAAATAAAATAATTTTTCCTGATATGTATTACAACTGGAGCTTCAAGGCCTCAAAGTATGGAAAAGAGCTTATGGAAAAAGAGAAGTTTGATGTCATTTTTTCTATGCATGAACCACCTTCAAGTCATCTTTGCGCTTTAAGAATAAAAAAAGCTTTTAAGGATATACCATGGGTTTTATATTGGAGTGATCCATGGCTTAAGGATCCATCAAGAGAAGATATTGGATTTATAAGAAAGTTTATAGAAGGTAAACAGGAAAAAGCTGTAGTATTAAATGGTGATAGACATATATTTGTAACTGAAGAGAACAAAAAAGACTTTATAGAAAAGTATAATGTTAAAGATGATAAAATGTTTATTGTAACTAGAGGATATAATAAAGCTATATATGAAGAGATTGAAAGAGAAGAGAAACCAGAGCTTTTAAAAGAGGATAAGATAAATTTAATTTATGCTGGAGAGATTTTTAGTAAGATTAGAGATTTAAGACCTTTCATAAAAGCCTTAAAAGAATTAGAAATAAGCAATAAGGAATTATTTAATAGATTAAACATAATATTCTTTGGAAATATAGATGATGAAAACATAAAAGAAGCATTAAAACAATTTTCCAATGTAAGTGTTAATGGAAGAATTGATTATAAAGAAGCTTTAAGATATATGATTCATGGGGATGTTCTTCTTGTTTTAGGAAATAAAAATTCAAAACAAATACCTGCTAAAATATATGATTACTTAGGAACAAAAAATCTTATTATGGTTATACTAGGTGATGAAAATGATCCTATAAAGAATGTTATAAGTAATAAGGATAAGTGTATAGTTAGTGAAAATAAATATGAAGCTATATTAGATGATTTAAATAAATGCAGAGAATTAATTGATTCTGGTAAGAGTTTTGAAGCTAATGAAGAATATGAATGGAGTAGCATAGGAAAAAAATTAAATAATATACTTAAATTAAAATAAGCAATAATATTTGATGGAGGGGTAATTAATGAAAAACCAAACAATAAAAGATTTTATAGAAGACTTAGGATCAAGTTCATCAGCACCTGGCGGTGGGGCAGCGGCAGGTATTGTTGGAGCAGTAGGAGTAGCTTTAACTTCAATGGTTTATAGCTTAACTGTTGGTAAAAAAGTTTATGAATCTTTAAGTGATGAAAATAAAAGGATTCTAGACAAGAATCTTGAAGAGGCTAAAAAAAGCTATGATGAAATGTTAGATTTCATGAATAGGGACGAAGAGGCTTTTAGTGCATTAATGGACTGTTATAAATTGCCTAAGGATACAGAGGAAGAAAAGAAATTAAGAAGTGAAAAAATAGATGAATGTACTTTGGGTGCAATGATAGTTCCTTTAAAACTTAGCAGAAAGGCTTTAAAGTTTTTTGATAATGTAAAGTTTGCTGCAAAGTATGGAAATAGAAATTTAGTTTCTGATGCAATTGTTAGTGCAATAATGCTTAGTGCTTGCATAGATAGCTCTGTAGTTAATGTGGAAATAAACTTAGCCTTTTTAAAGGATGAGGAATTTGTGAAAAAGATAAAAGAAGAAATTTTACATATAAGACATGAAAGTACTAGATTAAAAGAAGAAATTTTAAAAGAGAATAATTTCTTACAAGATTAATGATAACTTTAGTTAAATTTATCTATATTTTATATGTATTAAATCTTAAATAATTTAGAAATATTATAGAGGTTTAGCGTAGACTAGGTGTTTTAGTTTATGCTAGACCTCTAAATATATTTAGGATTTTATGAAGAAAGATTATTCTTGTTTAGGTGTTATGTCATTTAAAGATTTAAATTCAAATCCATCAGCTTTAAGTTCTTTTATAAGCTCATCTAAAATAGCAGTATTTGTATCAGATACAGCATGAAGTAAGGCTATTTCACCGTTATGAAGCTTATCGAATATTTTCTTCTTAGCAGCCTCTCTAGAAGGTTGCTCATTAACTAGCCAATCTCTATATGCAAAACTCCAAAAGACAGAAGTATAACCAAGTTCTTCAGTTGATGCTAGAGATTGCTCACTGTATTTTCCCATTGGAGGTCTAAAGAATTTAGGCATTTCTTTTCCTGTTACTTTAAAATACTCTTCTTCAACCTCAGTAAATTCCTTTTTAAACTTTTCTTTATCAAGAATTTTAGCCATTGATGGATGGTGAGAAGTGTGATTACATACAAGATGACCTTCTTCATCCATTCTTTTTATAAGATCTGGATAATCTTTTATATATGGTCTTGTTACAAAGAAGGCAGCAGGTACTTGGTTTTCTTTTAATATATCAAGTATTTTTCCTGTATTTCCATTTTCATATCCTTCATCAAAAGTAAGAAAAATTTCTTTTTTTGAAGTATCTCCACAATAAAGTACCTTATATTTAGATATATATGGTGTTTCTTTAGGGCCATGAGGGATTCCTTCTTCTTTGTTATAAGAGTAATACCAGTTAAATTCTTTTGTGCAAGGACTATTGATTTCTTTTGCTGCTATTTTTGTATTTAAAGAAAGAGATAAAATTATCATTGTTGAAAAAAATAATGATAAAAATTTCTTAATCATAAAACATCACCTCGAATTTATTATGTGTTATATATTAGGATTAATTTGTATTTTTAGGTGGATAATTAGGAAACATAATACAGTTGTTGAAATATATATTAAGCTAGAGTATAATCATTAAGTATGAAATTAAATATGAGAAAGGGACGTGTACATAGATGAAATTAGGAATGGTTGGATTACCAAACGTTGGTAAAAGTACATTATTCAATGCTATTACGAAAGCAGGAGCTGAATCAGCAAACTATCCTTTCTGTACAATAGAGCCAAACGTAGGTGTTGTAAGTGTACCAGATAAGAGATTAGATGTTTTAGAAAAAATATATAACACAAAGAAAAAAGTATATACTGCAATAGAGTTTTATGATATAGCAGGATTAGTTAAAGGTGCTAGTAAAGGTGAAGGATTAGGAAACAAATTCTTATCACATATAAGAGAAGTTGCAGCTATAGTTCATGTTGTAAGATGTTTTGATGATGAGAACGTTGTTCACGTAGAAGGTTCTGTAGATCCAATAAGAGATATAGAAACTATAAACTTAGAACTTATTTTTGCGGACTTAGATGTTCTTGAAAGAAGAATGGAAAAGACTGTGAAATTAGTGAGATCAGGTGATAAAACTGCTAAGTTTGAGTATGATGTAATGGAAAGATTAAAGGCTCACTTAGAAGCAAATAAACCAGCTAGAACTTTAGAAGTAACTGAAGATGAAGAAGCTTTCGTTAAGAGCTTATTCTTAATAACTTCAAAACCAGTTTTATATGCTTGCAACATATCAGAAGATGATATGATGGAAGGAAATTTAGACAATGAATATGTTCAAAAAGTAAGAGCATATGCTGAATCAGAGAATTCAGGAATCATGGTTGTTTGTGCTAAACTTGAAGAAGAATTATCAGGATTAGATGACGAAGAAAAGGCTGAAATGTTATCTGAGTACGGATTAGAAGAGGCAGGCCTTGATAAACTTATTGAAGCAAGCTATAAATTATTAGGATTAATGAGTTACTTAACAGCAGGTGTACAAGAAGTTAGAGCTTGGACAATAAAACAAGGAACTAAAGCTCCACAAGCTGCAGGTAAAATTCACTCTGATATAGAAAGAGGATTCATAAGAGCAGAGGTAGTTTCTTATGATGACTTAATAGAATGTGGTTCAGAAGCAGCTGCTAAAGAAAAAGGTGTTTATAGATTAGAAGGTAAAGAATACGTAATGAAAGATGGAGACATAGTTAACTTCAGATTCAACGTATAGTTTAAAAGTAAAAAATAGAAACTTTTTTACATCAAATTTAAACAGCATTTTTAGACGAAAAAAAGCTATTTGAAAGTTAATTTCAAATAGCTTTTTGCTTTGTGGCGGGAGTATGTGGGAATCGAACCCACCCATGATGGTATTAGCACCATAACTAGGTGTTGAAGACCTGTAGAGACACCAGCCCCTATCTACTCCCATAGTATTTTAAAATTTTACATCAAAATAAATATAATGTCAAATTTTTTTCTAAGGGTATTTTAATAGTATTAATTTATAAATAATAAATTTTGAAAGGAATTTTTAATTTTTTATAGAATAATGTATAATAAAATATATATATAATGGGAAAATAGTTGCAATAATATGATATTCTAGTGTAAATTAGTAAGAGGCATAATAATTTACATATTATTTAATAATTAATAAATATGTTTAAGAATATTTATTGATAAAAACAAAGAAGATAAATTTAGTTATATTGATGATATATAATATGATTTTAATAATCAAAAGATGATAATTAATTAAAAAATTAAGGAGTATTTATATGGAATTTAAACACGTTTCGGTTTTGCTGGATGAATGCATCGATGCTTTAGATATAAAAGAAAATGGTATATATGTAGACTGTACATTAGGTGGTGCAGGGCATTCAAGCGAAATAGTTAAAAGGCTTTCAAGTGAAGGAAGATTAATAGGATTTGATCAGGATAAAGATGCTTTAAAAGCAGCAGGAGAAAGATTAAAAGAGTATGAAAATGTTACCTATGTACATAGTAATTTCTATGCTATATATGATGTCCTAACTGACTTAGGAATTGAGGGAGTAGATGGTATTCTTATGGATTTAGGAGTTTCTTCTTATCAGTTAGATAATGGAGAAAGAGGATTTAGTTACATGCAAGATGCTCCTTTAGATATGAGAATGAATAGAGATAATGAATTCTCAGCATATGAAATAGTTAATACATATTCAGAAGAAGAGCTTTACAGAATAATAAAGGAATATGGGGAAGAAAAATTTGCTAAAAGGATAGCAAATTTTATAGTTAAAAATAGAGAAGAAAAAAATATAGAGACTACTTTAGAATTGGTTGAAATAATAAAGTCTGCTATTCCAGCTAAGGCTAGAAGAGAGGGACCACATCCAGCTAAAAGAACATTTCAAGCTATAAGAATAGAAGTTAATAAAGAACTTGAAATAATAAGCAAAACTATTTTTGATGGAGTTAAGAAACTTAACAAAGGCGGAAGAATGGCTATAATAACATTCCATTCTTTAGAGGATAGAATTGTTAAAAATGCATTTAAGGAATTAGCTAATCCTTGTACGTGTCCTAGCGAGTTTCCAGTATGCGTTTGTAATAGAAAGCCAGAAGTTAAACTTATAACAAGAAAACCTATAGATGCTAGTAAAGAAGAATTAGAATTTAACCCAAGGAGTAGAAGTGCTAAGCTAAGAGTAATAGAGAAATTATAATATGATATTTTAGAAACAAATGTTTAAGTAGATTTTTTTAAGTAAGGGGAATAAAAATTAATTGGAGAGGGATAAGAGATGATTGTAAAAGAGTTTGATTATAATGGAAGTTCTGCACTTAAACCACAAAGAAAAGAGCAAACTGTACCAAGTAGAAAAACCTACGATAAGAAAAAGAAAAAAATCGAACAACAGAGAAGAAAAAAGCAAAAAGACAAAAGAGTAAGAAAAAGTGTATTACAAATAGTACTTCTAATATTAGTTGTTGGTGGGGTAACAATAAGTAGAGATATAAAAGTTTATAAGACTCAGCAACAGTTGGATTCAATGAATAAGCAAATAAATTCTGTCATAACAGAAAATGAAGCTTTAAAGGTTCAAATATTAAAAGCAAGTTCTTTAGATAAAATAGAGGATGTCGCTAAAAACAAACTAAAAATGATATTGCCAACTAAGGATGATATGGTTAAGTTAAGTGGTGACCAAACTACTGAAGGGAAGCAATAGGGGAATAAATTAGGGTGCACTTTTATTATTGTTTTAAGAGTGCATCCATAATTTTTTATATAATGGCTATAGATTTATTAATTTGATTTTTTAAAAATAAACTTAATAAGTTTAGTAGTTTTCTAAAGATAACTTTTTGAATGTAAGGCTCATTTTATTTGACTTAATATGGAGGGCTAAGTGTGAAAAATAAAAAGAAGAACAAAGGATTTAAAGATTATAAAATAACAAAGTCGCTTACGAATAGAAGATCTTATTGGATTATGTTAGTCATATGGGGATTATTAGCGGTCTTAGTATTAAGATTATCGTATATAATGATTTTTAAGCATAAAGAATATGGTACCATGGCTGAAGAGCAATGGAAAAATGAAGTGAAAATAGCTGCTAAAAGAGGAGATATCTTAGATAGAAATGGTGGCCAATTAGCTGTTAGTGCCAATGTTTATAGAGTAGATTTAGACCTTAAAACTTTAAAAGAAATTGCTTTTAAGAATGATGATACAGATGATGAAAAAAAAGCAAAACTTAATAAAATAGCAGAAGAGTTAGGAACTGCTTTAGATATGCCAAAAGAAGATGTGTATGATAAATTAAACACAACTTTACCATCAGGAGTGCCAGCAACATCAGCAACCTTAGTTAGAAAAATAGAAAAGGATAAAGCTGATAAAGTTAAGGCTTTAAAAATAAAAGGGGTAATAGTTTCTCAAGATACAAAAAGATATTATCCAGACAATAATTTCTTAGCTCAAGTTTTAGGAAGAGTTGATCAAGATGGAGTTGGTCAAGGTGGGATTGAACGTGAATACAATGCAGAATTATCAGGTATTCCAGGAATGAGGATATCAGAAGTTGCAAGAAATAGTAATGGGATCCCTTATTCAAATGCTGAATTTGCAGCTCCTGTAGATGGAAAAGATGTTACACTAACTATTGATGAAACAATACAATATTTCGCTGAAAAAGTTGCAGAAAAGGGTATGAAAGAATATCAAGCAGAAGGAGTTAGTATAATAGTTATGAATCCTCAAAATGGGGAAGTTCTAGCTATGGCTAATAAACCAGATTATAATCCTAATAATCCTTATGAAGGATATAAAAATTTCCCGGGTGATAATGAAACACAAAAGACTGAGAATATGTGGAAAAACTCGGCTGTGTCAAATACATTTGAACCAGGATCTATATTTAAGATGGTAACTTCAGCAGCAGCAGTACAAGAAGGAATAGCTGGTGGAGATGAAACTTATTATTGTCCAGGAGGAAAAAATGTTTCAGGGACTTATATAAAATGTTGGAAACCAGAAGGACATGGAACTGAAACATTTGACCAAATATTAGAGAATTCTTGTAACGTAGGATTCATGGATATAGGTGAGAAGCTTGGAAAAGAAAAATTAAATGAATATATACAAAAATTTGGATTTGGAAAAGCTACTGGAATAGATTTACCAGGTGAAACTTCAGGAATAGTACTTCCTAACGATAAAATAGGACCAGTAGAACTTGCTACAATATCTTTTGGTCAAACAGATAGTGCAAGTGGAGTGCAATTAATGGCTGCTATGAACACTATCGCTAATGGAGGAACATGGATTCAACCTCATGTTATGAAGGAAATAAGTCATGAAGATAAAGATGGAACAAGGGTTGTAGATGAAACTTTTGAACCTAAAAAAGTTCAAAATGTAATAGATCAAAAAACAGCTAGAAGAGTAGCTGAGGCTTTAGAAAGAACAGTTCATTATGGTTCACCTAAAAGAGCATATATAGAAGGCTATGAGATAGCTGGTAAAACTGGTACAGCTGAAAAAGTTAAAGAAGGCGGTGGATATGGTGCAGGATATGTAGCATCATTTGCGGGATTTGCTCCATATGATAATCCTCAAATTTCAGTTTTAATATCAGTTGATAATCCAAAAGGTGAATATTTTGGAGGATTAGTAGCCGCTCCATTAGCACATGATTTATTTAGTGAAATATTTAATTATATGCAATTAGATACTTCAAATTTAGATAAAAATAAAACTAAAGAAGTAGTTATACCAGAAGTAAGAGGTATGAGTTTAGATAAAGCTAAGGCTATTTTAGACCAAAATAATATAAAATACTCCATAGAAGATGGAGGAAGTTCTATAGTGGATATGAATCCTAAACCAGGATACACAATAAAAGAAGGAAGTGAAATTAAACTTTACACTAAAACTACTTCAAACTATAATAAAGATGTTGTAGTACCAGATTTTAATGGTCTTTCAATGGAACAAACTAAAGAAATTCTTGATAAAATTGGTTTGAAAGGTACATTTGAAGGAGAAGGAAATGTAAAAGAGCAAAGTATAGCTCAAGGCGATGTAGTGAAAAGTGGTACAACAATACAGTTTAAATTAGCTAAGAAATAATTATAGTTAAAAAACTAGCATGTGAGTAAATTCACATGCTAGTATTTTGTGAATTTAACGCTTGTTTAGTGCATAGTATTTAAGGAGTGAAAAAAATGATTCTTAAAAGTTTATTAAATGGCTTAGATTATGAAGTTATAAAAGGTAATGAAGAGTCAAAAATACAAGACATAAGATATGATAACAGAAAGATAGAACAAGGAGATATCTTTGTTTGTATAAAAGGTTTTAAAGTAGATGGACATTCCTTTATAGGTGATGCTGTTAAAAGGGGAGCTAAGGTAATAATAGTTCAGGAATATGTAAGTGTTTCAGAAGACATAACAATAATAAAAGTTAAAGATACTAGAAAAGCTCTTGCATTAATGTCCTCAAATTATTTTGGAAATCCAAAAGACAAATTAAAAATAATCGGAATAACAGGAACTAACGGAAAAACAACTTCTGCTTTTATGATTAAATCAATTTTAGAAAAAGCAGGATGTAAAACAGGATTAATTGGAACTATAGCAAACTATATAGGAAACAAGAAAGTTGATGCTGTTAGAACAACACCAGAATCTTATGAGCTTCATGAATTATTTAAAAATATGGTTGAAGCTGGAGTTGAATATTGCGTTATGGAGGTTTCATCTCATTCTCTAGATTTAGATAGAGTATATGGGGTTCAATTCGTAGAGGGAATCTTTACAAATCTAACTAGAGATCATTTAGATTTTCACAAAACCTTTGAAAACTATTATAATGCTAAATTTAAACTTTTCGAAAGAAGTAATCATAGTATCATAAACTTAGATGATCCATATGGTACTAACATAATAGAAGATATAGAAAAAAGAGGAGTAAAGACAAAAGTTTCTACTTTCTCAGTTGAAAAAGATTCAGATTTTAAAGCTTTTGAGATTAAAAGCCACTCAAATGGTTCAGAATTTAAGGTGAATTTAGATAAAATAGAAGAATTTTCTATAAATATTCCTGGAGAATATAATATATACAACTCATTAGGCTGTATAATATGTGCATATAACTTAAATATTCCTGTAGAAAAAATTAAGGAAGGATTAAGTGATGTTGTAATACCAGGAAGATGTGAACTAGTTGCAAAAGAAAAAAATTTACCTTATAGCATAATAATAGATTATGCACACACACCAGACGGATTAGAAAATATTTTAAGTACAGTAAAAGCCTTTACTAAGAATAGAATGATTTCTGTATTTGGTTGTGGTGGGGATAGAGATAAAGTTAAGCGTCCTCAAATGGGTGAAATAGGTTGTAAATTATCAGATGTTGTAATAATTACTTCTGACAATCCAAGAAGTGAAGAACCTATGGATATAATAAATGACATAGTAAAGCCACTTAAGTATGATAACTTTGAAATTGAAGTTAACAGAAAAGAAGCTATAAGAAAAGCTATGAATATGGCTTTAGAGGGTGATGTTATAGTTATAGCTGGTAAAGGTCATGAGACTTATCAAATACTAAAAGATGAAACAATACACTTTGATGAAAGAGAAGTTGTATATGATATTTTAGAAGGCAAGTAGAGGTGTTAAAGAATGCTAGAATTAAATTTACAAGAGATTGTAAAAGCCACTAAAGGAACTTTATTAAAAGAAGCTGATGTAAAAGAAATAAAGGCAGTATCAACAGATACAAGAAAGATAGAAGAAGGAACTTTATTTATTGCATTAAAGGGTGAAAATTTCAATGGAAACAACTATGTTCTAGATGCTTTCAATAAAGGGGCTAAGATTGCTATAGTTGATGAAGTTAAATGTGATATAAATGAGCTAAAAGATGGAGTTTCTTTAATTAAGGTTGAAAATACAAGAAGAGCCTTAATGGATTTAGCTAAATTTTATAGAGAAAAATTAGGATTAAAAGTTGTTGGAATAACTGGATCAGCAGGAAAAACTTCTACTAAAGATTTAGTTGCTGCTGTTTTAAGTGATAAATACAAAGTATTTAAGACAAAGGGAAATTTCAATAATGAAATAGGATTACCTCTTATGATTTTAGAGCTAGATAGTACATATGATGTAGCTATTCTAGAAATGGGAATGAGAGGTCTTGGTCAAATTAGAGAACTTGCAGAAATTGCATCTCCTGATTTAGGTATTATAACTAATATAGGAATTTCTCACATAGAAATATTAAAGACTAGAGAAAACATATTAAAAGCTAAAATGGAAATAACAACTTTCTTTGATAAGAATAATACTCTTGTTGTTTGTGGAAATGATGATTTTCTAGGGGCTTTACCTAAGGCAGAGTATAAAATAGTTAAAACTGGAGTTGGAGAAGATTTTGAAATAGGAGCTAAGAATATAGCTTTAGAAGAGCTTTCATCTACTTTCACAGTATATGACGGTGATAAAGAAATAGAGTTTTCTTTAGATATGCCAGGGAAACATAATATAAGCAACCTTATGCTAGGAGTTGCTATAGCAAAAGAGTTAGGCCTTTCATTTGAAGAAATGAAGAGAGGGTTAAACAATATTGAGGCAACATCAATGAGATTAGAACTTATTAAAAAAGATGGATTTTCAATACTAAATGATTGCTATAACTCTAGTCCAGTAGCTGTTAAATCTTCTATAGATGTTATGAAGAATATAGAAGGCAAAAGAAGAATAGCAGTTTTAGGAACGATGAAGGAACTTGGACATAAATCAGAGGAAGCTCATGAAGAAGTAGGTAAGTATGCAAAGGAAAATGGAATAGATAAAATACTTTGCTGTGGAGAGTTCTCAGAAAACATTAAAGAGGGATATGGAGAGGGATGTACTGTATATCCAAATAAAGAAGCATTAATAAGCACTTTACTTAATATAATATGCGAAGGGGATATTATATTAGTTAAGGCATCAAGAAGTTTAAAATTTGAAGAAATAACTAAAGCATTATTAGAGAAGTAAATGTAACTAAGGAGGTGAAGCTGCTTACTGGTTTAAGTAGCAGAATTTTATGGAAATTTTGAAGTCGATGATAGATCCCAAGATAGTAATGGCAATAGTGATAAGTTTTATAGTAGCATCAATACTAGGACCTATTATAATTCCACTACTACATAAACTAAAATTTGGACAAAACATTAGAACAGAGGGACCAAAGAGTCATTTTAAAAAAGCTGGAACACCAACTATAGGTGGACTAATATTTATATTTGCAACTATTATAACAATGTTTATTATGGTTGGTAATCCAACAGATGAAGCGATGGTAGCTTTATATGCATTTATAGGATTTGGTTTTGTAGGATTCTTAGATGACTTATTAAAGATAATTAAGAAGAAAAATGAAGGATTAACATCAGGACAAAAAATGATTTTACTATTAATCGTATCAGGCTTTTTAACTTGGTATGCTTATAAATATATAGGAACTAGCATTAACATACCATTCTTAGATGGTCAACTTAACTTAGGATTATTCTATATACCATTTGTAGTATTCTATTTTGCTGGGGTAACAAATGCAGTAAACTTAACAGATGGATTAGATGGGTTAGCTACATCAGTTACTGTTTTAGTAACAACATTTTTAGGAATAGTTAGTTATAATTTAGGACACATAAGTTTAGCAATATTCTGTGTTGCTTTAGCTGGTTCATTACTTGCATTCTTAAGATTTAATGCGTTTCCAGCGAGAGTATTTATGGGAGATACAGGTTCTCTTGCTTTAGGAGGAGCTGTAGCAATGATAGCTTTAATATTAAAAATGCCTTTAATATTAGTGTTCATAGGAATTATATATGTAATAGAAACACTTTCTGTTATATTACAAGTTGCTTCATTCAAACTTACAGGTAAAAGAATATTCAAAATGGCTCCAATACATCACCATTTTGAACAATTAGGTTGGAGTGAAACAAAGATAGTTTCTGTATTCTCTATAATAACAGTGGTATTTTGCTTCATTGCTTTTGCTTCACTTTAGAAAATCCCTAAATAGGAGGTTTTTAAATGAAGAAAAAAAAGACTACTAAATCTAGATATGGTCAAATGGACCTAGGTCTTTTATACACAATAGTTATATTACTTGCTATTGGTGTAATTATGGTTTATAGTGCAAGTTCATATTTCGCTATGGTAAATGAAGGCGATAGTATGGCTTACTTAAAGAAACAAGGGCTTTTCGCTATTATTGGATTAATAGCTATGTTTGTAATAGCAAACTTTGATTACCATAAGCTTAAAAAACTTACAGTACCATTAATCATAGTAACACCTGTATTATTAGTGGCCGTTTATGCTTTCCCAGCAGTAAAGGGAGCTCAAAGATGGATAAGATTAGGACCACTATCTTTCCAACCATCTGAGCTTGCTAAGTATGCAGTAGTTATAATACTTGCTTATATGATTACCAATAAGGGGGAGCAGATTAAGGAGTTTTGGAAGGGAATAGTTCCATGCTTCTTAGTTGGAGGATTCTTTGCAGTTCTTATACTTGCACAAAAGAACCTTAGTATAGCAGCTGTAACAGGTTTTGTTACTTTCATAATGGTTTTTGTGGCTGGAGCAAGAAAAAGATTTATGTTTGGTGTAATAGCACCAGGAATGATTGTAGCAGGATTATTCTTTGCTTTAATAGAGCCTTATAGAGTAGCTAGAATGATGAACTTTATAAATCCTTGGAAAGATCCTGCTGGTGATGGATATCAGCTTATTCAATCTTTCTATGCTTTAGGAGCAGGTGGAGTTACTGGGCTTGGAATAGGTCAATCTAGACAGAAGACTTTATACATGCCAGAGCCACACAATGACTTTATATTCTCAATAATAGGAGAAGAATTAGGATTAATAGGGTGTACAGTAGTAATCTTATTATTTGTTATATTCGTTTACAGAGGAATAAAAATAGCTATGAGTGCTGAAGATGAATATGGTACTTTATTAGCGGTAGGAATCACTTCAATCATAGGAGTACAGGCTATAATTAATATAGCCGTTGTAACAGGTTCAATGCCAGTTACAGGAGTTCCGCTTCCATTTATAAGTTATGGAGGAACTGCTTTAGTATTTAACCTTATGGCTATGGGAATTCTACTTAATATATCAAGACAGGGAAATAAAAAGATTGATTAAAGGCGTTTTATACGCCTTTATTTTTTTTAGAAAAATAGGGGGAAAATATGTGGAATTTCTTACAGTAATGTTTTTATTATTATTAATATTTTCTTAAAAAATTAATGAAAAAAATCCAGTAAAATGATATTATTGATATTGAAATGCAAAATAAAGTATTAAGGAGAATTATGAATACAAATATAAATGATTATATATTAAAAAAGAAAAGAAAAAAGATTAGAAAAAAGGTCATATTGATTAGTATAATACTTATTGTTGTATTAGGTTTAATTCTACTAAAAACACCTTATTTCAATATAAAAAAGGTTAATATAAACAACAATAATATTATAACTAAAGAAAAGGTAATACAAGAAAATGATGTTTTAAATCAAAATATATTTTTACTTAACACATCAGCTTTAAAAAAGAAAATATTAAGTAATCCATATATAAAAGATGTTAAGATATCAAGAAAACTTCCAGACGAATTGACAATAAAGGTGGAAGAAAGAAATGCAACTTTCATCGTAAATGATGGTGCAGATTTCTATGTGTTAAATGAAAATCTGGTTATAATGGAAAAGAAAAATTCTGCAGAGGGGTTACAACTACCAGTAGTAACTGGATTAAATGTTGAAAATAGATTCTTAGGAGAACCTATGAGTACTGACAAAGAAAAAGTTGAAGTCTTGAAACAAATAGGAGAAGTTTTAAATAAAAGCAAAGTAAAAGTTAACTCTATAGATGTATCTAACCTTAACAATATTGTTATGAATAAAGGTGAGGTTCAAATACTTCTAGGGGGAACAGATGAATTAGGAGAAAAATTAAATAAGATGGTTAATATATTAAATGACCCAGCAGGAAATTTTGAAAAAGGATATATAAACATAAGCTTTAATGGGAACCCTGTAATATACAAAGAAAAGTAAGGAGGAATGTTTTTTGAAAAAATTGTCTTCACAAATTATCATTGGAATAGTTTGTGCCTTGTTAGGTTTTTTATTAACTTATCAATTTAAAATGATAAATAATAAAGAAAAAAATATAATAGAAAATTATAATCAAAATGACATAATGGCTGAAATAGATGGACTTAAAAAAGAAAAAGAAGAGCTTCAAAAAAATAATGACTCTTTAAATAAAAGATTAAAAGAGATAGAGGATGCAGCTACATCTAAAGGTGATGTAAATAATAAAATAAAAGAACAGTTAGATGAAACTAGAATGATACTAGGAACTGAAGAGGTTAATGGACCGGGAATAATTTTATCAATAACACCAAAGTCACCATTACTTACTTCAAAGAATCCTGAATATATAAGTGAAAAGGAGATAATTCATATATTAAATTTATTAGCTTTCTCAGGAGCAGAAGCTATTGCAGTTAATGATATTAGAATAACTCCTCAGACAGGAATAAAAAATGCAAGTAACTTTATATGGATAGGAAATAATGAAAGAATTTCTCCAAAGGAGAGTTTAACAATAAAGGTTATAGGAAACCAAGATAACATAATAAAGGGAATAGATTTTCCAGGAGAAATGGACTATGGAGTATTAGGCGGTAATTATGATTATAAATATGAGAAGAAGGATTCAATTACAATACCTAAAACCACTCAAAACCTATCTTCTGAGTATTTAAAAAAGGTTGATTAGGAGGGCAATTGAATGATAGTATTTATTGGGCTTTTAGCAGGTATAATAATAGGCGTTATATTTCCAGGAAGCATACCTGATAAATTTTCACCATATCTATCTATAGCAATAGTTGCTTGTTTAGATTCTGTGTTTGGGGCTATAAAAGCTAGTTTGAAAAAAGAGTTTCAAGCAGATGTTTTTATATCAGGTTTTTTTGGAAATGCAGCTTTAGCGGCTCTATTAGCATACCTAGGAGATAAATTAGGAATACCACTATATTTTGCAGCTGTTATTGTTTTTGGTAGTAGAATATTTAATAACTTTGCAGCTATAAGAAGGATATTATTAGAGAAGAGCAAAGAGCGATAAAGAGGTGGGGCTTTGAAAAATAGAGAATTTACTATTTTTATATTTATAGCTTCTGTTATAGTAGGACTTTTAATATCTATGAATATAAATTTTGATGGTACAGAAACCACTAAGGTATTAAATGCTAAAGAATATCAGGATGCTTATAATAAACGGAACAGTCTTTATAATGAAATATCAAAGTTAAAAGAGAATAATAGAGAATTACAAAAGAAAATAAATAATTATTCTAAAAGTGATGAGTCTAGTATTAAGGTTTCTAATGATATGGTAGAAGAATTAAACAATAACTTAATGATTGCGGGTTTGTCAGATGTTAAAGGATCAGGTTTGAAAATCGTCTTAGAGGATGGTGGAGAAGCTTTTAATGGAGAAGTAGTTGATGACTTTATGAGACTTTTAAGAACTATTCATGATGATGATATGATTAAGGTCATAAATGAACTAAAAGCTGCAGGGGCTGAAGCCATATCTATAAATAACCAAAGAATCATATATAACACTGAAATATATTGTGGAGGACAATTTTTAAGAATGAATGGTGTTAAAATACCAGCTCCATTTTATGTTAATGTTATAGGTGATCCAGAAAAAATAGAAAATCAAATTATGAGAGATGGAAGTTATATTAAGACTCTTATGAATAGAGGAATAAAGGTTCAAATAACAAAAAGTGACGATATTACCATGCCGGCATATATAAGTGATATGAATCCTAAATATATGAAATCTAGTGGGAAATAATAAACAAATTTTGTGAAAAAATTGTACAAAAAAGAAGGATTTTCTATTCCTATAGAGAAGAATATAATGTAATATATAATTAAAGGAGACAGTAAAAGTGGATATTAAAGAAAATTTAACAAAAATTACAGAAAAAATTCCAGCTAACGTTCAACTTATTGCTGTATCTAAAACAAGAACTATTGAAGAGATGGAAGAAGCCTATGAGTTTGGTATTCGAAAATTTGGTGAAAATAAAGTTCAAGAGATATTAAGAAAATTTGACGAGTTTCATCAAGATGTAGAATGGCATTTAATAGGACATCTTCAGACTAATAAGGTGAAATACATAGTTGATAAAGTACATCTTATACAATCATTAGATAGTGTCAAATTATTAAAAGAAATAGAAAAAGTATATGGTAAACATAATAAAATTGCCAATACTTTAATTCAAGTTAACATAGGAAGAGAAGAACAAAAATATGGTATCTTGGAAGAAGAGTTAGATGAACTTATAGAAGCTATTGAAGCTTGTAACAATGTTAATGTTTTAGGTATTATGACTATAATTCCAAAGGGAACAAAAGAAAAATGTAGAAATTATTTCCATAAGACACATAAGATTTTTTGTAGCTTAAAAGAAAGAAATTTTAAAAACATAAAAATGGATATACTTTCAATGGGAATGTCAGGTGACTTTGAGATTGCTATTGAAGAAGGAAGCAATATGGTTAGAGTTGGCCAAGGAATTTTTGGCGAAAGAATATATAAATAAGATTGGGAGGATATGATTATGTCTAAAGTAGTTAGTAAAATGAAGAGTTTTTTAGGGTTTGATGAATTTGAAGATGAAGATGAAGTAATGGAAGAAGAAGAGATAATGGAAGAGGAAGAAGCTTTTGCTCCAGTATTATCTTCTAAGAAAAATGGTAAAGTTGTAAATATTCATACAGCTAATACAGCTAAATTAATGATAACTAAACCATTAGTTTATGATGATGCAACTGAAATATGTACTGCATTAAAAAATAGAAAAATAGTTGTTATAAACACAACTTCATTAGAACTTAGAACAGCTCAAAGATTAATAGACTTCGTTGGTGGAGCTTGCTATGCATTATGTGGAGAACTTCAAGAAGTTGAAAAGGGAGTATTTATAGTATCACCTTCAAACGTTGAAGTAAGCAATGAATTAAAGAGCGAGTTAAGCAACAAAGGAATGTTCAACTGGGCTTCAAAGTAATATGAATAAAAAAGAATTTATAAATTTATTAAATTTAGAAGAGTTTGAAGCATTAAAACTTTTCGAAAGATTTAATTTAGCTAGGACAAAAAATATTTCAGTGTTTACTGATGAGTTTTATACTCCAGATGTATGGAGCACTCTTCAAGAAATTAATTTCTTTGATGTAAATATTGAGAGTTTTGGATTTTTTGAGGATGGAGAAAGACGGGTTATCGCCTTCAATAAAGAGGAGTATGACCAGTTTCCAATAAGTCTTTTAAAGATTCAATGCAATACTAAGTTTTCAAAATTAGAGCACAAGGACTATTTAGGATCTATTATGGCTTTAGGTATAAATAGAAACAAAATAGGTGACTTAATTCTAAAAGAAGATGGCTGCTATGTTGCTGTTCATCACAGTATAATTGATTTTTTAGTTAATAATTTAAACAAAATAAGAAATCTAAGTTGTAAATGTGAAATCATTTATGATTTAGAAGAGATACCTAAACCTAGCTATGAAGAAAAAAGTGTAATAGTAACCTCTAAAAGGTTAGATTGTATAGTTGCAGCCTTGGGGAACATATCAAGAAGTAAGGCTTTAGATGCAATAAGTTCAGGAAGTGTTCTTCTAGACTATAGAGTAACAAAAGATAAGAGCAAAGAAGTTTCCGAAAATTCTAGGCTTACAATAAGAGGCCTTGGAAAATTTAAGATAAGTAATATTTTTGGGACAACGAAGAGTGGTAGATTAAAATTGACAGTATTTAAGTATACATAGGAGTGTGATTATATGAAATTGACCCCAATGGATATTAACAACAAGGAGTTCAAAAGGGTTTTAAGAGGTTATTGTCCAGAGGAAGTAGATGAATTCTTAGACGAAATAGTCGAAGAATACGAGACTCTTTTTAAAGAAAACACTTCATTAAAAGAGAAGCTTGAAAATTCTAATGATAAAATAGAGCATTATAGTAAAATTGAGAATACAATTCAAAATACTTTATTATTAGCTCAAAACACAGCGGAGCAAGCAAAAGCTAATGCTCAAAAAGAAGCTGATGTAATAATCAAGAGTGCTAATGATACAGCTCAAAGAATACTAGATAAAGCTCATAACGATGTTATACAAATCAATGATGAGTATGATAGAGTTAAGCAAGAGTTTACAAAATTCAGAGCTAAGTTTAGAAGTTTTATGAACTTCCAAATAGATACTTTTGATGATTTAGAGAAAGATTTCGTAAAGAATTTTAATATAACTAAACCAGAAGATGAAGAAGAGCAAGGAATAAAAGTTGATTCTAATGAAGAAGAACAAACTGAGCTTAAGGACATCTATGAAGAAGAAACACATTTTGATGATGTAAATGAAATTAAGAGTTTCTTTGCTGAAGATTAGTTATTAGAAAATCTCACTTTAATTTAAGGTGAGATTTTTCTTTTTGTTTAATTAATTGTTGAAATTTAATATGTTATTATATAATATTTAAGGTATAGCTTTAAATATTTACTTTAGAATGGAGCAAATAAAACTATGAGTTTAAATAAAGAAGTGATAAAAATAACAGAGGAAGAAAAAGGCATAAGAGCAGATAAGTTTTTAGCTTCAAAGATAGATGGAGTTTCAAGAAACTTTATACAAGGCCTTTTTGATGATGGAAAAATTTTAATTAATGGAAAAGCTGAAAAAGGAAAATATAAACTTTCAGTTGGAGATGAAGTTGAGGTAGAAATACCAGAACCAGAGGAATTAAAAGTTGAAGCAGAGGATATACCTTTAAATATAGTTTATGAGGATAAAGATATAATAGTAGTAAATAAACCAAAGGGAATGGTTGTTCATCCAGCGCCAGGTAATTATACAGGTACTTTAGTTAATGCATTATTACATCATTGTGATGATTTATCTGGTATAAATGGAGTTATAAGACCAGGAATAGTGCACAGAATAGATAAAGACACTTCTGGAATATTAGTTGTTGCTAAAAATGATAATGCTCACCAAAAGTTAGCTGAGCAGTTTAAAGATCACAGTATAAAAAGGGAATATTATGCTATTGTTGAGGGAAGATTTAAAAAAGAAGGTGGCACAATAGATGCGCCTTTAGGAAGACATCATAGAGATAGATTAAAGTATGCTGTGGTTAAAGAAGGAAAAAGAGCAGTAACTCATTATGAGGTTCTTGAAGTTTTTAATTCATGTTCACTTGTTAAATGTAACTTAGAAACAGGAAGAACTCATCAAATAAGAGTTCACATGGCATTTATAGGTCATCCATTACTTGGAGATACTGTTTATGGTTTAAAAAAGCAAAAGAAGTTAAGTCAAGAAGGGCAAGTTCTTCATGCTAAAACATTAGGATTTATTCATCCTACTACTGGAGAATATGTTGAATTTAATTCTGAATTACCAGAGTACTTTGAAAAAATTATAGAAAAATTAGGGGGTTGCTAAAATGCATCTTAAGGCAAGTTTATTAGATGAAAATGCTATAAGAAGAGCACTTACAAGAGTTTCACATGAAATAATAGAAAAAAATAAGGGCGTAGATAATATTGTTCTTGTTGGAATTAAAAGAAGAGGATACCCGTTAGCTGAAAGAATAGCAAAACTTGTAGAAAAATTTGAAGGGGTAAAAGTTCCAGTTGCAAGTGTTGACATAACATTATATAGAGATGATTTAACTAATATTAGTGATAAACCAAGCTTAAATGATCCTAAAATAGATGTTGACATAAGAGGAAAAAAAGTTATTATAGTTGATGACGTTTTATATACTTGTAGAACAGTTAGAGCTGCTATTGATGCTATAATGGATCAAGGGAGACCAGAATTCATTCAATTAGCTGTTTTAGTAGATAGAGGGCATAAAGAATTACCAATAAGAGCAGATTATGTTGGTAAAAATATACCTACATCAAAGGATGAAATAATAAGAGTTCAAATAAATGAAATTGATGGTGTTGATTCAGTTGAAATATATGAAAATGAAAACTAAGGAGTAAAGCTATGGATTATAATTTAATAGCTACTGCGACTTTTGGATTAGAAGCTGTAGTTGCAAAAGAATTAAAAGAATTAGGTTATGAAGACCTAAAAACAGAAAACGGAAGAGTTCACTTTGAAGGGGATGAAATGGATATTGCAATTTCAAACCTTTGGCTTAGAACTGCCGATAGAGTTTTAATAAAAGTGGCTGAATTTAAGGCTGAAAGCTTTGAAGAGTTATTTAATAAAACTGTAGAAATTGATTGGAGCCAATATATACCTGTAGATGGTAAGATGCATGTTATTGGTAAATCTGTTAAGTCAAAACTTTTCAGTGTTCCAGACTGTCAATCAATAGTTAAAAAGGCTGTAGTTAAGAGTATGAGTAGAAGCTATGGTCAAGATTGGTTCACAGAAGATGGTCCAGTTTATAAGATAGAAGTTGGTCTTTTAAAGGATGTAGTAACTTTAACAATAGATACATCTGGAGAGGGATTACATAAAAGAGGATATAGAGAGCACTCAGGGCAAGCTCCACTTAAAGAAACACTAGCAGCTGCTATGGTTTTATTATCAAAATGGAGAGGTGAGCAAACTCTTATAGATCCATGTTGCGGTTCAGGAACAATATTAATAGAGGCTGCTATGATAGCTAGAAATATAGCACCAGGTTTACATAGAAAATTTGTTTCTGAAACTTGGCCTTCAATGGATAAAGAAATATGGGATCAAGTTAGAGAGGGAGCAGAAAGATCTATTAAGAAAATTCCTTTAGATATAACTGGTTATGATATAGATAGTTGGGTATTAAGTACAGCTAAAAATAATGTAAGAAAAGCAGGATTAACTGACTGCATAACATTAGAAAAAAGAAACTTCTTTGATTTTTCAACTAAGAAAAAGTATGGATATATGATTACAAATCCACCATATGGTGAGAGAATAGGTGAAAAAGAAGTTGTTTCAAAACTTAATAAGCATTTCGGAGAAATTAAAGAAAAGTTAGATACTTGGGATTTTAATATCCTAACAGCTTCTCCAGACTTCCAAAAAGAATTTAGTAGAAAAGCTACTAAGAACAGAAAACTTTATAATGGTAGAATTCTATGTTACTACTACCAATACTTAGATAATAACTTAAAAAAATAATATAAGGCTCTGGCTTAGGTGAATATTGATTTTAAGATGGTCTTACAGTTCTATCTAAGAATCAACATTAGTTGAAAACATAGTCTAATTTAAATAACATCCTATAAATAGAAGAAGTCAATAAGCTTTTATTTGTAGGATTTTTATACTAGATAAAAGTTGAATTTATCTTTAGTAAGAGATAATAATCTAATTATAGCTTAACAGCAAAAAAGGTCTATAAGCAAAATAGTTTAAAAAAACTTATAAATAGTATGAAGAGAATATATGGATGAACTTTAGAATTTAAGCTATTATGGAGAAGATTTTACGTTAAGAAGCGAAGTTGTTTGACCAACGGGAGTTCTGAGCTTTAGTAAAATATTCGGAATAATAGCTATAAATTCTTAGTGAAATCCAGTAATTCTCGGAATATATTTATAAGTTTTTTATTAAATTCTGCTATAGGCCTTAATAAGTTATTACTTTAGTTTTTCTAGAGTTATTTCTCTTGGTGAATCCATATAGACTGTTTTGTTAGTTGAATAGATTACCATTCCAGGTTTTGAACCAGAAGGTTTCTTTACATTTTTAACTAATGTATAGTCTACAGGAATCTTAGTTCCACCTTTTCCTTTACTATAGAAAACAGCTAAGTTGGCAGCTTCTTCTAAAGTTTTATCTGGAACATCTGAGCTTTTAACAATTACGTGAGAACCAGGTATATCTTTAGTGTGAAGCCAAGTATCGTTTTTATCAGCAAACTTTAAAGTTAAATAGTCATTTTGAATATTGTTTTTACCTACATAAATATCTATTCCATCGGAAGAAACATAGTGATAAGGCTTAGATTGTTTTTCTTTCTTTTTACCATTGTTATTTCTTCTGAATCTTACATATCCAGTTTCTATAAGCTCATTTTTTACTGCATCTATATCTTCATAGTTATCTGCAACTTGTATGCTTGAGGATACTGAGTTTAAGTATTTAAGTTCATCCTCATTTATAGCTAGTTGCTCTAAAGCAGATTCTTCAGCTTTTTTTAGCTTATTATATTTTTTGAAGTAAAATTGGATATTTTCAGATGGTGTTTTATTTTCATCAAGAGGAATAGTTAGATATTCTTCATTGTCAATATAATAATTTAAAACATCAACGGATTTATCACCTTTTTTTACACTATAAATATAAGATGTTAGAAGTTCTCCTTTAATTTTAAGATCATCTTTTTTATCACATTCTTCTAAAGTCTTTTCAAGAACTTTAATCTTTTTTAAGCATCTATCTATGTTTGTGTTTACTAATCTTTGTATATCTGCACTTTTAGCATGAAGTCTGTCTTGTTTATCTTTGTTAGCAAAGAAAGCATCCAAAAGCTCACTACTATTTTCATAAAGTTCTTTAGTACAGTTATCTAAAGTAGATAAATCTTTAAAATAGAAATCTATAATTTTTTCGTTTTTATAGAATATAATATTTTGTATGTCATTAAATATATTTTTGAAATATTCAGAGATAAAGTTAAATATATCATCAAAAACATAAGAATCACCAAAGTGCTTTGTAAATAATGAATACATTTCAAGAGATAAACTTTTGCCCACACCAGTTAATAGTTTGGAAAAAATCTTCTCATCTAGTTCATTGTTATTTTTGCTTAATGCATTTTTTAAATCCTCTTTAGAAAAGTCAAAAGGATTTAATTTTTCAGAAGCAGGAGGAAACACATAGCTTACACCAGGATAAAGAACTCTAAAGCTGTTTTTATTTGCTGTTATATGCTTTATTGATTCCATAATCTTATTATCTCTTTTTCTTACAAGAGATATATTACTATGTCTAGCCATTATTTCGATGACTAAAGTGTATACACTATCAAAGCCCAGTTCATCTTTATTTGCTATGTCTATTGAAACAATTCTATCAGTAGATTGTTGATGTATATCTATTATTCTTCCACCAGTTAAATATTTTCTTAATACCATGCAAAAAACAGGCGGTTGTAATGGATTATTCTTATTTATTGTAGTAAAATGTAATCTAGGGTATTTGGAACTAGAGGAAATTAAAAGTTTTTTATTTTCCTTTCCACGTACATTTATTATTATTTCATCCTTTTCAGGTTGATTTATTTTGTCGATTCTAGAATTTATTAATGAACCTTTTAGTTCATTTATTAAGTTATATAAATAAATACCGTCTAAAGCCATGATTTTCTTTCCTTTCTAAATTGATTGAACTTACAGTTAGTATACATCTTATAATAAAAAGTATCAATAATAGGTAATTTGAGGTGATAATATGAAGTTTTCAAAAATGCATGGGAATGGAAATGATTTTATAGTTATAGAAGATTTAAACAATGAGTATTTAGGTAAAGAGGGAGAAATTGCTCAAAAAATGTGCCATAGAAGATTTGGAATTGGTGCAGATGGAATCTTAATAGTTAGGAAGAACGAAAATTGTGATATAGAGATGGTAATAATAAATTCAGATGGCTCTTATGCTGCTATGTGCGGAAATGGAATAAGATGTTTTGCTAAGTATGTTTATGAAAAAGGCATAGTTAAGAAGGATGTTTTAGATGTTTTAACTGGTGATGGAGTTAAAAGAATTTTCTTAGAGATTGAGAATGATAAGGTAAAGACCATTAATGTAAATATGGGATTTGGAGATTTTAATCCTAAAAGCATACCTTCATTATGTAATGAGGAAATAATAGAAAAAGAAATAAGTGTAGGAAATGAAAAGTATGAAATAACATCTTTACTTATGGGTGTTCCGCATACTATTATCTTTGAAGAGGAAAAATATCCTATAGAATGTGGTAAAGGTATAGAAAAGTATGAACTATTTCCTCAAGGAACAAATGTTAACTTCTGCAAGGTGATTGATAGAAACACTATGGAAGTTAGAACTTGGGAAAGAGGAGCTGGTCCAACATTAGCATGTGGAACAGGAAACTGTGCTTCAGTTATAGCTGCTAATAAGTTAGGATTAGTAGATAATGAAGTAAAGGTAATAGTTCCAGGTGGAGAATTAAAAGTTAATATTGAAGATGATGGAGTAAAAATGATAGGAGATGCATCATTTATTTGTGATGGCACATATTTATTTTAGAGAGGGAAGTAAGTAAATGAGGAAAGCTGCTGCTTTAAGTTTAGTATTAGTTATTTTATCAATAGCCCTTGTAGGATGTAATTTCAATAAAGGAACTGATGGAGAAGATCATAAGGGAAAAAAGTTAGAACTTTCTGAGAATATTGTGTCTACAATTTCAGAGGATAATGTTGAATATTACAAAATAGAAGGGGAATCGCTAAAGAAACTTGACTTAGATATAAAAGGTCATATGGAAATTTATAGCAAGGAGTTAGGTTTAGTTATTTATAGGGAATTTACTAGTAAGGGAACTGACTTAATAATTACAAATGGGGTTAAAGAACATAAAATATCAGTAGATGGAAATATAGAAGACTTGATTATGAGTCCTGGTGGGACTAAGCTTTTATATAAATATAGTTCTGGTGATAAAATAGGATACAAGGTTTTAGACTTACAAAATTTTAAGGAATTTGATTTTAACGAGAATTTAGCTATTTCTGGGGAGAATGTTAAATTCGCAAATGAAGACCAATTAGTTCTATATGGAGTAGACTTAAATGAGAAAAAAAGTGGAATATTCTTATACAATATAAAGGATGGAAGTTACACTTTAGAGAAGCAAATTGTCAAAGCTTTTATAGACTATATTGATTTAATAGAAAATCAAGTTGTTTTATACACTCAAAGCAGTATTGACGGAAAGAAAGAATGCTATATATATAATTTGGATAGTAAAAAAGAGTCTCTTATATCTAATGAAGTAGGAGAGATAGAATCATCGCATAAAATAGGTGATATGGTGTATTTTATTGGTACAAAAGGTAATGAAACAAGAAGCTTATATTCAATAAACACTACTAATAATGAGCTTCATAGATTAGTATTTGATTTTCCTAAAAATATATCTGAAAAATCAAGTTTAATAGTGATTGATGGTAAGATATATTTTACTGGATTTAATGACAATAAAGAAAAAAATGCATTATATATGTATGATCCAAATGATAGAAGCATTAAACTTATAGATAGTAACAAAGGGCAGTATATTATTATAGAATAGTTAAAAGTTCTAGATTGTTAAAATTTTTTAATAATCTAGAACTTTTTTTGTTTAAAAAATAAGTGGCTTGTCAATTATTATTTATAAGGAGGTGAAAGTGTGAAATACAGTATTAAAGATATTGATATGAGACTTATGAAAAAGATACCTAAGAAAATTGCATTAGAAATGAACTTAATTGCTTTAAAAGATAATGAAGGAAAGATATTGTTTCATACGAGTAGTGAAGATAAAGATAAAAAAGACTATTTATCTTTATTATTTAGAGATAAAGAAATAAGTTTCATCTTAGGAAATAAGGATGAAATAAAAAAATTAATAGAAGACTGTTATGGTGGTAAAAATTTTTCTAAGGATGAATTCACAGAAGAAGAGTTGAAAAGTTTAATAGCATTAGGAATAGAGAAGAATGCTAGTGATATGCATATTGAACCCTTAGGAGATTGGGCTAATATTCGATTTAGAATAGATGGAACACTAATACTTATGAAGAAGATTAAAAGGAATCTTTATGAAAACTTAGTTAATAAGGTTAAATTAAAGGCTGATATGAATATAAGTGATAAATTAAGAGCACAAGATGGAAAGTTGTCATTTAAAGATGAAGAAAATGATTTTGATTTAAGAGTTTCTAGCATTCCTACTGTTTTTGGAGAAAAGTTAGTAATTAGAATATTATACAAAAAGAATGAACTTATAAATATTAATAGTTTAAGCTTAATGGAATTTCAAAAGAAAAAGGTTAATAAGATTCTTAAGAAGAAGCATGGTATGGTTGTTGTAAATGGACCTACAGGCAGTGGAAAATCAACAACTCTTTATGCACTTTTAAATTCTATAGATAAAGATGGAGTAAACATAAGCACCATAGAAGATCCTATTGAATTTACAATCAAAGGTATAACTCAAACAAATGTTAATGAGAAGGTTGGGTTAACTTTTGCTAATGGATTAAAGCATATTTTAAGACAAGACCCTGATGTAATATTGATTGGAGAAATAAGAGATGAAGAGACGGCTAAAATAGCTATAAGAGCATCTATAACAGGTCATAAAGTCTATTCAACAATCCATGCTAATAGTGGAAAGGAAATATATGATAGGCTCTTGGATATGGGAGCAGAAGGCTATTTAGTAAAAGAGGGAGTTAGTGTAATAATAACTCAAAGATTAGTAAGAAAAAATTGTGAAGCCTGTAGAGAAAAAATATATTTAGAAGATGAATTAGTTGAAAAGGTAAAGAAAGAAGAATTCAAATTAAACACTTATTATAAGGGAAATGGATGCCATATGTGTAATTGGACAGGCACAAAAGGAAGGAAAGCAATTTGTGAAATAATATTTCCCAAGGAATATAAAAATTTAGAGGAGATTTCTTGGGGTGAAGAACTTTTAAAATCTTGTTTTACCTTAGTATCAAATGGAGAAGTTGCTTTAGAAGAATACTATCTTTTAAAGGAATGTGAGGGATTAGATGTTTGGTTTTAAGGATGATGCTTCCTATATATGTTTAAATTTAAGTACTTATGTAAAGTCGGGAATGCCCATAGGACGTTCATTAGAATTAATAAAAGGCACTGTAAGAGATAAAAAATATAAGGAATCAATAGAAAGAGTTGAGAAAAAAGTTCTTAAGGGAGAAAGTTTGTCTAAGGCTTTCAAAGAAGAAAGAAATTTATATCCAGATATTATGGTGGATATGATTAAGATCGGGGAAGAAAGTGGGAATTTAGAAGAAGTTTTAGAAAAATGTGCAAAAAATATATTAGCCGAAAAAGAAGTTGAAAATAAGGTTATTAAATCTTTAAGATATCCAGTTTCTCTTCTTATAGGGCTATTATTAATGATATTTTGCTATGCAACCTACATACTTCCACAATTTGTTGATATGTATGATTTAGGGGATAAGGAAACATCTAAATTAATTTCTGTTTTAAACTCTTATATTAGGTTTATTGAAGATAATCATAATGTGGAGGTAATAGCTTTTTGTTACTTTCTTTGTATTTTAATAGCAGGTTATTTAATCTTTAAAATAATAAATTTTGAGAAAATGCTAGAGAAGGTAGAAATTTATAGGATGTATTATGAAATTAGAATATTATTTTTAATAAACATGATAATAACAAGTGGTATATCCCTTACAAATGCTTTAAGCATATTTGGAGAAAATTTAAGTAATAAAAAGCTGAGAGAATATGTTAGAAAGATAAATGAAGAGCTTCTTAAAGGAGAAACTTTAAGTAATAGCATTGGAAGTATAAATGTAATTTCTCATATATCAAAAGGTTTTTTAATTACAGGAGAAGAAAGTGGCTTATTTAATAAAAATATAGAGGAACTATTAAAAATAAGGGAAAAAGATTTTGATAGAACTCTAAACAAAACAGTTGGGAAAATAGAGCCTGCAATGTTTATAGTCTTAGGGTTTGTAATTTCAGCTATGATGCTTTTAGTATTAATACCTACTTTTGAGGGAATGAAGTATGTATAAAAAGAAAAAAGGATTTACTCTTGGTGAAATAATAATATATTTAGGTATAACAACTTTAATTTTAGCTTTACCAACCTCCTTTATGTTGATAAAAGAAAGAACTTATGAGTTAAAAGTTGAACGTGAAATAAATGCAATTCATGATTTTCTTATGGAAGCAAAACAATTATCTAGAAAGGATAATTCTTATGGAGAAATAACCTTTGATAATTTAGAAAATACATTAATATATAGAAATAAAATTAGCAATTCATTTTTAAAGCTTGAAGCTGTGAAGGTAAGTAACAATATGAATAATGTTATTGCCATAAGTAATATGGGAATGATAAATAATGCAGGAACCATATTAATAACTGATAAAAATAATAATCAGAGAAAAATAACAATAACTGTTGGTTTAGGAAAAATCAATGTTAAGTGACATTTTAAATAAGACTCTGTTTTAGGTGAGTGTTGATTTTTAGCTAGCCCTTCAGACCTAACTTAATTTCACAAAGTATTGCTATCATCTACTTCAGAATAATAGCTAAAGGTTAAGTGAAAGTCCAAATTTTAATTTGGTATCTTGAACTTATACAATTGAACATGGTGAGATTGTATTCCTTATAAAAATAAGAAAAAGCTTCTTACCGCTATTATTCTTACGTAGATAAAATGAGACTTAATTCAGAGAGAGCTTAATACGGACTCTGAATTTTAGCCGAATTTATCTAAAGCATAGAAACTCTTGATGACAGCTTGGATAAGCTGGAATCTTAGAGTTACTAGCTATAGGAAATGCAATACTAGTTGCTCATTAAGATGGTCTTACAGTTCTATCTAAAAATTAAAACTAGTTTAAAACAGAGCTTAATTAAAAAGCTAAGGAAATTTATATTAAATAAATATTAAGGGAAAAGGAGAAAAAATGAGAAATAAAGGCTCGGCTAAGAAGGGATATTTATTAGTTGATATGGTTTTAGCTTTGGCTTTAATATCTATTCTTTTTCTGGGTATTGGAAAGAGTTATAGCATTTATCTTAAGAATAAACATTATACAAGGGAAAAAGTAGAAGTAAGAGAAAGTATGAATAGCTTAGTAATGGAAATAAAGCATAATATAGCTTTTGGTGATATAAGGTCATTTCCAAGTGGAGAATATGGATTAGGTGATTTAGACATAAATAAATTAATAGGTATGGAAATTAATAATTTTTTAAGAGAAGAGCTTAAATTAAATAATCCAGGTTTAAATGAATTGGGATGGAGTATAACCATAAACCACATTGATGATTATGAAAGTGAAGTTAATATTTTTTATAAAAATGATTTTCCTTTTATAAGTGAAAGTGAGGAGATTAAAATATACGAATTTTTAGAATGAATAATGCAAAAATAGAGAAAAAAGGATATTTATTAATTGAATTATGTATTTATTTAGGCGCTTTAGGCATTATAACTCTTAGTCTAACAAAGAATTTAATTTTTTATGTTAAAGAGTATAAGAGTTTTTTGGATAATGAAAAAGAATTTAATTATTTGTTAAATGCAGAGATGTATTTAGATTATAGATTTTTAAATAGAAGAGTTGAGGAAGTAACTGTAAATCCTCATAAGGACTACATAAGTATAAAGTTTTGGGAAGAAGAAAAACTTTTAGAGGATAAAATAGAAAAAAGAAAAAATACATTAAGTCTTAGTTTTATAAGGTATGGTGAATACTATTCGCATGCTTTGTTAGATAATATTGAAAAATTTGATGTTATTGAAAAAGGAGATTTGTTTTATATAAGATTAAAAGTTAAGAATCAAGATGAAAGGGTTTATTGTTATGAGAAAGGGTAAAGGTTTTGCCTCAATAGAAGTTATGCTGATTTCTTTAGCATGTAGCATTATTGTTACAATTCTTATGGATAGTTCATTTCAAAGAAGGAAAGAAGTTAACAGAAGTTATGGTCTTATAAAAGATAATATAGAGATGTTTAAAGATGAAGAGGAATTTTTAAAATATATTATAAAAGAAAATATTTTAAATAAGGAGAAAATAGAAGAGTTGAATTTTAACTTAGATAATATGAGTGTAACTTATGATTCTACTAAAGATGTTTTACATATTAAAAATAAGAATAATAGGACTGGAGTTTTAAAAAATACCTATTATGATATAGCTTTCAGTGAGGATGAAAGTATTACTTTATCAAAAAGGAGATGTTATGAGTTTACTAACTAAAAATTTAGTACTTAATAATACAAATGATATTTTAAAATTGAAAGAATCAAAGGATCAAAGAATAAAAATAATTCTTCTAAATGAAAGTATATTAATAAAAGTACTTAAGGTTAATAATTATTATAATATTGAAGAAAAAATAGAAGAGCTTATAAAAGATATGTTTTCTGATTATATTCCTTTAGTACACTATGAGAAATTAAGAGTCAGAAGAAAACTTTTTTTAATAATATATTTTATTGGGTGCGATGAAAGGTTTAAAAAATTACTATGTGAAAGAAAAAAATTTTCTTTAATACCTTATGATCTTCAAAAGAAGAATTTTTATATTTTTAACAAAGTAGAAATTGTTCTTAGAAATTCTAGGATAAAGGTTTATTTTAAAAAAAGGTTGATTTTATTAAGAAATATTGAAGAGCAGAGTGTTATAGAAGATATAAAGGATGAAATTAAAAATTTAGAAGAAACTTTTAATATATCAATAAAAAGTTTTAATCTCATTATTTCCAAAGAATATATAACTGATGAATTAAAAGAAAGTTTCAAAGATGCTAAATTAAGTGAGATTAGAGGTGAGGATAATTTATATCAAAAAATATAAAAGGTTTTTACCAGTAGAGTATGTTGAACCATACAATAAAAGTGTTAAAAAAAGAATTAATATCTACATATTATTTTTACTGTTATTTAATTTAGTGTTTTATGCAGAAATCATAAAAGAGAATAATAGAATTGAAAAATATTTAAATGAAAATAAATCGATTAAGGTTGAGAAATCCTTAGGAGAAGAATTTATAAATAGAATAAATAGTTTGAAAAAATTATTGGAGAATGAAGAAGTTTTAAAGTTTAATCTTGAAAGAAATGAATTTACAATAGAAATTCATAATGATTATAAGGAAATTGTACTTAGAGAAATTAAAGAGATAAATGGAATTGTAGAAGAAATAAATTTAAATGAGGTTGATAATATTAATACCATAAAGGGAGTACTTAAATGAAAAAGATTAGGATAGACATGGTTTTAATTAGTGTTTCTTTATTTTTATTGATATTCCAAGGGTCAGGGCTTATTTATTTAAAAAATTATGAGATCCCTGTTGTAACTTCTATAGAAAATTATAGTAAGGATTTAGATGAGATTCTTAAAATTGTGGAAAAGGAAAACTGCACTATTCTTCAGATGAAATATGAGGATGTATGGAAAGGAAATCTTTTATTTACAGGGAATTTAGAAAGTTTAGTTAATTATGTTGATTTATTAAAAAAGAATAATATTTATGTAAAAAATTATAAAATTGAAAAAGCAGGAGAATTAAAGTGCTTTTTGGAGATTAAGGCTGTATAGTCTTGTAAATTTAATGAAAATAATTGCATTTATTATTAGCATTTGATAAAATATGATTGTTGTTTTAAGCTTTAATAGTAAATAAGTAACAAGGTAGCTCTAGAGGGTATTAATTTATCTTAAAGGGTTATAATATAAAATGAATTAATAGATTTTGGAGGGATACTTAATGATATCAGGAAGTGATTTAAGAAAAGGAACTACTTTTGAACTGGATGGACAAGTATATACAGTTATAGACTTCTTACACGTTAAACCAGGAAAAGGTGCTGCTTTCGTTAGAACTAAATTAAGAAACGTTATAATGGGTGGAGTTACAGACAGAACTTTCAACCCAACTGATAAATTACAAGAAGCAATAATCGAAAGAAAAGAAATGCAATACCTTTACTCAGATGGAGAATTATACTACTTCATGGATCAAGAAACTTTCGAGCAAATTCCTTTAAACCATGAAAAAGTTGAAGATGCTATAAGATTCTTAAAAGAGAACATGAACGCTGTAATCAAATTCTACAAAGGAGAAGCTTTCTCAGTTGAAGCTCCAAACTTTGTTGAGTTATTAATCACTGAGTGTGAGCCAAGTGTTAAAGGAAATACTGCTACTACAGCTATGAAAACAGCTGTTGTTGAAACTGGTGCAACAGTTATGGTTCCTATGTTCGTTGAAGAAGGAAATACTATAAGAATAGATACTAGAACTGGCGAGTACATGGAAAGAGTTTAATAAAAACTTAGACTTAATTCAAAAAGAATTTTATTCTTACTTGGATTTAAGCTAAATTTATCTATTAAATATTAGATAAAATAAATTTATGCTAAGCTTTTAAAGCTTAGCATATTTAATATAAGGAAGTGATTTCAGTGAAGGATATTAAAAACAACATTAGTACCTTACTTAAGGCTATGGATAAAAACACTGAGTTAGATAAAGAATTTAAGGATTCCTTACTTAATGTAATTTCATCTTTAGTTGAGAAGGTTGAAGAATTACAAGTGAATATTGAAACTTTAGATGAAAATGTTACTTTACTAAATGATGATTTAAGTGGAGTACAGGATGAACTTTTTGAAGAGCTAACTTTAGAAGAGCTTGAAGAATACGATGATGAATACTGTGAGGTAGTTTGTGATAAGTGTCATAAACCTATATACATAGAAAAAGATATATTAGACAGATCTGAAAATATACCTTGTCCTTATTGTGGAAATGAATTTGAAGTTTAATAAACTGTGCCTATAAGGGTACGGTTTATTTTTTTTGCCCAAAATTAAAATTAATAAATTTAAAAATAATTAGAATAATTTCTTATGTAAACTAATAGATTTAAATAGAAAGGAGAGGAGGTACTTTGAAAGAAATATTTGCTGTATTACCAGAAAAGATAAATTCTTATTTAAAGGATAGAAGTAATTTAAATAAACTCCAAGAAGTAAGAGTTAAGGTTGGAAAACCTCTTAGTATTGTTATGGATAACAATGAAACAATTTTTAATTATGTAATAACAAGAGATGATGTTAAAGCAATAATTCAAAAGATAAGTAACTACTCCTTGTATGCCTTCGAGGAAGATATAAGGCAAGGGTATATAACTATTCAAGGAGGACATAGAGTTGGATTAGCTGGTCAATGCGTTATAGAAGATAATTCAATTAAAACTATTAGGAATATAACTTCTTTAAATATAAGGGTATGTAGAGAAGTTATAGGCTGTTCTAATAGTCTTATGAATCATTTGGCTGAAAATAATAGAGTAAATAATACTTTAATAATATCTCCTCCTAAATGTGGAAAGACAACACTTTTAAGAGATATAACAAGAAATATATCCAATGGAGTATCTCAAATTGGGTTAAAAGGAAAAAGGACCGTTGTAATTGATGAAAGAAGTGAAATTGCAGCTTGTTATAATGGAATTCCCCAAATGAATGTAGGAATAAGAACAGATGTATATGATAACTGTATTAAAAGTGATGGAATGATGATGGCAGTTAGGGGACTTTCTCCTGAGGTTATTATATGTGATGAAATTGGAACATATAAAGACATGGAAGGTCTTATTATGGCATATAACTCTGGAGTAAGCATTATAGCTACATTACATGGAAGAAATATAGAAGAATTATATAGAAGACCAGTTTTTAGAGACATAGTAGAGAATAATGTCATAGATAAAGTTGTAATTCTTAGTGCTAAAAAAGGAGTTGGAACAATAGAAGGAATTTATGATGTTTAAAACAGGGCCTAAATATAAAGAGTTAAGAAAAGAATAATGTGTAAAAAGGAGGAGGAAAATGAGGTTTTTTTTTCTGGTTATTATAGTTCTACTTAGTTCTTTAATTGGATATTTATATGGAGAAGGCTTTAGAAATAGACTTAATCAGCTTAGAGAACTTAAAAGAGCTTTAATAGATTTTGAAAATGATATTGTTTATACCTATACTCCTTTGCCAGAGAGTATAGAGAGTATAGCATTGAAAGCTAAAAGTCCAATTAGTGAGTTTTTAAATGCAATTTCTTTAAAACTGAAAAATAATGAGGTTAAAAATGTATATATGGCTTTTAGTGAAAGTATAAATGAACATAAGAAAGAAATGAATTTAAAAGATAAAGACTTTGAAATTTTATTAGATCTTTCAAAATCTTTAGGAGAGACAAACGTAGAAGGACAAATCAAAATTTTTAATTTAGCTAAAGAAAAATTAGATTCTGAGTTATTAATAGCAGAAGATGAATGTAATAAAAATACTAAGGTTTATAGATACTTAGGTGTTTCAGTAGGAGCAATGATAGCCATTTTTCTTGTTTAATTTATAGACTTTCATAATAGTTAATCATAAAAAGGATTTTAGGTTATAAAAAGGGGATTTAATAAGATTAGAATTTTAGGGGGAGGCCATATATGTCGGATTTATCTTTAATCTTTCAAATTGCAGGAGTAGGAATAGTGCTGGTTATACTTGATAAAGTTCTTGACCAAAGTGGCAAGAAAGAGTATGCAGCCTTAGCCAATATCGTTGGTATAGTAATAATACTTACTATGATGATTCAGCTTATAAGTAGATTATTTTCTTCTGTTAGATCAATGTTTTTATTTTAGATGGATTTCATATCTAGGGTAACATATTAATTTAAAAAGATTATTTTAAGATAGTAAAAATGAATTAGAACAGGAGGAGGTGAACTAGGGCAGTAATCTATAGAAATCAATAAGAAATAAATTATTGATTTTTGAAGATTTCTGACAAAAGCAAGAATGGATGTATTGATGCAAGTAATAAGTTTTTCTTTAATAACATTATTTTTATATTTATTTTTAAAGGAAACAAAAGGTACTTTCGCAGTTATGCTTCTTTTAGTAGCTGGGATTATAATTTTTCTTTTTGTAATGCCTTATGTCAATGAAATAATAACTTTCATGCAGAATATAGCGAGAGAATCAGGAATGGATTCATCCTATATTGCCATAGTTATGAAAATTATTGCCATAGCATACCTTTCAACTTTCTGTAGTTATATATGTAATGATGCTGGGGTTACCGTATTGGGTAAAAAAGTAGAGTTTACAGGGAAGATTATGATACTTTTATTAGCTATACCAATAATGGTTAATATTTTGAATTCCATTTTAAGTATAATGTAGGGGCTAAAATATGAAAAAGTTAATAAACATAATATTATTATCAGTTACTTTTGTATTTTGCTTTAACTTAAATGTTTTGGCAAATGAGAATTTAGAGAGTTCAAAGGAAAAAATAGAAAATGACTCAAGAGTAGAAAGATTTTATGATTATATAAATAATTTAGAAACAGAAGAGGACATACTAGGCAATATGTCAGCTAAGGAATATATAAAGAATTATTTAGAAAGTGGAGAAGATCCAATAACCTTAAAGAAAATAGGGGCTTCAATACTTAGCTATATGTTTAGAGAACTTAACATAGTTTTAAAGTTTATTGCCTCAATATTAGTAATTGCTCTTTTAAGTGCTTTGCTTAAGAATTTGCAAGATGCTTTTAACATAGAAGAGGGAGTGACTCAAGTAGCCTTTTTTGCTTGTTATGCTCTTTTAATAATGCTTTTGACTAAGAGTTTCTTTATATCACTTGATTTAGGAAAAGAAGTCTTAGCTTCAATTATAGATTTTATGAATGTTATTGTACCAGTAATTATAATGCTTATAGCAACTTCAGGGGGAGTGACCTCAGCTGTAACCATAGATCCTATTGTCTTAGGAGCTGTTTCATTAACACCTAGAATTTACACATATTTTTTATTTCCTTTAATATTAGCTTATTTTACTTTACAGTTTGTTAATAATCTTTCTAATGAATTTAAAATAGATAGGATGTGTAAGTTCATAAAACAGATAGTTATTATATCTCAAGGGTTTATATTAACTGTATTTGTTGGAATATTGACTTTAAGAGGAATGACGGCAGATACCTTAGATGCAGTGACAGTTAAGACTGTTAAGTTCGCAGTTGATAACTTTGTACCTATTGTAGGTAAAGCATTTTCAGATGCAATAACTACTGTGGCTGGATATTCCTTAGCTATGAAAAGTGTAATAACTTCCTTAGGGGTAATAGTTCTTGTGATGATTGTTATTTATCCAATAATAAAAATAGGACTTATGGCTATTTGTTTTAAACTTACAGCAGCGGTTATTGAACCTGTTGTTGATTCTAAAATATCAAGTAGTGTTGAAACTGTGGGAGAAGCATTGTTCATGATTTTATCATGCATAATAAGTGTAAGCATTATGTTCTTTATTATGGCTGCTATGATGGCCACGGCAGGTAATTTTATTGTAGGAGGATAGAAATATGATGGATCTTTTAAAAAATTGGATTTCAACTCTTTGTGTTGTAATAGTCATCATATCTATTGCTAACATAATTTTACCTAATTCATCGGTGAAAAAGCATGTTAAGTTTGTATTTTCATTAATAATACTTTCGGTAATGTTATCTCCAATAATAGGATTACTAAATTTTAATAAGGAAATAGATGAAAATGCTTTTGAAAACAAAATAGATGGAGCTGTGGAAAATCAAGAGGAAAAGGTATCACTATATGAGGAAAAAGCCATTTTAGAAAATGTAGAGAGAAATTTAGAAAAGGCTTTAAAGGACGAATTTTATGAAAATGAATTTGAGGTTAATTTAATAGGAAAAGTGGACTTTGATGATGTTATGGTAGATATTGAAGAGGCAGAAATTAAGGTTTTAGATAAAAAAAAGGTAAAAAAGGTAGAGAAGGTTGTTGTTGGAGAAGAAAAGCTTAATAAAGAGGAAAAAAAAGATTCTTTTTTAGAAAAGGTTGAAAAGTTTGTTGAAAAAGAACTTGAAATTTCTCATGAAAATATAATTGTTTCATATGCTTAGGAGGTAGTATGGGGTCACAGGATTTAAAGGACAAGATGTCTAAAGTTCTAAAACAAAAGAATATTGCCAACTTAATAATAATACTTTTGCTAGTCATAATGTTTTATTTAGTTGTGTCATATTTTACAGGAGTAAACAATATATCTAAAAGTGAGAAGACTAATTCAGAGAAAATATCTGAAGAAGATATGAATAATAAGAGTCCAAAGGACTCAGAAGTTTTAAGTTATCAAGAAAAACAAGAGGGAAATTTAGAGAGGATATTAGGAAAGATCAGTGGAGTGGGAGCAGTAGATGTAGTAATAAATTTTGAAAGTAGTGAGGTCAAGGTACCAGCAGTAGATAATTCTTCTCAAAAAAGTACTACAGAAGAGACTGATAGTGAAGGAGGAACAAGGGTTAATTCACAAGAAACTGATGGAGATAAGATTGTTATGTCAAACAGTTCTGATGGAAGTGAACCAGTTATATTAAAGACAGAAAAACCAAATGTTATAGGAGTCATGGTTGTGGCTGAAGGTGCAGAAGATAGCAAAATAAAATATGAAATAACAAAAGCAGTATCAAGCTTATATAACATAAGTGTAGATAAGGTAAATGTATTGGCTATGGAAAAATAAATAATTAAATTTATGGGGGGTTCATTATGAACAAAAAGCAAGCAGGGATAATTTTAACACTTTTAGCATTAATAGTTTGTACTGGCGTCTTGGCAACTAGAGTTAACAACCAAATAAAAGAGAGCATGGGAGAAGTTCCAACTGCTTTTGGAGAAAATGATGAAAAAGCTACAGAAACATCTTCAGATTACTTCTATGAGTCAAGAAACTTAAGAGAACAAAAAGACTCTAAGACTATCGATAACTTAAAAGCTATAGTAGAAGATAAGAACACATCAGCAGAGCAAAAAGAAGAAGCTGAGAAAGAATTAACTGAAAAGACTATGGCAAGAGATTATGAAACAAGAATAGAACTTAGCATAAAGAGTAAAGGTTATGAAGATGTAATATGTTTTATAGATGGTGATAACGCTAAGGTTGTAGTTAAAACTGACGAAGATTTAACTCAAGAGAAAATGGTTGAAATTCAAGATATAGTTATGAATGTATCAAAAGTTTATGACGTTGATATAGAAAAAAAATAATTAATTGTATTGTAATTAGTTATTTGCTATAATGAACCTATAACTAATTAAGTTTCGTGAAAATTAGTAGGAGGGTTCAGCTTTATGAATGAATTGAATAGAGATGAAGCTAACTTAGGTATAGTTAATATATCTGATGAAGTTATCGGTGTCGTAGCTGGTATAGCTGCATCTGAGATAGATGGAATACTTGAGATAAATCATAATAATAGCACTGGAATAGGACATAAATTTTCAAAGAAAAGTTTAGGCAAGGGAATTAAAGTAAATGTAGAGAACGGTGAAGCTATCATTGAAATAGGCGTTACAGTTCAATATGGAATTAAAATTCCTGATGTAGTTTCTCAAGTGCAGGAAAACGTAAGAAGGACTGTTGAAGCTATAACTGGACTTAAGGTGGCACTAGTGAACATATATGTGCAAAACATAGTTATCTTAAAAGAAGAAGATAAAAATGAAATAGGAAAAAAATAGTAGTCACCCTCTGATTTCAGAGGGTGTTTCATTGTGTTAAATCATTAATTATATGATTAATAATATAAATTAAGACAATAATACTAAATAGAGTATTTTCAAAACATAGGAGGATATAATGAATAGAGTAAAATCAAGAGAACATTTATTACAATTAGCTTATCAAATGGAAATAACTTCAGAATCTGCATTACAGACATTTAATGATTTTGTGGAGAATGAAGAGATTCTTAAAAGCGATTTAGATTTAGCATACATAAAAGCAGGATTATTAGGAATAGAAAAAAATAAAGAAAAGTTAAATTCTTTAATAGAAGCTCAACTTGTAAAGTGGAAATTAAACAGAATATCAAAGGTTAATTTATCAATATTAAGAATTTCTGTTTATGAAATGTTATTTGCAGAAGATGTTCCGGGAAAAGTATCAATAAACGAAGCTATTGAATTATGTAAAAAATATTCTGATAACAAATCAGTTTCATTTATAAATGGTGTTTTAGATAAAATATATAAGAGCATGAACTAGTAGTTAAAGTTTATATTTACTAGAGTAAGAAGATTTGGAGGGGCAGGTAATGGATAAAATTTTAAGCGGAAAAACAGTAGCTATAGACATAAAGGGGCAAATAAAGAATTATACAGAGGAATTAAAGGCTTCTGGAAAGACTTTAAAAATATCGTCTATACTAGTTGGGGATGATGGAGGCTCAGTATATTACCAAAACTTCCAAGAAAAATTAGCTAATAATTTAGGCATAGAATTTGATAAAATAAAGTTAAGAGAAGATGTTTCACAGGATGAACTTAAACTGAAAATAGAAGAGCTAAATAGGGATGAAAGTGTAAATGGGATAATGCTTTTATTACCTTTGCCAAAACATATTGATGAAAGAACTGTTACGAATTTAATAGATGCAAATAAGGATCTAGATTGTCTTTCAGAAATTAGTGTTGGTAGATTCTATAAAGGTGAAAAATGTTTCTTGCCATGTACACCAAACAGTGTAATAACCCTTTTAAAGGCTTATAATATTGAGATTGAGGGAAAAGAAGTTGTTATTGTTGGAAGAAGCAACATCGTTGGAAAACCTCTTTTTCAAATGTTCTTAAATGAAAATGCCACAGTTACTGTATGTCATTCAAGAACTAAGAACTTAAAAGAAGTTTGCAGAAGAGCTGATATATTGGTGGTAGCTATTGGAAAAGCTAACTTTATAGATTCTTCTTATGTTGGAGAAGGAGCGGTTGTTATTGATGTAGGAACTAGTGAAGTTGACGGCAAGATAACAGGCGACGTTAACTTTGATGATGTTTATGAGAAGGCATCATTTATTACACCAGTTCCAGGAGGGGTAGGTTCTTTAACTACAACTCTTCTTTTGAAAAATGTTTGTAAGGAGTTAGATTAGAATGAAACTAAAGACATTATCTGTTGGTGAAGTTAATAACTATGTTAAAAAATTAGTTGAAAATGACTTTATATTAAAGAATCTTAATGTCAAAGGTGAAATATCTAATTTAAAATTCCATTCAAGTGGTCATATTTATTTTTCATTGAAAGATGAAAATAGCAAGATTAACTGCATTATGTTTAAAAATAATGCAGTTAATTTAGATTTTAGACTAGAAGAGGGAATGAAGGTTGAAATAAAGGCTAGATTAGGTGTTTATCATAAAGAAGGAACTTATCAGCTTTATTGTGAAAATATAAAAAAAGCAGGAATTGGAGAGCTTTTTGAAGAGTTTCATAAATTAAAAAAAGAGCTTAGTGAAGAGGGAATTTTTGATGAAAAATATAAAAGAGCCTTGCCTAAGTATCCTAAAAGAATTGGAATAATCACAGCAAGGACTGGAGCTGCAGTAAGAGACATAATAAATGTTATACAAAGAAGAAATAAGGCCTTAGATATTGTATTATATCCAGCTAAGGTTCAAGGATTAAATGCAGCTGAGTCAATAATTGAGGGTATTAGATATTTTAATAATGAAAAATCAGTTGACGTTATAATATTAGGTAGAGGTGGAGGATCTATTGAAGAGCTTTGGGCTTTTAATAATAAAGAGTTAGCATATGAAATCTTTAATAGTAGAATACCTACTGTATCAGCTGTTGGTCATGAAGTAGATTTTACTATTAGTGATTTTGTAAGTGACATGAGAGCACCTACACCATCAGCGGCAGGAGAATTAGTTTCTCCATCATTACAGGAAATGATAAATGATTTATTAAATAAAAAAGAGTTTTTACAAAGAGCCGTAGATAGAAAATTTTTAAATGCAAAAAATAATGTGGATTTACTTTATAAAGGACTTAAAAGTAATAATCCTAAAAGCATAATTGAAAAGAGAATTAAGGAAGTCAATAGATTAGAAGAAAAACTTAATTTTTTAGGTAAAAGAAAAATTGATAAAGCTAAAGATGAGCTTGTTGCTTTAAATAGCATATTACAGACCTTAAATCCTTTAAATACCTTAGGAAGAGGATATTCAGTTATAATGGATAAAAACAGTAAGGTAATCAATGAAGTAAGTGAATTAAAAAAGAATAATATGGTAAAAGTGATAATGAAGGATGGTTCCGTTAATATAGATATAAAAATTATTAATGAGTAAGGAGCAGAGAGATGGCTAGAAAAGAAACTAATTATGAGAGTATGGTTAGTGAATTGAATGAAATCGTGAAGCAGCTTGAAAATGGAGAGTTGACTTTAGAAGAGTCTATAAAGAATTATGAAAATGGTGTTAAAATAATAAATAAATTATATAAAAAACTTAACACTTTAGAAGGAAAAATAAAGGTTGTTGAGGATGAAAAAGAGGAAGACTTTGGAGGATACAGCAATGAATATTAAGAGCTTAAAAGAGGAAGTTGACCAGTCTTTAAAAGCTTATTTTGACAGAGAAAGAGAATACAATAAGGTTTTATATGATTCAATGGCATATAGCATAAATGTAGGTGGAAAAAGAGTTAGACCTATATTAATGCTTTTGTCTTATTATATATATAAGAGTGATTATAAGAAGGTATTATCACCAGCGATGGCAATTGAGATGATACATACTTATTCTTTAATACATGATGATCTACCATGTATGGATAATGATGATTTAAGAAGAGGAAAGCCAACAAATCATAAAGTATTTGGAGAAGCAATTGCTGTTTTAGCAGGAGATGCTCTTTTAAATGAAGCTATGAAAGTTTTAGTGGATTATTCCTTAGAGGAAGGAAGAGATGCTTTAAGAGCAACTAAGATAATTGCTGATGCTGCTGGATCAGACGGGATGATTGGTGGCCAAATTGTTGATATAATAAATGAAGAAAAGGAAGAAATTTCTTTAGATGAATTAAATTACATGCACTTAAAGAAAACAGGGGAGCTTATAAAGGCTTCAATACTGGCTGGAGGAGTTTTAGCAGGAGCTTCAGATAAGGATATTAAAAAATTAGAGGAATTTGGATATAAATTAGGGTTAGCATTTCAGATAAAAGATGATATATTAGATGTAGTAGGGAATGCAGAAGATTTAGGGAAGAATGTTCACAAAGACCAAGAGTGTAATAAAAACAACTATATAACCATTTTTGGATTAGAAGAGTGCAAAGATAAATGTGTGAACTTAACAGAGGAATGTATAGAGATATTAAGTTCAATAGAAGGAAATACAGAGCCTTTAAAGGAATTAACTATGGGGCTTTTAGAGAGAAAATTTTAATAATGAAGGATTTGGTTTAAATGAGTGAAATTCTACAGAAAATAACTGATCCTAAGGAAATAAAGGATTTAAATGAAAATGAATTAAAGGCATTATCTGAGGATTTAAGAGAGTTTTTAATAGAAAGTGTTTCGAATACTGGAGGGCATTTAGCTTCAAATTTAGGAGTTGTTGATTTAACAGTAGCACTTTTTAAAAATTTTGATTTTAGTGAAGATAGAATAATATGGGACGTAGGTCATCAATCTTATGCATATAAGATTTTAACTGGAAGAAAAGATAAATTTGATACTTTAAGACAATATGGGGGATTATGTGGTTTTCCAAAAAGAGTGGAAAGCTCATATGATTTCTTTGCTACAGGACATAGTAGTACATCATTATCTTCAGCAGCAGGTATGGCCAGAGCGCAGAGGCTACTTGGGAAAGATAATCAAGTTATTGCTGTAATCGGTGATGGTGCATTAACTGGAGGAATAGCCTTAGAAGCATTAAATGATATTGGATATAGAAAAGATAATCTTATAATCATATTAAATGATAATCAAATGTCAATATGTAAAAATGTTGGTGGTCTTGCCACATACTTAAATAAGCTTAGAATGGGCGATAGTTATAACAAATTAAAGTCAGATATAGGTTCTACTTTAGAGACTACTTCCTTTGGAAAGCGTGTAAAACAATCTCTTTCTAGATTAAAGGATGGAGTTAAAAAGTTTGTTGTACCAAGTATGTATTTTGAGGATATTGGCTTAAAATATTTTGGCCCTATAGATGGACATAATATTAAGGAACTAAACGAAGTTTTAAGGATAGCTAAGAAGAGAAAGGGACCAGTTATAATACATACTGTAACTAAAAAAGGAAAAGGCTATGAGTTAGCAGAAAAAAATCCAAATAAGTATCATGGAGTATCACCTTTTAATTTAGAAGAAGGTGTGATTTCTAAATTTGCAAGTAGAAATTATTCATCTACTTTTGGAGAGGAAATGATTAAGCTAGCTAAAAATGATGAAAAAGTTGTAGCAATTACTGCAGCGATGCCAGATGGAACAGGGCTTAAGAAATTTAGAGAAGAATTTCCTGAAAGATTCTTTGATGTTGGAATAGCAGAGCAACATGCTGTTACTTTAGCAGCAGGAATGGCAGCAGAGGGATTAAAACCTTTCTTTGCAGTTTATTCAACATTTTTACAAAGAGCTTATGACCAAGTTTTACATGATGTATGCATACAAAAGTTACCTGTTACTCTTTGTTTAGATAGAGCTGGAATTGTTGGAGAAGATGGAGAAACACATCAAGGTGTCTTTGATATTTCATACTTATCTCCAATACCTAATATGACTATTGTGGCACCTAAGTGCATAGATGAGATGGAAGTTATATTAAAATGGGCAAGTGAATTTAATGCACCTCTAGCTATACGCTATCCTAGAGGTGGAGATATGGATGTTCCTTTAACACCTTTAAGCAAAATAGAGTATGGTAAATGGGAGAAGATACAAGATGGAGAAAAAATAGCTGTGGTAGCCACAGGGAAAATGGTTCAACACGCTATGTTAGCTGCACAAAAACTAAAAGAAGAAAAGAACGTAGATATTTTAATAATAAATGCAACATTTATAAAACCTATGGATAAAGAGCTTTTAAAATCTTTATCAGAGAATGGATTTAGGATTGTAACCATTGAAGATAATATTAAAAAAGGCGGTTTCGGAGAAGGTGTTCTAGAATATTTAAATGAAATTGGACATGAAGAAAAAGTTATAACTTTAGCTTTTAATGATAAATTTATAGAACATGGTAAGCCTGATATTTTATATAAGATCAATGGATTAGATGCAGAAGGAATAAAAAACACGTTGATTGAATTACTTTAAAGGAGAACATTATGGCGGATAAAAAAGAGAAAAAAGAAAGACTTGACGTACTTCTTGTTGAACAAGGTATTGCAGAGTCAAGAGAAAAAGCTAAAAGATATATAATGGCAGGAATGGTATTTATAGGTGAACAGAGAGTTGATAAAGCAGGAGAAAAAGTTCCTGTAAGCTCAAATATCATATTTAGAGGAGAAAAGTTACCTTTCGTTAGTAGAGGGGGATTTAAGCTTGATAAGGCAGTTAAATCCTTTGGAATAGATCTTAAAGGAAAAAGATGCTTAGATATTGGAGCATCAACTGGCGGATTTACTGACTGTATGCTTCAAAATGATGCTGTTAAAGTATTTTCAATTGATGTTGGATATGGACAGTTTGCTTGGAAACTTAGAGTAGATCCAAGAGTTGTGTGTATGGAAAGAACTAATGTAAGATATGTAACTCCAGAGCAAATAGGAGAACCATGTGATTTTGCATCAATAGATGTATCATTCATATCCTTAACAACTGTTTTACCGGCTGTAATTAATCTTTTAAAAGAAGATGGAGAAGTTATGGCACTTATTAAACCTCAGTTTGAAGCAGGAAGAGAAAAAGTAGGTAAAAAAGGTGTTGTAAGAGAAGCTTCTACACATAAGGAAGTAATCAAGAAAATTGTTGATTTTGCCTTATCTCATAAGATGAACATATTAGGCCTTGATTTCTCTCCTATAAAAGGACCAGAGGGAAACATAGAGTATTTAATATACTTAAAGAAAACTAATAATGTAGAAGAATTTGACAATAGTATTATAGATGAAGTAGTTGATAAGTCTCACAGTGATTTATAGAAATAAGTTATTATACATTAAATTTTAGTTTTATAATTTCTTTAAATAAATTACATAGTGAATGTAAAGGTGTGGTTTTGGGGCATGAAAAATATAGGAATTATAATTAATAAGAAAAAAGATAAAGAAAATAGAATTTTAGACTTAGTCATGTTTAAGGTTGAAGAGTATTTAAAACCAGATAAGGTTTGGGTCATAGATCAGTTTTATAAGGGTGACTATGAAAAGTTAAGAATTTTAGATCTTTTAATAGTTCTTGGCGGAGATGGAACACTTTTAGGAGTTGCTAGAAAATTTTCCACAGTTATAGATACTCCAATTTTAGGTATTAATATTGGAAATTTAGGATTTTTAGTGACAGCTGAAATCAGTGAGTTAGAAGAAGCTTTATATAGAATAAGAATCGGAGATTATAAGGTGGAAGAGAGAATGTTACTTTCTTGTACAATAGAAGGTGCAACCTGTTCAGAAGAGAGAGCTTTAAATGATATTGTTGTTGCTAGAGGTACTTTATCTAGAATGGCACAATATGAGGTCTTTATAAATGATGAACTTTATGCTACCTTTAAAGGAGATGGGGTCATAATTTCTACACCTGTAGGATCAACAGCATATTCTTTTTCAGCTGGAGGACCTCTTATAATGCCAGATTTGCAAATAATATCAATAGTTCCTATATGTGCACATACACCAAATTCAAGACCTATGATAATAGACGGAAACAATACAATAAGAGTTAAACCTCTCATTAATGAATCAGATGTCTTTGTTACAATAGATGGACAAAAAGCTTTAAAGTTAGAAAAACATAATGAAGTTTTAATAAAAAAAGCAAAAGAATTTTTTAGAATAATTTCTTTTGATAACAAGAGCTATTTTAAGGTTCTAAGAAAAAAATTGTTTAAGATAGAATAAATAAGATGAAGGTGAGTTGAAATGAAATCTAAGAGACATTCTAAGATAATTGAGATTATAAAGTCAACAGTTATAGAAACTCAAGAAGAATTAGCAGAAGAATTAAAAAAAGCTGGTTTTGATGTTACTCAAGCTACAGTATCTAGAGATATAAAAAACTTAAAGCTTGTTAAAAAACAAGATAATAAAGGACGTTATAGATACACTATAATAGAAGAAGAAAAAAATGAAATGGGCGATAGATTAAGCAATATATTAGCTAACACTGTAACTTCAGCAGAAAATGTTGATAAGATGGTTATTGTTAAAACACTTTCAGGATCAGCGCCAGCTGCTGCAGAGGCTATAGATACGCTTCATTTAGGAGAGATTGCAGGAACTATAGCTGGTGACAATACAATATTTATATTAGCTAGAAGCTTAGAGAAAGCAGAAAATCTAGTTTCTAGAATACTAGAAATGATAGAAGGGTAAATAAGGAGGAGAAGTGTGCTTTTACAATTAACTATAAATAACTTTGCTTTAATAGAAAAAGCATCTTTAGACTTTAAAGAAGGATTTACTATTTTATCAGGAGAAACTGGAGCAGGTAAGTCTATACTTATAGATGCTATAAATTATGTTCAAGGAAGTAAGTTTAACAAGGACTTAATTAGAACTGGAGAAGAAAAGACTTTTGTAGAGGCTGTATTTTCTATAGATGACAATGAGAGATTAAAAGAGACTTTAGATGAACTAGAAATAGAATATGATGATACTTTAATAATTTCTAGAGAAACCTTTACTAATGGTAGAGGCAATATAAAAGTAAATGGTAGGAGTATAATAGTAACTACATTAAAAAAAATTAGTAGTACACTCCTAGATATTCATGGTCAACATAATAATCAAAATTTATTAAATAAAGAAAATCATATAATATATTTAGATGATTTTGGAGATGATAAACTAAGTGGAGATTTAAAGGAATATAGCGGAAAATTTTCAGAGCTTAAAGAAATTGAGAGACAAATCAGTGAGTTAAGTAATGAAGGTAAGGATGAAAAACTTTTAAATTATTTAGAATATCAGTTAAATGAAATTGAAGAGGCTAAACTTAAAAAAGGAGAAGAGGAAGAATTAACTGAAAGATTTAATGTTTTATCTAATGCAGAAAAAATAAAAAATTCATTAGGGATCTCCTATAACCTTTTAAATGGAGTTGAAAATAGTGTCTTAGATTCCTTATCAGTAGTAAATAGAGAACTTTCAAATGTTGAAGAACATTTAGAAAAAATAAAAAACATAAATTCTAAGATGATGGAAATGTATTATGAAATACAAGAGATGGCAAGAGAACTTAGAGATATATGTGATGAAAGTGTTTATGATGGTAATGAGTTAGAAGATATAAATAGCCGTATGTTTAAAATAGCTACTTTAAAGAAGAAATATGGAAATAGCATAGATGAAATCTTAGAGTATAAAAAGAATATTTCATCTCAAATAAATAATATTAAAAATTCAGAAAAAATAATTGAAGAGCTTTTACATAATAAAAGCAAAGTTGAAATTGTCTTAGGTGAAATAGCAAGTAGAATTCATGTAAAAAGAGAAGAACTTGCTAAAGTATTAGAAGAGAATATTCACAAGGAATTAGCTTATGTTGGATTAGGAAAATGTAGGTTTGAAGTTCTTATTGAAGAGGATGAAACTTTTAATTCCAAAGGAAAGGACAAGGTTCAGTTTCTTATATCAACAAACCCAGGTGAACCTTTAAAGCCTATGGAAAGAATAGTTTCTGGTGGTGAGCTTTCAAGAATAATGTTAGCTTTAAAGGCTGTATTTATTGATAAAGATAAGATTCCTACTGTTATCTTCGATGAAATTGATACAGGTATAAGTGGAAGAATAGCGCAATCTGTTGGAGAAAAGATGTATGAAATATCTACAAAGCATCAGGTTTTTTGCATAACACATCTTCCTCAAATAGCAAGTATGTCTGATAATCATTACATGGTTAGAAAGAATGTTATAGATAATAAAACTTTTTCAAAGGTTGAACCTATAAGTTACGAGCAAAAAATAGAAGAAGTTGGTAAAATGCTAGGCGGCGTTGAGATGACAAGTAATACATTACTGAGTGCTAAAGAAATGATAGAGTTAGCAAATACAAAAAAAGAAACAATTAAGACTTTTCATACATAATAATGTGGTTTTTAATACAAAATAGAACTGTTAAACAGTTCTATTTTTTTTTATTTTAAAACTATTATGAGAATTTTAGTATATAATATGAGAATTTTAGTATATTTTAATTTGATTTGGCTACAATAACAAAGTTAATACAGGATATTATGATTTTGAAAGGGGCAAATTAAGAATAGAAAAGGAGGAGATAGTTAATGAAAAATATTAATAAAAGAATAAAAAGTATATCAATAATAATGATTTCTTTAATATTACTTTTATCCTCTGTATTATTTGCAAGGGATTATTCTGGAAGTAATAATGTTTTTGCAAGTACTAATTTCTATTCTTTAAGTTCTAGAACAAATAATAAGGATGAAAAGTTTAAGAACAGATATGGCGTAGCTCTAGTAAATAAGGAACAAGAAAAAAAAGATATAGAGTTATGCGCTGGAGGGAACTCAGTTGGTGTAAGGGTGTCTACAGATGGTGTATTAGCAGTAGGGTATTCAGATTTAACAACAGCTAATGGAGAAGTATCAAGTCCAGCTCAAAATGGTGGCATACAAATTGGTGATAGACTTTTATCTGTAAATGGAAAGAAAATAAAGAGTTCAAAAGATCTATCAAAAAAAATTAATGAAAATAAATCTGAAAATGTTGAAATATTGTTAGAGAGAAATGGTGAAGAAATAACCAAAAATATAAGTTTAGCAAAAAATCAAGATGGAGATTATAAAATAGGTCTTTGGGTTAGAGATTCTACTGCCGGTGTAGGTACACTTACTTTTTATGACAAGGAAAGTGGGAAATATGGTGCAATAGGTCATCCAATAACAGATAGTGAAACAGATAAAATTCTATCAATTAAAAATGGAGATCTTTTAAATTCATCAATAATAAGCATAAAAAAAGGAGTAAAAGGTAATCCAGGCGAATTAAGAGGAATTTTTTCTAATGAAAAAACACCTATAGGAGATGTTACAGGAAATACTCAGTGTGGAATATTTGGTAGTATGAATAAAGAAAGTTCTAAAAATATTAACAATAAGACTTATAAGGTTGGATGGAGAGATGAAATTCAACCAGGAGCAGCTCAAATAATTACAACTATAGATGAAGAGGGACCTAAATTATATGACATTGAAATAGTTAAACTTAATAAACAAGATACTATTAGTACTAAGAGTATGATCATAAGAATTACTGATGAAAGACTTTTAGAGAAAACTGGTGGGGTTGTTCAAGGTATGAGTGGAAGTCCAATTATACAAGGTGATAAGATAATTGGTGCTGTAACACATGTTTTAGTTAACAAGCCGGAAATTGGATATGGGATATATATAGAATGGATGTTAAAAGATGCTCAAATTATACAATAGAAAATAAGTGAGATTAATGTAAATATGTGTTATAATAAATACTAGAAAATTAACTGAATTTTTTAGTATTTATTTTTTTTAAAAAGGAAATAAATAAGTTTTGTCGAATATAGTTAAGGTATAAAGAATGTAAAAAAATGGATATAGTGAATTGTTTAAGGAGAGGGAAGCATGAAAGAATCAAAAATATCTGTATTAATTGCTGATGATAACAAAGAGTTTTGCAATATTCTAAATGACTATTTATTAAGTCAAAGAGATATTGTTGTTACGGGAATAGCAAAGGATGGATTAGAAGCTTTAAAACTTATAGAAGAAAAACAACCAGATCTAGTTGTATTAGATATAATTATGCCACATTTAGACGGATTAGGGGTACTTGAGAGAATAAATTCTCTAGGATTAGAAAAAGCACCAAGAGTAATAGTATTATCTGCTGTTGGACAAGATAAGATAACTCAGAGAGCTATAACTTTAGGAGCTGATTATTACGTTGTTAAACCATTTGACATGGATGTATTCACAGAACGAATAAGACAAATGTTCAATAGCACAATTTCAGAGGAGACTGCTCCAAATAAGCCAACAATGAGTGTTCTTGAAGGCAAAAAAAATGAAGAGTCAGTTTCAGAAGATAACAAGGAGCCAATGGATTTAGAGGTTGAAATAACTAGTATAATCCATGAAATAGGAGTTCCTGCGCATATAAAAGGATATATGTATTTAAGAGAAGCTATAACTATGGTTGTTAATGATATGGAATTATTATCAGCTATAACTAAGGAGTTATATCCTTCAATAGCAAAGAAATACAACACTACTGCAAGTAGAGTTGAAAGAGCAATAAGACACGCTATAGAGGTTGCTTGGGGAAGAGGCCAAATAGATGCTATAAATAAAATATTTGGACATACTATTCACAATGATAAGGGTAAACCAACAAACTCAGAGTTTATAGCTATGGTTGCAGATAAATTAAGACTTAAAAATAAAGTATCATAATATAAAAAATTTATTAGAATTAACTTTAGTATAAATATAGTTTTTATGTTTATATTCATAGAAAAAGCACTTTTTATCAGCTAAGTTCTTGCGTGGTAAAAAGTGCTTTTTTGTAGAAACAAGAAGTAGTCATATTAAATAATCCTAAATTACTTTTTTATTAAGATATAGTCTTGATTAAAAATAAATTTTACGTATAGATAGGAGGGGATTAATATGAGAAAAGCCTTATATATAGAAGGTGTTGAAAAGAAAATTATATTGGCTAATTGTATAACTAAGTCGGAGTATGAAAAAATATATAAGGGTAACTTATCTTGTCCAATAGATGGATGTAAAGCAAGACTTGGGTTTAGAGAAGTAAAAAAGATAAGAGATGGTAAATATTTTTATACATTACCTAAGAATAAGCACATTGAAGGATGTCCTAATGGGATTATGAGAAAAAGAAAAAGGTTAAGAAGAAAAAATATTAAAATTGATAATACTATGAATAGTGATTTTTCTCAATTATCATTTGGAGATTTATAATTTCATAGGAGTAGAAATTTGATAACAGTTTTAAAATATAGTAATAATTAAAAATATGGTTCTGTTTTAAAGAAATGTTGATTTTAAGTTAGCTCTTCAGATCTAGCTTAAAACAGAGTCAAAAATATTTATAATAAGGTGAGAGTTATGGATTTATACGAAAAAACTTTAAATGAAGAGAGTGTATTTAAATGTTCCTTTATGGAGGTTATTAAACAGCAAGTTAAGTTACCAGATGGCAATGAGGTTGAAAGAGATATTGTTAAACACTCACATGGTGTTTGTGTTATTGCATTTAATGAGGATGGAAATATTCTTATGGTAGAACAGTTTAGAAAGCCATTTGATAGAGTATTTTTAGAATTACCAGCAGGAAAGGTTGATCAAGGAGAAAACTTAGAAGAGGCAGCTTTAAGGGAACTTAAAGAAGAAACAGGATACTCTGCTAATAACGTGATATACTTAGGGAAAATAGCTCCATCACCAGGGTTTTGTGATGAAGTAGTTCACTTATATAAAGCCCATGAACTTAAAAAAGGACAAACAAACTTTGATGATGATGAATTTTTAAATTTAAAGGAGTATTCCTTAGAAAAAGTTAAAACGATGATTATAGAAGGAAAAATAACTGATGCTAAAACAATAGCGTGCCTATTTTTCTATGAAAATATAAAATAATTAGAAATAAGAACTAAAGTATTTGAATTTACTTTAGTTCTTATTTTTTTAGAATTTATTCTTTCATAAAATAATTAAAATCTAAAAAAAGACCAATTTAAACTAATGCTAAGCCAATTAGCATAAAAGAAAAAGTTTTTATTAGTTTAAAAGTCTCACCATAACCACTATAGAAAAAATCATAAATATTATTGCTAAAAAGTATAGTTAGGATGCCAATAGATATGAAACATAATCTTTTTTTCAATATAAATAACTCCTATTAAATCTTATATTAAAATATACAGACTAAATTAAAAATATATTCTAATAAAATAATTAGTTAGAATATTTTAGCTAGCTTTTTATAAGGCTAAAAATAAATTTTAAAAAGTACGTATCTTTTTATTATGTTAATCATATTCTTTAATAGATAGCTTAATGGAAGGGGAGAGAGGATTTATGAGGATGTTTTTAAGTGGGCTTATGGAGTCATTAAAGGAAAATAAAATCACTTTTTTATGGGTACTTTTATTCTTTTTAGTTGGTATAGTTTTAGGGTCCTATACAGTTTACTACATGAGTGATTTTAATAGGGTTGAGATTACTAATTATTTTAATAACTTCTTAGGATTCTTAAATGGAAATTCAGTGGCTTATACAAGTATTCTTGCTGATAGTATTAAGAATGTTTTACCAATGGTAGTAATAATAATTTTATTAGGTTATACAGCTGTAGGAATTCCTGTAATTCTTATGATGGATTTGGCAAAAGGTTATGTTATTGGATTTACCTTTTCTTTAATAGTTAGCATCTTAGGTGGCAAAGGACTTATGTTAGTATTATCAGGTTTAATGATTCAAAATTTAATTTTTATTCCAATAATAATGTTAATTAGTGTTTTAGCTATAAAACATTCCATGACTAAGCTTAAAATGGGGGGAGCTAGAGACAGAATAAAACTTGATATTAGTAAGACATATTTAAACTTTCAAGGACTTTTGAGCCTAATTATCATATCAGGAATATTAATTGAAACATATATCTCACCTAATTTAATAAGATTAGTAATTAGTAGGTGATTTCTGTAATATAAATAATTATGTAATAACATTTTGGTTAGGAGTTAATATGAAAGATTTAGTAAGCAAATACGAAGTATATCTAGAATCAATAGGAAAGAGAAAGAATACCGTAAGTGCATACATTACAGATGTCTCTATGTATTTAGATTTTGTAGAGGAAAAAGGGCTTAAGGTAGATGAGGATGGATATCCTTTGGTATCTTATGTACAACATCTAAAAGAGAGTCACAAGTCTCCATCATCAATCCAAAGAACTATCATATCTTTAAGAAATTTTTATAATTTCTTAGTGGCAGAAGAATTTTTAAAGAAGGTTCCAAATTTGACTATGAAAAAAGAAAGAGTTGAAAAGAAGAAACCTTTAGTTCTTACTGTTGACGAGATAAACAAAATTATGAACTCCACAAATGCTTTAACTGAAAAGGGGATAAGAGATAAAGCTTTACTAGAACTTATGTATGCAACTGGCATGAAGGTTTCAGAGCTTATATCTTTAAGAGTTGAAGATGTCAATTTGGATTCATCTTTTGTAAATTGTAGAGATAGTAGAGGATACGAGAGACTTATACCAATAGGAAAGGCAGCAAAGGAATCTCTTAAAAGATATATAGTTGTTAGAGAAGATAATTCTAAGGGATCAGACAAGCTTTTCTTAAATATGAGTGGAGAGCCTATAACTAGGCAAGGAGTTTGGAGAATTGTTAAGGAATATGCTGTAATTGCAAATATTGGTAAAGATATTAATTTAAATACCTTTAGACATTCTTTTGCGGTGCACTTATTACAAAATGGAGCTAATGCTAAAGTAGTACAAGAATTACTTGGAAATCAAGTAATGACTTATATAGATATGTACTATGATATTATAAATAATGAAAAAATCAATAATATATATCGAAAGGCTCACCCTAGAGCATAAAAATTTAATGCAGTTATTTATTATTTAGTAGTTAAAAAGCTATCTATAATAGATAACTGCTTTAATTTATGGATAAATATTTTATTAGATATACTTTATTCTTAATTACAAAAATGTAAGAGTAATGTAATAAAGATAAATATTAAAATTTTCACTTTGAATTTATAATGAATTTAGTGATTAAGATAAATGCTTCAAAGAAGAATTATTAAAGGAGTGTGATGAGGTTTGAAGTACATAAAAAGATTAATTATAGGTATTTTTGCAGTATCAATGTTATCAGGAATGATTGGATGTACAAGGCTTAATGAAATAAATACTGAAAAATTTTATGTTAAGATAATACAGGATGGTAAAGAGCATAAAGAACCATATATTAGAGATGGTGAAAAAAAGGATTTCATTTATTATCAATATGAAGATGTAAGTGCTTATGATAAAGATGGAAAAGGAATAAAGGTTAGATTTTCATCAGATAAAAAGCAATTGAGAAAAGATGCCTATTTAGAAATAAGGGTTAAAGATGTAAAAGATAATTCTGTAAATGAGATTACTAGCTATGAAGAAGTTAAACCTGATGAGGTGCCAAGTGCAGCTAAAGCTGAATTAGATAAGTAATAGTAAAAAGAGGAAAGGCTTTCATAAAAGTCTTTTCTTTTTGTAATTTTTAGAGTATTTAAATTGGTATTTGATAAATAAATTTGTGAAATTTTTACGATTTTATAATTAAAAAAAGAATAATTGATTAATTGTTTAAAAATATATTATAAATAAATACGGGAAAGTACTTGTAAATAGGGATTCTCTTTGATAAAATGAAGTTGTGAAAAGGTTACCATGATGTGATGATATGGAGGAAAAACTTATGAGAATGTATGATTTAATATTAAAAAAGAGAAATGGCGGAGAATTAAGTACAAAGGAAATAAATTTCTTTGTTGATAAATATACAAATGGTGAAATACCAGATTATCAGGTAGCAGCCTTATTAATGGCGATATACTTCCAAAAAATGAATAAGAGAGAAACTTCAGACTTAACTATGGCTATGGTTAATTCAGGAGATATATTAGATTTAAGTGAAATTCACGGTATAAAAGTAGATAAGCATTCAACAGGTGGAGTTGGTGATACAACTACTTTAGTTTTAGGACCTATGGTTGGGGCTTTAGGAATTCCTGTGGCTAAGATGTCAGGAAGAGGTCTTGGACATACTGGTGGAACAATAGATAAATTAGAAAGTTTTGATGGATTCTCAGTAGAAATGACTAAGGATCAGTTTATAAATAATGTTAATAATATAAAGTTAGCAGTTGGTGGACAAACAGGAGATTTAGCTCCCGCTGATAAAAAGCTTTATGCTTTAAGAGATGTTACTGGAACTGTTGATAATGTATCATTAATAGCTTCAAGTATTATGAGTAAAAAGATAGCAGCAGGTGCAGATGCTATAGTACTAGATGTTAAGGTTGGAGATGGAGCATTTATGAAAACTCCAGAGGCAGCTAGAGAACTTGCAACTGAAATGGTTGGTATAGGTAAACATGTTGGAAGAAATACTGTTGCCATAATCTCAGATATGGATCAACCTTTAGGATTTGCTATAGGTAATGCTTTAGAAGTTAAAGAAGCTATAGAAACATTAAGAGGAAATGGTCCTAAGGATCTTTTAGAACTTTGTTTAACACTTGGAAGCAACATGGTTGTTTTAGCAGGTGTTGCTAAAGATACTGATGAGGCTAGAAAAATGTTAATGGAAACAATAACTTCAGGAAAAGCAATTGAAAAATTAAAAGAGTTTGTAACAGCTCAAGGTGGAGATGCATCTGTTATTGATGACATATCAAACTTCCACAATGCTAAATATGTAATTCCAGTTAAATCTACTAAATCAGGAGTGGTAAGCAAAATACATGCTGAGAACATAGGATTAGTTGCTATGGAACTTGGAGCAGGAAGAGCTACTAAGGAAAGTATAATAGATTTAGCTGTTGGTATTGTTCTTGAAAAGAAAAGAGGAGATAAAGTTAATGAAGGAGATATCATAGCATATATTCATGCTGATGATGAAGAAAAAGGTAAGAAAGCAGTAGATGGAATACTAGCTAACTATGAAATTTCAGATTCAGTAAAAGATATCCCATTAATATACGATATAGTTAAATAGTATTTAGTTAATAAAATAGCTGTAAAGCTTGTTGGATTCTTGTTAGGTATAGCTTAGATTATAGTTACGCATCACAATCTTTGAAACCATATCTAACAAGGAACCCAACTTGCTTTATATAAATAAATTTCAAAAGTCTTATTATTATATTTAATAGTTTTAAGAGGAGTAGAAATTTAAATTTTAGATGCTCATTATAGATTTTTTCATAAAAGTTATCTTATACGAATTTAGTATAGGATAACTTTTTCTTTTTTGCTTATAATTTATCTCTTTTAGGAGAAAATAAGCAGGAAAGGAGGAGATATTATGAAAAAATACATAAGAAAAATAGCAGCATTTGCAATATTTTTATCTTTATTTAGCATGTTTTCTTCTGTTCTCGTAAAAGCTGAAGAAGCAATAGATGTAGAAGCAAAATCAGCACTTCTCATGGAGGCTAGTACAGGGAAAATAATTTATGAGAAAAATGCTAATGAAAAATTTGCACCTGCTTCAGTAACAAAAATCATGACAATGCTACTTGCCATGGAGAAAGTAGATAGAGGAGAAATGAAACTTTCAGATCAAATCACAGTTAGTGAAACAGCTAAGAAAATGGGTGGAAGTACCATGCTTTTAGATACTGGAGAAATCAGAACTGTTGAGGAGATTATAAAGGGAATTGGTATTGCTTCTGGTAATGATGCAGCTGTGGCTATGGCTGAATATTTAGGTGGAAGTGAAAGTGGCTTTGTTGAAATGATGAATAAAAGAGCTCAAGAGCTTGGAATGAAAAATACTACATTTAAAAACTGCACAGGACTTCCTATTGATGGACATCTTTCAACTGCATATGATATTTCTATAATGTCTAGAGAACTTTTAAAACATCCTACTATATTAAAATATACAGGAACTTATATGGAAACTATATCAGAAGGAAGAAAATCCCCTATTGAACTTGTTAACCATAATAAATTAGTTAGATTCTTTAAGGGATGCGATGGTCTTAAAACTGGATTCACTAATGATGCTAAATACTGTATCTCAGCTACTGCAACTAGGGATGGAGTTAGAATGCTTTCCGTAATAATGGGAGCTCCAACCTTTAAAATCAGAAATAGAGATGCTAGTATGCTTATGAACTATGGTTTTTCTAAATTTGAAAGTAAGCAAGTAGCTAAAAAAGACAGTGACGTTGAACAAATCCCTATGAGTAAAACTGGTGATAAGTTTATCATAGGAAAGGCTAAAGATGATTTAACCATAGTTTATCCAAGGGGCATGGGTGATAAAGTAGAAAAGAAAATTGTTTTAGATGAAAGCAAGACAAAGGTTAAGGAATTTGAGACTGTTGGATACTGTGAATATTATTTAGATGGAGAACTTTTAGGTAAAGTGGATCTATATTCAGATAGAGACATGAAAAAAGGTGGAATTATTGACAGTGTTAAATTTAAGGTTAAGAATTTCTTTAATAGTGAAGAGGAAGATAAAGTAGAAGAGAAGAAAGAAGATGAAAAGACTAACGGAAAAGTAGAAAATGATAAGTCTAAAAATAAAAATGATATAAAAGAAGAAAAAGCAAATGCTCCAAGTATGGAAAAAGAAGATAAAAAAATTAAAGAAGAAAAAGCAGAAAAGATAAGAGATGCAAAGACAGATGATAAAAAACAAGACGAAAAAAATAATGCTGAAGAAGACTAAAAATATATTTAAGTTATATTAAGATAGGGAATTATTATGAAAGATAAAAATGTAACTAGAAAAGAACTTGAAAATTTAGTTGAATTATTGAATAAGAGAGCAAAAGATAAAAGTAAAACAAATAAAAATAATTAGATTTTTAAATTATTAGACATTTTGAGTGGTTTGATTTAGAATTAAACATAAATATTCATTAGCTAAAAAGAGTAACAACTGGCATATAGTCTACCTATGCCAGTTGTTTTTTTATAAGTCTATATTTGAGGTGAATGTTGATTTTTAGATAGCCCTTCAGAACTACTTAATTTTGCAAAGTATTGCAACCATCTACTCCAGAATAATAGCTAAAGCTTTTAAACTCGCTACGCTCAAACAGAAAAAGCTTCTTAACGCTATTATTCCTACGTATATGAATGCAATACTAGATGCTCATTAAGATGGTCTTACAGTTCTATCTAAAAATCAACACTAGCCTCAAATATAGTAAACTATATAAAGGTATATTAATAGATTAAAAAAGGATAAGGTTATTAATGGTAACTTTAGCTTTATCAGTGATGTTCATTGCTTTTTTAGGGGATAGTTGTTATGATATTATGTGAAGTTTTGAATAGTAGGAGAAAAAATAAACTATGGAGATGCCAATTATCAAACTTAAAAACTTTGATGGACCTTTTGATTTGCTTTTGCATTTAATCAAAAAGAATGAAATGAGTATTACTGAGATAAAGATTCATGAAATCACAAAACAGTATTTAGAATATATAGCCTTAATGAAGGAACTTGATTTAGAGATAACTTCAGAGTTTATAGTTATGGCAGCCACTTTAATAGAGATAAAATCTAAGTCCTTACTTCCTAAGATGAAAGTTGAGGATGAGGTTGATGAGGAAGACCTTCAAAAGATGTTAATGGAAAAACTTCAAGAATATAAAAAGTTTAAGAAAATAAGTGCTTATTTAAGAGAAAGAGAACTTTCTACTGGAGAAGTATTTACGAAGAAAGCTGAAATTATTGAGGTTGAAGTGGACAACAAACTTGATGAAGATTACTTTAAAAATATAACTATGCTTGATCTTTATCAGCTTTATAATAATTTAATGAGAATTTACGGTGAAAAACAAAACGTAAATGTCATGGAAAAAAAGATAAGTGTAGATAAGTATAAGATTACTGATAAAATTAATTTCCTAAGGGACAAACTAAATGAAAAGAGTGTTATTAGATTTTCTGAGTTTATACCACAATGTGAATGTAAGTTAGAAGTAGTTGTTACTTTTATGGCTATGCTTGAACTCATTAAAAGAAGTGAAGTTAAAGTTGTTCAGTATGAAAACTTTGGAGAGATTATGATGGAGAAGGTGATAGTTAATGAGTGATATAAACCAAATAGAGTTTAGCGAGATTTCTAGAAAAGATGAACTTATGTCTATTATAGAATCTCTTTTATTTGTTAGTGGTGAACCACTAGCTTTAAAAGATATATGTAGAATAGTAGAAGAAGATTTTAAATATGTAGAAGATTTAATGAGAGAGCTTATGAATATATATAATGGAGATGGAGCAAGAGGGATAAAGCTTATTAGTTTAAATGGAACTTATCAACTTGTTACTAAAACTAAAAATAGTGAGCATGTTCAAAAGCTTCTAAAAAAGAATGTTAGACAATCATTATCTCAAGCTTCTTTAGAAAGTTTAGCTATTATATGTTATAAGCAACCTATCACTAGAGTAGAGATAGATGAAATAAGAGGAGTTAAGAGTGAAAGTGCTATACAAAGGCTTGTTGAAAAGAACCTAGTTGAAGAAACCGGAAGATTAGAAGTACCAGGAAGACCTATACTTTATGGAACTACAGATGAGTTTTTAAGACATTTTGCTTTAAATGATTTAGGTGATCTTCCATCTATAGAACTTTTTAGTGATGAAGAAGATGAAGTAGCAGCGACAGAAGAATAAATTTAAAAGGTAGAGAAGAAATAAACTTCTCTACCTTTTAGTATTTTAATAGCAAAAGTAACTCACTAAATTATTAAGTTTCTTAATTTCTTACTCCCTGCGAAGTAAGAAGTTTAGGTTTTAGGTTGTTTTATTATGGAGTTTGGTTAATTGATTTTATTATATTAGAGGGTATTTATCTATAATAGAGAACTCTTAAATAAAATCAGGAATATTTTATTAGAAACTATTTAGTGAGTTATATAAAGCTATAGCAGGCGCTTTAATCGCAATCACAAGACTCCTTTTTAAAATCTTTTTTATTATAATTTATGTCCTTAAATATTTCTATTATTTGTGGTATACTATCTACTATTCTGTCATAAGTATTAGTTTGATTTACAGGAAGAAGTCTTACAGAATCTCCTTTTAAAACTAAGAATGCAACTGGTTTTACGCTAACACCAGCTCCAGAACCTCCCCCAAAGGCAAATCTATTTTCTTGCTTTTCTTGCTCTTTATTTGGAATTTCTGAGCCACCAGAAGCGAAACCAAAAGATACTCTTGAGATTGGAATTATGTAGCTTCCATCTTTAGTTTCAATTGCATCTCCAATCACAGTATTAACATCTATCATGTCACGAAGATTTTCCATTGTTGTGCCCATTAAATTCTCTATTGGGTGATTTGAGTTTGTCATTTTAAAAACCTCCAAAAATATATTTTGAGTTTATGCCATTTAAAAATAGAATATTTCCTACTTTGTTAAGCTTATTAAATATATAAAGCATATATATATAATTTGAGCGAAATTTGTGGTAATTATACCTTCAATTTCAAAAGATAAGGAATTATTATCATTAAATTCAGGTTTTATATCTTTAGAAAATTTTTTTAAGTTAAAAAATGAATCAAAAATTAAAAATAATAAAGATAAAATTTGATGTATAAATCCATAGGTTAAAGCAGTTAAAGCAGCATCTTCTGTTGAATATGTTAAATCAAATGAAAATTTAAAAGAAGGTTTAAATCTATTTGCAATCAATGATTTGATTAATCTAGTTACATTTATTCCATAATCGGTTTTTAAAAGCCTTTTTTTTTCATCTAAAGGTTTCTTAGAAGATTTTTGTGAAGGAGATTTTTCACAGTATTCTTTACACTGTTTTTTATGTTTATATTTAATAAATCTATGTAAAGAAAATACTTTGAATTTATAAAAATAAATATTTAGATCTTCTTCTGAAGCAAGTACTTTTATTTTAATTTTAATTGGACAAAATATTAGAACTAGAAGTAGGAATAATATAAAAAATAAAAAAAATTTCAGCACGCCATGAACCTCCTTAACATCTATACATTATTGTCAATAATAGCTTAAATTATCCAAGAATATACTAGGTTATTAAATTTATAACTTGGAAAACTAATAAAAGAAGATTTGATAGAGAAAAAAGCTTAGTTTTAAGGAGGGATATTTCATGAAAAAGAAGATTTCAATTCTTATGATTTTTTTTATAGCAATATCTATGAACACTAATGTTATTGTTCTTGGAAAAGGAATTGAAATTCCTGAGAAAGTTTCAATACAAACGTTAGATGTTAAAGATGGGGAGGGAAAACCCTGTAAAGATATTGCTCGAGATGCTCATTTTGCTATTGCTTATGATGCTAAAAATAAAAAGATTTTATTTGAAAAAAGTGCTTTTAGAAATGTACCAATGGCTAGTACAACCAAGATACTTACAGCCTTAGTAGCTATAAATTATTGTGATTTAGATGAAGAAGTTACTATATCAAAAACAGCAGCAAGTATTAGAGGATCTAAAGTTGGATTTAGAGCTGGAGAGAAGGTTACTATGAGAGAACTTCTTTTTGGTCTTATGTATAAATCAGGGAATGATGCAGCTATTGCTATTGCAGAGCATATTGGAGGTAGCGTAGAAGAATTTGCTATACTTATGAACGATTTTGCTAGAATGCTTGGTCTTAAAGATTCGAATTTCCAATCTCCTCATGGATTAGACAGCCAAATGCACTTTTCATCTGCTTATGACTTAGCTGTTTTAATGGCAAAGGCTATGGAAGAACCATTCTTTAGAGAGATATCAGGAACTAAGGAAGTTGAAGCTTCAAAGTATGAATTTACTAGAAACTACAACAACATAAATAAAATGTTATGGAAATTACCAAATGCCAATGGAGGAAAAACAGGCTATACTGGCCAAGCAGGAAAATGCTTAGTAAGTTCAGTAGATCATAATGGAAGAAACATAATTATAGTTGTTTTAAATTGTCCAACTAGATGGGAAACTACTGAAAAGATTTATAATTATGTAAAAGAAAATTATTCTTAAAATAAAAGGTGTTATATCAAGAGTAACTTAAGATAAAGCTTTGATATAACACCATTTTTGTTTTAAAGTTTGTTATAAATGTTCTTGTAAAATACATTGTAGTTCTTTATTTAATATTTCTTTATTGAAAGTTGAATTGTTTATTTTATATTTAGTTAGGGAAAGTTCGTTATAAATTTCATCCTCAAGGACTTTTCTAGTTTCAAGTATTTCTAAAGTACCTTCTAAATCTTTAAGTTCAAAGTATGATCCATATCCTTGTTCTGTATAGTATATTTTAAATCCTTCAAACCAGTCTTCTGGTCTTTCTTCAATAACTCTACTAAGTGCATCTTCTATGTCTTCTTGATTTACATAGATTAAAATTGGTTTTAAAGGAGTTATTATTTTTTCAAGTTTTTTTACAAAGTTTAGAGTAACATCTTTTTTGGCATTATCTCTAACCATAGTAACTGTTACTGGATTTTGAATAAAGCAACATTCAAAAATTGTTATTTCATCTTTATCCTTACTAGAAGAAACAAAGTTAGTCCATCTTTTTAATATTAGCTTTTCATGAAGTTCTAAAGGTAAATTATATATATCTTTTTCTTTAATATCATTAAGCAAATCACTAGGAATATATACATTATCTTCTTCAATAGCTTTTCTATAGTGAATAAGATATCCATGATAAAATTCCTTTTTAAGTTTATCTAATAATTTTTTATAATCACTATATTTTTCTATAAGATTAACGAATTCTTTTTTTGTGAAATAAGCGAATCCATCAAAATCAGCTGGATGATTATAATCACCTTCAGCATATAATTTAGTGTTTATTCCTTTTTCTCTTAGAATATTGTACAGAGTCTTAGCTGTGGTTGATTTTCCAGAGCCAGGAAGCCCTTCAACAATAATTAATTTGTTTCTCATATATCATCATCCCCTTTTATTCTCATTATAACAAAGAACAGTTAAAACCTTTAAGATGTAAAGGTCAAAGTTTCAAATTTTAGATAAATTTAGGAAAATATTTTAAGAATTAAATATTTATTATAGGATTTTTGTAACAATTTTTAATACAATTGGATATTTTAATAGCAAGAACTTATATGGGAGGGTTTTTATGGATTATGAAGTAATTGATTGTATAGATGCTGGTACGGAATTTTGTCCTTGTCACTTAGCAGAAGAAGGGGAGTGCATACTTTGTTCGCAGCTTCATGGAAAGTGTTTTTGTGATTGTGTAAACTGGAAGGGAGTTTGCATATATGAAGAATTTGCAAGTAATGGATTTAAGGCTAAGGAAGGGAGAAAAACCTTCATCTGTAAGGTTATAGACGCCTTAGAAGTTGAGGATGGACTTTTATTTATTGAGTTCAGTGCACCGCATAAACTTTGTATTGACTTACTTGGACCGGGCAAATTTATTTTTATAAGGACTAAGGATAATCCATTTTTTGATGTACCTATATCTGTTTTAGAATCTGATGCAGATAAAAATATAATAAAAGTACTTATTGAAGTTAGAGGAATAAAAACTAAAAGGCTCTTAAATACAGAGATTGGTGGAGAAATAACAATAAGAGGGCCTTATTTTAATGGAGTTTTTGGAATTAAAAATATAGATTCAACTAAGAACGGGAAGGCCCTTGTACTGTGTAGGGGAATCGGACTAGCACCAGCAGTACCTGTTATTAAAAAGCTAGTCAATGAGGGAAATAAGGTTAAAATTCTTTTAGATAAAGCACCTTTTGAGAATAGTCATATAGAAAAATATTTAGAGGAATACGATGTTGAATATTTACCTATGAATTTAATTACAAAAGGTGAAATATCAGATGAAGCTAAAGAATTTATTAAAAATGAGGGAGCGGATTTAATTCATTGTGCAGGAGCGGATATTTTAACCTATAATCTTATTGAATATTTAAATGATTTAGGTGATGAAACTACTAAGGTATCTTGTTGTAATAATGCAAAGATGTGTTGTGGAGAAGGTGTATGTGGAAGCTGCACAGCTAGATTTGCAGGACATAAAGTAAAGAGGCTTTGCAAGACCCAAAGTGATCCTAGAAAGATATTTGAAGACAGAAGATTTATTTAATAGGTTTAAGTAAAGGATGATTTTTAGATAAACTTTCAGACCTATTTAAAAATAGAATCTAAGTAAAAATGTTCGGTTTGAAATTTAATGTATAAATGAATTAGGCTAAAGAATTTAAAAAAAGTTTAATGAAGCTAAGTTTAATTTGTTGAAAGTTATGAAATAACTTTGATTTATATTAGCTTAAAGTTTCAATGGTTTTAAAGAACTTTAGCTAGGGAACTTCAAAAAAACTTATTTAGAGAAGGGAGAGTTTTTATGAAAGTTATTGTTATTGGTGCTGGATGGTCAGGTGTTGCAGCTGCCATTGAAGCTAAAAAAATGGGAGCAGATGTAATGCTTTTTGAAAAAACAGATTTACTCCTAGGTCTTGGTAATGTAGGAGGAATAATGAGAAACAATGGAAGGTATACAGCTGCGGAAGAACTTATAGCTATGGGAGGGGGAGATTTAATAGAAATAACTGATAAGTGTAGTAGGCATAAGAATATACCTTTCCCAGGACATGAGCATGCTTGGCTTTATGATGTTAACCTTATAGAAGGAGAGGTTAAAAGATACGTAGAAAGTTTAGGCATTGAAACTAAGATGGTTTCTAGAGTTACTGATATTAAACAGGAGGAAGATAAGATTTTAGGTATATACACTAGTGATGGTCAATATTATCCTGGTGATATCTTTATTGAAGCAACAGGTTCAACAGGACCTATGGGGAATTGTTTGAGATATGGAAATGGATGTTCAATGTGTATATTAAGATGTCCATCCTTTGGACCTAGAATTAGTATAAGTGCTAGATGTGGAGTAGAGGATATTCAAGGGGAAAGAGTTGGAGATGAACTTGGTGCATTTAGTGGTTCTTGCAAACTAGCAAAGGAAACACTTTCAGAAGAAATAAGAAAAGAGCTTGATGAAAAGGGATGTGTAGTTATTGAAGTTCCAAAAGAAGATGTAAATTACGATAAGTTAAATGCAAAGGTTTGTCAGCAATATGCTCTTAAAGAGTTTGCAGAAAATGTTGTGCTTTTAGATACAGGACATGCTAAGCTTATGACTACTTATTATCCTCTTGAAAAGCTTAGAAAGATTAAGGGCCTTGAAAATGTTAAATATATTGATCCATATGCAGGTGGAAAGGGTAACTCCATAAGATATTTATCAGTAGCACCAAGAGATGATAATATGAAGGTTAAAGGTGTTACTAATTTATTCTGTGCTGGAGAAAAATCAGGGCTTTTTGTTGGTCATACAGAGGCCATGGTTACAGGAACATTAGCAGGCCATAATGCAGTAAGACAATATCTAGGTATGCCTTCTTTAATACTTCCTAGAGCCACTGTTTTAGGAGATATAATAGCATTCGCTAATGAAGAGTCACAATCTAGAGAAGGAAAGAAAATTAGATATACTTTTGCAGGTTCAGTTTATTTCGATAGAATGAAGAAGTTGGGTCTTTATACTATGGATAAAGAAGAAATTCAAAAGAGAGTATCTCAGCTTAATTTAGATGGAGTTTTTAGTAAAAAGCTTATTTAATTAGAGAATTAATATATAGGTTTAAGTGATAATAGTAGAGTGATTAAAGAAAATAATATAAGGATTACTAATAAAAGTTTAGGCTCTGTTTTAGGTGAATGTTGACTTTTAGCTAGTTTAAAATAAAGTCAAAGTTTAAAATCCTTAGAAATTTCTTTAAACACTCTTTTTTTATTTTTCATCTTTTATGGCTATTTTATAAAATAAGTAAAGAGATATGATTAAAAATAAACAAGGGAAAATATAAAGTACTGGGTTATAAGCAGAAGAACTTGTTGCACTTAAACCATAAAGATAAATAAACATCCATGAAGAACAACATAAAGAAATAATACAAGCTATTAAATTCATACAAGACCTCCCATTCATTAAATAAAAAATATTACATAAATAATATACAAGACCATTTAAGTTATTTTATGTGGGTTTTGTGCAAATAATACATATAAACATTCTGAGAAATACCAATAAATACTATGAATAAGGTGTGTTAATTTAATGAAAGAAGGTATATTTATGAAAAAAATGTTACATATACTTTTAACGACAATACGATTATTTTATGAGTAATTAGTAGTAGAATAGAAAAGAAAATATTTAAAAAGATCGGAGATTTAAAATGAAAATTAAATGGTTTGGGCACTCATGCTTTATTATAACTTCTGAAAATGGGACAAAAATACTAACAGATCCATATAATAACATGCTGGATTATAGATTGCCGGAAATTAAAGCTGACATAGTAACTACAAGTCACGATCACAGTGATCATAATAATATAAACGCAGTAAATAGTAATTTTGTACATATAAATGAAAAAGGTTGCTTTTCAGAACATGGAATAGAGATAAAAGGTGTGGAAACATTTCATGATAAAGTTTTAGGAGCCGAAAAAGGAAAAAACATTATATATAACTTTAAAATTGATGGAATTAATATTTGTCATTGTGGTGATTTGGGACATATTTTAAATTCTAATTATGTAGAGGAAATAGGAAATGTAGACATATTGCTTGTTCCTGTTGGAGGAGGATATACAATTGATCCTTTTGATGCTGTGGAAGTAAGGTCGCAATTAAAGCCAACAATTGTTATACCTATGCACTACAGAACAGAGGCCTTAGGAGAAAAAGGTCATTTGTTTGCTAAGGTTGATGAATTCATTTTGGCTTCAGGACTAAAAGCAAAAGAGTATTCAGAATTAGAATTAAACAAAGAAACTATTAAAGATTATTCAGGAATTGCTGTGCTTAAATATAATTAAATATAACTTTGATATGTTTGATTTTGAGTTAACTGAAGAAGATATGGAAATTATAAATGATTTTAATAAAGAAGAAAGAATAGGGCTAGACTTAGATAAAACAATTGCTAAAAATTATTTCAATATTATACAATATATGGTATAATGGAGAAAAAATGTTGAAAGGGGAAAGTAAGTTATGACACCAGCTAATTACTAATATTAATTTAAAATTATTTTAATTTAATATGTATTTTATAATGAGTAAAAATTTGCCTAGTTATTTAGGCTTTATTGTGATGCTCTTTATGGAATAAGGCGTTTAGAAGGTAACTTACTTTACTGAATTTAGGCATTATAGTTTATAGTATATATGTTTTAATAGATATTTTTATTAATTGTGTATTTGTATTAATTATGCATTAGTGTAAACAGCATGTTTATACTATGATGTATAATTTTTAAGAACTAAAATTAATAAGGATATAGCTTTATCATTAAAACTAATAGGATAATAATGTATTTTCAGACTGTAGGAGGATTTAATCTTCTTACAGTTTTTTATTTATCAAATAATTGAAATATGAAAAGAATAAATAGTTAATATAGAATTTTATAGTGTAAATAAACAAGGGGTTAAGCTCCTTGGTATAGTTTTATGATTTTATAGTTATTAATTTGGAACCTAGTTTTTAAGATAAATAAATTATAAAGTTTAGGAAGCTTCTTTCCTTATCTATTTGGAGATTTAAAGAAAAATGGATGAAAGAAGGAATATTTATGTTTGAATTGTCGTTAATTAATGTGAAAAAATATATGGAAGCAACTCTTGTGCTTAAGGATATAAACTTTCAAGTATATTCGGGGGAAAAGGTTGGTATAGTTGGAGTTAATGGAAGTGGGAAAAGCACTATTTTAAAGTTAATTGCAGGAAGTTTACCTATGGATTATTGTGTGGGATATCCAGGAGCTACAAGTCCAGGATATGATGAAGGTTTTATTAATAAGCCTAGGGAGGCTACTTGTGCTTATCTTGAGCAAATCCCTCAATATGAAGATAGTATAAAGGTTATTGATGTATTAAAACTAGCCTTTCATGAAGTTTATAGCATTGAAAATAAGATGCGTGAACTAGAAGAAGAAATGAAGTATTTAGAAGGGGATAACCTAGATAAAGCATTAAAGCAGTATAGTCACTTAGTACAGGTTTACGAGGTTAAGGATGGATATAATACTGAAGAGAAATTAGCTAGGATTTGCACTGGATTAAAATTTACTGAAAGCTTTTTAAATAAGGAATTTAATTTATTAAGTGGTGGTGAAAAAACTACAGTTATATTAGGGAAGCTTTTAATTGATAAACCAGATATATTACTACTAGATGAACCTACAAATCATCTTGATATGGAGTCTATTGAGTGGCTTGAAGCTTATCTTAAAGGCTATAATGGTATTGTAATTATAGTATCTCACGATAGATACTTCTTAGATAATGTAGTAACAAAAATTATAGAAATTGAAGATATGGAAAGTAAGACTTATAAAGGTAATTACTCTGATTACGTAAAGCAAAAAGAAGAAGATCTCCTTGAGCAAGTTCATAAATATAAGGAACAGCAAAAGGAAATTAAAAATATACAAAATACTATAAAGGATCTTAGAGATTGGGCAATGAGGGCAGATAATAATAAATTCTTTAAACGAGCTGCCAGTTTACAAAAAAAGCTTGAGAAAATGCAAAATAGTGATACTGAAGGAAATAGTAGTTATAGAACTAGAGGTAAATATGCAAGAACTGAAAAACCAAAGTTTGAAAGAAAGACTGTGAGGCTAAGCTTTAAAGACAGTGAAAGATCAGGTAATGAGGCCATAAAGGCTATAGGACTATCTAAAGTCTTTAAGGATAAGGTTATTTTAAATGATGTTGATTTATTAATAAATTTTAGTGAAAGAGTAGCCTTAATTGGACCTAATGGAAGTGGTAAAACTACCTTCCTAAAAATGCTGTTAGGGGAAGAAATTCCTGATAAAGGTATAGTTGAATTTGGCTCTAATGTAAAAGTAGGATATTTACCTCAAGCTATTACCTTTAACAATGAGGATCTTACTGTTCTTCAAGCCTTTAGAGATGATATTTTTATATTAGAAGGAAAGGCTCGTGAATACTTGTCAAAGTTTATGTTCTTTGGAAATAGTGTTTTTAAAAAGATTAAGAATTTATCTGGAGGGGAAAGAATAAGATTAAAGCTTTCTATGCTTCTATATGAGGACGTAAATTTATTAATCCTAGATGAGCCAACAAATCATCTTGATATAGATTCAATAGAAACCTTTGAAGAGGCTTTAGAAGAATTTAAAGGAACAATCTTATTTATATCTCATGATAGATATTTTATTAATAAAATTAGTAAAAGAGTAGTCTCTATTGAAAATCATGGTTTTAAAAGCTATGCTGGTAATTATGATTACTATAAAGAGCTTCAAGAAGAATTAAAAATAAATGCAGAAAATCAGGCTAAAAATAAACTTGAAAAAGTTAATAAGTCAAAGAGGAATGAAGATAATAAAAAGATTAAGAAGCAAAGTATCATAGATGAAACTAAAAAGAAGGAAGCTGAAAAAGCTAGAATTGAAGCAAAGGCCCAAACACTTGAAAAAGAAATTGAAGAAATTAACTTAACTATGGCTGACCCAGAAATACATTATGAAGAACTTGATAGATTGTATTCTAGAAAAGAAGAGTTAATGGAAGAGCTAGAAAAAGTTATGGAAGTTTGGCTAAGTCTTAATAGCTAATACTGTAGACAACTACTATAAAAGGGGCTGTATCAAAACTCTAATATAAAACTTATAAATATATTCCGAGAATTACTGAATTTCACTAAGAATTTATAGCAATTACTCCGAAGATTTTACTAAAGCGAAAAACTCCCTTCGGTCAAACAGTTTCGCTTTTTAACGTAAAATCTTCTACGTAATAGCTTAAATTCTAAAGCTTATTCAGATATTCTCTTCATACTATTTATAAGTTTTATTTATAAGTTATTTTGATACAATCACTTTTATTTTTGTTAACATATATATTGAAATTATTGCATAAATTAGCAGTTTGTTTAAATAGAAAAAACAGGATATATTTTAAAATAATGGTATAATTAATTAGGTTATATATAGGAATTTGTATGGTATAGAATTATTTTTAAATTTACTCTTTAGTTATTTTAGATGAGAGGAATGATAAGATGAAAATTAGTTTTAGAAAATTTGACGATACTTATTACCATAGGGTCTGTGATTTTTTCATTGAGTTATCTCAAGATAATCTCATACATATAAATTGGAATTGGGCAAGATGGGAATGGATGTTTTATCATCCAGACTTTAATAATAATTTAGTAGACAAGATTGGATTATGGTTTTGTGATGAAGAGTTAATAGGTGTGGCAACATATGACCACTATTTAGGAGAAGGATTTTTTGGAGTGAAATCTGGGTTTGAGAGGCTAGAAAAAGAGATGCTAGAATATAGTATTGAAACTTTTAGTGATGAAAATGGAATTGGTATTGCTGTAAATAATACAGATACTAGTAGTTTAAATTTATTACAAAGTTATGGTTTTTCTAAGTGTGAAGAAACTGAAAACATACTTGAACTCACATTAGAGGATATGGATTTTAATTTAACTCCAATTAAGGGCATAGAATTAAAAAATATTAATATAGAAAATGATTTATATAAACACCATGAGTTGTTATGGAAAGGATTTAATCATGAAGGACAGGCACCACTTCATGAGGAAACTATCAATAAGCAAAAGAGAATGTTATCAGCACCACATTTAAATTCTTTATTACATGTAATAGCTAAAAATGAACGTGATGAATATGTTGCATATTGTGGCTTATGGTATAGCGAGAAAACTGATTATGTTTATGTTGAGCCTATATGTACAATTCCAGAGTATCGTAATAGGGGGATTGCTAAGTTGGTTCTTATGGAAGGATTAAAAAGAGCATATAATTTAGGAGCTAAAAAAGCATATGTTATTTCAGACAGTGATTTTTATAAGTCTATAGGTTTTAAACAACATTCACATTATACTTTTTATTGGCATAGAAACTAACTTGAAAAATACTCATTAAATATAATTAAAATATCGTATTATTCAAAAGAGAATATACGATATTTTTTATTTTACAATTCAATACTTATATACTATATTATTAACACTAGTTTAAGATATGGCCTAATTTCAAGTGTGTAAATATATTGTTAAATTAAAAGATAGAGAAACATATACTAAATTTTATATTATAAAATTTAGGTATATAGTGGATTGGGGAGAGGTTCTATGAAAGTATGTAGAAGATGTGGAGAGGTAAACGAAGATAAAAATTTAATCTGTAAAAGCGCAGAGTGTTTTAGTAGAGAATTTGATGATTATAAAAAAGTAAGTAATGATGTGAAAATTAACTTGAGAAATAAAGAAAAGCTAAAGAAAAATTTAGAAATAGGTATTTTAGCAGTATATTTCTTAATTCTTTTAATTGTAGGAGCTTTGAATTTCAAAGAGTTAATGATTTCTAAGGTTATTGCAATAATAGCGTTAAGTATTATAGGAATTCTTTGTGTGAAATTTACAAGATTTGTTTTTGAAATTCAACATGTTTTTTCTTTAAAAGATTCTAGTGGAGATAATATGTCTGATATGTATGAAAGTTATTTAAAGGTATTAGGTATTTTAGCTTTAATATATTCGGTTTATTTATTATTTTAATTTATAGATTAACAAAAATAAGGTATTATCAAAAGTTAAAAATTTGATAATACCTTATTTATTAAATTTAAAGGTTATTTATAGCTTTTTTTTCTGCTTCAGATAAAGATATTAAATAAAGAATTATAAAAGGTTTTATTAAAAAGTTTAGTATTTCTCCTACAAAAGGAAGGAAATTAACCCAAATAATAAATATCATTGCAAAAATAACATAAATGTAGTTCTTTTTATTTACTATAGTATGTCCTGATATTGATATAATCATAAGTGGAGTTATTATGGCAGTTATTGAAAAATATAATAAACTTAAGACCATTATTGTAGGTTTAAATGGTAGAGCTGCTATTACAACTCCTAACATAGAATTTAAAAATGCTATAAGTATATACCAAAATAACCCTAACTTTAATTTAGATTTACTAAAAATAAAAATGTCTTTAAAGCTTAATTTAATATCTTCCTTAGAACACTTATCTATTGAAGCTATAACACCACAATCTATTACAATAGTAAGTGCAATAACGAAAAGATTGAAAATTAAATTAGCTATTTTTATTGATCCTATTGATAATACATATAGTATAAAATAACTTAAAAGACATATAAGAAATATGTTTCTTTTGTTTCCTAAAAGAACATTTTTAAAAATGCTCATCACATCTTTGATTTTAACTCTTTTCATATTTTTCTCCTTAAGATTTAAATCTTATGTAATTTTTTTCATAATGTTATTATAATGCATTATGAACAATAGTACTAATACTTAAGTTCATATATATTAGAAAAAAGAATTATTTATGTAAAGCTAATTATAAATTCAGAGAGTAAAGATTCTGTAAAAGTAGTTTGTGCGTGACTATTTTTACAGAATTTTTTTTGGTAGAAATCACAAAAATAAATTTTTTTAAGATTTTTACAGCTGAAAGGCAAAGTTAAAAGTATTTATATAGTGAAAGAGAGTTTAACATAAGAATGTATAAATTTTTTAGGTGTTATTTTGGGAGGGAAAATTATGCAGTTTAATTATTTAGGATTTAATCAAAAAAAGGCTTTAGAAATGGGGTTAGATTCAAATAGAAAAAAGCAGTCTGCTGAAAAGCAAAGAGGGGTGAGCTCAAATGAGGAACCCTGTTCTACTGAAAAGCTTAACCCAAATATTAATCTATTAAAAAAAAATAATAATTAAACTTTTTAGAAAGGGTTATTATAAATCTAAAGAGGATAAGAAAATTTCAAATGAAGATGTTTTAGAACTTAACTTTGCAAAGTGTAGAGATGGAAGGACTGGCATTGTTAAGCTTAAATATAATCTTCCAACACAAAGACTTTTTGAATTAAATGAAAAATGATATAAGCCTAGGGTTTAGAAATAATAAATAGGTCCTAATGAATAAACATTAATAGTGAGCTATATTTAAATGAAGTATTTCAGTTAAATTCCATATAATGTTATAATGGTTAATAAATAGTTAATAAAAGGGGGCTGTGATATGAGAAGTTTTGGAGAGGGATTAAGGAAGAGTGAATCAAAAAAAGATTTCTTTACTGAGAGTATTAAGAGAAGAGAGAGCAATAAGGAACTAGAAGAATTTGAAAAAGGGCTTCCGGAAGGAGAAAATGTTCAACACTTTATTTCAGATTTATATGGGGACAGCAATGTGTTGATAATTTTTACGACTTCAAGACTTATATATGTGGAGAAACGTTATGGAGAAACAAAGCAAGAAGAAATTATTTTAAGTCAAATTAAATACATAGAGAGTGATTTTGATTTTGGCTATGGAAAAATAAGAATATGTTCCGAGGAAGTGGTCTTAGAGATTGCGGAAATAACTGAGTCATCTCTTAGAAAGATATTTTCAATGATTAAAACTTCAAAGGAAAGAGAAGAAGAGAGTGTTAAAAAGTTAAGAACGGGATTTAGCCTTACAGAGCAAATTGAAAACCTTACTATGCTAAAAGAAAAAGATATTATTTCAAATGAAGAAGTTAATAAAGCTAAAAGCTCTTTGATTCATTAATTTAGGCTGTATTTATAAGGAGGAAAACTATATAAGGAAACTTTGTAAGAAGTGATGTAAATGAGGAGTGGACGAACTTTGGAATTATTGAAGCTGGCGATTTTGTTTTCATAAGTTATTGTGTGGGTAACATTGATCAACCAATTGAAAATCAAATTAATGGTGTCTTAGACCAGTTAAATGAACGACTGGAAGCAATCGGCTTAACTTTAGAATCTGTGGTAAAGATTGATTGCTTATTTAGAGATATTTGGAATATACATGTGATGGAAAAAGCAATCAAGGAAAGATTTAACGGCGAGTATCCAGCACGAAAATCAATACAAACAGAAAGCTCTCATTATGTAGGATAAGAGGGGCTTCAATTTCAACTTGATGCAGTAGAATTTAAAGTTTAGCTTAATTATAAATATTGAAATTTTTAGCTAACTATATATAAATTGCGTTTCTAAATAACTATATGATTATCAAGAGTAAATTTATAAAAACTATTTAAAAATAAGACCTATAACATAATCTATATGTATTGTATTTTAGAATAAAAAGTTCAGCAACAATCCTTGCTGGACTTTAGTTCGTCATAATGTTAGATTATTCATTATGTTAGTTTAATAAACAACTATATCACAATAGTATATAATTGTTTAAAACAGATACTAAATTTAAAAAAACTTTAGAAAGTCTTTAGAATTATCTTCGTTTTTTATTTAGAAAATATAGTTATAATTGTATAAAAATACAAAAGGTATGCGGAGGTAATTATGGAGTATGTAAATGAGAGATATATATCTAAAGGGTTAAGTGCTAATAATTTAAAGTTTATAGCTATTTTGGCTATGGTACTTAACCATACTGCAGTGGTATTTGTTCCTAAAGAAAGTTTTATGGGGCAATTAATGTATGGAATAGGAAGAATTACAATGCCTATTATGTGTTATTTTATAGCAGAGGGATATTATAAAACTAGTAATATAAGAAGGTATATATTGAGGCTTTCAATTTTTACAATAATAGCTCATTATGCTTTTTTCTTTTTTGCAACGGGGGTGCCACCCATTTCTTTTAATGATGGTATAAGAATACAAATACAATTTCCCACTAGTGTTATATTTACTCTTCTTTTAGGACTAATTGCTCTTAATATTTGGAATAATAAAAAAATCAATATATGCTTAAAATTAATTTTTATATTTATCATATGTATATTTTCAATAGGAGGGGATTGGGGATATACTGGAGTTTTATGGACTTTAGTTTTTGGGGCAAATCATGGAGAGTTTAAAAACCAAATTATAGGTTTTTTAATAGTTTCAATTGGTATGCTGTGTAGCCCAATCATAAGTTTTGTTAATATTAATAATAGTCTTTGGTGGTGGGAACTTTATCAGTTAGGATTATTACTTACAATTCCTTTACTAGCTCAATATAATGGAAAATTAGGGGTAAGTAAAAATACTAAATGGACATTTTATATATTTTATCCCTTACATTTATTACTGTTAGGATATTTAAAATACTGTATTTGATAAAATAAAAACAGGTGCAAGCATTGTTTTCTCATAATATACACAAAAAGCGTGATAATTATCATATTATTTTAGGAAACATAATGATATAATCCAATTAAGTATGATAAAAAATTAACAATGTTTGGTTATGTTTATGAACGGAGGAAAATGTATGAAAAGAGTACAATCTACATGTAACTATTGTGCACTTGCATGTAATATAGATTTTTACACAGAAGATGGTAAGATCAAAAAAGTGGTTCCTACACCTCATTATCCAGTTAATAAGGGGTTTTCTTGTATAAAAGGACTTAATTTAGATAAACAATGCACTAAATTTAAAGGGTCTAAAAAGCCTTTAGTTAAAATGGAAAATGGAGAAAGAAAGGCAATAGAGTGGAATGAAGCATTTAATCTATTTGCTGAAAAGATGACAGCCATTCAAGAAAAGTATGGTAAAGAGAGCGTAGCTTACATAAGCACAGGACAATTACCAACAGAAGAAATGGCTCTTTTAGGGCATGTAGGAAGAACTTATATGGGAATTAACGGTGATGGTAACACTAGACTTTGTATGGCTACAGCAGTTGTTGCTCATAAGCAAAGTTTTGGTTTTGATGCACCGCCATATACATTAAATGATTTAGAGCTTTCAGATACTATATTTTTTATTGGAGCAAACCCAGTTATAGCTCATCCAATAGCTTGGGGAAGAGTTAGAAAAAATAAGGATGCTAAAATAATTACCATAGATCCAAGAAAATCTGAAACAGCTATGAACTCAGATATGTGGATTGACATAAAAACTAAGGGTGATTTAGCTCTTTTCTATACTTTAGCAAACGTGCTTATAGAAAAAGGATGGATAGATGAAGAGTATATAAATAACCATACTGAAGGTTTTGAAGATTTCAAAGAACATGTTAAAAAATATACTTTAGAAGATGTTGAAGAGAAAACTGGAATCTCTAAAATGAGAGTTTTAGAACTTGCAAAAATAATCCACGAAGGAAAGAGAGTTTCATTCTGGTGGACAATGGGTGTTAACCAAAGTTATGAAGCTGTTAGAACAGCCCAAGCCATAATAAACTTAGCTTTAATGACAGGAAACATTGGAAGAGAAGGTACAGGTGCTAACTCTCTAACAGGTCAATGTAATGCTATGGGATCAAGAGCATTTAGTAATACAACTGGTCTTTATGGTGGTGGAGAATATGATAATAAGGAAAGAAGAAAAGCTGTTGCTGACATTTTAGATATAGATGAAGAAATGCTTCCAACAAAACCAACTCTTCCTTATCCTGCAATTATAGATGGAATAAACAAGGGTGAAATTAAAGGACTATGGGTAGTTTGTACTAACCCAAGACATTCATGGACTAATAATGAAACATTTAAAAAGGCTATGGAAAACTTAGATTTCTTTGTTGTTCAAGATATATATGAAGATACAGACAGTTCAAGTGAATGTGATTTATACCTACCTTCAGTTCCTGCAATTAAGAAGGAAGGCGTCTTAATAAACACTGAGCGTAGACTTTCTGCCTTAGTTCCTGTTTTAGAAAAGGAAGAAGGAGAACTAAGCGACTATGAAATATTCTTAGGAATTGGAGAAGCTTTAGGAATGGGTAGCCTTTTAGATAAATGGAGAACTCCAGAGGATGCTTTCAAGCTTCTAAGAGAATGTAGTAAAGGAATGCCTTGTGATATTACAGGAGTATCTTATGAAAGATTAAGAGGTTCTAAGGGACTTCAATGGCCTTGTAGAGAAGGAGAAGAATTAAAGTCAGATGAGAGAAGACTTTTTGAAGACGGAAAATACTATACTCCAAGTGGAAGAGCTAAATTTGTATTTGAAGATGTAGCTGAAAATCCAACTGCTACAAATGAAGAGTTCCCATTTAACTTCAATACAGGAAGAGGAACAGTAGGACAATGGCATACTCAAACTAGAACAAGAGAAATCCAGGCTGTAACTAACATAGTTCCAGAAGTGGCTTATATAGATATAAACAGAAAAGATGGAGAAAAGCTTGGCATAAAGCAAAATGATGAGGTGTTAGTTCATTCATCAAATGGAGTTACATCTAAATTCACTGCTAGATTAACTGATAATGTTAAGGAAAAAGAGTTATATGCACCAATACATTACATAGAAACAAATGCATTAACACCATCTATATTTGATCCTTATTCAAAGGAGCCTTCATATAAGACAGTTCAAGTTAATATAGAAAAGGTTAGAAAGTAGGAGGGATTTACTGTGAAAAGAATAAAAATAGATAGAGATAAATGTGTAGGATGTTTAACATGTACAACTGCTTGTATAGTTGCACATGATTCAGAGGACACAAGAAGTAGAATAGCTATAACAAGTGAAGGTAAATATACTCCTATTTTCTGTAGACACTGTGATAGACCAGAATGTGTTTATACTTGTATGAGTGGAGCAATGAAAAAAGATAATGAGACTGGTTTTGTAACTTATGATAAGTCAAGATGTGCAAGTTGCTTTATGTGTGTAATGGCATGCCCTTATGGTGTTTTAAAAGCTGAGCATGAAATGAATAAATATATAATGAAATGTGATATGTGTGCAAATACACCAGAAGGAACTCCTCAATGCGTTGCAAAATGTCCAATGGGAGCAATAACTTTAGAGGAGGTAGAAGAATAATATGAGATATGTTGTTGTAGGTGCATCAGCCGCTGGAATAAGTGGAGCAAAAACTCTTAGAGAAATAGATAAGGATGCGGAAATAATATTAATATCAAAAGATGAAAATGTATATTCAAGATGTATATTACATCATTATATAAGCGGACATAGAGATGTTGAAGCTTTAGATTTCACAGACAAAAACTTTTTTGAAAAATATAATATAGAATGGAAAAAAGGTCTTGAGGTTACTTCAATAGACCCGATGGCACATATTTTAACTCTTTCAAATGGAGAAGAAGTTAAATTTGATAAAGTATTATTAGCTACAGGAGCTTCAGCATTTATTCCTCCTATAGAGAATTTAAGAGGAGCTAATAATGTAGTTGGATTAAGAAATTTAGATGATGCTATCAAAATAAAAGAAGAGGCAGAAAAGGTTAAAAATGTAGTTGTTTTAGGAGCAGGGCTTGTAGGAATAGATGCTATTGCTGGCCTTGTAGGAAAAGGACTAAATGTTACTTTAGTTGAAATGGGTGATAGAGTTCTTCCTATACAACTTGATAAATATGCTTCTTCAAAGTATGAAGAGAGATTTGAAAAGGCAGGAGTAAGCTTAAAACTTGGTGTTAGAGCGGAAAAAGTTATTGTTGATGAAAACAATAATCCAAAAGCATTACTTATAAATACAGGAGAAGAAATTCCTTGTGAACTTATAATAGTTGCTACTGGAGTAAGATCAAATGTAGCCTTCTTAAAGGATAGTGGAGTTGAAACTGATAAGTTTGGTTTAATAATAAACGAAAAAGGTGAAACTAACACAAGAGACGTTTATGGTGCAGGAGATATTACAGGAAGAAATCCAATATGGCCAACAGCAGTAAAAGAAGGTATAATAGCTGCTAATAATATGACTGGAAATGAGATATTCATGGAAGATTTCTTTGGTAGCAAAAATACAATGAACTTCCTAGGTCTTACAACAATGTCTTTAGGAAATGTAAATTCTCCAGATGATTCTTATGTAGAAGAAATAGAGATTGATGGAGAAAACTATAAGAAGATAATTCATAAAGATGGAAAGATATATGGAGCAATAATTCAAGGAGATTTATCTTACGCTGGAGTTTTAACTCAACTTATAAAAGAAAAGATAAATGTTTCAAGAGTTAAAAAGCCATTATTTGAAGTTGATTATGCAGACTTCTTCAACATAAAAGAAAACTTAGAATACACTTACTAGTGGCTAAAAGTAGAGCTCTGTTTTAGCATGGGTTGATTTTTAGCTAGACTTTCAGACCTAGCTTAATATCGCAAAGTATTGCTATCATCTACTCCAGAATAATGCAATACTAGTTACTCATTAAGATGGTCTTACAGTTCTATCTAAAAATCAACAATAGCTTAAAACAGAAAAAAAGAGCTATAATTCTATTAAGTAAATATGGTTTATATAATCTTTTATATAAGCTTTGTTAGGAGGAGGTTAGAGCTTTGGCTAAAATTATTAATGTGGTTGCAAGTTGCTCTAATACAGGAAAAACTGTTTTAATAGAAGGGCTTATAAAAGAACTTAAAAAAAGAGGAAAGAGTGTCGCTACCATAAAACATGATGTCCATGGATTTGATATAGATAAAGAAGGAAAAGATACTTGGCGTCATAGAAAAGCAGGAGCGGAGGCAGTTATAATTTCCTCTAAGAAAAGAATGGCTTTAATAAGAGAATTAGAGGAAGAAATTCCTTTAGAAGAGCTTATAAGGCAAGTTGAAGATTTTGACTTTATAATAATAGAAGGTTATAAAAATAGTCATTATAAAAAGCTTGAAGTATATAGACAAGGGATTAGCACTGAGATAATAACTCCAAAGGAAAAACTTATAGGAGTTGCTAGTGATGTTCCATTATCATTAGATGGAGTTAAAGTTGTTAATTTAAATGACTATGAAGAAATTGCAAATCTTGTAACTGAAGATTTTGATTAAAATAGAGGTATTAAAAGACATATCTTATATATAAAATATTAAATTAAGTTAGGTAGAAATATCATATTAAAACCTAACTTAATTCTCCAAGCTTATAAGTCTAAGGGAAAATACCTATGATTTCTAAGCCTGGATTACTAAAATATTAGAGCTTTATATGTTTATTAAGTAATTTGATTTCACTTACATATAAGAAAAATAATTATAATAATTTTGTTTTATTATAAAATTTAGTTTTAGTAATCCACAGGGTAGGGTTTGAAAAAACTTTGCCTCCACGTACTTTGGGAAGGAGAATAAGCAAAACTTTGAAACTAAAAAGCGTGCATAAAATTTGCAAAGTAAGGAGCTTAAAAATTCACTGTATTAATAATTATATTATTTGGTGAAGGATTTAACTGTTTATGATTAAAGAATGATTACAAATAAACCTTGCTAATAAAACTAAAATAACATTTTAATTCTTTAATTAATAAACAAAGACCACTTAATTTTGAAAATTTTATTTGTTATTATGTTTTCTAAAGTTTTAATATTATAGTCTAAAGAAGACTATTTAATGCTTATTATTCTTGTTACTATAACAAAGATAATAAGCATTTTTATTTTTAAAGGGATGGTGATATTTTGGAAAAATTTATAGCTTTAGAAGAAGCTCTTGAAACATTAAATAAGCATACTAAGGCTTTAAAAAGTGAGGTTGTTAGTATAAAGAATTCTTTAAAGAGAGTTTTATATAGTGATGTTAAATCGAAGATTAATAATCCTCCCTTTAATAAATCAGTTTTTGATGGGTATGCTTTTAAATCAGAAGATTCTAAGGGAGCATCAAGAGAAAATCCTATAGAACTTAGAATAGTAGATGAGATATTTGCGGGAATGTGGCCTAAAAGAGAAATTAGAAAAGGTGAAGCCGCTAGAATTATGACGGGAGCTCCAATTCCTATGGGAGCAGATTGTGTTTTAAAACAAGAAGAAACGTATAGAAATGGGAATCTAGTTAAAATATTTAAAGAGATGAAGGTATGTGAAAATATCTCCTTTATGGGAGAGGATATAAGAGAAGGAGAGCTTTTAATTGATAAAGGAAAAAGGCTTGATTATGCTGATTTGGGTATAATGGCAAGTTCAGGAATAACTAATGTTCATGTATATAGAAAGCCAAAAGTTTCTATAGTAAGTACTGGTGATGAAGTGTGTGATATACATTGCCTTTTAAAAGCTGGAAAAATATATGACAGCAATTTATATAGTTTAAGTGGAAGAATAGAAGAACTAGGATATGATGTTTTATTAATGGAGCATGTTGGAGATGATATTCAAGACATAGGAAAGGCAATAGAAGAAGCTTTTCAGGAAGCTGATGTGGTTTTCACCACTGGAGGTGCCTCAGTTGGAGATAAGGACCTTATGCAAGATGTCGCTGAGAATTTAGGTTTTGAAAAATTATTTTGGAAGATAAAAATAAAACCAGGTTCTGCTGTTGTTTGTAGTAAAAGAGGAGATAAGCTTTTAATAAGCCTTTCAGGAAATCCAAATGCAGCCTTAACAACCTTTGAACTATTAGGAAAACCAGTTCTTAAGAAATTAGAAGGAGAAGAAGAATCTGTATGTATTAAAAGAGAAAAGGGAGTTTTAATGGATTCTTTTAATAAGAAAAGTCCACAAAGAAGGTTTTTAAGAGGAAATATAGTTTATAATGAAAGTGGAGGTAAGGTTTACATAACTCAGGTTAAGAGTGGAAATGGAATTTTAAGTTCCCTTTTAAATGCTAATTGCCTAATAGAAATTGAGGCTGGAAATGAAGGATTAAATGCTGGAGAAACAGTAAACATAATAAAATTATAGTTTATGTTTTGTTTTAGGTGAATGTTGCTTTTTAGCTAGCCCTTCAGACCTGACTGCTCATTAAGATGGTCTTACAGTTCTATCTAAAAATCAATATTAGCTTAAAGCGGAACTAGAAAGTGATAATTTAAGGAGGTGTGTTAAAGGTGATAAGAAAGACTGCTGCTATTTTAGCAGGCGGAAAAAGTAGTAGGATGAATTATAAAAATAAAGCTTTTTTAGAGTATGAAAATAATTATTTTATAGAGAGAATAATTAATGCTTTAAGTGATTATGAAGAAATAATCATAATATCTAACAGCCCGGAGGATTATAAAGGCTTAGGGCTTAAGGTTATTAAGGATATATATCCTTCTCAGGGACCATTAAGTGGAATTCATTCAGCCTTAAACTATATAAAAACAGATTATTGTTTGGTTGTTGCCTGTGACATGCCTTTTATAAATAAAAATGTAGTTAATTATTTAGGAAGTATAAATGATGACTATGAGGTTTTAATTCCTAAGGTGGAAGGGAAACTCCAACCACTTTGTGCTATATACAAAAAAACTTGTAAAGAACTTATGGAGAGAGAACTTTTAAGAAATAATAATAAGCTAATAAAAACTTGCTTAAATTTTAATACTAAAATAATTGATGATTTTTCTTCATTAAGAGAAATAAATGACAAGAAAGAAAAGAATTTTTATAATATAAATACCGTTGAAGAGTATGAAAAATTAATAGAAAATAGAGAAGAGTAAAAGATTTATTATTATATAAAGAACATTAAGGGGAGGTGGATTGTTATCCAAACTATTTAAATAGATATTTGCTACTAAGAGATTTAAATAATAGGGGATAACAGAGAATTATGAAACAAATAAGAGTTGAAGATGCAGTTGGAACAATATTATCTCATGATGTAACTCAAATAATACCAGGTAAATTTAAAGGAAGAGCCTTTAAAAAGGGACATGTAATAAGAGAAGAAGATATAGAAAAACTTTTATCTATAGGTAAAGAACATATTTACGTATGGGAGAAAGAAGAAGGAATGCTTCATGAAAATGAGGCTGCTGAAAGATTAAAAGACTTAGTTTGTGGAGAAGGATTAAGTTTTGGAGAAATAAAGGAAGGTAAAATAGAGTTTATAGCTAATAAAGATGGGCTTTTAAAAATAGATAAAGAAAAATTATTAGAGTTAAATATGTTAGGGGAAATAATAGTTTCTACAATACATGGAAACTTTCCAGTTAAAAAAGGAGATAAGGTAGGAGCTACAAGAGTAATTCCTCTTGTTATAGATGAAAAGAAAATAATTGAAGCAGAAAATTTAATAAAAGATAAGCTTATAGAAGTTAAGGATATAAAAAAGAAAAAGACTTTTGCCATAACTACAGGGAATGAAGTTTATAGTGGAAGAATAAAGGATGCCTTTGGTCCTGTTCTTAAGGATAAACTTAAAGAGTTTAATATAGAAATGGAAAGACAAGTTATTCTTCCAGACCATAAGGAGAGAATTATTGAGGAAATAAAAAAAGCATTAGATGAAGGTGCTGAACTTATACTTTGTACAGGTGGAATGTCAGTTGATCCTGATGATGTAACTCCAACAGCTATAAAGGAATGTGGTGGAGAATTAGTAACATATGGTTCACCGGTACTACCAGGTGCAATGCTTCTTTTAGCATATTATAATGATGTTCCTATTATAGGAATTCCAAGCTGTGCTATGTATGCAAAAAGAACAGCTTTAGATTTAGTTCTTCCAAGAGTTTTAGCAGATGAAAAATTAACTTTAAGGGATATTGCAGAGTATGGACATGGAGGACTTTGCCTAAACTGTCCAGTATGCACTTTCCCACATTGCTCTTTTGGAAAGTAATTATTTAAGAAAGAGGCTTTGTTTTAGGAAAATATTGATTTTTAGAAAATCAAGTTTATTATGTAGAAAAAGTAGGTGAAAAAGTGAGGGATAGGTATGGAAGAGAAATTGATTATTTAAGGATTTCTCTAACTGATAAATGCAATTTAAGATGTGCTTATTGTATGGATGAGAAACATAATAATTTCATCGAAAATAATAAGCTTATGACTTTAGATGAGGTCCTAAGGATTGTTAAGGAATGTGCAGCTCTTGGAATAAAGAAGGTAAGACTTACAGGGGGAGAACCTCTTGTGAGAGAAGGAATTGTAGATTTAATTAAAAATATTAATAAAGTGCCAGGTATTGAAGAGATTTGCCTAACTACTAATGGGATTTTATTAGGTGATAATGTAAAAGAATTAAGTGAAAATGGATTAACAAGAGTAAATATAAGTTTAGATACATTAAAAGAGAATAGATTTAATGAAATAACAAGAGTAGGAACTTTACATAAGGTACTATATTCAATAAAGAAATGCCTAGAAAATAATGTTAAAGTTAAGATAAACACTGTTATATTAGAGGATTTTAATAAAGATGAGATTTTAGATTTAGTAAACCTAGCAGAAAAAGATCCTATAGATATTAGGTTTATAGAACTTATGCCTATTGGAGAAGGTAAAAAGTTTAAGGGAGTTACTAATAAAGAAGTTTTAGAAATCATAAAAAAAGAAAAAGAAGTATTAGATAATGGGAAAACTTTAAGAGGAAATGGGCCAGCTAAATACATAAATATAAATGGATTTAAAGGAAAAGTTGGTTTTATAAGTGCTATAAGTGACTGTTTCTGTGAAGATTGTAATAGAATAAGAGTTACACCAGAGGGTTTTATGAAGCAATGTCTTCATTGGAAATATGGGGTTAACTTAAAGGATAAGATTAGAGCCGGAATAAGTGATGAAGAGCTTAGAGAAATAATCGAAAAAAGTATTTATGACAAGCCAGAGAAACATAATTTTAAAGTGAAAGAAAAAGATGAAGATAAAAGATTTATGTATGAAATAGGAGGATAAGACATGAGCAAGGTAAGAGCTATTTGTATAAGTGAAAAGAAAGGAACAGCTAAATTTCAAGTTGAGGAAGCTGAATTCATAGAGGATTTCGGAATTAAAGGAGATGCTCATGCAGGAAAGTGGCATAGACAAGTAAGTTTATTAGCTTTTGAAAAAATAGAGGACTTCAGAGCAGATGGAGGAAATGTAGATTTCGGAGCTTTTGGAGAAAACTTAGTGGTAGATGGAATAGAATTAAATAAACTTCCTATAGGGCAAAAAATAAAAATTGGTGATGTTATTTTAGAAGTAACTCAAATTGGGAAAAAATGCCACGATAAATGTGCTATATATTATCAAGTAGGAAGATGTATAATGCCAGCATATGGTGTCTTTACTAAAGTTTTAAAAGGTGGAATCATATCTTTAGATGAAGAAGTAGAACTTTTAAAATAAATAGTTAGATTTGAATGGTTAGCTAAAAATCAATACTCACTTAAAACAGTGAAATGGTACCATGTTGGAAAAATTACCAGATAAAGGACTGATTCGTAAGCTGTGAAGAGTATAAAAAAGAATACCTACACATTAAAGATTCTAATATTTTTTATTAGAATCTTTTTTGTTGTATAATTACTAATAGATAGTGTGTATATTGGAAAAAGTAATTTTTAGGGAGAGCAAGTATTTATTAAAAGCTTGCTTCATATTTAGTTTTTTTGTTTTAAATAAGGTTTTATACTTAATTTAAAGTATTGGAGGACGATTAATTGGACATTGTATTGGATATTAAGGATAGGCTATCTATATTTAAAAATTTTTATGATGCTATTAGAGTGGTAGACCCCATAAAAAAGAAAGTTATTTCAGATCATATTAATGAAAATTGTAATCATAAGTTACTCTTTGAGGGCGATTTTTCTATGGTCAACTGTCATGATATATGGAAAAAAAACTCAAGGTGTAGTAACTGTATAGCTAAAAAGGCATATTTAGAGAATGATACCTTTGTTAAGTTAGAGCACAATGTGGGGAAAATATTTTTGGTTATAGCTTCTCCAATAGAAGTTGAGGGGAAAAGATATGTGGTTGAAGTTTTGAAAGATATAACAGAAAATGGTGAGATAGTAGACAAATGTGGAGAAACTACATATTTAGATATAAAAATGAGTAATATTGGAGAAAATCTTGTTAAGGATTATTTGACTGGAATTTATAACAGAAGATACATAAATCATAGGCTTTCAAAAGAAATAGATAAAAATTTAAATAGAGGCATACCTACAACTATAATAATGGCAGACATAGACTGGTTTAAAAATATAAATGATACATATGGGCATTTGATTGGAGATAAAATATTAAAAGATTTTGCTAATATTTTAGAAAAAAATATTAGAGTTAGTAGTGACTGGGTTGGTAGATATGGAGGCGAAGAATTCTTAATTATTTTAAATAATACTAATGAAGAAAAGGGAATTAATGTAGCAGAAAAACTTAGAAAAGTAGTTGAGAATGAAGACTTCGTTTATGGTGATATAAAAATAAAACTAACAGCTAGTTTTGGACTATTTGAAATTTCAAAAAAAGAGGATATATCTGATATAATAAAACATGTTGATAATAAACTTTATAATGCTAAAATGACAGGAAGAAACAAAATTATGTTTTAGCAAGTTAATATATTTACATAAGATATTAAAATTAGGCTATGTTTTAAGTGAAAGTTCAAATTTCCAATTTGGTACCTTGAACTTATGAAGTAGAACTTAGTGAAATTGTACTCCTAAGAAAAAATAAAATAGGATCTTAGGTAAATGAAAAGATATTATTAGATGAAGTTAAGAAAGGAGGTAAGTTATCAAAGTTGAGACCTTTAGCAGATGTTATGAGACCTAAAAGTTTGGAAGATATGGTTGGTCAAAGGCATATTATTGGAGAGGGAACTCCCCTAAATAAGCTTATAAAAAATAAAAATATAATGAACTGTATTTTTTATGGTCCCCCTGGAGTTGGAAAAACAACTTTAGCCAACATAATTTCAAATTATACAGATAAAAAATTTTATAAAATAAATGCCACCACATCTTCAATAAAAGAAATACAAAGTATTACTTCAGATATAGATAACTTATTGAACTTTAAAGGAATAATACTTTATATAGATGAGCTTCAGCATTTTAACAAAAAGCAGCAACAAGCTCTTCTTGAATTTATAGAAGATGGAAGAGTTGTCTTAATAGCTAGTACTACGGAAAATCCATATTTTGCAATTCATAAGGCTATATTAAGTAGAAGTACTATATTTGCTTTTGAACCTGTAAGTACAGAGGATATAATAATTGCTTTAGAAAGAGCTGTTAGTAAGCTAGAAAAGGAAGGTTATAAGATTTCTATTGAGGAGAATGTCCTAAGATATATTGGAGAAATAGCTCAAGGAGATGTTAGGAAAGCTTACACAGTATTAGAATTAGGCATTAAATCTCAGAACAAAGAGAATATTGTATTAACTCAGGATTATATAGAAGAATTAGGACAATCTAATTTAAAATCTGATGCATCTGGAGATGATTATTATAATTTATTAAGTGCACTTCAAAAAAGTATAAGAGGAAGTGACCCTGATGCAGCTGTTCATTATTTAGCAAGGCTTATTAAAGGTGGAAATATGGATAGCATAGTCAGAAGATTAGGGGTTATTGCAGCTGAAGATATAGGACTTGCTCATCCTAATGCCCTTCAGGTTGTAAATAGTGGAATAGATCTTTGTTTAAAGATAGGATTACCTGAGGCAAGAATAATATTATCAGAACTTGTAATTTATTTAGCCACTCTTCCTAAATCAAATAGTGCATACGTTGCAATAGATAGTGCCTTAAGTGATTTAGAGAGAGTTAATGCAGGCGATGTGCCAAAACATTTAAAAGATGCTCATTATAGTGGAGCAAGCAACTTAGGGGTAGGTGGCTATTTATATCCACACAATTATCCAAATAGTTATGTATCACAAGAGTACATGCCTGAGAATATGAAAGGCAAAGAATATTATAAGCCTAAAGACAATAAATACGAGGGAAGTATAAAGGCATATTGGAAGAATATTAAGAATAAATAAATCTAATTTTAAGAGGAGTTTAGATTTTTCATGAGAAAAAAGCAGTGAGTTTGAGTCTTTTTTGTAAATGTAGAAGACTTAAAAGCTTTACTTTTTGTGATTTAATAAAAACTCCTTTATGCTGTGATTACAATGGATAAACTAGACAAATTTTCTTTGAAATATTTATATTTTTAAATAAAGAATATGTAAATATTATAGTTGACAAATTTACTCGGCTTTGATATTATAATCACATAAAGTACATCGAATTAGTCAGATTTAGAGGTGATTAAATGAAATTATCTACCAAAGGAAGATATGGTGTGAAAGCCATGGTTGATTTAGCTATAAATTATGGTGGGTCACCTGTGTCAATAAAATCAATATCACAAAGACAAAATATATCTGAATATTATCTAGAGCAATTATTTAGTTCTCTAAGAAAAGCTAAGCTTATAAAAAGTATTAGAGGAGCTCAAGGAGGATATGTTTTAAATAGACTACCTGAAGAAATAACAGTAGCAGATATTATGGAGGTTTTAGAAGGACCAATAGAAATATCTGAATGTTTAGAGGATGTAGTTTGTAATAATGTTGATTGTTGCGCAACTAGACTTTTATGGAAAAAGATAAAAACAAGTATAGATGAGGTTACTAATTCAGTAACTCTTAAAGATATAGTAGAAGATTACAAGGCTATGAAAGAAAAAAATGAAGCTTTAAAAATTGTTAGTAGGAGTGAAGAAAATGAATAATAGAGTTGTTTATATGGACTACTCAGCAACTACATATGTTAAACCTGAAGTATTAGAGGAAATGTTACCATACTTCACAAATAAATTTGGAAATCCATCAGCATTTTATGGAGTTTCAAGAGAATCAAGAATGGCTGTAGATACTGCTAGAGAAAGAGTAGCTAAAGTTTTAAATGCAGATACAAATGAAATCTACTTTACTGGTGGCGGATCAGAAGCAGATAACTGGGCAATAAAAGGAATAGCTTTTGCTCATAAGAATAAAGGAAATCATATAATAACTTCAAAAATAGAGCATCATGCTGTACTACACACTTGCCAATGGTTAGAAAAGCAAGGATTCGAAGTAACTTACTTAGATGTAAATGAAGAAGGATTTGTTGATTTAGAAGAATTAAAAAATGCTATTACTGATAAAACTATCTTAGTTTCTATAATGTTTGCAAATAATGAAATAGGAACTATAGAACCAGTTAAGGAAATAGGTAAAATCTGTAGAGAAAGAAAAGTAATATTCCATACAGATGCAGTTCAAGCTGTAGGAAATGTTAAGATTGATGTTAAAGATATGAACATTGACTTACTTTCATTAGCTGGACATAAAGTCTATGGACCAAAAGGAATTGGAGCTTTATATATCAGAAAAGGTATAAGAATAGATAACTTAATCCATGGTGGTGGTCAAGAGAGAGCTAGAAGAGCTGGAACTGAGAACATCCCTGCAATAGTTGGATTAGGAAAAGCTATGGAAATAGCAGGAGATAACCTAGAAGAACATATAGCTAAGGTTTCTAAGTTAAGAGATGAATTAATAAAAGGATTATTAGAAGTACCATTTACAAGATTAAACGGACCAAAAGATGGTAGCAAGAGATTACCAGGTAACGTAAATGTATGCTTTGAGTTTATAGAAGGTGAAGGAATACTTCTTTCATTAGACTTTGAAGGAATATGTGGTTCAAGCGGAAGTGCTTGTACATCAGGATCATTAGATCCATCACACGTGTTATTAGCAATAGGACTTCCTCATGAAATAGCACATGGATCATTAAGATTAAGTTTAGGTGAAGGTACAACTCAAGAAGACGTAGATTACGTATTAGAAAAAGTACCACCAATAATCGCAAGATTAAGAAGTATGTCACCATTATGGAAAAATCATTTAAGAGAAGTAGAAGGAGAGAATTAATCATGATATATAGTGAAAAAGTTATGGATCATTTCAAAAACCCAAGAAATGTAGGAGAAATAAAAGACGCTAACGGAATCGGAGAAGTTGGTAACGCTAAATGTGGAGATATAATGAGAATATATCTTAAAATAGAAAATAACATCATAGAAGATGTTAAATTCGAAACTTATGGATGTGGATCTGCTATAGCTTCATCAAGTATGGCTACAGAGCTTATAAAAGGAAAAACTGTAGAAGAAGCTTGGGAATTATCAAATAAAGCTGTTGCTGAAGCTTTAGATGGTCTTCCACCAGTAAAAATGCACTGCTCAGTATTAGCAGAAGAAGCTATACACAAAGCTATAAACGACTATAGAAAAAGTCAAGGTTTAGAGCCTTGGGATATGAAAGAACATTCACATGACATACATGAGCATGTTCACGGCTAAGAATAATAATTAAAGTGGTGATTTTGTGACAAAGAAAAAGGTTGTTATAGGTATGAGTGGCGGAGTTGATAGCTCCGTTGCTGCTTACCTTTTAAAGGAACAGGGATATGATGTAATTGGTGTTACAATGCAAATATGGCAAGAGGATAAGGAATATGAAGAGAGAGAAGGCGGATGTTGTTCTCTTTCAGCCGTTGATGATGCAAGAAGAGTTGCTCAAAAATTAGATATTCCTTTTTACGTTTTAAACTTTAGAGATAGTTTTAAAAGAAACGTAATAGATTATTTTGTAGATGAGTACATACAAGGAAGAACTCCAAATCCATGTATTGCATGTAATAAATATCTTAAATTCGATGAGCTTTTACAAAAAGCTAAAGGTATAGGTGCAGACTATGTTGCTACAGGTCACTATGCTAAAATCGAGGAGAGAGATGGAAGAGTCCAGCTCATAAGATCAAAGGATGACAGAAAAGATCAAACATATGCTTTATATAACTTAACTCAAGAACAGTTAGAGCATACTTTAATGCCTTGTGGAGAGTTTACAAAGGATAGAATTAGAGAAATAGCTAAAGAAATTGGTCTAGATGTTCATAATAAAAAGGACAGTGAAGAAATATGCTTTATTCCAGATAACAATCATGGAAGATACATATGTGAAGCTGCTCCAAACAAAGTTAGACCAGGAAACTTTGTTGATAAGCAAGGAAATGTTTTAGGAAAACATAAAGGAATAGTTTACTACACAATAGGTCAAAGAAAAGGCTTAGGATTAGCTCTTGGAAGACCAGTATTCGTTACAGATATAAACCCTGTAACTAACACAGTTGTAGTTGGACCAGAAGAAGATATCTTTAAAACTGATTTAGTTTGTAAGGATATAAACTTAATATCTATAGATAAACTTGAAGAGCCAATGGAAGTTGAAGCTAAGATTAGATATTCAGCTAGACCAGCTAAGGCTACTATAAGTCCTATGGAAAATGGAAGAATTAAGGTTTCTTTTGAAGATAAACAAAGAGCCATAACTAAAGGTCAATCTGTTGTTTTCTACAAAGATGATTTAGTTGTAGGTGGAGGAATAATCGAAAGCCTACTTTAATAAAAAGCTCCCGCAAGGGGGCTTTTTTTATTTTAGCTTTTTAGGAGTTTTTAGAGAATATACTAGGGATCCATATAAATATTATTTTTACTACTATCACAAAACTTCTTAAAACATAAAATAAAAAGTTTTAATTATCTCGCCAATCATAATTACCCTTAGGTAGGTGTATTTTATAGTGCTTTATTTTATTTGCTTTTATGTATATTATTTACAAAAAAGATATTATAATTAATATTACTTTGATTTTTGAGAATTTGGATTTTAAAAAATGTTTTCTAAAGATAATTAGTGATATGGGGGAAAGAAAGAGTAAATGAAAAATTTTAGTATAGTAAAGTTATCAGAATTAGATGAAGAGTATAAAAGAGAAGCTACAGGTTTATTCGCAGAAGGATTTCATAAGATGTTTTCTTTTACTAAAGATAGAGAGGTGTTAAATGAATTATTTTTTTATTCATTAGATTTCTCTATGATTTATATTACACTTGAGAAAGATAAAGTTGTAGGATTATTAGGCAGTGGAACAAATGAAAAAAGAGCAGTTTCTCTTAATAAGGAAGTTTTTAAAAAGCTTTTGGGAAATGGAAAAGGAACAATAGTATATAAGCAGATGAAATCAATTATGGAAAAGCCAGCAGTAAAGGGAGACAGTGATTTATACATTGATTACTTAGTAACTGATAAAAAATACCGAGGTAAGGGAATAGCTACAGCGCTTATTAATTTTGTCTGTAATGATGAAAGAATTTTTGAAGAATGCTATATAGAGGTTTTATCCAAAAATATTAATGCTAAAAATTTATACGAAAAAATTGGATTTAAAGAATATAAAAGAGTTTATAATCCAATTACTTTACTTCAAGGACTTGGATATCTTATAGAGATGAAAATGAAAATTCATAATAGAATTAAAATATAACGAATTTTTAAGATTTTTAACATTGAGGCTATTGGTTTTATGTTTAATACATAACTAATAGTTCTTTATTTTGTAATTTATAAACAAATTTGGGTTTAAAATAGCAAATTAATAATTAAGTTCAGTTTAATTATAGAATTGTAAGTAATATTATTAATTTATATAAATATAAAGAAAGAAGGAAATTTTATGATTTATAAAGCCTTGGCTTTAGAAGAACATAAAAAATTTTTTGCAATAATTATTTTAATGATTTTCATAGTAGTAATGGGTATTGCTGCTGGTTTATACTTTTATTTTTCAAATATGATTAAAAATCCTTTTATAATAAATTTATCAAAAAATGAAATTAGAATTAGTGGATGGGGAGATGCCAAGATTAATTTAAATGATATAAAATCAATGAAAGTCGTAGATGGTCCCTTAAATATACAGTGGAATAAGGGAGGAGGAAATTTTGGAGATAAAATTTTTGGTGAGGAAAGTCTTGAGAATTTTGGAGTAAGCAAGTGCTTTGTTGAAAATTTAAATAATGAGAGTATATACATCAAAACTAAAAGTGATAATTATATGATAAACTTAGGTTCAAATGAAGAAACATTAAAAGAATATTATAAAATACTTGAACTTAAAAAAGAAAAAGAAAATTATAATATAGTAGATATAATGAAAAAGATGATTAAATATTTTAATGTATAATATTTAATCATCTTTTTTATATTAGCTATATTTTATGGAAATAATTCTAAAATAACCTTTAAACTGTGTATTTTTTGGAAAGATATAGATAATACTAAATATTATTACTAATGACTTTGCTTGAATTAGGAAGGGAGGACTTTTAGGATGTATAGAGTAAGAGATTTAATTGGCCTTAAGGTTTTTGATTCTAATGGAAAAAAGGTTGGAGTGGTATGTGATCTTGCTATGGATTATTTCAATGGAAAAGTTATGGGATTCATAGTAACAAAAAAATTATTTTCAAAGAGAGATTATGTGGATTTAACTAATGTCATTTCTTTAAGTGAGACTATTATGGTTGAGGGAGTTCACATACATAAAGGATTAAAATTTAGTGAAATAAAAGATTTTGATCTTATAAATAAGGATGGACATATGCTTGGTATATTAGAGGATATTTTAATAGACTATGATTTTTATATAAGAGGACTAATTGTGGTTGGAGGAATCTTTGATAAGTTTAAGAATGGAAAAAGAGTAGTTCAACTAAAAGAGACTATTTTGGGAGAAGAGAATATTTTGTTTTTTGGTAACAAGAATATAAATATGAGAATGCTTCCAGCTAAATCTTATAAAGATTAAATAATTATTCAATCTTTATAGAAGAGAAAGGATTATTCTTTATCTTATGCTATTTTTGATATTAAGTGAAAGAAGGAATTAGAATGTTTGAGGCTTTAAAAAATAAAAGAAAATTAACTAGAAATATAATAATTATATTGATAGCAGCTTTATTTATATTTCTTTTTTATAGATTTGAAGCTTTTAGAAATACTATTATTATAATAATAGCATCAGGAGTTTTTGCATATATTCTAAAACCCTTATATAGGTTACTGTATGAAAAAACAAAATTTAATAAGAGCTTTTTAGCTATGGTTGTGGTAGTAGGAATAATTCTCTTAATGCTGTTCTTTTTCATGGCTCTAATTCCAAGTATGTTTAAAGAAGGAGAAAGCTTTGATGGACTTATAAATAGCATTGAAACTTTTATAAATGACTTAGCAATGAAGATGAAGTTTATGGATTCAGGAGTTTTTAACGTTGTTGAGGCTCAAGCTACAGAAAAACTCAATATATTTATAGCTAACTTTGCTAATAATACTATAAATAATTTAATTGGGTTCTCTGAAAATATTTTAGCTTTTGCTGTAATACCAGTTTTAGCTTATTATTTTTTAGCTTATGGAGATTTGATTTCTAATAAATTTTTATATTTTTTCCCTATGAACAAAAGATCCCTATTAAAAAATCTTGGAAGGGATATAGATAGGGTTTTAGGTAAATATATTTTAGGACAATTACTTTTAAGTTTGCTAGTTGGAGTTATGACTTTTATAGGGATGCTTATATTAGGTTTAAAGTTTCCATTACTATTGGCATTTTTAAATGCCTTATTAAATATAGTACCTTACTTTGGAGCTATTTTAGGAGCAATTCCAGCCATTATTGTGGCCTTAGTGGAAGGACCAAGTAAAGTTCTATGGGTCATAGTAACCTTCTTAATAATTCAACAAATAGAAGGAAACTTAATAGCACCTAAAATTACGGCAGAGAGTATAGATATGCATCCAATATTAATCATAATATTGCTTTTAATTGGAGAGCAAATAGGAGGCCTTATGGGGATGGTATTTATAGTCCCTATAGCAGTTATAATTAAGGTAATATATGAAGATTGGGATTATTATATGTTCCTTTAAGGTTTAAAATGAAGCTAAGATTTTCAGTGATTAGGATTATCATATGTTTTTATACAAATCAACCTTTACATGAAACATAGCAAAAAGGAAAGTTTAGTATTTATGTGAAATATCTAAGTTTACCATATAATATAAAGGAATTTTAATGAAATAGATACACATACAATTGGCAATTATATTGACATGTGAAGAAATTTTTCTTATAATTTGCCTATAATAACTAAATGAAAAGCGTTGACGAGAATGAGTAGGCATTTATCTTTTATCCAGAGAGGAAGTGGTTGGTGAGAACTTCTTAAAAGAGGTGTTGAAGCTATCTTTGAGCTATATTTTTTAGAGTGATGTAGTTTTACATAATTAGGGTGGTACCGCGGAGCATAGGCTTTCGTCCCTTGAGTTTTAGGGGTGTTTGTTTTTATGTTCTTTTTTTGTGTGTAAAACTAATAATAAAATAAAAAACTTATCTAAGAGCTAAGTGAATTTTTAATCTGTTTTAAAGAACAGAGAGATTAAAGATTGAAGCAAAAGGATAAATACATAAAATTTGGAGGTAAAGAATTATGAAATTCATGGGAGCAAATGAATTAAGAGAAAAATACTTAAGCTTTTTTGAAAGCAAAGATCATTTAAGATTACAATCATTTCCACTAGTACCTAAAAACGATAAGAGTTTATTATTAATAAACGCTGGTATGGCACCTTTAAAGCCTTACTTCACAGGCTTAGAGCAACCACCAAGAAAGAGAATAACAACTTGCCAAAAGTGTATAAGAACTGGTGATATAGAGAATGTTGGAAAAACTTCAAGACATGGTACATTCTTTGAAATGTTAGGAAACTTCTCATTTGGAGATTACTTTAAAGGAGAAATAATTCCTTGGGCTTGGGAGTTCATAACAGAAACTTTAGGAATTCCTAAAGATAAGTTATATGTAACAATATACTTAAATGATGATGAAGCTTATGACATTTGGACTAGTAAAACAGATGTAGATCCAAGCAGAATATTCAGATTAGGAAAAGATGATAACTTCTGGGAAATCGGAGTAGGTCCATGTGGTCCATGTACAGAAATTCACTTCGATAGAGGAGAAGGAAAAGTTGAGACTGTTGAAGAATTCTTAGAAGCTTCTGATGCTGATAGAATAGTTGAGTTCTGGAACTTAGTTTTCACTCAATTTGATAAAGATGAAGAAGGAAACTATAACGAGTTAGCTCAAAAGAACATAGATACAGGAATGGGTCTTGAGAGAATAGCTACAATAATGCAAGGTGTTGATAACATCTTTGAAATAGATACAGTTAAAAACATATTAAATAAAGCATGCGAATTAACAAATGCTAAATATGGAGAAGATAAAAACACTGATGTATCATTAAGAATAATAACAGACCATGGTAAGAGTGTTACTTTCTTAATCTGTGATGGAGTTCAACCTTCAAACGAAGGAAGAGGATATGTTTTAAGAAGACTTCTTAGAAGAGCTGCTAGACATGGTAGACTTTTAGGAGTTAAGGGAATATTCTTAAATGAAATGGTTGATGCAGTAGTTGAAAACTATGGAGAAGCTTATCCAGAATTAAAAGAAAAAGCTGATTATATTAAGAAGATAATCAAATTAGAAGAAGAAAGATTTAATGAAACAATAGATTCAGGTATGGATATACTTATGAGCTATATTTCAGAAATGGAAGAAAAGAATGAGAAAGTTTTATCAGGAGCTAAAGCTTTCAAATTATATGATACATTTGGATTCCCACTAGAACTTACTCAAGAGATTTTAGAAGAAAAAGGATTAGAGTTAGATATAGAAAACTTTAATAAAGAAATGAAAGAGCAAAGAGAAAGAGCTAGAAATGCTAGAGGCGAAAGTAGCTACATGGGAAGTGAAGAAAGTCCAATAAACAAGATTGATGCTTCAGTAGTTACTGAGTTTGATGGATATGTTAACTTAGAACTTAATTCAAAAGTTATAGTTTTAGGAAGCAACGAAGAATTCAAGGCTGAACTTTCAGAAGGGGAAGAAGGATTCTTATTAACAGAGAAAACTCCATTCTACGCTGAAATGGGAGGTCAAATTGGAGATAAAGGTAACTTAACTTCAGAAACAGGAATGGCAATAGTTACTGATTGTAAGAAGAATGTTGGTGGAAAATTTGTTCACTACATTAAAGTAGTAGAAGGAAGTATAAAAGAAGGTCAAGAGGTTAAATTATCAGTAGATGCTTCAAGAAGATCTAATATATGTAAAAACCATACTGCTACTCACATGTTACATGAAGCTTTAAGAGAAGTTTTAGGAGATCATGTAAACCAATCAGGTTCATATGTTGATGAAGAAAGATTAAGATTTGACTTTACTCACTTTGCAGCTTTAACTGAGGAAGAATTAGAAAAAGTTGAATTATTAGTAAATGAGAAAATAATGACTGTAGCTGTAGTTGATACAAAAGAAATGTCATTAGATGAAGCTAGAAATAGTGGAGCAACTTGTCTTTTTGATGAAAAATATGCTGAAAAGGTAAGAGTTGTTGCCGTTGGAGATTTCTCAAAAGAATTATGTGGAGGAACTCACGTAGCTAACTCAGGAGAAATTGGATTATTTAAGATAGTTTCAGAATCAGGAGTTGCAGCTGGTATAAGAAGAATAGAGGCTGTTACTGGAATAAGTGCTTTAAAATTCATGGAACTTAAGAACAACATGCTTAAAGAGGCTGCTTCAATGCTTAAGTGTAATGAAAAAGACATTACTAAGAAAATAGCAGCTCAAACTCATGAATTAAAAGAAAAAGATAAAGAAATAGCAGAACTTAAAGCTAAATTAGTTCAAGGTGCTGAAGATGACATATTAAATAACAAAGTTGAGATAAACGGAGTTGAATTAGTTACAGCAGAGCTTAAAGATGTTGATGGAAACTCATTAAGAGATTTAGCTGATAAGGTTAGAAATAAATTAAATAATGGAATAGTTGTTCTAGCAAGTGATAATGATGGAAAAGTAAACCTAGTAGCTATGGCAACTAAGAACTCATTAGCTAATGGAGTTCATTGTGGAAAAGTTATTAAAGAAGTTGCATCAGTTGTAGGCGGCGGTGGAGGTGGAAGACCTGACATGGCTCAAGCTGGTGGAAAAAATCCAGAAAATATAGCTAAAGCTTTAGAAAAAGCAAAAGAAGTTGTAGAAATACTTGTAAAATAGTTGTACTTTTATGCCAATATAGTTTATAATAATTATAAAGTAAAGCGTGAATAAAAACTAATTTAAAAGATAATAATATACGTAGATATATAAAATAAATATATTTACTGTAAGGGGGTGAGCTGCTAGTAAGCAGCGTGTTATGAGTAACAATTTTGATCACACAATGCAGTTTGATTTTAGTAAGAACAAGGGAGACTTAACTAAATCAATATTAACTGATGTATACAACTCACTAAAGGAAAAAGGCTATAACCCGGTTAATCAGCTAGTTGGATACTTAATTTCAGGTGACCCTACTTACATCACTAATTACAACGGGGCAAGAGCTTTAGTAAGGAAACTGGAAAGAGATGAAATACTTGAAGAAGTTATAAAATCTTATCTAGAGATAAAATAACAAAGAGTGCCCGAAAGGGTACTCTTTCGTTTATATAAGGAGATTCAATGAGAATTTTAGGTTTAGATATCGGAAGTAAAACTATAGGGGTTGCGGTAAGTGATCCACTTGGATGGACTGCTCAAGGTGTAACAACTATAAAAAGAGATTGCTATACTAAAGATGTAGAAGCAGTTATGAAAATATGCAAAGAGTATGGAGTAGAAACTATAGTTGCAGGTATGCCAAAAAACATGAATGGAACAATAGGACCTTCAGGAGAGATGGTTAAGAATTTATGTGAACAAATTCAAAAGTCTTTTGATGGTAAGATAGAGTTTTGGGATGAAAGACTTACAACGGTTGCTGCTCATAGAGCCATGTTAGAAGCGGATTTATCAAGAGCGAAGAGAAAGAAAATAGTCGACAAAATAGCGGCTACTTATATATTACAAGGATACTTAGACAGAATATCAAAGTAAAAAAGGAGAAATTAATATGAATAACGATTTACAACCAATAGTTTTAGTTGATGAAGAAGGAATAGAAACAACATTCAACGTAGTAACTAAATTAGATATAGAAGAGAAAGAATATTTCTTATTATCACCAGAAGGTGAAGAAGATGTAGTTATAGCTATGCAAGTTGTTCAAGATGAAGATGGAGAAGAAACTCTAGCTCCAGTTGAGAATGATTTTGAAATTGAAATGATAGAAGAAGCTTATGCAACTTTATTCGCAGAAGAAGAATAACGGTAAAGTGAGGTTTTAATATGACAAATATAGCTTCAGTAGATTTTGATGCTTTGAAAGAAGAATTAAAGAAAAAAGGATATAAGTTAACTCCTCAAAGAAGAGCAATAGTTGATACTATAATACAAAATGAGGGTAAGCACTTAACGGCTGAGGAAATTTATGACGAGGTTAAAAAAGGTTGTCCAGAGATTGGATTAGCTACCGTTTATAGAACAATAATTCTTCTAGAAGAGATGGGTGTAATCTATAAGTTAGACTTAGAAGATGGATGTAGCAGATATGAGCTTGCTCATGATGATGAAGAGCATAGACACCATCACTTAGTTTGTAATAAATGCGGAAAAGTTTTTGAAGTTGAGGCGGATTTATTAGACGAATTAGAAGAAGAAATTGAAACTAAATACGGTTTTAAAATATTAGATCATACAGTAAAGTTTTTCGGAATATGCAAGGATTGTAAAAATGAATAGAGAAATTTTCTCAAATGAGGAAACCTCTTTTATACATAAGCGTATCACTACAAAAAAGAGGAGGGAAAATATGAAACGTGAAAAACTAAAGGTTAAAATTATACCTTTAGGTGGTTTAAACGAGATAGGTAAAAACCTAACTGTTATCGAATTTAAGGACGATATAATCGTAGTTGACTGTGGACTTAAGTTCCCAGATGAAGATATGTTTGGTATTGATATAGTTATTCCAGATGTATCATATCTTGTTAAGAATGCAGATAAAGTTAGAGGAATATTTTTAACTCATGGACATGAGGACCACATTGGAGCTTTACCATATGTGTTAAAAAATTTAAATGTACCTGTTTACGGAACAAAACTTACTTTAGGAATAGTTGAAACTAAATTAAAAGAACATGGTTTATTAAGTACAACAGAACTTATAAGAGTTAAACCAAGAGATATTATAAAATTAAAGTCATCATCAGTTGAATTTGTAAAAACTAATCATAGTATAGCAGACTCAGTTGCTATAGCAGTACACACACCATTAGGAGTTGTACTTCATACAGGTGACTTTAAAGTAGACTATACTCCAACTGACGGAGAAGTAATGGATTTCGCTAGATTTGCAGAGCTAGGAAGAAAAGGTGTTTTAGCACTTATGGCTGATTCTACAAATGTAGAGAGACCAGGTTATACAATGTCAGAAAGAGCTGTAGGAGAAAATCTTAAGAAGATATTTATGGGGGCAAAAGGAAGAATTATAATAGCAACATTTGCTTCAAATATCCACAGAATACAACAAATCGTTGAAGCTGCTGAAATGACAGGAAGAAAGATTGCTGTTTCTGGAAGAAGTATGGAGAACATAGTTCAGGTTGCTATAGAACTTGGTTACTTAACAATAGATAAGGATTCTTTCGTTAGTATAGATGCTATAAATAAATATCCAAGTGAGCAAGTTACAATAATTACTACAGGAAGTCAAGGAGAGCCAATGTCAGCTTTAGCTAGAATGGCATCTTCAGAGCATAAAAAAGTTAATATCATTGAGGGTGATACTGTAATACTATCTGCTACTCCTATACCAGGAAATGAAAAGTTAGTTTCTAAGGTTATAAATCAACTTTTCAAAAAAGGAGCTGAGGTAGTATACGGAAAATTAGCTGATGTCCATGTTTCAGGTCATGCTTGTCAAGAAGAGTTAAAGCTTATGCAAGCTCTTACAAAGCCGAAATTCTTCCTACCAGTTCATGGTGAGTACAGACATCTTAAGAGACATGCAGAGCTTGCTGTTGATGTAGGATTACCAGAAAAGAATTTCATGATAGGTGAAAATGGAGATGTTATAGAAATCACTAGAGATTCAATTAAAAAGAATGGATCTGTTACTTCAGGTCAAATCTTTGTTGATGGTCTTGGAGTAGGTGATGTAGGAAATATAGTTCTAAGAGATAGAAAGCATCTTTCACAAGATGGAATACTTACAGTAGTTGTTACTATTTCTAAGGAAACAGCTTCAGTTGTAGCAGGACCAGATATTATATCAAGAGGTTTTGTTTACGTAAGAGAATCAGAAGATTTAATGGATGAAGCAAAGCAAATAGTAAAAGACATCTTAAGAGACTGTGAGAAAAAAGGAATCTGTGATTGGGCTACTATGAAATCTAGCATAAGAGATGGACTTAGAAGTTTCCTTTATGAAAAAACAAAGAGAAAACCAATGATATTACCAATAATAATGGAAATATAAAAAAATTTAGATGATAATGTATAATGTAACTGTTTAAGTAAAAATGTTGTGTTGACTTTTTTCAAGCTTAACAGTAGAATCTAATAAGGTAAAGAAAAATTGGGTACTTTAAAAGTATCCAATTTTTTATGCACATAAAATTGGAGGAATATATAATGAGTAACGAATTCATAAGAAATGACATTAGAAATATAGCTATAATCGCCCACGTTGACCATGGTAAAACAACTTTAGTTGACGCATTATTAAGACAAAGTAACGTTTTTAGAACAAACGAAAAAATTGAAGAAAGAGTAATGGACTCAAACGATCTAGAAAAAGAAAGAGGAATCACTATCCTTTCAAAGAACACTGCTGTTCACTATAATGGAGTTAAAATAAATATAATAGATACACCAGGACACGCTGACTTCGGTGGAGAAGTTGAACGTGTACTTAAAATGGTTGAAAGTGTTTTACTTGTAGTAGACTCATATGAAGGGGCTATGCCTCAAACAAAATTCGTTTTAAGAAAAGCTCTTGAGTTAGGATTAAAACCAATAGTTGTTATAAACAAAATTGACAAGCCAGACGCTAGACCAGAAGAAGTTATAGATGAAATATTTGAATTATTCTTAGAACTTGGAGCAGACGATGAGCAATTAGATTTCCCAATAGTTTATGCTTCAGCTAGAGATGGAGTAGCTACAATTAATATAGATGAACCAAAAGATAACATGAAAGACTTATTCGATACTATAATTGAAAAAGTTGAATCACCAAAGGGTTCAATAGAAGATAGCTTACAAATGTTAGTTACGACTTTAGACTCAAGTGAGTATGTTGGTAAAATAGCTATCGGTAAAATAACTAGAGGAACAGCTAAGAAAAACCAACAAGCGGCTGTTGTAAGACAAGATGGAACTGTGACTAAATTCAAAATATCAAGTCTTTATACTCATGATGGATTAAAGAGAGTAGAAGTTGATGAAGCTCAATTAGGAGATATAGTTGCAGTAAGTGGTATATCTGATGTAAATATTGGAGAAACTATAACAGATGCACAAAATCCAGAAGGATTACCATTTGTTAAAATAGACGAGCCTACATTAAACATGAACTTCATGGTTAATGATTCACCATTTGCTGGTAAAGAAGGGGATTTCGTAACTTCAAGACACTTAAGAGATAGATTATTAAAAGAGTTAGAAACTAACGTAAGTTTAAGAGTAAATGAAATAACTCCAGACTGTTTCGAGGTAAGTGGTAGAGGAGAATTACACCTTTCAATACTTATAGAAACTATGAGAAGAGAAGGATTTGAGTTCCAAGTTTCTAAGCCAAACGTTATAACTAAAATTGAAGATGGCGTTAAGGTTGAGCCAATGGAGCACTTAACTATAGACGTTCCAGAAGAATTCATGGGACCTGTTATGGAAAAATTAGGACCAAGAAAAGCTGAGATGGTAAACATGACTTCAGCAGTAAATGGATACTCAAGATTAGAGTTCAGAGTACCAGCAAGAGGTCTTATAGGATTCAGAAATGAATTCATGACAGATACAAAGGGTAACGGAATAATGAACCATGTATTTGATGGATTTGAAAAATACAAAGGAGAAATCCCAGGAAGAAGTAGAGGATCAATCGTAGTATTTGAATCTGGAGAAGCTGTTACATATGGATTATTCAATGCTCAAGAAAGAGGAACTTTATTCATAGAACCAGGTACAGAGGTTTATGCTGGAATGGTTTGTGGAGAATGTTCAAGAGCAGATGACATAGATGTTAATATCTGTAAGAAAAAACAATTAACTAACACAAGATCATCAGGAGCTGATGACGCTTTAAAATTAACTCCAGTAAGACAAATGTCACTAGAGCAATGTTTAGAGTTCATAAACAATGATGAGTTAGTTGAAGTTACTCCAGTAAGTGTAAGAATGAGAAAAAGAATTTTAGATAGTGCTGAGAGAAAGAGAGCAATAAACAGAAGTAAAAAATAATTAAATCGAATTTGTAGATAAATTTTGAGAAAATAACTTTGTTTATATAAACAAAATTTAGTAAAACAAGTTTGTTTTTATTAAAAAAAGTTTTATAATTAGATAAATGGCTTCCCGGCCATTTATCTTTAAATATAAGGGGGTACTACTGTGAAAAAGCTAAAAAGCTCTAAAAGTATGGCTTTAATAGCTATATTTTTAATTTTACTTTTGATTAACTTAGCTGTATTTATAGTAAAATATAACTCGATAAAAAAGAACCCTTTAGAGTCTAACAATTCAACCATAACATTTAAGGTTGAGAATGGAGAATCGCTTCATGGTCTTTTTCAGAGATTAAATAATGAGGATATACTTAGAAGTTCATTCTTTTCTAAGATATACATAAAGTTTAATGATGTAAAAGAAAGTATAAAACCAGGAACATATACTGTTAGTAGTGATATAAACTTGTCAGACTTTATAAGTGTATTAACTGAGGGAAAAGTATCAGAAGCTAAGGTAACATTTCCAGAAGGCTATACAGTTGATGATATAGCTAATAAGTTAGAAGAAAGTGGAGTATGCACTAAAGAGGAGTTTATAAAGGCAGTTAAAGAGTATCCATTACCATCATTTATAAAACCTAATAAGGAAAGAAAATATGAATTAGAAGGATTCTTATTCCCAGATACATATACATTTCCTAAAGGTACAACACCAACTCAAGTTGTTGAGATGATGTTAAATAGGTTTGAGCAAGTAATGAGTGAGATACAGAGTGAATTAGGCATTACAATTCCAAATGAAGAGTATGAGAAATATGTAACTATAGCCTCTATGATTGAAAAAGAAGCTAGAGATGATAGTGAGCGTCCTGAAATAGCATCTGTTATATACAACAGATTAGAAAAAGGAATGCCATTACAAATTGATGCAACGGTCTTATATGCTTTAGGAGAGCATAAGGATACAGTGCTTTATAAGGATTTAAAAGTAGATTCACCATATAATACATATAAAATTAAAGGAATTCCAGTTGGACCAATATGCAATCCAGGAAAACCTTCACTTTTAGCTGCAATAAGACCAGCTAAAACAGACTACATATATTACTTATTAAATCCATCAGATAATAAACACTATTTCACTAATAGTTACGAAGATTTCTTAGCTAAAAAGAAAGAATTTGGATACTAAAATTTGGAGGAGCAAATGAGTGGAGTAACCTTTGATTATATGGAAAATTATCTTAGAGATCTTATTCCAGATAGAAATGACGAATTAAAAGAGTTAGAAGACTTTGCAAAAGAAAATAAGGTACCTATAATCCAAAAGGAAGGTGCAAAATTTCTTGAATTTATGGTAGCTATGAATAAGCCAAAGAAGATTTTAGAGCTTGGAACAGCTATAGGATATTCTTCAATACTTATGAATAAAGCTACTAATGGAAATTGTCATATTACTACAATCGAAAGAGATGAGAATATGATAAAATATGCTACAGAGAATATCAAAAAATTTGGTTTAGAAGATAAAATCAAGATTTTACAGGGAGATTGCTTAGAAGTTTTAGAAAGTCTTGATGAAAAATTTGATATGATATTCATGGATGCAGGTAAAGGACATTATAATCATTTTTTACCAGAATGTTTAAGACTTTTAGAAGATGACGGAATTATAATAGCAGATAATGTATTGTTTAGAGGAATGGTTGCTTCTGATGACTTAGTGAAAAGAAGAAAAATAACTATTGTTAAAAGAATGAGAAAGTATTTAGATTTAGTCTCGAAGGATGAAAATCTAATAACAACTGTTATTCCTATGGGAGATGGAATTGCGTTAACTAAGAGGAGGTAAGCAAACATGAGAAAACCAGAAATATTAGCACCAGCAGGTAGTTTAGAAAAATTAAAAACAGCAATAGATTTTGGAGCAGATGCAGTTTATATTGGAGGAAGTAAGCTTAATTTAAGAGCTTTCGCTGATAACTTTACTAACGAACAAATAGCAGAGGGAGTAAAGTATGCTCATGATAGAGGAAGAAAAGTTTATGTTACTATGAACGTATTCCCTCATAATGATGATTTAGAAGGATTAGAAGAATACATTATTGGTCTAGATAATTTAAATGTAGATGCAATAATCGTTTCAGATCCATCAATAATAATCACTGCAAAGGAAGTTGCACCAGACTTAGAAATACACTTAAGTACTCAAGCAAACAACGTAAACTGGAAGTCAGCTAAGTTTTGGCACAGCTTAGGAGTTAAGAGAATTGTTTTAGCTAGAGAACTTAGCTTCAAAGAAGTTGAAAAGATACATGCGAACTTACCAGAAGATTGTGATTTAGAAGCTTTCGTACATGGATCAATGTGTATGGCATACTCAGGTAGATGCTTAATATCTAACTATATGACAGGAAGAGACTCAAATAGAGGAGCTTGCTCTCAAGCATGTAGATATAAGTATTACTTAATGGAAGAAAAGAGACCAGGAGAGTATTTCCAAGTTATAGAAGATGATAAAGGTACATACATAATGAATTCAAAGGATTTATGTATGATAGAATATATCCCAGAGCTTGTTAAGAGTGGTATATACTCATTTAAGATAGAGGGAAGAATGAAGAGCCCATACTATGTTGCAGCAATTGTTAAAGCTTACAGAGAAGCTTTAGATAAGTATTGGGAAGATCCAGAAGGATATGAGTTTGACCAAAAATTAATGGATAATCTATTAAAGGTTAGTCACAGAAGATATCACACAGGATTTTATTTTGGAAAATCAGGTGAGCAAGTTTATGAATCATCATCTTATATAAGAGATTATGATATCGTAGGAGTTGTTAGAGATTATAACGAAGAAACTCAAGTTGCAACTATAGAGCAAAGAAACAGATTATTCGAAGGAGATACAGTAGAAGTCTTAACTCCAGTTGGAGACTACTATGAAATCCAAATGAATGATATGAAAGATGAAAAAGATCAAAAAATAGATGTTGCTAACAAAGCTCAAATGATATTCAAGGTTAAAATAGATAAGCCTGTAAAGATAAATGATATGTTAATTAAGTGCAAGGAGGCAAACAGCTAATGAAGAGACCAATTTTTATAGGAATAACAGGTGGTACTGGCTCAGGTAAAAGTACAATAGCAAAGGAAATATACAGACAATTTGGTGAAGAATGTATTGCTATGATAGAACAAGATTCATACTATAAGGATCAAAGCCATTTATCAATGGAGGATAGAGTTAAAACTAACTACGATCATCCACATGCTTTTGATAACAACCTTTTAGTTTCTCATTTAGAATCACTTCTAAATGGACATTCTATACAAAAACCAAGTTATGATTTTGCAATACATAACAGAGTTGAAGAAACAACTACAGTTGAACCAAAGGAAATTGTTATTGTAGAGGGAATATTAATCTTAGAAGATCCAAGAATAAGAGAACTTCTAGATATAAAAATTTACGTTGATACAGATGCCGATGTTAGAATCATAAGAAGAATGGTCAGAGACATAAATGAGAGAGGTAGAACTATAGAGTCTGTTATAAATCAGTACTTAAATGTAGTTAAGCCTATGCATAACCAATTTACAGAACCTACAAAGAAATTTGCAGATATAATAATACCAGAAGGCGGACATAACAAAGTTGCTATAGATATTATTGTTGCAAAAATAAAAGAGGTTTTAGGACAATACGAATAATATAAATAATATATTGGTTGGAATCCTTGTCTTAGAAGATTTACTTCAATAATAAGACAAAACTAATAACTATTGCTGAATAAAATACCCCTAACTTGGCTAGAATTTAGCCAGGAGGGGTATTTTTATGTTTAATAGGAAAAGAAAAACACAAATTAAAAATAGATTAATAAGCTTAGTATCTTTACTGCTTTTAGTTTTAATATTACTTAGTATGCGAGTTTACTATATTCAAAAAAAATATAGTACAAGAGAAACTGGTAGTTTTAAGGGGAATCATAAACAATATGAACAAATTTCTGACTATAATTATTCTCTTCTAGATAGAAATGGAAAGAGTATTTTTCAATATGATATTAAATACAAGGTAGTTATAGATACTATGGCTTTTAAATTAAATAATTTAAATCAGAACTTAGAAAATATAATGGCTTTTAATTATATTATGAAATCAGAGGACAAGGACTTTTCTTTTGATGCTGTGGTTAAAAATGGAGGTAAGTTATATTATGATGTATCAAAAGAGAATTTTGATAAAATAAATAGCTTAAAAAATATAAAGGGAATTTACACTTATGTGGCTCAAGAAAAGAAAAAAGATGAAAGTTGGAAAATAGAGAATATGTTAACATCTACTAAAGGTTTTGCCTTAGTAGAAAATGAAAATAAAAGGGTTGAGACTAAGGAAATAGATAAAGAAGAAAAGTCTTTAGAAATGATAATAGAGAAAGAGTTAGAAAACAATAAAGACCCTAAAATTGTTTTTGAAAGAGACCATGATGGCTTATATGGAGAAGAGGAGTATGATATACCAGAGAGTAATCTAAATGTTAAATTAACATTAGATAGTGAAATGCAAAAAATAGTTAGAGATGTATTATCAAAAGAAGAATATAAAACATTTCAAAATGCTGGAGCTGTTCTTATTGATAGTGCTAGTGGAGAAGTATTAGCCTTAGCACAAAAAAATGAAGGATCACCTAATGTTGTTTTAGGTTCTGGAAGTATTAGTGGGTATGAAGCAGGATCAATATTTAAAATATTAACCTTAGAAGCGGCAATGGAGTTAAAAGGAATAAGTCTTTCAGATGAGTTAAGATGTGAGGGCTTAGTATGTAAGAAAGAAAAAATACATGGAACTATTAGTGTAAAAGAAGCCTTTGAGGTTTCATGTAATGATGTTTTCTCAAAACTTGGAGCTGAAATAGGAACAAAAGAACTTTTAGATTTTGCAAAGAAACAAGGAATTTTTTCTTCAGTATTAGGTTTGGATGAAAAGACTGGTATGGAAACTAGAGGGGCTGTACCAGAAAATGTTAGTATAACTAACCTTTCTATTGGTCAATCAATGCAAACAAGTTTAATCCAAATGGCAGGAATAATAGCTCCTGTTGTTAATGAAGGAGAGTATGTACAGCCATATATATTAAAAGGATTTGAAAATCAAAAGGGTAAAATGGTAAAAGAGTTTACTGAACTTAGAAAAAATGTAATTTCTAAAGAAACAGCTAATAATTTAAAAAGTGTAATGAATTCTACTGTTGGAGAGGGAACTGCCATTGTAACTCAAATTGAAGGAATAGAGGTAGGGGCTAAAACAGGAACAGCAGAGGCTTTAGGAGAGGAACTTCATGGGTGGTTTTTAGGATACTTTAAACATGAAGGAAAATACTATACTTTAGGAGTTATGGTGCCAAATATAAAGAATGTCTATGAAGATAGAAAGCCAGGTGGAGGTAATACTGCAGGTCCTATTTTTAGAGATATAGTTTTAGAACTTACAAAAAAATAAATAGATTTAGCAATATTTTAGCTATCAACTCATATTATAGTAATAAGCATTAATAGGGGGAACGGCATGTTCATGTTACAATACTTATTAGAATTAGTTGGTAGCAATATTTTTTTAACTGGCTATGTAACAGGGAATTCTACTTTTCCAAAGCCTTTGAATGAAAAGGATGAAAAGATGTACTTAGAAAGGTTGAAAAATGGAGATGTTGAGGCTAAACGTATATTGGTTGAGCGGAATTTAAGGCTAGTAGCACATATAGTTAAGAAGTATTCTTCAAGTTATCAAAATTCAAAGGAAATGGACGATCTTATATCTATAGGAACAATAGGGTTAATAAAGGCTATAGATTCCTTTGATACCAGCAAAGGCATACGGCTTGCAACATATGCAGCTAAGTGTATAGATAATGAAATACTTATGCTTTTTAGAAATAATAAAAAGACTAAGGGAGAGGTGTTTCTTCAAGATCCTATAGGAGTAGATAAAGAAGGAAATGAAATATGTCTTATAGATATCTTAAGTAGCGATGCAGACTCGGTTTTGGAAATAGTTGAAAACTCATTACAGGTTAAGGCTCTTTATAAAAAAATGTCTGATATTTTAAGTTCTAGAGAAAAAGAAATACTTCAGATGAGATATGGCTTATTAGATGGTGATATAAAAACTCAGAGAGAAATAGCAGGGATTCTTGGTATATCAAGGTCATATGTATCTAGAATAGAAAAAAAAGCATTAAAAAAATTAAATAAAGAATTCAAATATTAAATGATACTTAAGAAATTGTATAAAAAAAAATAAGTTTTATAAAATTATGGAATTGAAATATCATATGGTTTATAATATTTATTATACGATAAAAAAGGTGAATTCTTCTATGAATAATTTGTTCATTTCTTTGTGAAATGGACAAATTATTTATTGAGAGTTAAGTTTAGGAGGAGATTATGCAAAGTTTGACAGAACTTTTAGAATTGACAGTTAAAGAGGGAGCATCTGACTTGCATTTAACAGTAGGTATTTCTCCTATAATAAAGGTTAATGGAAAATTAGTAAGGCTAGAACATGAAATACTACGTCCTGGAGATACTGAAGCATATGCTAAGGAAATACTACAGGATGCCTATGAAAAGTATGATGCCATCGGAGAGTATGATACCTCATATTCAATACATGGTAAAGGTAGATTTAGAGTTAATATATATAAGCAGAGAAATAGTACAGCATTGGCTATAAGAGTCATATCTGTAGAGATGCCAACTTTAGAAAAGTTAGGATATCCTGATGTTTTAAAGGAGGTATGTAATCTTAAAAGAGGACTTGTACTTGTTACAGGACCAACAGGAAGTGGTAAGAGTACTACATTAGCAGCTCTAATAAATGAAATAAATACTAATAGAGAGGCTCATATTATAACTATAGAAGACCCAATAGAATTTCTGCATAAACATAATAAATCTATTGTAAATCAAAGAGAGATAGGTAAAGATACTTTGAGCTATGAAAGAGCATTGAAAGCAGCTTTAAGGGAAGATCCAGATGTTATTTTAATTGGAGAAATGAGAGATTTAGAAACTATTTCAATAGCAATAACAGCAGCTGAAACTGGACATTTAGTATTTTCAACTCTTCATACTATAGGAGCAGCTAAAACTATAGACAGAATAGTAGATGTTTTCCCGCCACACCAACAGGAACAAATAAAAATACAATTAGCATCTGTTTTACAAGTAATTATATCACAACAATTGGTAGAAACAGTTGATGGTGAGAGAACGGCAGCCTTAGAAATAATGACTGCTACACCAGCTATAAGGAATTTAATAAGAGAAGGAAAAACGCATCAAATAGAATCATCTATACAAACAGGAAGTAAATATGGTATGACAACAATGGACATGGAATTGGCTAAGCTTTTTAGAGAAGGTGTCATAACAAAAGAAACTGCGATGAATTCTGCAATAGATAGGGAAATTCTAAGTCGATTATTGATGTATTAAATATAGAGGAAATTTAAGAATTTAAGAGAATATATATATTAATCACAATTTTTAGATAGGGAGGTACACATAGAAAAAATGTCTAAAAACATAGTGGGACTGGATATTGGAAACAGAAATATCTGTGCAGCTATATCTGGTGAAAATGAAAGTGGAGAATTTGAAGTATTAGATTTTGTAGTAAAAGATGTGCATGGTGTATCTAAGGGTAAAATAATAGATGAAGAGTCTGTTATAGAGGCCGTAAAAGAATGTCTAAAAGAACTAGGGGAAAAAAGTGGACATAATATTCAAGGTGTTTACTTAACATTAAAAAATAATGAATGCAAAATAGTAGAAAATAAGGGGTATTCCTATACAGATAATGATGATTCATTAGTTTTTAAAGAAAACTTAGAAGAGGCTTATATAGAAGGAAGAACATTAAATCTTTCTGAAGAGGAATGTGTAGCCGATAGTGTAATAAATTCATTTTATACAGAAGAAGTTGGCTTTGTAGAGAACCCAATAGGAATGAAAACAGAAAGAATAGAAATAGATGAGGACTTAATTGTTGCACCTAAGTCAAAAATAAGTGTGCTAAACAAGATTGTTCTAGAGGCAGGTTATGAAGTTTTAGGGACAATTGGATTGGGATTTGGATTTAAAAATATATTTCTGAATAAAAAAACAGAAACTTCTAATATTGTAATTATTGATGTTGGTGCTGAAGAAACTCAGATATATAGTTATAAAGGAAATGTATTAAAGGATATAGACTGCGTGCCTTTAGGTGGAAGGAACATAAGTAAAGATTTAGCAATATGTTTATCAATATCAGAAGAAGAAGCAGAAAGATTAAAATTGCAATATTCTTCAAAATATTATAGTATTAGAAAGGATTACAATAATATTTCCTTTGAAGATTATATATTGGATACCTATTTAATTCATGATATTATAGATGCTAGATTAAGCGAAATACTAGAAATTGTCAATAATAAGTTAGTAGAAAAAGAGATTTTAAACACTACAGATATGATAATATTAACTGGTGATGGTATCAGTTATTATGAACACATTAAGGAAAGATTGGAATATATATCTGATAAAGATGTAAAAATATTCACTAAAAAACAATTTTTATTTGACAATTCTTCAATAATTAATGCAATTAGTATTGTTAAAGAGGTATATGATAGGTTAAAATTAATATGTGATGAAGAGTTGCTTTCAGGTAAGAAAGTAACCGTTGATAAGGAAAATAAAAGTGAAAATAAAAGTGTAAAGAAGAGAGGGCTTTCCAAAATAATGGCGTTCTTAGAAGAGCTTTTCTAAAGGAGGAATTGGTTTGTTAGATTTTGATGTAGATATACAATCATTTACTAATATTAAGGTAATTGGATGCGGAGGCGGAGGCGGAAACGCTGTTAATAGAATGATTCAAGAAGGTTTAAGAGACGTTGAATTTATTGCTATAAATACAGATAAACAAGCCTTAACATTGTCTCATGCCCAAAATAAAATTCAAATAGGTGATAAACTTACAAAAGGACTAGGCGCAGGTGCTAATCCTGAAATAGGTAAAAAAGCTGCTGAAGAGAGCAGAGATGAAATAACAGAAGCTATATCAGGAGCTGATATGGTATTCATAACTGCTGGTATGGGCGGTGGTACAGGTACAGGTGCTGCACCAGTAGTTGCTGAGATAGCTAAGTCAATGGGAATATTAACAGTTGGTATAGTTACTAAACCATTCCCATTTGAAGGTAGAAGAAGAATGACTCATGCTGAAATGGGTATAGCAAACTTAAAAGAAAAAGTTGATACATTAGTTACAATACCTAATGAAAGACTTTTATCAATGGTAGATAAGAAAACAACTTTATTAGAATCATTCAAGAAAGCTGATGATGTTTTAAGACAAGGTGTACAAGGTATATCAGACCTTATAACTAACCCTGGATTAATAAACTTAGACTTTGCAGACGTAAGAGCTGTTATGTTAGACAAGGGATTAGCTCACATGGGTGTTGGATATGGTAAAGGAGAAAGCAGAGCGCAAGATGCTGCTAGAGAAGCAATATCATCTCCATTATTAGAAACATCAATAGTTGGAGCTACTGGGGTTCTATTAAACGTAACAGGTGATTCTGAATTAGGATTATTAGAAATAAATGAGGCTGCTGAAATAGTTCAAGAAGCTGCCGATCCAGATGCTAACATAATATTTGGTACTGTTATTGATGAAAACTTAAAAGATGAAATAAGAATAACAGTTATAGCTACTGGCTTTGAAAAAGAGCGTCAAAGAGTAGGTATGGCATCTCAAGGAACAGTTGGTAGAGAACCACAAGTTCAAAAAGAAGTTGTAACTGAAAGAGTAGAAGAAAAAATAACTGAGCAAGAAGTTGCAGCTACTTCAGAACCAGAAAAGAGATATAATGATGATTTAGAAATACCTATGTTCTTAAGAAGAGGCAGAAGATAATATTTTTAATCATAAAAGCACTTATAGTATAGATTACTATAAGTGCTTTTACTTTTTATATTGGCTTTATTTTAGGTGGATGTTGATTTTTAGATAGACTTTCAGACCTAGCTTTATATTTAAATAGTTAATTTTTTATATTTAGCTTTTTTATAATAAGTGTTGATCTCTAATTATATCTTTTACTTACTAATTAAAACCAATATTAGTCTTAATAGAGTCATTTATTAATTTACTTTGTAAAATTTATAATGAAAGTTATGAAAAATTAAAAGATGATTTCTTTTGTTACAATATATTGGAAATGTAAAAAATAGGATATGGAAAATATTATTGAATATTATGATTTAAGATTTAATAAATTATGAATTTATATTGAATGAATACATTTTCAAAACAAATTTAGACAAATAAAAAAGAATTATAAAGTTAAAAAACTTATATAAAGTAAAATTATGAAGAAAAATGTAGAAAAAGGAAGATAGAAAATATGCATATAGAATATATAATGACAAAATTTTAGAACAAGAAGCTTTATAATTATAAATAGGGAGTGAGTTGATTTATGACTGTATATGTTGACATTGTCATATTAGAAAATTTTTTAATTAATTTTTTTCTACTTTATCTAACTTTACAGACCTTAAAAGAAAGAATAATTTACAAGAGAATACTACTAGCAGCTTTTTTAGGTGCAATATACACTTTACTGGTGTTCATTCCGGATTTAAACATACTGACATCATTGCCTTTTAAACTGCTTTTTTCTTTAGGTATGGTTTCCATAATTTTGGAAAAAAGAAATATTAAGACAATTAGGAAAATGTATATAACTTTTTTAGTAATAACTTTTGCTTTTTGTGGAGCTTGTTTTATGTTCGCTTTAGTTGAAAATCAATATAGTTTTTCAGAATCATTTACTATAAATAATTATTCAACAAAGGGAATGATATTCTCATTAATTATAAGTTATATACTTGTTAGTGGAGTTATGAATCATTTTAAAAATAGAGCCATGATTAATAACTTTATATATGATTTAGATCTTTGCATTGATTCGGAGGTTATAAGTCTTAAGGCCTTTTTAGATACAGGAAATGGACTTGTAGAACCTGCAACAGCACTGCCTGTAATAATAGCGGAAAGAGAGAAATTTGAAAGAATAAACATTAAGGAAAAAGATCAATTTAAGATACCGTATAAGGTTGTTGATGGGAATTCAGGATATATGAAAGGGATTAAAATTGACAATATAAAGCTTTGTAACGTTAATGGGGAAATAATGACAAGAGATGTAATCTTATGTTTTTGTGATAATAAACTGAGTAAAGAAGGAGAATATGAGGCTTTATTGTCTAGAGGAATTATATAGGGGTGATTAGGTTATGTTAAATATAAGACTTTTACTTAATAAGTTATTTACTAAATTAGATATTATGGTTGAACCAATTTACTATGTTGGAGGAAATGATGTTCTTCCAGCGCCACTTACTAAGGAAGAGGAAGAAGAGCTAGTTAACAAGTTAGGGGAAAATGACGAATCTATCAGAAGCATACTTATTGAAAGAAACTTAAGATTAGTTGTTTATATAGCTAGAAAATTTGAGAATACTGGAGTTGGTGTAGAAGATTTAATTTCGGTAGGAACTATTGGACTTATAAAAGCAGTAAATACTTTTAATCCTGAGAAAAAAATAAAGCTTGCCACTTATGCATCAAGATGTATAGAAAATGAAATTCTTATGTATTTAAGAAGAAATAGTAAGATTAAAGCAGAGATATCATTTTATGAACCTTTAAATATAGATTGGGACGGAAATGAGCTTTTATTATCAGACATACTTGGTACAGATGATGATATTGTTTACAATTTAATAGAGGATGAAGTAGATAAAGAATTATTATTTACTGCTATGAAAAATCTTTCAAATAGAGAAAAAGAAATTGTTGAATTAAGATTTGGACTATGTGGATATAAAGAAAAAACTCAAAAAGAAGTAGCTGATATGCTTGGTATATCACAATCTTATATCTCAAGATTAGAGAAAAAAATTATAAAAAGATTAAAGAAAGAAATTAACAAAATGATTTAAGAGTATAAAATTAACCTCTACAGGTAATAATTAAAATGCGGAAGGGAATTACTTCGAAGGGGTTGATTTCAATTATGATGATAAATAAAGTAGAGATATGTGGAGTCAATACAGCAAAATTACCAGTTTTGAAAGAAAAAGAAATGAAAGAATTATTGTTACAAATGCAAAGTGGAGACAATAGCGCTAGAGAGAAATTTATTAAGGGGAATCTGAGATTAGTGCTTAGTGTAATCCAAAGGTTTAATAACAGAGGTGAAAATGTAGATGATTTATTTCAAGTTGGTTGTATAGGACTTATGAAATCTATAGATAACTTTGATTTATCACAAAATGTTAAATTTTCAACTTATGCTGTACCCATGATAATAGGAGAAATAAGAAGATACTTAAGAGATAATAATACTATAAGAGTTAGTAGGTCTTTAAGAGATATAGCTTACAGAGCTTTATTGGTTAGAGATAGATTAGTAAATGAAAATAATAAGGAACCTACTGTATCTCAAATAGCAAAAGAACTTCAGATTCCTAGAGAAGATGTTGTTTTTGCTTTAGATGCAATACAGGATCCAGTTTCTTTATTTGAACCTATTTACCATGATGGTGGAGATGCGATATATGTTATGGATCAAATAAGTGATTCAAAGAACCAAGATGATAGTTGGCTTGAAAATATAGCAATAAAAGAGGCTATGAAGAAATTAAATGATAGAGAAAAATTGATTTTAAATTTGAGATTTTTCAATGGAAGAACTCAAATGGAAGTAGCAGATGAAATTGGTATATCACAAGCACAGGTTTCAAGGTTGGAAAAAATAGCATTAAAGCACATGAGGAAGTATGTATAGAGCTCTTTTGAGCTCTATTTTTTTATGACTAGAATTTTAAAATTTTATGTTATTTAGAATTTTTCTTTTCTTCTAATTAATAAATATAAAAATATAACATATAAATTAAATATAAGAATTGTATATTTTAGGAGGGATTAAATATGGAAGAAAATTTATTTTCTTTAAATAACTTAAGGTCTATGGAGGTCATAGATATAAATGAGGGGAAAAAATTAGGATTAATATGTGATGTTAAGATAGACTGTGATGATAATAGAATATTATCTATTATAATGCCAGGAGAAAAAACATCATTTTTTAGTAAGTCAGAGGACATAGAAATAGATTGGTCTGATGTATATAAGATAGGAGAAGATGTTATACTAATAGATTCAAAAGGGAAAAATATACTAGATGTTGAAAAATATATATAGAAATTAAGCAAAAAAGAAGGTATAATGATAGTACAACTTAGAGAAAGGCGTGTAATTTAAAATGAGATGTCCTTACTGTTCTTATGAAGAAAGTAAAGTTGTGGATTCTAGATCTGCAGAAGACTATAATGCAATTAGAAGAAGAAGAGAATGTTTAAAGTGTTCTAAGAGATACACAACTTATGAAAAAGTAGAAGATATACCAATACTTGTTATAAAAAAAGATTTAAGCAGAGAAAGTTTCAACAAAGAGAAGATAATAAGCGGACTGATTAAGGCATGCCAAAAAAGACCCGTATCTAGAGCTCAGGTTGAAGAAATAGCTGCTGATATTGAACGAAACATAAGTAATAAAATGATGGTAGAAATAAAGTCTGATTACATAGGTGAAATGGTAATGGAAAGACTTAAGGCTATAGATGAGGTTGCATATGTAAGGTTTGCCTCTGTATATAGACAATTTAAGGATATTAACACTTTTATGGAAGAAATAAAAAATTTAATGAAATAATTATGAGCTATCTTAAAGTCTTTTCTTTAAGATAGCTTTTTTATAATTATTAAAAGTTTAGTCTTTATTGTGAATTAGATTTAACCGGAATTTAATTTAATAAAGTATGAAAGTGTGTTAATATGATAAAATAAGTAAGTTTTCAAAAAGTACGTTGAATTTATGATTTTGAGGTGAGAGTATGAAGAGAGAAATTATAAAAGATAAAGAGTTTATTGCATTTAATGATGGAAATATAAAAGTAAGATTTTCAACAGCATATAATAATGTTAATTATAAAAAAGAAGATGAAGATGGAAAAAAGAATTTAGAAGATTTAAAAGAGATATTTTCTCTTGATAAGGTTGTTTATGTCAATCAAATACACAGTCATGATTTTATAGATGCAACAGGAGAAAATTTTAAAGGAAATAAAGACTGTGATGCCATAGTTACAAAGGATAAGAATACTTTAATTGGAGTATTTACTGCAGATTGTGTTCCAGTTATAGCTTATGATAAGGAGAAAGAAATTATTGCTGCCATCCATAGTGGGTGGAAAGGCACATATAACAAAATAGTTAGAAATACCTGTGAATATATGAAAGAAAAATATGGTTGTGAAAATATTAAAGTAATAATAGGACCTCATGTAAGAGAATGCTGTTATGAGGTTAGTGAAGAGTTAGCAGATAAGTTTAGAAATGTTTTTGGAAAAGAAGTATGTAATGGTAGAATGTTGAATCTTGAAAAGTGTGTGAAAGTTCAGCTTGAAGGAATTGTGAAAGAAGAAAATATTACTTCTGTTGGAGTATGCACCTACTGTGAAGAAGAAATAAAGATGCATAGTTATAGACAAAAGCAAGAGATGTCAGGAAGATTATTCTCAACAGTATTTATTTCTTAGATTCTATTTTATAAATTGAGGATGGATAGCCAATGAAGAAAAGAATCATTATTTTTACAACATTAATAATAACCTTTTTTTTAGCAATAATGACGTCTATATATTTAGTTATATCTAATCACAAATATTTAGAGGAATCAAAAAATGTTTTAAATGAGTATAACAAGGTTATAGCTTTATTGTTAGAAAATGATCAAGGAAATATAAAGAGTGAATTATCAAAACTAGAATCAAGCAGTGACATGAAAAATATAAGGATAACTTATATTAGCAAAGAGGGAAATGTTCTTTTTGATACTCATAAAAAATTAAGTAGTGAAAATGAGAGCTACCTTCAAAGACAGGAAATAATGGATGCTATTAAAGATGGCTCTGGAAGTAGTGTTAGATATAGTGATGATTTACATCAAAACATGATTTATAGTGCACTTAAACTTAAGGATGGCTCTATAATAAGAACCTCTATAGCAGTTAAAAATGCTCAAATATTAGATAGTACTAATACTAACTATTTAATATTAGGAGTAGTATTGGCTTTAGTAATTTCATTATTATTAACTGTTAAAATAACAAATATAATACTAAATCCTTTAAAGGAACTTGAACAATTAACAGCTACTATTGCTAGTGGTAATTTTCATAAGAGAGTTAAGATTAATTCTAAGGATGATGAAATTCAGAGCTTAGGAAAAAGTTTTAATCACATGGCAGAACAATTAGAGATAACAATTGAACAATTTAAGGATAAGCAAAATGGTTTAGAAGCAATATTAAAAAGTATGGATAGTGGTGTAATAGCTTTTGATAGAGATATGAATATTCTAATGATAAATCCGTATGCTAAAAAAATATTTGGCATAAGTGGAGAAATTGTTGGAAATAAGCTTTTGGACTATATAACAGATAAAGAAATAATAAAAGCTTTTTGTGGTGGAAAAGAGAAAGTAGAAATTGAGGTTAACTATAATAATGATCCTAAGATTTTAAAAATAAGAAAGGCAAGTATAATAAATGAGCCTGAAATCATAGGAACAGTTGTGGTTATTCAAGATATTACAGATATTAAAAAGCTTGAAAATATGAGAAGTCAATTTGTAGCTAACATATCGCATGAACTTAAAACTCCTCTTACATCAATAAAGGGATTTGCAGAAACCTTAAGATATGTTGATGATGATGAAACTAGAAATAAGTTTTTAAGTATAATAGATGAAGAGTCTGACAGATTAGCAAGACTTTTAGAGGATATACTATCTCTTTATGAAATTGAACAAAAGAGAAACAATGTTTCAGAGGAGTTTGATGTAGATAAAGAAATAGAAAAAGTATATTTCTTATTAAGTGATCAAGCTAAGAAAAAAGGTGTTGAAATATTCTTAGATACAAATAGTAACTGTATTCTTATAGGAGATAAGGATAAGTTTAAACAAATGCTATTAAACCTTGTAAGTAACTCTGTTAAGTATACTGAAAAGGGCGGCAGAGTAAAAGTTGAAAGTTATACTCATGATATGAATCTAGTCTTAGTTATTGAGGATAATGGTATTGGAATAAGTAAAGAGGATCTTCCAAGAATATTTGAAAGATTTTATAGAGTTGATAAGGCTAGAAGTAGAGAAAGTGGTGGAACTGGACTTGGTCTTGCCATAGTTAAGCACATAGTAAGACTTTTTGATGGGGATATAAGCGTAAGTAGTGAAGTAGAAGTAGGAACTAAAATTGTAATAACAATTCCTATAAATATATAAAGAGTTTTTAAGCTTTAGAATATTTAAATATAGTGTATTTAAGTATATGAGGATTTGAAAGAAATCTTAAGTTAAAAATATTACATGTGTTAATTAAATTTGGTAGATACTTTTAATTATGTATAGTAAAATATACTTAATAGGTATAGTTAAAAATAAGTAATCCTCTAAAAGCAATTTGAGGATTACTTTTTAACGTTAAAGTATTACTATTGTTTAAAGCAAGATTAAATAGTTAATAATTCAAGATATATTAAAAATAATTAGTTAAAAATTATACAAAATCGTAATATATAAGCATAAAGTTATTTAAGTTGACTACATTATTTAATTAAGGTAATATAACATAGATAGTACTAAAATAGGAGTGAAGCATATGAAGAGTAGAATTGCTGAAGTCTTACCAGGTGGAATTGGTGAGGAATTAGGCTTTGAAAAGGGAGATATACTATTAAGCATAAACGGTACTAAAGTTGAAGATATACTTGATTATAGATTTTTATTAGCAGACGAATATATTGAGGTAGAGATATTAAAACCCAATAAAGAGGTTTGGGAGTTTGAAATAGAAAAGGATTATGGTGAAGATTTAGGAGTAGAGTTTGAAGAAGCCATCCTAGATAAAGCGAAGAGTTGTACAAATAAATGTATATTTTGCTTCATAGATCAATTACCAAAGGGAATGAGAAAAACTTTATATTTTAAAGATGATGATTCAAGACTTTCATTCTTACAAGGTAACTTTGTTACTTTAACAAATATGAAGGATGAAGATATTGATAGAATCATAAAATATAGAATAAGTCCTATAAATGTATCAGTTCATACAACAAATCCAGACTTAAGAAAAAAAATTCTTAATAATAGATTTGCAGGGAATGTATATGAAAGATTACAAAAGCTAGCTGCTGCAGGTATAACAGTAAATGCTCAAATAGTTGTTATGCCAGGAATAAATAATGGAGAGGAACTAGTTAGAACCGTAGAGGATCTTTATAAGCTACGTCCTTCAGTTGAAAATGTTGCAGCTGTTCCAATTGGTGTTACAAAGTTTAGAGAAGGATTAGCTGACCTTGAAATATTTAATAAAGAAACAGCTAAGGAAGAAATAGATAGAATAAAAGTTCTTCAAGAAAAGTATATAAAAGAAATTGGAAGTCCATTTATAAGACTATCAGATGAGTTTTATGTTATGGCAGAGGAAGAAGTTCCAAATGAAGAGTTCTATGGTGGATATGAGCAATTAGAAGATGGAGTGGGAATGATAAGACTTCTAAGAGAAACTATGACTCAAGATATAAAAGAAAAGTTAACTAAAAAGGGAAAAGGAAAGTTTACTCTTATTACAGGAACATCAGCATTTAAAGAATTAGATAAGGTATGTAATGATATAAGAGAAGCAAATAATAACATAGATATTAAATGTCAAGCTATATTAAATGACTTCTTTGGGCATACAATAACAGTTGCAGGACTTTTAACAGGTCAAGATGTTATTGCTCAACTTAAAGATAGTATCGACAGTGAATACTTGATTATGGCAGACAACATGTTCAGAAAAGGTTATGAGCCAGGAGACATAACTCAAAGAATAATGTTAGATGATTTGACAGCAAAGGATATTGAAGAAAGATTGGGAGTTAAAGTTATAGTTTGTAACTATACAGGGGAAGACCTAATAGACTTAATAAACGAACACTGTGAGGAGGAATAAGAATGAGTAAACCAATAGTTGCTATGGTTGGAAGACCGAATGTAGGTAAATCGACGCTTTTCAACAAATTAGCAGGAAAAAGAATTTCAATAGTACAAGATACACCAGGTGTTACAAGAGATAGAGTGTATGCAGAATCAGAATGGTTAAACAGAAAATTCACAATGATAGATACAGGTGGAATAGAGCCAGAAAGTAGCGACGTAATTGTTAAACAGATGAGAAGACAAGCACAAATTGCTATAGAAATGGCTGATGTAATAGTATTCGTTGTTGATGGTAAGGAAGGGCTTACTGCTGCTGACCAAGAGGTTGCACAAATGCTTAGAAAAAGTAAAAAACCTGTTGTTTTAGTAGTTAACAAAATAGATAGATTAGCATTAGAAGAAAATAGTTATGAGTTCTATAACTTAGGAATTGGTGATCCTGTAACTATATCAGCATCTCAAGGATTAGGTCTTGGAGATATGCTAGATGAGGTTGTTAAATACTTCAACGATCCTTCAGAAGATGAGGAAGAGGATGAGTACATAAGAATAGCTATGATAGGAAAACCAAATGTAGGTAAATCATCACTTATAAATAGATTATTAGGTGAGGAAAGAGTTATCGTAAGTAATGTTCCAGGAACAACTAGAGACTCTATCGATAGTTATTTAGAAACAGAAGAAGGAAAATTCATCCTTGTTGATACTGCTGGATTAAGAAGAAAAAGCAAGGTTAAAGAAGAAATTGAAAGATATAGTGTAATCAGAACTTATGCTGCAGTAGAAAAGGCTGATGTAGCTATACTTGTAATAGATGCAGAACAAGGAATAACTGAGCAAGATGAGAAAATAATAGGATATGCTCATGAAATGAACAAAGCTATTATGGTTGTTGTTAACAAGTGGGATTTAATTGAGAAAGATGATAAAACTTTAAGTAATTACCAAAAGGATTTACAACAAAAGCTTAAATTTATGCCATATGCTAAGTACTTATTTATATCAGCATTAACAGGACAGAGAGTACATAAAATCTTATCAACAGCTAAGTACTGCTATGATAATTACTCAAAGAGAGTTTCAACTGGAATATTAAATGATGTTATAAGTAAGGCTGTTTTAATGAAGGAACCACCAGTAGTGGCATTAAAGAGATTAAAAATATACTATGCTACACAGGTTGCTACAAAACCACCTAAGTTTGTATTCTTCGTAAATGATCCGAATCTTTCACATTTCTCATATGCTAGATACTTAGAAAACCAACTAAGAGATAGTTTTGATTTTGAGGGAACTGGAATAGAAATAGAATATAGAGCTAGAAAGGAGTAATTTTATGAGTAAAGTGGCTTTTTTAGGAGCAGGAAGTTTTGGTACTTCCTTAGGAATATTATTGGGGAACAAAGGTGTTACGGTATCTCTGTGGGATAGAGATGAAAATGTAATAAATGACATTAACGTAAACAGAAAAAATGATAGATATATAAAAGATCTAGTTATTCCTACAAATGTCACTGCTTATAAAGACTTAGATGAAGCTTTAAATGGGGCTGAATACGTAGTTCTTGCAGTGCCTTCTCATGTTATAAGAACAGTTTGTAAAAGCTTAAAAGGCAAAATTAGTGACGATGTAATCATAATTAATATTGCTAAAGGAATTGAAGAGGGTACTAACCTAAGATTATCTGAGGTTATAAATCAAGAATTACCAAACAATAGAGTCGTAGTTTTATCTGGGCCTAGTCATGCAGAAGAGGTTTCAAAAGGAATTCCTACAACTTTAGTTGCAAGTTCAGAATGTATGGAGTGTGCAGAAAAAGTTCAAGATTTATTTATGGATAAAAACTTCAGAATATATACTAATGATGATATTATTGGTGTTGAAATTGGAGGAGCCGTTAAAAATATCATAGCTTTAGCTGCTGGCGTTTGTGACGGTATAGGATATGGAGATAATTCAAAGGCTGCTTTAATGACTAGAGGAATGGCTGAAATAGCTAGAATAGGAATTAAGATGGGTGGAAAAGCTGAGACTTTCTTTGGATTAACTGGTATGGGAGACTTAATAGTTACTTGTACAAGTATGCATTCAAGAAATAGAAGAGCTGGAATACTTATAGGTCAAGGGAAAACTGCAGAAGAAGCTATAGAAGAAGTAGGAATGGTTGTTGAAGGTATAAAAGCCTGCAAAGCCTTCTATGAATTAAAAGAAAAAGAGGGTATAACAATGCCTATAACTGATATAGCATATAAAGTTCTTTTTGAAGGTGCAAAGGCAGAAAATGCTGTTACTTTCTTAATGGAAAGAGACAAGAAAAAAGAAGAGATATAAGTTGTTTTTAATAAAAGAGATGTGTCAAAATTGATAATTTTGTGCATCTCTTTTTGTTTTTATATTTATAAAAGTGAAAATATTGAAATAAATTGTCCACAATTAAATGAAAATATATTTCCTCTAAAAGTATACTTTTTTGAGATTCCTAATATATATATAGTGTTAATAATATTTATAGGAGGGTGTATCTTGGAAGATTTCAATATATACAAGGATATAGCAGAAAGAACTCAGGGAGATATTTATGTTGGAGTTGTTGGACCAGTAAGAACAGGAAAATCTACATTTATAAAAAGATTTATGGACTTAATGGTAATACCTAAGATTGATAATACTTATAAAAAGGAAAGGGCGAAGGATGAGTTGCCACAAAGTGGTTCAGGTAAAACTATTCACACAACAGAGCCAAAATTTGTTCCTAATGAGGCAGTTGAAATTGCATTAGACGATGGTATTAGGTTTAGTGTTAGAATGGTAGATTGTGTTGGATATATTGTCAAGGGAGCAAATGGTTATTTTGATGATGGCGAGCCTAAAAAGGTTCATACTCCTTGGTTTGACTACGAAATTCCATTTGAAGATGCAGCTGAAATAGGAACTAGAAAGGTAATAACAGACCATTCGACAATAGGTTTAGTAATTACTACAGATGGAAGTATAACTGGTATAGATAGAGAGGATTACTTAGAGGCTGAAGAAAGAGTAGTGGCTGAATTAAAATCAATAGATAAGCCATTTATAATTGTACTTAATTCATTACACCCAAGAGGAGAAGAGACATTAGATTTAAAACAAGAGTTAGAAATCAGATATGGAGTTCCAGTTCAGATAATGGATGTAGCCAATATGAATGAAAATGACATAAACGATTTATTTACCAAAGTACTTAAAGAGTTTCCTGTTAGGGAAATTAATATAGACATGCCACAATGGATTGAAAAATTAGAACCATCTCATTGGTTAAAATCTAATTTTATAAACATAGTTAGAGACATGTGTAAAAACATATCAAAAATTAGAGACGTTAAGGATCTACTTAGTACTTATGGAGAGGAAGATTTCTTAGGAGTAGCTGATATAGATGAGATGAATTTAGGAGATGGAACTGTAAGAGTTAAGATGAATCCTAAAAATGGCATATTCTACAGAATAATAAGTGAAATGTGTGATGAAGAGTTAAATGATGAAAGTGATTTAATTTCTTTAATTAAAGAACTTCATAGAGCAAAATCTGAATATGATAAGGTAGCTGAGGCTATAAATAGTGTTAAGGAAACAGGTTATGGATTAGTTGCTCCTCAATTATCAGAAATGAAATTTGAAAAGCCTGATATTGATAAGCAAGGTTCAAAATATGTTGTTAAACTTAAGGCTAGTGCTCCTAGCTTACACTTAATAAAAGCAGATATTCAAACTGAGATTTGTCCAATAATGGGAACTGAAAAAGAAACTCAAGAAGTATTCAAAACATTACTTGAGCAATTTGAAAGTGATCCGGAAAAATTATGGCAAAGCAATATGTTTGGTAAATCACTAGAGACATTAGTTCAAGAAGGTTTAAGAAGCAAGCTTTATAAAATGCCAGATGACATTCAAAGTAAAATTCAAAAGACTCTTCAAAGAATTATTAATGAGGGTGAAGGTAACTTAATCTGTATTATATTCTAAAGTAATCAGTATATTTAAAGACTATATCAAAGTAAACTTTGATATAGTCTTTTTATGATTTTATAATATAATTTAGTTTTATAAAATTTCTAAAAAGATTATAATTATTAATAATGGTTAGGTATTTTGGTAATTTATTTTAACTAATTGACGTTTCATATAAAGAGAATTTCATAATCATTGAAGAAAAATATTAATTTAAGTATAATAAGCAATAGGACGAATGATGTTTAATCAAATAAAAAAGAAATTCGGAGGTACTCATGAAGAAAATAGCTGTAATTTTTAACGGTGGAACAATATCAATGAAAGTTGATGATAGAATAAAGGCGGCAGTTCCAAGCCTAACAGGAGAGGAAATAATGGCTATGGTAACAGGAATAGAAAGCTTTGCAACAATAGAGTCACATAGTTTTTCTTCATTACCAAGTCCACATGTTACTCCAGAAATAATGCTTGAGTTATCAAAATTTATAAATGCTTTAATAGATAGAGATGATATAGATGGAGTTGTAGTAACTCATGGAACAGATACTTTAGAAGAAACTTCTTATTTTGTGAATTTAACAACTAAAACAAGTAAGCCAATAGTATTTACAGGAGCTATGAGAAGTGGATCGGAATTAGGATATGATGGACCTGCTAACTTAGCAGCAGCAATATGTACGGCTGCATCAGATGAGGCAAGAAATAGAGGGGTTTTAGTTTGCTTTAATGGAGAATTAAATAGTGCTTCAGAAGTAACTAAGGCTAACTCAATGGCTTTAAATGCCTTTAGAACACCTAACTTTGGACCTATAGGAATAGTGGATAATAATAGGGTTATATTCGATAGAAAGGTTCCACAAGAGGACTTTATACCATTAGAGGTTATTGATAAGAAGGTAGCAATAATTAAATGTGCTGCTGGAATGGATGGGGATTTCATATATCATTGTATAGAAAGAGAATATGATGGAATAGTTATAGAAGCTTTAGGAAGAGGAAATGTTCCTCCAACTATGGTAGAGGCAATAAAGGCTGCTTTAGATAAGGGCATAGTTGTTGTGCTTACTTCAAGATGTTTTGAAGGAAGAGTAAGTGATAGCTATGGATATCTTGGAGGTGGAAAAAATCTTAAGGAACTTGGTGTTATATTCGGAGAGAGTATGCCAAGTCAAAAGGCTAGAATAAAGCTTTTAACTCTTCTTGGATTTAATAAGGACTATAGATATATTAAGCATAGTTTTGAGAAAGAAAGATATTAAACACATATAATTTATTAAAAAGTTATGAAAAATATTCGATAATAGTTGAATATTAATCTAGAATAGTGTACAATAACATTCGTAGACAGATAAAACGTTCATAAATGATAAAAATGTTCGTGTTTTGAGTTGAGAGAAATATTATTAGTAAACTTTTCTAAGGTTATTATTCATGGAGAATAAAGCTATTTTAAGTTTACTAAGCTTAAAATAGCTTTTTATATTTATGAACTTAAGATGAATTTGGAGGTTTTTTATGGAAAATAAAATTCATGTTTTACACGAAGAAGAAAATTTACGTGTCTTACCTGAACACAAAAGTGAGTATAAGAGAGAAATTTTAGCCGGAACAACAAGTTTCTTAGCAATGGCTTATATAATCGCTGTTAACCCATCAATATTAAGTGCGGCAGGGATGCCAGCAGGGGCAGTAGTAACAGCAACATGTATATCTGCTGTCATAGGATGTTTAATAATGGGACTTTATGCAAAGTTACCATTTGGACTAGCTCCTGGGATGGGATTGAATGCATTCTTTACTTTTTCAGTAGTTATAGGAATGGGAATATCTTGGGAAGTAGCTCTTACAGCTGTTTTTGTAGAAGGAATAATATTCATACTTTTATCATTATTTAAAGTAAGAGAAGCCGTTGTTGATGCCATACCAATAAATTTAAAGTATGCAGTTACAGCAGGTATTGGTTTATTCATAGCCTTCATAGGATTTAATGGAGCAGGAATAGTAGTTGGAAATCCAGACACAATGGTTGCTATGGGACAAGTAGGTCCTAAGATGTTAATAGCTATGATTGGTCTTTGTATAATAGTAATTTTAGAAAAGAAAAAAGTTAAAGGATCAATGTTAGTTGGTATAGTAGTTTCAACTCTTTTAGCTTGGGGATATGCCTTAATTAATACTGAAGCTGCAGCTAATATTGGAATATACTTACCAAATGGAATATTTAAGTTTGAATCAATTGCACCTATAGCTGGAAAAGTTGATTTCTCATACTTAACTTCACCACAACATATATTTAACTTTATAACTATAGTTTTCACATTCTTATTTGTTGATTTCTTCGACACAGTAGGAACTTTAATTGGGGTTGCTTCAAGAGCTAATATGTTAGATAAAAAAGGAAGAGTACCTAACGCAGGTAGAGCTTTAATGACAGATGCCATAGCAACTACTGCAGGGGCTTTACTTGGAACATCAACTGTAACAGTTTATGTTGAAAGTGCCACTGGAGTTGAGCAAGGTGGTAGAACAGGATTAACAGCTATAACAATAGGAGCGTTATTCTTTATAGCAATGTTCTTCTCACCAATATTCGTAGCAGTGCCATCATGTGCTACTGCACCAGCTTTAATATATGTTGGATATTTAATGTTAACTAGTGTGTTAAAAATAGATTTTAGTGATATTACAGAGGCTGTACCAGCTTTCTTAATAATAGCTTTAATGCCTTTAACTTATAGTATAGGTGATGGATTAACAATCGGAGTTTTAGCATATGTAATATTAAACTTAGTACACAATATATTTACTAAGAAGAAAGAAGATAAAAAAGAGTTATCAATGGTAATGAAGGTATTAGCGGTTATATTTGTAATAAAACTTTGCTTACCTATAATAACTCAAATGGTCGGCTAATAAGACTATATAAAATATATTAATAAAATCTCATGTTTCTTTAATTTAAGCACTTAAAAGACTTTGCTGAAAATCGATGATTATTTTGTAATAAATAATTTGAGGTTTTTGAGCAAAGTCTTTTTTATTAGTAATATATATAGCAATTCCATCTAGAGAATATTTAGAAGAGTAGATTGAAAATTTTTTGTGAAAACAAATGTTAACAATTTGTAAATAATATCTTGTTATTATAGGGATTTTATATTAAAGTATATTTATATTATTTTCAAGGAGGCTCTCTTTATGGTTAAAAGTATGACTGGTTTTGGGAGAGCAACTAGTGAAGAGGGAAAAGATAGAATATTTTCTCTAGAAATGAAAAGTGTAAACCATAGATATTTAGACATGAACATAAGAATGCCAAGAAGTATGGTTTCTTTAGAAGAAAAAATAAGAAATATTGTTTCTTCTAAGCTTAATAGAGGAAAAGTTGATATCTTTATAAATTATAAAGATTATGCTAAAAATCAAGGTGGCGCTGTTTTAAATGAAGAATTAGCTAAAAGTTATGTTGGTTCTTTAGAACAGTTAAAATCTTTATTTCCTAACATGGAAGATGATTTAAGCTTATCACTAGTGGCTAGATACCCAGATGTAATAACTATAGAAGAAAAATCAGAAGATTTAGATGCTATATGGGAAGAAATAAACTCACTATTAGGCGATGCTATAGAAAATATGGTTTCTATGAGAAAAGTTGAAGGTGAGAAATTAGCTAGTGACATATTAGTTAAATGCAACTCTATAGAAGAAATAGTAGCTTTTATAGAAAATAAGGCAGATGTTGTTGTTAGTGCTTATAAGCAAAAGTTAGAGGATAGACTTAAAACTTTATTAGGAGAAGTTCCAGTAGATGAAAACAGAGTAGCTATGGAAGTAGCTGTTTTTGCTGATAAAGCTTCAATTGACGAAGAAATAATAAGACTTAGAAGTCATATTAATCAATTAAGAAAAACTTTAACTTTAGATGAGCCAATAGGTAGAAAGTTAGACTTCATAGTACAAGAAATGAACAGAGAAGCTAATACTATAGCATCAAAGTCAACAAATTTAGAAATAACCAATAAGGTTATAGATATAAAAAATATTATTGAAAAAATTAGAGAACAAGTTCAAAACATAGAATAATTGGAGGTAGCAAATGAGTATAAAGTTAATTAACATTGGTTTTGGAAACATAGTTTCAGCTAATAGATTAGTAGCAATAGTAAGTCCTGAATCAGCACCTATAAAAAGAATCATACAAGAAGCTAGAGATAGAGGTATGCTTATAGATGCAACTTATGGTAGAAGAACAAGAGCCGTAATAATTACAGATTCAGATCATGTAATTCTTTCAGCTGTTCAACCTGAGACAGTGGCTCACAGATTATCAACTAAGGAAGAAGTAGTTGTTGAAGATGATGAATAAAATACATAAGGACAATAGAGGCGTTTTAATAGTTATTTCTGGTCCTTCAGGTGCGGGTAAAGGAACTATTTGTAAAGCTTTATTAGAAAAACATGATGACATATTCATATCAGTTTCTGCTACGACTAGAAGTCCTAGAGTAGGAGAAGTTGATGGAGTAAATTATCACTTCTTAACAAAAGAAGAGTTTAAACAAAGAATAGCAGAAGATGATTTCTTAGAGCATGCTGAAGTTTATGGAAATTACTATGGAACTCCTAAATCAAGCGTTGAAAAAATGCTTGATGAAGGAAAAGACGTAATATTAGAAATAGATATACAAGGTGCTTTAGAGGTTAAGGAAAAGGCTACTGATGGAGTATTTATATTTATATTACCTCCTTCAATGGAAGAACTTAAACAAAGAATCATAAAAAGAGGTAGTGAAACTCCTGAAAGCTTAATGACTAGATTTAAGTCAGCTTATAAAGAAATTAATTATGTATCAAAATACAATTATGCTGTAGTTAATGATAATGTAGAAGATGCAGTGAAAAAAATAGAGGCTATATTATTAGCAGAGAAATGTAGAGTAGACAGATTAAAAGAAAATATATTAGAGTCAAAGGAGGACGAAATGCATGAACAACTCTATGATTAATCCATCAATCGTTGAATTATTAAAAAAGGTAGAAGATAGATATTCTTTAGTAATATTAAGCTCAAAGAGAGCTAGACAAATAATTGACGGAGCAGAGACTTTTGTTGATGTTGAGTCAAATAAACCATTAACAATAGCTATAAACGAAATCGACCAAGGATTTGTAAATTACAAAGACGCTGAGGAGAAATAAGAGACATGAAGGATAAGAAATGTGTTGTTGTAGGAGTAAGTGGAGGAGTAGCTGTTTATAAAGCTTTAGATGTTATAAGCAGACTAAGAAAAAAAGATGTAGAAGTACATGTAATAATGACTAAATCCGCTACTGAGTTTGTAACACCATTATCTTTTCAATCATTAAGTCAAAACATGGTTATAACAGACATGTTTGCTGAACCAAAGGCTTGGGAAATACAACATATATCATTAGCTAAGAAGGCTGATTTAATGCTTATTGTACCAGCTACGGCAAACATTATAGGAAAAGTTGCAAATGGCATTGCTGACGATATGTTATCAACAACTATAATGGCAACAAAGGCGCCAGTTGTTTTTTGCCCTGCAATGAATACAAACATGTATGAGAATCCTATAGTTCAAAGAAACATAAGTCTTCTTAAGGAGCTTGGCTATGAATTCGTAGAACCAGCTAGTGGAAGATTAGCATGTGGTGATGAGGGAAAAGGTAAACTTCAAGATACCGAAGTTATTGCAGAAGAAACATTGAGAAGGTTACATTCTACTAGTGATTTAGTAGGTAAGAAAGTTGTTGTTACTGCAGGACCTACTGTAGTGCCAATAGATCCTGTAAGAATTTTAACAAATAGATCTTCAGGAAAAATGGGATACTCAATAGCAGAAGAAGCCAGAGATAGAGGAGCAGAAGTTGTTCTTATATCAGGCCCTACTTCTTTAATAAAACCTCATGGGGTTAAGGTTATTGATGTTAAGACTAATGAAGAAATGTTTGATGCTATAAAAAAAGAGTTTGAAGACGCTGATATAGTTATTAAATCTGCAGCTGTAGCAGATTATAAAGCTAAGAACTATAGTAGTGAAAAGATTAAAAAAACAGGGGATGATTTAAATTTAGTCTTTGAGAGAGATAGAGATATTCTACACACTCTTGGGGAAATGAAGAAAAATCAAATCCTAGTTGGCTTTGCAGCAGAAAGTAGCAATGTATCAGAAAATGCTAAAGGTAAGTTAGAGAGAAAAGCTCTAGATTATATTGTTGCAAATGATATAAGTAAACCAGAAACAGGTTTTGCTAGTGATGAAAACAAGGTTACTATAATAAGTAAATCTGGTGAAGAGATATCTTTAGAAAAGATGTCTAAAAGAGAGGTTGCAAAGAACATATTTGATATTATAAAAGGGCGCTAATTGCGCCTTTTTATTCTATATGAACAAGGGTGATTATTTTGGAGAAATTTGCTGAAGTAATTGTAAATAGTGAGGCTGTTACAATTGATAAGCCTTTTACATATAAGATTAAAGAAGATTTAGTCCATAAGATAGAGGTAGGCCATAGGGTGTTGATTCCTTTTGGAAATGGAAATAAAAAAATTGAAGGTTTTGTTTTAAAAATATTAAATAATGTTGAAAATAAAAATATAAGGTATAAGGCTATATATGCTGTTTGTGATGAAAAACCCTTATTAAGTGAAGATTCTTTAAAACTTATTTACTTTTTAAGAGAAAAGTATTTATGTAAGTATATAGATGCTATAAGAGTTATGATTCCACCTAGAATAATGAGTGGTAATAAAGAAAAAACAAAACAGGTTGTATTATTTAAGGAATATATAGAAGAGTTAAGTGAACCACAGAGAACAGCCTTAGAGTTAATTGAGGAAAAAAGTGGTGGTTTCACAAAGACAGAATGGAATAAGTTTTTCAATGTATCAACATACATGATAAATAAATTAATAGAATTAGGATGTGCTTATATTGAAGAAGTAAGAGTTTCTAGAGAAGACTTAAGAGAGTTTAAGCCTTATCCACCTAAAAGTCTAAATGAAGAACAGATAAAAGCATATGATACTGTTTTAGAAAGTGATAAAAATATTTTTTTATTAAAAGGTGTCACGGGAAGTGGAAAAACTGAAGTTTATATGAACTTAGTTAGCTATATGCTTCTCTTTGAGAAAAGCTCTTTGATTTTAGTACCAGAAATAGCATTAACTCCTCAAATGATTGAAAGATTTAAAGGAAGATTTGGAAAAGATGTAGCAGTCTTTCATAGTAGACTTTCAGATGGAGAGAGGTATGATGAATGGTATAGAGTGAAAAATGACCAGGTTAAGGTTGTTATTGGTGCGAGGTCAGCTATATTTTTACCTTTTAATGATTTAGGCTTAATAGTAGTTGATGAAGAGCATGAAAGTAGTTATAAGTCAGATATGAATCCTAAATATAATACCATAGAGGTTTGTGAGTATTTAAGCTACTTAAAGGATTGTAAGGTAGTTTTAGGATCTGCGACTCCAAGTGTGGTTAGTTATTATAAAGCTCTTAAGGGAATGTATGAGCTTATTGAACTTAAAAATAGAGTTAATAATGGGGAACTTCCTGATGTTTCTATTGTTGACATGAGAGAAGAATTAAGAGCAAACAATAAGACTATGTTTAGTAGAGATTTATATTTGAAAATAAAAGATAGATTAGAGAAAAAAGAACAAATAATTTTGTTTTTAAATAGAAGAGGATTTTCATCTTTTGTTTCTTGTAGAAGTTGTGGATTTGTTTTTAAATGTAACAATTGTGACATATCAATGACTTATCATAATAATGGATACTTAATTTGCCATTATTGTGGAAACACAGCAAGGATGCCTAAAATTTGCCCTAAATGTGGAAGTACCTATGTTAAACATTTTGGAGTAGGTACAGAAAAATTAGAGGCGGCAGTTCATCATTATTTTCCAGAAGCAAAAGTTTTAAGAATGGATGTGGATACAACAAGAAAGAAAAATTCTCATGAGGAAATTTATAATTCTTTTAAAAGTAAAGAGGCTGATATATTAATAGGAACTCAAATGATAGCTAAAGGACTAGATTTCCCAGATGTAACTTTAGTTGGAGTTATGGCAGCAGATATGTCTTTAAATTTACCAGATTATAAGTCAAGTGAAAAAACATTTCAGCTTATAACACAGGTAAGTGGTAGAGCAGGGCGTGGTGATAAAAAAGGAGATGTAATAATACAAAGTTACTCACCTGAACATTATGCTTTAACATGTGCCAAAAATAATGACTATGATGAGTTCTTTAAACGAGAAATAAATATAAGAAAAGTTATGGGATATCCACCTTTTGATGATTTATTCTTAATAAGTTTAAGTGCAAAAGGAGAAATAAAAATAAAGCTCTTTGCAAAAAAATTAGAGAAGTATTTACGTAATATATTAAAAGAATATGATAATATATTTATATACGAGGCATGTCCTTGTTCTATAAGTAAAATAAAAAATGTTTATAGATGGCAAATATTAATCAAAGGAAACTTAGATTTACAGGTATGCAACAAAATAAAAAAAGGGGTTTATGAATTATCTAAAGATGTTTATAATGAGATTAAGATTGGTTTAGATATAAACCCTAATAGTTTAATGTAAGGGAGGAACCTATTTTGGCAATAAGAAACCTAAGATTTAATGATGATGAAATACTAAGAAAAAGATGTAGAGTAGTTGATGATGTTAATGATAGAATAAAAGTTTTAACAGAAGATATGATAGAAACTATGTATGAAAATAATGGCGTTGGATTAGCAGCACCACAAGTTGGAATACTTAAAAGAGTATTTGTTGTAGATGCTATGGATGGAGCAGGTTCTAGAGTGTTTATCAATCCAGAAATTCTAGAAAAGAGTGGAGAGCAAACTGATGAAGAAGGATGCTTAAGCTTACCTGGAAGACATAAACCAGTAAAAAGAGCTAATAAAATAAAGATAAAGTCTTTAGATTCTAATGGAAAAGAGTTTATATTAGACGCTGAAGGCTTCTTAGCAAGAGCTATACAACATGAATATGATCATTTAGATGGAGTGCTTTTTATAGATCATGAACTTTAAGACTGAGGAGGAATAAGACATGAAGATAGTATTTATGGGAACACCAGATTTTGCTGTTCCATCATTAAAGAGTCTAATAGAAGAGTTTGGAGTAGAAGCTGTTTTCACTCAACCAGATAGACCAAAAGGAAGAGGTAAGAAATTAGGGATGTCTCCTGTAAAGGAAGTTGCTTTAGAACATAATATACCAGTTTACCAACCTTTAAGAATAAAAAATGAGCCAGAAACTATAGAAGAATTAAGAAGTATGGAACCAGATTTCATAATAGTAGTAGCTTTTGGTCAAATATTACCTAAGGAAGTTTTAGATATTCCTAAGTTTGGATGTATAAACTTACATGCATCATTACTTCCTAAATTTAGAGGAGCAGCACCTTTAAACTGGAGTATAATTAAGGGAGAAAAGGTAACAGGAAATACAACTATGCTTATGGATGTAGGACTTGATACTGGAGATATGCTTTTAAAGGATGAAGTGGAAATTACAGATAACATGACAGCAGGAGAATTACATGACATCTTAATGGAAAGAGGAGGAGATTTATTAGTTAGAACTATAAAGGGAATAGTTAATAATGAAATAACTCCAGAAAAGCAAAATGAGGAAGAAACTTGTTATGCTTCAATGCTTGATAAAGAAATAGCTAAGATTGATTGGTCTCTTTCAGCTCAGGAAATTCATAATTTAGTTAGAGGATTAAATCCTTGGCCAGTAGCCTTAACTTCATATGATGATGTAACAATGAAAGTCCATCAAACTCGTGTAGAAAAAGGTGACAGTAATAAGGATCCAGGAACTATTATATCTGTAGATAAGACTGGAATTAAGGTAGCGACAGGAAAAGATGTATTAATAATAGAAAAATTACAATTCCCAAATAGTAAGCAACTATTTGTAGAACAATTTATAAATGGAAACTCAGTGGAAATAGGTAAAGTATTAAAATAATTTTAGAAGGTGATGGTATGTTTTATCCGTTTTATTTTGATCCAACATATTTAATTCTTATACCAGCGATTTTAATATCTGCATGGGCCCAATTTAAGGTTTCAAGTACATTTAATAAGTATAGTACAGTTAGAAGTACAAATGGATATACTGGAGCGCAGGTTGCTAGAATTCTTTTAAATAATGCTGGGCTTCAAGATGTAGAAATTCAACAAGTACCAGGAAGATTAAGTGACCATTACGATCCAAGAGCTAAGGTTTTAAGATTATCATCAGATGTTTATGGAAGCTCTTCTGTGGCATCAATAGGAGTGGCTGCTCACGAGGTTGGTCACGCTATACAGGATAAGGAATCTTATGCAGCATTAGTTTTTAGAAATGCTATAGTTCCTGTAGTTAACTTTTCATCTAGTTTATCATGGATATTATTCTTTGTTGGGATATTATTTAGTTATAAAAGTTTGGTGGCTATCGGTATAATATTATTCTCAGCAGTTGTATTATTCCAGTTAGTAACATTACCAGTAGAGTTTAATGCTTCATCAAGAGCTTTAAAACTTTTAGAAGGACAGGGAATACTTTATGATAATGAAGTGAAAGGGGCTAGACAAGTATTAAGTGCAGCCGCATTAACTTATGTAGCAGCAACACTTATGGCTATATTACAATTAGTAAGACTTATAGCTATAAGCAATAGAAATTCAAATGATTAGAGGTTAGAATATGAATGCAAGAAAAATAATAGTAGAAATATTAGACAATGTCTTATTAAATGGAGCATATTCAAATATAGAAATAAATAAGCAATTTGCATCTAATGATATAGATCCAAAAGATAAGGGATTAATAACAGAAGTTGTTTATGGAACAATAAAGTACAAAAAGATGATAGATATAATTCTTTCAAATTTTGTTGCTGATATAGGAAAAATAGATGAAAGCGTAGTAAACATATTAAGAAGTGCTATATACCAAATGAAGTTTTTAGATAGAGTACCTCCATATGCAATAGTTAATGAGGCAGTAAACTTAACTAAGGAAACAGATCCAAATTTAACTAAATTCGTAAATGGAGTTCTTAGAAATTATCTAAGAAATGAAAATAAAAACTTTAAAGTTGGATTAAGAAATAATGAAGCTTTATGTTATGATTTTTCTTTTGACAGATGGATGATAGAAATGTTCACAAAGCAATATGGAAAAGAGGATGCTTTAAGAATACTTAGAGGGCTAAACACAGTTCCATATGTAACAGTTAGAGTAAATACATGTAAAGCTGATTATGATGAGGTTTATGAAAGACTTGAAGAAGAAGGTTATGATATAGAAGAAGGAGCATTTTCACCGGAGGCTATCATAATTAAAAGAGGTAGTGCTATAGAGAAAAATAAACTTTATCAAGAAGGATTAATAACAGTTCAAGACGAAAGTGCTATGCTAGTAGCTCCTTTATTTGATTTAGAGGGTAATGAGCAAGTTATGGATGTATGTAGTGCTCCAGGAACTAAAGCTACTCATATTGCTGAGTTAATGATGAATAAAGGAAAAGTAGTAGCTTTTGATATTCACGACCATAAGTTAGCATTAATACAAGAAAATATAGATAGATTAGGTTTAACTAATGTTGAAGTTGAATTAGGAGATGCTACAAGAATCAATTCTAAGTACATAAATTGGGCTAATAGAATATTATTAGATGTTCCTTGCTCAGGACTTGGAATTATAAGAAAGAAACCAGAAATAAAGTGGAATAAGAAGAATAACGACTTAACAGAGGTTGTTAAGGTTCAAAAAGAAATCTTAAAAAATGCATGGAACTATTTAAGAGAAGGTGGAGAACTAGTTTATTCTACTTGTACTTTAAATAAAAAGGAAAATGAGGAAGTTATAGATTGGTTTGTAGAAAACAATTCAGACTGTGAACTTGAAAAAGTATTCTTAGGTAAAGCAGATAATGTAATATATAATGATAATGGAAGTGTTACAATATTACCTAATAAGTACATGGATGGTTTCTTTATTGCTAAGCTTAAGAAAAAAGTAAAATAATTAGCAAAAAGATGAACATGGAAGGTGAGGCTATATGAAGAACATCTTAGATTTTACATTAGAAGAGTTAAAAGAATGGATGAAAGAAAATGGAGAAAGTGCTTTTAGAGCAAAGCAAATATTTGATTGGATATACAAAAAAGAAGTTTTTAACTTTGAAGATATGAAAAATATTTCAAAGACTCTTATAAGCAAGCTTTCAGAGAATTTTTATATAGGTATCCCTGAAGTTATAGATTCTTTATCATCTAGTGAAGATGGAACTAGGAAGATCCTTTTAGGATTAAATGATGGAAACATAATTGAATGTGTTATTATGAGATATAAATACGGTAATTCAATTTGTGTTTCCACACAAATTGGTTGCAGAATGGGATGTAAGTTTTGTGCATCTACATTAGAAGGTATGGTAAGAAATTTAACTGCGGGAGAAATATTATCAGAAGTTTTAATTGGACAAAAACTTCTAGGAGAAAGAATATCTAATATAGTTTTAATGGGAAGTGGAGAACCATTAGATAACTATGATAATGTTATGAAGTTTTTAGAGCTTGTTAATGCTGATTATGGGTTAAATATAGGGCAAAGACATATAACATTATCTACATGTGGACTTGTGCCGAAAATTCGTGACATGGCAGATAAAGAAATGCAAGTAACTTTAGCGATTTCATTACATGCTGTTTCAGATGAAAAGAGAAGAACAATAATGCCAATAGCTAATAAATATTCAATTAGTGAGATTTTAGATTCTTGTAATTATTATATTGAGAAAACAGGAAGAAGAATAACTTTTGAATATTCTTTAGTTAGCGGAGTAAATGACACTAAGGAAGATGCCAAAAGCTTAGGTAGATTATTAAAGGGCATGCTTTGTCATGTGAATTTAATTCCTGTAAATGAAATAAAGGAAAATGAATTTAAAAAATCTACTAAGAAGAATATAGAAGCATTTTTAAATACTCTTAAAACATATGGAGTAGAAGCTACAGTAAGAAGAGAGATGGGCTCAGACATAGATGCAGCCTGTGGTCAATTAAGAAGAAGTTATATTAAGTCAAAAGGGTTAAAACTGTAGGGGGAAATATTTATGTTAGGATTTGTAACAGATAAAGGTAATGTTAGAGAGTTAAATGAAGATTTTTTATCTTATAGTAGAGAAGATGAATTTTCAATATATGTAGTTGGTGATGGAATGGGTGGACATAATGCTGGAGAAGTGGCTAGTAAAAGAGCTGTAGAAAGCATTATTTGTTTTATAAAAGAAAATTATGGAATAATACCATTGGATAGTCTATTAAAAGATGCAATATTACATGCAAATGCTAAAATATATAATATGAGTCAAGAAAGTACTGGATTATCAGGTATGGGAACAACTATAACAGCTATATTAGAAGTTAAAAATATGGTTTATATTGCTAACGTTGGTGATAGTGCTTGTTTTGGTATTAATGAAAATGGAATTAAAAAATTAACAAAGGATCACTCCTTAGTTCAAGAACTTATTGATAGTGGTTGTATTACAGAAGGAGAAGCTAAAAAGCATCCAAGAAAAAATATAATAACTAGAGCAATAGGAACTAATTCAAATGTTGATGTTGATGTGTTTAAGGTGGATAGACACGAGTATAAAGCATATTTACTTTGCACAGATGGATTAAGCAATGATGTTGATGAAGATGAAATTTGGAAAAAAGTAATAAAAGCTGAAGACTTTCATAATGCATGTAAGGATTTAGTTGAAATGGCTAAAGAAAGAGGAGGACGAGATAATATCACCGTGTTAGTTTTTGGAGGAGAGAAATAGAATGATAGGTAAAATCTTAGGGAATAGGTACGAGTTACTTGAGTGTATAGGTGAAGGCGGCATGTCCTTTGTCTACAAAGCTAGATGTAGAAAACTAAATAGATTCGTAGCTGTAAAAATATTAAAAGATGAATTTAAAAACAATGAAGAAATTGTTAGAAGGTTTAAAAAAGAGGCTACAGCTATTGCAAACTTATCTAATCCAAATGTAGTAAATGTATTAGATGTCGGAACTCAAGAGGATATGAACTACATTGTTATGGAATATATAGAAGGTAAAACTTTAAAGGACATAGTCCAAGAAAAGGGAGCTTTACCTTATGAGGTTGCTATAAGCATAGGAATAAAAGTTGCTAAGGCTCTAGAATGTGCTCATAGAAGTGGAATTATACATAGAGATGTTAAACCACAAAATATTTTAGTTACAGAAGAAGGTGTTGTTAAAGTAACAGACTTTGGAATAGCTAAATCTATGGATTCCTCAACAATAGCTCATACTAATAGTGTTATGGGGTCAGCACATTATTTTTCTCCAGAACAAGCTAAAGGAACTTATACTGATTATAGAACTGATTTATATTCTTTAGGAATAGTTTTATATGAAATGGTTACTGGAGTTGTTCCTTTTAATGGAGACTCACCAGTTACCGTAGCTGTAAAACACATACAGGAGAAAGCAATACCTCCTAAAAATATAAACCCTAATATTCCAGATAGTTTAAATGATTTAATATTAAAGGCTATGGAAAAGGATCCTATTAATAGATATCAAACGGCTAAGGAAATAATAGGTGATTTAGAAAAAATAAAAAACAATCCTGATGTTGTAATATCATCAAAGGCAGGAGCGGATAAAGAACAATTTACAAGAGTTATGTCTCCAGTTGTTGTTCCAGATGCTGATACTAGTAAGCCTGAAGAAGATGAAGATGATGACGATGGTTATGATTATGATGATGAAGATGACGATGATGAAGACGAAAATCAGGAAGTAGCTGAAAATAAAGATAAGAAGCCTGTAACTACAAAGAAAAAGAAGACAAAATCAAAAATACTAATAGTTCTTGCAACTATTTTAGTAATTGTGTTAGGTATATCACTTGGATTCTTAGGTATGAAGAAATTTGTAGAAGGCGGAAAAGAAAAAGATGTAAAAATACCTAATGTTGTTGGCGAAAAGGCAGAAGATGCTAAGAGTCAGTTAGAAGCTTTAGGATTAAAGGTATTAGAGGTTACAGAAGAAAGCGACCAAGAAAAAGGAATTGTATTAAAGGTTGATCCGAGTGTAGATGCTACTGTAAAGAGTGGTAGTGAAGTAAAACTTACTATTAGTGGAGGAGAAAGCCAAATAAAGGTTCCAAATTTAGCAGGAATGGATTTAGATGGCGTTAAGAGTACTTTAAATAATTTAGGGTTAAAACTTGGAGATGTAGGCTATGAATATAGTGATAGTGTTCCAAAGGGACAAATTATATATCAAAGTCCAAATGCTAATGAATCAGTAGATAAGGATTCTAAAGTAAATGTCACTATAAGTAAAGGTAAAGAAATAAAAACAACAACAGTAAATATTCCAGATGTATCTGGAAAAAGTGTGGATGAAGCAAAATCTATCCTAGCTAATGCTGGTGTTGGAGTAAATGCTGTTAAGGGTGATGCTGCTAAGAGTGAAGGTGAGGCTGGTAAAGTTTATAGCCAAAGCCAATCAGGATCTCTTACAATTAAACAAGGGGAAAAATTAACTATAACAATTAATTATTATGGTGATTATGTTCCACCAAAACCAACTGAGCCAAGTGATAATGGTAGCCAAAATAATGGTGGTCAAAATAATGGTGGTCAAAATAATGGTGGTGGCCAGAATAATGGCGGTCAAAATAATGGTGGCGGCCAAAATAATGGTGGAGATCAAAATAATGGTGGTGGCCAAACTAATGGCGGAGATCAAAACCATGATGGAGACAAAACTAATGGTGGAGATTCATCAACTAATCCAAATAATCCAAATCAAACTAGTACAAATGGTCAACATGCAAGTACTAGTACTTCAAATAAAAAATCATAATATAAAATAAAAGGGAGTTAATACTCCCTTTTATTTTATAAATTTTTATAAGTGGGAGAATTTTATTAATTATAAATAGAAATCAGTGTTAGGAGAGAAAGAAGTTAATATATAATGCTTAAGCTTCTTGCATTTTATATTAAAATTTGTTTATTATAAGAATATATACTATTAAAGATAGGGAGGAAATATGGAAGGAATTATAATTAAAGGAATAGGTGGATTCTATTATATAAAAACAGAAGAAGGAATTATCGAGTGTAAGGCTAGAGGAAAGTTTAGATACAATTCATTAAAACCTATGGTAGGTGATAGAGTTACAATAAAAGTAGAGAATGGAAAAGGTGTAATAGAAGAAATACATGAGAGAAGCTCAGAGCTTATAAGACCAACTGTTGCAAACGTAACACAAGCTTTTGTTGTATTTGCAATAAAGAATCCTGATATAAATTTAGATTTATTAAATAGATTTTTAACTCTTTGTGAGTATAATGACATACATGCTGTTGTCTGTTTAAATAAAGAAGATTTATGTACAGAAGAAGAAAAGGAAAAATTAAAAGAATTAATAAATGATATAGGTTATGAGGTTCTCTTCATAAATGCTAAGGCAGGAAAAGGATTTGATGCCTTAAAAGAAAGATTAGCAAATAACATAACAGTTCTTTGTGGTCCCTCTGGAGCAGGAAAATCTACGCTTTTAAATGCTTTTATAGATAGAGATCATATGGAAACTGGAAGTGTAAGTGAGAAAATTGGAAGAGGTAAGCATACTACTAGACATAGTGAACTTATAGATGTAGATAATGGATTTTTAGTGGATACTCCAGGTTTCACTACTTTAGATGTTACTTTTATAGATAGAGACAGTTTAAAGTATTGTTTCCCAGAATTTAATGAGTACAATAACCTTTGTAAATTCAATGGATGTAATCACTATAAAGAGCCTAAGTGTGCTGTAAAAGAAGCAGTTGGAGAGGGTAAAATAAATAAGCTAAGATATGAATTTTATATAAAAACCTTAGAAGAGATAATAAATAGGAGGGGTAATTAATGGTTAAAATAGCACCATCAATATTATCAGCAGATTTCAGTATTTTAGGAGAACAAGTTAAGAGAGTAGAAAAAGGTGGGGCAGAGTTCTTACATATAGATGTAATGGATGGTCATTTTGTTCCCAATATAAGCTTTGGATTTCCAATAATGAAAGCCATAAGAGGACTAAGTAATCTTGTTTTTGACGTTCATTTAATGATAGAGGAACCAGGAAGATACGTAGATGAATTCATAAGTGCAGGAGCAGACTTAATAACTGTACACTATGAAGCAGATAGACATATTGATAGAACAATAAATTATATAAAGAGTAAAGGATGCAAAGCAGGAATAGCTTTAAATCCAGGAACACCAGTTTCAATGCTTCAAAATTTAATATCTTCACTAGATATGGTATTAATAATGTCTGTTAATCCAGGTTTTGGAGGACAAAGTTTTATACCATATAGCTTATACAAGATAAGAGAAGTAAAACAAATGGCTAAAGCATGCGGTAAAGAAGACTTATTAATCCAAGTTGATGGAGGAGTAGGTGCAAATAATATAAAAGAGATAGTAGAAGCAGGAGCTAATGTTTTAGTTGCTGGATCAGCTGTATTTAAAGAAGATAAAATAGAAGAAAACATTAAAGCTTTAAGAGAGGCACTATAATATGAAAGCACTTATAATAGCTGGAGGAGAAAAACCTAGTAAAGAGTTATTAGAAAGTGAGATTAAAAATTGTGACTTATTAATAGCTGCTGACAGAGGGGTTGAGGCTTATTTAGAAAATGGCTTTACTCCAGATTACGCCCTAGGAGATTTTGATTCCATAGGAGAAGAATTTAAGTATATATTAGATAATATAAAGATAGAAAAATTTAATCCAGAAAAAGATAATACTGATACAGAAATTGCATTTTTTAAAGCTGTGGAGCTAGGGGTAACAGAAATTGTTTTTTTAGGGGTTACAGGAACAAGATTAGACCATGTTATGGCTAACTTAGGACTTTTAAGAGAATCTTTAGTAAGAGGCATAGAGGCATATATTATTGATGATAATAATAAAATTTATCTAAAGAATAAAGGGACAACTCTTAAAAAAGAGTTTGGAGCATATATATCTTTTCAAGCATTTGGTTCACCAGTAAACAATTTTTCTATAAAGGGTTCTAAATATGAACTACATAATCATAAACTTTTAATAGGAGATTCATTATGTGTTTCTAATGAGTTTATTGATGAATATATTGAAATATCCTTTGAAAAAGGTGAAGTTTTAGTTATATATTCAAGAGATTAAACACAATTTGAGTTTCTTCTGCATAAAATAAAATGAGAAATAATTTTAAAGGTAGGAGAGAGTTTATGAGAATAATGACTATTAAGTTGCCAAAATTCTTAGCTAAGATAGTTAGGGCTTTTAAGGGTAATAAAAAATCTAATACATAAGATGGAAAAAATAAGGGATAAGTAAGACTTATCCCTTATTTTTGTGCAAAATAAAAATGCAGTTTAATAACTGCATTTTTGCCAAAGATTTCTTATATAGCTCTTTGAACTTTTCCAGATCTTAAGCATCTTGTACAAACGTGAACAGTTTTTGGTGTTCCTTTAACGATTGCTTTAACCTTTTTTATGTTAGGAGCCCAAGTTCTCTTTGATTGTCTGTGTGAGTGACTGTATTGTACTCCAGCGACAACTCCTTTGTTACAAATCTCGCATCTTCTTGCCATTAAAAACACCTCCTTTAAAATGAAGATAAAATCTTCAATAGGACAGATAATATTCTATCATAAGATATACTAATTGTGCAAGTATAATATTAAAATAAATCTTTAAAAATATGTTGCTAAACATATATAGTTCTTGAATAATAAATGTATTTAATATAGAATATAGTATATGTAATAGTTGAGGAGGAATCGCCATGATTGGATATTCAAATGAATATGGAAATGTGTCTTACACTGATGACGTTTTAGCAAAAATTGTTGGGTTATCAACAATGGAATGTTACGGAGTCGTTGGAATGGTTTCTAAGAGCGCTACAGAAGGCCTTTGGGAGTTAATGAGAATAGAAAACTTAACAAAAGGCGTAAAAATAGATAATAAGACTAATAAGTTAACAATAGAAGTATTTGTTATGGTAGAGTATGGTACAAAAATATCTGTAATAGCAAACAATATAATTCAAAAGGTTAAGTACAATGTTGAAAATTATACTGGGCTTAAGGTATCTAGCATAACAGTAAATGTTCAAGCGGTTAGAGTCTAGGAGGTAAAACAGAATGAAATTTAATAAGATAAATGGGGAACACTTGTATTATATGATGAGTAATGCAGCAAATAAGTTAGAGTTACAGAGTGAATATGTAAACTCTCTTAATGTTTTCCCAGTTCCAGATGGAGATACAGGAACAAATATGTCTATGACATTTAGAGCAGCTGTTAAGGAAATTGAAGGAATGAACAGCAAAAATATTGGCGAAGTTTCTAAGAAATTAGCTAAGGGGGCACTTATGGGTGCTAGAGGAAACTCAGGTGTTATTCTTTCACAAATTCTTAGAGGTATCTCAAAAGGGCTTGAAGGAAAAGAAGAAGCTGATGCAAGTGAATTTGCTAATGCACTTTTAGAAGGTAGTAAATCAGCTTATAAGGCTGTAATGAGACCAACAGAGGGAACAATACTTACAATTGTTAGAACTGCTGGAGAAGTGGCTGTAGCTTTAAAAGAAGATGATATAACTGAACTTATGAGAGAAGTCTGCAGAGAAAGTAAAATAATGCTTGATAAAACACCAGAAATGTTACCAGCGTTAAAGAAGGCTAAAGTTGTTGATTCAGGCGGAATGGGATTATTAATAATCCTTCAAGGAATACAAGAAGCTTTAGAAAATGATTTAAAAGTAACTACAGGAACACCTCAAGCTGTTAAATCTTCTGTGGCTAAGGCTCAAAGAAGTGAATCTATGAGTGAGGAAGACATTAAGTTTGGATATTGTACTGAATTCATAATACTAGGTGATGCAACTCATGCAGAAGATTTTAAATCAAAGGTTATAGATAAAGGTGACTCTTTAGTTGTAGTTGGATATGAGGATGTAATTAAAGTCCATATTCATACAAATAATCCAGGAAAAGTTCTTGAAGAAGCAGTTAAATTTGGAGAGCTTTCAAAGATTAAAATTGATAACATGAGAGAAGAGCACAGAGAAATGCTTGAAGGTATGTATGAAGAAGAGGCTGAAACAGAGGAAAGCGTTGCAGCTGAGGAATTTAAAAGATATGCATTTATATCAGTAGCAATGGGTGAAGGTATGAAAAACATATTTAAGGACTTAGGTGTTGACTATGTTATAGAAGGTGGTCAAACTATGAACCCAAGTACTCAGGATATGTTAGCAGCTATTGAAAAATTAAATGCTGAACATATATTTATTTTACCTAATAATAAAAATATAATTATGGCAGCTAACCAAGCAGCTGAGATTTCAGACAAGGATATAAGAGTTATACCAACTAAGACAATTCCTCAAGGAATAACTTGTATAACTATGTTTAATCCAGAGGCTGATGTAGAAGAAAATGTTGAAGAATTAAAAGAAGCCATGGAAATGGTTAAAACAACTTCAGTAACATATGCTGTTAGAGATACTGAAATTGATGGAAAAGAAATCAAAGAAGGTAATATCTTAGGCTTAGTTGAAGGTAAGATAAAAGAAGTTGGAGAAGATCCATATAAAGTAGCTGAAGACTTAATAGATTCTTTAGTTGATGAAGATTCAGAGTTAATCACTATATTCTATGGTAAAGACTGTGAAGAAGAAAAGGTTGATGCCTTAATTGAAAAATTAGAAGAAAAATATGATGACTTAGATGTTCAGTGCTATAATGGAGAGCAGCCATTATACTACTTCATAATGTCAGTAGAATAAATTGAGATTTGATATTTATTAGATAAATTTTAGTTTTTGTTAAAACTAATAGAAATAGAAATCTTATTATGGGGTTATAGCTATATTTTTATGGTTATAATCCTTTAATTTTGCAATTTTACTTTAAAATTTGGCTATGTTTTAAAGTAATATTTTTAAAAAACATGATGTAGAAATTATTAATTAATCGCCATAGTTCTATGGAAATTGGATAGAAAGATTTAGTTGAACTTTTTTATCTGAAGGAGGGGATTAGGATTAACATATATGATGATATAGGATTTATAAAGGGAGTTGGACCTAAGCTTAAAGAAAAACTTAATAAAGTAGGAATATTCACTGTTTTAGATTTACTTTTATATTTTCCTAGAGATTATGAGTTTTTAACTGATGACATAAATCTAAGTGGAGATACAAGTGGTGAAAAAGCTATTTTAAAATGCAGGGTTCAAAGTTATGGAAGTTCTATAAGAACTAGAAATGGAAAAACGCTGACCACTATTAATTTTACATACAATAATTTAAAAGTTGTTGGAAAATGGTTTAATCAGCCTTATATTAAAAGGAATTTCACTTTAGGCAATGAATATAACCTTATGGGGAAATTTAAAAAGGTTGGTAACACTTTAGAGGTTATTAATCCATTAATACCATGTAAGGAAGCTAATAAAAGTGAAATACTACCTATATATACATTGAAAAATGGATTAACTAATAAGGTTATAGTAAAGTTAATAAATGAAATACTTAAGAATATGGTTATAAAAGAAAATTTACCTGATGAAATAGTTAAAAAATATAAACTAATTTCATTAGATGAGGCCATAAGAAGTATTCACTTTCCTGATGGAAGAGTAGAATTACAAAGTGCTATAAATAGATTAAAGTTTCAGGAACTTTTTACTTATTCTTTAAAGATAATAATGATGAAAGCTCACATAAAGAAAGAAAATAGTGGTATAAGTTTTAAAATGAGTCCTCTTCTTAAGGATTTAAAGGAGTCATTACCATATACTTTAACTAATGCACAATCTAGAACTCTTAGAGAAATACTGATGGATCAAAAGAGAAATATTGCTATGAATAGATTGGTGCAAGGGGATGTTGGTTCAGGAAAAACTCTAGTTGCTTTAATATCTATGTTTAATGTATATATGAATGGATATCAAACAGTACTTATGGCACCTACTGAAATTTTAGCTAATCAGCATTATGCTGAAGCTAAGAAATATTTAGATGATTTTGGAGTAGATATAGAGCTTTTAACAGGTAGCACTAAAGAGAAGGAAAAGAAGAGAATAAAAGAAAAAATCGCTTCAGGAAAAGAAATAATGTTAATAGGGACTCATGCAGTTATACAAGATGACGTAGATCTTAATAACTTAGGACTTGTAGTAACAGATGAGCAACATAGATTTGGTGTTGAACAAAGAAGTAAACTTATAAACAAAAATAAGAGAGCAGATGTTTTAGTAATGACAGCAACACCTATTCCAAGAACTCTTTCCTTATATTTATATAGTGATTTGGATATATCTATAATAGATGAACTTCCACCAGGAAGAAAACCAATAGATACTATATTGGTAGATATGAACCATAGAATGAAGGCCTATGAATTTGCCTTAAAGGAAGTTGAAAAGGGAAGACAGTTTTATATAGTTTCTCCTTTAATAGAAGAAAATGAAAAACTGAATTTAAACTCCGTTGAGAAAATTTATGAGGAACTTAATAATGGAATATTTAAAGATATTAGAATTGAGATCTTACATGGCAAAATGTCAGGAAAAGATAAGGATGAAATTATAAACACCTTTAAAAAAGGGGAAATAAAGGGTATAATATCTACAACGGTTATAGAAGTAGGTGTTAATGTACCAAATGCTACAATGATGATTATAGAAAATGCAGAAAGATTCGGGCTAGCACAGCTTCATCAGCTTAGAGGAAGAGTAGGAAGAGGAGAACATAAGTCATCTTGTATTCTTATAGCAAATACTAAAAATGATGTTACTAAAAGAAGGATGGAAATAATGACAGAAAGTTCAGACGGTTTCTATATAGCTGAGGAAGATTTGAAATTAAGAGGTGCAGGAGAAGTCTTTGGTATGAGACAGCACGGAGATGAAGGATTTATCTTGGCAAATGTAGTTGATGATATAAATATATTAAAATGTGCTAATCATGAAGCGAAATTAATCGTAAATAACATAAATGAAGATAATAAAAAACTTTGTACAGAAATAATGAGAGGAATTGAAAGAAATAGTAGATACATTTGTTTCAATTAGTAAATTGTTCAAAAACTAGTAATGTGATAAAATAATTAAGGAAAATCAAAGGAGGACATCAAAAATGAGAATAATAGCAGGAAAAGCAAGAGGAAGAAAACTATTATCACCACCAACACATGAAACAAGACCAACACTAGATAGAGTAAAAGAATCAATGTTTAGCATGATTCAATGGGATATTCCTGATGCAGTAGTTATAGATGTTTTTGCAGGAACAGGAAGTTTAGGATTAGAGGCAGCAAGTAGAGGCGCTAAGGAGTGCTACTTAGTTGATAAAAGTCCAGTAACATTTCCAGTTTTAAAGAAAAATATAGAGTCATTAGGATTCGGAGATTTTTGTCATGCTCTAAACACAGATGCTTATTCTGCATTAAGAAGTTTAGCTTCAAGAGGAAAAGTATTTGATTTAATGTTTATAGATCCTCCATACATGAAAAATCTTATTCCAGAAGCTATAGAGATAATAGAAGAGAAGAACTTACTTCAAGAAGATGGATTAATAGTTACTAAGATAGATTCAAGTGAAGAAATCTTTGAAGGAACTGAAAAGATAAAACTTACAAAGGTTAAAAAATACGGAAATACAACAGTTTGCTTTTATAGAATAGAGGAGGACTAAAATGAGGGTAGGGGTTTATCCAGGAAGTTTTGACCCTATTACTAAAGGACATCTAGACCTTATTGAAAGAGCGGCAAGTAAATTTGATAAGGTCATAGTGGCTGTTCTTATAAACATAAATAAAAAAGGTATGTTTTCTATAGAAGAAAGGGTTAATCTTATAGAGAAATGTGTTGAGAAATACGGTAATGTTGAGGTTAAGAGCTTCAATGGGCTTTTGATTGATTTTGTGAGAGAAGAGAAAGCAGATGTAATAATAAAGGGATTAAGATCAGTAACTGATTTTGAATATGAATTCCAAATGGCACTTATGAATAGAGAATTAGCAAATGAGGTTGAAACCGTATTTATGGTTACAAGCCCTAATTATTCCTATATAAGTTCATCTGCAATAAAGCAAGTTGCAAGTTTTAATGGAGAAATAAAGAACTTCGTTCCGAAGGAAATAGTTGAAGATATAGAAGAAAGGATTAGCATTTTGAGAAGGGAGGGGTAATTATTAACATGGAGTCACAAGTTATTGAAATTTTAGATTACTTAAGAGATACTGTTGACGGGGCTTCTAAAGTACCTATAACTGGTAAGGTTGTTGTTGATAGAAAAGAGGTCATTGAACTTATAGACCAGGTAATTAATTGTCTTCCAGATGAGATTAAGAAAGCACAATGGGTTTTAGGAGAAAAGGAAAGAATCTTGGCTGAAGCTAGAAAAGAGAATGAGAGTGTTAAGCAAGAAACTTACGAAATGATGAAAAAGAGAATTGAAAATCATAATATAGTAAAAGAAGCAGAATTAAGAGCCCAGGAGATAATAGCTAATGCTCAAAGACAAGCAAAAACTATTAGACTAGGCTCAAGAGAATATGCTGATGAAATATTATCTCAATTAGAAAATGAAATAACAAATAAAAGAGAAGACTTTCTTAACCATATGAAAAATAATATGGAGAAATTTGCTATTGGCTTCACTGAAGACTTAGATAAAGCAACAAGTGAAATAAGAAGTAACATTAGGGAATTAAGAGGCGATAAATAGTTTATACAAAATAGCCAATCCTAAGGTTATTCCTATAATAAGTATTAATGGAGAAAGTGTAATTAAGAAAGAACTTTCTATTAAAAATACTGATATATTATTTTTAAATATCATATAGATAAAGAACATTAATACGAAAGAAATTATTCCTTGTAAAACTTTATAAAGAAAGTATTTTAGTATAGACACATTTTCTTTATAAAAGAAAGAAGATGTTTGAGCTATAATTGAAAGTCCACCAAAGGAACTTAAGAATGAAATCAAGGATAATTTGCTTAAAATTGATAAGTTACTAGAAGCAATTATGTTACAGCCGTTTGTAACCTCTATGCCTCCTAGGAATAAGCCATTAAATATATCTTCTGGTATATTTAATAGGGAACTTAAACTTGTTAATGTTCCAGTTGAAACAAATAAGGTTTTTACCATGCTTATTACTACTGAAAACATAATTACGTATCCACATAGGACAAGTATATTTAATGAAGCATCTTCAATAGACTTTTTTATTACTTCTCCTATATTATAGTGGGACTTGCTTTCAGTAATATCTTTACCAGGAAGAGAGATTTTTTTCTCTCTTTTTTTATTTTTAGTTATTATTCCCATAATAACTACTGAAAGATAACTTGGTATTAATAGCAAGTATCCTAAAGTAGAATTACCTAACATGGATGTACCCACAGCACCTAATAAAAATAAAGGACCTATATTAGAAGCAATGTTTAGAAGGTGTAAAAATTCATCATGTCTTATAATACCTTTCTTATATAAATCTGTAGAATATTTTGCTCCTAATGGATATCCACAAAGAAAGCTTGCTACCAAAGCGAAGCTACAAGGATAGCTTAATCCTAGAGGCCTACATAGTATAGGACCCAAAATTTTTGAGTATAGCTTTATTCCATCTAGATTAATTATCATATTACAAATAACCATAAATGGAAACATTGTTGGAAGTACAGAGTAAAAAAATAACTTTGCACCGGCTAAGGATGCTTCCATGGAAAGTTTAGGATTAATTATGAAGTATATTACAGTTAGGGTTAGGAATAGAGAAAAAATAATATTGCTTTTTATCTTCAATAATTTTATTAAAATTATGCTAAGTATTATTATAAGTAAAAATAAAATACTATACATGGTTTCCTCCTTTTGCGAAATCATATATAGTATTTATATTTAAGTACATATAATAATATTATTGTTATCTAAAAAATAATAGGACTATTTAAATAGTCACTGTTAACTTTAATAGATGAATTTAAAAGACTATAAATATTAGTGGATTTTATGTCAAATTCTAACAAGGGATCTGGTTTAGATTTTGATAATTTATTAACGATATTTATTTCTGAATTTTGCTTAATCTCTTTTAAAATTTCTCTTCCTTTATTATTGAAGCCTAAAATCCTTATATATTTAGGAGGGGATTTTCTAAGAGACAGAAGTTCCTTATCTACACATAAAAGAACATGGCATAAAATTCTATTAAGTCTAGTATAAGAATAGCGTTTACTCTTACATAAATTTATTAGTTCATCTAAAGAATTGGCTTTTCCTATGTTTTGAATTATCTTATTATCTATTCCTTCAGATGCTTCAGGTATTTCCTTTAATATATTAGGATTGCTTATTATAGCATATTTAACTAAATCAAACATTTTATCTATACTACTAAATGAAGAGTTTTTAAGTATTTTATAACTAGACTTAGGCATAAATTCAAGACTTTCTTCTATGCTTGATGTATAAATGCTCTTTCTTATAGCAGATGCAGAAGCTATTTCGTTTTTGGAAAGTTCTTCTTTGTTATAATCAGCACCTAATCTTTTAATTGTAAAAGGTGTTATAGAACTTTGAAGTTTATAAAGGCTTTTACAATATTCTATGGCTAATATATTATTAGAAGAATTTAAAACTGTTTCTAAATAAGAAAAGTCTATTTTAAAATTATTATTTTCTAGGTACTTCATTAAAGCTTTGCTTCTAGCTTTAGGAAAAGGAAGCCCCTCCTTTAATAACTCTTTCAAATATTCTTTAAATTCTTGTGGTTCATTGACAATAATTTCACTAAGTTTTTTTATTAAATCTATATCTCCACATTCAGAACCAAAGCAAAGATTATCAACAACATTTAGAGAGTTTAATAAAGAAACGGCTCCAAAGGCGAAAAATTCAGCTGAGGAAGTTGCAAAAAGAGTTGGAAGTTCTACCACTAAATCAACTCCAGCTTCTAATGCCATTTTAGTTCTAGTCCATTTATCAGTTAAGGCTGGTAAACCTCTTTGGACAAAGTTTCCACTCATAACACAAATAACTCCATCACAGTTAGTGAGTTCTTTTGAGGATTTTAAGTGGAGTTCATGACCTAAATGAAAAGGATTATATTCAGTTATTATGCCAGTTATATTCATATTAAATCACCGCTTTTTCATAGTTTGATAAAAATATAATACCCTAATATATAAAAATAATAAAGGGTATAAATTTATAAGAAAATTCAGATAATTTTTAATATAAAAAAAATATTATTATGTGGTTTTTTTATTTGTTATCTGTTGAAAAATATATTAGTATAGGAGTATAGTATTATTAGTATTGTGTGTGATGACACATAAGATCTGCTTTGACTTGAAAGGAGAAATTAACATGGAACTTATGAAACAAATATGGGAGAGTGCTAAAAATAATAGAAAAAAGATAGTACTTCCAGAAGGTGATGAAGAGAGAACTCTTATTGCTTCACAAAAAATAAAAGAGGAAGGACTTGCTGATGTTTACTTAGTGGGTTCAGAATCAGTAATTAGAGAAAAAGCTGAAAGTTTAGGAGTGAATTTAGACGGAGTAAACGTAGTTGATCCTGAGACTTCAGATAAATTAGAAACTTATATAAACGAGTTTTACGAGTTAAGAAAAGCTAAAGGAATGACAGTTGAAAAAGCTGGTAAAATCGTAAGAGATCCTTTATATTTCGGAACTATGATGGTAAAAATGGGTGATGCAGACGGAATGGTATCAGGTGCTGTACATACAACTGGTGACCTTTTAAGACCAGGTCTTCAAATAATAAAAACTGCTCCAGGAGTATCTGTAGTATCAAGTTTCTTCATAATGATGGTACCAGGATCAGAATATGGAGAAGGTGGAATGTTATTATTCTCAGACTGTGCTGTTAATCCAAATCCAAATGCTGACCAATTAGCAGCAATAGCAATAGCTACTGCTGATACTGCTAAAAATCTTTGTAAAATGGATCCAAAGGTTGCAATGCTTTCATTCTCAACAATGGGAAGTGCTGACCACGATTTAGTAACAAAGGTAAGAGTAGCAACAGAAAAAGCTAAGGAATTAAGACCAGATTTAGATATAGATGGTGAATTACAATTAGATGCTGCTATAGTTGGAAAGGTTGCTTCTCAAAAAGCACCAAACAGCAAGGTAGCAGGAAAGGCTAATGTTTTAGTATTCCCAGACTTACAAGCAGGAAACATAGGATATAAATTAGTTCAAAGATTTGCTAATGCAGAAGCTATTGGACCAGTTTGTCAAGGTTTTGCTAAACCTATAAACGACCTTTCAAGAGGATGTAGTTCAGAAGATATCGTTAATGTTGTTGCAATCACTGCTGTTCAAGCACAAGCAACTAAATAATTATATGAAAAATTAAGTTGTTAGAATTTATATAGATAGAGATGGATAGAATTAATATGAATTAAGCTTAATAAGCTGAATTTATAAGATTAATAGGAGGATTTTATAATGAAGGTATTAGTTATAAACTGCGGAAGCTCATCATTAAAATATCAATTAATAGATATGACAAATGAAGAAGTTTTAGCTATCGGATTAGTTGAAAGAATAGGATTAAATGGATCTATATTAACTCAAAAAGCCGGAGAAGACAAATATGTAATTGAAACACCTATGGAAAATCATCAAGTTGCTGTTGATTTAGTTTTAAAAGCTTTAGTTGATAAAAAGCACGGTGTTATAAAATCAATTGATGAAATAAATGCTGTTGGACATAGAATTGTACATGGTGGAGAAAAATATTCAGAATCTGCTTTAGTTACAGAGGAAGTTATGAGAGATTTAGAAGAGTGTTCTAAATTAGCACCGCTTCATAATCCAGCACATATAATTGGTATAAAAGCTTGTCAAAAATCAATGCCTAATGTACCAATGGTTGTTGTTTTTGATACTGCATTCCATCAAACAATGCCAGCAAGTTCATATATGTATGCTTTACCATATGAGTTATATGAAAAAGAGCATATAAGAAAATATGGATTCCATGGAACTTCTCATAAATATGTTTCAGCTAAAGTGGCAGAAGCTATGGGTAAAAACATAGAGGATTTAAAAATAATAACTTGTCACTTAGGAAATGGAGCAAGTATATCTGCTATAAAAGATGGAAAATGTTTAGATACAAGTATGGGATTCACTCCTCTTGCTGGATTAGTAATGGGAACTAGATGTGGAAGTATAGACCCAGCTGTAGTTACATACTTAATAGATGAATTAGGATATACTGCAGAAGAAGTAAATACTTTAATGAATAAAAAATCAGGAATATTTGGAGTTTCAGGAGTAAGCAGTGACTTTAGAGATGTTGAAGCAGCTGCTGAAAAAGGAAGTAAAGAAGCTCAAATAGCCTTAGATTTATTTAGAAATTCAGTAAAGAAATGTATAGGTTCATACATTGCTGAGATGAACGGCTGTGATGTAATAGTATTTACTGCTGGAGTTGGAGAGAACTCAATCATAGAAAGAGGAGCTATTTGTAGAAACTTAGAGTTCTTAGGAATTGAGTTAGATGAAGAAAGAAATAATATAAGAGCTAAGGTTGCTGAAATAAGCAAAGAAGGTTCAAGAATTAAACTTTACGTAGTTCCAACTAACGAAGAGCTAGTAATAGCACAAGATACAGTAAGTATTGTAAGTAAATAATTATAAAATGCTTGACTTTTAAATAGGTAATCAATATAATAAGATATGTGTTGTTTAGGAATAAACAATGCATATCTTATGTTAAGGAGCGTGAAAGTAGTTACTTAACTACGTAAATTATGAAATTAAATTTTTCAGAATTATGCTCAAAAAGAGAAAGAAGAAAATCTTTAGATTTTGTTCTAGATTTAAAAAGCTTTGAATTTGAAGGCGAAAATATGAAGGTTGTAAAGCCTCTACATTTTACTGGTGAATTTATATCTAGTGAGTCTTTTATAGAGTTATTAGGTAATATCACTGGAGAACTTCAGATGAAGTGTTCAAGATGTTTAACAAATTTCTCTTATGAAGTATCAATAGATATGGATGAGAAGTTTACAAATAATTCAAACCAAGAAGATGATTCTATTGCTTTTGTAGAAGGCGACGAATTAGATGTTGCTGAAGCGGTAGTAGAAAACGTAATTTCAACCTTACCTATAAAAAGACTTTGCAGTGAAAGCTGTAAAGGGCTTTGTCAAAAATGTGGTATTGATTTAAATAAAGAAACATGCCAGTGTGACAATGAAGAAATTGACTTAAGAATGGCAAAGCTAATGGACTTGTTTAAGTAATAAGGAGGTGTAACAATGGGAAATCCAGCTAGAAAAACGTTCAGAGCAAAAAGAGATTCAAGAAGAGCTCAAACTTTCAAGGCGAGCTTACCAGGTATCGTAGAATGCCCACAATGTCATGAAATGAAAATGGCTCATAGAGTATGTAAAAACTGCGGACACTACAAAGGTAAAGAAGTAGTATCAGTTGAAGAATAAAAGAAAGTCTTATGACTTTCTTTTCTTTATATATAGGAAAAAAAGGGGGTAAACTCATGAGGATTGCTGTAGATGGAATGGGAGGAGATCATTCCCCTAATGCAGTAGTTGAAGGGTGTGTTCAGGCATTAGAAGAATTTAAGGATATAGAGATATACATAACTGGTCCAGAAGATCTTTTAAAAGAAGCCTTTTCAAAATTCAAATATGATAAAGAAAGGGTTACTTTTATAGATGCTAAAGAAGTAATAAGTACTAATGAACATCCTGCTATGGCTGTTAAGAAGAAAAAGGACTCAAGTCTTGTTAAAGCTCTTAGACTTGTTAAGGAGAATGAGTGTGAAGCTGTTATATCAGCAGGAAGCACAGGTGCTTTTTTAACTGGATGTACGCTTATTGTAGGAAGAATAAAAGGGGTTGAAAGACCTGCCTTAGCACCAGTTATGCCGGGAAAAAATGGTCCTTTTATGATAATTGATGCGGGAGCTAACGTTGACTCTAAACCTTCTTATTTAGTTCAATTTGCTAAAATGGGTGAGGTTTATTTTAAATCTGTTATGGGAGTTAGTAACCCTAAAATCGGATTGGTTAATATTGGAGAAGAAGAAGAAAAAGGAAACGATCTTACAAAAGCTACTTATCAACTTTTAAAAGAAGAAAAAGATATTAATTTTGTAGGAAATGTTGAACCTAGAGAGGTTTCAACTGGAGATGTTGATGTTTTAGTTTGTGATGGATTCGTTGGAAACACTGTACTAAAAATGTACGAGGGAGTTGCTTCTACAATATTAAGCATGATTAAAGCAGAAGTGAAATCATCATTTTTAGCTAAGTTAGGAGTACCATTTTTAGCACCAGCTTTATTAAATCTTAAGAAAAAAATGGATTATAAGGAATATGGTGGAGCACCGTTTTTAGGTGTAAAGGGAATATGTGTAAAAGCACATGGAAGTTCTGATGCTAAAGCTTTCAAAAATGCAATAAGACAAGCGAAAATATTCCATGAAAATAACTTAATTGGAAAATTAAGTGAGGAAATTGCGAAAAAAAGCTTTGATAATCAAAAAAATATTTAAAAATTACGTAATGCATATTGACTATGGATTTTATATATAATAATATTTTATTAGATTGACTTAGGAGGTGAATTGGATGTTTGATAAGTTAAAAGTAATTATCGCTGATAAATTAAGCGTAAACGAAGATGAAATAACTATGGAGTCAACATTTATAGATGATTTAGGTGCTGATTCTCTTGATATAGTTGAATTAATAATGGCTCTTGAAGAAGAGTTAGAGATGGAAATCCCAGATGAAGATGCTGAGGGCTTCAAGACAGTAGGAGATGTAGTAGAATACATCACAGAACATTCAGAGAAGTAACAAAGTCCCGCATTAAGCGGGATTTTTAATTTAAGTTTATTCTTGAAGTTGTTTCAAAAACAACTTGAAGAATAAACCTTAAGGAGATGGATTTTAAGGTGAAAGAGATAAAATTAACAGAAGTTGAAAAACTCATAGGAATTGAGTTTGAAAACAAAGGGGTGCTTATAACAGCATTAACGCATAGTTCTTATGCAAATCAATTTAAAGATGTAAAATACAATGAAAGATTAGAATTTTTAGGAGATTCAGTTCTTCAGCTTTGTGTAACAAAATATTTATTCAATAATTACAAAGAAAAATCAGAAGGTGAATTAACTAAAATAAGAGCTTTAGTAGTTTGTGAAAGTTCTTTACATAAAGTTTCTATAAAACTATCACTTGGAAAATATATAAGAATGAGTAAGGGTGAGGAGTTAACTGGAGGAAGACAAAGAACCTCAATTCAAGCTGATGCTTTAGAAGCGGTAATTGCAGCTGTTTATTTAGATAAGGGAATCGAGGTTGCAAATGACTTTATATTAAGAAACTTTAAAGAGGTTATAGATAAGGCTATAAACGAAGAGATAATCTTAGACTTTAAGACTAGATTACAAGAAGTTCTTCAAAAAAATGGAGAGGTTAATATTGTTTATAATTTAGTTAAACATGAAGGTCCTCCTCATAGAAGAAAATTCTTTACAGATCTTATGATAAACAATGAGGTCATGGGCGAAGGTGTTGGATATAGCAAAAAAGAAGCAGAGCAAAATGCAGCTAAAGCAGCACTACAAAGGTTAGGTGAAATTAAATGGGAAAAAGACACTATATAATACCTATATTTGTTCCTCATGAAGGATGTCCCCATGATTGTGTTTTTTGTAATCAAGGGAAAATTACTGGGGAGAATAAGGAAATTATATTAGGGCCAAAATACAAGCAAGAGAATAAGGTTGATAGTGATTTTGTAAGAAAGACAATTGAAGAGTATATAGAAACAATTGGAGAAGGTGATAGGGTATTAGAAGTTTCTTTCTTTGGGGGAACTTTTACTGCTATCGATATTAACAAGCAAAGGGAACTATTAGCTGTTGCTAAAGAATATAAAGATAAAAATATAATAGACTATATAAGATTATCTACTAGACCAGATTATATTGATGAGTTTATTTTAGATCATTTAAAGAGCTATAGAGTTGATATAATAGAACTTGGAGTTCAATCTTTAGATAAGGAAGTATTACATAAATCAGGCAGAGGGCATGGTTATGAAGAAGTTCTTAAAGCTTCTAAGCTTATAAGGGAATATGGATTTACTTTAGGTCATCAAATAATGGTTGGCTTACCTGAAGATACTTTTGAAAAAGATATAGAAACAACAAAGGAATCTATAAAAATGAAGCCTGATATATGTAGAATATATCCTGCTCTTACAGTTAAAAATACTCCTATGGAAGATATGTACTTAGAGGGAACTTATAAGCCATATACTCTAGAAGAGGCTGTCTGTATAAGTGCTAAGCTTTATAAGATGTATAAGGAAAATAATATACAGGTTATAAGAATAGGACTTCAGCCAACAGATAATATAGCTTTAGGAAAAGATATAGTTGATGGACCTTTTCATCCTGCTTTTAGAGAATTAGTAGAAAGTAGTATTATAAATGAAAATATCTACAATATACTAAAGGATAAAAGTGGAGAGGTCATTATAAGGGTTAGTAACAGGGCTGTTTCTAAACTTTATGCAGATAAGAAGAGATACTTCAATGAACTTAAGAACAAGGCTAAAAATTGTGAGTTGAAGGTTAAGGTAGAGAATTCTATGGAAGTAGATAAAATTAATATAGAAGTAGAATCAAAAGTATATAAAATAGATTTATAATTTATATGCCTTGGAGTTAATCTCTGGGGCTTTTTTTATTGATATTTTAATTAGCATAATATAAACTTATACCATGAGGAGTGAAGTGTAGTGAGAAAAGATACAAGAGAAAAAGTTATAAAATATACAATTGTTTTTATAATAATATGCTTTTTAGCAACTTTATTACCAGTTATGTTTATGTAAGGATAGGAGTGAATATATGTTTTTAAAATCTCTTGAGATAAGGGGGTTTAAATCATTTGCTGATAAAACGGAATTGAATTTCAAAAAAGGGATAACTGCTATAGTTGGTCCTAATGGAAGCGGTAAGAGTAATGTATCAGATAGCGTAAGATGGGTTTTAGGAGAACAGAGTGCTAAAACTTTAAGAGGTGCTAAGATGGAGGATGTAATCTTCACTGGTACAGAATATAGAAAGCCTATAGGATATGCTCAAGTTTCCTTAACTTTAGATAACTCTTTAGGAGAACTTCCTTTAGATTATTTAGATGTAAAAGTTACTAGAAAATTATTCCGTTCTGGAGAAAGTGAATATTTAATAAATAATTCTCCTTGTAGACTAAAAGATGTGGTAAGCCTATTTATGGACACAGGAATAGGAAAAGAAGGGTATTCGCTTATTGGTCAAGGTAAAATAGATAGTATTCTAAGTGGGAAGCCGGAAGATAGAAGAGCTATTCTAGAAGAAGCAGCAGGAATTGTTAAGTTTAAATCTAGGAAAGTTGAAGCTGAGAGGAAATTAAAAAATACGGAAGAAAACTTAGTTAGAATAAATGATATAATTTTTACTTATGAGGAAAGATTAGGTCCTTTAGAAGAGGAAAAGAATAAAGCATTAAGATATTTAGAACTTTCTAATGAGCTTAAACATAAGGAAATTTCATCTATTATGAGTGAACTTCATAATATTGATGAGGTTATATTAAAGCAAAAAGAAAAGATACAAGATTTAATAGCTTTTAATGATAAGCAAAAAGAAAAGTATAAAGTAGAAAGAGAAAAGATGTTTGCTTTAAAGGAAGAACTAGATTCTTTAGAAAATAGTCATTCTGAAAAGCAAGGAGAGTACTTTGCTAAGAAGGAAGAAATAAATAGAAGCTTAGGTAAGGTAAATCTTTTAAATGAAAGAATTAAGAATATTGATGAATTAGTTCTTAAAAATAAGGCAGAGTTAGAAGAAAACAAGAAAAAACTAAATAGCTTAATGAAGGAAAAGAATTCTATAGAGAAGGATTTTAATTCAAATAAAGATAAATTTGCTAAAGAGTTAGAAGAAATTAATAAGTTAGAAAAGGAAGTTAATGAACTAAATTCTAAACTTATTTCTAAGGAAAAAGAAGTTAAGAAAATAAAAGATGAGGAGTTAGAGCTTTTAAGAAAAGTTTCTTCTTCTAAAAATAAAAAAACAATGTTAGAAAGTGAATTAAATAATTTAAATGAGAAGATTGAATCTTCAAAAAACAAGCAAACAAATTATGATAATTCATTAAAGATAAATTTAGCAACTAAAGTAACTCTTCAAAAAGAACTTCAAAATATTGAAGAGGAGAAGCAAAATAAAGAAAAAGAATTAAGAGAAAAAGAAATCCAGTTTAGAGAGGGACTTAATAGTATTAAGGAAACTCAAAATAAGTTAAACCAAGTTTTATCAAAAGGAAATAAACTTGAAGCTAATAAGGAAATGCTAAACAAGCTAGAAAAGCAGTATGAAGGGTATAATCTTTCTGTAAAGAAGATTATGTCTAGTGTAGATGCTGGACGTGTTAAAATAAATAAGAACAAATGTAAGGTTTTAGGTGAAATCTTAGAAACTAAAGCTGGATATGAAACTGCTATTGAAATAGCTTTAGGTGGAAGTATTTCTAATATAATAACTGAAGATGAAGAAGTAGCTAAAATTCTTATTAACCATTTAAGAGAAAATAAATTAGGAAGAGCTACATTCTTACCATTATCCATAATAAGAGGTAAGAAGTTAGAGCTTAGTAAAAATATTGTTGAAAGTAAAGGATTCTTAGGAATAGCTTCGGATTTAGTGGGATTTAAAGAGGTCTATAAGAATGTAATAAACTATGTATTAGGTAAAACCATAATATGTGATAATATAGATAATGCTATAAAGATTGCTAAAGTGCTTAATTATAGATATAAAATAGTTACCTTATCTGGGGAAGTAGTAAATGCTGGTGGAGCTCTTACTGGTGGTAGTCTTTATCAAAAGAATACAGGTATAATGTCTAGGAAAAATGAAGTTAAATCTTTAGAAGATGAATTAGTTAATGTCAAAAAAGAAGAAAAAATATTAACTAAGGAATTGGAAGAGTTAAATAACATTCAAGAAGATTTAAATATACAGAAGAAAGAAATCACAGATAAGATATATGAAAAGAATCTAGAATTAGCAGATTTAAATAATAAGATTAAAAATGTTAATGATGAAACATTTAAAATAAAAAACTCAATAAAATCTTTAGAATTAGAACTTAAAGATACTGATTCAAGAAAAGCCAAAATAGAGAAAGAGATAGAATTGGTTAATGAAAAGATTAGTCAGGTTGAAAATAAGGAAGTGACTAATTCTCAAAGGGTTAAAGAGTTAGAGAAGAAATGTGAAGAGCTTTCAAAAAATCTTTTTAAGCATAAAGATAAATTAACTAATATGAAAATAAACAAGGCTAAACTTCAAGAAGTTATTGAAGGAAGAGAAAAAGAGGCTTCCAGAATAAATTCTTCGATAGAAGAGGTAGAAAATAAAATTGTTAATCTTACTAAGTACTTAGAAGAGATCAAATCTAATAAGGAAGAAAGTAAGAAGGAAATAATTTCATGTGAAAAGTTTATAAAGAATGAAGAGGGAAATATACTTACTCTTGAAGAAAACTTTAAATCTTTTGAACTTAAAAAAGGTAAGTTGAAAGAAACTATTAACTCTGTAGAAAATGCTTTAGAGGTTCTTTCAGTTGAGATAGCTAGAAAAGAAGAAGAAGTTCATAAGAATGATATAACATATACTAAACAGGAAAATGAAAAAAATATTTTAAATAAGAGACTTTTAGAAGAGTTTAATACAACTTTTGAGGAAGAAAAAAATAGATTTAGGCCTATTGAAGATATTAATTCTCATAAATCAAGAATAACAACTCTTAAAGCTAGAATAACTGGATTAGGTAATGTTAATGTAAATGCTATTGAAGAGTTTAAGGAAATATCAGAGAAGCACAATTTTATGGCTACAGAAAGAGATGACTTAGAAAAGGCTAAGGAAGAACTTTTAAATGTTATAGAAGAGATGACTTCTAAGATGAGAGTAGTATTTAGACAGAACTTTAATATTTTAAATAAATTATTTGATGAAACCTTCAAAGAATTATTTAAGGGTGGTAGTGCAAAACTTGTTTTAGGTGAGGGTGATGAGCTTACAGGAAACATAGATATAAATGTTCAACCACCAGGTAAAAAGCTTCAGAATATAAATCTTATGTCTGGAGGAGAAAAAGTTTTATCTGCTATAGCATTATTATTCTCAATATTAAAGATGAAACCTACACCATTCTGTATTCTAGATGAAATTGAGGCTGCATTAGATGATGCCAATGTAAGAAGGTATGCAGAGTTTTTAGGCAAGTTTAGAGATAATACACAGTTTATAGTAATAACTCACAGAAAGGGTACTATGGAAGCTGCTGATATTATGTATGGAGTTACTATGGAAGAAAAGGGTATATCTAAAATTGTTTCAGTAGACTTAGACAAATAGAGGAGGAGAAAAAATGTTTGGAAAATTATTTGACAAATTAAAAACTGGATTAACAAAAACAAGAGACAACTTAACGGATAAAATAAATGAGGCTTTAAATTTAGCTGTTACTATAGATGATGATATGTATGAAGAGCTTGAAGAGGCTCTTATAATGTCAGATATAGGAATGGATACAACTGTTGAAATAATAGATAGATTAAAAGCTAAGATAAGAAAAGAAAAGATAAATGATGTTGAAATGGTTAAACCAGCTTTAAAAGAAGTTATTGCAGAAATGATGCTAGAAGGTGACTATGAAGAGGAGGAAGAGGATAACGAAAAGAAAGTTATGCTTATCATAGGGGTTAATGGTGTTGGTAAAACTACTTCAATAGGTAAAATAGCTGCTAGAAATAAAAATAATGGTAAGAAAGTATTGTTAGCGGCAGCAGATACATTTAGAGCGGCGGCAATAGATCAATTAGATATTTGGAGTCAAAGAGCTAATGTTGATATAGTTAAACATCAAGAGGGTTCAGATCCAGCGGCTGTTGTATTTGATGCTGTTCAAGCTGCTAAAGCTAGAAATGTGGATTTATTAATATGTGATACGGCTGGAAGACTTCATAACAAGAAAAACCTTATGGATGAGTTAGCTAAAATAAATAGAATAATAGATAGAGAGTTAGGAGATAGAAAAAAAGAAACTCTTTTAGTATTAGATGGAACAACAGGACAAAATGCTGTTATTCAAGCAAAACAATTTATGGAAGCTTGTCCTATTGATGGTATAATATTAACTAAACTAGACGGAACAGCTAAAGGTGGAGTTGTTATATCTATAAAGAATACTTTAAATATTCCAGTTAAGTATATTGGAGTTGGAGAAGGTGTAGATGATATACAAAAATTTAATGCTAAAGAATTTGCAGAGGCATTATTATAATTTAGGTTTTAATTAAAACTTATATTTAATTCTGAAAAAGAATAAAAAAAATGAAAATGTTATTTTTACTGTAGTTTATTTATATTGAGAAGTAGTAATTATCTAGCTTTATGGGGATAATATGAAAAATTATAGGTGTTAAGTAAAAATACTTGACACTTATAAAAATATTTGTTATTATCTTATTCGTGAGCAAGGTGGTTATATGGAAAATAGATTTGAAATATCAATGTTAATAGATTACTATGGAATATTGCTTACGGAAAAGCAGTTTAATGTTATGACCCTTTATTATAATGAAGATTTGTCATTAGCAGAAATTGCTGAAATTAATAAAACCAGTAGGCAAGCAATTTATGATTTGATAAAGAGATGCTGTAAGCAACTACACTCTTATGATGAAAAATTACAATTATCAAAAAAATATGATAAAAGGTATAGAATTAAAGAGGAGCTTATGGCAGAATTAAATAAGAACTTCAATTTGAATGATGATATTAAAAAATATATAAATGAAAAGTTGGAGGAAATTATAAACGCTTAGGAGGGTTAAGCATGGCTTTTGATGGTTTAGCGTCTAAATTACAAGATACGCTTAAAAAGTTAAAGGGTAAAGGAAAGCTAACAGAAAAAGATATAAAAGAAGCCATGAGAGAAGTAAAGCTCGCTCTTTTAGAAGCTGATGTTAACTTCAAAGTGGTAAAAAAGTTTATATCAAGTGTTAAAGATAAATGTGTTGGTGAGGAAGTATTAAATAGTTTAACTCCAGGTCAACAGGTTATTAAGATAGTTAATGAAGAACTAACAACTCTTATGGGTGAAACTGAGAGCAAGTTAAAGTACTCAGATAATGGACCAACAGTGTTCATGTTAGTAGGTCTTCAAGGTGCAGGTAAAACTACTATGGCAGGAAAACTTGCATTACATTTAAGAAAGAAAAACAAAAAGCCATTACTTGTGGCTTGTGATATATATAGACCTGCGGCTATAAAGCAATTACAAGTTGTAGGAAAACAAATAGATATACCAGTATTCTCAATGGGAGATAAGGTTAAGGCAGTTGATATTGCTAAAGCAGCAATAGAACATGCTAAAGATAATGGAAATAATGTTGTTATCATAGATACCGCTGGTAGACTTCATATAGATGAAGATTTAATGCAAGAGTTAAAAGATGTTAAGGAAGTTTCAAATCCTAGTGAAATATTATTAGTTGTAGATGCTATGACAGGTCAAGATGCTGTAAATGTAGCTGAGACATTTAATAATTCATTAGATCTTTCAGGAATAATATTAACAAAGCTAGATGGTGATACAAGAGGTGGTGCTGCTCTTTCAATAAGAGACATTACTGGTAAATCAATAAAGTTCGTTGGTGTTGGAGAAAAGATGAGTGATATCGAAGTATTCCACCCAGACAGAATGGCTTCAAGAATATTAGGTATGGGAGATGTACTTTCTTTAATAGAAAAAGCTCAGCAAGCTATTGATGAGGAAGAAGCAACTAAGTTAAGTGAAAAGATGTTAAGTCAAGAATTTAACTTTGATGATTACTTATCAGCTATGGATCAAATGAAAAAGCTTGGACCTATAAATAAACTTATAGAAATGATTCCTGGTGTGAATTCAAAAGAACTTGAAGGTATTGACTTTTCTCAAGGAGAAAAACAAATGGCTTCAGTTAAAGCAATCATACAGTCAATGACATCTAAAGAAAGAAAACATCCATCTTTAGTTATAGGAAATGGTTCAAGAAAAAGAAGAATAGCTAAAGGCTCTGGTACTACAGTACAAGAGGTAAATAAGGTCTTAAAAGGCTATGAAATGATGAAAAAGCAAATGAAGCAAATGAAATCATTCCAAAAAAATGTTAATAAAAAGGGATTTTTAAATAAACTTCCTTTTATGAAATAAATTGAACACACTTTTGAAGGAGGTGAAAATGTAATGGCAGTTAAAATAAGATTAAGAAGAATGGGTGCTCATAAAGCTCCTTTCTACAGAGTAGTTGTTGCTGATTCAAGAAGTCCAAGAGACGGAAGATTCATCGAAGAAATAGGATACTACAACCCAATCGCTAAGCCAGAAGCTGAAGTTAAAATAGACGCTGAAAAGGCTGCTAAGTGGTTAGGAAATGGTGCTCAACCAACTGATATAGTTAAAAAGTTATTCAACCAAGCTGGTATAAAATAATTTTCCTTAGGGAGGTGGATCTACTTAATTTATTAAGTAGGGTAATATGAAAGAATTAGTTGAAATACTTGCTAAGTCACTAGTAGATAAACCTGAAGATGTTCATGTAAATGAGATCACAGGCGAGCAATCAATCATATTAGAACTAAAGGTATCACCTGAAGATATGGGAAAAGTTATTGGAAAGCAAGGTAGAATTGCCAAGGCTATTAGAACAGTAGTGAAAGCTGCTGCAATTAAAGAAAATAAAAAAGTTGTAGTAGAGATCATTTAAAAAAGAGTTAGGGGAATACCTAACTCTTCTTTTATATACAGAAAAGGGGTGTAGTAATGGACGATTTATTAGTAGTTGGTGAAATAATAAACACTCATGGATTAAGAGGAGAAATGAAAGTTATGCCTCTAACTGATGACATGAGAAGATTTGATTACTTAGAGTATGTTATCTTAAAAGGGAAAAAGGTTAAAGTAGAGGGCGTAAAATACTTTAAAGATAAAGTTATACTTAAATTAGAAGGAATAAACTCAATAGAGGAAGCTGAAAAATTAAAAAGAACTTATTTAGAAATAGAACGTGAAGATGCTATAGAACTTGAAGAAGATGAATATTTCATAGTTGATTTAATTGGATGCACTGTTGTTGATACAGAAGGATTTGAATACGGAAAAATCAAAGATGTTATACAAACTCCAAGTAATGATGTTTATTGGGTTCAAGGAAATAAAGAGATTTTAGTTCCAGTTTTAAAGGACATAGTTTTAGATATTAATATGGATGAAAAATTAATAACTATTAGGCCTTCTGGAGAGTGGCAATATGAAGATTAATATTCTTACCCTTTTCCCAGATATGTTTGATATATTTAAACATAGCATAATAGGAAGAGCTCAAGAAAATGGTTTTCTACATATAGAAACAATAAATATAAGAGATTATACTTTAAATAAGCATAAAAAGGTTGATGACTATCCTTATGGTGGAGGAGCAGGAATGGTTATGACTCCTCAGCCAGTTGTAGATGCTATAAAGGCTGTTAAAGAAAATAATAAGGGTAAAGTTATATTCTTAGGACCAAGAGGAAAAACTTTTAACCAAGAGATGGCTAAGGAGCTTTCTAAAGAAGATAATCTTATTTTTGTCTGTGGACATTATGAGGGAATAGATCAAAGAGTTTACAAATATTTTGATTTAGAAATTTCTCTTGGAGATTTTGTATTAACAGGTGGAGAAATGGCATGTATCCCTGTTGTTGATAGTATAGCTAGATTAGTCCCAGGAGTTTTAGGAAGTGAAGAGAGCTTCCAAGATGAAAGTTACTATGATGGAACTTTAGAATACCCACAATACACTAGACCAATTGAGTTTGAAGGGGAAAAAGTACCAGATGTTCTTATGTCAGGTCATCATGAAAATATAAGAAAGTGGAGAAGGAAGCAGTCCCTTCTTATAACAAAGGAAAGAAGACCTGATATGTTTGAAAAAATAAAACTTTCAAAAGAAGATATAAAATTATTAAAATCAAAATAAATATATTGATTAAAGAATACAAGTATGATAGAATAAACTTCGTGCTAGTACCGGCGGTCCTCTGTCACAGAGTGTGTTAAGAACGTCAAAATTTTTAGATATTAAGGAGGAATGCACAATGAACGAAATCATAAGAGCTATAGAAAAAGAACAAATCAGAGAAGATTTAACTCAATTCAACATAGGTGACACTATAAAAGTTCACGTTAGAATTAAAGAAGGTAACAGAGAAAGAATCCAAGTATTCGAAGGTACTGTTATAAAGAAACAAAACGGTGGATTAAGAGAAACTTTCACAGTAAGAAGAGTTGCTTACGGTGTAGGTGTTGAAAGAACTTTCCCAATGAATGCTCCAATCATCGATAAGATTGATGTTGTAAGAAGAGGTAAAGTAAGAAGAGCTAAATTATTCTACTTAAGAGACAGAGTAGGTAAAGCTGCTAAAGTTAAAGAGTTAACTAGATAATTTAAACATAAACTGGGACTAGTGAATAGTCCCATTTTTTGTTTGTATAAAAATATTAGAATTTTACATTAAACAATATTGATTTAATTTGTTTAAGATAATATATTAGATATAACCTAAAATAAAAAATGGAAGGGTGATTTATTATGGCAATAAACTGGTTCCCTGGCCATATGGTCAAAACGAAGAGAGAAATACAGAACAATTTAAAGCTTGTAGATGCTGTTATAGAGATTAGAGATGCTAGAATACCTAAGTCTTCTAAAAACCCAGATATAGATACATTATGTGCTGGAAAGCCTAGAGTAATACTTCTTAATAAGAGTGATTTAACAGATCCTAAAGTTACTAAGGCTTGGAAGGAAAGCTTAACTAACAATGAAACGGTTGTTTTAGAAGTAAACGCTTTAAAAGGGGAAGGATTAAATGCTATAAAACCTGCTCTTTTAAAATTATTAAAAGAAAAACATGATAGATTAAGAGCTAAGGGATTAGTTAAAATAACTACTAGAGTTATGGTTGTTGGAATTCCTAATGTAGGTAAATCAACATTCATAAATAAAATGGCTAAAAACAATATAGCTAAAACTGGAGATAGACCAGGTGTTACTAAGAATAAACAATGGATAAAAACTAAGTTAGGAATAGAACTTATGGATACACCAGGAGTTTTATGGCCTAAATTTGAAGATGAAATTGTTGGGTTAAACTTAGCTTTCACTGGGGCTATAAAGGACGAAATAATGGATACTGAAGAATTAGCACTTAAACTAGTTGAAAGACTTCAAGAGACAAATCCAGAAGCTTTAATGACTAGATATAAGCTTACGGAGCTTCAAGAAAATCCATTAGATAACTTAGATTCTATAGCTAGAAAAAGAGGAGCTATAATGTCAGGCAATCAAATAGACTACAATAGAATTGCAGGAATAATCTTAGATGAATTTAGAGGCGGAAAAATAGGGAAAATATCTTTAGAAAAACCAGAATAGGAAGCAGGGTTTATTATGGATAATTTAATAAAAGATATGAAAGAAAATTTAAATTCATACTCTTTTAAAGTGGTAAGTGATTTAGTAAAAGAGTTAGAAGTAAATAAAGACAATAAAGCTCAAATAAAAGAACTTGCTGATTTATTAAAAGAGGATAAAAGAAAGAATGTATCATCTTTAGGTACCAGACTAGAGAAAAACTTAAATAATCTTATTAAAGAAGAAGATAGGGTTAAAAACATGTATCTTTTTGATAAGAGTTTTGGAGATTATACTCATGTAGCTGGAGTAGATGAGGTTGGAAGAGGACCTTTAGCAGGGCCTATAGTTTCAGCAGCAGTAATATTAGATTCTAACGATTTAGATGATATAATTCTCTACATAAATGACTCTAAGAAATTATCAGAACATAAAAGGGAAGAGTTAAGTGAAATCATAAAAGAAAAAGCATTAAGCTATTCTATTTCTATGTGTGATAGTAATGAAATAGATGAAAAAGGTATAGGATATTGCAATAATGAAGTATTTATAAAGGCCTGTGAAGGACTAAGTATAAAACCGGATTTAGTTCTTTCTGATGGATATTTAATAAAGAACTTTAATGGTGAGAATAAGCATGTTATAAAAGGTGATACAAAGAGTGCTTGTATAGCTTGTGCTTCAATAATTGCAAAAGTTTATAGAGATAATATTATGAAGGAATATCATAAAAAATATCCACAATATGATTTTGAGAAAAATGTTGGGTATGGAACTAAAACTCATGTAGATGCCTTAAAGGAATATGGTCCTACTGATATACATAGAATGAGCTTTTTAAAAAATATTTTAGAGTTATAATCTAAAGGCATCCTTTAAAAAGTTTAATTCATATTCAGAACCATCAAAATTAAAATTAATTTCAATAACATCAAATCTAATATAATAATTGTAGAGTTTTTTTAGGTGCAGATAATATTTTGAAGCAGCTATTATTCTACGTTGTTTATGGCAGGTTACTGATTCTTTTGGATTTCCAAAAGACTTAGTAAACCTGCTTTTTACTTCTATAAAAGATAAAATTTCATTTCTAAGAGCTATTATATCAATTTCCCCAGAGGAACAATTAAAATTTTTTTCTAAAATTGAATAACCATCTTTTTTCAAAAAATCCACACTGATTTCTTCGCCATACGAACCTATTGATTTGTTATATTTTTTCATTGAATCACCTCATCTAAATTTTTAACAATGAAACATTAATTTAATCACTTAATAGGTTTAATGTTTAAAAAGTTTTTTTATGGACAGTATGATTCTTGAAAATCTTTTTAAGAAGGTGGGTTATATGTCTGTTAGTTTAATAAGTTCAACTTTAGTGGGAATAGAAGGAGTAATTGTTAATATAGAAGTAGATATAAGTAAGGGGTTGCCTAGTTTTACCTTAGTAGGATTAGCTGATACTTCTGTTAGAGAAGCGAAGGAGAGGGTGAGAGCAGCTATTGTAAATAGTGGATATGAATTTCCACTAGGACGAATAACTGTTAATTTAGCCCCAGGTAACTTGAGAAAGGTAGGAACTGGATTTGATTTGCCTATAGCCTTAGCAATATTAATGGAAAGTGGGCAAGTTGATAAAAAGTTTGTAGAAAATACAGTTTATTTAGGGGAGTTATCATTAGATGGCCACATAAGAGGTATTAAAGGGGCATTGTGTTCTGTAATATCAGCAGTTGAGAATAATAATGATAAATTTATTATGCCAATAGAAAATTTAAGTGAGTGTTCTTATGTAAATAATATTAGCTTATATGGGTTTTCTCACTTAAAAGAGGTAGTTGGATTTTTAACTTATGAAGATGTTATGCCTTATGAAAAAAATAGAAAGAACTTTTTTGAAAGAGAAGATAATTTATTTAATGAAATCTGTGGACAAGAAAGTGCTAAAAGAGCATTAACAATTGCTGCTTCAGGGAATCATAATGTAATTCTTCAAGGACCACCAGGATCAGGTAAAACCATGTTAGCTAAGGGAGTTAAATCTATATTGCCTGAATTAAATGAAAAAGAAATGTTAGAAACAACAAGAATATATAGTGTTTCAGGACTTTTAAATAATAAAGAAGGAAAAATTGAGAGACCTTTTAGAAGTCCACATCATACAGCCACTAGAGTATCACTTATTGGAGGTGGAAGGGATTTAAGAGTAGGAGAGGTTACCTTAGCTCATAATGGAATTTTATTTTTAGATGAACTTCTAGAGTTTGATAGAAGAACTTTAGAATGTTTAAGAGAACCTATGGAAAATGGAGAAATAACTATATCAAGAAATATAGGAAGCGTAACTTACCCAGCAGAAGTTATGTTAATAGGTGCTTTTAATCCATGTCCTTGTGGAAATTATTTAAGTGGGTATGAGGGACGTATTTGTACTTGCAGTGAGTATGAAAGGATTAAATATAGAAATAGACTTTCTAAGGCGATGTTAGATAGAATTGATATTTTTACTTCTGTTAGGTATGCTTCATACGAAGAACTTAATTCAAAGAATGAAAAAGAAGGTATTGAGGAAATAAGAAATAAGATTAAGAATGCGAGGGAAAAGCAAGAACTTAGATTTAGAGAGTATGATATAAGCTATAATTCTCAGATGAAACATAGTCATATACAAAGTCTTATAAAGTTAAATGAAGAGTGTCATGAAGTTTTAAATAATATATATACAAGGTTTTCTTTAAGTGGTAGAGCCTTAGATAGAATTATAAAAATTTCTAGAACCATAGCAGATATTAATGCAAATGAAGATATTAGTAAAGCTAATATATATGAAGCTCTTAATTATAGAAAGAATTTAGAGGGTGAGGTTATATAGATGAAAGAGATTGATTTGAATTATAAAATATGGTTTGGAAACTTGAATATTTCAAACAATATAAAGATAGAACTCTTAAATCAATTAGGAAATGAAGAAAATATATACATACATAGAAAAGATATAGAGAAAACTGGAATTAAATGCGCTGGTAAATTTAAAAATGACATTAATGTTGATTTGAATAGTAGGATAATTAATGATATAAATAAGAAAGACTATAAAATAGTAACATACTTAGATAAAGAATATCCTGAGAGATTAAAAAACATAGATGAAGCTCCATATATTCTTTTTTATAAAGGAGACTTAGAAAAGGCTGAAAATACTAATGTAGCCATTGTTGGTTCAAGAAAGTGTGATCAATATGGAAAAAGATGCACCCAACTTATAAGTGCTAGTTTAGGGAGGGTAGGTGTTGGTATAGTAAGTGGAGGAGCCTTTGGAGTAGATACTGAGGCGCATAAAAAATGTGTTGATGGAAATTTCTACAATGTTGCTGTCTTTGGTTGTGGAATAAATTTAGATTATCCTGTTTATAACAGAGAATTGTATAAGAAAATAATTAAAAATGGATGTATAGTTAGCGAATTTTTCCCTGATACACCACCTCTTAAATATAACTTTCCTAGAAGAAATAGAATAATAAGTGGTTTGTCTGATGCTGTTATAGTTGTTCAAGCTGGAGAGAAAAGTGGTTCTTTAATAACTGCAAATTACGCTATAAATCAAGGAAAAGATGTTTTTGCAGTACCTGGAGATGTATTTTCACTTCAGAGTAAAGGATGCAATAATCTTATAAAAGATGGTGCAGGTATATTCACTAATGTAGGCGATTTGTTGAATTCTATTCCTTTTAAGATAAAAAAAGAAGGAAAATGTAATAAAGTTGGTAAAAAGGAAGAAAATTCGGAGATTAACCAGTTGCTTTTAAGCATATTAGATAATAATATTCTACATATAGATGATATTATAAGAGTAACAAATATTGACACATCTATAATATATGAGTTATTATGTGAATTGCAATTTGAAAATAAAATAGAAGTTATACCAGGAGATTATTATACAAAAATAATATGATAGTTTGAGGGGGTGAACACTCTGAAGTTAATTCAGAGTTTACGATGGGTCAAAAATTAGTAATTGTTGAGTCACCAGCTAAGGCTAAAACAATAGAAAAATACTTAGGTAAAAACTATGTAGTCGAAGCATCAATGGGACATGTGAGAGATTTGCCAAAAAGCCAATTAGGCGTTGATATAGAAAATGATTATAATCCAAAATATATAACAATAAGAGGAAAAGGTGAACTTCTAAGTAAACTTAGAAAGTTAGCTAAAAAAAGTGATAAGATATATCTTGCAACTGACCCCGATAGAGAGGGTGAAGCAATATCTTGGCATTTAGCTAATGTACTTAAGATAGATGAAAGTGAAAATTGCAGAATAGAATTTAACGAAATAACAAAGGATGCTGTAAAAAACTCAATAAAGCATCCAAGAAAAATAAATTCTAATTTAGTAGATGCTCAACAAGCAAGAAGAGTACTAGATAGATTGGTTGGATATGAAATAAGTCCACTTTTATGGAGAAATGTAAAATGGGGATTAAGTGCTGGAAGAGTTCAATCAGCAGCATTAAAACTTATATGTGATAGAGAAGAAGAAATAAAAAAGTTCAATCCAGAAGAATATTGGACTGTTGATGTTAAACTTAAAAAAGGAAAAAAATCTTTCCCTGTTAAGTTAACAACTAAAAATAAGAAAAAATTAGAAATAAAAAATAAAGATCAAGCAGACCAAATAATAGATGAATTAAAAGAAAATGAATATGTAGTAAGTAAGATAAAAAAAGGAACTAAAAATAAAAATCCTTTAGCACCATTTACTACAAGTACACTTCAACAGGAAGCTAGTAAAAAGCTTAATTTTATGACAAAGAAAACAATGTCTGTTGCCCAACAACTTTATGAAGGGGTAGAAGTTAAGAAGTTCGGAACTGTAGGTTTAATAACTTACATGAGAACTGACTCTGTTAGAATCTCAAATGAGGCTCAAGAAAAAGCACTTAACTTTATAAACGAGACATATGGAAAAGAGTATGTTCCAAGTGAGCCAAGAGTATATAAAGGAAAGAAGAATATACAAGATGCCCATGAGGCAATAAGACCTACATATGTTGAAATAACACCAGAAGTTGCTAAAGCAAATTTAAGTAATGATCAATATAAATTATATGCTTTAATATGGAAGAGATTCATTGCAAGCCAAATGGCTACATGCATATTAAATACTAATAGCTTAGAAATAAAAAATGGAGATTACACTTTAAGAGCAAGTGGTTCTACAATAAAATTTGATGGCTTTATGAAAGTATATGAATATATTTCTGGAGAAGAGGAAGAATCAGTTCTTTTACCTGAATTAGAAGAAAATGAAGTTTTAAAAGAGGAATCAGTTGAAGGAAAGCAACATTTCACTCAACCGCCAGCTAGATATTCAGAGGCAGCCTTTGTTAAGCTTCTAGAAGAAAAAGGCATAGGAAGACCAAGTACTTATGTTCCAACAATATCTACATTAATAAGTAGAAAGTATGTAGAGAGAGAAAAAAAGATTCTTATTCCAACAGAATTAGGATTCATAGTAAATGATATACTTTCAAATTATTTTAAACAAATAGTAGATACTGATTTTACAGCAGAAATGGAAGTTAAGCTTGATAATGTTGAAGCAGGAAAAGAAAGTTGGACTCATATAGTTGATGAATTCTTTACGCCATTAAAAGAAGATATAGATAAGGCTGAAAAAGAAATATCTAAGGTTATAATAGAAGACAAAGTAAGTGATGTTCCTTGTGATAAGTGTGGAAGACTTATGGTTATAAAACATGGAAGATTCGGAGACTTTTTAGCTTGTCCTGGATATCCAGAATGTCAAAATACAAAACCTATAGTTGAAGAGGTTGATGCAAACTGTCCATTATGTGGAGGAAAGATCTTAGTTAAGAGAAGTAAAAAAGGAAATAGATTCTATGGATGTAGTAACTATCCAGAATGTAATTTTGTAAGCTGGTACGAACCAACAAATGAAAAATGTTCAGAATGCGGTTCATATATGGTTAAGAGATATTCAAAGAGCAAAGGTGAATATCTACAGTGTAGCAATAAAGAATGTAAACATGAGAAAATAATTGAAAAAAACAACGATGAAAATAACTCAGAAAAGTAGTTTTTAGGCATTATCTTTACCACGAATACTGGTTGAAATGAAGTATGTACTATGTTAATATTTAAATAATAGGTTTATTATTAGAATATTTTAAAAATTCTGAAATTTACATCTTTTGTAAAATAGTGCGAGGAGGATATAATGTCGACACTACTTAGTAAAACTAGAAGATTAAATAAGATTTTACAAAAATCAGGTACTGAAGCTATAGCTTTTGGAGATATATGCGAATTATTAAGCGATGTTATGTTATGTAATGTGTATTTAGTAGGGAAAAAAGGAAGAATATTAGGTTATTCTTTCTCAGAAAAATTTGAATGTGACATAATGAAAGAAAAAGTTGTTGTTGATAGAAAGTTCCCAGAAGACTACAATAATAAATTAATAAACATTCAAGATACAATTGCTAACATATCTAATAAAGGTATTTGTGTTTTTGAAGGGGTAGGAGAATGTTTAATCTCTAAGAAAATATCAACTATTGTTCCTATAGTGGGTAATGGAGAGAGATTAGGAACTTTATTATTAGCTAGATTTGGTGAAGAGTTTAATGAGGATGACTTAGTTTTAGCAGAATATAGTGCTACAATAGTTGGAATGGAGCTTTTAAGAGCTAGACAAGGAGAAATAGAAGAAGAAGCACGTAAAAAAGCAGTGGTTCAGTTAGCTATAGGAACCTTATCTTATTCTGAGCTAGAAGCTGTAGAACATATTTTTAGTGAGTTAAATGGAGACGAAGGATTATTAGTAGCTTCTAAGATTGCTGATAAAGTTGGAATAACTAGATCGGTTATAGTAAATGCATTAAGAAAATTTGAGAGTGCTGGAGTTATAGAATCAAGAAGTCTTGGTATGAAAGGTACTCACATAAAAATATTAAATGAAAAGTTAATGGATGAACTTAAGAAGATAAAATAGAAATAGAAGGAGATGTGTAAAGCATCTCCTTATTTTTTGTTTAGATAATTAAACTTTAATAAAATAATAAATTAAAAAAGACAACTATTAAATTTAACATGTTAATATTAGTTTAAAAGTTTCATAAGTGATTTAAGAAGAATAAATGAAATTTTATTATATTTATAGTATATATAGTTTATTTTAAGTATATTAATAGACGATTTGAGGGAAAATTGAATTAGGTTAAAAGTCTGATGGCAATTAATTCTTATTTTATAAAAAACTTTGAAAAATCTTATTGATACTTTTATAACCCTATGTTATACTATCAAAGGTAACAAAATACACACATTATCGAATCTATAAGCCGGTGCTACTTTAGGTAGTGCTTATAGTAAAGAAGATAGTGGAGGAAATAACCAATCGAGGAGGAAACAATAATGTCAGTAATTTCAATGAAACAATTATTAGAAGCTGGTGTTCATTTCGGACATCAAACAAGAAGATGGAACCCTAAAATGGCTCCTTACATCTTTACAGAAAGAAACGGTATATACATAATCGATTTACAAAAAACTGTAAAGAAAGCTGAAGAAGCTTACAACTTTATAAGAGAAGTATCAGAATCAGGTAAAGACGTAATATTCGTTGGAACTAAGAAACAAGCTCAAGAAGCTGTTAAAGAAGAAGCTGAAAGATCAAACATGTACTTCGTTAACCACAGATGGTTAGGAGGAATGTTAACTAACTTCTCAACTATAAAAACAAGAATAAACAGATTAAACAAATTAAATGAAATGGAAGAAGACGGAACATTCGACGTTTTACCTAAGAAAGAAGTAATCAAGTTAAAACTTGAAAGAGAAAAATTACAAAGAAACTTAGGTGGAATCAGAGAATTAGATGCTTCAAATGTTGGAGCTATGTTCGTTGTTGACCCAAGAAAAGAAAAGAATGCAATAGCAGAAGCTAAAATATTAGGAATCCCAGTAGTAGCTATAGTTGATACTAACTGTGATCCAGAAGAAGTTGACTACGTAATTCCAGGAAACGACGATGCTATAAGAGCAGTTAAATTAATAGCTGGTAAAATGGCAGACGCTGTAATCGAAGGAAGACAAGGCGAGCAATTAGCAGAGTAATATTAACATAAATACTGAAAAGGTAGATGAAGCTCTCTGCTTCATTTACCTTTTAATTAAATAGTCAGGAGGAATTTCAATGATAACAGCTAAAGCAGTTAAAGAGTTAAGAGAAAAAACTGGCGCAGGAATGATGGATTGTAAAAAAGCGCTAACTGAAACAAATGGAGATATGGAAAAAGCAGTTGAAGTTTTAAGAGAAAAAGGATTAGCAGCTGCAGCTAAGAAAGCTGGAAGAGTAGCCGCTGAAGGTATCGTTAAAACTTATGTATCAGAAGACATGAAGAAAGGTTCAATAGTTGAAATCAACTGTGAAACTGATTTCGTTGCTTTAAACGAAGAGTTCATTGGATTCGCTGGAAGAGTAGCAGAGTTAGTTGCTAACTCAAACGTTACAACTGTAGAAGAGTTATTAGCAGAAAAGTTAGACGGAGACAAAACTGTTCAAGAAGTTTTAACTGAGTTAATAGCTAAAATCGGTGAAAACATGAGCGTAAGAAGATTTGAAAGATTCGCTGTTGAAAACGGATTAATTCAAAGCTACATCCACGGTGGTGGAAGAATAGGTGTTATGGCTGAGTTAGGATGCGAAGCTTCATCACCTGTATTAGCAGAAGTTGCTAAAGATGTTTGTATGCAAATAGCTGCTGCTAACCCACTATTCTTATCAGAAGCTGATGTTGATCAAGAAGCTTTAGAAAAAGAAAAAGAAATATACAGAGCTCAAGCATTAAACGAAGGTAAACCAGAGCACATCGTTGATAAGATGGTAATGGGAAGAGTTAAGAAGTACTGCAAAGAAGTATGTCTTTTAGAGCAAGCTTGGGTAAAAGATGGCGACAAGTCAATATCTAAGTTATTACAAGAAAAATCTAAAGAAGTAGGTTCTCCGATAACTATCAACAAATTCGTAAGATTCGAAAGAGGAGAAGGTATCGAAAAGAAAGAAGAAAACTTCGCTGAAGAAGTAGCTAAAATGGGCGGAAAATAATAACATAAGAGAACACAATGTGTTCTCTTTTTTTTAGAGTATAGACATAAAAATTAACAAAAATAGAGAATTTCAGCGTTTTGGAGGTTTGAGATGGGAACTTGTAAATACAAAAGAGTTATGCTTAAGTTATCAGGCGAAGCTTTAGCAGGAGAAAATGGCTTTGGAATAGATTTCAACATAGCAATGAATATAGCGAAGGCTGTAAAAGAGCTTGTTGATATGGGCGTAGAAGTTGGTGCTGTTGTAGGTGGCGGAAACATATGGAGAGGTAGAAGTGGAGAAGGTATGGATAGAACTACTGCTGACTATATGGGAATGCTAGCTACTTCAATAAATGCATTAGCACTTCAAGATTCATTAGAGTCTTTAGGTGTTGACACTAGAGTACAAACTGCTATAGAAATGAAAGAAATAGCAGAGCCATACATCAGAAGAAGAGCTATGAGACACTTAGAAAAAGGCAGAGTAGTAATATTTGGAGCAGGAACAGGAAACCCTTATTTTTCAACTGATACAGCTGCAGCTTTAAGAGCAGCTGAAATTGAAGCTGATATAATATTATTAGCTAAGAAAGTTGACGGAGTTTATGATAAAGATCCACATAAATACGATGATGCAAAAAAATATGATGAGTTATCATATATAGAAGTACTTGAGCAAGGATTACAGGTAATGGATTCAACAGCAACATCACTTTGTATGGACAATGACATTCCTATCTTAGTTTTCGCTTTAGACCAGCCAGAAAACATTAAAAGGGCTATTTTAGGTGAGAAAATAGGAACAATAGTAAGTAAGAAATAAGGAGGATTTTTATGATTAAAGATGTTCTAAAAAATTTAGAAGAGAAAATGAATAAAACTATAAGTGCTTTAAATTCAGAGTTAGCTACAATGAAAGCAGGAAGAGCTAACCCAACTATGTTAGATAGAATACAAGTTGAGTACTATGGAAGCATGTGCCCTTTAAATCAAGTGGCTAACGTTTCATCACCAGAACCAAGATTATTAGTTGTAACACCATGGGAAAAGCCAATGCTTAAAGAAATAGAAAAGGCTATATTAAAATCTGACTTAGGAATAAACCCTAATAATGATGGTGCAATAATAAGACTTTTAGTTCCAGAATTAACTGAAGAAACAAGAAAAAACTTAGTTAAAAATGTTAAAAAGGCTGGAGAACAAGCTAAAGTTGCTATAAGATCTATAAGAAAAGATGCAAATGATAAGATCAAGAACTTAAAGAAAGAGGGAACTCTTACTGAAGATGAAATGAAAAAGGGCGAAGATGACGTTCAAAAAGTAACAGATAAATTCGTTAAAGAAATAGATAATATAGTAGCAGCTAAAGAAAAAGAAATTATGTCAATTTAATTTTAAAAACCTGCTTCTTTAGCAGGTTTTTATTATTTTGTAATTGGTATTATAAGGAGGAACCTTCTATGTTAGATTTTTTTAGTAAAAAAGGAAATGATGATTCAGAAGAAATAGTTCTAATAGAAGATAAAATGCCAAAACATATTGCCATAATAATGGACGGTAATGGAAGATGGGCAAAAAAAAGAGGGCTTCCAAGAACTATGGGACATAGAGCTGGTGTCAAAACTATAAAAACTATTGTAAAAGAATGTGATAAGTTAGGAGTTAAATACTTAACTTTATATGCTTTCTCCACTGAAAATTGGAAAAGACCAGAAGAAGAAGTTAATGCTCTTATGAAATTAGTTGTTGAATTTATAAAAAATGAAATTGAAGAACTACATAAAAATGGAGTGAAGGTTAAAACTATTGGAGATTTGTCCAAGTTTCCTGAAGAGCCTAAAAAGGCTATATTAGGTGCTATTGAAAAAACTGCAAATAATAATGGAGTAGTTTTAACTCTAGCTTTAAATTACGGTGGAAGAAATGAAATAATTAGAGGTATGAAATCTGTAATAGAAGATGTTCAAGCGGGCAAAATAAGCATAGAGGATGTAAATGAAACTATGTTTAATGATTATCTTTATACTAAAGGGATACCAGATCCAGATCTTATAATAAGACCAAGTGGAGAACAAAGACTTAGTAATTTTTTATTATGGCAATGTGCTTATTCAGAGTTTTGGTATTCTCAAATTAACTGGCCAGACTTTAATGGAGAAGATTTAAGAAAAGCTATTTTTGATTACCAAAATAGGGATAGAAGATTTGGTGGAATTAAATAAATATTGAGGTGATTTTAGTGAAATCCAATAGCAGATATTTAGGTGCACTTATTATGGCGCCGTTTATTGCCTTTATATTTTTAGGCGGTATTTGGCTTAAGTGTTTTACAATTGCTTTATCTCTAGCAGGGTTATATGAATATTATAAGACTGTTAAAGTAGCAAAAATGAAGCCTATATCTATAGCAGGATATATTCTTTTAATATTATACTACTTAACTTCAAATAATTTTGAAGTGTTATCATTTTTAATTATAATAGGAACTTTTATTTTACTATGTGTTCCAATACTAGACATTGAATATACTTTTATTGATGTAGCAGTAACAATTTTAGGTTTTATATATGTTGGCGTTTTCTTTAGCTTCATATATTTAGTAAACAGCAAAAATGGTGGACAATACCTAGTTTGGTTAATATTCCTATCATCATGGCTTTGTGATACTGCAGCATACTATTCAGGAAGATTTTTAGGAAAACACAAATTATGTCCAAAGGTTAGTCCTAAGAAAACTATAGAAGGATCTATAGGAGGTATAATAGGAAGTACACTAGCTTGTGGAATTTTTGGTATATTAATATCAAATAGTTTCTCTTTAATACCAATATATCATTATTTCATAATAGGTATATTATGTGGAGTATTCTGTCAATTTGGTGATTTAGTTGCTTCATCAATAAAGAGATATGCAGGAATAAAAGACTACAGTAACTTAATACCAGGACATGGTGGAATACTTGATAGATTTGACAGTATATTATTTGCTGGAACAATAGTATTCTTCTATTTAACACTTGTATTAAAAATTTAATGCTTTAGATTTTTCTAAAGCATTTTTTTTATGCAAAAATTTATACTTATTAATAAAATCTGTATTTTATGTAAAAAAAACTATACCTTATGCACTTCGTATTGTAATAGTATTTTCATGGATATATAATTTAAATAATCTAGGATACAAAATTTAGAAATTACACCGATGGAGAGATCTATGATAAGAATTGGGATATGTGATGATGATAAATCTATTATCGAAAAAACTAAAAGTTATATAGAAAGTTTTGAAGAAATTAGATATGAAATAACTACTTATTGTAGTGGAGAAGAACTTATAAAAGAGAAGAATAAGTTTGATTTAATATTTTTAGATATTGACATGCCTAATATGGATGGGATTGAAACAGCTAAAAGAATAAGAGAATATGATAAATCAGTAAAAATAATATATATAACAAGTTATACTGATTATACAAATTTAGCTTTTCAAGTGCATGCATTTGGATATTTAAATAAGCCAGTAGATGAATTAGAGATACATAAGCAATTAAGGGAGGTAGTTTCTTATTTAAAAGAAGAGAAAGGTGAAGAAAGCATAAAGTTTGTTACTACAGAAGGAGTATTACAATTAGAGCTAAAGGATATATATTACTTTGAATATTTGGATAGAAAGGTTTATATTCATTCAAAAGAAAAGGTATATGTGATAAGAGAGAAAATAACTAATATTGCAGAAATGATGGAAAAGTATAATTTTCTTATGCCTCATAAGAGTTTTGTTGTGAACTTGCTATATGTTAAATCTATAAAAGGATATGATATTTTCATGATGGATGGAAGTAGTATTCCTTTATCTCAAAAGAAGGCTACTTACTTTAGAGATAAATTAAATATATTTTTAGAAAGCTGCATTTTACTTTAAGGTGGGAGATATGGTGAATAGTTCAATTGAGATTTTAGCTAGTTTAATAAATCTTTTATTAGGATTTTTTTCTACTTTTATAATATTTGATTTTTTAGGTAGATTTAAAAGAAATAAGTTTTATCCAAAGTACGTATATGTAATAGCATATATTATATTTACTGTTAGTTTGTTTGGCGTAAATATAATTTTAGCCGATGGATTGATTACTTTAGGAGTAACTTTTTTAGGAACAGTATCGATAGGGTATTTTTTATACAATAGAGAAAAGATAGCTATAATTTATTATTCAATTTATGTAGTAGCCTTGCTAATAACTCAAAGTGTTGTTAGTTTATTATTTAACCTTGCTTGTGCTCGTTTTGCAATTTATTTTTATAGTCCAATAATTTATATTAGTACATTATCACTGGTTATTCAGTTTTCCTACTTAGGAATTTCAAGATTATTTATAATATACTTTAAAAATAAAAATATTAAAAAGATAACAAAGGTTCAGTATTTTAATTTCTTAGTCATGCCACTATTTAGTATTATATATATAATGACTTTAATGATGTACCTTCAGACTTATATAGGACTTAGTGATATGCTTTGGATTATGGTGAATATATTATCCATAATTATTTTGAACATATTCATTACTAATATATTTGAGTCAATATCAAAGAATAATGAGCTTAAAAGTAAGTTGATACTTTATGAAGAACAATCTAGAATTCAGTATGAATATTACTCTTCTTTAGAAAATAACTATAAAAATTCTAGAAAAGTAATTCATGATATTAAAAATCACCTTCAGACAATAGAAAATTTATATAAATCAGAGCAGTGTGATAAAGGAAAAACATATACTGATGATATGTATAAACTTTTAGAAAAGTTCTCTCAAAAACAATATGCAGAACATAGAACTTTAAATCTTATAATAAACGATAAGATGATTAAAGCTAATAAATATAACATTGATTTTATCTGTAAGGTTGGAGAGATAGATTTAGAATTTATTAAGGATATTGATTTAACAACTATTTTTGCAAATCTATTAGATAATGCTATTGATGAGACAAGCTTAGTAGAGAAGGAAAAGAAAATAACATTAAAGATAGATTCTTTTAATAACTTTATAATTATCAATATTATAAATTCGCTAAGGAATAAGCCTCAAAAAGATAAGAATTTTTTTAAGAGCACTAAGAAGAATCATAGTGGATTTGGATTAGAAAATGTAAGTAGAGCTTTAGAAAAGTATGAGGGAAACATGAGAATAGATTTTGATGATAGAGAGTTTAAAGTTAATATAATTATTCCAATTAATAATTAGGGGTGTGTTATATGGAATCAGCAAGTATAATTATATATCTTTTAATCAATATAATAATCAGTTTTGGAATACCAATAGGAGCTTTGGTTTATTTTATAAGAAAAAAGAATAGATGTGTAAAGCCATATTTTATAGGGATGTTAGTATTTTTCATATCTCAAATGATTCTTAGAATACCTCTTCTGAACAATGTAATAAGCAAGATGGATTGGTATATGGAGATGTCTACGTTTTATCCAGTGATAGTTATGATATTTCTTGGATTAACAGCAGGGGTATTTGAAGAGGTAGGAAGATACTTAGGGTTTAAAATAGCTTTAAAGAATAATAGAAGGTGGATAGATGGAATTGCTTTTGGAATTGGTCATGGAGGGATAGAAGCTATGCTTTTATTAGGAATGGCTAGTTTGCAAAATTTATTTATAGTAATTTCTAAAGGGAATGAAAGTGTTTTAAATATTTTATATTCAAATGGACCATATATTTTGCTAGGTGGATTTGAACGTATATTTGCAATTATGATTCATATAGGATTAACAATGATAGTCTTATATGGAATTAATAAAAATAAGATAAGATATTTATTCTTAGCTATTATACTTCATGGACTTGTAGATTTTATAGTTGTATTACTATCAAGTTTAGGAATAAATATACTTTTAGTTGAAGGATGGGTAGGGATTTGTGCTTTAGGAGGATTAATAGTTACTATTAAATATAAAAGAGTATTTGAGAAAAATAAGGGAGTGTATTAAAAATGAAAAAATTAATGTCTATTTTAATGGTAGTTTTTTGTGGGGTTTTATTTGGGGGATGTGGAGCTCCAAAATTAAGTTCAGATTATAATGAAGAGGATTTAAAAGCTGCGTCAGAAGAGGTGGTGAATTATTTAGTAGAGGGAAAATATGAAGATATAGTTGATATGGGAAGTGATGAGTTAAAGAAGATATTAACTAAAGAGCAGATAGAAGAGGCATATACAGGTTTATCTTCTAAATTAGGTAATTATGAAGAGATAAAAAAGATTTTATTTAAGGAAACTGAAGAAGGAGTAGCTGTGGCTGTAATAGCTAAGTATGAAAATGGTAAAGCACAATTTACATTAGGCTTTAATAAGGAAATAAAATTAACTGCAATCTATATGAAATAATAAGAATTTGGGAATGGTAATATGATTATGTATTTTTTAGCTTCAATACTTTTATGGGGATTAGCCATAGTAATAGGATCAGGAAAGGCTAACTTTTTGATTGCAGGATATAATACTGCAAGTAAAGAAGAAAAAGAAAAGATAGATAAGAAAAAATTAAGTAGGTTTATGGGAAAGTTTTTATTTATTTTAGGAGCAATTCAATTAATTTTACCTATTACTGAAATTTTGAAAATTGAATATGATGGACTTGTTTTCTCAGTAAGTGTAATTTTCATTCTTGTTACATTAGGTGGAGTTATATATATGAATACTGGGGATAGGTTTAAAAAATAATGTTTGAAAAGCATGGTTAGTCCATGCTTTTTATTGTATTTAGCAAATACATAGTCAGATGTGGGTATAAAAATGCTTATAGCTATGAGGATAAAAAAACTCCTTCTTATATAATAAAATGCGGTTTTGCAACTGAATAAAATATCATAAAGAGGACATTAAAAGGAAAAAAGTGATTTAGTGATATATGAAGAAATATTTATAGTAAAATAATCTAATGTAGAATATTCAGAAATAAATATAATATATTTATTATGTATAAGTATGAAGGCTTGTTAAGTTATAACTTAAATCAATACCTAAGGGAATTCACTATATTGAAGCGAACGAAATTTGAATAAAAAACTAAAATTAGCAGAGAATATATAAATCTTTGTTAAAAGAATACATAATAAATGTATATTATTGTATTTAGAGATATAATGATATAAAATAGTATAATAGGCTAAGTAGAGAATTTTAGTCTAGTATGTTTAAGGAAGAACTTAGGAGGAAAGAATATGAAGAGAATATCTATACTAGGGGTAACCGGTTCTATAGGAACTCAAACTTTAGATGTAATAAGATTTCATAAAGAAGATTTTGAATTAGTTGGAATAACAGCTAATAGAAATATAGATTTAACATTAGATATAATAAAAGAATTTTCACCTAAATATGTTGCGATAAATCATAAGGAATCTTATGAAAAACTTGTGGATTTAGTGAAAAAGGAAGAATTAGAATGTGAAGTTATCTATGGTATGGAAGGCTTAGTCAAAGTTGCTACTTTAGATGAGATTGACATTGTTGTTACTTCTGTAGTTGGTATGATTGGATTAAAACCAACAGTTAAGGCCATAAGAAAAGGAAAAGATATTGCTTTAGCAAATAAGGAAACTTTAGTTGTAGCAGGCGAGCTTGTTATGAGAGAAGCTAAAGAAAATGGAGTAAAAATACTTCCAGTAGATTCTGAGCATAGTGCTATATTCCAATCATTACAAGGAAATGCTCATAACAAAATTGACAAAATACTTTTAACAGCTTCTGGAGGACCTTTTAGAGGATTTACTATAGAAGATTTAAAATCAGTAACTCCAGAAAGAGCTCTTAAGCATCCAAAATGGAATATGGGACAAAAGATATCAATAGATTCATCAACTTTAATGAATAAAGGTTTAGAAGTTATAGAGGCTCATTGGTTATTTGATTGTCCTTATAAAGATATAGAGGTTGTAGTTCATCCGCAATCAATAATTCATTCTATGGTTCAATATACTGATGGAGCAGTTATAGCTCAATTAGGCGTACCAGATATGAAGTTACCAATTCAATATGCTTTAAATTATCCAAATAGAGAGGGTAATATAAGTGAAAAGTTAGATTTATTCAAAATTAGAGAATTAACTTTTGAGAAGCCAGATTTAGATACTTTCAAATGCTTAAAATTAGCTTATGAAGCAGGAGAAAAGGGAAAACTTATGCCAACAATATTAAATGGTGCAAATGAAGTTTGCGTTGAGTTATTCTTAAATAAGAAAATAACGTATTTACAAATACCAGAAATAATAGAAGAATGTATGAATAAGTTTGATTACAACAAAGAGGTTACTCTTGATAATGTAATAGATTTAGATAAAAAGGTAAGAAAATATATATATGAAAAATATAATTAGGAGGGGAAAGGGTGTATATAATTTTTGCTTTATTAGCATTTAGTGCTTTAATCTTAGTTCATGAGCTTGGACATTTTATTGTAGCGAAATTAAATGGAATTTATGTTGAGGAATTTGCTATTGGTATGGGCCCAAAGCTTTTTGGTGTAAAAGTTGGAGAAACAGAATATAACTTAAGAATCCTTCCTTTTGGTGGATTTGTTAAAATGCTTGGTGAAGAGGATGATAGTGAGGATTCAAGAAGCTTAAATGCTAAGACACCATTACAAAGAATCCTTGTTATGGGTGCAGGGGCCTTTATGAATTATGTATTAGCCCTTATAATATTTATTGGGTTAGCTATGAGTTCTGGTTTTGCAGAAAATAAAGTTGCAAGCGTAGTACCTAATTCACCAGCTCAGGAAATAGGAATTGAACAGGGAGATAAATTCCTAAAGATAGATGGGCATAAAATTTACACAACTGATGATTTTAGAGTAGGATTAGCCTTAGCTAAGGGAAATCCAGTTGAATTAGAAATAAAAAGAGGCGATGAAGTCTTAAGTAAAACAGTACAGCCGGTTGCAAATGAGCATGGAATGTATCAAGTTGGAATAGGCTATAGTGTTGTTGAAAATCCTACTTTGCTTCAAGGAATAAAGCAAGGTTTTAATGAAACAAGAAGTCTTGTATCTCAGGCATTTATTGCATTAAAAACTATTGTTACAGGAGAAGCTAACCTTAAAACAGATGTAGGTGGTCCTGTTACCATAATTAAGATGTCAGGGCAAGCAGCAAAAGCAGGAGCAAGTAATCTTTTATGGTTTATGGCATTCTTAAGTGTTCAGTTAGCTGTATTTAACCTTTTACCATTCCCAGCTTTAGATGGTGGAAGAATATTTATAGAGCTTATTCAAATGATAACTAGAAAAGAAATACCGGCTAAATATATTGATGCTGTAAATACCGTCGGATTCATGCTCCTTATGGGACTTATGGTATTAGTTACTATAAAGGATATAATATTCCCGATACTATAGAACTTTGGAGGGATTAATAGTGAATAGAAAAGAAACTAGAAAGGTTAAGGTTGGAAACATATTTGTTGGAGGAGACTTTAGAGTTTCCATTCAATCTATGACCAATACAGATACAAAAGATGTAGAAGCTACAGTTAAACAAATAAAGGATCTTGAAGAAGCTGGATGTGATATTGTTAGATGTGCAGTTTTAGATATGGATGCAGCTTGTGCTATAAAAGATATAGTGGCAAAAATAAATATACCATTAGTTGCAGATATTCATTTTGATTATAGATTAGCCTTAAAAGCAATAGAAAATGGAGTTTCAGCAATAAGAATAAATCCAGGAAATATTGGATCAAGAGAAAAGGTTGAAGCTGTAGTAAAAGCTTGTAAGGAAAAGAATATTCCTATAAGAATAGGGGTTAACTCAGGGTCATTATCAAAAGAGCTTTTAGCAAAATACGGAAAGCCTACCCCAGATGCCCTAGTTGAAAGTGCATTAGAACATGTTAAAATATTAGAAGAATTAGATTTTCATGATATAGTAATTTCAATGAAATCATCTAATGTTGAAACTATGATTGAAAGCTATAGAATTGCATCACAGAAAACTAATTATCCTCTTCACCTAGGGGTTACTGAGGCTGGTACACCTTGGAGAGGAACAATAAAATCTGCTATAGGAATAGGCACTTTACTTGCAGAAGGAATTGGTGATACAATAAGAGTTTCTTTAACAGGAGACCCTGTTGAAGAAATAAAAGTAGGTAAAGAAATTCTTAAAAACTTTGGTTATGTAAAAGAAGGAATAGAGTTTATATCATGCCCTACATGTGGAAGAACTCAAATCGATTTAATAAACATAGCTAAAGAAGTAGAAGAAAGATTAAGTTCTTGTAAGAAGAACATAAAGGTTGCTGTAATGGGATGTGTTGTAAATGGTCCTGGAGAGGCAAGAGAAGCAGATATTGGAATAGCTGGAGGTAAGGGAGAAGGACTTATCTTTAGAAAAGGTGAAATAATTAAAAAGGTAAAAGAAGAAGACTTAGTTGAAGAGCTTATAAAAATAATAGAAACAATATAATTTAAAGGAGGGATTCTTATCCCTTCTTTATGTCGTATATAGATAAAATAACATTTAATTCAAAGGAGGCTTAGATTTTGAGTAATGAGTTTGTCAAAAAGATTAACAGGTCTATAAGATCAGATGAAAATCTGAGCGACTTAGAGTTTGAAATAACTAAGTTTCAGTTATTGAAAAAGAGCAATACTTTGAGAACTATAATAAAGAGTAAGGAACAATTATCAGAGGAACAGAAAAAAATAATAAAGCAATACATAAAGAAGGCCATAGGATTTGAAATAAATATAGAACTTATGTATTACATAGATATTTCTGATATAACTTTAAAACAGGTAGTAGATCAACATTGGAATCACGTATGTGAAAAAATTATAGACAAACATCCTATTTTAAAAAATATTTTACTTAATTCTCCTATAATGATTGAAGAGGAGAAATTAATTATAAGAAATGGCTCAGAGTTCTTATGTACCTTCGTTAATAAGAAAAACATAGATAAAGAATTAAAGGGATATATAAAATCATTTTTTGGAATTAATTCTTTTATAGAGTTTAAATATGATGAATCTTTAGCTAATAAAAATTACAATGACGAAAAGATAAATGAAAATAAGGAAATAGCTAAAAAGGTTATAGAAACTATGAAGGCTCAAGTTTCTCAAGAAAAACCTCTTAAAAAGGAAAATGTAGATAATAAACCAAAAACAGGTGGAGGAAGCAAAGGTTCATATGAGAAGAAATCATATAAGGATGAACCTAAAAATGAAAACACTATTCTTGGAAGAAATATTCAGGGTGATACCATAGAAATAAGTAAGATTGATATGGGTTCTGGAATAGTAACTGTTGCTGGAGATGTGTTTAAAACTGATATATTTGAAACTAAGACAGGTAGAATAATTCTTACATTCTTTATAACAGATTATACAAGTTCCATAGCTGTTAAGTGTTTCTTGAGAGATAAAGATAAGGAACATGTATTAGAGAATGTTAAAAAAGGACTTTATTGCAAGGTAAGAGGGGAAGCTACTATGGACCCTTATGCTAAAGAAGTTGTAATAATGGCTAGGGATATAAACAAACTTACTAAGATAGAGCGTATGGATACGGCTGAGGAGAAAAGAGTAGAGCTTCATATGCATACAACTATGAGTTCTATGGATGCTGTAACAGCAGCTAGTAAAATTGTTGAAAGAGCGGCTAAGTTTGGACATAAGGCTGTCGCTATAACAGATCATGGTGTGGTTCAGGCCTTCCCAGATGCTCAGATTGCAGCTAAGAAAAATAATATAAAGGTTATTTATGGAGTAGAAGGATACTTAGCGGATAATGGAACACCTATAGTTATTAATGGGCATGATGAAAGCTTTGATGATGAGTACGTAGTATTCGATTTAGAAACAACAGGATTTTCTAGCAAGAATGATAAAATAATAGAAATAGGAGCTGTTAAATTAAAAGATGGAGAAATAATTGATTCATTTAGTGCTTTTGTAGACCCAAAAGTTATTATTCCATATAAAATTACAGAACTTACAAGCATAACTCAGAATATGGTTGATGGTAAACCTACTATAGATGAAGTTTTACCAAAGTTTATGGAGTTTGTTGGAGATGCTATTATGGTAGCTCATAATGCTGCCTTTGATGTTGGTTTTATAAAGAAAAATTTAGCTGATTTAGGGGAAACTTTAAAAAATCCTGTTATGGATACTGTTCCTTTGGCAAGATATCTTTATCCAGATTTAAAGAAGGTTAAATTAAATCTTGTTGCTAAGCACTTAGGAATAAGCTTAGAAAACCATCATAGAGCTGTTGATGATGCCAAGGCTACTGCAGAAATTTTAAAGGTTTCATTTAAAAAGATGAAAGAAGAAATGGATATTCATGATGTTAAGTCTTTGAATGAAAAGTATTTATCAAATATAGATGTTAGAAAACTTCCTCTTCATCACATAATAATATTAGCTAAAGATCAAGTTGGAATTAAGAATTTATATAAATTAGTATCTATGGCTCATTTAGATTATTTTGCAAGAAGACCAAGACTTCCGAAGAGTGTAATAACTGAATATAGAGAAGGATTAATTATTGGTTCAGCTTGCGAGGCTGGTCAATTATATAAGGCTGTTTTAGAAGGGAAAACTCATGAGGAATTAAAAGAAATTGCTTCTTTCTATGATTATTTAGAAATTCAGCCGATACAAAATAATGAATTTCTTATAAGAAAAGGAAATGTAAAGGATGAGGAAGAACTTAAGGAATTAAACAAAAAAATATATGATTTAGGAAAGGAAATGGATAAACCAGTAGTTGCTACATGTGATTGTCATTTCTTAGATCCTAATGATGAAGTATTTAGAAGAATAATAATGGCTGGTCAAGGGTATGGAGATGCAGACAATCAACCACCATTATACTTCAGAACAACAAATGAAATGATGAAGGAATTTGAGTATTTAGGAGAAGATGCTTGTAAGGAAGTTGTAATAGAAAATACTCAAAAGATAGCTGATATGGTTGAGGCAGTAAAACCAATACCAGATGAAACATTCCCTCCAAAGATTGAAGGGGCTGAAGAAGAAATAAGAGAAATGACTATGAATAAGGTTCATAGTATTTATGGTAAGGAACTTCCTGATGTTGTTCAAAAAAGATTAGATAAAGAATTAAATTCCATAATAAATAATGGATATGCCGTTCTTTATCTTATAGCCCAAAAGCTTGTGGCTAAGTCATTAGAAGATGGATATCTAGTTGGTTCAAGAGGATCTGTTGGTTCATCCTTCGTTGCAACAATGTCAGATATAACAGAGGTTAATGGATTACCTCCTCATTATGTTTGCCCTAATTGTCAAAAGTCTGAATTTTTCTTAGATGGATCCGTAAGTTCAGGAGCAGATTTGCCAGATAAGAATTGTCCAGAATGCGGAACTGAATATATTAAAGATGGTCATGATATACCATTTGAAACATTCCTAGGTTTTGAAGGGGATAAGGAGCCTGATATCGACCTTAACTTCTCTGGAGAATACCAAGCGGTTGTACATAAGTACACAGAGGTTCTTTTCGGAAAAGGATATGTATTTAAAGCTGGAACAATAGGTACAGTGGCTGAGAAAACTGCTTATGGATATGTTAGAAAATATCTTCAAGAAAGAGATTTAGTAGTATCACAAGCTGAAATAGAAAGGCTTACTATTGGATGTACTGGAATAAAGAGAACTAGTGGACAGCATCCAGGAGGAATCATGGTTGTTCCAAGTGATAACGAGATATATAACTTCTGTCCAATACAGCATCCAGCAGACGATGTTAACACAGATATTATAACTACTCATTTTGATTACCACTCTATAAGTGGTAGACTTCTTAAACTTGATATACTTGGACACGACGACCCTACCGTTCTTAGAATGCTTCAAGATTTAACTGGCTTAGATCCTAAAACAATACCTTTAAATGACCCTAAGGTTATAAGTTTATTTACTTCACCAGATGCTTTAGGGGTAACTAAAGAGGAATTAGGATGTGAAGTTGGTAGTTATGGACTTCCTGAGTTCGGTACTAAATTCGTTAGACAAATGCTTGTTGATACTCAACCTAAGAGTTTTGCAGACCTTGTGAGAATATCAGGACTTTCACATGGTACTGACGTTTGGCTTAACAATGCACAGTACTTTATAAAAGAAGGATATACAACTCTGAAGGACTGTATTGCAACAAGAGACGATATTATGGTTTATCTTATGTATAAGGACTTACCTCCAAAAACAGCCTTCACCATAATGGAGAAAGTAAGAAAGGGTAAAGGTCTTAGTGAAGAAGATGAAGCCATAATGAGAGAAAAAAAAGTTCCGGATTGGTATATAGAATCTTGTAAAAGAATAAAATACATGTTCCCTAAGGGGCATGCTGTTGCATATGTCATGATGGCTGTTAGAATAGCATATTATAAAGTTTATTATCCAGAAGCTTACTATACAACATATTTCACTGTTAGAGCAGATGATTTTGATGCTGATTTAATATGTAAGGGTGAGCAGGCTATAGAAGCTAAGATGGAGGAGTTAAATAAGCTTGGAAACAACATATCTGTAAAAGAAAAAGGACTTTTAACGATTTTAGAACTTTCTTATGAAATGTATAAGAGAGGATTAAAATTCTTAAAGGTTGATTTATATAAATCAGAGGCAACTAAGTTTAAGATAGAAGAAGATGGAATAAGACCACCATTAAATGCTCTCCAAGGAGTTGGAGATAATGCAGCAAAAAGTATAGTTGAATGTAGAGTAAATGGTGAGTTTATTTCAAAGGAAGATTTAAGGCTTAGATCTAAAGTTTCAAAGACTGTAATAGAAACTTTAGATAACCATGGATGCTTAGAAGGAATGCAAGAAAGTAACCAACTTAGTCTATTTGGCTAATTTCAAAAATTTCTTGTAATATAAAATATACTATGTTACTATATAAGTAGAAGTTTTTTACTAATAGTTTGAGGTAAAGGAGTGGGACAGAAAAGCCCGCTCTTTCTATTTGTAACGCAACTTAGAAAAAAGTTGCGTTTTTGCATACCTATTATTATATAAGTTAATAGGTATTTACTTTATTGGATACAATAAAGATAAGACTTAAAACTTAATAAGGGAGGGAAGTATAATGAAAAAAGAGCAACTTGTAGCTGATCTTGAAGCACTTTGTGCTCCTATAGTTGAAGAAAAAGGATATGATTTATATCATATAGAATATGTAAAAGAAAATAATGAATACTATTTAAGATTATATATAGAAAAGCCAGAGGAAAGAATTTCTCTAAGAGATTGTGAAATTGTAAGTAGAGCATTAAGTGAAATGCTAGATATAGAAGATCCAATAAAGGATGCTTACTTCTTAGAAGTTTCATCACCAGGATTAAACAGAAATTTACATAGTGATGATCATTTTAATAGATTTATTGGAAGTGAAGTATTTGTTGGATTTAAGAGTTCTTTAAGTGGTAGAAAAAACGTAAAAGGAATTCTTAAAGATGTACAAGAAGACAACATAGTAGTTGAATGTGAAGGGAATGACATTAAAGTTCCTAAAGATAAAATTAAAACAGCGAACCTTGAAGGGGAGATATAATTTAAGGAGGGTTTAAAAATGAATGAAGAATTTCTAGGGGCATTATCTGAAATAGTAAAAGAGAAAGGTATTTCAGTAGAGGCTTTATTAGAAACTATAGATGATGCTATAATAGCAGCTTATAAGAAAAACTTTTCAAACTCAGGAACAACTGCACAAAATGTAAAGGTAAAACGTGATGAGAAAACAGGAGAAATCCATGTTTATGCTCAAAAAGTTGTTGTTGAAGAAGTTTATGATGATGTAACAGAAATAAGCTTAGAAGATGCAAAGGCTGTTAGTGCTATTTATCAATTAGATGATATAGTAGAAATAGAAGTAACGCCTAAAAACTTTGGAAGAGTTGCTGCACAACTTGCTAAGCAAATGGTTATCCAAAGAATAAAAGAATCTGAGAGAAATGTAATCTATTCAGAATTTGCAGAAAAAGAGTTTGACATATTACCTGGTACAGTAATAAGAAAAGATAAAGGTAATGTATTTGTTGATTTAGGAAAAATAGAAGGTGTTTTAGGACCAAACGAACAAATGCCTACAGAAAAGTATAACTTCAATGAAAAATTACAATTATATGTAGTTGAAGTTAAAAAAACATCTAAAGGTGCTTCAGTATTATGTTCAAGAACACATCCAGGCTTAGTTAAAAGATTATTTGAATTAGAAGTTCCAGAAATATATGAAGGAATAGTTGAAATAAAGAGCATAGCTAGAGAAGCTGGATCAAGAACTAAAATAGCTGTTTACTCAAATGATGAATCAGTAGATGCTATGGGAGCTTGTGTTGGACCTAAGGGTGTTAGGGTTCAAAACATAGTTGATGAGCTTAAAAATGAAAAAATTGATATAATAAAATGGAGCAATGTTCCAGCTGAATATATATCAAATGCTTTAAGTCCAGCTAAAGTTATAAGCGTAGAAGCAGACGAAGAAACTAAATCAGCTAAGGTTATAGTTGAAGATAGTCAATTATCATTAGCTATAGGTAAAGAAGGACAAAACGTTAGATTAGCAGCTAAATTAACTGGTTGGAAAATAGACATAAAGAGCAAATCTAAAGCAGAAGAGTTATTAAAAGAAGAAAATGTTGTTGTTGAAGAAGAGATAATAATAGAAGAATAATAACTTCTAGACTTTGGAGGTGACAAAATGAAACCAAAAAAAATTCCGATGAGAATGTGCAATGGTTGCATGGAAATGAAGCCTAAAAAAGAAATGATAAGAATTGTTAAAAATGCTGAAGGTGAAGTTTCAGTAGATTTAACAGGGAAAAAGTCAGGTAGAGGGGCTTACATTTGTAAAAGTGTTGAATGTTTAGAAAAAGCATTTAAGGCAAAAAGATTAAACAAGAATCTTCAAACAAATATTGGAGATCAAGTCTATGATAGATTGAGAGATGAGATAGTGAATGGATAAATTTCTTAATTTTTTAGGACTTACTAAAAGAGCAGGAAAACTTTTGGAAGGTTATAATAAATGTGAAGAGGAAATGAAAAGAAGTAAAATTTATCTTTTTATTTTTTCAGACAGTATTTCAAGTCGTTCAAAAGAAAAATTTATTAAGTACTGTGAACAGTACAACATACCATATGTTGATAATTTCTCAAAAGAGGAGTTAGGATATAGTATTGGTAGATATGAAATCAATATACTAGGAGTAACTGATGAGAATATGGCAAATAAACTTTTATCATATTCTAATAATAATTAGTTCATCTAAAATTTTTCGGGGGTGAATATATGTCAAAAATAAGAGTTTATGAATTGGCAAAAGAAATAAGAGTTCCAAGTAAAGTTCTTATAAATGTATTAATGGATGAGTTCGGCGTTGAGGTTAAAAACCACATGAGCGTTATAGAAGATGAAGATGCTGCATTAATAAAAGAACTTTTAGCAGGTAGCGAAGGAAATAGCGAATTAGTTGAAGAGTATGAAGCTGAATTAGCTGAAGAAGTAAATAACGCTGCTAAGAAGAAGAAAAAGAGAAAGAAAAATGACGATGAAGATAATGACGAGCAAGATGTTGAAGTTATTGAAATCGGAAAGACTATAACAGTAAAAGAATTAGCTGAGAAATTAAATAAACCAGTTAATGATGTTATAAAAACTTTAATCTTTACAGGAGTAATGGCTGCTATAAACCAAGAAATTGACTTCGAAACAGCTGAAAAAGTTGCTGAAAAGTATGAGGTTGCAGTTTATGAAAAAGAAGAAGAAAATACTTTAGAAGAATTCGAAGAAGATACTGAAGTAGAAGAAGAAAATCTTGCTAAGAGACCACCAATCATAACAGTTATGGGTCACGTTGACCATGGTAAGACTTCATTACTTGATGCTATAAGAAAAGCAAAAGTAACAAGTACAGAGGCTGGTGGAATTACTCAACATATAGGTGCCTACACTGTTGAAGTAAATGGAGAAACTTTAACATTCTTAGATACACCAGGACATGAAGCTTTCACAGCAATGAGAGCTAGAGGTGCTCAAATAACAGACGTAGTTATCTTAGTTGTTGCAGCAGATGACGGAATCATGCCACAAACTGTAGAAGCTATAAACCACTGTAAAGCAGCTAATGTTCCTATGATAATAGCTATAAACAAAATGGATAGAGAAGGAGCTAACCCAGAAAGAGTTAAGCAAGAGTTAACTGAGCATGGATTAGTTGTTGAAGACTGGGGTGGAGATATAATCGCAGTACCAGTTTCAGCTAAAACTCAAGAGAACATTGATACTTTATTAGAAATGGTTCTTATAACTTCAGAGATGCAAGAGTTAAAAGCAGATGCTAGTAGAAGAGCTAAAGGTACAGTTGTTGAGGCTAAACTTGATAAGGGTAGAGGAGCAGTTGCTACATTATTAGTTCAAAATGGTACTTTAAATATGGGAGATTCAATAGTTGTTGGATCAACTTATGGAAGAATAAGAGCTATGTTTGATGATGCTGGTAAGAAAATAAAATCAGCAGGTCCATCAATTCCAGTAGAGATTTTAGGACTTTCAGAAGTTCCAGCTGCAGGAGATAGATTCACAGTTGTTAAAGATGAAAAGACTGCTAGAAACATGGCTGAAGCAAGAAAAGAAAAAGTAAGACAAGAAAATTTTGCAACTTCACATAGAGTTTCATTAGAAGATTTATATAGCCAAATAAAAGAAGGATCAGTTAAAGAACTTTCAGTTATAGTTAAAGCTGACGTTCAAGGATCTGTTGAAGCTATAAAAGCATCATTAGAAAAATTATCAACTGATGATGTAAAAGTAAGAGTTATACATGGTGCTGTTGGTGCTATAAGTGAAACAGACATAACACTAGCTGCAGCTTCTAATGCTATAGTTATCGGATTTAATGTTAGACCAGATAACAATGCAATTTCAACTGCTGAGAGAGATGGTGTTGAAGTTAAAACTTACAGAATAATATACGATGCTATAGAAGATATTAAATCAGCTATGATTGGTATGTTAGATCCTGAATACAAAGAAGTTGTATTAGGAACTGCAGAAATCAGAGCAACTTACAAAATTTCTAACGTTGGAACAATTGCTGGTGGATATGTATTAACTGGTAAATTAGTTAGAAATGCAGATGTAAGAGTTATAAGAGAAGGTATCGTAATATTTGAATCTAAATTAGCATCATTAAAGAGATTTAAAGATGATGTTAAAGAAGTTAATGCTGGATATGAATGTGGATTCAGCGTAGAAAAATTCAATGATATTAAAGAAGGCGATATCATCGAAGCATACACTATGGAAGCTATAGAAAGAAAAGAACTTTAATTAAAGAGGTGATTTATATGGCTAACTTCAGAGGTAAAAGAATAAACGAAGAAGTAAGAAAAGAAGTAAGTGATATCATAAGAAACCAAATAAAAGACCCTAGACTAACAGCTATGGTAAGTGTAACTCATGTTGAAGTTACTAAAGACTTAAGATACGCTAAAGTTTTTGTTAGCCTATTCGCTAAAAATGAAGAAGAAAAAGAGGAAAGCTTAAAAGCTCTAAAAAGTTCAGCTGGATTCATAAGAAGAGAAGTTGGAAATAGAGTTAAGCTAAGAAGTACTCCTGAAATATTATTTGAAGAAGATAATTCTATAGATAATGCAATGTACATTGAATCATTGCTACACAAAATCAAGGAGAAATAAAAAATGAGATTTCATGATGTAATATCAATTATAAATAAAAGTGAAAAAATTGGTATAACATATCATGTATCTCCAGATGGTGATGCCTTGGGTAGTGTATTAGCACTACTTCAAGGTATCAGAAATTATGGTAAAGAAGCTTATGTTATCTCTAAGGACTTAGTCTCAGATAACCTAAGCTTTCTGCCTTATGCTGAGGAAATAACTGGAGAGGTTATAAAACCATCAGAAGATACAGATTGTGTTATAGTTTTAGATTGTGGAAACGTCGAGAGAATTTCTGCAGACTTAAGTGAATTCAAAGGAAACTTAGTAAACATAGACCATCATTTATCAAATGATAAATATGGTGATATTAACTATGTTGATACTGAAGCAGCAGCAACGGCTGAAATAATATTTATGTTATTAAAGGAATTAAAGATTGAGATTAATGAAGATATAGCTAAATGTTTATATACATCTTTAATAACAGATACAGGTTCTTTTAGATATTCAAATTCAACTGAAAGAACACATATAATAGCCGGTGAACTAGTCAACTATATAAAACATGATGAGATTCATAGAAATATATTTGATAATAAGCCTTTCGCTAAGATGAAATTAATGTCTTTAGTTTTAGGAGATATGGAGTTAGTTTGTAATAATAAAATAGTTCTTATGAGAATTACTAAAGAGATGTTAGATTCTATTGGAGAAGATGTACAAAATAGTTCAGATGTTGTATCCTTAGGAAACCAAATAAAAGGAGTAGAAGGATGTATACTTCTTAAAGAGGTAGATGAAGGAGTAAAAGTTAGTTTCAGATCAAAAGATGCTTTAGATGTTAGAAAGATTGCAGAAAACTTCGGTGGCGGTGGTCATACAAAGGCTGCAGGAGCATTCATTAAAGATGTAACTATGGATGAAGCTAAAAATAAAATATTAGAAATACTTGCAAAAGAGATGGTGTAACATATGAATGGAGTAATTAACATATATAAAAATACGGGAATGACTTCATTTGATGTTGTAGCCATGATAAGAAGAGTTGCAAAGATGAAAAAGGTAGGGCATACAGGGACTTTAGATCCAGCGGCTTCTGGAGTTTTACCTGTTTGTCTTGGAAAAGCTACAAAGATTATAGATTATATAATGGAAAATAAAAAGGTCTATAGAGTGAATTTAAAGCTTGGAATGATTACTGATACCTATGATCTAGAAGGGGAAGTTTTAAAGGAGAAGGATGCTTCGCACATAACAAAGGATGAAATATTAGAATGTATAAATTCTTTTGTAGGAACAATAGATCAAGTTCCACCTATGTATTCTGCTTTAAAACAAAATGGAGTAAGATTATATGAATTAGCGCGCCAAGGAATAGAGGTTCATAGAGAGGCTAGAAAAATTACTATTTATTCTATTGAAAATATAAAAATAGAATCAAATGATAATATACAGATGGATGTTTGTTGTTCTAAAGGAACATATATAAGAAGTCTTTGCTTTGACATTGGTGAAAAGTTAGATGTAGGAGCAACAATGACTGCTTTAGAGAGAATACAAAATGGTCCATTTACAAAGGAAGAAGCTATAAATATAGACGATTTAACAGAAGAGATTTTAGAAAAATATCTTATTTCTATAGAAGAAGCTTTGGATGACTTTGAAAAGATAACTGTAAATGAAAAATTTAGCAAGCTTTTAAGAAATGGCGTTAAAGTATTTGATAACAGGATGTATAGTAGAGATGTTGAATTAAATAAGCTATACAGAGTATATGAAGATAATGGTGTCTTTTTAGGATTAGGAAAAAGGGATGAAAAAGGATTTAAATTAGAGAAATTACTGATAGAGGAGTAGTCAATGATTTTAATAAACAATGATTTTAAGAGAGTGGTTCAAAAAAGTACCTATGTAGCTTTAGGTAGTTTTGATGGGATTCATAAAGGTCATTTAGCGTTAATAAATAAAAGTATTGAGTTATCTAAGAATAATGATTCATTAAGCATGATCTATACCTTTAAAAATCATCCAAGGACTTTTATAAATAAAGAAGAAGCTCCAAAGCTTATAAGTACTTTGAGCGAAAAAATAAAGATTCTTGAAGATTTAAAAGTTGATTTAAGTAGCTTTGTTGAATTTGATAAAAAGTTTATGAAGTTAGAGCCTGAAGAGTTTATAGATAATCTTATAAAGAACTATAATGTAAAGGGAATAGTTGTAGGTTTTAACTATAGATTTGGTCATAAGAATAAGGGGGATGTTAGATTGCTTAAGGAATTATGTAATCTAAAAGGAATAGAACTTTGTGTTATAGAACCATTTACATATAAATCAGAAGTTGTTAGCTCAACAAGAATAAGAAAAGCTTTATCAGAAGGTAAATTAGAGGATGCTAACAATATGCTAGGAAGATATTTTTCTTTAAGTGGTGAAGTAGTAAGTGGAAAAAAAATAGGTAGAACAATAGATTTTCCAACTGCTAATCTAAAAACTGATGAAAAAAGAATACTACCTAAAATAGGAGTTTACTATACTAATGTAGGTATTGATAAAAAAATTTATAAAGGGATAACCTCAGTAGGGAATAATCCTACGGTAAATGGTAAGAATATTACGGTAGAAACTCACATACTAAACTTTGATGAAGATATATATGGAAAGAATATAAAACTTTACTTTATAAGTAAAATAAGAAATGAAAAGAGATTTAATTCTTTGGAAGAATTAAAAGAACAGTTGATTAAGGATAAAAATTTCGCAGAAAAAAGTAACATAAAAATTTCTTTGTAATAAAGATTTACAAGAAAAGCGAGTTTTGATATAATCATATAGAACCTAACTCTAAGATTTAAGGGTAACCGTCTTTTTTCTTGGAACTAGGGGATAATTTTTCGGAGGTGTAACAATGGATAAAATGAGAAAACAAGAAATAATAGCTAAACATGCAAGACACGAAGGAGACACTGGTTCACCAGAGGTTCAAATCGCGTTATTAACAGAAAGAATAAACTCTTTAACTGATCACTTAAGAACACACAAAAAAGACCACCACTCAAGAAGAGGTCTTTTAATGATGGTTGGACAAAGAAGAGGTTTATTAAACTACCTATATGAGCAAGATATCGAAAGATACAGAGCTATAATCAAAGAATTAGGATTAAGAAGATAATTTAGTAGAGCGGGTTTTTTACCGCTCTATTATTTTAAAAATATTAATATTGTAAAATTTTAGTCTTTATATACCGAAAGGAGGTATTTATATGAATCATACACATGAAACTGTTATAGCAGGAAGACCAATGAAAGTTGAGTTCGGAAAATTAGGAATGCTTTCAGATGCTGCTATACTAATGAGTTATGGTGATACAGTAATATTAACAAATGTAAATGCATCAGAAAAACCAAGAGAGGGAATAGACTTTTTCCCACTAAGTGTTGAATATGAAGAAAGATTATATTCAGTTGGTAAAATACCAGGTGGATTCATAAAAAGAGAAGGAAAGCCTTCAGAAAAAGCTATACTAAATGGTAGAGCTATAGACAGACCTTTAAGACCTTTATTCCCAAAAGGATATAGAAATGATGTTCAAGTAGTATGTACAGTTGTTTCAGTAGAAAATGATAACCTTCCTGAAATATTAGCTATAAATGCTGCGTCAATGGCATTATGTTTATCAAGCATACCTTTTAATACTCCAGTAGCTGCAGTTCAAGTAGGATTAATCGGAGATGAATTCATATTAAACCCTACATCAAAGGAAAGAGAAGAAAGCTCACTTCAATTAACTGTTTGTGCAACTAAGGAAAGATCTATGATGATTGAAGCTGGTGGAGATGAAATCCCAGAAGAAACAATGATTAACGCTATCAAATTTGGTTTTGATAAGTGTCAAGATATAATAAAATTCCAAGAAGAAGCTATAAGTATGTTTGGTAAAGAGAAAAAAGTGCCAGAACTACATAAAGTACCAGCTGAAATAGAGGAAGCAGTAAAAGAATTCGCATTTGATATGATTAGTGAATCAATGCACATTACTGACAGAGATGAAAGAAATGCTGCTATGGATGATGTTAAAGCTAGAATAAATGCAGAATTTGAAGAAAAATATCCAGATAATATGTCTGATATTGGAGAAGCTGTTTACAACATTCAAAAAGAAGTTGTAAGACATATGCTTTTAAAAGAAGGCAAGAGACCAGATGGAAGAGCTTTCGATCAGGTTAGAAATATAGATTGTGAAGTTGGAATACTTCCAAGAACACATGGAACAGGCGTATTTACAAGAGGACTTACTCAAGTAATGACTGTTGCAACTTTAGGATCAATTAGTGAAATACAAATACTTGATGGTATAAGTGAAGAAGAGTCTAAGAGATATATGCATCACTATAACTTCCCAGCATACAGTGTAGGAGAAGTTAGACCATTAAGAGGACCTGGTAGAAGAGAAATAGGTCATGGAGCTTTAGCAGAAAGAGCTTTAGAACCGCTTATACCTTCAGAAGCTGAGTTCCCATATACAATAAGATTAGTATCAGAAGTTTTAAGTTCAAATGGATCTACTTCACAGGCTTCAGTTTGCGGTAGTACATTAGCTCTTCTAGATGCAGGTGTTCCAATAAAGAGACCAGCAGCAGGTATAGCTATGGGATTAATAACTTCAAAAGATTTAACAGAGGAAGAAGTTATAACAGATATTCAAGGTATAGAAGATTTCTTTGGAGATATGGACTTTAAAGTAGCTGGAACTGAAGAAGGAATAACTTCAATCCAAGTTGATACTAAGATAGCAGGACTTTCAGAGAAAGTTATACACGATGCCATTTACGGAGCAAGAAAAGCAAGATTAATGATCTTAGATAAGATTAAAGAATGCATACCAGCTCCTAGAGAAGAAGTTTCAAAATATGCACCTAAGACATCAACTTTACAAATAGATCCTGAAAAAATAAGAGATGTAATTGGTGCTGGTGGAAAAGTTATAAATAAAATAATAGCAGATACTGGTGTTAAGATAGACATAAAAGAAGATGGATTAGTTTATGTTTCATCATCTGAAACAGAAGGTGTTAAAGAAGCTATTAAAATAATTGAAGGTTTAACTAAAGAAGTTAAAGCCGGGGAAATTTACTTAGGTAAAGTTACAAAGATTGCCCAATTTGGTGCTTTTGTTGAAGTGTTACCTAATAAAGAAGGTTTAGTACACATTTCTAAGTTAGATGCTAAGAGAGTAGAAAAAGTTGAAGATATAGTATCTGTTGGAGATGAAATTCTAGTTAAGGTAACGGAAATAGATTCTCAAGGAAGAATAAATCTTTCAAGAAAAGATGCAATAAAAGAAGCTGAAGAAGAAAATAAACAGCAATAGTAAAAGGCAATTATTATTGCCTTTTTATTTTTTTCTTATTCATAAAGCTTACCTCTTTTAAGAGTAATTTGACATATATTTGTTAATAGTAACATATTATTTATTGTTTTAATAAATAAGTGGAGGTATGTTTTATGAGTAATAATATTAAATATTTGAGCGAAATAGAAAGATATGAAATTATAAATATAAATGATGGTGAAAAATATAGCGGACTTATAAATAATGATGTTATTATAGATGAAGAGGGAAAGCTAAAATATTTAATAGTAAATTTAGGTGGTGGAAAGTTTAATCTTTTTAACTCAGATGAATATTTAGAAATTGAGTGGGAAAATGTAAAAAGAATAGGCGCTAAAACCATAATATTAGATGTAGATAGCGATATGATAAGAAAAACAAAACTATAGGAGCGTGGGGATTTTGAAAATAGTAGTACAAAAATTTGGGGGTACTTCTGTATCAACTAAAGAAAGAAGAACTATGGTTGTAGAAAAAGTAAAAGAGGCAATAAATAAGGGATACGTACCGGTTGTTGTTGTATCTGCTATGGGAAGAAAAGGGGAGCCTTATGCAACTGATACACTTTTAGGACTAGTATCAGAAGAATTTAAAAAAGAAAATAAATTAGCTACAGACTTACTTATGGGATGTGGAGAGATCATAAGTACTGTTGTTATGAGTGATGAATTAAAAAATGCAAATATAGAAGCAGTTCCTTTAACAGGAGGAAATGCAGGAATACTTACAGATAATAATTATTCAAGTGCAGATTTTATAGATATAAATCCTAAATTAATATTAGATGTACTTAAAGAAGGAAAAGTTCCTGTTGTTGCTGGATTCCAAGGTGTTGACAGAAATGGATTTTTAACAACTTTAGGAAGAGGGGGTAGTGATACTACAGCAGCTGTGTTAGGAGTAGCATTAAAGGCTGAAGAGATTGAAATATATACAGATGTTGATGGAATAATGACTGCTGATCCAAGAATAGTTGGAGAGGCTGAGCTTATAAATAAAATAAGTTATAATGAAGTCTTCCAATTAGCAGACCAAGGGGCTAAAGTTATTCATCCAAGAGCCGTAGAAATAGCTATGAAAGGTAATGTTGCCTTAGTAATAAAGAACACTATGAGCTCTTGTGAAGGTACAATGATAGACAGTTTAGGAGATGTAAATAACACTAAGTTTATAACAGGAATAACTCATCAATCAAATAGAATACAAGTTTCTATAAAGTCTGATGAAAATAAAAATAATCCTAATTATAAGACTGTTTTAGAAAGTCTTGCAAATAATAAAATAAGCTTAGATTTAATAAATATTTTTCCTAAAGAAAAGGTGTTTACAATAGATTCAAAGGTTAAGGAATTATTTGAAAATATTATGGAAAAGAGCAATCTAAAGTATAGCTTAGTAGAAGATTTAAGTACTATAGCCATAGTTGGCTCAAGAATGAGAGGAATTCCTGGGGTTATGGCAAAAATAGTTGGAGCTTTAGATAAGGAAAATATAGAAGTTTTACAAACAGCAGATTCACATATGACAATATGGTGTCTTGTTGAAAGTAAAAATGTAAAAGAAGCTATAAAAGCACTTCATAGAGCTTTTATGAAATAATGTATATAAATTTCCTTTCTGTATAAAATAACAATGATACAGGAGGGAGATAAATGGAACATAATAAAGAAAATGAAAATAAAAATAAGAGTATAGAAGAAATAAAAGAAGTTGGAGCTATTTTGCCTGAAAACAAAAAGGAAGACTCTAACATACAAGTTCTGACAATAATAGGGCAGATTGAAGGTCATAGCGTCCAACCACCACAAACAAAAACAACTAAGTATGAACATATGATTCCTCAATTAATTGATTTAGAACAAAATGATAAAATAAAAGGCATATTATTTGTTTTAAATACCGTTGGAGGAGATGTAGAAGCCGGGTTAGCTATTGCTGAAATGATAAGAAGTTTAACTAAGCCAACAGTGTCATTAGTTATTGGAGGAGGACATTCTATAGGTGTTCCTTTAGCAACAGCATCACAATACTCTTTTATTTCACCATCAGCAACGATGATAGTACATCCTATAAGAATGAATGGGCTTGTAATAGGTGTTCCTCAAACATTTAAATATTTTAACAAAATGCAAGAGAGAATAAATGAATTTATAATAAGAACTTCAGGTATAAAGTTAGATGTACTTAAGGAAATGATGATGCAAACTGATGAGCTTTTAAATGATATGGGTACAATACTCGTTGGAGAAGAGGCTGTTCAGTGTGGATTAATAAACGAGGTTGGCGGTGTTAAAGAAGCCTTAGATAAATTAAATAGCTTAATAGAAGCTTATAATGCAGAACCATAGAATTTCTATGGTTCTATTTATGTAATATAAAAATATTTTGACAATTTATACTCTTTTATGTATATAATATTTTTTGGTACAAGTATTTTACCATTTTAAAATTAAAATAGGTGAGGTGATTTAGTTAAGTATGGCTGGGGGAAAAAAGAAAACCGCAACTAAGACTCAAAAAAAGAAAAATCAAAGCCAAATAAAAGTTACGGAAGAAATATATGCTTTAGTAGCTATATGTGTTTCGTTAATAGTTATGTTTAGTTTATATACTGATAAAGCAGGATATTTAAGTGTTATATCAAGAACTTTACTAATAGGTTTTTTTGGAGTTGGAGCTTTTTTTATTCCAATTTACATAATATATTTATGTACAAAGCTTTTCTTATTTAAAAGAGAAGTATTGTTTTCTAGAGTTGGATTAGGAATAACTATAGTATTAATAACCACTGTGCTAATTATTCAGACAGTAAATATAAATGACTATTATATCCAAGGTAGTTTATGGGGATCTATAAAAACAATATGGAATTCAGCAAATGAATGGCATGGAGGTATAGTTGGATTTTTAATAGTATTACCTTTATATAAATTAGTAGGTAAAATAGGACTTTTTGTAATTTTTATAACTCTATATCTTATCTCTTCAATGCTTATATTTGATTATAATTTAGTTTCAATAAGAAATTTCTTTGGTGGTGTTAAGGAAAAGGCTTCTAAAGTTAAACTTGTTGATAAAAAGTATGAGAAAGATGATTATATCAATTTAAAGAAAAAGGATGGTTCTTCTGAAGATAATAAGGAAATTAAGAAGGAAAATTCAAAAGAGGATAATCCAGAAGAAAATAATAAAATAAAGATATTAGATTTTATGAAGAATTCATCATTAAATGATATTAAAGATAAAGAAAATGCAAAGAATGATATTAAGATAAATCAATTCAAGCAAGAGTCTAAAATGCCTAGAGACTTAAGTTTAGATAATACAATAATAGAACAAAGAGGATTTAATTCAGATAATAACAATAGTGAAGAATCCATAGGAGAAGAAATATCAAATAATATAGCTAGTAAAAATCCACCGGTAGGAGCTAGTTATGTTGCACCAAATGCAGATTTATTAAACTTTAATGATAACAATGAATTAGATAAAGATGATAAAAAAGCATTATTAGCTAATGCAGCTAAGTTAGAAGAAACTCTTATGAGTTTTGGAGTAGAAGCTAAAATACTTCAAGTAACAAAAGGACCATCTGTTACTAGATTTGAGCTTCAACCTAAGGCGGGGATAAAGGTTAGTAAAATAGTTAACCTATCTGATGATATAGCTTTAGGATTAGCAGCTAAAGGGGTAAGAATAGAAGCACCTATTCCAGGAAAGGCTGCTATAGGTATTGAGGTACCTAATAAGGAACAAACACCAGTATTTTTTAGAGAAATTGTAGAATCAAAAGAATTTTTAGATAATAAGTTTAAGGTGGCATGTGCATTAGGAAAAGACATTACAGGTAAGGCTGTTGTTACAGATATAAGTAAGATGCCTCACGTGCTTATTGCAGGAGCAACTGGGTCTGGTAAGAGTGTATGTATAAATACTTTAATAGTAAGTATATTATATAAATATTCTCCAGATGAGGTTAAACTTTTAATGGTAGACCCTAAGGTTGTTGAATTAAATGTTTATAATGGAATTCCACATTTATTAATTCCAGTTGTTACAGAGCCTAAGAAGGCAGCCGCTGCATTAAACTGGGCTGTAAATGAGATGACTAGAAGATATAAGCTTTTTGCTGATAATGGAGTAAGAAATATAGAATCATATAATGCTTTATTTTCTAAGGGAGAAGTGCCTGAGAAGCTTCCTTATATAGTTATAATTGTAGATGAGCTTGCTGACCTTATGATGGCATGCCCTCATGATGTGGAAGATTATATATGTAGATTAGCACAAATGGCTAGAGCGGCTGGTATGCATTTGGTAATAGCTACTCAAAGACCATCTGTAGATGTAATTACAGGGGTAATTAAAGCTAATATACCATCTAGAATATCCTTTGCAGTTTCAAGCCAAATTGACTCAAGAACAATATTAGACTCAGCAGGAGCAGAAAAGCTATTAGGTAGAGGAGATATGTTATTCTATCCAGTAGGAGAATCTAAACCTCAAAGGGTTCAAGGTGCATTTATTTCAGAAGAAGAAGTTGAACATGTTGTATCCTTTATAAAGGAATCACAAAAAGATACTCAATATGAAGAGGATATATTAGAACATATAAATTCAGCCACAGTTGCTTCTGAAGGAAATGGTGATGGAGATAGAGATGAGCTTTTAGATGAAGCTATAGTAATAGTAGTTGAGAGTGGGCAAGCATCGGCTTCTTATTTACAAAGAAGATTAAGAATAGGATTTAATAGAGCGGCAAGGATAATAGAGGAACTAGAAGAATGCGGCGTTATTTCTGGAAGAGATGGAAGTAAACCAAGACAAATCCTAATTAGCAAAGATGAATTAGAAAATATGAAATAAAAACTTGTTTAATTTTAAAAAGAGTTTTAAAATAAGAAATATATATTTAAACGTAGGAGGAAGTAGATTTGGCGAAATATAAGGTAGGAATGGTGAGTTTAGGTTGTGATAAGAATAGAGTAGACTCAGAAATCATGCTTGGTATGGTTCAAAATGGGTATGAACTTACAAATAACCCAAAGGAAGCGGACATAATAATAGTAAACACTTGTGGGTTTATTGAAAAGGCTAAACAAGAATCCATAAACACAATATTAGATATGGCAAAATACAAAACAAGTCACAACTGTAAGTTACTTATAGCTACAGGCTGCTTAACTCAAAGATATGGTGATGAATTATTAGAATTAATGCCAGAAATAGATATAATGTTAGGTGTTAATGATTATACTAAAATAAATGAAGCCATAATGAACTTTATAAATGGAAATAGTAAGAAGGTTACAGCGACAAATTACAGTGATATATCAATTAATGAAGGATTAAGATTGATAACAACTGATAAGACAACTGCATATTTAAGAATTGCAGAAGGATGTAATAACTTCTGTACTTATTGTATTATTCCTAAAATAAGAGGTAAGTTTAGAAGTAGAACTTTAGAAAATATAATTGATGAAGCAAAAAAATTAGCTGAGAGTGGAGTAAAAGAGTTAATATTAATAGCTCAGGATACAACTAATTATGGTATAGATATATATGGCGAGAAGAGACTTCACTTAGTTTTAAGAGAATTAGCTAAAATTGAAGGAATAGAATGGATAAGAGTTCTTTATTGCTATCCAGAAGCTATATATGATGAACTAATTCAGGAAATTGCATCAAATAATAAAGTTTGTAATTATCTTGATCTACCTATACAACATATAAGCAATAATGTTTTAAAGAGAATGGGTAGAAAAACAACAAAAGAGGAAATAATAGAAAAGATTAATGCTTTAAGAGAAAGCATACCTAATATAGTTTTAAGAACTTCTTTAATTGTTGGGTTCCCAGGAGAATCTGAAGAAGATTTCAATGAGTTAAAAGAATTTATTGAAACAATAAAATTAGATAAAGTAGGGGTTTTCACTTACTCAAGAGAAGAAGGAACTCCAGCAGCTATAATGGAAGATCAAATAGATGAAGAAGTTAAAAAGACTAGAGAAGAAGAAATAATGTTACTTCAAAAAGAAGTATCAGAAGAAATTAATAAGAGCAAGGTTGATAGAAAATATAATGTTCTTATTGAAAAATTTAATGGGGAGTACTATATAGGAAGAAGCTATGAAATGGCTCCAGATATAGATGGATGTATTTATGTAAAAGGAAATGGAGCTAAAAAGGACCAATTCTGTAAAGTTAAAATTGAAAAGGCCTTAGAATATGATTTAGTAGGAGTTGTATGCAATGAATCTTGCAAATAAATTAACTTTGATTAGGATAGTTTTAGTTCCCGTATTTTTAGTATTTATAGCTTATCAAGACTTACCTTATGGTAGTATAATAGCAACTCTTATATTCATAATAGCATCTGTGACAGATCAACTAGATGGATATATAGCAAGATCAAGAAATCAAGTAACCAATTTCGGTAAGTTTATGGACCCTTTAGCGGATAAGTTATTAGTGACGGCAGCTTTAATATCTTTAGTAGAATTACAACTAGTTCCAGCATGGGCAGCAATTGTAATAATAGCTAGAGAGTTTGCTGTTTCTGGTTTAAGAACTATAGCGGCTTCAGAGGGTAAAGTTATAGCTGCTAGTTGGTGGGGAAAAATCAAAACTGTAATACAAATAATCGCTATAGTGCTTTTATTATTACAAGTAAACATAATTAATTCACCAGGAATTAAAGAATTAGTAGTGGGAAATAGTTTCTTAAGAAACTTCTTTATATATGTTCCCGATATATTCTTATACTTAGCTGTTGCAATAACAATAATTTCTGGAATAGATTACTTTATAAAAAATAAAAAGGTTATAAACACTTATAAATAAGGGTTTAAAAGTTAAAAAAAAGTCAATAATTAAAACATGAAGTTTTTTCTATAGCTTCATGTTAATGTTGACTTTTTTTTTGTATATATTATAATAATAATAGAACTTATGTTCGGTTATTTAAGGAGGTTAAGTATGGCAAATATAGATAAAGATAAATTAAAAGCTATTGAGATGGCGATGGGTCAAATAGAGAAACAATTCGGAAAGGGATCAGTAATGAAACTTGGAGAGCAAGGTGCTCCTCAAATGGATGCTGTTTCAACTGGATGTTTAGATCTTGATATAGCCTTAGGAATTGGTGGGGTACCAAAAGGAAGAATTATCGAGATATATGGACCAGAGAGTTCAGGTAAAACAACAGTGGCTCTACATGTAGTGGCAGAGGCTCAAAAAATAGGGGGAGCAGCAGCGTATATAGATGCTGAGCATGCTTTAGACCCAGTTTACGCAAGAAGATTAGGTGTTAATATAGATGATTTGGTTGTTTCACAACCAGATACAGGAGAACAGGCCTTAGAGATAACAGAAGCCTTAGTTAGATCAGGAGCTATAGATGTTTTAGTTGTTGACTCAGTTGCTGCCTTAGTACCAAGAGCTGAGATTGAAGGGGAAATGGGAGACTCTCATGTGGGACTTCAAGCTAGATTAATGTCTCAAGCTTTAAGAAAATTAACAGGAACAATAAATAAATCAAACTGTGTAGTAATATTCATAAACCAATTAAGAGAAAAAGTTGGTGTAATGTTCGGAAATCCAGAAACAACACCAGGTGGTAGAGCTTTAAAATTCTACGCATCAGTTAGAATGGATATAAGAAGAATTGATTCAATAAAACAAGGTGATGGAATAACTGGTAACAGAACAAGAGTTAAGGTTGTTAAAAATAAGGTTGCTCCTCCATTTAAGCAAGCTGAATTTGATATAATGTATAATGAAGGTATATCAAAAGAAGGTAACATAGTAGATGTTGGAGTAAAAGAAAATATAGTACAAAAAAGTGGTGCTTGGTTCTCATATGGAGATATAAGACTAGGCCAAGGTAGAGAAAATGCTAAGCAATATCTAAAAGAAAATCCATCAGTTGCATTAGATATAGAAAATCAAATAAGAGAAAAGTATGATTTACCTTTAGCTAAAGCAGTAGAAGCAGTAAAGGTAGAAGAAACTATTGAAGAATAATAAAAAAAGATAAGGATTTTTCCTTATCTTTTTTTTCATATTTTATGAATTTACACTATTAAAAATATGAAAATTCAGGTAGTTATGAATATGTTAACATTAATTAAAAGTTTCTACATTTTAAGGAAGTTAAAAAGTTATAAAAGCCCATTATATCTGGATTAGTATAAGAATAATTTTTGTTTTTTAGCATATAATATACGCAGGGGCTAACCTTGACATAAATATAAAATTACTATACAATAATAACAAATACTGGTTTATCATATTCAAGAAATTACAGTGAGAATAGTATGACACCTTTCTACGCGAAATGTTTTTTATAGAGAGAATAAGCGAGGAGGTGTTTATATGGGAGTAGAAATACTTGTATTAATAGGAATAATAATATTAGGGGTAGTAGGGTTTATTCAATACACTCTTATACAAAAAGCTTCAAAAAATAAGGTGGAAAGCTTAGAAAGAGAAGCGAGTGCAACTCTTGAGGAGGCTAAAAGAACAGCTGAATCTACAAAGAAAGAAGCCATATTAGAAGCAAAGGAAGAGGTACACAAACTAAGAGCAGATCTTGATAAAGAAACTCGTGACAGAAGAAATGAGATTCAAAGGTTTGAAAGAAGACTTATCCAAAGGGAGGAGTCATTAGATAAAAAGAGTGAAATGCTTGAAAAAAGAGAAGATAGCATGAACAAAAAATCTATAGAAATTCAAGAACTTGAAGAACGTGTGCAAAGTTTATACGGTGAACAAAGAGCTGAACTTGAAAGAATATCAAATCTTTCAGGAGAAGACGCAAGAACATTATTATTAGATGAAGTAAGAAAAGAAATAAAACATGAATCAGCTATGCTGATTAAAGAACTTGAGACTAAGGCCAAAGAAGAAGCTGATAAAAAATCAAGGGAAATAATTACTACTGCTATTCAAAGATGTGCGGCAGACCATGTTTCTGAGACTACAGTTCATGTTGTTGCCTTACCTAATGATGAGATGAAAGGAAGAATCATCGGTAGAGAAGGTAGAAACATAAGAACTTTAGAAACATTAACAGGAGTTGACTTAATAATAGATGATACTCCAGAAGCTGTTATTCTTTCAAGCTTCGATCCAATAAGAAGAGAAGTTGCAAGAATAGCTTTAGAAAAATTAATTGTAGATGGAAGAATTCATCCAGCTAGAATTGAAGAAATGGTAGAAAGAGCTATTAAAGATGTAGAAAATGACATTAAGGAAGAGGGAGAACAAGCAACTTTCGAAACTGGTGTTCATGGATTACATCCAGAAATAATTAAGCTTCTAGGAAGACTAAAGTACAGAACAAGTTATGGTCAAAATGTTTTAAAACATTCAATAGAGGTTTCATATTTAGCAGGATTAATGGCATCTGAATTAGGTTTAGATGTGAATCTAGCTAGAAGAGCAGGTCTTTTACATGATATAGGTAAAGGAGTTGATCAAGAATATGAGGGTCCTCATGCCGTTATTGGTGGAGAACTTGCAAAGAAATATCATGAGTCAGCAGCTGTAGTCAATGCTATAGGAGCTCACCATGGTGATGAAGAAATGCAAACTCTTGAAGCAATACTTGTTCAAGCGGCAGATGCTATATCAGCAGCTAGACCAGGAGCAAGAAGGGAAACTTTAGAAGCTTACATTAAGAGATTAGAAAAATTAGAAGAAATAGCTACTTCATATGAAGGTGTAGAAAAGTCATATGCCATTCAAGCTGGAAGAGAAATTAGAATTATGGTTAAACCAGATCAAGTTGATGATGCAGGGGCAATTGAGATGGCGAGAAATATTGTTAAGAAGATAGAAGAACAATTAGAGTATCCAGGTCAAATCAAGATAAATGTAATAAGAGAGACTCGTGCAGTTGACTATGCTAAATAAATGAATATATAAAATACATTTTGTTTACAAAATGTATTTTTTTAATTAACTCTACTGCAACAATTACAGTAGAGTTTTATTATTGCTTAAAATAAATATTTTAAAATTCTTTTAAAAATTTCATTTGTTCAAGAAGGAATTAGAAAACTTATATAGAATATTATTATGTAAGGGAAAACGTTAACTATTTAAATGTAAACGTATCCTAAAAATGTCTAGGAGGTTTATATAATGGAAGTATTAAAGGTATCAACTAAATCAAATCCGAATTCAGTAGCAGGTGCACTAGCAGCCATAATAAAAGAAAGAAATACTGTAGAGATACAAGCAGTAGGGGCAGGTGCCATAAATCAAGCAGTTAAAGCTATAGCTATAGCTAGAGGCTTTGTAGCACCAAGTGGAAAAGATATAGTTTGTATTCCTGCATTCACAGACATCGAAATAGATGGTGAAGAAAGAACAGCTATAAAGCTTATAATACAGCCAAGATAAAAGTTTAGAGGTGCTCTAAATTTGGTAAATAAATAGATGCTGCTATGAGTAATTTTACTTGTAGTAGCATTTTTTATTGGTTTACTTTAAATAATAAAAGTGATATATTGAAAGCGTAATTAAATTAAAAAATAAGCAGTAAAGAGGGGATTAGATGATATTATCTAGAAAAGCACAAAGTATTGGGGCATCATTAACTTTAGCCTTAACAGCTAAGGCTGGAGAGCTAAAAAAAGAAGGAATCGATGTAGTAAGTTTTGGAGTAGGTGAGCCAGATTTTAATACTCCTAAAAATATAATAGAAGCTGCTACTAGAGCTATGGAAGAAGGAAAGACAAAATATACAGCAACATCTGGAATAGTAGAATTAAAAGAAGCCATAGCAAAAAAATTACATGATGATAATAGATTGAATTATGGAGTTAAAAATATAATTGTTTCAACAGGAGCTAAACAATCTCTAGCAAATGTATTTATGGCAATTTTAAATCCGGGTGATGAGGTAATAATACCAGTACCTTATTGGGTAAGTTACCCTGAATTAGTTAAGTTAAGTGATGGAGTTCCTATTTTTATAGAAACAAAGAAAGAAAATGATTTTAAGGTAACTTATGATGAATTAAAGTCAGTTTTAAGTGATAAAACAAAGGCTATAGTTTTAAATTCACCAAATAATCCAACAGGAACTTTATATTCAAAAAATGATTTAGAGGTTATTGCAAAATTTGCTGAGGAAAATGACCTTATAATAATCTCTGATGAAATATATGAAAAACTTATATATGGAAAAGAAGAACACATAAGTATTGCTTCTTTAAATGAAGATGCTTTTAAAAGAACTGTTGTTATAAATGGATTTTCAAAAGCATATGCAATGACAGGATGGAGAATTGGTTATGCAGCTTGCTATAATGAAGAGTTAGTTAGAGTAATGAACAATATTCAAAGCCATATAACATCAAATACAAATAGTATAGCTCAGTTTGCAGCTTTAGAAGCTTTAACGGGTGATCAAAAAACTATAGAGGAAATGGTTAAAGAATTTAGTTCAAGAAGAAATCTTATGATAGAACTTATAAGTGATATAAATGAACTTACATTTATAGAGCCTAAAGGTGCTTTTTATGTAATGATTGATATATCTAAGGTTTTAGAAAAAGGTAATATACAAGGTTCAATGGAATTTGCTAACATGTTATTAAAAGAAGAAAATGTTGTTGTAATACCGGGAATAGCTTTTGGAGAAGATAATTTTATAAGATTATCTTATGCTACTTCTAAAGAGGAAATAATTAAGGGCTTAAAAAGAATAAAAAAATTTGTTGACAAAATAATGAATAGAAATTAATCTTTTTTTTAAGTTGTTGAAATTTTCTAAAAAAATGAGTATAATTAAGAAGTTAGTATTGTTAAATAACAAATAAAAGTAGAAGTAAAGAGGTGTTTATAATGGTAACTAAAGAAGTTATAGTTAAAAATTCAACAGGCTTACATGCTAGACCAGCAACTTTACTAGTAAAAAAAGCTTCAGCTTTCAAATCAGACATAAGCTTAGAGTACAATGGAAAAAAAGCTAATGTTAAGAGCTTAATTGGAGTTTTATCATTAGGAGTTTCTAAAGATGCTAATGTTAAGGTTATCGCTAGTGGTGATGATGAAGCTTTAGCAGCTGAAGAAATAGCTAAGTTAATTGAAAATTTAGAAGAGTAATCTTCGTAAAAGGATTCCATAAGGAATCCTTTTATTTTTTATAAATTTACATAATAATTTTATAGAGTTTTTCAAAAACTATAAATATAGACAAAATACGTACATTGACATATAAAATATATATCTTTCATGGCATTAAACAAGAAAAACACGAATGATAAACAAAAAACTTATAAATTTATTTATATTATACTTATCTTATGGTATAATATAGACATAATTAGTATTGCTGCTTTAGGAGGGTACAAAGTGAAAAATTTATATAGCACACCATTAAATTCAAGATATGCGTCAAAGGAAATGTCATATATTTTCTCAGATGATATGAAATTCTCAACATGGAGAAAATTATGGGTAGCTCTAGCAGAGGGCGAAAAAGAATTAGGTTTAAATATAACTGATGAGCAAATAGAAGAGCTTAAAAGCCATATTTCAGATATAAACTATGAAGAAGCAATAAAGAAGGAAAAAGAAGTAAGACATGATGTTATGAGTCATGTTCATGCATATGGACTTCAATGTCCTTCAGCAAAAGGTATAATACATTTAGGAGCTACGAGCTGCTACGTTGGAGATAACACAGACGTAATAATAATGAGAGATGCTTTATTATTAATAAAGAAAAAAATAGTTGCAGTTTTAAATAACTTAAGAAAGTTTGCATTAGAATATAAAGATATGCCTACTTTAGGATTTACTCATTTCCAACCAGCACAGCTTACTACAGTTGGTAAAAGAGCTACATTATGGATGCAAGATTTAGTAATGGATATGGAGAACATAGATTTCTTATTATCAACTTTAAAATTAAGAGGAGTAAAAGGAACTACAGGAACTCAAGCAAGCTTTATGAACCTTTTTGAAGGAGATCAAAGCAAAGTTAAGGCTTTAGATAAGATTGTTGCTGAAAAGATGGGATTTGAAAAGAGTTTTGGAGTTACTGGTCAAACATATCCAAGAAAATTAGATTCTATAATCTTAAATACATTATCAGAAGTTGCACAAAGTGCATATAAATTCTCAAATGACTTAAGATTACTTCAAAGCATGAAAGAAGTAGAAGAACCATTTGAAAAGAATCAAATAGGATCATCAGCTATGGCTTATAAGAGAAATCCTATGAGAAGTGAAAGAATGGGTGCCTTAGCTAGATACGTTATAGTAGATGCTTTAAACCCAGCTATAACTGCTTCAACTCAATGGTTTGAAAGAACTTTAGATGATTCAGCTAACAAGAGAATCGCTGTTGCAGAAGCTTTCTTAGCTTTAGATGGTGTTTTAAATCTTTATATTAATATTGCTGAGAACATGGTTGTTTATGATAAAGTTATTGCAGCTCATGTAAATCAAGAGTTACCATTTATGGCAACTGAGAACATAATGATGGAATCAGTTAAAAAAGGCGGAGATAGACAAGAACTTCATGAAAGAATAAGAGTTCATTCTATGGATGCAGCACAAAGAGTTAAAGGTGAAGGACTTAATAATGACTTAATAGAAAGAATTATAAATGATGATTCATTTAATCTTTCAGAGGAAGAAATTATCGCTATAATAGATCCAGTTAAGTTCGTTGGTAGAGCTCCAAGTCAAGTTGTGGAGTTCATAGATGAATATGTAGATCCTATAATAGAAGCTAATAAAGATGCAGCTAACTTAAGTAGTAACATAACAGTTTAATATAAAGTTAATTAAGAAGCTATTAGAGAGATTCTATCTAATAGCTTTTTTCTTATGCATTCTCATATAAAGGGCTTTATTTAAAACTATAATATTAAATTATTTATTATTAAAATAATACTTATCTAAGTAGAAATATATATTGTAAGATTTAATTTTATGTTATGTAAGTTGATTTGATAAAAAATTTTTAAAGAACATACGTTTGAGACTCTTAAATATGGTCAATACTCTAAGTAAATAACAATTAAGGAGTGAAAATCAATGAATAAAGTTGATCTTATCGGAAGAGTTGCTACAAAAATTGAGGTGAAAGAGTCTAAAAATCAAAAGAAGTATGTGAGATTTAGAATAGCCGTTAATAGTTTTAATGGAAAAGAGGAAACTACTACATTTTTAAGCGTAATAACATGGAGTAGATCCACAGTAGAATTTTTAGAGAATTATGTTAAGATTGGTGATTTAGTTTCTGTAAGTGGAGAGGTTGTAGAAAGTAGATATGAGAGTGAAAGTGGAGAAGTTAGATATTATACTAATATAAATACCTCTAATATAAATCTTCTAAATAAAGCAAAAGAAAAAGAAATTTCATAGGGAACTAAAAAAAGATATATTTTAAAAATATATCTTTTTATTTTTTTCTAATAAATTTGTGAAATAATTTCTTGGAATTATTCCTTTTTTTATTCCATTTATTACAGTAAGATAGGTTGCTGCTGTATCAAATCTAGCATCATGGTAGTTTCCGCTGCCTTGGAAGTATTTATTAGCAGTTTCACTTATTTCAGCATCAGTTATTTTTAGGTGCTTAATTACCTCTTCAAGCTTAGGGTTTTTATAATCTCCAGTAGGTCTTAATATCTTACATATATCTTTATAGTATTTCATAGTACAAAATACATTTTTAGGTTCAAAGAAATCTCCAAGACCTAATAATTCATGCTTTAAGAATTTAATGTCAAACTGAACATTATGTCCTATTAAAAAATCTGATTCTAAGAAATCATTTATAAAATCAGTATAAAGATCTTCAAAATACATTCCTTCACTTAATTCATATAATTTTTCTAAAGAAAAGCCGTGAATTCTTTCAGCCTCTGGTTCCATTTCGTCAACTGTAAAGAAAACATTTTTACCTATTGTTGTTTGAGGTTTAGTTGAAGTATCTACAAGAATATAACTAAGCTGGCATATGCTTCCGGGTTTGACTCCTGTAGTTTCTGTATCAAAAAAAAGTAATTTCATTATGTAAAGCCTCCCATATGCTTAATGTCTATATAATAGTATAAACTAAAATTCTTATTAATTAAATCAAATTTATAATTTATAAATTTTACTTATAAAATATCAATATTTAAGAATTATATTGAGTATTCTTAAATATTAATATATAAACAAATGAAAATCAAGTTTGCTTATTATGGCTGTATTATTCTAAAGGAGTGATTATTTTGAAGAAAACTTATATATTAGATACCAATGTATTGTTATATTCACCAGGAGCTATATATTCTTTTCATGATAATAATGTTATTATTCCAGAAGTAGTTCTAGAGGAATTAGACAATATAAAGAAAATGAACAATGATTTGGGAGCAAATGCAAGGAATGTTGCTAGAGAGTTAGATAAGCTAAGATTAGAGGGTTCTCTAAGTGAAGGTGTTGATTTACCTGGAGGAGGGAAACTTAAAGTAGTAACTAATTTTTATAATACTGAAATACCAGAAGCATGGAATATAAGTAAACCTGATAATAGAATAATACAAATATGTAAGGCCTTAAAAGAAGCGGGAGAAGATGTTTGTTTAATAACTAAGGATATATTTGAAAGAATAAAGGCTGATACAGTTAGCATAAAATCAGAAGACTTTTATGAAGTTGTAGTACCTGAGTTTGAAGAACAGTATAGTGGAAGGATGGAAGTTTACACAAGTTCTGAAGTTTTAAGTAAATTCTTTAAAAATAAAGTAATAGAAAAAAAAGATTTAACATTTTATGATGAGGGAAATAAAAAATATGTAGAACCAGAACTAGAGGTTAATCAGTTCTTAATAATACATTGTAATGATAATGATAAACAGACTGCCTTAGGAAGATTTGATGGGAAAGTTGTTAGACCTTTAATTTATAAGGACAGCAATAATATTATGGGAATAAGTCCTAGAAATGTTGGGCAAAAGTTTATGTTAGAGTGTTTAAGTATTGATGCTAAAAAAGCTCCTTTAGTAATTATAAAGGGACCTGCAGGTACTGCTAAGACATTATTTTCTTTAGCTGTTGGATTACAAAAAATATTAGAAGAGGAAAGTGGACAATATAGAAGGATTTTAGTATGTAGACCAAATGTAACAATGGATGAAGACATAGGATATTTACCAGGAACTGAACAGGAAAAAATAGCTCCATTTATGAGACCTATATATGATAACCTAGAAATTTTAATAGATTCAGATGAGAAGGAAAGATATTCTAATGAAAGAGAGTTAAATGATAAGATAGAAGAACTTTTCGAGAGAAAGATAATAACAACGGAAGCTGTTGCCTATTTGAGAGGTAGAAGCATAATAAAGAACTGGATTATAATAGATGAAGCTCAAAACTTAACACCAAAGCAAGTCAAGGCTATTATAACAAGAGCAGGAGAAGGATCAAAGATAATATTGGTTGGTGATCCTGAGCAAATAGACCAAGCATTTTTAGATTCAAGAAGTAATGGATTGTGTTATGCTTCAGAAAAAATGAAGGGGAGTCATCTTTGCTATCAAGTTACTTTGAAGTATGATGAGTGTGAGAGAAGTGAATTAGCTTACGAAGCAGCTAAGAGATTATAGTTGATTTAAGAGGGTTCTTTATTTATGAAAAAGATAGGAACCCTCTATTTTGCGTGCTTTAAAATTAGGTTATATTTTAAATAAAGAACAAAAACTAATATTAACTTAAAAGAGAATCTAAAATTAATAAATTATTAAGTTTACTACATAATAAAATAAAGAAATTTATGGTATAATTTAAAATACAAAATAAGGAGGTCTTAATTATGCAATTTATATTAAACGCATTGCTTAGCATTCCGGCAATATTAATAGCCTTTTCAGTTAAAGAATATACTCGTGCCAAAATGGCAGATAAATTAGGGGATAAAACACCGAGATTTAAAGGAGAATTGACTTTAGACCCATTAAAGCATATTGATATTTTAGGAGCTTTAATGATGGCTTTTGTTGGTTTTGGATGGAGTAAATCTGTAGAGATAAATAAATATGCTTTTAAAAATCCTAAGAAAGATGCTATAAAAGTTAATGTGGCAGCTTGGCTTTCAAACTTAGTAGTGGCTATAGTTGGAGTAATACTTACAGTTCTATATCTTAGATTTTTTGGAATAAGAGGAGATTTATCTCAGATAATATTTTTAATATTACAGTATATAGTTGTATTAAATGTTAACTTTTTTGTATTCAACATATTACCGTTACCAGGTCTTGATTGTTTTAGAATTTTAGAAGATCTTAAACCAAGACTATTTTATAAGTTATCTGGTGTAGTATATGAATATTATAGTATTATACTTATAGCTATAATATTACTTGGAAGATATATACTAGCTATTCCATCACAAATGGTTATGGCTTTCATATATTCTCTAGTCGGAATAATAATGTAATTTAAGAATTAAAATTAATATATTAAAGAGAATTAGATTAGATAGGCAGTTTTATTCTTCGAAATAAATTAGCTGAATCTAATCTAATTTTTTTATATAAAGATAATTGAAATAAAATGTAAAAATATGGTAATATATAGAGGGGTGAGAATATGATAAGAATGTCTAAAGCAATGAAAATAATATTATCCTCTCTAGTTATTGTTTGTTCTGTTTTAATAGCTAATAATATCATAACCAACAATATTGTAACCACAAAGGGAGCTGGTATTGAGGAAAAAGAGGTTACAAAGGAAAAGGATAAAAAGAGATTTTTTAATTTATTTACTTTGGGAAGAAAAGTGAAAATAAGTGCAGTAGGAGATATAATATTACATGATGAGCAAATATGGTCAGCATACAATGAGGAAAATAAAATCTATGATTTTACGGATAATTTTAAGTATATAAAGAGTTTTATTGAAAAGAGTGATATATCCTATGGAACTATAGAAGGAACTTATAGTGGCGAAGAAAAGGGGTATTCAGGATATCCTTCTTATAATGGACCAGATTCAATGATAACAGCTTTGGGAGAGACAGGCTTTGATGTTATAAATGTAGCAACTGATCATTCTTTAGATAAGGGAGAAGATGGGGCTATTAGAACAGGAGAAAAAATAGATGAGTTAATGAGTTCTATCGGAAATAAAAAATATATTATTAAAAAAGTAAAGGGAATAAAAATAGCATTTACATCCTACACTTATGAAAGTAAAGAAGGAGAGTTAAATGGTAATAAAATTTCTGAAAATAGCACTCTAAACACTTTTAATTATAATAAATTAGATGAGAGATTAGAGGAAATGAAAGTTTTAATAGAGAAAATGAAGAATGAAGGAGCAGATTTTATAGTTTTTGGTATGCATTGGGGAATCGAATATAATAGTGAACCTAGCAAGTATCAAATTCAAATAGCTGAGGCTTTAAATGAGTATGGGGTTGATTTAATACTAGGAAGCAATCCTCATGTTATACAGCCTATAAATGAAATTGAGAGGGAAGATGGTCATAAGACACTAGTAGCTTATTCTTTAGGGAACTTTATTTCAAATCAAAGAGAAGAAACAATGGGAGAGAGAAGAACAGCAGATGGGATTATACTAAATTTAACTTTAGATAAGACTAGAAAGGGAGTAGAAATAGAAGAATGGGGATATACTCCAACTTGGGTTTATAAAATTCAAAAAGAAAATAAAAAGTCTGATTATTATATATTACCTGTAGAAGAGACATTAAATAGTGAAGAAGGTAAAGACTTAGATAAAAGTATTATAAATGAATTAAATAAATCTCTAGAATCAACCAGAAGTATAATAGAAAAGTAAAGTCTACAGGAGATATTCTCCTGTAGACTTTTATTATGCTTTTTCGATAATTAAATCCTTATTGTAAATTTCTGAGAATGCTTTAGCACTTCTCTTTGCTTGACGTATTTCTAACTCTAAATCATAGTCAGAATAAAGTTTTAATGTAACTGTATCTTCATCAATTATTACATCAAGATTTTTTACATGGCCAGTTAATCCTCTATCTAATCCCTCAGCAAGTTTAAGAATAACTCCTAAATATTCAACATGCTTTAAATCAAGTCTGTTTATTATAGTAGAATATTTTGCAAGTGGTGCTTGATAAGAATTATTTCTATGGTAAGCAGCACATAAGGCACTTAATAAAATTTCTTTATGTGTTAATCCATTTATGTGGGAGCTTAAAATAACATAGAATGAATGAACATGGTGATCATAATATCTTATGCTTATACCACAGTCGTGAAGTAGTGAAGCAGTTTTTAGTATGTTTTTAAACTCATCACCTAAATGATGAAGTGGTTTTAAACCTTCAAATAATGAAAATGAGAGTTTGCATACATTTTTAGCATGAGGAATGTTTATATTTAAAGTGTCCATAATTCCTTTTAAACTCACATCTAAAATATCATCATCATTATGGAATGTATTTGTCATATATTCATATATAAGTCCTTCTCTAAGACCACGACCGCAGATTATTACCTCATTAGTACTAGTAAAGCTTAAAACTTCTTTTATTAAATTTGTAGAAGCAACTATAACATCAGCCCTTGCTGGAGAAAGTCCTTCAACCTTTTTCCTTTGACGAAGATTTTTACTTTTTAGTAAGTGGAACATTTCCTCAACATCATAATCATAAAGAACATAATTATGAACTATATCAATGGGATATCTTTTTCTACGTCTATCCATTTTTCCTAGATTTCTAAAAGAACCCCCAACACCTATAACTGAATCAAATTTATTAGATTCAAGCCAATCTACTTTTTCAAGATGTTCTTTTATATACTTAACACAGTTAGTATTATTCTCATAGGAAATCATATCATTTAATTGGAACATTGATGTTAATGTTACATATCCAAAAGGAAGAGTAACTTCTTTATATATATTATTATCTTTTAACCAACAAACATGGGTATTGTTTCCGTTTATATCTAAAAGAAGAGAATTATTTATATAAAGAGAGTTTTTAACTCCTAAAAAATTATAATGAATCTCTTCTTCGTTAGATAAAATTCTAAGATCTAACCCAAGTTCTTTTTTTATTATTTCTTTAAGATTAATTCTTTCATCTAATTGTCTTATGCTTTCAACACCTATAAGTATGATTTTAGATGCTCCACAAGAGATGCACATAGATTTAAAAGCTTTTATAGATGAAATTGTAAGTTTAATTTTTTCTTCGTCCAAAACAGAACAAGCGAATAAATCAGAACCAAGTCTTATATGTTCTTTTAATTCATCGATTATTCTAAAATATCCAGAATTCTCAACCTCAGCAAGCGTTAATCTTACAGAGTTAGAACCGATATCTATTACTCCTATTCTATCCATTTCTTTTCCCCTCTACTTGTTTAAAATATAATTTGATTATAATACTGATACTATAGAATTTCAAAGAAGTTTTCAATGGGTATTTTAAAATAAAACTTTATTAATAATAAATAAAAGAGGATATTGACAGTATTTAAGGTAAAATAATATAATAATTAAGAAAAGATAATATAAAAAGTCTGTGAAGAGAAGAGTAGTCTTTATGATTTCTTAAGCGAGTAAGGGATGGTGTAAGCCTTATAGAATAGTATGGATGAAGAGAGCCTCTGAGATTGCATTTTAGTATTTCATTATTAAAATGTCGCTTATGCGTTAAATTATAAGGTGGGTTTTTAACCAATTAGAGTGGTACCGCGGATATATCCGTCTCTTTGTTTCAAAGAGGCGGTTTTTTATATTGTAAATAAATTTATATTTTGGCAATAATGTCACTATATAATGTGTTTTTAAAATTAGCATATAAATAAGGAGGATAATTATGGATTACAAAAAGTTGGTTGCAGAAAGAATTAAAGAGCATGTTGATTTAGAGTTAGAGAATATAGAAAAGCTTATAGAAATACCACCTAAGCCTGAAATGGGGGATTTTGCATTTCCTTGTTTCCAATTAGCTAAGGTTATGAGAAAAGCTCCTAACATGATAGCAGCTGAGTTAGCTGAAAAAATAAACAAAGAGGGATTTGAAAGAGTAGAGTGCTTAGGACCTTACTTAAACTTCTTTGTTGATAAAGTGGCTTTCTCAAAGAATGTAATAAATAAAGTTTTAGAAGAGGGAGATAACTACGGTTCTTCTAAAATAGGAGAGGGAAAAAATGTTGTTGTTGAGTATTCATCACCTAACATAGCTAAGCCTTTCCATGTTGGACACTTATTCACAACAGCTATAGGACATTCATTATATAGAATGTTAAACTTTGAAGGATATAACCCAATAAGAATAAACCACTTAGGAGACTGGGGAACTCAATTTGGTAAATTAATATCAGCTTATAAAAGATGGGGTAATGAAGAGGCTTTAGAAGAGGCTCCAATAACTGAACTTTTAAGAATATACGTTAAATTCCATGATGAGGCTGAAAATAATCCAGAGCTTGAGGACGAAGGAAGAATGTACTTCAAGAAGCTTGAAGACGGAGATGCAGAAGCTGTAGCTTTATGGGAAAGATTTAAAGACTTATCATTAAAAGAGTTTAATAAAATATACGGTATGTTAGGGGTAGACTTTGATTCTTGGGCTGGAGAAAGTTTCTACAATGACAAGATGGATGTAGTAGTAGAAGAGTTAGAAAAAGCTAATATATTAACTGAAAGTAATGGCGCTAAGGTTGTAATGTTAGATGAGTACAATATGCCACCTTGTATAGTTGTTAAATCAGATGGAGCATCAATATATGCAACAAGAGACTTAGCAGCGGCTATGTACAGACATAACACTTATGACTTTGATAAATGTATATATGTAGTTGGTAAAGACCAAATATTACACTTTAATCAAGTATTTAAAACATTAGAATTAGCAGGAAATGAATGGGCTAAAAACTGCGTACACATTCCATTTGGATTAGTTAAGTTTGCAGATAGAAAACTTTCAACAAGAAAAGGTAATGTAGTTTTACTTGAAGATCTTTTAAGTGAAGCTATAGATAAAACTAGAGAAACTATAGAAGAAAAGAATCCTTCATTAGAAAATAAAGAAGAAGCAGCTAAGAAAATAGGTATAGGTGCAATAATATTCACTTACTTAAAGAACTCAAGAGAAAGAGATATAGTTTTCGATTGGAAAGAGATGTTAAGCTTTGAAGGAGAAACTGGTCCTTATGTTCAATACTCATATGCAAGAGCTAAGAGTATATTAAGAAAGGCCGAAGAGCAAAATATAACAGCTGAGCCAGACTTCACAAAATTAACTTCAAAAGAAGAGTTTGAATTAGCTAAAACATTAGAAGGATTACAAAAAGCTATAATATTAGGAATAGATAAATTAGAGCCTTCTGTTGTAACAAGATATTCAATAGAAGTAGCTAAGGCTTTCAATAAGTTCTACAATAATCATACAGTATTAAATGTAGAAGATGAAGGTTTAAAAGCTGCTAGACTTGCTCTTATAAAAGCTACTGCACAAGTTATTAAGAATGCTTTATTCTTAATAGGAATAAATGTAGTTGAAAAAATGTAGTTTATAATAAAAAATAACCAATTCCTTTTGGAATTGGTTATTTTTTTATTTTTTTTTATTTTTTTTACTAGGACAACTTCCTTTAGAAGCACATTTGCTGCAACCGCTACATTGTCCTTTTGATGACTTTTTAAAGTTTTTATATAGTATAACAACCACAGCTAATACTATTAAGGCTGTAATAAAAATTTCCATAAAAACACCTTCTTTAGAATATTAATAGACCAATATGATAAATTATGAAGGCACTTACCCAAGCAACTACAAATTGGAATATTACTGATAAAATTGTGAATTTACCACCATATTCTTTCTTCATAACACCTACAACACTTATACATGGTGTGTAAAGTAATACAAATACCATAAATGAGTAAGATGAAATAGCTGTAAAGAATTGTGGTAACATATGAACTAAGTCACCTTTATAAATAACTTCCATTGTTGAAATTATAGTTTCTTTAGCCATTAAACCAGTTAATAATGAAACTGAAGCTTGCCAATCTCCAAATCCTAATGGAGCGAATATAGGAGCTATAAATGAACCTATATTATATAAGAAACTATGAGTTATATCTTCAACCATTCCACTGAAGTTGAAACTTTGAAGGAACCAAATAACAACACTCATTGCAAATATAATAGTTCCAGCTTTTTTTAGGAAATTCTTTGATTTATCCCAAAGTTGACCTAATACAGATTTAATTTCTGGTACTTTATATTCAGGAAGTTCTATAATAAAAGGTTCTTCATCTTTCTTGAATAAAGTATTTTTAAACACTAAGCCTAATATGAAAGCAACGATTATACCTAGTATATATAAAGAAGCAACAACTAAAGATGCATTTTCTGGGAAGAATAATCCAGCGAATATTACATATACAGGTAATCTAGCATTACATGACATAAATGGTGCTAAAAGAGCAGTAAGTTTTCTATCCTTTTCACTTTCTAAAGTTCTAGCTGACATAATAGCAGGAACTGTACATCCGAATCCTGTTATCATAGGAAGAAAAGCCTTTCCAGAAAGTCCTATTTTTCTCATGAACTTATCCATTAGGAAAGCAACTCTAGCCATATATCCACTATCTTCTAATATTGATATGCATAAAAATAATGCTAATATTATTGGTAATAATACTATGATTCCACCTACACCTGCTACAATACCATCAACAAGTAATGATTGGAACCATGGAGCTGTACCTGATAAAAGATTACTTAAGTATGGCATGAAAGTATCACTTAAAAAGCCATCTAAAGCATCTGAAATAGGTTGTCCAACCCATGAGAATGTAAATTGGAATACAAAAATCATAAGTACTATAAATAATGGGTATGCAAGCCATGGGTTTAAAAATATTTTATCTAATTTGTCTGTTAGGTTTGTTGAAGAATTATTAGACCTATTAAAACAGTCTGATAATTTTTCCTCAATAAATTTATAAGTATTAGCCTCATCCTTAAATGAGTAAGTATTTTTGTCTAAGTATTTATCAAAATTGCCTTTATTTATGAATTCTTTAACTTCATCTAAGCCTTCTTTTTTAGATGCTGTTATAGGAATTACTTTAAGGTTAAAAGCTTTTTCTAATTTTTTTGGATTAATCTTAATTCCCTTTTTCTCGGCTATATCGTTCATGTTAAGAAGCAATACTATTGGCTTCTTAAATTCTTTAAGTTGCATAGTTAGATATAGGTTTCTATCTAAGTTAGAAGCGTCAACTATATTTAGTATAAGGTCAACCTCTCCAGACTCTAAGAATTTTTTAGATACCTTTTCCTCGTTTGAAAATGTATCTAAAGCATAGATACCAGGTAAATCAACTATTTTGTTAGAGTTGAGAAACCCTTCCTTTTTATCAACTGTAACACCTGGCCAGTTTCCTACGTGTTGGTTAGAGCCTGTTAAGGCATTGAATAGAGTAGTTTTACCAACGTTAGGATTACCGAGTAAAGCTATTGTTGTCATTAGTTTTCCTCCTATTAAATTATTCTATTTTATTTATTATTTTAAGATTATATTTTTAGCATCTTTTTTTCTAATAGCTAAATCAAAACCTCTTAAGTTTACTATTAATGGGTCTCCTAAAGGAGCTATTCTTTTTAATTTTATTTCTGTTCCTTCAATGCATCCTAAAGCAAGAAGTCTTTTAGCCAGACCGTCATGTCCACAAATTTTATCTATAACACCGGCTTGTCCGATTTTTAAATCATATATACTCATCTTAAGCACCTCACTAAATGAAAATCATTATCAAATTCATTTAAATTATATCAACTTGACAGGAATTTGTCAATTGATAAATTGTATTAATTAAAAATTCAATTAATGTTTATTAATACTTAACTAAAGAGTGATATAATGATATAATATTTCTGTTATAAGTTTATATAAGAAAAGAGTGATAAAGTGATCATAAAAGAGCATGAAATAGATATAAATGATTTAGATCTTAGTAATGCCCTATCTTTTAATGAAAATTATGATATATATAAACAGGCTGTATATTTTGATTTAGAACACTATGTATATAAAAAGCCTAAGTGCATAGGTGTTTTTGGAGCGGGATATTATGATGAGGAGAAATCTAAGTTCATGATGACTCAATATATGATAGAACATAAGGGAGAAGTAAGAGATATTCTTTACTTAGCAAAAAAATATTTTATAATGGTTGCTGCAGAGCAAAAGAAAAAGTATATAGTAACTTTTTCTGGGAATAATGATTTTACAGTTATAAATTATTTGTTTGATAAATATGGAATAAATTTTGATTTTAATAATTACTTTAGATCTGTGGATATACAGAAAATTTATGAGCATACTTTTAAGCAAGGGATAGGTCTTAAGGCTTTAGAAAAGAAATTTGGTATTGAAAGAGAAGGCGATGTTCTTTCAGGGTCAAATTTAGCAAAAACATTTCATAAAGTTTTAAAAGATAGAGAGTATTTTCAAAGAATGCCAAAAGAAAAGGTTGAGAAAATACTTGTTTATAATGAGCAAGATGTTGTAAATTTATTTTACATATTGTTGAGTTGGAAAAGTATATTAATTAGTGAAGACGACAGTGAAGTTGAAGCAACTGAGGAATAATAGTTTATTATAGAATAAAAAACTATAAAAACTAAAGGCACCAAGTTTGGTGCCTTTAGTTTTTATGCCTTTTTATAGAGTTTCCATCAGAGGTTAGAATAATAGTTCCATCTTCATCGGTTCTAAAAATTTTACTTTTATTATCTGAAAGTTTTTTTAGAACTTGAGAAGAGGGATGGCCATAGGAGTTATCTAGGCCTGAAGAGATAATTGCTATATTTGGAGAAACTTCTTTTAGAAATGAATCTGTTGTTGAAGTTATACTGCCATGATGTCCTACCTTTAACACATCTGATTTTAAATCTTTATTTAGTTTTAGAACTTCCATTTCAATCTCAGCTTCTGCATCTCCAGTAAACAAAAATGAAGTTTCACCATAAGATATTCTAAGGAGAGATGAGTAGTTATTTATATTATCATATTCATTATTTGAAGGAGAGTATATTTCTACTTTAGTATTTTCACCTAAATCTATTGGGTGAGAATCAGATAATATGTTTATGGAAATATTCTTTTCTTTTAGAGTTTTAATCATATTTTTAAATATATCAGTATTTTCTGTGACTTTAGGTGCAGAAAAGTAACTCACATTAAATTCCTTAAGAATAGATTGCATGCCTCCAATGTGGTCAGCATGGGGATGTGTTGCTACGACGAAATCGATATTTTTTATTCCAAGATTTTTTAAATAGTTTATAAGAGATTCAGAAGAATCTGGTGTACCTGCATCTATTAAAAGATTTTTATTATTTGTTTGAACTAAAGCAGAATCTCCTTGTCCTACATCTATGTAATGAATTATAAAGTCATAATTGGGAATTGAATATGAGGGTGAGTAATAAAGTATTGATATTAAAAGTAAAATAATTAGAAAAAAGCTGAATTTCTTAGTTGTAATTTTCAATTATAAAAACTCCTTTAAAAAATAAGTAATAATATAATACATTATTAACCTATAATTCAATTAATAAACTCAATTTAGTTAGTTTATAATTACAATAGAAAAAAATAATGGAATATTTTGAAAAGATACAACTTTGGTGTTATAATTGAGTTGGAGATAATACATTTTAAACTTGTATTAATTAAAAAGGGGGCTTAATATGAAAAAAGAATTTTGCTTAAAGCATGGAAAAGTAACAATGAACTTCACTGCTAAATATTGCGATAGTTTTGAGTCAATAATAAATAGTGAAGGGTTTAGAAGAGTTCTGGAAGCTTATTTAAAAAAGGCTAAAAATAAGAAAAGTCATAACTTTAGGTTCTTAAGTGAAACTATAGGTACTGAAGACATAAAGGTAATATCAAGGTACTTAATAAGCACATTAAAACTATTATCCATGATGGGGGCTCATGAGGTATTAGTTGTCAATGAGGCTTTTGAAGGGTTACTTGAGGATAGAAAGTCTTTTGCAAGTGTTATAGATGATGTTTATTCTTTCTGGAGGAAATTAGAAAGATATACTGTTATTCAAAATAATAAAGTAAAAGATGGAATTGCTGCAGTAGGATTTGTAGATGCAAATAGAAGCTTTAATGATCTTGTATTAAGATTTTATAGAAGGATTCAAAAGAATTTATTAGGAAATATGCCTAATATACTTAGACAAGTTTCTGCAGGTGGAAATGCAGGGATTATGGTGAATAATGTAATTTGGCCAAGTCCAAGAGAATACGCTATATTAGAAAACATTCCGTTTATAGATTCAATATCTTTAGAGGCACCATTTATAACTTATCCTAATAAGAATACTAGAGATGGTATTTTTTCAGAAATAGATGAAAATCCATTAAGAGGTGCTCATATAAATAATGAAGAATGGTTCTGTTATCCAGCTAAAGTAGGAGAATTATTAGCTTATGTATATTTCCATAGAGATTTTATGTCTCATGGAATAAGCCTATGTAATTTATTTGATTTAGCTACGGCAGAGGAATGTAGAGGGATTAAACCAGATATAGTATATGTATTTGGAGCAAAGGATGATGAAGAGGATGTAAAAACTTGCTTCTATGATGATGAAAAGAATAATATAATGTTAGGATATGCTAATTATAGTGAAGAGATAGATTATTTTGGATATATGAAGAAAATGATTTTAACTCTACACAATATAATAATGATAAAAAGAGGATACATGCCTATTCATGGAGCAATGGTTAATGTTGTTCTTAAAAATGGAAAAGAAGCTAATGTTGTAATAATGGGTGATAGTGGAGCAGGTAAATCTGAGAGTCTAGAAGCCTTTAGAACATTAAGTGAAGAATATATAAGCGATATGACTATAATATTTGATGATATGGGTGTATTTAAAAATGTTAATGGCGTAATTAAAGGGTATGGAACAGAAATTGGTGCCTTTGTAAGACTTGATGACTTAGATCAAGGATATGCTTTTAAAGAAATTGATAGAAGTATATTTATGAATCCAGATAAAATAAATGCAAGACTTGTTATGCCAGTTTGTAATTATGATGAAATAGTAAAAGGATATGATGTTGATCTTTTCCTTTATGCAAATAATTATGATGGTTTAAAGGATGGAGAAAAATCAATTCAATATTTTAAAAATCCAGAAGAAGCAAAAAAAGTTTTCAAAGCTGGTGCTAGAATGGCAAAAGGAACTACTACAGAAAATGGATTAGTAGAGTCATATTTTGCAAATCCATTTGGACCAGTTCAGAAAAAAGAGGAAATGGATTTAATAATAGATAGATATTTTGAAGATATGTTTAACAATAAGGTTAAGGTTGGACAAATAAAGACTTGTTTAGGTGTTTCCGGTTTTGAAAAAGAGGGACCTAAAAAGGCTGCTATAGAGCTTTTTGATATAATTGAAAAAATGTAGAAAAAGATATCCCTATTAGGAAGCCTAATAGGGATATAAATTTATTATTGTTCTTTTGTGCTATTAAGATAGCCGTAGAATGATAAACAGTATAGGCCAGCTAGACCTACTAATACATAAATAGTTCTACTCCAAATGGAGCCTATTCCAAATATTAAATCTACTAAATTAAAATCCATGATGCCTATAAGACCCCAATTTAATGCTCCTATTATTACTAAAGTAAGAGCAATAATATTTAATGTTTTCATTTTTAACACATCCTTTACTAAGAATATATTAATATTATTAGTAGAAAAATATATTTTATTCAAATAAAAAAAGAAATAGCTTGTGCTATTTCTTTTTTTATAGAGTTATATTTCTATCTATTGGTTGAGATAGAGATATAAATGTATCGGTTCCACTTATTCCTTCAATATGATTTATTTTGTTCATTAGAATATCTTGAAGGTCTGATATATTTTTGCATATAACTTTAGCAAAAATAGCGTAGTCACCAGTTATCAAATGAAGCTCTACAACCTCTTTAATTTTTGAAAGTTCATCAAAAACATGAGTATATGATGATGTTGAGTTAACATGTATTCCAACAAAACATGTTACATCATAACCTAATTTAGGTAAGTTTAAAAGAATTCTAGTACCTTTAATTATTCCTAAGTCTTCCATCTTCTTCATTCTAACATGAATTGTACCACCTGAAACATGGCATATTCTTGCTATTTCCAAATAAGGAGTTCTACAATCTTTTATTAGGATATCTAAAATTTGTAAATCTAATTCATCTAAATGAGTTGATGTATTTATTAGAGACATAATATCACCTCTTTAAAATTTGAATAAAATGATAATTCTATTCTAACAAAACTTTTATAAAAATACTATATATTATTTTAAAAATAATAAAGTTTTTTTTATTAATTTAACACATTAATAAAAATGATATTACAAATGTTAATTTTATAAGAACAAATTTAAAAAATAAAAACTTGAAAATGTTTTTTTTTTAGACTAATATATTATATAAGGAGTATTATGCAAGGAGGCAAAACTATGGGAATACTTGTATTTATTTTACAAATAATACTTTTAGCAGTAGTAATTTTTGGAGGATTTTCATTATTAAGTAGATATGTATTTAATAAGGTTAAAGTTAATAAATGGATCATATTAGCTGCAGCTATAATAATCTTCCTTATTCCTATGTTCATTCCTATGAATCAATGGATTATGCTAATAATTTCGGCCATAGCAACAATATTATTCTTATGGTTCTTAGATATTCTTAGAAATGGATATCCAAAACTTAAAAAAGAGAAAAAAGTTGTTATTAAACCAAAGGCGAAACCAAATAGAATTAAACATAATAAAGATTCAAAAAAATAAACTCCATATATATGGAGTTTGTTTTTTTTATTCGTAAGTAACGAATATTGGAGAAGACATAGCTTCTTTATCATCATTTAAAAATACTTTAGCTACAAACCAAGTTTCGTCTAAAGAAACATTTTTTTCAAAGATATATTTAATATTATGCAAGTTTATATCATTAATTTCTTTAATAATTTTTCCTTTGTTAGTCAAAAACTGAATTTTTGATATGCTGTTTAAATCATCTTCAACTTGTAAATAGAGATTAATTTTGGAAGATTTATCTATGGCAACAGTTCCGCCCATAAAAGTTGAATTTAAAGAGAATAGCATTTTTAAAGTTTTAGATTCTGTTGAGAATATATGTCTATTTTTAAATGCTGAAAGTAAGGTGTTCTTATCTAATTTGTGAGAAACTACGCAAGTTAAGTTTTCACTATCTCCATGATTTAATTTATGATTGTCTTGAGAGTTTATAGCTCCAATTTTGAATCCCTTATCAAGTAGTGAAAAAAATTGAGAATCATATCGTGTATAATTTTTAGGGGGTATTCCATTCCCAACTTCTATAGAGCATAAAAGCTTATCTAAAAGAGGAGTAAATTCAATTTTTTTTGCAATAGAGTTTTTAGGGTGATTAATACTAAGCAAAGCTGTATGGTCGTTAATTAACCAAAGCAACAAATAGTTGATATCTGAAACTATCCCAGTGAAAAAAGTATTTGGGCATATTATATTTAAATGACCTAAGGAGGTTGACTTTGCTTCGAATCCAGATAAAGCTAAAAAGTCAGAATGTTTTTTGTTAAATTTATTTATGCATTTATTTAAATATGTCCATTTTGAAATTTCTTTATTTTTTTCTGTTATATTTTCACTTAGATATTTATTATGATCAGTTATTATCAAAAAATCCAATCCACGAGAGCGAGCGTGTTCCAGGACCTGGGGTGGAGTGCTTTTTCCAGTTGATAATGATGTGTGAGAATGAGGAATTCCATAATAAAATCTAAGTTTATCAAAGGATATGTTTTTTTTATCCATTAATACCTCTTAATTATATTAATATAATATATAATATTATTGTTATTCAGATTAAATGTCATGCTTTTAATATTGATATATATAAGATTAAGAGGGAATTTTAATTATATAAAAGCATAAGTGGACATAATCTATTTTTATATGATAAAATTATAAGAATAACTAAGAGGTGATTATATGTTAATTGAAGTTAAAGGAAATAAGCCTAAAATAGGAGAGAAAACCTTTGTAGCACATAGTAGTGACATCATAGGTGATGTTACTATAGGTGAAGATTGTGGGATTTGGTTTGGGGCTGTATTAAGAGGCGATGAAAATTCAATTAAAATAGGAAATGAAACTAGTGTACAAGATAATGCAGTATTTCATGTTGATAAAGAGCATAACATTGAAGTTGGTGATGGTGTTACCATAGGACATGGTGCTATAATACATGGGTGTAAGATAGAAGATGAATGCTTAATAGGCATGGGGGCAATAATATTAAATGGAGCAAAAATAGGGAAAAATACTATGATTGCCGCTGGAACTTTAGTTAGTCAAAACAAAGAGATACCAGAGGGAGTCTTAGTTATGGGAGTTCCAGGCAAGGTTATTAGAGAGCTTACAGATTGTGAAATCGAAAGTATAAAAAATTCAAGAAGAGAATATATAGAGATGAAAAATCTTTATAATAAATAAAGGAGGAGCTTATGATAATAAACGTAGGACAATTTAATAAAATGAAAGTAGTAAGAGAAGCAGAGTTTGGATACTACTTAGATAGAGGAACTAGAAATACTTCTGATGACATATTAATTCCAAGCGGAAATTTAGCAGGACAAGAAATAAAAGTTGGGGATGAAGTTGAAGCTTTTATTTATAGAGATTCTAGAGATAGATTAATAGCTACATTAAAAAAGCCTCTAGCTGTTGTTGGAGATGTTGCTTTATTAGAAGTTAAATCTATTACTAAAATAGGTGCTTTTGTTGATTTTGGTTTAGAAAGAGATATACTTGTTCCAATGAAAGAAAAAAAATATAACATGGAAGAAGGAAAAAAATATCTAGTATATATATATGTTGATAAAACAGGAAGATTAGCAGCAACAACAGATATTGATAAATATTTAGACGAAATAGAGGAACCTAAACTGGGAACAGAAGTTTCAGGAGTAGTATATGGATATCAAACTAATGATTCTTTAAGAGTTGCAATAGATAACAAATATAGAGGAGTAGTGCTTAAAAACGAATACTTCACAAATATTAAACCAGGAGATACTATAAAAGGTAAAATAATAAAGGTTTACGAAGATGGAATAGTTGGGTTATCTTTAAGAAATCATAAACTTAAGGAGAGAAACGAATTAGGAGATACTATATTAGAGTATTTAAAGGAACATGGCGGAGTTATGAGCTTAAATGATAAGAGTACTCCAGATGAAATAAGAAATACTTTTAAAACTTCTAAAAACTATTTCAAAATGGCCTTAGGTGGATTAATGAAAAAAGGCTTAATAGAACAAGATGAATTTGGAACTAGATTAAAATAGTTTAAATAGCTATATCAAGAATTTTCTTGATATAGTTATTTTTTTAGGCTTTTTTAGGTGAATGTTGAGTTTTGTAGTATATTTAATATTTTAAGAATTGAAAAAAACAATCTGTATTTAAAAGAAAAGTTTATGTTTAAATATTAAGTATAAAAAAATATTTTTTGGAGATTTTATTGGTATAGGTGGTGAATTTTATGAAAAATAGGAAAAAAATAAAAATGATACTCCTTATGTTTCTTATGATTTTGCTATTTAGTAGCAATACTAATGTATTCGCAAAAGAAAATCCAAATACCATAGAGTTTTTAGGTTATGAAGAGGAAATAATAGTTTTAAAAAGTCCTTGTGAAACTGTTGTTATAAGTGAGGGAAATAATATAGAGAGTATCTTAGAAGGAGTCAATAAAGAAAATTTAGGCGAAATTGATTTATTGGTTTTAAACTCTTTTAAAGAGGAAAGCAATGAGTTTATTGAAGAGGCAATAAATAATAGTAATATAAAAAAGATACTTATTCCTACTTTGGGAGGATTAAATGAAGAAACTAAAAGTCTTATGAAAAGCAAGAATATAGAAATAACATCTATGGAAGAGGGATTTAATTATAATAAAGAAAGTATTTCTCTAAATGCAAAAAGAGTAGATAATTCTAATGAAGGTATGATTTTTGCTACTGTAGATAATATTAAAATAGCAGTTTTGTCTAAGGAATCTTATGATAAAGCTTTAGAGTTAAGTAAAATAGAAGATTGTAGAGTAGAAATTTTAAATTTAAATGATGGAGAAGAAAAGAAAAAGGAAATAAAGAAATTAGTAAAGAACCTAAATCCTTTAGTAATAATAGAAAATTCAGAGAATAATGAATTTATAAAGAAAATGGGAGTTAAGCATTTTAATTTAAATGAAGAAAAAGGAATAAAAATAATGCGAGTTCTTGGTGAAACTAAAGAATTTGAAATTTTGTCAAGAAAGGAAGGCTATACTAAATAGTATAGCCTTATCTACTTTTTATAGAAATTCTTTTTAAATTTGATGAAAATTTATCTTTAATAATTAAAAGTATGAATACAGAGACTGCGATTAAGGTAATAACTAAAACTTGAACTCTAAAGTCAACGAAAGAAAGTTTTAGTGAAAGTGGACTTAAGCATATATAAGTTAAAATTCCAACTAATATATATATAAAACAATTAGATATGGATAAACCTATATCTATGTTTTTATATATTTCATAAAGGTTTAGGCATAGAGATAATGATGAAACAAAAAGCATAGTTATTGCATAACCATATATATTTATAGATGGTATAGCTGTTAAAAAGAATAATAAAGTAACTTCTAATAATTCTGTTATTATAGTATTTCTTAAAATTACATTTTGTTTTCCTAAACCATTTAATATTCCATACATAGTGTTAGAAGTAAATACTATTGGCATCATTAATGAAGTTACTCTTATATATTCTCCTAAATCATCTCTTCCAAAGAATACTTTTCCTAATGAATCTGGAACACATAAACCTACAACAGCAGTACAAATACCAATTAAAAATGCTATTTTAATTACATCTCTAATTCTTTTGGCCGCAGAAATATAATTCCTTTTACTTAAAGTCTGTGATAAATCTGGTATTAACATTGTATTTATAGAAGAAACTATTATTATAGGAAAGGTTACTATGGACATAGCCATAGAGGAGTATTTTCCTATAAGTGATAATGCCTGAGAATAAGTAAAACCAGCAACAATAAGTCTTTTAGGAACTAAAAGTGTTGATATAACGCTAAATATGCTCATTAAAAAACCGTTTAAACATAGAGGAACTGATGTTACTAAAACATCAAATAATAATTGAGCACGGCTTTCTCCCTTAGTATTTCTTTTAGGTGTTTTTCCTATCATATATTTAAAATAACCAAATAAAAGTATTAAACTTTGGAGTTCTCCCAAACATAGGGCTAAATAAGCTAAGGTAACTAAAGTTTCTAAAGTTTGAGCCTTAAAGATAAAAATTAGTACTGCTAATACAAGTATACGAAGAGATTTTTCTAAAATATCTATAAAAGATGGAACTGTAATTTTAGATGTTCCGTAAAAGAATCCCTTTAATATGTTTGAAAGAGATATAAAAATCATAGCTGGACAAGTTACCATTATAGCTTTTATTATTCTAGGATCTTTAGCCCAAAAGTTACCTATTATAGGTGATATGAAAAAAACAAATATACCTATTATAAAACACCAAATAAAGTTAAAAATAGCTACGACTTTCATAGTACGAATTATGTTATTATAATCGTCTTTGGCTGAATATACAGCTGTTATTTTGGAAATTGATGCAATTATACCAGCAGTCATGATGGATATAAATAGATTATAAATCGGCATTATAATTCCATATAGACCCATTCCTTCGGGGCCTAGGACTTTTGATAAGTACATTGAGAATATAAAGCCTAATAAACCTGTTGTTAAATTTGAAGCTGTCAGCATAAAAGAATTTTTATAAAAATCATCTTTACCCAATGAATCACCGCCTTATTTAAAAGTTCAATAATAATGAATATTCACAACTTATGTTAAATATTCATTATATAGGAGGTAATTGTGATTAATTGCTTTTGATTTTCTTAATAGTGAAAATTTATTATTGAGGCTGATTAGGAGGAAAGATGAAGAATATTATAAAGATTATAGGGTTAATTTTAATTAGTGCACTATTATCAAGTGGAATATGTTTTTTTACTAATAAGGATGGAAAATATTTAGAGAGTGAAGATTTTAGTGAAGAATTAATTTTAAAGGGGCTAGATGGTGCAAAAGCTTTATGTAATGATGAAGAGGAAATTTATGTAGCAGTAAAGAATAATATTTTTAAAATAGATAAAAACAATAATGTATTTTTAGAGACAAAGGAAGAAAGCAATATATATGATTTAGAGTATTATGATGGAAAGTTATATTACACCTTAGATGAAAAGTTAATATCTTATGACTTAAATAACTTAAGTAAAGAAATTTTAATTGAAGAAATTCCTAATAAGGGGCTAAATAAAGAAAACACCATGATTTTGATAAAGGAAGGAAAACTTTATTTGAGTATAGGATCAGCTACAAATTCAGGAATTGTAGCTGAGGAGGGAGAAGCCTATGATATACCTCCAGTAGATACTATTTTAAATGGAAGAAATTATGATGAAAATAAAAAAGGAGCTTTTGTGCCATACAATACTAAAACACAAAAGGGAGAAGTAGTAAAAGGAAACATAGTAGGAAATGGAGCAATTATAGAGGTTGATATAAAGAATAATGAGAAAAAGCTATATTCTTATGGAATAAGAAATGTTAAGGGAATTGATTTAAACAGTTCAGGAGAAATTTTTGCAATAGTTGGAGGAATTGAGGAAAAAGGATATAGACCTTTAAATGGTGATAATGACTATATATATAAAATAGAAGGAAAAGGTACTTGGTATGGATGGCCAGATTATAGTGGAGGAGATCCTGTTAACTCTCCAAGGTTTAGAGAAGAAGGAAAACCTATAATTAATTTTATAACAGATGAACATAGAAGTTATATAATGCCAAAACCTATATATCAAACTGAAAATGTTGGAGAGATTAATGCCTTGTTAATAGATAGAGAGGGAATAATATTAGAAGAAAATGCCTTTTTGTTTTTTAATCACGAAAAAAATACTCTTTCAAGGTTTCTTAAGGCGGGAGAAGTTAAAGATATCATAAGCTTAGAAGAAAATGCCTATATAAATGATATGAAGATAATTCAGGATAATCTCTATATATTAGATGGAAATAAAGGTGTACTTTTTAAATTACAAAAAAATATAGATGGTAATAATATACCTATTTATAATTACTTATTAATATTAAGTATAAATTTAATATTAATTATTGTACTTATTGTCAAATTTACTATGTCTATAAAGAAAAATAAGAATTAAACTTTTAGGATTATATAAATTTATTAAGAGATAATAAGAGTAATTTTTTCTAATTAAAGATAGAAAGAATTACTCTTTAAATGTATAATAGAAATTGAAATGGAATAAAATGGGAGTGATTTTATGGTAAGAGAAGTTATATTGGATATGGGTAACATAAATTTTAAAGGTAACACCTTAGATGTTGGTATAAATAATTATGGAATCATTTATAATATTTTAAAGCAAACAGAGAATGAGATAAGTGTAGATTATTATATTGAGAATTTTGATGATGAGTATAGGAATCAATATGATAACGGTGTTTTATTTTTTTCACTAAGCCAATTAGATAAAAATGAAATTGAAAATGTTATAAAAAATATATGGAGTAATGTAAGGTTTGGAGGGAATATTTATATATGGGATAGAGAAAAACAGAGAAGGGAAACAGTAAATGATAAGATTAAAGTTTTAATGCCAAAGGAAAAAGAGAAGGAAATTGAATTTATAGACAATAGTATTTCAAATGAGTTTACAGTGGATAGTTCAAAAAAAGTACTTGAAAAATATTTTGAAATACAGGAAACTAAAGTTTGTGATAAAATAATATTTATTAAAGGAATAAAGAGAGGAAGTATAAAGAATGAAGATACTGCTAACAGCAATAAATTCCAAGTACATTCACAGCAATCTAGCAGTGAGGTATCTGAAGACATTTACAAAGGATTTAGATTTCCAAGGTGATATAAAAGAGTTTTCAATCAATGATAGAGTTGAGAATATTTTAGAAGGTATTATTGAGGAGAAACCAGATGTTGTGGCTTTCTCCTGTTACATATGGAATATGGAGTTCGTAAACAGACTAGCCGAACTTATAAAGCTTGTAGATCCTAAAATAGAAATACTTTATGGTGGACCAGAAGTTTCTTATGAGGGAAAAGAGTTTTTAGAAAACCATCCAGGAGAATATGTAATAGTTGGAGAGGGAGAAAAGACTTTTAGAGAGTTTGTCCTTTATAAGCTTGGAGAAGGAAAAATAGAAGATATAAGAGGATTAAACTATAAGAAGGATGGAAAAGTTTTTGAAAATCCAATTAGGCCTGAAATGGATATGAATGAATTAGTATTTCCTTATACTTATGAAGAGGATATAAATAATAAAATTGTTTATTATGAAGCTTCAAGAGGATGCCCATTTAAATGTAAATATTGTCTTTCTTCTGTAATGCATGGAGTTAGATTTTTAGATGTAGAGAGAGTAAAAGAAGAACTTAAATACTTTATGGAAAGAGGAATAAAGTTAGTTAAGTTTGTTGATAGAACTTTTAACTGTAATAAAAAATATACAGTTGAACTTCTTAAATACTTAAGTGAGCAAGATACAGAAACAAGATTCCATTTTGAAGTTGCAGCGGACCTTTTAACAGATGAGCAAATAGAAATTTTAAATAATTCTCCAAAGGGAAGATTCCAATTAGAGGTAGGAGTACAAACTACTAATAATGAAGTTTTACATAATATAAATAGATATATCACATATGAAAACATAAAGGAGAAAGTTTTAAAAGTTGCTGAAGGAAAAAATGTAATGCAACATCTAGACTTAATTGCAGGGCTACCAGGAGAAGACTTAGAATCATTTAAAAAGTCTTTTAATGATGTTCATGCCATAAGACCAGATGAAATTCAATTAGGCTTCCTAAAGTTGTTAAAAGGTTCATCAATGAGAGAGGAAGCAGAAAAGTGGGGAATAGTTTATTCACCATATGCGCCATATGAAATAATAAGAAGTAGTGATATAAGTTATGATGAACTTCTATTATTAAAGAAAGTTGAAGCTATGGTTGATAAATATTATAACTCATGCAAATTTAATAATGTAATTAAATTCTTCTTAGATATATATGAGAAGCCTTTTGATTTTTATTATGATTTAGCTATGTTCTTTGAAGAGAAGGGTAATTTCAAGAGAAGTATAGGAAATGTTGAATATTATAAGATATTATTAGATTTTTACATTGAGAAGCTAAAAGGGAAGGATGAGAGTCTTTTAAAGGAAGTTTTAAAATTCGATTATTTGTGCTTTAATAAAAAGAGATGGTTACCAGATTTCCTTGTTAGAACAATTACTAAGGAAGATGAGCAAAAAATAAAGGATAGTTTTGATAGACAAATGCCATTTAAAAAAGCTCATATAGAAAAATTTGAATTAGATATAATTAATTACTTAAAAAATGGGGAAATTAAATCTGAACCAAGATATCTTATATTTGATGAAATGAATTTTGATTATGATTCATACATAGAAGTAGAAAATCAATAAATATATTAGTCGTATTAATAAATCCCTAAATATATTAATACGACTTTTTTACAAATGTAAATAAAGTTAATTTTTTATTCAAAAAAATATAATGTAGATTTTTGAATAAAAACCTATGAAAATGTATACAGGAGTAAAATTATGTTGAATTAAGTTGAATTTCATGTATAATTAGTAGTAAGGGTTAATTAATACTATATAAAGTATTAATATATATTTTATAAAAATTCCTTATATAAAGGTGGTGAAACTTTGGCAATAGAAGCAATAAAAGAAATTAAAAAAGTTGAAATGCAAGCTGATGAAATGATTAAAAAAGCTCATGAGCAAAGCAAGAAAATAATTTCAGATGCAACAATCCAAGCTGACGAAAGACATAACTCCATCATAGAAGAGGCTAGAAATGTTGCAAGAGAAATTATTGGCAATGCAGAAAATGCCGGAAGAAAAGAGGCCGAGGTCATACTTTCAGAAGGTAAAAAACAATGTGCTGATGTGTCAAATCTTACTGGTTCTAAGATTGATTCAGCAGTAAATTTAGTTATTGAGAGGATTGTGAAAACTAATGGCAATAGTTAAGATGAATAAATTCACCTTACTTGCCTTTGAATCAGAGAAAGAGAAGCTTCTTAAAAAAGTTCAAAGTTCTTCAGAGGTTGAATTCATAAACCTACAAGATGAAGAAAAAGTGGAAAGCAACGAAGTTTTTGAATCTCTTAGCAAGGATGATTTAGATTCTGAAACAGCCCTTATAGAAGAAAATGTTTCAAAAACAAGATCAGCTTTAGACTTCTTAAGAGAGTTTGTTGCTGAAGTTGGAGGACTTAAAGCTTTAAAAGCTGGTAAAGAAAGCTTAACTTTGGATGAGCTAGAAGCGAAGGTTGAAAATAGCAACTGGGAAGTCGTTTATTCAGAGGTTAAGAAGATGGAGAGAGAGCTTGCTACTCTAGAAAACGAAAAGACAAAACTTTTAGGTGAAATAGAAATCTTAGAGCCATGGCAAAGTTTCGATGCTCCACTAGGTGAATTAAATAATTTTGAAAAAGTAGTTGTATTCTTAGGAGTTATTTCAAGTCAAAATCTTGAAAATATGAAGAATGAAATTGAAAGCGAATTCAAGGAAAGTTATATAGAAGTTATTTCTAACACTGACCAAGATTCATATGTCTTTGTAATGACAATGAAAGAAAGAGCTGAACAAATAGATGAAGTTTTAAAGAACTTCGGTTTTTCAGCATTCCAAACTAAGTATAAAGAGAAAGCTTCAGTTCTTGTTGAAGAGTTTAAATTACAAATAAAAGAAATAGAAGCTAAAAAAGCAGACTTAAGAGGAGTACTTTCAAATTACAGAGAAGAAAAAAGAACTCTAGAATTAGCTTATGAATATTATAGCAACATACTTATTAGAAAAGAAGCAAGTGAAAACTTCTTAAAAACTGATAGAGTAGTTGTTATTCAAGGGTGGGTTCCAAAAGATGAAAACTTTTCTCTAGAGGAAATCATAAAGAGTTCAGTAGGAGATATGTATTATCTTGAGTTTGAAGAAGTTAAAGATGAAGAAATCGCAGATGTTCCAGTTAAATTACATAACAAGGGTCCAGCATCAGCCTTTGATTCGATAACTGAAATGTATAGCTTACCAAGATACAATGAAATAGACCCTACACCACTTTTAACACCTTTCTATCTAGTATTCTTTGGTATGATGGTTGCAGACTTAGGATACGGACTAATATTATTTGCAGGTTCATTATTAGCTATGAAATTACTTAACTTAGATGAATCTCAAGAAAAATTTGCTAAATTCTTTATGTATTTAAGTATAGCTACAACAGTAGCTGGAGCAATATTTGGTACTGCATTTGGATTTGAACTACCATTTGGACTTATAAATCCAAGTAAAGATACAAATCTATTATTGATGTTATCTGTTGGATTTGGGGTTATACAAATATTCTTTGGATTATTTATAAAAGCATATATGTTAATAAGAAATGGAGAATATTTATATGCTCTATTTGACGTAGGATCATGGGTAATGCTTTTAATAGGTCTTCCAATGATATTCTTCGGTGGAACTGTAGGTTTAATAGGTAAGATATTAGCTATAGTTGGTTCAATAATAATAATATTAACACAAGGTAGAGATGAAGAAACAAAAGGTGCTAAAATAGGTCAAGGTTTATATGCCTTATACGGTGTAACAGGATACGTAGGAGACTTAGTATCATATACAAGACTTATGGCATTAGGTATTGCAGGTGGATCAATAGCAGCTGCACTTAACTTAATAATAGGTATGTTCCCAGGAATAGCGATTATAATAATAGGACCTCTATTCTTTATAGCGGCTCATACATTTAATATGCTTTTATCATTACTAGGAGCATATGTTCATACAGCGAGATTACAGTACGTTGAGTACTTCTCAAAATTCTATGAAGGTGGTGGAAAAGCATTCACACCATTTAGAACAATAAATAAATTTATAACAATAAAAAAAAGAAATAAATAAATAATAGTTAAAATTAAATTAAAATAACATTATATTTTTCAGGAGGAATTAAATTATGGAAAACTGGATTTCATATTTTATGGCAAATTACGGAGGATTAATATTTGGAGCTTTAGGTATAGCCTTAGCTGTAGGTATGTCAGGTGTAGGATCAGCAAAAGGTGTTGGTATAGTTGGGGAAGCGGCAGCAGGATTAGTAACTGAAGAGCCAGAAAAGTTTGGTAAAGCGTTAGTTCTTGAATTATTACCAGGTACACAAGGTCTTTATGGATTCGTTATAGGTTTCTTAGTATTTAACCAAATCAGTAATGGTGATGCATCATTAGCTAAAGGATTATACTTATTATTTGCATGTTTACCAATAGCAATCGCTGGATTATGGTCAGGTATAGCTCAAGGTAAAGCAGCTGCAGCTGGTATCCAAATCTTAGCAAAGAGACCAGAGCACAATACTAAAGGTATCATATTCGCAGCAATGGTTGAAACATATGCATTATTAGGATTCGTTATATCATTCTTATTAGTAAATGGCGCAAGCGTAATAAAATAATTAGTAAGCAAAGATTGGAGAAGTGAAGGGAATGTCAAATTTAAATAATTTAACTTCCAAGATTCTAAATGATGCTGAAGAAAAGAAAAACTATATATTAGCTGACGCTGAAGCACAAAAAGATAGAATAATATCTAAGAAAATAAATAGAGCAGAAGCAGATAAAGAAGAAATAATAAATAAGGCTAATGTAGAAGCAGAAGTTAAAAAAGCAAGAATAATTTCAAATGCTAAATTATCAGTAAGAAATGATATGTTAAGAGCTAAGCAAAATGTTATATCAGAAATATTTAACAAAGCTATAGAAAAATTACAAAATCTTTCTAATGGAGATTATAAATATTATGTTATCTCAACTTTAGATTCTTTAGAGTTAGAGGGAACAGAAGTTATTATAATCAATGAAAAAGATAAAGATATATTTAGCAATGAGTTCTTGGAAGCATTAAATAAAGAACTTGAATCTAAAGGAAAAAAAGGAAGTATTACATTAAATATGGAAGGCAAATTTAATGGTGGCTTCATATTAGATAGAAATGGAATACAAATAAATAATACCTTTGAAGCTTTAATTAACTCTTTAAGAGGAGAGTTAGAGTTTGAGGTGAATAAAGTATTATTTGATTAAGGAGGATGAAGAATGGATTCAATGCAATTTTTGCAATTAATTCCTAGAATCAGAGTATACGAAAAGAAACTCCTTGATAAAGCTCAAATAGAAAGAATGATAGATGCAAACACTTCAGAAGGTGCATTAAAAGTTCTACAAGAAACAGAGTATGCAGCATTTATGAATGAAGTAAGAAGACCAGAGGATTATGAAATACTTTTATCAAATGAACTAGTTAAATTATATAAAACTATGTATGAGGCTAGTCCTTTAAAGGAAATCATAGACGTTATGGCTTTAAAATATGACTATCATAACATAAAAGTTTTAGTTAAGGGGAAAATCTTAGATAAAGATTTTTCCCAAATGCTAATACCAGTTGGTATGATAGGAGTAAATGATTTAAAATCTGCAATAAACGGAGAAGATTTTGGTAGACTTCCTAAGAAAATGGAAGAGTGCTTAAGAAAAATATTTGAAAAATTTGAGGAAACTCAGGATCCACAAGTTATAGATTTAATCGCAGATAAATACTTATATGCTCATATTCATGAAATTGCAAACAAGAAAAATATAAAAGATAAGGCTTTAGATAGATATCTTAATAACCTTATAGACTTAAATAATGTTAAAACATTATTAAGAACTAAAAAGCAAGATAAAAATGTTAACTTCTTTTTAGATGCTGTAGTACCAGGTGGTAGTATAGATGCAAGTAAGTTTAGAAGTTTATACTTAGATACAATCGAAAATATTCCTAATAACTTAAGTAGTAAGGAATACTCACAAGTATTAAGAGAAGGTATAGCTAGTTACATAGAAACTTCATCAGTTAGTGAATTTGAAAAGCTTATTGATAATCACATAATGAGTATAATGAAGGAAGCTAAAATAGTAACTAAAGGTTTAGAGCCTGTTCTAACATATATGTATGTTAAAGAGAATGAAATTAAGCAAATAAGAACTATCATGGTTGGTAAATTAAACAATATTACTAAGGAAGTAATAAGAGAAAGGCTGCGTGATGGATATGTATAAGAAAATCGGAGTTGTAGGTGATAAAGATTCAGTTTTAGCATTCAAAGCGCTTGGAATAGATGTATTCCCTGTAGTTGAAGATGAAGAAGCTAGAAAAACAATTGATAAGCTTGCAATGACAGGTTATGCAGTAATCTTTGTTACAGAGCACGTAGCTAAGAACATAGAAGAAACTATCGAAAGATATACAAGACAAGTACTTCCTGCTGTAATATTAATTCCAAGCAATCAAGGAACTCTAAATATAGGAAAACAAAGAATATCAGATAACGTTGAAAAAGCAGTTGGCGTTAACATTTTATAGAAAGTAGGTAGATAACTTGAAAACGGGGAAAATTATCAAAGTTTCAGGTCCTTTAGTAGTTGCTGAAGGTATGGATGAAGCTAATGTATATGACGTTGTAAAAGTTGGAGAAAAAGGTCTTATCGGAGAGATCATAGAAATGAGAGGAGATAAGGCCTCAATCCAGGTATATGAAGAAACATCAGGAATTGGACCTGGGGACCCAGTTATAACTACTGGAGAACCACTTTCAGTAGAATTAGGACCAGGACTTATAGAGTCAATGTTCGATGGAATACAAAGACCTCTAGACGCTTTCATGAAGGCAGCGAATTCTGCTTTCTTAACTAAAGGGGTAGAAGTTAAATCTTTAAATAGAGAGAAAAAATGGCCTTTCGTACCAACTGTTAAGGTAGGAGAGAAGGTTTCAGCTGGAGACGTAATAGGAACAGTTCAAGAAACTGCTGTTGTTATTCATAGAATAATGGTTCCTTATGGAGTTGAAGGTACAATAAAAGAAATAAAAGCTGGAGATTTCAATGTAGAAGAAGTTGTTGCTGTAGTAGAAACTGAAAAAGGTGACAAGAACTTAACAATGATGCAAAAATGGCCTGTAAGAAAAGGTAGACCATATGCAAGAAAATTAAACCCAGTTGAGCCAATGACTACAGGACAAAGAGTTATAGATACTTTCTTCCCTGTAGCTAAAGGTGGAGCTGCTGCCGTTCCAGGACCTTTCGGAGCTGGTAAAACAGTTGTTCAGCACCAAGTTGCTAAGTGGGGAGATACTGAGATAGTTGTTTACGTTGGATGTGGAGAGCGTGGTAATGAGATGACAGACGTTCTTAACGAGTTCCCAGAACTTAAAGATCCTAAAACTGGGGAAAGCTTAATGAAGAGAACAGTTCTTATAGCTAATACATCTAACATGCCGGTTGCTGCCAGAGAAGCATCAATCTATACTGGTATAACAATAGCAGAGTATTTCAGAGATATGGGATACTCAGTATCAATCATGGCTGACTCAACTTCACGTTGGGCAGAGGCTTTAAGAGAGATGTCAGGAAGACTTGAAGAGATGCCTGGAGACGAAGGTTACCCAGCATACTTAGGATCAAGACTTGCTGATTACTATGAAAGAGCTGGTAAGGTTGTAGCTTTAGGTAAAGATGGAAGAGAAGGAGCTGTTACAGCTATCGGAGCAGTATCCCCTCCAGGAGGAGATATATCAGAGCCAGTTACACAATCAACTTTAAGAATAGTTAAAGTTTTCTGGGGACTAGATGCTCAATTAGCATATAAGAGACATTTCCCATCAATTAACTGGTTAACATCATACTCATTATACTTAGAAAAAATGGGTGAGTGGATGGATAAGAACGTAGCAGATGACTGGTCAGGATTAAGAACAGAAGCTATGGCACTTCTTCAAGAAGAAGCAAACTTAGAAGAAATAGTAAGACTTGTTGGTATGGATGCACTTTCAGAAGGTGATAGATTAAAACTTGAAGTTGCTAAGTCAATAAGAGAAGACTATTTACAACAAAATGCATTCCATGAGAATGACACATACACTTCATTAAATAAACAACACAAAATGTTAAACTTAATATTAAGTTTCAGACATGAAGCTGAAAAAGCTTTAGAAGCTGGTGTTTATTTAGATAAAGTATTAAAACTTCCTGTTAGAGATAAAATTGCAAGAAGTAAATATATTTCAGAAGAAGAAATAAGTAAGATGGATGATATCTTAGTTGAATTAAAGTCAGAGATGAACAAGTTAATCAGCGAGGGAGGTGTTCTAAATGCTTAAAGAATACAAAACAGTTACTGAAGTTGTAGGACCCTTAATGGCTGTTGAAGGCGTAGAAGGTGTTAAATACGATGAGCTAGTTGAAATAGAAATGCAAACTGGTGAGTTAAGAAGAGGTAAAGTTCTTGAAGTTAACGGAGACAAAGCTATGGTTCAGCTTTTCGAAGGCTCAGCAGGAATTAACCTTAAAGATACAAAAGTAAGATTCTTAGGAAGACCACTTGAAATTGGTGTTTCAGAAGATATGTTAGGAAGAGTATTCGATGGTATGGGTAGACCAAAAGATAACGGTCCAAATATAATACCAGAGAAGAGATTAGATATAAACGGAGAAGCTATAAACCCTGTTGCTAGAAATTATCCATCAGAGTTCATTCAAACTGGTATTTCTGCAATAGATGGTCTTAATACTCTAGTTAGAGGACAAAAACTTCCTGTTTTCTCAGGATCAGGTCTTCCACACAAAGAGTTAGCTGCTCAAATCGCAAGACAAGCAAAAGTTTTAAACTCAGATTCTAAGTTCGCAGTTGTATTTGCTGCTATAGGTATTACTTTCGAAGAAGCTGAATTCTTCGTAGATGAGTTCACAAAAACTGGAGCTATAGATAGATCAGTTCTATTCATGAACTTAGCATCAGACCCAGCTATAGAGAGAATAGCTACTCCAAGAATGGCATTAACTACTGCTGAGTACTTAGCATACGAAAAGGGAATGCACGTTCTTGTTATAATGACAGATATAACAAACTACTGTGAGGCTTTAAGAGAAGTTTCTGCAGCTAGAAAAGAGGTTCCAGGAAGAAGAGGATATCCAGGATACCTATACACTGACCTTTCAACATTATATGAAAGAGCAGGAAGATTAGTTGGAAAAGAAGGTTCAATAACTCAAATTCCAATATTAACAATGCCTGAAGATGATAAAACTCACCCAATTCCAGACTTAACTGGATATATCACTGAGGGACAAATAATCCTTTCAAGAGAGCTTTACAAGAAAGGAATAATGCCTCCAATAGATGTTTTACCATCATTATCAAGACTTAAGGATAAAGGTATTGGTAAAGGAAAAACTAGAGAAGATCACGCTGATACAATGAACCAGTTATTCTCAGCATATGCACAAGGTAAGCAAGCAAAAGAACTTGCTGCTATATTAGGAGAATCAGCATTATCAGACGTTGATAAAGCATACGCTAAATTTGCTGAAGCTTTTGAAAATGAATATGTTTCACAAGGTTTTACAACTAACAGAACAATAGAGGAAACTCTAAATCTTGGATGGAAATTACTTAAGATCTTACCTAGAACAGAGCTTAAGAGAATTAGAGATGAATATCTTGAAAAGTATATGCCTGTTGGAGAGGATGAGTAAGAATGGCACAAAGATTAAATGTCAATCCTACTAGAATGGAACTCTCAAAGCTAAAGAAAAGATTAGCAACAGCAACAAGAGGACATAAATTATTAAAAGATAAGCAAGATGAGTTAATGAGACAATTCATAAACCTTATCAAATATAATAATCAATTAAGAGATGAAGTTGAAAAGGAACTAGGAAGTTCCTTAAAAGACTTCGTTATGGCTAGAGCTGTTATGAGTTCAGAGTTCCTAGAGGAAGCTATAGCATACCCTAAAGAAGAGATTGAGGTTGAAGTCGGAAATAAAAACATAATGAGTGTAAATGTGCCTATAATGAACTTCAAAAGAAAGTTAGAAGGTGATGAAGGTAGTATTTATCCTTATGGATTTATGAATACTTCAGCTGAGCTTGATGATGCAATTTCTAAGCTATATGGAATATTACCAAAATTATTAGAACTTGCAGAAGTTGAGAAATCTGGTCAGCTTATGGCAGACGAGATTGAAAAAACAAGAAGAAGAGTTAATGCTCTTGAATATATGACAATTCCTCAATTAAAAGAGACTATCAGATACATCAGAATGAAACTTGATGAAAATGAGAGAAGTGCTTTAACAAGACTTATGAAAGTTAAATCTATGATTGAGCAAAGAGGATAGTTTATATAAATTAATAAAAAAGGCAATCTTATGTTAATAAAACATCAAGATTTGCCTTTTTTCTTTACTATTTTCCAAATAAAATGTATAATCTTATTAAGAAAAAATAGATATTTTAATATAATAAAAATTTTTATAATAGTTTTTTTATTATGTGAATTATCTACAGAATATGGTATAATAAGTAAATAATTACACTTAATACTAAGGGGGGGCTTAAAATGAACAGTGTTATGAATTTAACTACTTTAGAACAAATAAAAGCATATTCAGATCCATATAGACTAAAGATAATAACTTATCTTAGAAATAATCAAGAATCTGCTACTGTAAAAGAAATTGCTGATTTTTTTGGGGAAGTACCAGCAAAAGTTCATTATCATATTAAAAAATTAGAAAAAGCAGGAATTTTGGAACTTGTAAAAACAAAAGAAATAAAGGGTATAATAGCAAAATATTATTATTTAACTGCAGATAGCTTCAATATAGAAGGAAATCAAATTAAAAAAGAAGCTAAGCAAGTATACAAATCTCAAATATTAAATATTCTAAGCGAATATTATGATAGCTCAAAAGAACAAACTATGAAGAGAATAGCCGAGAAAGTTGATACAGGCAATGCAGAGGATGCTGTAGGATTTAATTATAAGAATATATATTTAAATGAGGATGAGTTTAAAGAGATAAATAGAGAAATAAGAGAATTAGTTAAAAGATATGAAAGAAAAGAAGAAGGAAAAATACCTTGTCATGTTTTTTCAGTTTGCTTAAAGCATGAGACAGAGTAATTTTTCTGTAAATGATTAATTTACTTAATTAGGTGATATAATAATAAGTAATAAAAGATTTTTAATTAAAATGTCATCAATATGACTTATTAATCTACTAGAATAATATATGTAAAAAAAATGTTTTTTAATGCAGAGGGAGAAAATATGATTAAGTATTTAATTGTAATGCTTATTCCTTTTATTATAGTATATCTATTAATGCCAAAGTTTATTGACTTTGCTAAGGAAAAAGGTTTTGTTGATAAACCTACAGGAAGAAAAAAACATGATAAATTAACGCCTTTGATAGGTGGGGTTGTTATGTATATAGGATTTTTTGCAACATACCTTTTTGGAATAGATTCTACAAGGCAATTATCAGAAACTTTTACTATATTTATAGCATCTACTCTGGTAATTATAATAGGAGTAATAGACGATTATTATAAAGGAAAAGGCAAAGAGTTTCCAATATACCCTAGGGTTATAATACAAATTTTAGCTGCCACTATGGTTTTTAAAGCTGGAATTGTTTTTAGAGGTATAAGCAATCCATTCACAGGTGAATTTGTCCAATTTTCCACATGGGCTCAATATATTCTTACAATAACATGGATTTTTGGAGTTACAACAGTAATCAACTGGTCTGATGGAATGGATGGATTAGCAGGAAGTATATCTATAATATCAGCTATGACTATGTTCGTCGTTGCTCTTGCAAAGGGACAATTTAATTCTGCATATATGTCAATAACTCTAGTAGGATCAATATTAGCCTTTTTAAGATATAATAGGCATCCAGCACGAGTATTCATGGGAGATTCAGGTGCTAACTTCTTAGGCTTTATTTTAGCTATTATAGCCCTAGAAGGGGCATTTAAACAAGCCACTGTATTATCTATACTAGTACCGGTATTAGCTTTAGGTGTACCTATTTTTGATAATATCTTTGTTATCTTCAGAAGATTTCAATCAGGAAAGCCTGTTTATGAGGCAGATAGAAGCCAAATACATTATAGACTTCAAGAAAAGGGAATGACTGTAAAGCAAATAGTATCATATATATGTATACTGAGTGGATGTTTAAGCTTAGTATCATTGTTAATAGTTATGATAATATTATAGTATTGACTGTCTTTAAAGTATAATAAGTTTAAACTTAGATGCTTTAAAGACAGTCAATAATATTTTATAAGAATATTATATATAATTTACTAGTGAAAATTTTATATTTTTATGATTTAATATACATATAAGAGTGTTGAAAGGAGAAATTAAATGGCTGTTAAAAAAATAGTTCAATTAGGAGATGAAGCTTTAAAAAGAGTTTCAGAGCCTGTTAAAAATGTTAGTGAAGTTAAAGAATTAATTCAAGATTTAAAGGATACATTAGCGACTGTAGAAGGAATAGGTTTAGCTGCACCACAATTAGCAGTTAATAAAAGAGTTGTTTATATAAATTTTCAAGATGGAGAGAATGAATATGTTCTTATAAATCCAGAAGTAATAGGAGTTTCAAAAGAAACTTATGATGATTATGAAGGATGTTTAAGCTATGTAATGCATGAGGGATTAGTTGAAAGACCAAGAGCAGTTAGAATACAAGCTTTAAATGAAAAAGGTGAATTAAAGGTTTATGAAGCTCAAGATCTTCTAGCGAGATGTTTCTTACATGAAATAGATCATCTAGAAGGAATAATGTACGTTGATAGAGCTAAAGAAATGTATGAATTAATAGAAGAATAATTAAATTTTTAGAGTATGGATTTTTTTAAATCTATACTCTTTTTTTATTTTTTTGCAAAAAAGCCTTGATTAACGTTTACAAAAGTATTATTATATAGTTAATCGGTTTAGTGAAACGGTTAACTAAGGAGGGAGCATTAATGAATAAAATATGTGTACTTGGAAGTATTAATATGGATTTAGTTTTAAAGGTTAAAGATATGCCTAAGGTTGGAGAAACTATACTTTCAAAATCATTTCAAAAAATAGCAGGGGGAAAAGGTGCGAATCAAGCAGTAGCAGCTAAAAGAAATGGATCAGAAGTTTTCATGATTTCAAAAATAGGAAAAGATGAAAATGGAAGAGAATTAAGAGATAAATTAATAGAAGATAACATAGATGTTAAATATATTTTTGAAGATGAAACAGAGCCAACAGGAATGGCATTAATAATGGTTAATGATAATGGAAACAACTCAATAATTGTTAATGCAGGTTCAAATATGACATTAACTAAAGAGGAAATAAAAAAAGCAGAAAGCATATTAAAAGAAGTAGATATTATAATATCACAATTTGAAACACCAGAAGATGTAACAATAGAAGCTTTTAAAATAGCTAAAGAGTATGGAAAATTAACAATTTTAAATCCAGCTCCAGCTAAGCAAATAAAAGAAAAATTATTAAAATATACAGATATAATAGTTCCAAATGAAACAGAAGCAGAGCTTTTAACAGGAATTGAAATAAAAGATATAGAAGATGCAAAAAAAGCTGGTGAAATATTCTTAGACAAGGGAGTTAAATTTGTAATAATAACTTTAGGTGAAAAGGGAGCAGCTTTAATAGGAAAAGACTTTTATGAAATAGTTCCAGCATACAAGGTAAATGCAATAGACACTACAGCGGCTGGAGATAGCTTTATTGGAGGATTAAGTTCAAAATTAGATGTTAAGAACTTAGGAAGAGAAACTTTAAGTAAGGCTATAAGATTTGGAAATAAAGTATCATCAATAGCAGTACAAAGAAAAGGTGCTCAACCATCAATACCATTTTTAGAAGAAGTTTTAGAAGTTTATAAGGGAGAAGAGTAATTATGAGAAAAACAAGTTTATTAAATAGTGATATAAGCTCAGTTATATCAAAAATGGGACATACTGATATGTTAGCTATAGGAGATTGTGGACTACCTATACCAAATGAAACTGAGAGAATAGATTTAGCATTAATAAAAGGTGTTCCAGGATTTATGGAGACATTAAAAGCTATATTAGAAGAGTTACAAATAGAAGAAATAGTTCTTGCTAAGGAAACAGAAGAAGTTAGTCCTGAGTTATTTAAAGAAATAAAAGATGTTATAAAAGATACTAAAATAACATTTATATCACATGAGGAGTTAAAAAAGGAATTAAAAGATTGTAAAGCTGTTGTTAGAACAGGAGAACAAACTCCATATGCAAATATAATATTAAAATCAGGGGTTGTTTTTTAAGAATATATAAAGAATATTCTACTTAGTTTTTATATAGGTAGAATATTCTTAGAAAAATACAAAGTATTTTGGGAGGTGTAGTAAATGAGTGAAAGAACACCAATGTTAAAGATGGAAGGTGTATCAAAATCATTTCCAGGAGTTAAGGCTTTAGATAATGTTAGCTTAATGGCTTATGGGGGAGAAGTTACTGCTCTTATGGGAGAAAATGGTGCAGGAAAATCAACCTTAATGAAAATATTAAGTGGAGTTTATAAAAAAGATGAAGGAAAAATCTTTATAGAAGGAAGAGAAATAGAAGTAAAGGGAATTAAGTCAGCTGAAGAAGCTGGAATAACAATAATTCACCAAGAGCTTAGTGTTTTAAATAACTTAACTGTTTCAGAAAATATATTTTTAGGAAATGAAAAACATAATAAGTTTACTGGAAGAATAAATAAAAAATTATTAGATGAAAGAAGTAGAATGTTCTTAGAACAAATAGGCTGTGATATAAATCCAAATAGACTTGTTGGTACCCTTAATGTAGGAGAAAAGCAAATGTTAGAAATAGCTAAGGCTTTAACCAAGAATGCTAGAATAATTATTATGGATGAGCCAACCACAGCATTAACTGATGTAGAGACTGAAAACCTTTTTAAGGTAATAGAAAACTTAAGAAAAAAAGGAATCGCAATAATATACATATCACATAGAATGGAAGAAATATTTAAAATTTGCCACAGAGTAGAAGTGCTAAGAGATGGTAAGTATGCAGGAAGTGCAAACATAAAAGACATAGATAATGACAAGCTTATATCAATGATGGTTGGAAGAACAATAGAAGACCAATTTCCATATAGGGTAGTTGAAAAGGGTGATTTAGCCTTAGAAGTCAAAGATCTTAGCTGTAAGGAAGGCGTAAAGAATGCCTCATTTACTTTAAGAAAAGGTGAAATATTAGGAGTTGCAGGTCTTATGGGATCAGGAAGAACAGAGCTTGCAAAAACGATATTTGGAGAGTACAAAAAGACAAGTGGTGAAATTGAATTAAATGGAAGTCACATTAACATAGGATGTATAGATGATGCAATCAGTAAAGGAATATGTTATCTTTCTGAAGATAGAAAGAAAGAAGGCTGTATTTTAGGAATGCCTGTTGGAGAAAACATGACTTTATGTAATTTAAAAAAATATGAAAATAATTTTAAAGTCATAAACAAAAAAGAAGAAACTAAGGACATAGAATATTATATTAAAAAAATAAATATTAAAACTCCAAGTAAAGATCAGATTATTAAAAACTTAAGTGGAGGTAATCAACAAAAAGTTATACTTGCAAAATGGCTTATGTTATCACCGGAGGTATTAATAATTGATGAACCTACTAGAGGAATAGACGTTGGAGCTAAGAAAGAAATTTATGAGCTTCTAAATGAGCTTAAAGCTAGTGGAAAAGCAATAATAATGATTTCTTCAGATTTACCTGAAGTATTAGGAATTAGCGACAGAATTATGGTTATGAGTGAAGGAAGAATCTCTGGAGAATTAAGTAGAGAAGAAGCAAATCAAGAAAGTATAATGAAATTAGCTGTTGGAATAAACAATTAGGGAGGATTACATAATGAAAGCGAATGTTAAAGCAAATATATCTAAATATAAATCTCTTATAGGACTAGTATTATTATGTATAGTTATTACTATAGTTACTCCAAACTTTTTAAGTGTGTCTAATATAACTAACGTATTTACGCAGGTTTCAGTTAATGCAATCATAGCAATTGGTATGACTTTTGTAATATTAACAGGTGGAATAGATTTATCAGTTGGATCTACTTTAGCTATTAGTGGTGCTGTTGGAGCATCTATTGTTAAGTCAACTGGAAACGTATTCTTAGCAATTATAGTAGCTGCTGTTATAGGTATAGTAGTAGGATTAATAAATGGTTTATTAGTATCAAAAGGAAAACTACAAGCATTCATAGTTACTTTAGCCACAATGACAATATTTAGAGGAGCTACTTTAGTATTTACAGATGGTACTCCAATATCAAAATTACCTGAAGCATTTGTTAAAATAGGAAATGGTAAAATAGGATTTATGCCAATACCAGTCATAATAACTGTAATAATAGCAATCATAGCAGTATATGCTTTATCACAAACAAGATTTGGAAGATATTTATATGCCTTAGGTGGAAATGAAGATGCTTCAAGATTATCAGGAATAAATACAGATAAAATAAAAACTTTAGTTTATGTAGTATCAGGTTTTGCTTCTGCCATTGCAGGTGTAATTATAACAAGTAGAATAGGATCTGCTTCACCTAATGCAGGAACAGGATTTGAATTAGATGCTATCGCTGCAGTAGTAATAGGAGGAACTTCTTTAGCAGGTGGAGAAGGAACAATCACAGGTACTTTAATAGGTGCACTTATTATAGGAGTACTTAACAATGGATTAAACCTTATGAATGTATCACCATTCTATCAATCAATAGTAAAAGGGTTAGTTATATTAATAGCAGTACTTTTAGACAAGAAGAGCAGAAAAAATTAAGAAGCTTAAGAGGTGAGTTTTATGCGTATAAATAAAAAAATATTCTCAGTTGGGTTAATACTCATGATGCTTATGACTTCATTTATGGGATGTTCAAGGGATAATAAGCCTAAAATAGGTATGGTTGTATCAACTCTTAATAACCCATTCTTCGTAAATATGAAAGATGGAGCAGAAAAAGAGGCAGAAAAGTTAGGTTATGATTTAGTAGTCTTAGATTCTCAAAATGATCCAGCGAAAGAAAGAGCTAATGTAGAGGATTTAGTACAATTAGGTGTTGTTGCACTATTAATAAATCCTACAGATAGTGATGCTGTAGTTAAAACAGTTGAGGTTGCAAATAAAAGTAATATTCCAGTTATAACATTAGATAGACAAGCTAATGGAGGAAAGATAACAAGTCACATAGCTTCAGATAATATAAAAGGTGGAGAGATGGCTGCTGAGTATGTATTAGATAAGTTTAAAGATGAAAAGGGTCCAATAAATGTAGTTGAGATACAAGGTATTCCAGGAGCATCAGCTACTAGAGATAGGGGAGAAGGATTCCATAATATAATGGACAAAAATGATAAATTCAACTTTGTTTCAATACAAGCAGCAGACTTTGATAGACAAAAGGGACTTCAAGTTATGGAAAATATAATTCAAGCAAATCCTAATATACAAGTTGTATTTGCTCACAATGATGAAATGGCTTTAGGAGCTGTTAAGGCCATTAAAGCTAGTGGATTAAATGCAATGGTAATAGGCTTTGATGGGAATGATGATGCCAAAGATTCTATAGATGCAAGTGAAATGACAGCAACAATAGCACAACAACCAGATTTAATTGGAGCACTAGGTGTAGATTTAGCAAATAAAATATATCATGGTGAAAGTGTTAAGGATAAAATAGCGGCAGATCTTAAGGTCTATACTAAATAATTAGGGTACAGCTAGGGATAATATGGTATAATTACTGTTGTTATAAAACGAAGCGGACAAGAGGTGTTGCGATAAAATGGGAAAAACTACATTATTAGACATAGCTAAAGCAGTAAATGTATCAAAGACTACTGTATCAATGGTTCTAAATAATAAAGAAATAAATGTTTCTAAAGAGACTAGAGAAAGAATATTTAAAGCAGCGAAAGATATGAATTACATACCAAATTCATTAGCAAGAAGTTTAAGTACTAAAAAGAGCTATACTTTAGGTATGATAATACCAGATATCCAAAACCCATTCTTCTCAGAAATGGCAAAAGCCATAGAAATTGAAAGTGAAAAGCATGGCTATAGCATTATTTTATGCAATACTCTTAATGAAAAAAAGAAGGAAGAGGAATATTTAAAGCTCTTAATAAGTAAGTTGGTAGACGGTGTAATAATAGCAGCTTGTGGAGAAGGTAAAGAATGGATTAAAATTCTAAAAAATAATAAAATTCCTTTTGTAATGATAGATAGAATAATTTCAGATGAAAAAAATGTAAATGGAGTATTTTGTGATAACAAAAAAGGTGTTGAATTAGGGGTTAATTACTTAGTTAACAAAGGAAAAGAGAAAATTGCTTTTGTTACAGGTAAATCTAACTTAGAAATAGCTAAATTGAGACTAGAAAGTTTCAAAAACACAGCAAAAAATTTAGGAATATTTAGTGAAGCTTTAATAGAAGAGGAAGATTTTTCTATGGAAGGCGGAATAAAAGCTACAGAAAGAATAGTCAAAAATAATAATAAAGTTGACGCAATATTTTATAGTAGTGATGTTATGGCAATTGGAGGTATGAAATATTTAATAAGAAACGGCTACAAAATACCTGAGGATATAAGTATTTTAGGATATGATAATATCAATATATGTTCTTATATGGAGCCAGAATTAACTACTATAGCACAACCTATTTATAAAATTGGAGAATATTCATGTAAGTTGCTTATGGATTTAGTAAATAACAAATCTTTAAAGAGCAAAATAATAAATTTGGAACCCTCTTTAGTAGAAAGAGGAACAGTAGAATAATCATATAAAAATATCAGATGTAAATACTACATCTGATATTTTTGTTTTGTCTTTCAGAATTTTTAAAATTGGGAGATTTTAGAGTGAAAACTACAAAAAAATAAATTTAATATAAAAAAGTAAAGTTCAGTTAATTTTTCAGTAAAAATAACTTTATGTTATAATGAGAAGATATGAAGCACGTAAATAGAGGAGTAACTATGTTAGTTGAAGATTTATTGTTACAGAGATTTAAGGAAGAAACTACAGGAAGAAATTATAACAAAGGGCAAAGAGTTATTAATAATGATCTAGTAGAATCCATAAAAATAGAGGATGAGCAAGAGCTAATAGCTGTTAATGGAATAGTAATTTCAGAGCAATTATTTAGTAAATATAATACTAAATTAGAGATAGATATTAGAACGAAGGGGATATTATCAACATATTGCACTTGTACTGATTATGAAAAGCATGAATTTAGTAAGGAAAATTACTGTTGTAAGCATTTAGTAGCAACTTTTTATAAAGCTTTAGGTGATTTAGCTAATAAGAAAGAATTTAAAGAAAATAAAAACTTATTTTGCAAAAAGAGTGAAAATAAAATTTTAGACTTAATTCTTCAAGAAGAAATGGAGAAGGAAGAACTGAAAATAGAGGTATATATAAATAAAAATGAGTGGAGCAATAGTATATTAGCTGAATTTAAAATAGGAACTAAATCAATGAGTTCAAATAAGCTTTATATATTAAAAGATATTGAGCAGTTCTTAGTATCATATTATAATAAAATACCTATTAGATACAGTAAGGTTTTTACTTTTGACATAAGGGAGCAGAGGTTAAGTCCTAAGGATAAGGAATTAATAGAGTTTATAGAGACTTTAAAAGAAATAGAAAAACCAATAAAAAGCTTTTTAAGAAATAGAGATACATTTATAGATGGCAAAAGTATAAAAATACCTAATTATTTAGTAAGAGATTTTTTTTGTATAATAAAAAATCACAGAGTTTATTTAAATGAAGGATTCTTTTATAGAGCAGTCGAGGGAGAAGTACTTTTTGAAGAGGTACCAATAGATTTTTCTTTAAAAGATTCAAAAAATAATTTTGAATTAAGTTCTCCAAATGGTATGCCTAAGGTTTTAGGAGATAGAGCTGACGTTTTTCTATATGGAACTAATATATATATTCCTAAAAAAGAGTTTTGCTATAAGATAAAAAACTATTTAGATGTTTTTTCAGAGGGAAAGATTATTAATATTGATAAATATGAGGAAGAAAGAGTCTTTAGAAAGCTAATTCCTTCTTTAAGAGATTTAACTGATAATGTATTCCTTTCAAAAAATATAATGAATAAGACGGTGCTAGAGCCAGTAAAATTTAACTTTTATTTTGATAAAGAAGGAAAAGAAATAACTTTAACTTTAAAAGTAAAATACGGAGCTTATGAATTTAATATATTTGATGATTGTAAGGAAAAAATAATTTATAGAGATATAAAAAAAGAAAAAGAAGTTCTTGCTTTAATTGAAAGATTTAGTTTTGAGGAGATAAATAAAAAGTTTTATTTCTACTTAGGAGATGAATACATATTTAGCTTTTTTAAACATGATATATGTAAATTGCAAGAGTATGGAGAAGTTTACTATTCTGAAAACTTTAAGGGAATCAAAAGCTTAGGAAGTAAAGGTATAAAGGGAGATATTAAACCAGGAAGATATAATTACTTTGAGTTCGATTTTAAAATAGGGGATATACCTAGTGAAGAAACAAAAGGAATACTTAAAGCCTTTAGAGATAATTTAAAATTCTATAAGCTTAAAAGTGGAGAATTCCTTGATTTAGAAGAGTTAGAATTAAAACAGTTTTTAAAACTTGTGGATTCACTTGATATAGATTCTTTAAATAATAATAGTTTAGAGGTTAGTAATAACAGAGCTTTATTTATAGCCAACTACATAGAAGAACAAGGAATTAGATATATAAAGGGGAAAAAGAAATTAAATGAAATAAAAAGTAAATTTAAAAATATAAACAAACTTTCTTTTGAGGTTCCAAAGGAACTTAATGCCGAACTTAGAGAATATCAAAAGTTTGGATATAATTGGCTCAAAACTTTAGAACATCTAGGGTTAGGGGGAATACTTGGAGATGAAATGGGACTTGGTAAAACTCTTCAAGCCATTACATTTATCCTTTCTAATAAGGGAAAGAAAACACTAATAGTTGCTCCAACTTCATTGATATATAACTGGAAAGAGGAGTTTACAAAGTTTGCACCTAATTTAGTTGTAGAAGTATTGAATGAAAGTAAGGATAAAAGAGAAGAAATTTTAGAAGATATAAGCAATAAAGATGTTATTATAACTACTTATAATCTACTAAAGAGAGACTTAGAGGAATATAAAAAAATAAATTTTGATTATTGTTTTATTGATGAGGCACAAGCAATTAAAAATCCAGATTCTCAAAATTCAGAAGCGGTTAAAGAAGTGAATGCTGAATATAAATTTGCTTTAACTGGAACTCCTATGGAGAATTCTCTTATGGAACTTTGGTCAATTTTTGATTTTATAATGCCAGGATATCTTTATGATAGAAAGAGATTTACCGTTAGATATTATAAGAAATTAAATGAAAGTAAAGAAGTTTTAGAGGAAATACATGCTCTTATAAAACCATTTATATTAAGAAGAAAAAAGAAAGATGTTATAAAAGAATTACCAGATAAGATTGAAAAGATGCAGTTAGTTGACTTAGGTGAAGAGCAGAAAAAAGTATATTCCATATATGCTAACAATGCTTTATCAATTATGGAGAAGAAACAAGATGCAGAGGAATTCAATAAAAGCAAGATAGAAATATTATCTTATATAACTAAACTTAGACAGTTAGCCTTAGATCCAGCTGTAACAATAAATGATTATGTGGGAGAAAGTGCGAAAATAGAGGCTTTAATAGAAATATTAAATCAGGGAATAGAAGGAGGACATAAGATACTTGTTTTTTCACAATTTACCTCTGTCTTAAAGAATATAAGTAGAAGACTTGAAGATGAAAAAATTTCTTTTAGCTATTTAGATGGAAGTGTTTCACCTAAAAAGAGAGTTAATATGGTTAATGATTTTAATAAGGGTGAAAACTCAGTGTTTTTAATAAGTTTAAAAGCAGGAGGAACTGGGTTAAACCTAACTTCAGCAGATATTGTAATTCATTTTGATCCTTGGTGGAACCCTGCTGTAGAAGAACAAGCTACAGATAGAGCACACAGAATAGGGCAAAAGAATGTGGTAGAAGTTATAAAACTAATAGCCAAGGGAACTATTGAAGAAAAAGTAATAGCTCTTCAAGAAGAGAAAAAGACTTTAATTTCTAAGGTTATTGAAGAAGGAGAGCTATCAGTAGGAAATGCCTTTAACACATTAAGTGAAGAAGAGGTAATGAATTTATTTAAAGTAGATTATTTAGTGTAAATTTAAATAAAAGCTATATGAAGATTTTCATATAGCTTTTATTATTATTGAGAATATAAATTATAATATTAAACCATTAGAAGATGGAGTATAGTTTATTTTTCTTAGATAAGGACAATTTATGAGAGAATCAAGTGTGTTATTTAAAAGGGTTATTATATCTATTAAAGAAGCCTTTTCTTTAAGTAAATTTTGTAATTGGTTTTGAAATTTTATTAACTCGTCTTTGTTGACTTCACATACTAATCCTAAGTCTTTTTTTAGTAATGTGTAATAGGTTAAAGATGCTGTTAAATTTTGAGTTAATGAAATTAATCTAGAAATATTAGCATTATCTTTTTGAATATTTCTAAGAGAAAGCTTATTACACATAAGATTTATATGGATGGTTAAATTTATTATTCCTTCTTCATTTTTAGAAGGATTTTTTATTAATTCCTCAGCTAAGATATTTAAATATCTCATTAGCTTGAAACTTAACTCTTTAATTCCATGATCTAGTTTATAAGGAAATAAAAATTTATTAGCTAAAAAAGTTATTACTATACCTAAAACTAAATAGAAAACTCTAAAAAATGCCAAATTATTTACTTCATAGCTTAAAGAAGCCATACAAATAGCTGATATAGCAGTAAATAATGATAGTTTATAATAACTTTTGAAAGCATAGGTTAAATATAAACTTGTACTTAAAACAATGATATAAACTGCTTGACTTTGAAATAAGTTTAAAATAATGGTTATAAGAATAATTGCCAAGAGGTTTCCTTTAAATCTATCTTTACTTTTGTTTAATGTTTCCTCATAATAAGGCTGCATTATGGACATTATTGTAATTCCAAGCCAACTCATTTTAGCAAGATTAAATAAAGAGCTAAGCAATAAGACAATGGTTAATGTCAATGAAATTCTTAAGGCAAAGTTAAATTTGATTGTTCCAAAATGTAATGAATCTTTAAATTTAAATTGATTTTTATCAGTGTTTTTCCAAGGCGTATAGGATTTATATCCTTCAGTTTCTTCAAGAGTATTCATATCAGCTAGGTATAAATAAAGATTATTAACTGAAGTAGATATATCATGAATAAATGTAAATTGATCTGGTAAATTTTCATGAAATCTATTTAATTTATCAAGTTGTTTATCTATTTCATAATAAGAGATTTCATCATTTAAATATGATTTTATAATTAATAAAGATCTCTTTAATTCTTTTAAAAAAGATTTTATTATTGGGCTGTTATAGTTCATCTTATAATAAAGAATGCTTAAATTAGCCAGATCTAAATTTAAGTTCTCTAATATTATATATATTTTAAATTGAATGCTACCTAGGTTATTGGTTAATGTTTTTCTTCTTCTAGTTGTATAAAGATTATAACAGATATTGTTCATTTCTTTAGAAATAGATTTTTGCAAGTCTAAATTATAATTTTTTGAAAGAATGTTATCAATTTGACCGTCTAATAAAAGGATTGATTTGCTTATGCTTTCTTTTATTAGGGATTTATAGCTCAATTTATTTATAAATAAGTGAAATATTATTATTAAGCTAAAACCAAACAGCATAGATAATAATCTTTTTGGAAGGCTTTGAAAATCTATTCTATAGAAATAAGTAAATATATATAACATTAAGAATGGCTTATAAAGTAAAGGAGTATAGCTGACTGAAAATTTATAAGCAATGAAAAATATAGTGAAAAAATTAATTATAATTCCTAATATGAAGTTGCTTGAAGCTAAAAAGGATAAAATAACTAAAGATGAATATATAAATATAAGTTGAATAGTTTTTTCTACAGGATTTATTTTGAAATTTTCTTTCAAAAGAATTGATGAAGTTAATGCTATGGGATAGGCTAATATTGCATTATTAATTCCAAAAAATATCCAAGAGATTAAAAATGTTAAAAAAGCAATAGAACCTTCACGTTTCATTGAGTCTATATCTAAGTTGAATTTTTTAATAGCTTTATCAATCATATAATCACCTAAAATAAATATATAGTAAATTTATTATTCCACTTAATATATAAATTTATGTTTAAACAATAAAAAAGCTCTAACTATTTTAAAGTTAGAACTTTTTTTATTAATTCACATTTGGAAAAATTGCACTAAATAAAGGCACTGCTCCATTAAATACAATTATTATTTTATCATTTTCAACTGTTATAGATTTTATCTGAAGATATTTTATTATGTCCTTAAAAGAAAGGATGATATCTCCATTATTTTTATCAAAGGAAAGTAAGGAATTGTCTTTTAGATTTTCAAAAATAGCATCTTTAGGAATATCTATAAATCCAATTTTTCCTTCTTTATAATGAAATATTCCTTTACCATCATTACTTTGAGCTGTGAAGGTAAGTTTGCCTTGGAAAGGGATATTTTTATAATTTACATCTATATATACATTAATATCATTATTTTCTATATCTACTTTTAATCCAGTAAGTTGTTTTATTGCATTAGGTTCTTCTCTTAAAGCTAATATAAATAAATCTGTTAGTTCAGAATCGGAGAATTCAGTCGTTGATTCAACATTTATTTCTTTTAAGGAAAAATCTACATTATTAGGAAGAAACTTTTTTATCAAATTCCAATTATCAAGCTCTATGGTAGAATCTATTGGAGTTACGGCTACTTTAGGAGCAAAGTAGGAATTATAAACTATTTTTACACCTATAAAAGATGCTATTATAAGAATTAATAATGATAACGAAACTATTAAAAGCCTCTTTTTATTTTTAGTCATGAAACTTATCTCCAATCTATAAGGTTTTATTAATTCAATTATAAACTAAATTGAGTTGAATTTCACTTATTTTTATATGAAGTAACAGATAAGAACACTTAAGATAAACTATTATTATAGTGTAGATATCTATGGAGGTTATTATGAATTTTAGTAAATATGATAAAATCATAGATTATGATAAGGGCGATCTTACTGGTAATGGAATTGAAGAAGAGGTTTATATTGTATCATGTTTAGGAAAAGTTTGTGAGCAAAATAATTTTTTAGTAGTTTATGAAAAGAAAACAGGAAATATTTATGAGTTTCCACTTGAAAAAGATCATTATAAATTTGAGATTCAGTTAATAAGTTTTAGAGACCGTAGAAAAAAAGAAATATTTTTAAGAAACATTGGTGAAAGTTTCGGTGGATATGTTAAGTGCCAGGTATTTTCTTTTGAAAATAATCAGATTGTAGAACTCTTTAATAGTAATACATTTTATAAAGAAAATAAGGTAATGGCTCTTTATAAAGATAATTATGAGTTGCAAGTATTAAATTATGAAAGAAATAAGAAATATTTTGTTGTAGTAAGAGAAAATTATAAGTATTATTTAGACTTTGTTTATGATGATTCCGGTAAAGTTAAACCTGGAAGAGAAAAAGCTAATATAAGTAGAGTGTGGGAATGTTATCCTTTTTACCCAATGGGAAATGGAGTTGCAAGCATAAGTGTATTACAAAAAATATTAGGGCAGTCTGATACAGATATTATATGTTTGGTTCAAAGTGTAATTAGTTATAGAGATAAGGAGTTTAAATTAGTAGACCAAACTGTTAATTTAAAGGGAAATTTTATAAATCAGAATTATAGAAATAAGGAGATTTGTATAGAAGAAGGTTGCTTTAATATATTAACTGGAATTTCTGAAGAGGATCCTAAAATAAAGGAAGTTATAAAAAAGGAATTAAATTTTGAAAAAGATAACTTCAAATATGTGAGATATAATGTGGATTTAAATGATGATGGAACTAATGAAATATTCATATATTTAAAAGATTGGTATTTTTGTAATATTAATGGGTGCAAGGCTTTGGTTTTAAAAGAGGATAATGGAGAATTTAAAGTTATAGGAAATTTTAGTAGTGTAGCACATCCAATAATAATTTCAAATAAAAAAACTAATGGATATAAAGACTTAATATTATATATTTCAGGATTGGGGATAGAAGATGGGTATAGAATAGCAAAATTTAACGGAGAAGAATATCAGGAAAATATATTTTTGGAAAAAGTAATATCAATTGATGAAATAAAAAAGGAAAATATACATGGAGTTTTATTAGAGGGGTACTATGGCGATAATAAGGGAGAAGTTATAATTGATACAAAGATAAAAAGGCTAGATTTAGTGGAAATAGTAAAAAGATTTATAAATAAGGATAGTGAAATATTATTTGCTAATGAGGTTGATATAAATAATGATGGAAATAAGGAAATTATTGCAGGATATAGATATGCTAAAGGATTATATTTAATTATTCTTGAAGAAATTAAGGGTGAATGGGGATTATTAGAAATTCTAAAAGGACATGGTTATAATGTAAATAAAATAATTATAGCACCTCTAGAGGATAAAAATAGATACATTATAGTGGTGTGGGAGCTTTCAGATATATGGAAAACTTTAGATATATATTCTCAAGATAAATATGGTATATATAATTATCTAACATTAGATAAGCCATTTAATGATTTATATGTAGAAGATATTAACGATGATGGTATTTTTGAAGTGATTATTTGGAGTAGGGATAGTGGAGAGGCATATAAATTAGAAATATATAGTGTTAAAAATAATAATTTAATAAAAGCAAGAGATCTCTATGAAAAATATTTTGAGAATTTAGTTAAATATTATAGTGGATTAGTAGATAAAAATCCAACATCGTCTATATATTGGTACTATTTAGCTAATTCACAGTTTATTACGGAAAAATTAGAAGATGCTTTAAAGTCAATAAATATGGATTTAAGTTTTCAATATGTCTATCCTTCAAAAGAAGAGGCTTTGTTATTAAAGGAAAAAATTGAAACAAAGTTAAAAAAAGAAAAAATCAGTAGAAGTTTAAGGTAAAATAGTGATTAAAATGTTTTATATTAAATTAAAAATAATCTTAAAATAATATATTAGTGCCTTTTATATAACTTATTAGTGAGTGAATTTTACTTTAAAAAATCATAAAATAATCTTAGAAGACTTATTTTGAGGTGAATTTATGAAGAATGAAAGTTATTTATTAAAAATATCGGCATTAGGAGCATTATTTTTTGCAGTATTAGGAATTGCATGGGGATGAACTGTAAAGTCAGAAATGATTTTGTTTGATGGGTTATATTCTTTAGGTAGTGTAATTTTATCAATATTATCGGTATTAGGAATTATATATATAAACAAAAAGGATTATGAAAAATATCCTTTCGGGAAAAGAATGATAGAGCCTTTGATAGTTATAATTAAATCTTTAGCAATATTTATTATGTGTATGTATTCTCTTACTGGAGCAATTAAAGATTTATTAAATGGTGGAAATGAGGTTCAATATGGGTATGCATTAATATATGCCATAATATCAACTTTAGGATGTGGAATTGCATATATATTCTTAAAAAGAAAAGGGAAGACAACAAATTCAAGTTTATTAACAGTGGAAAGTAACCAATGGCTTATGGACACTCTTTTAAGTATGGGTGTTTTAATAGGATTTTTAATAGCAAACATACTTCAATATACAGAACTTGTTTGGTTTACTAAATACTTAGATCCATTAATGGTTATTATGTGTTCATCAATATTTATAAAAATGCCAGTAAAAGCATTTATAGATGGACTTAAAGAGCTTCTAGAATTTAAAGCTGATGATAGCATAACTTCAGAAATTAGTCAGCTTGTAAAAGGAATAGAGGAAGAGTATAGGTTTGAAGAAGCCATTACAAGAGTTTCAAAAACTGGAAGAGATTTAAGGATAGAAATAGATTTTATATATAATGAAGAATCTAATATTAAGGCCTTAGATGAAATGGATACATTAAGAGAGGAAATATTTAATTCGTTGAATCACATAGCTTATGAAAAATGGCTAAATGTATCTTTTACAAAGGATAAAAAGTGGGCTATGTAAAGTGGTGCGTATTTATATTAATACGCACCTATTTTATTTTAGAAGAAATTAGCTTGATGAGGACTTGAATACTCATTTAACTTTTTACTAAGCTCTTCATTTTCTTTTATCATGTTTTTTATTAGATTAATAGAATGTGAATCTAATTCTTTTTCTTTATCTTGTAGTAATTTTTGAAACATGATTATTCCTGATTTAGAAGCTTTTATACTTTCTTTAAGAATTTCACTGTCCGTATCAGCAGTAAGAGTTTTTATGTTGTAGAGAGCCTCAGAAACCTTACCTACTATACCGGTACTAGATGCTGGAGAGCCACCAAATGATGAAATTTTAGCAGAAATTTCAGTGGCTTCTTTTTGGTATACGTTTATAACATCTCTAAGTAAATTTTTAAGTTCATTAGATGTACACTTCTTGGAGTAGTGATCAAAAATATCTATACCCATATAAAGTCCTTTGAGACTATCATTTAGAGCTTCGCTTGGAGTTCTATCTGTAACTTTTTCCATGAATATCACCTCCCTAGTATTTTGTCCTTTTATCAAAAAATAATGTTATTATAAATAATCTTTCTTTTTATTTATAATTTTTATTATAAAATTTGTATAGTTACACTTAAGATAGTATAATTAAATTCATTGATGATTTTTATGGAAAAAATTTAATAAAGTTACTTAGTGAAGGAGGTATTTATTATGAGCGATAATAGGGTTTTAAGTTATGAAAGAGAAGCACTTTCACAAACTAAAACATGGATTGCAAGTGAACAAGAAAGATTGAAAAATGAAAAATCTAAAACAGATGAAAAACTAGATGCTTTAAATAAAAAATCTAAAGGAGCATATGATCCTGAAATAGAAATAATTAAGAAATCTGTTGATTTTTTATCAAAGGAGTTAGATAAATTTAACGAAGCTTATGATAAGCCATACTTTGCAAGAATTGATTTTAGAGAATATAGAAAAGATTTTGAAAGTTTTTATATAGGTAAATGTGGTCTTGGAGATATTATGGAAGGGGAAGAGAAGGTAATAGATTGGAGAGCACCTTTAGCAGACCTTTATTATAGTGGAACGCAAGGAAAAGCGTACTATAGAGCACCTATGGGGGTAATTGAGGGAGAGCTTAGTTTAAAGAGAAAATTCCTTTTTGATGATGACCATAATCTTAAAGAATGTTTTGATGAAGGAATAAATGAAATAATCTTAAAATCTGGTCTTAATGAAGAGGGCGATGGTTTAATAGATGAATTCCTTAGAATAAACCTAGAAAATAGTACAGGAACAAAGTTAAAAGATGTGGTAGCTACAATACAAAAAGAGCAAAATGATATAATAAGAGCGCCTAAAAATTTCCCTTTAATAATACAGGGGTCAGCAGGTTCGGGTAAAACTACTGTAGCTCTTCATAGATTGGCATATCTTCTGTACAGATATAAAGGAAATATAACAGGCGAGGACATATTAGTTATAGCACCAAACAAAATATTCTTAGACTATATTTCAGAGGTATTACCTAATCTTGGTGTTGAAAAGGTTGAACAGAAGACTTTTGAAGAATTAGCTTTAAAGAAGCTAGGGATAAAAGGAAAAGTCATAACTAAAGATAAAAAATTAGTAGAAATTTTAGAGAACGATTTAGAGAAAAATAAATACATAATGAGTGATAGTAAAATAAAAGGTTCTATACTTTTTAAAGAAATGTTAGATAGATATATTCAAGTTCTTGAAAGAGAAGACAGTAATATAGATAATATAAGAGTTTGCGGTTACTCAATTTTTGATTCTAAAGAAATCAAGAGATTGTTTTTAAAGGATTTAATAAAGTATCCTGTAAATAAGAGAAAAGATGAAATAAAAAATTATTTTTCTAAAAAATTAGGAGAAAAGATAAGTAAGGTTTTAGATAAAGTTGATTTCCAATACGAATATAGAATAGCTAGACTTAAAAAGGAAATGGAAGATTCTAAAGAGAGAAGACAAAAGCTTATTGAGCTTTATGACGAGAGAGATAATCATAAAAAAGAGATAAAGAAATCAGCAAAAAAAGAGTTTAATGAATATTTCAACCAATGGAAAGGTATAGACACAACTAATGTTTATAGAACTTTATTTGAAAATAAAGAGATTTTTGATGAAATAACTGCAGGAAAAATTCCAGAAAAGTTAGCTGTATATATGAGAGAGAATTTGGCTAATAATATAGATAAAAAAATAATAGATGCAGATGATTTAGCTGCTATGCTTTATTTAAAATTTAGAATAGAAGGAATTGAAGAAAGTAGTCTGTTAAAACACATAGTAATTGATGAAGCACAAGATTATTCTATGCTACAATTATATGTTATGTCTATGATGGTTTCAGGAAATTCACTAACCATAGTTGGAGATATTGGTCAAGGAATATATTCTTTTAAGGGTATTAATGACTGGAGAGAAGCTATTAAATTAGTATATGATGGAAATGCAGAATATAAGCATCTAAGTCAAAGTTATAGAAGTACAGTTGAAATAATAAACTATGCTAATAAGGTTTTAGTTAAACAAAAAACTTATGAAAAACCAGCAAAACCAGTTTTAAGACATGGAATGGTTCCAGAAGAAATATCATTTACTAATGCAAAAGATTTTTGTGAAAGTTTAGATAAGATAGTTGAAAAAATAAAGAGTGAAGGAAAAAATTCAATAGCTATAGTTGGAAAAACTCTTGGTGAATGTAAAAAAATAAAAACTGCGATTAAAAAATATTCCAAGTATGACTTTGAACTAATTAAGGATGATCAAAATGAATTTGATTTGAATTTAATAATTATACCGGCATATCTTACTAAAGGGTTAGAATTTGATTGCACTATAGTTTATAATTTAAGTAAAGAAAATTATAATGATAATGAAATAGATAAAAAACTTTTATATGTTGTTTTAACTAGAGCATTACATTATGAATATATATATTATAAAGATGAAAAATCACCTTTAATAGGCTGATTTAGGAGGATTAGTATGGAAGAAAAACAAATAATGGCCTTCAGAGATGAAGAGGGAAATAAAGTTGAATTTGAAGTTGTTGCTAAGATATATTTAGGAGAAAAAAATAAAAAAGAATATATAGTTCTTTCACCAGTAGATGGTGAAGGAGATGAAGCTGATGATTTTGTTTTTAGAGTTGATAAAGTAAATGATTCAGTTGAGTATAACTTAGTTGAAGACGATGAAGAATTTAGATTAGTAAAAAAAGAATATAAAAAATTATTATATTAAAATAAAAAGGGGGATATTATGGATAAGTACAGGATAATAAATTATTTATCTACCAATGGATTAACAGAAGTAGAAGAGGTTTCTTCTGAAGATAACAGATTGGCCCTTAAGTTTTATTATGATTTTGAAGATATAGAAATACAGGGAGCTAAGGCTTGTGCAAATGATGAAACAGATTATGAAGAGGATAGTAATCCATGGATAGTGGAAGGAGTTATTCCATATTTAGATGATATAGCAACAGATAATGTTGAAGAGATTCTAGAAGAAATTATGGAAGAGTTTGAAATTATAGCTAAGGCTGAAGGATATGAAATTGATGCTACTAATTATTCAGGTAAGCAATTCATAGCTGTATTTTTACCTGAAGATGAAGAATTAGAAGTAGATGAAATATTAGATGAATTAAGGTAAAAAAATTTTAAAAAATCAAGGTTGATTTTTAAAATTCTTATGTTATAATAAAAACATAATCAATCCTGAGATGTACGCGAAGCTTATTAATTTTAACCTACATGTTAAATACGGGATTTGCAAAATAGCTAAGGAAATCGGACTTCAAGTTTTTAACTTCACTTTTGTGACAGAAGATGGTCGAGTTAGTTTGAGTAGAACCCACCTGCGAGAGGCAGGTATAAAATTGTAAGTGTGACGGCATATTTGGGAATATAATTGAGTTTGTTTAAAGGTTCAACTTCTGAAGTTGAACCTTTTTTTCTTATGAATAGGTATAATGTATAAGTAGCTTTAATTTAAGAATCTGTTTTAAATCAGTGTTAATTTTTAGATAGGTCTGAACGGCTAGCTAAAAATTAACATTCACCTAAAATATAGACTAATTAAAAAAGTAGCTTGTTTTAAGCTACTTTAAAGAATGAATGTATTTTTCAATTTTTCTTTCATAGTGAAAAGATTACTTTCTAAAGCATCTACTTTTCTAGAATATATTTCTCTATCCTTAGGATTTAAATTTTTACTTAGTAAATCATTATAATAATCAATATCTCCCATTAAGGATAGGATTTCTAATGTATAATCCCACGCTGATTTGCTCATAAAAAACCTCCTAAAATTAAAATACTAGTAATAGTATAGAAAAAATAGGAGATTTGGTGAATCATATTAAGAATTTTAAATTTTCCTTATTTTTTCAGAGCCAAAGAAAAATTTAAATTTATCAATGATATTTATATTAGAACTTTTAATATTAATCAATCTTTTCTAGTTACTTAAAGTAAAATAACTATAACATTAAATAGGAAAAAAGCTTTAAAGAATAATATATATTTTAATAATCACTTTAATATATTAGAGGCTATGTGTATAATATAATTATGAATAAATTATTAAATTAAATAAGGAGATAGACATATGAGTAAGGAAATAAGTAATAAAGATAAAGAAAATATAATAACAAGAATATATAAAAGAATGAAACAAGATTTTAAACAAGAAGAATTTGATACTGAAGTTTCATTATCTGAAATGGAAGACAGTATAAAAAAACATTACTTAAAAGAAGGTAGTAAGTACAAAACATTAGAAGAACTTATTGAAGATGAAATTTCAAATGAAAGATTCTAATTCGTAAGTAGGACTATATAAAAACATGCTTTCAAATATAAGAAAGCTGGTTTTTATATAGTCTTTTTGAAATTAAGGTTAAATAAATGTTAACAATGTTTATAGTGTATACTGGCTATATTAACAAATTTATCTTTATAGTGTATAATGTTTTGGTATGTAGTGTTTTAGCAAAATAATATATATAAAGAGATAGGTGAAGAAATATTATGAACAGAAGAAGACTAACGGCTGTTATACTTAGCATAACAATGATTTTTGCTGTTTCAATAAACAGTAGTAATATTGTACAAGCTAAAACAAAAGAAGAAGCACAACAAGAAATTGATAATAATAATAGCAAAATAGATGGGCTTAAAGATAAGAAGGATGACATAAATTCTGAGAAAGATAAAGCTCAAAGTAAAATAGATGAAATACAAAATCAAATAGCTGAAAAAAATAAAGTGCTACTTAGTTCACAAAAGAAAGTAGATGAATATAAAGGGGATATTGATTCTTTAAAGACTAGTATAAATAATTTAGAAACTCAAATTAGCGATGTTCAAAAGAGTATAGATAAGAAGAAAAAAGAAGAAGAAGCAAAAGAAGAAATACTTGCTAGTAGAATAAGAAGTGCATATAAGTCAAATTTAAGTAACCAATTTTTATACATAATGCTTGAATCAAAGAATGTAGGGGATTTCATAAGTAATGTATCAAATATAAAATATATTGTTGATACTGATAATAAGTTAATAAATGACATAAAGAAAGTTCAAGACGAACTGAAAAATGAAGAGAATAAATTAGAAAGTCAAAAAACAGATTTATCAGATCAAAAGTCTAGATTAGAAACTGAAAAGAAAGAATATGACACTTTAGTAAGTCAGTATGAATCTCAATTAAAAGAATTAAATTCATTAGAGGCACAAAAACAAGCAGAAATAGATAGTTTAAGCCAAAAAGAAAAAGATGTATTAAATGAAATAAATAGTTATCAAGAAGACAATGCAAATCTTAAAGATTATATAAATAATTTAATAAATCAAAATAATAGTAGTAAGGCAAATGATAATACTAATAAAAACAATAGTAATTCAGGATCAAACTCAGGAAGTAATGGAAGTTCAGGTGGAAACACAAATACTTCAAGTGGATTTATGAGACCAGCTCCAGGTGGAGTTACAGATCCATTTGGTCCTAGAACACATCCAGTAACAGGAAAACAAAGTGTGCATACAGGCGCAGATTTAGGTGCACCTTATGGAACGCCTATATTGGCTTCAAAGTCAGGTACTGTAGTTGAAGCAGGATGGAATACAGCTTATGGTAATATGGTTATAATAGATCATGGTGATGGTACAAGCACTTTATATGGTCATTCATCTAGCCTTGCCGTACAAGCAGGTCAACAAGTATCACAAGGACAAGTAATAGCCTATGTAGGATCAACTGGATATAGTACAGGTCCACACCTTCATTTTGGAATAATGATAAATGGTGAATGGGTAAATCCTATGAATTACATAAGCTAATTTAAAGGAAGTGTATTAAAGTTAAATTATCGAAGAAAACTATAAAAGACTTTCTTTGAAGTTAATTTTTAATACACTCCTTTTTGTATATAATAGATTTTAGTTTGGAGATGATAAAATGAAGGTTTTAATTGTAGTAGGCATAGTAATCTTAGCAATAGGATTATTAGTTGAATCATTGCTTAATGTAAAGGCTGCTTTTAAGTGGTTCTCAAAAAATTCAAATGGGCAAGTAGGAAAAGATTTTAATGCTGATTTTAAAAATCAATTCAATAATATGCCTTTAGATAAAAAAGAGGATTTTATAGAATCTTTATCAGGAAGTGAGAAAGATTTATTTAAAGAATATTTATCTTGTAGTAAAGAGGAGGAAAAGGAACTAAGAGATAAATTAGACGAAAAGCATGTTTTTAATATGTTTAATAGATGGGCAAGAAAAAATAATATACCTACACTAAATATGAGTAGTTATAAAAATTAGGCATTGTTTTAAGTTAATGTTGATTTTTAACTAGCTACTCAGACCTAGATGAAAATGAACATTAGTTTAAAACGGAGCCAAAAATTAAAGTAAAAAATAGCTATATCAAAGTAAAGATTAAACTTTGATATAGCTATTTCTATTTTATACAAAAGAAAGTTTAAATATTAATTTTCTTTAGATAGATGTTTATTGATATAAATTTTCTTTAGGAATAAAGATACTATTATAAATAAAATTAGTAAGCTTACTGATAAATAGATGCTTTCTTTATTAAAGCTAATCCATTGAGCTCCTAAATTTACGAAGACAAGTATCCCAGGAATTGTTCCTATTAAAGTTCCTAAAACAAAATCTTTATATGATATTTTAGTAAGACCAGCACCGTAACTTATTAAATCAAATGGAAATAAAGGTATTAGTCTTAAAAGTAAAATCATTAGAAACCCATTATCTTTTAGAAGGTTTTGAATATTTTTTAATTTATCATTTTCTAGCTTTTCTACAAAAGATTGTCCTAATATCCTAGAGATAAAAAAAGAAATACTTCCACCTATTAAAGCTCCTATGCTTGTATATAAAAAACCTCTACTTAACCCAAAGAGAGTTCCCCCTAAGATAGCTAATAGAGAGTCTGGGAAAAAGGTTAATGGTACTAGGGAGAAGGCTATTATATATATTAATGGAGCAAAATAGCCAGAATCTAAAATTAAGTTCCTCAAGGTATTTATGTTTATTATATCTTTATTCATAAAGTAGAACATGATTAATATAAGTACAATTATGAATAGGGAAATAAAAATTTTGTGAAATTTTTTCATTATTAACCATCCTTTATATTTATTAAGCACTTTTTATTGTAAAATAAAATTATAGGATTGTAAAACTCAATTAAAATATAGTTTTGGTAAGGAGTGAGAGGATGCTAAATGGAGATTTTCTTATAAGTTTAATAGTTGTTATATGTCTTATATATCTTCTATACATATGTTATTGCAAATATTTAGAAAATAAACAAATATACCTTAAGATTTTAACTATATTTTTAATGATAGAAGTAGTGAGAAGAACTTTTATTTATGGAAAGATCAATAGCCGTTTAATAAGTGGTATTTCTTTGATTCAATTAATACTTTTACTAACTTCAACAATAGTATATGGAGTTATGTATTTTAAAAATAATTTAAGCTAACTAATAAAAAGAGAGGATAAACATTGATATTTTAAGTTTATTCTCATTTTTTATATTGGAAAATATATTCAATAGTGATATATAATAGGGATTGAGTTTGATTTTAAAATATTAATATTTATTTAAAAAAATGTAACTGTTTTGAAATGATAAAAATTAAGTTTTAAAAGATAATTATATAAGTGGACAAGTGGATTTATTCTAAAGATATTTAAATGAAGTTAACATAGGAGGAAATGATGAGCAAAGGAATATTTTCAAAAAAAAGAAGAAATTCCAAGAGAAATGATTTTTTAAAAATCTTTTTAGGAGTTTTAGGAATTATAATTTTATTATGGGCTGGTACAAAAGTTGTTACAATGATAGGAAATAGTTCAGCTAAAAGCAAAAGCTCAACTAGTCAAGAACAAGCTGATAAGGTTCAGGAGGCAAAACCTAATCCAGATGATGTAATGCCAGGTATGAATATTACATATGAAGCGGACAAGTATGCAGTTGATGCTAAAGATGTTCAAGAAATGGCTGATGGTACATATAAAGGTGATGGTAAATATGTATTTTTAACCTTTGATGATGGTCCATCAAATTCAACAGAAAAGATATTAAATATATTAAAAGAAAAGGATGTACATGCAACATTCTTCGTTTTAGGTAGTAGTATAGAAAAAGACTCTAAAAGACAAGAGTATTTAAAAGAAGAATTAAAGGGTGGAAATGCTATTGCAAATCACAGTTATAGTCATGACTTCAAAAAGCTATATCCAAATAATAAGTTAAATATAGAAACTTTTATGAATGAGTTTAATAAGACTAATGATATAATGAAAAGTATTTTAGGAGAAGAATTTGATTGTAGAGTACTAAGAATGCCAGGAGGGTATGGTACAAGAAAATATTATAAAGATCCTTCTCTTCAAAAATTTGATAATACATTACAAGAAAATGGAATAGTAAATGTTGACTGGAATGCATTAGATGGTGATGCAGAAGGAAAACCATATTCTACAGAAGAAATGCTTAACTATGTTAAGAAAACATCAAAAGGAAAAAATCATGTAGTTATTCTTATGCATGATGCAGCCGGAAAAGAAAAGACTGTAGAAATATTACCACAAATAATAGATTATTATAAAAGTGAAGATTATGAATTTAAAGTTATAAAAAATACTTCAAAGTCAGGAGCAGATAATAATAAAGCTCAAAATAATACAGAAGAAACAAATACAGAACAAAGTAAATAAAAATAAAGCATCATTAGAAAAATACTAATGATGCTTTATTATTTTTTATTTATATTAATTTTCCACTTCCAAAAAGCCTCATTAGTTAATTCATATATATGCTTTTTCTCTTTAGCTGTAAATTCTTTGCTTGAAAAAATATCTTTAATTTCTTTTTCAACTAATTCTAGATAAATTTTTTTCTCTTGAAACTCATCATAGATTTCTTTTGAAAAATCTTCTTCTAAGTTTTTCTTCTTTTTTGAATTTCTAAGCCAACTACATTGTTCTTTAAAATGAATTTCAGAAATCATCTTATTATTTTTTACTTGAACTTCTTTTAAGTCGTCAATATTCATGAGAAACTCCTTCCTAAAAATAGAGATTATAGTATATATTCTGCTATTTACTAAGATTTCCTTTTAAATAAAAATAAAATACAAAAAATTCCTGTTTTGTGTATAAATGATTACTAATGATAATAAATAGTTAACGAGATTGATTATGTATTGACTATGATAATTATTATCATTAGAATGATAAAGTGTAAGGAATTAAAGGTTAATTTTAACATAGGAAATTTAATTATTTAAGGAGTTTAATTTATGAAAAAGAGATACTTAATATTAGCTTTAATCATATTATCATTTGTATCAATTTTCATAGGAGTTTATGATATTGGGTTTAAAGATATATTGGCTGGAAATACAGACAAGATAGAAGTGCTTTTAATAAGTAGATTACCAAGACTTTTAAGCATAATATTTGCTGGTGTAGGATTAAGTGTATCGGGAGTTATAATGCAACAAATAAGTAATAATAAGTTTGTATCTCCTACAACGGCAGCTACAATAGACTCAGCGAAGTTAGGAATTTTATTTGCTACTTTACTATTAGGATCTGTAACTCTTATGCAGAAGATGATATGGGCTTTTATGTTTGCAATGATAGGAACCTTTATTTTTATGAAAATTCTAAAAAAGATAAAGTATAAGAATGCAGTTTTTATACCTTTACTAGGTATTATGCTTGGAAATGTAATAGGTGCTATAACAGACTTCTTAGCTTATAAGTTTGATATGGTACAAAATATGAGTTCTTTCATGCAAGGAAGTTTTTCAGGGGTGTTAAAAGGTAATTATGAACTTATGTATTTAACAGTGCCTTTAATGATAATTGCATTACTATATGCTAATAAATTTACCATTATAGGTATGGGAGAAGATATATCAAAAAACTTAGGTTTAGATTTTAATAAGGTAGCTAATATAGGTATTTCAATAGTAGCTATGGTATCAGCTTTAGTTGTAATAACTGTTGGAAATATTCCTTTTGTAGGACTAATAGTCCCTAATATAGTTTCTCTAAAGATGGGAGATAATTTAAGCAAAAATATATGGCATACAGCTTTATTTGGAGCAATATTTGTTCTTGTATGTGATATAGTTGGAAGACTAATGATTTATCCTTATGAGATTCCTATAAGTGTAACTGTAGGAACTGTTGGAAGTATAGTATTCCTTTATCTTATTTTTAGGAGGAACAAAAATGAATAGGACAATTTCAAAAAGTGATAGAAAAAAACTAATATTATTAGGAGTTATAGCCTTATCAGTTGTACTATTGTTTTTATTTCAAGGATTAAATAAGAATAATTGGGATTACAATATTTCCAAAAGAGTACCAAAGGTTATAGCAATAATTATAACAGGAGGGGCAATAGCATATTCCTCTATGATATTTCAAACAGTTACTAACAATAGAATTTTAACTCCAAGCGTATTAGGCTTAGATTCCTTGTATGGATTTGTACAAACTTTATCTGTATTTATATTTGGTACAAGTAGCGTTGTAATGTTAAATCATAAAGTTAATTTTGGAGTATCAGTTTTATGCATGATAATTTCAAGTTTGATTCTTTATAAATTTATGTTTAAAAAGAGTAATAATATTTATTTCTTGTTATTAGTGGGAACAGTACTTGGAACCTTATTTAAGACATTATCAACGTTTATGCAAGTATTAATAGATCCAAATGAGTTTGAAGCTTTACAAACTAGCTTATATGCAAGTTTTAACAATGTGAATACAGATATATTATTTATAACTATAGTTATTGTATTATTAATATTTGCTTTTATGTATGACGATATAAAGAAATTAGATGTTTTACTTTTAGGAAGAGAAAATGCTATAAACTTAGGAATAAATTATGATAAATTATCTAAAAAGATTTTAGTAGTTGTGGCTATATTAGTATCAGTATCTACTGCTTTAGTAGGTCCAATAACATTTTTAGGGATATTAATAGTTAATTTATCCTATGAGTTCTTTAGTACTTATAAACACAGTGTACTCATAGCTGGAGCTTCTCTAATGGGGGTAATAGCTTTGGTAGGTGGACAGTTTATAGTAGAAAGAATATTAAACTACACAAGTACAGTTAGTATAATTATAAACTTTATAGGTGGAGCATATTTCTTATATTTATTGTTAAAGGAGAGTAAGTAATGATAGAGATAAAAAATTTAAGTAAAAAATATGGTAATAAATTTGTTGTTGATGATGTGTCCTTTAATATAAATAAAGGAAAAATAACATCTTTTATAGGACCAAATGGAGCAGGTAAAAGTACTGTTTTATCTATGATTTCTAGAATCATGAGTAAAGATAAGGGTGAAGTCATCATTGATGGGGTTCCTTTAGAAAAGTGGAATGATAAAGAACTAGCAAAGAAAATAGCAATACTAAGACAATCTAATAACATAAATGTTAGGCTTACCATTAGAGAGTTAGTTAGTTTTGGAAGATTCCCTCACAATGAAGGAAGGCTTACTAAAGAAGACGAGAAACATATTGATAATGCAATAGAGTATATGCAACTTAAAGATATAGAAAACAGATATTTAGACGAGCTTTCAGGTGGACAAAGACAAAGAGCATATATAGCAATGGTAATAGCCCAAAATACTGAGTATATTTTGCTAGATGAGCCATTAAATAACTTAGATATGAAACATTCAGTTAAGATGATGAAGGTTTTAAGAGGATTAGTAAATGATTTGAACAAAACAGTAGTAATAGTTATGCATGATATAAATTTTGCATCATTCTATTCAGATAATATAGTGGTATTAAAAGATGGTAAAATTGCTAGAAATGATGATACATCTAAGATAATTAGCAAAGAATTCTTAGAGGATATATATGAAATAGATTTTGAAATTAAAAATTTCAATGGAAATAAATTATGTGTTTATTTTTAATAAAATAAAATTTAGGAGGATATATATATGAATAAAAAGGTTTTAGCTATAGTAGGGATAAGTATAGCCTTAGTGGCAGGAGGCTTTGCTCTTTTTGGAGGAGAGAAGGACAAAAACACGGCATTGGCTGCAAAGGAAATGGTGAAGGTATCAGATAGAAAAGGGGAAATTGAAGTACCTAAAAACCCAGAAAAAGTAGTTGTTTTAGATTATTCATCATTAGATATAATTGACGAAATGGATAAGGAAAGCACAGTTGTAGGATTACCTAAAGGTAGTTTACCAGAATACTTAGATGAGTATAAGGGTGATAATTATAAAGATTTAGGTTCTTTAAAAGAGTTTAATATGGAAACTATAAATGAATTAAAACCAGATCTTATAATAATAGAAGGAAGACAAGAAAAACATTATGATGAGCTATCTAAAATAGCACCTACATTATTTTTAGGGGGAAATGGTAATAATCATTTTGAGTCATTAGAAAATAATGCAAAGACATTAGGTATAGTTTTCGGTATGGAAGATTTTGTGGATAATAAAATAAAAGATATAAATACTAGAATAGAAAATATAAATGCAAAAACTTCTAATATGGATGAAAAAGCTTTAATTACAATGGTTTATGATGGCGAAATAAGTGCTTTTGGTAAAGATTCAAGATTTAGTACTATTCACAAAGAATTTGGCTTTAAGGAAGCAGATGAAAATATAACAACTGAAAATCATGGACAAACAGTTTCTAATGAATATATAGCAAATATTAATCCTGGATATTTATTTGTAATAGATAAGGGCATAGTAGCAAGTAGCAAGCAAGAACCTGCTAAGGGTATAATTGAAAATGAATTAGTACAAAGAACAGATGCATATAAAAATGGGAAAATAGTTTATTTAGATACGAAGGCTTGGTACTTAGGTGGGCCAGGATTACAATCAACAGATGTAATGTTAACAGAAATGGAAAATTCAATAAAGGACATTTAATAGAAGAGAGTGATGTTTTATTAAGGTTTTACTTAATAAAACATCATTTTTCTTTCTTGAAAAAATTTCGTATATAATTATATAATAGAATTTAAAAAGAAGGTGCGAAAAGTGAAGAGTTTTAATATAGAGAAACAATCTATGTGGAAATGTAGAACCAATAATAAATTAATTTGCAATGAAAGTGAAACTTTGGTTATCTTATTACCTGGATTAGGATATACCTTGGATAAAGCAATACTGGATTATTCAAAACAATTAGTTCTAGACTTAAATTATGATTGTTTAGGAATAGAATATGGATTTCAAGTTAGTAGGGAAACTTTCAATAGACATGATGAAGAGGACATTAGAGAATTATTCTTGGAAAGCTTAGATGTTGTTTTTAGTGCTTTGGAATTTAGAACAGGAAAATATAAAAATATAGTTATTATAGGAAAAAGTTTAGGTACAGTATTACAAAATAAAATAGGTGAGGAAATTAAAAAGGTTTATAATATAGAGGTTAAAAATATTTATTTAACTCCTATAAATGAAACTTTTAAGGATAACATAAACAAAGAAAGTTTAATAATAACAGGTACTAAGGATGCTTTAATATCTTCAGATAATTTGGAGAAAATAAAAGAAGAAAAGTTTAATGTTTTAGAAATAGAAGATGCAGGACATTCTCTGTGTATAAAAGGAAATGTATTAGAAAGTATTAGAGCCTTAGAACTAATAATTAAAGTTATAAAAAATTATCTTGAAAAAATTTAAGTAATGAAATTAAATTTTTAAATGGAGTGATTATTTTGAAATATGCAAAGAAAGAAAAAGAAGAACTAAAGAAGCTTTTAAAAGATGAGGAGTACTATGTTACTCAAGAAAATGGAACCGAAAGACCTTTTACAAATGAATATTGGGATTTTGATAGAGAAGGAATATATGTTGATGTAGCAACTGGAGAACCCTTATTCACTTCTAAGGACAAGTTCTTTTCTTCATGTGGATGGCCTGCTTTTTCAAAACCAATAGATAGAAGTATAATAAAGGAAAAGATAGATAAAAGCTATGGAATGATTAGAACAGAAGTTAGAAGTAGATTAGGCGATTCTCATCTAGGACATGTATTTTGTGATGGACCAGAAGAGTTAGGTGGATTAAGATATTGTATAAATTCAGCCTCACTAAAATTTATTCCAAAGGAAGAACTAAAAGAAAAAGGGTATGAAGAATATTTAGAGATATTTAAATAGAAAAGTAGGTGTTAAAATGGGATTTTTATTAAATAAAGATGGAGAAAATGATTTTCTTTTGGCTGATACTTATTCAAAAGATGATATATTTTGGATAACTTTAAGAGGATTAATATCTAAGGGAAAAATTGATGAAGCAGAAGATATGCTTTTTAGAGAGGCTGAGAAAAATCCTTCTATGGAAGTTTATGAAATAGGAGAGAAGATGTATAGCTTATTAGATAAAAAGAGTGATGAAGAGCTTAAACAATATAATTTTTCTAAGGAAGAAATAGCCTTGGGGTTAGAAGATTTAAAGAAATTAATAAAAAAGTAAGGATTATTGAGATTTAATATATAGTACTAAATTAAAATAAGGGGAGGTAATTATGAGAAGTTTAAATAAAGAAAGTTTTCTCCAAAAATATCCTCATGTAGAAGAATACATAGAAAAGAATGATATTAATTTTGAAGATTTACAAAAAATATTTTATGACTTTGTGAAATATGAAGAGTCTTATGAGAATCAAGCAGATTTCATAGCGAATATATTACGTTCAAATGAAAATGTTCATTCTGTAAAATCAAGAATAAAAAATCCGGAAAGATTAATTGAAAAAATAATAAGAAAAACAGAAGATAGAAAAGAAAAATATGGTGAACATTTTTATTTTAATGTTGAAAATTATAAAAATGAAATAACTGATTTGATAGGTATAAGGGTATTACATATATTTAAAGATCAATGGAAGGCAATACATGATTTTATAATAAAGACATGGAATGTAATTGAAATAACAGCTAATATAAGAGATGGAGATGACAGAACTATATTTGATAATTTAGGTATTGAAGTTATATCAAGACAATCAGGGTATAGGTCTGTTCATTATCTTGTGGAGTGTTATCCAACAAATCAAAAGGTTATTGCAGAGATTCAAGTAAGAACTATTTTTGAAGAGGGATATGGGGAAATTGACCATAGGCTTAGATATTCTCATAATGAAATACCTGAAATATTAAAATCAAATCTATTGCTTTTTAATAGAATTGTAGGAAGTGCAGATGAAATGGCTTCATTAATCAATATGTTGAATAATAGTTTAGATAATAAGGATAATTACTATGAAAGTAAGTTAAGAGAAAAAGATGAAGAAATAAGAAAATTAAAAGAAAATATTGAACAAATGAAATAATAGAAAGCTACCTTGATGAATAATTAAGGTAGCTTTATTTTAAAATTATATATGAACAAAATATTAATTAATTATTAATAAAGTTAAGGAATATAACTGTTTGTTTGGGATTTTAGAAGAATTTGGGGAAATTTACTCTTTGATTTTATAAACTTTAAGGAGTAATATGAACGTAGTTCACTGTGTTTTTTATTAATAATATTTAAAAAATAATATTAATAAAAGGCATAGTAAGGACAAGTTTATAGTTTAAGAAAGGGTGACGATTATGAAAAAGAAATCAGTTGGAATCACTATGGCTGTCTTCTTACTAGGAATATTCATGGGGGCTATTGATTCAGGAATTGTATCACCAGCAAGAGATATAATAGCTGATGGATTAAAGGTTTCACAGGATGCCAGTGTTTGGGTTATAACAATATATACCTTAGCATATGCAGTATCAATGCCTATCATGGGAAAACTTTCTGATAAGTTCGGAAGAAAAAAAGTGTACATGGTCTCAATAACTTTATTTGGACTAGGTTCTTTATTATGTGGAGTATCAGATTATGTAAATAGTTATGGATTCTTATTATGTGCAAGAGTAATAGAAGCTATAGGTGGTGGTGGAATAATGCCAATAGCTACAGCTTATATAGGAACATCATTCCCAGTTGAAAAAAGAGGTTCAGCTTTAGGAATGATTGGTGGAGTATATGGAATCGCAACAGTAATTGGACCAACTTTAGGTTCAGGAATACTTTCTATTTTTGGTGATAAAAACTGGGGATTTTTATTCTTAGTAAATGTTCCAATAAGTATAATAATATTACTTTTAGCAACTAAATTAGAAGAGAATACTTCTGCACAAGGAGTTAAGAAGTTAGATATATTAGGTTCAGGAGTATTAACTGTATTAATTTTATCTTTAATGTATGGAGCTACAAACTTAAAATTCTACGATTTTATGGACTCAATAAAATCATTAGATGTTTGGCCATATCTTTTAATATTTGTAATATCAATTCCTGTATTAGTTTGGGTAGAAAAGAAAGCAGAAGATCCAGTAATAAACTTATCCTACTTTACTAATAAGGAAATAGCGATAACTTTAATATTAAGTTTCGTTGTAGGATGTGGATTAATGGCAACAGTATTCATTCCTCAATTTAGTGAAAATATATTAAGAACACCTATGGGTAGTGGTGGATATATAGTTACAATATTTGCAGTATTTGTAGGTATAGCAGCACCTTTAGGTGGTAAATTTATTGATAAAATAGGTGTTAAAAAGGTATTAATAATAGGTATGAGTTTAGTTATAATAGGAAACCTTTATCAAGGGTATATAACAACTAAACATCCAAGTATGGTTAACTTAATAATAGGATTAGCTATTATGGGATTTGGTTTAGGATTTTCTATGGGAACACCAATAAACTACTTAATGCTTAGCTTAGTACCTGATAATGAAGCTACAGTTGGACAATCAGCAGTATCATTAGTTAAATCTATAGGTATTGCAGTATCACCAAACATACTTATTAACTTTATATCAGATGCTGGAAGAAGAGTACCAGATGCATTACAAAAAGTTATGCCTCATGTAGATGGAATGTCAAATATTATGGCAAATGGTGGAGGATCTTCACACGTTGCAAATTCAATGGGAAATGCAAGTGTTACTAATATATTCAGCATTATAAAGGATATGGTGCAATCACAATTTGCATCATTAGGTGACAAGTTTGCTAATAATCCTCATGTAAATATAGATATGATTCAAAAATCATATATGCAAAGCTTAGATGGGGCTAAAAATGCTATAGAAACTACATTCCAACAAGTAATGAATACAGGATATACTAAATTATTCTTAACATGTGCTATGATAGCTTTAGTTGGATTAATTTTAACACTTATGTTAAATAAGCAATTAATAAATATGAAAAATAAAAAAATGGAAAGCGTGGAAAAAACTAATTGATAAAAAATGTTTTTTGAGTTATGATGAATAAAACAAATAAATTTTAAGATATTGCTAGGGGTGCTGTAAAAGGCTGAGAGGGATTTAATATCCTAACTCTAATAACCTGATTTGGTTAATACCAACGTAGGGAAGTATATTTTAAGTTGTGATTTTTCATATTAGAAAATATTATTATGATTAATTAGAAAATATATTTTAAAAGGTTTAGCAATATTGCTAAACCTTTTTTTGTTGGTATAAAGCGGTATTTAAAGGGAAAGAGGTGAAGATATGATTGTTAATGGAAAGAAATTAAATAAAGAAAACCTTAATACAGTTTCTGATTTATTAGAAAGTTTAAATGTAAATAGAAATAGAGTGGTTGTGGAACTTAACAAAGAGATAATTAACTCTTGTAGTTATGATGAGATTTTATTAAATCATGAAGATATAATTGAGATTATTGCATTTGTTGGTGGAGGTTGATTAATAAGAATTTAAGAAGTTTAAGAAAATAAAAGTTGGTTGAAAGTAAAAGAGAGAAAAAAGAGAAAAAGATATAAGGAGCCTTTATGAAGATAAAGATTAATGAAAAGTGGAAAGAGGTTGAAGAAAATTGTACAGTCTATTCTTTAAGGGATAAAGAATTAAATGATGCTGATGTTATAGTTTTAAATGGATTTCCACTTGGAGAAGATAAAGAGTTAAAAGATGGAGATAGAGTTGTTTTTATTAAAAAAGGAATTAAGCCTAAGAAAGAGGAATTAGAAGAATTAATGGTCTCAAGACATACACCAGGTATTCATGAAAAACTTAAAAAACTTAAGGTTTTAATAGCTGGATGTGGGGGGCTTGGATCTAACATTGCTATTTCTCTAGCAAGACTAGGTGTTGGAAATATAAGATTAGTAGATTTTGATATAGTAGAACCTTCTAATCTAAATAGACAGCAATATTATATTGACGATATTGGAGAGTTTAAGGTGTCTGCATTAAAAAGAAATTTAATGAGAATAAATCCTTTTATAAAAATAGAAGATTTAAATATTAAACTTTCTGAGGATAATATGGAGATTTTAAAAGAAGCTGACATAATAATAGAGGCCTTTGATAATCCAGATTATAAAGCTTTATTAGCAAACTATGTTTTAAGTAATATGAAAGAAAAATACTTAATTTCATCTTCAGGAATGGCAGGTTTTTATGATTCAAACTTAATAAAAACAAAGAAGATAACAGATAAATTTTATATTTGTGGAGATTTAGTAAATGAAGCTAAAGAGGGATGTGGACTAATGGCTCCTAGAGTTTCTATATGTGCAAATCATATGGCTAATTTAGTTATAGATATAGCTGTTAATAAAATAGAATTTGTTAAGAAAGACTAAACTAAAAGGTTATATTTTAAGTGAAGTTTGATTTCTAGAAATCAACATTAGTCTAAAACAGAACCAATTAAAAAGAGTTTATAAATATATTTAGTGATAATTATAAGTTTTATTAACTAACAATTTCATATATGATTTTGAAAAATTTACAAAAAAGAGTAGAAAAGGGGAATTTTTATGGACAAGTTAATAATAGGTGGAGTAGAAATAAAAAATAGACTTTTTGTTGGAAGTGGTAAATATCCTTCAAATGAGATAATAAAAGATGTATTAGAGGGAAGTGGATCTCAAGTTATAACTTTAGCATTAAGAAGAGTGGATCTAGATAATAAGGAAGAGGATATTCTTCAAAACATACCAAAGGATGTAATATTATTACCTAATACTTCTGGAGCTACTAATGCAGAGGAGGCTATTAGAATAGCTAGAATAGCAAGAGCTATGGGGTGTGGAAATTGGATAAAAATAGAAGTTATATCAGACTCTAAATATTTACTTCCTGATAATGAAGAAACTATAAAGGCAACTAAAGTATTGGCTGATGAAGGCTTTATTGTACTTCCTTATATGTGTCCAGATCTTTATGCAGGTAGAAGGTTAATAGAGGCAGGAGCAGCAGCTGTAATGCCACTGGGAGCCCCAATAGGAAGCAATAGAGGTTTGAAAACTAAGGAACTAATTCAAATAATGATAGATGAACTAGATATTCCTATTATAGTTGATGCCGGAATAGGAAAACCATCCCAAGCCATGGAGGCTATGGAAATGGGAGCGGCGGCATGTTTAGTTAATACTGCCATAGCATCTTCTAAAAATCCTATAAATATGGCAAGAGCTTTTAAAATGGCAGTAGAGGGTGGCAGATTAGCCTATGAATCTAAAATGGGAAGAGAATCAAAATTTGGAAATGCTTCATCTCCACTTACTGGATTCTTAGATTAGGAGATGATTGAATTGAGTTTTTATGATGTAGTAGAAAAATATAGAGAGTTTGATTTTTATGGATACTTTGATTCCGTAAAAAGGGAGGACGTATTAAGAAGTATTTATGAAAGAAATAAGAGCCCAGAGGATTTACTTAATTTAATATCTCCAATAGGAGAAGAAGTTTTAGAAGAAATGGCTCAAGAAGGAAGAGAACTTTCTTTAAAATATTTTGGAAGAACTATATTACTATATACACCAATGTATATCTCAAATTATTGTATAAATAAATGTTCATATTGTGGGTATAATGTAGAAAATAAAATATGTAGAAAGAAGTTGAACCAAGAAGAGATAGAAAAAGAGGGAGAAGCTATTTCAAAGGATGGTTTTAAACACATTTTAATATTAACTGGGGAAAGTGAATATCATACTCCAGTAAATTATATAGAAGATAGTATTAGAACTTTAAAGGAGAAATTTCCGTCTATAACTCTTGAAATATATCCAATGACAGAAGAAGGATATAAAAGAGCAGTAGAAGCTGGCGCAGAAGGGCTTACTGTATATCAAGAGACATACGATGAAAAGACATATGATAAGGTTCATGTAGCAGGACCAAAGAAAAACTATAAATTTAGGTTAGAGGCTCCAGAGAGAGGAGCTAAGGCTGGAATGAGAAGTATTAGTATAGGTGCATTATTAGGATTAGCTGATTTTAGAGTTGATGCCTTCTTTACAGCGATGCATGGAAGATATTTAAGAGATAAGTATCCTTATATAGACATAAGTTATTCATTGCCAAGAATAAGACCCTGTGAAGGGGGGCTTAAAAAGTTAAATGAAGTTAATGATAGGGAACTAGTTCAAATACTCTTAGCTTATAAGCTGTTTGATCCCCAAGGGGGAATAAATATTTCGACTAGAGAAGAGAAGAATTTTAGAAAGAATTTAATTCCTTTAGGAGTAAGTAAAATGAGTGCTGGAGTTTCTACTGCTGTTGGAGGACATTCTTTGAAAGAAAAGGGAACAAGTCAATTTGATATAAATGATGAGAGTTCTGTAAGTGAGGTTAAAGAGTTAATAAAGAGTCAAGGATATCAACCTATATTTAAGGATTGGCATAGATTCTAGATTAAACTTGTAATATTTAAGTAAAATGGTGATTTTATATGTTTTTAATAACAAATAGAAATTTAGTAAGTGAGGAAAAATATTTTAATACTATAGAAAAGTCAAGTAAATATGGTGTTAAAAATATAATTTTAAGAGAGAAAGATTTAAAAACAGATGAATTAATAAAGATATATAAGAAGATAAGAGAGTTAGTTTCTGAAGAGACAAAGATAATAATAAACTCTAATATTGAGGCAGTAAATATCTTGAAAGAAAAGTTCATTCATTTAAGTTTTAATGATTTTAAGAGAAATTTAGAAAATATTAAATCCTTAGATGTTGGAGTATCTATTCATTCTATTAATGAGGCTATGGAGGCTGATAGATTAGGAGCAAGCTATATACTCGTGTCTCCTATTTTTGAAACTAAATGTAAACCTGGAGCAATTCCTAGAGGAAGTAAGTTCATAAAAGAAATTAGAGAAAAAGTAAATTGTACTGTAGTGGCTTTAGGAGGAATAAATGAAGAGAATTTCAAGGAAGTTTTATGTGCTGGTGCTGATGATTTTGCATGTATGTCTCTTTTATTTTTGAGTAATAATATAGAGGAGTGTTTAAATAGTTTCAATAAGATTTAAATGATAATTTAAAATTTAATATATTTGATTAGCTAAAAATTAGTATTAATTTAAAACATAATTTTAGATTATATAATTATTAATTTAAATATGATATAATTGATATTAAATAATAATTATAATTTGTTATTAAAGGAGAATTAATTATGTCATTTGAAAGAATAGATATTTCAGATAGAAGTGAACAAGAAGGTAGAAGTTGTGTAATTCTATATAACTTTGGAAATAAAGAATTAAAAAAGATACAAAACTTTGCTAGAATAATGGGAATAAAAGATCAAATAGTTTTAAGCTCTAAAAATGGAGAAGAAACTATAAAGAATATATTAGAAGATAAAATGGAAAGCAAAGAAGGGGAAGGCGTTAAGGAAAGAGCCATAATATTTAATGCTACAGCTCCAGGAAAAGTGCATATATTTTTAGAAAACTTAAAAAAGGTAGGAATACAAAGACCATTAGTTGCAATGGTTACAGAAACATCTATTAATTGGACTATTGATGTTTTAGTTAAGAATTTAATAGCTGAAAGAAGAGCTTTAAAATCAGGTGATATGACTACTCATGAAGAAGCTTAAATTATAAGGAATTAAAAGACACTAGTTAAAAACTAGTGTCTTTTTTTATTTGTTAAATACTATATTTTTTCCGTCTGAAGTCAATATTATTTCGCCATCTATATCAGTTCTAAAAGTTTTTATATTATACTTTTTGATTATATCTAAAGTTTCTCTGTGAGGATGTCCATATTTATTATCTTTAGCACAGCTGATTATTCCATACTTTGGAGAAACAGCTTCAATGAAGGCAGAGCTTGATGAACTACTTGAACCATGATGACCAAATTTAATGACATCAGAATCAAGAGAATCTTTATATTTAGTTAGAGCTTCATTTTCAGCAATTTTTTCTGCATCACCAGTAAATAAATAAGATGTTTTATCAAAGTTTAATTTCATTATAGGTGAATAGTCATTAAGTTCTTCATAATTTGAGTTTTGAGGAGTAAATACTTCAAAATTAGCTCCATCTCCTAAGTCTATAACCATGCCACCTTTTAGTTCATTTATTTTTAATCCTTCATCTTTTACTGCTTTAACAAGATTTTCGTACGTTTTAGTTGTATGTGTAACCTTAGGAGAATAAAAGCTCTTAACTTTGTATTCTTTAAATACGTCAACCATTCCCCCTATATGATCTTCGTGTGGATGGGTTGCAATAACTAGTTCAAAGTCATCAATATTCTTAGCTTTTAATTGTTCAAGAAGTTCTTTAGAATTGCTTCTTGGACCAGCATCTATTAAAATATCATTTCCATTTACATTTATATAAGCTGCATCCCCTTGTCCAACATCCATGTATGAAATCATAAGCTTTTCATCATTAGGTGACTTAGAGTTTTGTGTTAAATCTATTCCAAAATATCCACCAATAAGAACAATTATAATTCCAATAATTGAGCTGATTATTTTTTTCTTTTTATCCATGTACTAATCTCCTTAATTTTATATATTGATGAGAAAGAAAATCATCAATAAGAATTATAATTTAATATGTATTTTAATAGATGTACATTATTTATATTAAGAGTAAATTTTTTAATAAAATTAAAAATATTTTTACTGAATTTGGAATTTTTTAAAGAAGATGATTTATTTTAAAAGCACATTTTACTGTATATTTATATATAATGTTCATCATATATAAATATACAGTATTTGGTGAATAATTATTCGTTGTTTAGCAATATGAAATTTTTAATGTTCTACTAAAAGTAATCAATACAATGTTATGTTTTAAATGATATAAAAAGTTTATATTATATTTATGCAATATTTTCTTGAAAAGTGAATAAATATACAATATAATAAATTTTGTAAAAGCAATAAGCAATAAATATACAAATAAATAAAGGGGGCAAAGAAATGAAAAATAATAAGTTGAAGACTATTTTAGCAGGGGCAATATCTTTTAGTCTTTTACTAAATAATTTTATTATTAGTGTTTCAGCAGAGGAAGTTTTGGAAGGAGAAAATGTAGTCATTTCAGAAGAGATTAGAAGTAATAATGGGGATTATGATTCTAATGAAACTTTAAATGAAAATGAGGAAAAAGAACTTCTAGTAGAGGAAGAGGAAAATAAAAATATTGCTGAGGGAATAATCTTAAGTAATAACTTAATATCTATGACTGATGAAAGAGAGATTGAGGTAGAGGTTGAGTTTAAAAATAACATTCAAGTTGAGAATTTAGTCTGGACTCTTGGGGGCAAAGAGTTTGAGGAGTGGAAAACTTGGAATATAGAAGATGGAACTTATACAGGTGAAAATTATATAGAATTTCTTGAGGAACCAGTAGTTGAAGGAAATAAGCTTAAGGCTACTTTAAAGTTTAAGCTGTTATATGGAACAGAAGATGCTTCAAGATATAGAAGAGAATTTCCAAAGTTAATAGGGGATTATGAGCTTGAAATCAATGATTCAGTTTCAGGTGAGAGTAAAAAAACATCAATGAAGTTAAATGTGTATGATAGTTATAAAAAATATGATGAATTAAAGCCAGCAGTAGATGAAATATTTAAAAATGCTAGAAAAGATATATATTTAGAATATGAAGTTTTGGGACAATCTGTAGAAGGAAGAGATATGCATTTTGTTATTATGGCAAAGGATAAAGTTTCTGTTGATAAGTATTTAAATGAAATTGTACCACTTATGAATGATAATCCTGAGAAACTTCAAAGTATGATGAAGGATGGAAGTTTAGGGGATTATAAAGTTCCAATGTTTATAAATAATATTCATCCAGATGAAACTCCAGGAGTTGATGCTCAGATAGAAACTCTAAAAAAACTAACCACAGAGGAAAATATAACTTATAATGTGGCAATTGATGATAAAAATCTTCAAGGTGGAACTAAGGAAGAAACATTAAATATTGATGATCTTTTAGAGGATGTTATAATTCTTTTGAATTTAACAGAGAACCCAGATGGAAGATACTATAATAAAAGACAGAATGCAAATGGATTTGATTTAAATAGAGATAATGGGTATCAAACACAAAAAGAAACTAGAATAGTTGTAGAAGAAATTGCTAAGTGGAATCCTATAAGCTTTTTAGAATTACATGGCTTTGTATCAGGATTTTTAATAGAACCTTGTACTCCACCTCATGATCCAAATTATGAGTATGATTTATTAGTAGATAAAATGCTAGAACAAGCCAATATATTTGGTAAAAGTGGAATTGCTAATAGTAAATATGATAGTTATCTAATTCCCTATGAAGACTATGAGACAGGATGGGATGATGGCGGTCCATCATATACACCGGTTTTTGCAATGCATCATGGTTCTTTAGGACATACAATCGAAATACCAGAGCTAAATGAAGAGAGTGTTAATGCTTTAGTTTATGGACTTTTTGGTTCAATGAATTATATCCAAAACAATAAAGATGAATTATTTTTAAATCAGTTAGAATATCTTGATCGTGGTATTAAGGGAATAGATGCAAAGGAGACAGTGGATAAATATCTTGTGAATCAGGCAGGCGAATCAGTTGGAAGACCAAGAGGAGATAATGAAAACTTCTTCCCTGAATATTATGTTTTACCAGTAGATGATGAATTACAAAAAAACGTATTAGAAGTTTATAATATGGTTGAACATCTTTTAAGAAATGGGGTTAAAGTTGGCATTACAACTGAGGATGTAGAGATAAATGAAACAAAATATCCAAAGGGAAGCTATATTGTGGACATGCATCAAGCTAAGAGAGGATTAGCTAATATGCTTTTATATGATGGATATGATGTTTCAGATTTTGATGAAATGTATGCAGAAATTGTTGTTAATTTCCCAGCTCTTAGAGGATTTGATGAATATGAAGTTAGACAAGCTGATGTATTTAAAAACAAATATGATACTGTAAAAGATGTGAAAAAACCTATAACTATTTTTGAAGATGGAGATGAGGTTGTTTTAGAAAATACAAGTACAGATACTATAAAGGCTGTAAATAAACTTCTTGAAAATGGAGAAGAAGTAGAAGTCATTTTAAATTCAGGAGATGATTTTTCTAAGGGAGATTTTTTAGTCGAAGTTAATGATCTTAAAGAATTATGTAATGAATATTATTTAGAAGTGGAAAAAGCTAATGAGGAAATTAAGAGTGAGACTTTAGAGAAACCTAAGGTTGCGAATATTGGTTCAGCTCAAAGTACATGGATTTTAAAGGAACTTGGATTTGAATTAGTTCCTGTTGATGATGCAACTATAATAGTAGATGATTATGGAAATGCTACTTTAGATTATCTAAATGAAGATAAGGATTATTTAGGAATAGGAATGTGGTCCTTAGATGCTGTTAAAAGTAGTAATATAATACCAAAATTTGATTATGAAACAACAGATCAATATGGATATCATGAAGGGTTAGTAAAAGGAATTTATAACTTAGATAGTGTAATAACATCTGGATATGATGAGGAAGAACTAATATATACAGCTAACGGAGCTTGGATTTCAAGTGTTTCAGAGAATGCTAAAGTGCTTGGGAAAATAAGCGATGAAGAGGATTTCTTTGTTGCTGGATGGTGGCCTAACAATGAAAAAGCAAAGGGAAAGGTAATGGCTTTTACGGAAGAGATAAATGGGAAAAATGTAACTTTATTTGCTGATAACTTAATGAATAAAGCCCATCCTCAGCATAAATATAGATTAATTTCTAATACGATATATTCTTCAACTTATGATGAAAATAAGGACATAACACCTCCAGAAATAAAAATAGAAGGTGTTGAAGATGGAAAGACTTATGATAAACCTGTAACTCCAATAGTTACAACAGAGGAAGGCGCTAAACTTTATATAGAATTAAATGGAGAAGAATGGGACGGAAAGTCTATAGAGAAATCTGGAGAATATGTTTTAAGTGTAGAAGCCGAAGATGAGGCTGGAAATAAAAATCAAATTAAGCTTTCATTTAAAATAAATATACCAGAGGATGATTTAGATGATGAAGGTGATGATGATTTAAATGATGATGAAAACAATGGTGGAAATGACGATAATATTGAGGATGAGGACAAAAATGATTCTTTGCCACAAACAGGAGTAGAACTTGGCAGAGAAGGAGTAATTCTTTTAGGAGTTATATCAACTCTTGGAGGATGTTTCTTAAAATTTTCTAAGAAAAGAGAAGAATAGATAGATTTAAATTAGTTTGTTATTTTATGTTAGTTAGGAAACTCTATTCCTAACTAACGTTTTTTTAGGTGATTTTAAGATGAAAAATCTTTATTATTAATATAGAAAATAGAATTTATAATTCAATATTTGAAAAAAATACAATTTAATGGTAAAATTTAGATGTTGGTTAAACGTTTAAATAAGATGCTGATTAAAAGTTTAGCTCTAAAATAATTATTTATAGGGGAAAATAATTATTTTTATATTATAGGTTTATGGGAGTAGGGGGAATATTATTATGCCAATGTTAGATATGTCTTTAGAAAAGCTTTATGAGTATAAAGGAGTTAGTCCTTTACCTAAAGATTTTGATGAATTTTGGGATAAGCAGTTAAAAGAATTGGATAACTTAGATGTTAAGGTTGAAATGAAAAAGGCTGATTTTCAAAGTCCTATAGCTGAATGTTATGATTTATACTTTAATAGTATAGATGGAGCGAAGATATATGCTAAATTTATGAAACCTAAAGGGGTTAAAGGAAAAATGCCAGCATTACTAGAATTCCATGGTTACCAAGGAAGAAGTACTGATTGGAGCAATAAACTTCATTATGTAGCTAGTGGAATGTGCGTAATATCTATGGATTGTAGAGGACAAGCTGGTTTATCAGAAGATGTTGGAGGGGTTAAAGGAATTACAGTAAAAGGACACATAGTAAGAGGATTAGTTGAAGGAAGAGAAAAATTATTATTTAAAAATATATTCTTAGATACTGTAGTTCTTGCTAGAATTATAATGAATATGGAATGTGTAGATGAAGATAGAGTTATTACTACAGGAGGATCACAGGGAGGAGCATTGTCTTTAGCCTGTGCTGCTTTAGAAAATAGAATTAAAGGAGTATATGCATATTATCCATTTTTATGCGATTATAAAAGAGTGTGGTTTATGGATTTAGGCGGGGAAGCTTATGATGAGTTAAAAAGATATTTTAAATTCATAGATCCAAATCATGAAAATGAAGAATATGTCTTTAATACTTTAGGATATATTGATATAAAAAATATGGCCCATAGAATAAAAGGAAAGGTAAATATGGCAATAGGCCTAATGGATGATATATGTCCTCCATCAACTCAGTTTGCAGCATATAACAATATACTTTGTGAAAAAGAACTAGTTTTGTATCCTGATTATGGACATGAGCCTTATTTGCCGAAATTAAATGATAGGATATATCAATGGGCAATAAATGTTTAAATTGAATATTATTTTATTACTGATATAATTATGTATAAAGGGATGAATTTTATAGAAATTCATCCCTTTATACATAATTAGAAAGAAGATGAGATTATGAGGATTATTGATAATGAGAATGAGTTTAAAGATTTTTGTGGAGAAAGAGGAATAAGATTAGTTTATTTAAGTACTAACACTTGTTGTGCATGTGGAGTTTTGAAACCTAAGATTGAGGAACTAATAAAAAAATATGAAAATGCAAAAATGGTTGAGGTTGAAGCAGATAAAAGTATAGATATAGTAGCACAGTTAAGTATTTTTATGTTTCCAGCAATTATACTTTATATAGATGGTAAAGAAATCTTAAGGGAAGCTAAGTATATAAGTGTTGTTGAACTAGAAAAGGTTATGGATAGATATTTTAAACTTTATCAATAGAAAATAAGTAAATATATTTAAAAAGTAGGGAATATTAATTTTAGACCCTACTTTTATTTTTATAAGTATAGAGAGTGATTTGCTTTATAAAGTAAAATTTTATATACTATATACAAGTTAAATATGAATAATTTGATAACAAATTAATGCATTCTTCAAAGAAAGGAGATAATATGTGGGATTCACTAAAAAAGAGTTATAATAGTGTGAAAAATGCTATTAGGTTTTTAAGAGATAAAAAGAATTATGAAAATATAAAAAAATTATTAAAGAATTATAAAATACTAAGTGATATATCAAATATAATAGTATCTGCTCTAGTATTTTTAAGTGGTGTTCTTTTAATAGTTTCAGGAATTTATCCTACAATATTTTATAAAATAAAATTTTTGGATACTATATATAGTTTATCCTTTTTAAGATTTTCACATAGAGCTTCAGTTTTAATTGGATTGATGTTAATAATGACTTCAAGGGAAGTTTTCTTCAAAGTTAAAAGAGCTTATTATGTTACACTAACATTACTTATAATTGGGGGAGCCTTTGCATTTATAAAAGATTTAGATTACACAGAAGGAATATTTATTTTAGGAGTTATAATTCTGTTAATATTATCAAAGAAAAGCTTTTATAGAGAAAGTATTCCAATGAAATTAACTAAATTAAGCACAATATTAATTATTTTTTTATTTGTAATAATTATATTTGCAAGCTTTATACATAAGTTTAATATACATTTTAGCAGAAACTATAGGTATTATGTAGATTTTTTCCAAAATACTAGAGGCTATTTAAGAATAGCTTTATATACCTATATAGCATTCATAATATTCGTTATAATATGGTATTTGACTATGCCTAAAATAGAAAAGGATGAGAGATATATGGATGCAGATTTAGATAAGATATCAAAGTTTTATAGTGAAATAGATTATGGAACTATATTTTCTCATTTAGTTTATTTAAAAGATAAGAAAGTCTTTTGGGCTAATGAAGGTAAATCATTAATAATGTATAGTAAATACAAAGATAAAATAATAGTTTTAGGAGATCCTATAGCCACTAGAGAAAATCTATATAGTAGTATAGAAGAATTTCAAGAGTTTACAGATCTATATGGATATGATGTTGTTTTCTATGAAATAGAAGAAAAAAACTTTTCTACTTATCATGATGCGGGATACTATTTCTTTAAAATAGGAGAAGAGGCAGTAGTAAATTTAGAGGAATTTAACTTAGTTGGTTCCAAAAAAAGTGCTTTTAGAAACACCTTAAGAAGAGTTGAAAGAGAAGGTTATAGTTTTCAGATTATAGAACCACCTTTCAATAAGGAAGTAATAAGTCAATTAAAAGAAATATCTGATAAATGGCTAGGAAGCAGAAAGGAAAAAGGATTTTCATTAGGATGGTTTAGTGAAGATTATATACAAAGATCACCTATAGCTATTTTAAAGAATGAGGAAGAAAATAAAATTAGGGGCTTTGTAACAATAATGGATGCTAATGATGGAGGAAAGACTGTAGCAATAGACTTAATGAGAATAGATAAAGATGCTCCTAATGCTTCTATGGATTATTTAATGCTTAATTTATTTCTAGCTTTTAAAGAAAAAGGATATAAATATTTTAGCTTAGGAGAAGCACCATTAGCTAATGTTGGATTTAATGCTCATTCACATTTACAAGAAAAGATAGCAAGATTAGTTTATAATGGTGGAAATATATTCTATAGCTTTGATGGGCTTAGAAGATATAAGTCAAAGTTTTCACCAGTTTGGCAACCAAGATATTTAGCATATCCTAAATTTATGTCCTTACCAGAAGTTTTTGTTAACTTATGTTCATTAATAGCTAATTCAAAAGAGAGAGTAGAGAAAAAGTAATTTAAAGAGAGTTTTATATAAGTTAAGAAAAGAGAGTCTAAGATGATTTTTATTATCTTTGACTCTTTTTATATCATACTGTATATAAACTTTCTTTATTATTTTATAAATTATATGGCAGTAATAAAAAGTTATTTAAAAATTAATATTAAATAAAAAGGATTATATTATATATTGAAGTTTTTTAAAAAAATAAGGAAAATAATTCTTTTTATATACAATAAACAATAAGTTTTTAAATAGATATAAAAATTCTAAGGTTTTAGGTTAATATTTATCAAATGAAAATATTTTAAAGTGATTTTTAAGAGGTGTATAATGAGATTAAATATTTAATAAAATAAACTTTAAGATGTTTTATTAAGGAGGGTATAAATATGGGAAACTTTTTTTTAGAAAGTGATTTTAGAGCTTTTGATATAGACAAATCAAGAAATAGAGATAAATTTATATTAGAAGGAAGAAGAGTTACAGCTGATAAGTTAAGAGAATTGCATAATTCTGGACTTTTAGAATTTATGAATTCTAGAGGATTAAGTTCTCATTGGGAAAAGCAATATATAACAAGTATAACTTGGCCATCAAAGAGAGTTAATGATGAGTATGTTGATAGAATATATTTATCCTATGGAAAAAATAGAGCTGATATTAGAAAACTTATAAAAGTGCTAAATCTTTTCCATGATATTGAGGGAAATAGAATAGAAGATGATATGGTATTTAATTATATTCCTCAAATTCAACTAGGGATAAGTGGTGATTCTTGGAACACAGCATTATATTTAGATAAATACAGTACTATAGAACAAAGAAATCTTGTGAATAAGATAAGAAAAAATTATGAGCTTAAAGAAAAATTTGAAAATATACTTATGGCTTTAGAAGATAAGGGTTATAAGTTATACTTAATTAAGGATAATGATTATAGAGGTTATGAAAACGAATCAGAGTATGTAGAAGATATAATAAGATACACAGATAATGGAGAAAAATATTGTTTAACTATAAGGAAAGACTACGATAAAAAGCACAGTAGTAATTCAAGAAGTCAAATAATAGATTTTGTTAGGGGTGAATTTGATAACTTAATGGATGTTTATTATTTTGTTTCATGGGATTCTGAAGAAAATGATTATTTAAGATAGTGAAAAAGACTAAATCTAAGTTGATATTAAATCTTAGATTTAGTCTTTTTGTATAGATTATTTATTAAAAGTATAAGAGTATTTTAAGTAAGTTAAATGTTTTTATTTAAATAGTTATTATTTTGATTAACTTTATTTTTAATAAGTCTTTTTATAGAAAAGAATAGCTTAGTAAATGATGAAATTAAAACAATTCCAGTAGCTAAAGAACCAGCTAACATTAATGTATTGCATCCAAGGGATAAAGCTTTATCTAGATTTCCTTTTAAAGTTTCTAGCATTGTATAAAACATACCTCCTCCAGGAACTAAAGGAATTATTCCACATACTAAGAATACTAATACAGGAACTTTTAATACCCTAGCTGCAATCTCAGAGAATAGAGATATAAAAATAGCTGCTAAAAAATAATTGAAATTTTCATTTGTGCTTATAAATTTTGAAGAAAAAAGATAAACAAACCATCCTAAACAACCACATAGAGAAGAAAAAAATAAATTCTTACCTTTTATATTAAAGATTATCCCAAAACCTAAAGCACTGAAAAAAGCATAAATTGAGTTGATTATTAGGTTCATAGAGCCATACCCCCATGTTGATTTATTAATATAGATAAAATACTGGCGCTTCCAATAGCAATTCCAACAGCTATTAAAAATGCTTCAATAAATTTTGCACTTCCAGCAACTAACTCTCCATCTATTATATCACGAAGTGAGTTAGTTATAGCAAGTCCAGGGACTAATGGCATTAAAGACCCTATTATTATTTCATTTAGATCAGGAGCAATATTGAATTTTACCGCAAGAAAGGCTAGTAATGATGCTAAAGCTCCAGATATTATATTTATAAAAAAATTGTTTGTCTTTAAAATATTTAAAAAATATGAAAGAAGACAAAGTACTATTCCTATAAAGCCAGAGAATAAAGAATCTTTTAAATTCCCTCCAAAAAGTAAAGTAAATGTTGAAGCTGTAATTAAATATCCTAATATCTTTATTTTAAGAGAATATTCTTTTTCACTAGCTATATTACTTAGTTTATTTTCAGCATCTTCAATAGAAATTTTGTTAAATGCTACTTCTCTTGAAAGATTATTTAATTTAGATATTTTATCTAAATTAATAGTTCTACTTGTTACTCTACTAGTTCTTGAAATGGCACTTTCATCAACTTTTATTGTTATTACTATGTTTGTAGGAATTACAAAAACATCAACTTTTTCTATTCCATAAGCTAAACAGATTCTGTTCATGGTTTCTTCAACCCTATATGTTTCAGCGCCATTTTCAAGCATTAAAGTACCAAGTTCAGTTGAAAAATTGATAATTCTGTTAAAATCCATAGGTACCTCCAATTAGCATATAAGATTAATATGAAATATTTTTTTGAAAAATTATTAGATTATTTCATTTCTATTATACCGTGAAGAATATATTGTTATAAAGACTTTGAATTAAAAAATGTAAAAACAACATGATTTTCAATGAAAAATGTCTAATTAAATTATATTTATAATTTAGAACTTTTTAGATTGTTTCAAAACTCTAATTGCTCATTAAGATGGTCTTACAGTTCCATATAAAAATCAACACTAGTTTAAAACAGAGTCATGTAAATTTTATATTAAATATTATGCCAAAGCCTGATGCACTAAGGAATGCATAAAATGAGTCTAAGAGTAAATTCATAGAGATATACTTCCATACTGGTTTATTAATATAGATAAAATCCCTGAACTTCCAATGGCTATACCAACAGCAATTAAGAATGCTTCAATAAACTTAGCACTTCCAGCAACTAAATCACCAGCTATTATGTCACGAAGGGAATTAGTTATGGCAAGACCAGGTACTAAAGGCATTAATGAACCTATTATTATTTCGTTTAAGTTATTAGCTAGGTTTAATTTTATGGAGAAAAAAGCCAATAATGAGGCTAAAGCACCTGACAATATATTTATGAAAAAATTATTTGTCCTTAAAATATTTAAAAAGTATGAAAGAATACATAGTACTATTCCAATAAAGCCTGAAGCTATGGCATCCTTCATATTTCCTCCAAAGAGTAAAGTAAATGAAGAGGCTGTAAGTAAAAAGCCTAGTATTTTTACTTTAAGAGAATATTCCTTTTCAGAATCTATTTTATTTAAAGCGATTTCGGCATCCTCAATAGATACATTATTAAAAGCTATATCTCTTGAAAGGTTATTAAGTTTTGAGATTTTATCCAAGTTAATAGTCCTACTTGTAACTCTTTTAGTTCTTGAAATAGCATCATCATTAATTTTTATAGTTATTATTATATTTGTAGGTATTACAAATACATCAACCTTATTTATTCCATAAGCTAAGCAAATTCTACTCATGGTTTCCTCAACTCTATAGGTTTCAGCTCCATTTTTAAGCATTAAGGTTCCGATGTCTGTGGATAAATTTATAATTCTATTAAAATCCATATTTCCTCCTATAAGTATGTAAATGTCAATATAAGATTAATAGGAAAATATTATTCAAAAGTGTATATAAAGTGTATATTGAGTTAAAATTTTGTAAATTTATATGGAGTAAGTAATTTTATAAATTTATTCATATTAATTTTTAGAATTAACAGATGCTTAAGAGTATGAATATATTATATGGGTAATTTTTAATCGGAGGTTTTTTTATGGCTATTTTGGATGAGAAAACGGGTAATATAAAAAGCAGATTTTCAAAGGATAGAGTTATACTTAAGGGAAGATATCCAGTAGAAAGAGATCAATTTGCAGATGAATTGGAATTAAATGTTTATTTAGAGGGGAATGTGGGAAGTATAGTAAAAAAAATACCTTATGGTGGATATTTCATGCAATTGTTTTTAGGAGATTTTTTAGGAGATGGAAGAGATAGCATATTGGTTAAAGGGAGGTTTCCGGGATCAGGTGGAATAGCTATTTTACTATTATACGATTATTATAATGGAGAACTAAGAGAACTAACTAATCAGTGGGAAATAAGTAATAGAAATAAAGCTAGTATAAAGTACTTACCTAATTATAAAATAGAAATTTTTTTTAGTGAACAAGAAAAATATCTTTTAGACATTTCTCACAAAGAAAAGTCATATTTAAATCTTATATATGATGATAAAGGGAATATAAAAACACAAGTAAATGCAGAAGTGTCAGATATTAACAATTATTATGAAATTAAAGAAATAGAAGAAGATAAATATAATCTATTAATACGTCAAAATATTTTAGGAATAGTATTAGTTGATATTATAGGCATATTACAAAGTAAGGTTGCATTTAGTAAGGATGGAAAGTTTGATATTAAAGATAGAGAATTAGTTTTAAGGAGAGAATAGAATTTTAAGGAATAATATGATTAATTGTAATTTAATGTATAAAATGGTACAATAGAGATAAAATATTATATTTATAAGAAATTACAATATCTTTTAGGATGAGGGGATTACTATGGTGGTTAAAGAGAAAAAGAAAAATTGTAAAAAACTTGAGGTAAAGAATAATGGTAACGTTACCGAGAAAAAAGAGAAAGAAGATAAAAAAAGTAGAAATGACAAGAATAAGGATATTTTAATGGATTTAGATTTGTTCTTAAATGGGAAAGAACATTCTGCCTATAACTTTATGGGAGCACATTTTGTCACAGAAAATAGAAGAAAAGGTGTAAGATTTACTACATGGGCTCCTAGAGCAAGTAGGATATATATTGTAGGTGATTTTTCTAATTGGGAAATTAAAGAAGAGTATTCCATGAAAAAGGTAAATGATAGGGGCATATGGAGTTTATTTATACCTAAATTAGAAGAAGGAATTAAATATAAATTTGCAGTGGTTAATGAGTGTGAAAACAATACAGTTTATAAAGCAGATCCATATGCTTTTAAATCAGAATTAAGACCAGATACAGCTTCCGTATTAACTAAAATAAAGAATTTCAGATGGGGAGATAAGAGATGGCTTAATAAAAGAGAAAAAGAAAATCTAGATAATAAACCTATGAATATATATGAACTTCATTTAGGTTCTTGGAAAACAAAAGATGAAGAATTTATGACCTATGAAGAAATAAGTGAAGTCTTGCCAGGTTATATAAAGGAAATGGGATATACTCATGTTGAGTTTATGCCAATAAATGAACATCCTTTAGATGCTTCATGGGGCTATCAAGGTGTTGGGTATTATTCAGTAACAAGTAGGTATGGTGATTTAAATGGTTTAAAAATACTTATAAATACACTACATAAAAATAATATAGGGGTTCTACTAGATTGGGTACCTAGTCACTTTTGTAAGGATGAACATGGATTGTTTATGTTTGATGGTTCGCCAACTTATGAATATCAAGCTTGGTGGAAGGCAAATAATGAAGGATGGGGAACTTGTAACTTTGATTTAGGAAGACCTGAGGTTAAATCATTTTTATTTTCAAATGCTATGTACTGGATAAATGAATTCCATATAGATGGTTTAAGAGTAGATGCAGTTTCAAATATGCTTTATTTAGATTATGGAAGAGAATATGGCGAATGGGAAGAAAATATTTATGGTGGAAATGGAAATCTTGAAGCTATATCATTCTTAAAGGAATTAAATACAATAATAAAATCAGAAGGAAAAGGAGCTATTACAATAGCTGAGGAATCAACTTCATGGGAAGGAATAACTAAACCTATTGAGGATGGTGGATTAGGTTTTAACTACAAGTGGAATATGGGATGGATGAATGATACTTTAAGTTATATAGAACTTGATCCTATATATAGAAAATATCATCACAATAAGATGAATTTTTCTATGGTGTACAATTATTCAGAAAAGTTTATATTACCAATATCTCATGATGAAGTTGTTCATGGAAAAAAGTCTCTTATAAATAAAATGTGGGGAGATAATTGGAAAAAGTATGCAGGGTTAAGGTTGTATTCTTCTTTTATGATTGGACATCCAGGTAAGAAATTAATGTTTATGGGATGTGAATTTGGACAGTTTGTTGAATGGAGAGAATGGGAAGGGCTTCAATGGAATGTTATTGAAGAATTTGATATACACAGAAAAACTCAAGAATACTTTAAAAATTTAAATCATTTTTATTTAGAAAATAAGTCTTTATGGGAACTTGATTATGAAGAAAAGGGCTTTAAGTGGATTGATGCTGATAATTCAGAACAAAGTGTACTTTCATTCATAAGAAATGGAAAAAATAAAAATGAAAAATTAATATTTATATGCAACTTTACTCCAGAGGTTTATTATGATTTTAAAGTAGGAGTACCTGAATTAGGAGAATATATGGAAGTTTTAAATTCAGATGCTTTAGAATTTGGTGGTGCAGGCAATATTATGGGAAATGTTATCATAAAAGCTAAGGAAGAGACATTTAAGGATTTTGATTATTCAATAAAGGTTAAAGTACCACCATTAGGAACTTTAGTTTTAAAATTAAAATAAATTCTATAAAAAGCTACTATAATCTATGGACATAATATTATTTTGTTTTAGGATAAATAGTAGCTTTTAATACATAAAAATTATATAGAGGAGCATTAAAAAATGTTTGATTCTGTAAAGAAAAAACTTATTTATTATAATGATAATGAATATTACATAGAGATTAGTCCTTTAACTAATACATTAAGAGTAGCCTTAAGTTGCAAAGGAGCTATTGAGGCTTATTTAGTGGGAGATTTTAATTGCTGGGAGAAAAATGATGATTTTAAATTAAATTGGGGTTTAGATACTAATGATGGAAGAGTAAAAATGATGAGGGATATAACTTTTCCTCATGGCTTAAAAAAAGGCGAATACAAATATGGATATATAATAATAACTTTAGATGGTAAAGAAATAAATATAAATAATTGGAATGATAAACAAAAGGATTTTTCTTTTTATTGGTGTCCTTTTAAAGAATCATTGGAAATAAAAAGCTCTAGAGATTTTGTATCAAAGGAATATCCAATTGAATTAATAGCAGTTAAAAATTCGTTTTATGGAAATATAACCATTGAAGATGCAATATTGTCATTAGAAAATAATCCAGAAGGGATAAAATTAGAGAATGGATATTTAAAGGTTAATGGAGATATTAAAAGTGGTACTAAAGTTTTAATAAAAGCTTATGATACTTCAAGTGATATGACTGCATATAAGGAAATAGAGGTTGTAGAGTGTGGAGAAAGAGGAACTTTTGTCCAGTTTATAAAAGATGATGGTTTATATTATGGAGGAAACTTTAGTTGGAACCTTTGGACATTTGGAGAAAATAGTTCAGGTTTAGAACTTAATTTAAATATAAAAACGGATTTAGGTGTAGGTACTTTTGTAGATAAAGAAAAGTTTATAATAAGAAAAAGAACATGGGGATATGGTTGGGTTAATGACTGGGATGAACAAACATATACTTTTGACTTAAACAAAGAAGAAAGTAATTTATTTTGCATATATGAAAATAATAGTATATTAACTTCTCTAAAAGATGCTATAGAAGAAACAACACCTAAAATAAAGTTAGCTTTAATGGATCATAGAAATACAATAAAAGCATATCTTTCTCACAAACCTTTAATAGGAATAAAATATGGTTTATATATAAATGGAATAAAAGCTAAGGGAATATCAACCATAGTGAGAGAAAATGAAAAGGAACTTTTAATAACTAATCTACCTAGTGATATACAACCTTCAGATCTTTTAGAAATAAGAGCTTCAAGTATGTTTTCAAGTTGTAAAGTAACCATAAGAGATTATTTAGATGATTTTTATTATGGAGGAAATGATTTGGGAATAAGGTTTAGTGAGGAGAATTTAAATTTAAGGTTATGGGCTCCAACAGCTAAAAGAGTTGAGGTGCTAATATATGAAAGTTATAAAGATTTAAATCATGAGCCCTTAAGAAGATATGAAATGAATAGAGAAAAGGAAAATGGTACTCACTTAATAGAAATCCCTAGGAAAGAAAATGAAGGAAAGTATTATTTATATAAGTTATACTTTAATGATCTAAGTATTAGTGGTGAGCATATAAGTAAAAAGACTTATGCTGTGGATCCATACGCAGTAGCTGTAGGTGTAAATGGAGAAAAAGGAGTTTTAATTGATTTAACTAATAAGGAATGTGTACCAGAGGGATGGAATAAGTATAATAAGCCTAAATTAATTAATAAAGAAGATTCCATATTATATGAAATGCATGTTAGAGATTTTACCATAAATAAAAATTCTGGAGTTTCTGAAAAGTTTAGAGGGAAATTTTTGGGAGTTGTGCAAGAAGGAACCTCATATACTAATAGAGAAAGTGGAGTGAGAGTTAAAACTGGTTTAGATCATTTAAAAGAGTTAGGCATAACTCATGTTCATATGCTTCCAGTTTTTGATTTTGCTTCTGTTAATGAAGAAATAATTGATGATGAAAATAATAGAAATTGGGGATACGATCCTAAGAATTTTAATGCAATAGAAGGAAGTTATTCAACAGATCCATATACTCCTTCAGTGAGAATAAGAGAATTTAGAGAGATGGTTAAAAAGCTTCATGATAATGGAATAAGAGTTGTATTAGATATGGTATATAATCATATGTACGAAACTAAAAATATGGATAATATTGTGCCAGGTTATTATTTTAGAAGTGATAATTGGGGAAAATATACCAATGGATCAGGATGCGGAAATGAGATGGCTTCTGAAAAACCAATGGTTAGAAAGTTTATTGTGGATTCAATACTTCACTGGATTAAGAATTATCATATAGATGGTTTAAGATTTGACTTAATGGAACTCATAGATTTAGATACTATGAAAGAAATAGTAAAAAGAAGTAAAGAGGTTGATGATAAAATACTTATTTATGGAGAACCTTGGAAAGGTGGGAATTCACCTTTAATTAATGGTACATATAGAGGAAGTCAAAAGGGATTAGGATTTTCTATATTTAATGATGAGTTTAGAAATGCCTTAAGAGGTAATAATGATCCGTCAAATGGTTTCATAAATGGAGAACAACACAACAAGAATAAAGCATGGCAAGTAATAGAAGGAATAAAAGGTTCTATAAATTCTATTACTTATAAGCCTATGGAAAGCGTAAATTATTTAGAAGCTCATGATAACTACACATTATGGGATCAAATAGTTAAAAGTCAAAACTATAGTGTAGAAAAAGGACATTATAGAGATTTATATACGGAAAATTTATTAGATAATTTTTATGTTAAAGAAGATTTGCTTGGAGCTGGTATAATTTTTACTTCTCAGGGAATACCTTTTATTCAAGCAGGAGCAGAGTTTTTAAGAACAAAGGATGGAGATCATAATAGTTATAAGAGTTCAGATAAAATAAATGCTTTAAATTGGGAAGATAAAGAAAAATATATTGAGGTTTTTGATTATTACAAAAACTTAATAAGTTTAAGGAAAGGGCATAGTGCTTTTAGAATGAAGGAACCTGAAGAGGTAAGAAAAAATCTAGATGTTTATTTTTATGAAGGAAATGATACAAGTGGTGTTATAATAGCTCACTTTAAAAATAATGCTAATGGAGATAGTTGGAAAAATATAGTTGTTATATATAATGGAACAACCATTGATGATTATAATGTTAATTCATCGATACCAAAATCAGATAATGGTTTCTGGAATATCATAGCTAAGAATGGGGTTGTAAATGAAGAAATCATAGAACGGGTTAAGGATTATGAAATTCCTAAAATAAAATCACATTCTATTATGGTGCTATATGATGAAGAAGTTATTTAAAATAAAATTAAAGTTCAATAAATAATAAAAGAAAGACTGCACAGAATAAACATGTGTAGTCTTTTTTATTAAAAATAAAAGTAACAATTAAAGTTATGAGTAATATAATTAAATATAGAAGAGTTTGTAATTATGTAAAGCAATGATTAAAAGGAGAAAGTTATGAAACGAACTTTAAATATACTAAATATATGTGAGAAAAGTGTAGCTTATAGAGATTATCATGAAAGTATTTTGAGATTTATAAAAAAATATACTGAAAATGAATTAAAAATTGAGGAAAGAAAAAATGTAGAAAAGTTAAGAAAGATAAATAATATAAATTATTTATTAGAACAAAAGAAGTTAGATTTTTTCTGGAGAATGAATAGGATATTTCAAGAGCTAGATTACGATGAATTAAAGGAATTAAGAAAAGATGCTAGAAGCTATGAGCTAAAAAGAAATATTAATGAAGTTATAAAAAGAAGAAGTGATGAAAAATAATAAAGTGAAATACTACAAAAAGTATTTCACTTTATTATTTGAAAGATTATTTTACAACATCTCCATCCCATTTAGATATTCCATCCTTCATGTGAACAAGATTAGTAAAACCATTTTCTTTTAATATATCCATAGCATCAGCACTTCTATTTCCGCTTTTACAGTAAACTAAAACTAATTCGTCTTTAAATTTTTCTATATCGCCTAAACTCTCTTTTAGCTCATCAACTGGTATTTGAATAGAATTTTTTAAATGACCCTCTGTGAATTCATCTTCGTTTCTAACATCTAATATTAAAGTAACTTCTCCATCATTTATAAGTTTTTTAGATTCTTCTATAGAAATATCTTTTGCAATAGGCTCGGCTGGTGTCTCACTTGGAGATTCTGAGTTTTCTTGTGATGTAGTGGAATTATTAGCATCTTTTTTCTCAGTATTATTAGAACCACAACCTATAAATAAACTGGTTGTCAAAGTTAGACTAAGTAATAGTAATGATAATTTTTTCATAAAGTCCTCCCTAATTTTTAAAATATATATAGAATTTAACATATTATTACATAATAAGGCAATTAATAAACTGTTAATATTTAGAAGTAGAAATTAAGGTTGTTGACAATTACTTTAAGAATCTTTATAGTTAACTATGTGAAATTATGTTTATAATAGAATGATTAAATAAAGTTTAATCAAAAATTTTTAATATCTAAAGATAGATTTTTCTAAAATGGAGATGAACAATGAGAAAAAACAAACTATCAATTAAAACAATCGTAGCTATTGGGATTGGCTCAGCGGTTTTTATGATATTAGGTAGATTTGGTTCTTTACCTACGGGAATTCCTAATACAAATATAGAAACTGCATATGCGTTTTTAGCATTAATGGCATTATTATATGGTCCTTTAGCAGGTTTTTTAATAGGATTCATAGGACATGCTTTAAAGGATATAGTATTTTTTGGATCACCTTGGATAAGTTGGGTTTTTGCTTCGGGTATAGTAGGTTTAATAATTGGTTTAGGAGCTAGATTTATAAAAATTAATCAAGGAGTATTTAAGTTAAAACAAATAGTTATATTTAATTTAATACAAATAACTGCAAATGCAGTAGCTTGGTTTTTAGTGGCACCAACTTTAGATATATTAATTTATTCAGAACCGGCAAATAAGGTTTATCTACAAGGGGCAATAGGTGGAATTTCTAATATGGTTACTGTTGGAGTTTTAGGAACTATTTTAATATCTAATTATGCTAAAACAAGAATACAAAAAGGTAGCTTAATAAAAGAATATTAGAAATGCATAGGGTTGTCGGAAATATATTTTCAGACAACCTTTTTTATGAGTTCCATTTAATTAGGTACTATTTTAAAATATGAGCTTATTTTAAAGGACTATTTATAAAGGAGATTGATATGGAAAGAAAAGCAATAATAGAGTTTAAAGATTTTACTGCTCATTATACAGTTCAATCAAAACCAACTTTAAATAATATAAATTTAACTATATATGAAGGAGAAAAAGTTCTTATTGCTGGTCCTTCAGGATCAGGAAAAAGTACATTAGCTAACTGTATAAATGGATTAATACCATTTTCAAGTGATGTTGAGATTTCAGGAAGTCTTAAAATAATGGGAAAAGAGACTAGAGATTTAAGTGTTTTTGAAATATCTAAGATGGTTGGAACAGTTCTTCAAGATCCAGATAGTCAGTTTATAGGATTAACAGTAGCTGAGGATATAGCATTTAAATTAGAGAATAACTGCATATCTCAGGAAGAAATGAAGAAAAAAGTTAATGATGTATCAAAGATAGTTGATATAGAAAATAGATTAGAGGTAGCTCCATATAGTCTTTCAGGCGGACAAAAACAGAGAGTTACTTTAGCAGGAACTATTGTTGATGATGTGGACATACTTCTTTTTGATGAACCTTTAGCTAGTCTAGATCCAGCAGCAGGTAAAGCTTCCATAGAACTTATAGATAAAATACAAAAAGAAGAAAATAAGACAGTTATAATAATAGAGCATAGATTAGAAGAAGTTTTAAGTTGTGATGTAGATAGAATAATACTTATGAATGAAGGCGAAATTATTGCTGATACAACTCCTAATGAAATTTTGGCTTCTAACAAATTAAAAGAGTGTGGAATAAGAGAACCTCTATACATAACAGCTCTTAAATATAGTGGGTATGAATTAACTTCAGAAATGAATCTTGAACATATAAATAAATTGAAGCTTGATGATGGCGGAGAAAAATTAAAAGAGTGGTACAAAGGTTTAAAAGCTAATGATAAGAGCAAGGAAAATGATACATTATTAGAATTTAGAAATGTACATTTTTCTTATGATAAGAAAAGAGATATATTAAAAGATATTAATTTTAAGGTTAATAGAGGAGAAATAATAAGTGTAGTTGGTAAAAATGGTGCAGGGAAATCAACTATATCTAAGCTTATATGTGGTTTCTTTAAACAATCAAAGGGAGATATAGTCTTTGAAGGAAAAAGCTTAGATGGAAAAACTATTAAAGAAAGAGGAGAAGAAATTGGTGTTGTTCTTCAAAATCCAAATCAAATGATTTCTAAAACAATGATTTTTGATGAGGTTGCACTAGGGTTAAGAGTTAGAGGAATAAGTGAAGAGGAAGTTAAGGAAAGAGTAATTGAAACTTTAAAGATATGTGGATTATATCCATATAGAAATTGGCCAATTTCTGCCTTAAGTTTTGGACAGAAAAAAAGAGTTACTATAGCTTCAATACTAGTTTTAGATCCTAAGGTTATAATACTTGATGAACCAACAGCAGGACAAGACTATAGACATTATAATGAGATAATGGAGTTCCTCCTAAAACTTAATAAAAAAGGGGTTACAATAATTTTAATAACTCATGACATGCACTTAATGCTTGAGTACACAGATAAAGCTATTGTAATTTCTAATGGAGAAAAAATAGCTGATACAACGTCAGCAGAAATACTTACAGATAAAGAAGTCATAGAAAAGGCTAGCTTAAAAGAAACATCACTATATGATTTAGCCTTAAAATTTAAATTAGAAAATCCTAAGGATTTTGTTTGTAAATTTATTGACTTTGATAGGGAGGTAAGAAATTAGTGGATGCAATGCTTACGTACATAAAAAAGGACTCACCTATTGATAAACTTACAGGTGCAACTAAGCTTATTTGTTTTGCACTTTGGACTTTAGCCGCTATGCTTACATATGATACTAGAATATTAATAGGTATGCTTATATTTAGTTTAATTATATTTAAAGTATCAAAAATACAGTTTAAAGAGGTTGCTTTTATAGTTTACTTTATACTATTCTTTTTACTTTTAAATGATTTAGCTATTTTTGTATTTTCACCTTATGAAGGTGTCCATATATATGGAACAAGACATGATATATTCCATATAGCTGGCCCATATACTTTAACATGGGAACAATTATTTTATGAGTTTAATGTAACATTAAAATATTTATCAGTTATACCTATGGCACTTTTATTTATACTTGCAACTAATCCAAGTGAGTTTGCTGCATCTTTAAATAAAATAGGTGTTAGTTATAAAATCGCATATTCAGTATCAATAGCTTTAAGATATATACCAGATATTCAAAGAGAATATCATGATATATCATTTGCTCAGCAAGCTAGAGGAATAGATATGTCTAAGAAAGAGAAACTTGGTAAAAGAATAAAAAATATGTCTTCAATTTTGATGCCACTTATTTTTTCAAGTTTAGATAGAATAGAAAATATAAGTACGGCTATGGAACTTAGAGCCTTTGGAAAGAAGAAAAAAAGAACTTGGTACAATACAAGAAAATTTTCTAAGGGAGATTATATAGCTATTATTGTTGTTATATTAATATTTGCATTATCATTATGGTGTACATTTAATAATGGAAGTAGATTTTATAATCCTTTTATAAGATAGAAAGAGAAGAGATAATCTTCTCTTTTTTTATTGAATTTTGTAAGAAATAAACTTTAAGCTTCGTATTAATTTATGAAAGAATAAAATAAAAAGGGTGAGAGGCATGAGTTATATAGAAATATTATTAGCTTTGAAAGAAAGTATATTATTAATAAAGTATAAATAATATTAAAGTCTTAATAAATTTATCCATAGTACCTATTAAAAGCTATCTATTGTTTTATAAAATATAGTTAAATTTTATAGTATATAGATAAGAAGGGAAATTTGATATATGGAGAAAATTGCTTTAATAACTGATACCGGTGGAGATTTATCTTTAACTGAGCTAAAAGAAAATAATATATTTTTGACACCATTTATAATTAGATATGGAAATAAAGAGTTTAAGGATGTTTTAGAGATAAGTTCCAGAGAAATATATAATAGATTACATGAGGAGATTCCTACAAGTTCTTTACCAGATTTAAGTGAAGTAACTGATTTATTAAATAATTTAGTAAGTAAAGGATATACTCATGCCATAATAGTTACAATATCTAGTGGATTATCAGGAACATTTAATTCTTTAAGACTTCTATGTGAGGATTTTGAAGGACTAGAGACTTTTGTTTATGATAGTAAGGCTCTTACAGTTATAGAGGGGCAACTTGTCTTAAAGATATCAAATATGATAAGGGATGGAAAAAGTTTCGATAAAATAGTAGAGGAAATACCTAAGATAAGAGAAAGGATGCACGGATATTTTACTATTGATACCCTAGAATATCTTCAAAAGGGTGGAAGAATAGGAAAAATGGAAAGCTCTTTAGGAAGCATACTTCAAATAAAGCCTATAGCATCTGTAAATAAGGAGGGAGTTTTATACACTCACTCTAAGGTTAGGGGAAAGAAAAAGGCTCTTAAGAAAATGACTTCTTATTTAGAAGAAGTATTATCAAAATATAAGTGTAATGTATGGGTTTTAGAAGGTGGAGCTGAAGAGGAAGCCTTAAATTATATGAATGTTTTAAAAGAAGAAAATTATGAAAATATGGAAAGCTTAAATTTCGGACATTTAGGACCAATATTTGGAATGAATACTGGACCAGGTCTTGTAGCCATAGTATATGAAAAAATAGCTGAATAGTTTTTTTAAGGTATTTATTTGAAATAAATACCTTTTTTCTTATATGTTTTTAGAGTCAATATAAAATAATTGGTTAAATATTAATAAATATTAAATAAAGTGTTGAAATTGTTAATAATTATAGGTATATTTGTAAGAGAGAGTTTAGATGGAATTTTCAAATTTAAGGAGAATATAAATGTATGAGAATGAGAAAGAAGAGAAAAAACTAAGAAGAAAATTATTTTTTAAATTTTTTAACTATAATTTTTTAAAAGATAGAAATATAGAATATAAGGAATTTAGGTATGGAGATAACAATAAAGACTATTACAGAGTATATAAAGGATATGATAAAAGAAAGCCAACTATATTTTTTGTAAATAGTTATGGTCCTTGGGAAGGAAGTCCTAAAGGATGCGCTGCTATAGGAAAGTTTTTTTATAAATATGGATTTAGTGTAGTAATTCCTTCTTATGAATTAGCTCCAGAGCATAAGTACCCAGTTCAAGTAGAGAACATATTTTCAGCCTTTAAACATTATATAGAAAATAGCAAACCAAATAGAGTAGTTGTTATGGCATACTCTTCAGGAGCTGAATTGGCTGCCAATCTAGTTTACAATGAGGAAATGAAAGAAAAATATAATATAGATAATAATATTATATCTTCATTCGTAACCTTAGGAGGTACATTAGATTTTAGTCAATGCAATTCCAAAGAATATGAACACTACATAAAAAGATATTTGCACAATAAAGAACAGATTTTTGAGGTTAACCCAATAAATTTGGTAACAGAGTATTCTCCTAAAATACCAGTATTATGTGTGCATGGTTCTAAAGATTGTATAGTTAGCATTGAAAATTCTAAAAGATTTGTAGAAAAAGTAAACAAATTAAAAGGAAATGGACAGTTTTTAGAATTAGAGGGATATCATCATGCAGATTTGCAAAATTTGTTTATAGGCTTAGGAACTAAAAAAACTGGAGATATAATGAGTTTTATTAATAGATGTTAATTTATTATTTAGATCATAGTAATTTTTACTATGATCTTTTTTTGTTCTCTTTTAAGTGGATGTTGATTTTTAGCTAGCTCTTTAGACTTAGCTAAAAATCAACAGTATTTAAAGCAGAGTCTTTTATTTAAAGAAGAGTTTTTTGTTAAATTAATAAATTAAATAAGGTGATAATTACTAAGAATAAACATTAGTAATTGAAAGTATACATTAGTATATAGATTAAAGTTAACTAACTGTGAAACTATAAAAAAATAGAAAAGATGTGAAAGCGCTTTCTTATGTAATTTTATAATTATTAATAAATTAAAAAGAAGTTGTATATAAAATATTAATAAACAAAAAGATATAAAGGTAAAAAAATACATAAATCGATAAAAAAGGATAAAATACATAAAATGTAAGTTGGATAAAATAAGAAAATATGTCTAATTATTATAAAGTGAAAACAAAATATTAAAATAAAAAAAACATCATAGAAGGACATCGCTTTCACAGTTTAATATAGTCTTGTAAATTCGAACATTGAATTTAAAATAGCTTATGAATATTAGCTTATTACATTTTGATTATTAACTTAACTTCCAAGTTAATATGTAAGCTTTTAAATAAGAATTTTTTATAGGTATTAAGGAGGATTATTAAATGAAAAAGAAATTTCTTTCGGCTGTGTTAGCAGTACTTACAACAGCTACTTTACTTGCGGGATGTGGTAGCTCTAATGATGGACAAGCATCAGGTGATGCTGGTTCTAAGGGGGACAAAATGAAGGTTGGAATGGTTACAGATGCTGGTACTATAGATGATAAATCATTCAACCAAGGAACTTGGGAAGGAATTGAAAAGGCTAAGGCTGATTTAGGAATAGAAAATAAGTACTTAAAACCAAGTGGTACAACAGAGGCTGATTACTTAAAAGAAATAGGAAATCTTTATGATGCAGGATTTAAGTTCGTAGTAACTCCAGGATTTAAATTTGAAACAGCTATATATAAAGGACAATCAAAATATCAAGATGCTAAATTCGTATTATTAGATGGTGCACCTCATTCAGGCGAAAAAGATGCAAAACCAGAAGTTGGAGAAAATACAGTATCTATATTCTTCGCAGAGGAGCAAGCTGGATTTATGGCAGGTGTTGCTACAGCGCTTGAACTTAAAGAAGGAGAGTTAGGATTCATAGGTGGTATGGAAATCCCACCAGTACAAAAGTTTAACTGGGGATTCCAACAAGGGGTAGCTTATGCTAATGAAAAATTAGGAACTAAGATGTCACTTCAAGCAAAAAATGTTATATATCAAGGAACATTTGATGATGCCGCTGCTGGTGGTCAAATAGCTGCTCAAATGTATGATGGCGGAGTTAAAGCTATATTCTGTTCTGCTGGTGGAGTTGGTGTAGGAGCTATACAAGAAGCTAAGAATAGAGTTGCTTCAGGAAATGAAGCTTGGATAATCGGTGTTGACGTTGACCAATATGAAGATGGTATATATGAAGGAGATAAATCAGTAATACTTACTTCAGCTGTTAAGAGAATTGACCACGCTTCATACGACATGATAAAGAAAGAATTAAATGGTGAGTTCCCAGGTGGACAAACTATAACATATGATGCATCAAATAATGGTGTAGGTTTACCAGATAAGAATCCAAACTTAAGTGAAGAAACAATGACTGAAGTAAATAAAATATTTGAACAGTTAAAGAATGGTGAAATAAAGGTTTCTAATGAGCAAGGAGACTTAATAAAGTAATTTAAAAATTCAAGGAAGTTTTTATTAAGGAGATGGGGCTTCCCTCTCCTTTTATTTATATGAAAAGTAATAATAAAAAATATTAATTGGGGAATTGAGAGATAGGGTAATATTAATTATTAAAAGTATAGAGTTTTTAGTATTAAGGAGGATAACTTATGGAATATGTAGTAGAGATGCTTAATATCCGTAAAGAGTTTCCTGGTATAGTAGCAAATGATAACATAACTTTGCAACTAAGAAAAGGAGAGATACATGCTTTGCTTGGAGAAAATGGAGCAGGTAAATCTACTTTAATGGGAGTTCTTTTCGGAATGAATCAACCTGATAAAGGAAGTATAAAAGTTAGAGGAAAAGAAGTTAAGATTACAAATCCTAACGTTGCTAATGATTTAGGAATAGGTATGGTTCACCAGCATTTTAAACTAGTTGAAAACTTTACAGTAACTCAAAATATAGTTTTAGGATGTGAGCCTAAAATTCTATTTGGATTAGGAATGGACTTAAATAAGGCAGCTAAGAGAATAGAAGAACTATCAAAGCAATACGGACTAAATGTTGACCCTTATGCAAAGATAGAGGATATATCTGTTGGTATGCAACAAAGAGTTGAAATATTAAAAATGCTTTATAGAGATGCAGATGTTCTTATATTAGATGAGCCTACAGCAGTCTTAACTCCACAGGAAATAGATGAACTTATAAAGATAATGAAGAATCTTATAAATGAAGGTAAATCAATAATAATCATAACTCATAAGCTTAAGGAAATAAAAGCGGCTGCAGATAGATGTACAGTTATAAGAAGAGGAAGATATATTGGTACTGTAGATGTTAAAACTACTAGTGAAGCTGAAATGGCTAAGATGATGGTGGGAAGAGAAGTTTCATTTAAGGTAGATAAAAAGCCAGCTAATCCTGGTGAAGTAGTATTAGATATAAAAAATCTTTCAGTTAAAAATAATAAAAAAGTATTAGGATTAAAAGATTTTTCTATTGACGTTAGAGCAGGAGAAATAGTAGGGATAGCTGGAGTTGAAGGTAACGGTCAAAGTGAACTTATCGAAGCTATTACAGGGTTAAGAAAGAGTGAAAGTGGAACTATAAACTTTAAAAATGGGGATATAACTGGAGAATCTATAAGAAATAGGATTAACTCAGGTATTGCACACATTCCAGAAGATAGACATAAGAGAGGATTAGTTCTAGATTATACAATTGAAGATAATATGGTTCTAGAGGTTTATAATAAGAAACCATTCTCAAGCAAAGGACTATTAAACAGAAAAGAAATAAAAAAATATGCAGAAAAAATAATAAATGAGTTTGATGTAAGATCTGGAGAAGGAGCAGATTCTATTGCTAGATCTTTATCAGGAGGAAATCAACAGAAGGCAATTATAGGACGTGAAATAGAGTTGAATCCTGAACTTTTAATAGCGGCACAGCCTACTAGAGGACTTGATGTAGGGTCTATAGAATACATTCATAAGAGACTTGTAGAACAAAGAGATAGTGGAAAAGCAGTACTTTTAATATCTCTTGAATTAGATGAAATATTAAATGTTTCAGATAGAATTGCAATAATAAATAATGGTGAACTTATAGGTGTTGTAAATGCAGATGAAACTAATGAAAATGAAGTAGGTCTTATGATGGCTGGTATAAAAGGAGGACAAAAGCATGAAGTTTAAACAGTTTATTATATCTTTAATGGCTATTGTTTTAGGACTTATTGCTGGGGCTGTTTTAATGGCTATTATGGGTCATAATCCAATAGAAGGTTATTCTTTCTTATTCCAAGGCGGTCTTATGAATATAGAAAGAATAGGAAACACTTTAGCTACAGCTACACCTCTTATACTAACTGGACTATCATTAGCATTTGCTTTTAAAACTGGACTATTTAATATTGGTGCTCCAGGACAAATGCTTATGGGAGGATTTTTTGCTACAGCAGTAGGTTTAACTGTAAAATTACCAGCTCCAATATTACTTCCTTTAATGATTCTTGCAGGAATACTTGGAGGTGCTCTTTGGGCATTCATTCCAGGTGCTTTAAAAGCTAAGTTCAATGTTCATGAGGTTGTTTCAACAATCATGATGAACTGGATAGCATATTGGATAGTTTATTATATGGTTCCTATGTACTTTAAGGGAGAATTCTTAGAGACTGAATCTGCACAGCTTCCAGCTGCAGCTACTTTAAGAGTACAAGCTCTTACAGATTTCTTCCAAGGATCATTTATAAACATGGGTATATTAATCGCTCTTGTTTCTGTATTTGCTATTTGGTTCATACTAAATAAAACAGTTTTAGGATATGAATTAAAGGCTGTTGGATTTAATAGAGATGCTGCAGAATATGCTGGTATTTCAGTAAATAGAAACATAGTATTATCAATGATGATAGCTGGGGCTTTAGCAGGACTTGCAGGTGTTGTTCAATACACAGGAAATGCTACAAGCATACAAATAGGGGTTATGCCAACACAGGGATTTGATGGAATAGCTGTTGCCTTACTTGGTGCAAGTAACCCAATAGGAGTTTTATTCTCAGCTTTATTCTTTGGTATTTTATACACAGGAAAAGGATTTATGAATGCTATGACAAGCATACCTCCAGAAATAGCAGACACTATAATGGCTACAATAATCTACTTTGCAGCTACAAGTGTAATAATGGAGAGAGTATTTAATAAATTCCAAAAAAGAAAGAAAGATAAATTGAATAAAAATACCAATCAGGAAACAACTAAGGAAAGGATGGTGAGCAAGTAATGTGGGAAACAATTCAACAAATATTTCCGTATGCTATAGCCTTTACTATACCTCTTTTAATAACCGCATTAGGTGCTTTATTTTCTGAGAGAAGTGGTGTAGTAAATATAGGACTTGATGGTCTTATGATTGTAGGATCTTTTACTGGAGCCTTTACAGTTTCAAAACTTCAAGAAGCTATGCCAGGAAGCTCACTTCCTTTATGGATTGGTTTAGGGGTTGCAATGTTAGTTGGAGTACTATTCTCTTTACTTCATGCCTTCGCAAGCATAAATTTAAATGCTAACCAGGTAATAAGTGGTACAGCTATAAATATGATAGCTGGAGCATTAACAGTATTCTTAGCTAGAAATATGACAGGTAGTGGTAATATCAGAATAATTCAAGGTTTTATACAACAGGATATTCCGGTTTTATCTTCAATACCTATAATAGGGGATTTATTCTTTACAAAAACTTATGCAACTACATGGTTAGTAATTTTAATACTTGTAATAAGTACATTCCTTCTATATAAAACAAGTTTTGGATTAAGACTTAGAGCTTGTGGTGAACATCCTCAAGCCGCAGATGCTGCAGGAATAAATGTTTATAAAATGAGATATATAGGAGTTATGATATCAGGAGCATTCTCATCTCTTGGTGGAGCTGTAATTCTTGTGACTTATGGAGGAGAGTTTACAGGAAGTGTTGCTGGCTTAGGATTCTTAGCATTAGCCGCTTTAATCTTTGGTCAATGGAAACCATGGGGAATATTAGGAGCAACTTTATTCTTTGGATTCGCAACAACTATAGCTAACGTATCGCAAATAGTACCATCACTTTCAACTATACCTCCAGTAATACTTAAGGTATTCCCTTATGTTGTTACTTTAATAGCATTAATAGTATTCTCTAAGTCATCTCAAGCACCTAAGGCTGCTGGAGAGCCATATCAAAAGGATAAGAGATAATATAAAATTTAAGACCTTATCTATGAATATGATTTTTAGCATATTCATAGATATGAGGTCTTTTTTCTTTTTTTAAAATCTATAAAAAACACAATATGTGAATTTATATTAATTTAATTACAATCTTTATATTATTAAAATAATGAGCCATAATATATTTAAGAATAATTTGAATGGAGGAATTTTTATGTTAGCTAAGAATTTTTTAGAGTTTAAAAATTGGTGTGTTATTGGTGATGTTGGAAATGAAAAAAAGTATGCATATAGGATTTTAAATAAACTTAAAGAAAATGGATATAATGTGGTTGGAGTTAATTCAAGGGGAGGAGATAGCATATATAAAAGTTTATCAGAAGTTCCCTATGATATTGAAGTTATAGATTTATGTATAAATCCTATTAAAGGAATAGAGTTTCTTAAAGAAGTTAAAGATTTATCAATAAATAAGGTTTTAATTCAACCAGGAGCTGAAAGTGAAGAGATTTTAAAATTTTGTAAGAAAAATAACATAGAAGCTATTGAAGGATGTGTATTAGTTGAATTAAGTAAGAGATAGAATGATAAAAAGTTCGTATATTAAACTTAAAAGTATTTATTGAATAATTTTATGATTGAATAATATGTTTTTATACGTATTATTCAAAAATAAAATGAGTTTAATATACGTATTTGATTAGAAAAAAGGACAAAATAACTTATTAATATCACTTTTTCGACAAAAATATTCGTAAAAGTATTGATAAATATAAAAAATCTGATAATATATTAAAGGTGCTTTAGAAAAAACAAATGAAAGAAAGAGTGAGATTATGGAAAAATTCTTCAAGCTTAGGGAAAATAATACTGATGTAAAAACGGAATTTATTGCTGGATTAACTACTTTTATGACAATGGCTTATATACTTATAGTAAATCCATCAATATTATCAGCGGCAGGAATGGATCAAGGGGCTGTGTTTACGGCAACTGCCTTATCAGCAATAATAGCAACTTTAATAATGGGACTTTATGCTAAGTTACCATTTGCACAGGCTCCAGGAATGGGCTTAAATGCTTTCTTTGCTTATACAATAGTTATTCAGATGGGATATTCATTTGAATTTGCTTTAACAGCAGTTTTATTAGAAGGAATAATATTTATACTTTTAACTATATTTAATGTACGTGAAGCCATAGTAGATTCAATACCAACAGGTATAAAGAATGCAATATCAGTTGGTATAGGATTATTCATTGCTTTAATAGGATTAGAGGGAGCTGGAGTAGTAGTACATACAGAAGGCGGAACAATAGTTTCATTAGGAAACATAGTTTCAGGACCAGGACTTTTAGCAATAATAGGATTATTAATAACAAGTGTTTTAATAGCTAAGAATGTTAAAGGAGCTTTATTTATTGGTATGGTAGTTACAGCTATTATAGGAATACCTATGGGAATAACTCCGATACCAAGTAATATTGTTAGTATGCCACCATCACTTGAGCCTACTTTCTTCAAATTTGATTTCCATAATATATTTTCAATGGATATGGTAATAGCATTATTTACATTATTATTTATGGATATGTTTGATACAATAGGAACTTTAGTAGGTGTTGCTACAAAGGCTAAAATGGTAGATAAGGATGGAAAGGTTCCAAACATGAAGAAAGCATTATTTGCAGATGCTATAGGAACAACAATAGGAGCTTGTTTAGGAACAAGTACAGTTAGTACTTTCGTAGAGAGTGCTTCAGGAGTAGCAGAAGGAGGAAGAACTGGTTTAACAGCTGTTTCAACAGCGTTTATGTTCTTCTTAGCATTATTCTTTGCGCCTTTATTTACAGTTATAACTCCAGCAGTTACAGCATCAGCATTAATATTAGTTGGATTATTTATGATAGAGCCAATAAAAGAGATAGATTTTCATGATTATACAGAATCTATACCAGCATTTTTAACAATAATCATAATGCCATTTGCTTATTCAATATCAGATGGTATAGTATTTGGTGTTATATCATACATAGTATTAAAATTATTTTCAGGAAAGAGAAAAGAAATAAGTTTAACCACTGTGATTTTAGGATTAATATTCCTACTTAAGTTTGTAATATAAAGGTTATATAAAATAGACTATATGATGAATTCATATAGTCTATTTTTTTATATAATGATTTTATTATCAATTTTTTATATAATATAGTAAAATAGTATAATGAATATCTTTATGGATATGAAACGATTCATTTAATAATGAATGGAGGAAATATTATGAAAGTTGGATTAGTATTATCAGGCGGAGGAGGAAAAGGTGCATATGAATTAGGCGTTTGGAGAGCCCTAGTTGAAATGAACTTAGATAAATATATAAAAGTTATTTCTGGGACTTCTATAGGAGCGTTTAATGCAGCTTTATTTGCCCAAGGAGACATGGATAATGCTCAAGCTTTATGGGATGAAGTTACCATGGAGAAGTTAGTTCCTATGACTAAAATTGACTTATTAAAAAAGGGAGTAGCTTTAGCCTTAGGAGTAAAGAGTCTTAATTTTGTAAAAAAGCACATGTCAGATAAATTAGAAAATGGTGATTTCCCTAAGGATGGAGCTTACGAAGTTGTAAATAAATTTATAGATATAAACAAGGTTAAGGAATCAGGAAAAATATGTTATGCAGCGTGTACAGAATTACCAGATTGTAAGGTTAAATATTTTAGAATTAACGATTATGATGAAGAAGTAGGAAGAGAAATAATAATGGCATCTGCTTCATTACCTTTAATATATGATAGTTCAGAAGTTGAGGGAAAAAAATACTTAGATGGGGGAATGGTGGATAATACACCTATACAGCCTGTTTATGGGGAAGGTTGTGATTTAATTATTGTAGTACATCTATCTAAAGAAGGAGAAGTTGACAGAAGTCTCTATCCAAATGCTCAAATAATAGAGATTATTCCTAAGAGTTTAGATGATAGTATGATAAGTGGAACTTTAAACTTAGATATAGATGCAAAGAGATTAAGAGCTCAACAAGGATATGAAGATACAATGAATCTTCTAGGCCCTATAATTACTTTAGCTAAAAATAGCTTTGAAAGTGAAATGAATGAAAGAAATCCAATTCTATATAGATTGTTTAACAGTTTTAAAGATTTTAAAACAAAGTTTTCATCAAAGGATATAGTTAATAAATAATGTTAAAATATTGACAAAGTTTTCATATGTAAATAGAATAAAAGAAAAAATATATATGAAATGAGGGCTATAATGAAAAATTCTTTGGTGAAATCATTAAATGGTATGGGGATTGGATTATTTGCAACTCTTGTAGTTGGAACAATAATAGTTCAATTAGGTACATTAATAGACTTTGACTTATTTATAACTTTAGGTAGTTTTGCAAAAGTGTTTATGGGGGGAGCTATTGGAGCGGCAGTTGCTTACTTTTTAGAAGCATCTCCCTTAGTTATATTTTCATGTGTGGTTACTGGAAGTATAGGGGCTGGAGCAATAAAGTCCGTTGATGGGGCAATGATTTTAGGAGTTGGAGATCCTGCGGGGGCATATATAGCAGCTATTCTAACAGTCTTATTAGGAAAGCTAGTTGCAGGGAAAACTAAAGTGGACATACTATTAACTCCAATAGTCTGTATAATATTTGGAGGAATAGTTGGTCTTGGAATATCTCCAACAATATCACAATTTGTAGGGATTATTGGAGATTTAATCAATAGGGCAACAGAGATGCAACCCATATATATGGGAGCAATAATATCAACAATTATGGGACTTGTATTAGTTTCACCTATAAGTTCAGCGGCTTTGGCTACTAGCTTAGGATTAAATGGATTAGCAGCAGGGGCTGCCGTTGTAGGATGTTCTTGTCAAATGATAGGTTTCGCAGTTATTTCTTTTAAAGAAAATGGAGTAGAAGGACTTATAGCGCAAGGAATAGGTACAGCTAAAATACAATTTGGGAATGTTGTAAAAAATCCGTACATATTAATACCTACTGTTGTTTCAAGTTTTATCATAGGAATATTATCAACAACAGTATTTAAAATAACATCTAATAGCATTGGAGCAGGAATGGGAACTAGTGGATTAGTTGGCCAAATACAGACTGTTGCTATTATGGGAAAAGGAGCAATTCCATTAATACTTATTTCTCAAATTATTTTACCAGCACTAATATCTTTAATTATTGTTAAATTTTTAAGAAAAAAGAACTTAATAAAAGATGGAGATATGTTATTAGAAAAAATATAGTTAAATACAGTATAGTTATTTGAAAATAACTATACTGTATTTTTTTATTTATTTTATATTAAGTTAATTATAAGAAGAGAAAAAAAGGTTATTATAAAAATGAGTTACTTTAAAATATTAAATAGGGAATATTAAATGATAAAAATTATTTGCATAATAAGTAATAAAGAGAAAAAGAGAGGTTTTAAAAGTATTTTAAAGAAAAAGCAGGCAATAAAAGTTTTGACTATATAAGAAGTTTCTTATATAGTTATATTTAAGGTAAATTTAGTAATGAATATTTATTTAGAGTAGTATTTTGTTTGATTATTATTTTATGTGCTTTTTTATTTAAAGATTTAATAATTATAAAAAAAGAGAAAAGTTTTTCAGTTCATAAATAATACATAAATAGATGGTTTATTTATATAAGAGTAAATTTAATTTAGTGTATATAGACAGGGATAGTTCTAGGAGGAGAGAAATGATAAATTTAGATAAAGATTTGGTTAATGTTATAAAAAATGAAAAATTAGAAGATTACTTTGTAAAAGCTAATTTTGGTTTAGAAAAGGAGAATGTTAGAGTTACAGAGGACGGAAAATTAGCTTTGACACCTCATCCAAAAGCTTTTGGAGATAAAGATAGAAATCCATATATAAAAACAGACTTTTCAGAGAGCCAATTAGAAATGGTTACACCAGTTTGTAATACAATAGAAGATGTTTATAGCTTTATATCTAATTTGAATAAAGTAGTATCTTTAGAACTTATTAAAAATGGAGAATATCTATGGCCACAAAGTAATCCGCCTATTTTGCCAAATGAAGATGAAATACCAATAGCTAAACTTGCAAATAAAGAAGATGAATTATATAGAGAAAATCTTAGTAAAAGGTATGGAAAGAAAAAACAAGTAATAAGTGGCATACATTATAATTTTTCTTTTAAGGAAGAGTTTATGCAATTACTTTATAAAGAGCTTAAAGCAAAAGAAGATTTTAGAAGTTTTAAGGATAATATGTATCTTAGAATGACTAGAAACTTTCAAAAATATAACTGGTTGTTAATATATCTAACAGGAGCAAGTCCAGTTTTTCATGAAAGTTATATGGATGAAATTAAAGAAAACGGGGATAAGTTAGATTGTAATTCATATTACATAAAAGGAGATACATCCCTAAGAAATAGTTATTATGGATATAAGAATAAAAAAGATTTTTGTGTTTCATATAATAGTATAGAGCAATATGCTAATGATATTAGAAACTTAGTTAATGATAAAGAAATACAAAGTGCAAAGGAATATTATAATCCTATAAGATTAAAGTCTTTAGGAAGTAGTGATATGATTGGAAATTTATTAACTAAAGGTATTGATTATTTAGAAGTAAGACTTTTAGATTTAAATCCATTAAATCTTCAAGGAATAAGTAAAGAGACTCTTTATTTAGTTCATCTATTCATGATATATACTTTATTAAAAGAAAATCATAGCATTACTTGCAAAGAACAAAAAGAGTTCTTTAAAAATTATGAAATAGTAGCTGTTAGTGGTAGAAATGAAAATACAGTTATATATGAAAATGGAGTTCCTGTTCTATTAAAAGATAAGGGAAGAGAAATATTAAAAGAAATGAATGAAATTGTAGATTTATTATTTTCTAATAATAGAGAATTCAAAGAAGTAATAGAGAATTCTTTAGAAAAAATAAATAATTCTAAGAATACATTTTCAGAAGAACTTCTTGAAGATGTAAAAGAAGAAGGATATATAGCTTTTCATATGAGAAAAACTAAAGAATACCTAGAAGATTTTAAGAAAAAGGAGTTTAATTTAATTGGATATGAGGATTTAGAATTATCAACACAAATTTTAATATTAGATGCCATGAAAAGAGGAATTGAATTTAATGTAATGGATAGGTTAGAGAATTTTATTTCTCTTAGCAATGGAGAAAAGATTGAATATGTTAAACAGGCTACAAAAACCTCTGAGGATTCATATATAACTGCATTAATAATGGAAAATAAGTTAGTAACTAAGGAAATACTTAAAGAAAATAATATAAGGGTTCCTAAAGGAAAAAATTATGATGATATAGAGGAAGCTAAAAGAGATTTTAGACTTTTTAAAAATGAAAGAATAGTTATAAAGCCTAAATCAACTAATTTTGGATTAGGGATAAGTATATTTACAGGAAGCTATTCTAAAGAAGATTATGATAAGGCTATTGATATAGCTTTTAGAGAGGATAGTTCAATTCTTATAGAGGAGTTTATGACAGGAAAAGAATATAGATTTCTTGTAATAGGAGGAGAAGTGGTTGGAATACTTCATAGAGAGCCTGCCAATGTAATTGGAGATGGGGAAAGAAGTATAAGAGAACTTGTTTATGAAAAAAATAAAGATCCACTAAGAGGTAAAGGATATAAAACTCCTTTAGAAAAAATAAAATTAGGCGAAATAGAAGAGATGTTCTTAAAGAATCAAGGATTAAACTTTGATTATGTGCCTAAAGATGAAGAGAAGATTTATCTAAGAGAAAATTCTAATATAAGTACTGGTGGAGACAGCATAGACTTTACAGATAAAATACATGATAGTTATAAGAAGGTTGCACTAAAATCAGCTGAGGCTGTAAGAGCAGTAATAACTGGAGTTGATATGGTTATAGATGATATTAATGAGGAAGCAAGAGATGATAATCATGGAATAATAGAGCTTAATTTTAATCCTGCAATACATATTCATTGCTTCCCTTATAAAGGAACAAACAGAAAAGCTGGTGAAAAAATATTAGATTTACTTTTTAATTAACTCTTTAAGTTTGTAAATGCTTAATTTAGGAGGTGCTTAGTCTTTTATGGAAAACAAAAGTTTAGATATATTTAAGGCTTTATCAAGTCCAATTAGAGTTAAGATAATAGAGAAATTGTATGATGGACCAGTATGCGTTTGTAGGCTAAATGGAGAAATTGACTTTTCACAAGCAAATTTATCACAGCATCTAAAGATATTAAAGGATTCTGGAATTGTAGTTTCTGAAAAGAGAGGATTATATCAATACTATAGCTTGAAAAATGATAAGATAAAAAAAATAATGGATTTAGCAGATAGTATGTGCAAAAATGATTAGATAGAACATATCATTAAAAAATAAAACCTACATGTTTTAAAAATATGTAGGTTTTATTTTTATTATATTTTATTACTTTCATATATTTCAATTATTTCATTAAATAAATCAACATCATCGATTGAATTATATAAATCACCATCTTTTATGTCATAAGTATATTCAAGCACAAATTGTTGTCCACTTAGTACTTCTTTTATGATTCTAAAACGCTTGTCTATATCTAACATTTCTACTTCACAAAGTATTTCAAGAGGTTCATTTTCTTTAGTTTCACTATTGTATTGCTGTTTTATAAAGTTTTTAAATACTATTAGGTTAGTATTTTTTTTATCACAATAATTAACTTTACCAGTTTTATTACATGATACACATGGGTTAAAGCCGCATTCTCTTATGCATTTTACACATAAGCATTCTGAACATACAAATATTTTCTCAAGAGCATCCTTATATGTTTTTTTGAAGTCTTCACATTCTTTTATAATTCCATTATCTTTAGATTTATTAAGGAATGATAGGAAAGATTTCTTTTCAGGTAATTCTCTAGAAACTTTATCTAGTAAATCATTATATTTTTTTAATATTTTTATGTTTTTATAATAAGCTCTTTCTTTTAAAGTAGAATCCTCGCTTAATTCTTCAATATCATCTAGAACAAATACCAATTGACTATATAGATTACCATAGGTAGTTTTTTCTTTATCTAAAAATTCTTTTGCATTCATTTGTTATACTCCTTCCCCATATTATGTAATACATATTTATAATATCATAAAGTATCAAAGAATTATAAAAAAGAATTATGAATTTATAATCTTAAAATACACAAATTTAAATAATTAATTTATAATGATGGCATATGTTGAGATTAGGGGGTAAGAGGGTGAATAAACATAAATGTTATAAACAATTAATTATGTTTTTTATATCTCTTTTCTTTTTAGTTGGGTGTTTTAATATTTCTCCAATTAAAAATGTTAATGCAGAAACTTTTGGTATAGAAAATAATAGTGTAAAGACTAGTACATCATCAAGTAATAAATCATCAGAAAGTAGCTCTGAAAGTTCAAGTAAGAGTAGTTCATCAAGCGATAAAAAAAAGAGTCAAGGAAATAGTAATTATTCAACCACAGATAAATTTAATAGTAAGGCACCGGCGGATTCTTCAAAAAGTCCTTCTGGAAGCAATAATCAAAAAAGTGATAATAAATCAAAAAGCGATAATAAATCAAAGAGTGATGATAAATCAAAAAATAGTAGTTCTAAGAATGGACAAGATTCAAATAAGAAGAGTACCCAGGGAAACAGCAATTATTCTACAACGGATAAATTTAATAGTAAGGCACCAGCCAGCTCTTCAAAGAGTTCTTCTGAAAGCAATAAATCAAAAAGTGATAATAAATCAAATAGTAGTAGTTCAAAGAGTGAACAAGACTCAAAAGAAAAGAGCACACAGAAGAACAACAATTATTCTACTACGGATAAATTTAATAGCAAGGCACCAAATTATGCCTCAAAGAGTTCTTCAGAAAGTAATGAGTCAAAAAGCGACAATGAATCAAGCAGCAGTTCAAATAGTGAACAGGAATCAAAAGACACTGAGGGAGAGGTAAGTTATTCTAATAAGAACTATAATAGTGGTAGTTCAGGTTTTTTTAATATGTTTATAAAAACAGTATTTAAAGGTATGGGAATAATTTTTGTAATACTAGTATTAATAGGGCTTATAATAAAAAAAAGAAATAAATAATTAAAATTGGAAGTTATGAACTAAATTAAAAAGAAGAGTGATTATAATAGATTTTAATATAAAGTCGGCAAAGGTGGTAATAATATGGGGATATTTAATAGAATTTCAAACATGATTAAGGCTAAGACTAATTCAACTTTAGATGAAATGGAAAATCCAATAGAATTGTTGGATCAAAAAATAAGAGATATGGAGAAAGCTTTTAATGAAGCAAAAAGATCTTCAGCTCAAATATTTGGTAATTTAAAAGATACTGAAAAGAAAATGAACCAAGCAAAAGAAGATTCAGCTCAATACGATGAAAAAGTAAGACTAGCTATGAGTAAGGATAATGAAGAATTAGCTAAAAAAGCTTTAAAACTTAAACTTGATAGTGACAAGAAGTTTACTTCTTTAAAAGAAAGTTATGAAGGTCAAAAAGCTAAAGCTGAAGTTTTGAAAAGTAAGTTAGTTGAATTAGAAAAAGAATTAGACAAGACAAGAAGTTACAGAGATGAAGCAGTTGCTAGATTAAATAATGCTGAGGCTTCAAAACAAATCAATGAAGTAATTGCAAATGTTAAAAGTAAGAGTAACTCAATTAATGTTGATGATATAGAAAGAAGTATTTCAAGAAAAGAAAGTTATGCAGCAGGATTAGAAGAATTAAAGGGTGAAAGCTTAGATGATGAGTTTGCTAAGTTAGAAGAGTTAAGTTTAGATGATGAGTTAAATAAATACAAAACTTCAAGTTCAGAAGTAAATGAATCAGTAGATTCAGAGTTGGGTTCAGAATTAGAAAAATATAAAAATTAATAAGGTTAGATTTAATCAGAGAAGGGCATGACTTTCTCTGATTTTTTTATCTAAAGATTCTTTTATACTCATTTGTTATACTTTTTTACAATATTATATAATATTATGGATTACCAAAGAATTATTAATTTGTAATCTTAAAATATACAAATTTTAATAATTAATTTATAATAATGATATATGTTGAGTTTAAGGAGGGTAAGAGGGTGAAGAAAAATAATCGGTATAAACAATTAATTGTATTTTTTATATCTCTTTTCTTTTTAGTTGGCTGTTTTAATATTTCTCCAATTAAAAAGGTTAAAGCAGAAACTTTTGGTATAGAAAATACTATTGCAAAAGGCAGTAAATCATCAGGAAGTAGATCAAGAAGTTCAAGTAAAAGTTCAAGTAAGAGCAGCTCTTATAATTCAACTAAGAAATATTCTAAACCAAGTAGTTCATCAAGTGACAAGAAAAAAAGTCAAGGAAATAGTAATTATTCGACTACAGATAAGTTTAATAATTCTTCCTCAGGAAGTAGTTCAGGTAGCGTAGAAAGTGGACAAGGATCAAAAGACTCTAAAGAAAATAGTACACAGGGAAATAGTAATTATTCTACTACTGATAAATTTAATAATAAGGCACCCAATGATTCCTCGGAAAGTTCTTCAGAAAGCAATAAATCAAAAAGCGATAGTGAATCGAAAAGTAATAGTTCAGATAAAAGTTATAGGGGCAATAAATCAGGAGGATTCGACTTTTTTGATATGCTTATGCTAAATAATATAATGAATATGCTTGGAAACATGTTTAGTTTTATGTTTATAAGAAGACCACTTGTAGGTATTGGAACAATTTTATTAATAGTATTATTAATAGTATTATTAAGAAGAAAAAGAAGGTAATTAAAATTAATAATTATGACATGAAATTGTAAAGAAGAGAGAGTATAATAAATTTTAATAAAAAGTCGGTAAAGGTGGTAATAATATGGGAGTATTTAATAGAATTTCTAATATGATAAAGGCTAAGACTAATTCAGCTTTAGATGAAATGGAAAATCCAGTAGAGCTGTTAGATCAAAAAATAAGAGATATGGAGAAGTCTTTTAATGAAGCAAAAAGATCTTCAGCTCAAATATTTGGTAATTTAAAAGAGACTGAAAAGAAAATGAATCAAGCAAAAGAAGATTCAGCTCAATATGATGAGAAAGTAAGACTAGCTATGAGTAAGGGAAATGAAGAATTAGCTAAAAAAGCTTTAAGACTTAAATTAGATAGCGATAAGAAATTTGCTTCTTTAAAAGAAAATTATGAAGGGCAAAAAGCTAAGGCTGAAGTTCTAAAAAATAAGCTAACAGAATTAGAAAAAGAATTAGACAAGACAAGAAGTTACAGAGATGAAGCAGTTGCTAGATTAAATAATGCTGAGGCTTCAAAACAAATCAATGAAGTAATAGCAAATGTTCAAAGCAAGAGTAACTCAATTAATATTGATGATATAGAAAGAAAAATTTCAAAAAAGGAAAGCTATGCAGCAGGTTTAGAAGAATTAAAGGGTGAAAGTTTAGATGATGAGTTTGCTAAGTTAGAAGAGTTAAGCTTAGATGATGAGTTAAATAAATACAGAACTTCAAGCCCAGAATCAAATAAATCAGCAGATACAGAGTTAGATTCAGAATTAGAAAAATATAAAAATCAATAAAATTAGATTTAATCAGGGAAAGCAGTGTCTTTCTCTGATTTTTTATTAGTTTTAAAGTTAGTAATAAATTTTTAGTAAAGTATAGGAAAAGAATATATAAGCTCTTTAAAGTTTTTATTTAGGGCAATAGTTTAAGGGGATTAATTACAAGTAGTTAAAAAATAAAAGATGAGAAAAAATAGAAAAAGCTATAAAGCAAGAGTAAATTATATTAGTTTGTAGCTATTTTTATTTAATAGCTGTATATTAGGTTGCAAATGATTGATTAAAGAATAAAGGCTATATAAAATTTAATTTAGAAAGGGGAGAGGTAAATGAATTATAAGTTAGTTTGTATAGATATGGATGGTACACTTTTAAATTCAAAGCATAAAGTAAGTGAGAAAAATAAAGAGGCTTTAAAAAAGGCTATTAAAAAAGGAGTACATATTGCTATATCAACAGGAAGGGTTTTCCCTTCAGCAAGGATATATGGAAATATAATTGGGGTTAATGCGCCATTAATATGTTCAAATGGGTCATATATAAAAGATAAAAATACAGAGGAAGTTATTTTTAAATCAACATTAGATAGAGAAACTTATTTTAAAATATGTGATATCATAAAAAAATATAAATTTTTAGCGTATGTGGATTCTACTGATGGATTAATAGCAGACACTGAAATTCCAGAGGATGATAGTCATAGACTTATGAATAGTTGGGTAGATGAAGAAGAAAAGATAAAATTTTATAAGTATGATGATTTAAAGGATGCTTATGATGAGCATGGTGAAAATATACTAAAGTTCATAATAATAAAGCAAGAAGATGGAGTTGGAATAGAAGCTGCAAAAGATGAGTTTGAAAGCTTAGAGGGTGTAGATTTAGTCTATGCTTCCTGGGGGGGATGCATAGAAATTATGAAAAAAGGGACTTCTAAGGGGAGTGCAGTTAAAGCACTTGCAGATAAGTTAGGAATAAAAATTGAAGATGTAATATGCATTGGCGACAGTGGAAATGATGTATCTATGTTAGAAGAGGCCGGGTTAGCTGTAGTTATGGGAAATGCTCCTGATTTTATAAAGAAATATGGAGATTATATAACAGATACAAATGAAAATGATGGTGTTGCTAAAGCAATAGAAAAGTTTATTTTAAGTTAAATTTCATAGGTATTTTAAAATTTTTTATAATTAGATTATATTAGATATGTTATAATCTAATAAAAAATAAAAGGGGTGTTTAGGATGTTTAAAAAAATAGCATCAGATGCATTAGGATTAAGTGACATAGGAAAGGTTATAAGTCCAAAAGATTATGATAAGGTTGATTCAGATGATTATATAATGCATGAAGATGGAGAGGAAATATACTTCTTAATAAAATCTAAATCAGATGAATATTGTTTTACTAACAAGGCGCTAATACATGTAGATGGAGCTAATGCTGTTAGTAAAAAGAGAAACTTATATAGATATGAATACTATTTAAATAACATAGGAAATGTATCTTTAGAAACAGCTGGAACTGTAGATTTAGATGTTGAAATTAAGTTTTCTATAGGAGAAAAATATTTTTCAATAGATGTTGATAAAAAACAATTGGAGCAATTAAAAGATTTATATAAGGCTCTAATAAAAATATCACAAATTAAAGCAGAAAATGCTATAAGATTAGAACATAGCACTCAAACACTTCAAATTGCCGCACAAGTAATGGGAAGCAACAGGGTTGAAAATAGCAATATAGGTAATGATTTTAAACAAATTAATGAATATGCTTTCGATTGGATATCAAAGGCTAGGGAAGCTTTTATAGTTAAAGATTTTGGAGAGATTTTTCAAAAGTATATTAACAATTAAAAGGTTTATATTATAATACAGTTTTTAATGCGGTTGTATCAGAACTTTAAATAACAAAACTTATAAATAGTATGAAGAGAATATATAGATAAATTCTTAGTGAAATCTAGCAATTCTCGGAATATATTTATAAGTTTTATTTTAAGTTAGTTTTAATACAACTCTTTTTTATTTTAAATTACTTAATAAAGAAAATAATTATCTTACAAAAATAAAAAAAAATGGTTTGACATATTATATTTAAAGTTATTAAATAAATTTATGGGCAATAATATAATTAAAAATACATATAGGAAAGGATGATAATATGTTTAGTTTTACTTTTGATGAAAAAGAATATAATTTATCAGAGGATAAGTTAATTTATTTCTTTAATGAAGATGTAGATGATTTTGATATAGATAAACTTTTTGAAATTCTAAATAACAGTGAGAAAGTTAGTTTTGGAAAGGCTTATTATGATGGACCTTGTGAAGAATGTAAATTTGGATTAGATGAAAAAATAAAGAGCTTTCCTTTTTTAGAATTTAATATGTTTATCTACACTAAAAATGGAAAGTTTGTAATAAGTAATATAGAAAAATCTTATGAAGGACTTACATATAACAAGTTATTAAGAGCCAAGAAAGTTGATAAAAGCTATTTGCTTAATATAAATGTTTGTAAAAACTGTGGGAATTTCGCTGTTGAAGTTGAAGAACTTGATGTATAGTAATTAATATAATTGGTATGTATTTTTAAGTTGTAAAAAAGAGAACTTAAGAATACATACCAATTTTTTGTTTTGGAAAATTTAATTATATAGAAACAAATTGATAGCTTATTTGACATAAAATAAAAAGCTTTAGATGGTATAATTTAATGCATATGACTAATAAAAATGAGAAAGGGGAATGAATAAATGAGTTTATTAAAAAAAGTCAGCAAGATAGTTGTAGGAGTTACAATGTCATCTTTATTGTTGATTGGATGTGGAGGAGAAGGAAAAAAGTCACAGGAGCCTATATCGGAAGATAAGTTACCAGTTGCAACTATAGAGGTTAAGAACTTTGGAACCATAGAGGCTGAACTATATCCTAATAAAGCACCTAACACTGTAAATAACTTCATAAGTTTAGCAAACAGTGGGTTTTATGATGGATTAACAATTCATAGAATAGTTAAGGGATTTGTTCTTCAAGGAGGAGATCCAAATGGAACAGGAACAGGAGGACCAGGATATTCAATAAAGGGAGAATTTTCATCTAATGGAGTAGAAAATGATACAAAGCATGATGAAGGGGTTCTTTCTATGGCAAGATCTCAAAATCCAGACAGTGCAGGAAGTCAATTTTTTATTGTTACTGAAGAGGCTCCTCATTTAGATGGTCAATATGCTGCTTTTGGAAAGGTTACTAAAGGATTAGATGTTGTACATGAAATAGAGAAGGTATCAGTAGGACCAAATGATAAACCTGTTGAGGATGTTGTTATAGAGTCAATTAAAGTAGATACAAAGGGAATAGAGTACAAAGAGCCGGAAAAGGTTAAATAATTACCTTGTGTTTTATGTGAATATTGATTTTTAGCGATATCTTTAAATCTATCTAAAAATCAAAAATAAGTTAATAATTAAAATGGTTTTTTAGTATATTGGAATTTATAGAATCTTAGTGTAAAATTATGTGTGAACATATGTTTGCATGGAGGCTTTATGAAGGAAGATAGAAAGATAATTCATATAGATATGGATGCTTTTTATGCATCTATTGAACAAAGAGATAATCCTACATTTAAAGGGAAACCATTAATCGTAGGAGGAGATCCAAATAGAAGAGGTGTAGTTGCAACTTGTTCCTATGAAGCTAGAAAATATGGGATACATTCAGCTATGCCCTCTTTAACTGCATATAAGTTATGCCCTAAAGCTATTTTTATAAGACCTAGAATGGATGTTTATAAGAAAGTTTCTAGGAAAGTTATGAATATTTTACATGAGTATTCAGAGCTTGTTGAACCTTTATCCTTTGATGAGGCTTTTATAGATGTTACAAAAAGTAAAAAATGTAAGGGTTCAGCAACATTAATAGCTCTTGAAATAAAAGAAAGAATATTTAAAGAAATAGGGCTTACAGCTTCAGCAGGAGTTTCTTTTAATAAGTTTTTAGCTAAGATGGCATCAGATTATAAAAAGCCTAATGGTATAACGGTTATAACTAAAGATAAAGCAGATGAGTTTATAAGGAATTTACCTATAGGAAAATTTTTTGGAGTTGGAAGAGTTACTAAAAATAAATTGAATAATATAGGTGTTTTTAAGGGAGAGGACTTACTAAAATTTTCAGAGGAAGAGTTAATTGAAATATTTAGTGAACGAGGAAAGATACTATATGAGTTTGCAAGAGGAATAGACAATAGGTCTGTAAATCCATATAGAATTAGAAAATCTATTGGTAAAGAAATTACTTTAAGAGAAGACCTTGAGGATGAAGAGGAAATGATACAAATTTTAGAAGGAATAGCAGAGCGAGTTCAAGATAATTTAAGTCTATTAAATAAAAAAGGAAAGACAGTAACCTTGAAAATTAAATTTAGTGACTTTAAACATATAACTAGAAGTATTACCTTAGAACATTTCATAAAGAAAAAAGATGAAATAATGGGTCTTATTAAAGAGCTTATGAGTTTAGTGGATTTTAAAAATAAGAAGGTAAGGTTATTAGGAATAACAATATCCTCTTTAGAAGAAAATATTCTAATGGAAGAAAGCGAACAGTTAAGTTTTGATGTTTAGACAGTTTATTAACTATATGAAAACAAACCTTAATAATATGGAAATTATTAAAATAAATAGTATAATAATCTTTATAATTTATATTAATAATATCTATATTTGAGGATATTAATTTAGAATGGAGAGGAATTAATGAACTATATACTTTTAATAATCGGATTTGTTTTACTTATTAAAGGTGCAGACCTTTTCGTTGATGGAGCTTCTGGTATAGCTAAGAAGTTAGGGGTTCCAGCCGTTATTATTGGACTTACTATTGTATCCTTAGGAACCAGTGCACCAGAGCTTGCAGTGAGTATATCAGCTGCATTAAAAGGTAGCAATGATATTACTATGGGAAATGTTTTAGGTTCAAATATATTCAATCTTTTAGCTGCTTTAGGATGTACTGCAATCGTAGCTCCTTTAGCAATAAAAAAATGTGTAATTAAAAATGATTTTATCGTAAATATAATAGCAACATTTATTTTATACATATTTGCTTTTACTGGATTAATTGGAAGTAAAGAGATTTTATCAAGAACAGATGGTGCTATATTGGTTCTAATGTGTATAACATATATAGGATATTTAGTTTACACTGTTAAAAGATGCAATGATAGAAATAATGAGGCAGCAGTTACTGCAGAAATAGAAGAGTTTGAAGAGGAAAATATAAAATCATCTAATAGTACTGGAAAGAATGTTCTTCTATCAATAATAGGAGTCATTGGTATAGTGTTAGGTGGAAAAGTGGTTGTTGATTCAGCTACTGCTATTGCTTTAGGATTAGGGTTAAGTGAAAAATTAGTTGGATTAACTATTGTAGCCATAGGAACTTCTCTTCCAGAACTTGTGACTTCTTTAGTTGCAGCTAAAAAAGGAGAAAATGATATAGCTCTTGGTAATATACTAGGATCTAATACATTCAATATATTATTAATACTAGGAGTATCATCTTTAATAAGTCCTATATCTATAGCAGCAAGTTTATCAGTAGATTTAATGTTTCTTATAGGTATAACATTATTTATAGGAGCTTTAATTTTCTTAAATAAGAAAAAAGAAAAAATACTAACTAGATATGAAGGATTATTGCTTGTAGCCCTTTATGTTAGTTATACTGTATATATAATAATGAGAAATTAATTTTAATAACTGTCTTTATATAAGACAGTTATTTTTATACAAATTTTAAGGAGGAATAGAAAATGAATTTTTATTTTAGGGATATAAATAAAGAAAATTGGAAAGAAGCTGTGGATTTAAGGGTTAAGGATGAACAAAGTGATTTTATAGAAAGCAATGCATTATCAATTGCAGAATCAAAATATGTTGAGAATTGGATTGTTAAAGGAATATACTTAGAAGAAGAATTAATAGGGTTTACTATGTATGGATATTTTGATGATGACAAAAGGGTTTGGTTAGATAGGTTTATGATAGATTATAAATTTCAGGGAAAAGGCTATGGAAAGAAAGGTCTATTAAAGCTAATAGAACATATTGCAAATGAATTTAAAGTTAAAAAAATATATCTTAGTATTTTTGAAAATAACAAGGGAGCCTTAAGACTTTATGAAAAGATAGGTTTTAAATTTACAGGAGAATTAGACTATGGGGGAGAAAAGGTAATGGAATTAAACTTATAGGGAGTAATCAAAGGAGGAGAAGAAAATAGATAGTTTAATAAATATTTTTAGTAATTATAGTGGAATAGCTATATTTATAAGTTTATTTATAAGTATAATTATAGCTTTACTTGGAATAATTCCATCTATATTTGTTACTGGAGCCAATATAGTATTTTTTGGTCCTGTAAATGGCTTTTTAATATCTCTTTTAGGTGAAGTTATAGGTGGATGGATAAGTTTTAAGGTATATAGAAAGGGAGTTAATAAGTTTGTAGACAATATTGAAGGAAAATATAAATTAATAGATAGAATACTAGAGAGTGAAGGAAAAAGAGTTGGTTTGTTGATATTTGAAGGAAGATTACTCCCCTTTGTACCTTCTGGAGTTGTGACTTTAGCAGCAGCTATGAGTAAGGTTAATAGTCTAACATTTATAATAGCTACATTTTTGGGGAAAATACCATCAATTTTACTAGAGGTTTTAGTTAGTTATGGGGTTATAGAGGCTTCACAGAAAAATATAAAAATTGTTATAGTCATTATAAGTTTAATTTTAATATATTTAACAATAAGAAAGAGAAAAAAATAATAAAAATAGAAAAAGGATATTTTTAACATTAAAAAAGAGAAAAATGGTATTTTTTTTGTAAAAAATAGGCTTTTATTGTTGATTTAATATAAATTATATGATTTAATTTAAATGAAAAGAGTTTAACAATTGGTTAAAAGCTTTACAGTAAGTTAAAGGAGTAAAATAATGGTTGAAGCAGTAGTTTTAGCATTAATACTTGCAAAAATAAAAGGATATAATTTAAAGCCATTTTTTAAAAGTTGGACAATCTATCCTATATTAATATCAGAGGTTATGTATATAATTCTTCAAATAAATATATTTATGGGGAATTATGAAGTTGTAAAATGGTCTCCTTGGTTTAAAGATATATATATGTATTTATTTTTAATACCTATTTTTTGGTATAGAGAGTATATAAGTGCTTTAATTGGTTCAGTATTTTTATTTGCTGGGACATTTCTAAATCACTTTGTAATGGCAGCAAATGGAGGAGAAATGCCAGTTTTTCCTAGCCTAACATATTTAACTGGATATGTTAAACCAGATACTTTATCTAAGATAAATGATATACATACCTTAGGAAATAGTACAGTAAACTATAAATTTTTAAGTGATATAATAGATATTGGATATAGTGTACTTAGTATAGGTGATATACTTATACGAGTATTTGTAGTTATAATAATATATGTAACTGTTAAAAAAACAAATGAAGAATGCATGAATAGACAGACTAGAATATTTAGTTAAGACAACGGAGGAAAAAATGCTAAAAGTAACTTTTTTTGAAACATTAGTAAGAGGTATACCAGAGGCGCTTACAATGATTTTAGCTATGTATGCTTTTGCTGATAGAAAAGTAGAAAAGAAAGAATATTTGACATCTAGTTTAATATTGAGTTTAGTAGTTTATTTAATACGACTACTACCTATAAATTATGGTGTACATACTATATTGAACATTTTTGTTTTAATATTTTTAGCATTTAATATAAATAAAATAGATTTAATAGTTAGCATAAAAGCATCAATATTAATTTTAATGATTTTGTTTTTATGCGAGGGATTAAACTTATGGCTTATAGAAAATGTTTTAAATAAGAATATAGATATTCTATTTAAAAGTACATTCAATAAAACAATATATGGAATTCCATCAACTATAATGTTTTCTGTTACAGTTGTTTCCTATTATTTAATAGCATTAAAAAAAGGAAAGTTGAGATAAAATGATTGAGAATATATCAAGGGCAGTAGCTGAAAAAGTTTCTAATGAATTAAATTACGATAATGAAAGAAAAGAAGTTATACAATATGGAACATATGCCTTAATACAAACATTAATATCAATAATTTCTGTTTTAATATTAGGTTTAATATTCAATATTGCTTTAGAAGCTTTAATATTTTTATTTACAGCAAGTATATTAAGAAAATATTCAGGAGGCGCACACTCAGAATCATCTAATGTGTGTACTTTATTAGGAATAGTAATTTCAATTTGTATTGGATTTTTAATTAAAAGCAGTTTTTTTGTAAATATGAATTTTGAGTTTATTATATTTATTGGAGTAGTAATATTTGTTTTTGCATATTTTATAATTTTCAAATATGCACCAGTAGATACACCAAATAAACCAATAAAAACTGAAAAAAAGAAAAAGCGTATGAAAAAAGGATCTTTAAAGATTTTAACTATATATTTATTTATTGTCTTATTGAGTACAATTTTATATTATAATTCAGATGTAGTTTTTGCTAAGCCAGTTATACTGAGTATTTTATTTGGAATAGCATGGCAGTGCATGACTCTTACAGCTTTAGGAAATATATTGTTAAAAACTATAGATTCTTTTACAAATAAAATATTATAAATTTTTAGAGGGGATGAGTTTCAATGAAAAAATTAAACAAAAACTTATTAACAGTATTCGCTGCATTAACAACAGTAATAGCAACAACAGTTGCTACTTCAGCTTGTCTTTGGTTTACACACCAACCAGAAGAACCAAAATCTTTAAGAGACGAATAGAATTTATAAATAAGGTCGGTTTAAGCCGACCTTATTTTATGATTAATAGTGAGGCAGAATATGATTAGAGATGTAAATGACAATAGAAAGAAAAAAGTTGATGAAATATTATCAATAGTAAAGATATCATCATTATTATTTTCGGCCATAGCTTTTTTACAATATACTTTTAATCTTATAAAGCATAATAATAATTTTTTAGCAGATTATAGTATTTTATCAATTTTAATAAGTATATTTTTGTTATCAACAATTTACATGCTTTGGAGTTTAGCATCTTTAAGTAAATATAAAGATTATTTAAATGCGATACAGTGGATTGAAATAATTTTATTTATGGTTATATTTGTAATGGCTATATTAGTTTCAGGTGCAAATTCTAGCAATAATAAATTTTTATTTTTATTTATTATAATAACATCTACAATACAAGGTGGAATGCATAGAGGATGTATAGTATCTATAGTATCATCAGCTATTATTCTAGTTATAGATTTGATTTTTGCTGGTAACAATGGGGTAAATATGTACTTCCAAAATGATTTAATACTGGCAGGAGTATTTGTACTAACAGCATGGACTTTGGGTTTTTATGTGAAAACTGAAAATGATCACATAAAAGAATTACAAAAGTTAGTTAATGAAGATGGATTAACAGGGGTTTATAATCATAGATATTTTTATGATAAATTAAGAGAGAAAATGCATATTAGTGAAGTTGAAAATAAACAACTTTCTCTAATATTTATGGACATAGATTATTTTAAGCATTACAACGATTTATATGGTCATCAAAGAGGAGATGAAGCATTAAAAAGAATAGGCTCTATACTTAAAAGTGTAGCAAGAGAGGGAGATTTGGTAGCGAGATATGGAGGAGAAGAATTTGCAATAATATTACCTAATACATCTGAAATTGAAGCTACTAAAATTGCGGAAACTATAAGAAATAAAATAGAAAAAACATATTTTGAAGGGCAAGAAAATCAACCTAATTCTAATTTAACTGTATCAGTTGGGATAGCTGTGTTCCCAGATAAGGCTGAAAATGAATTAGATCTTGTTAAATATGCTGATGATGCATTATATAGGGCTAAGTTTTTTCATAAAAATAGAGTTGAGACATATATATCTGTTTTAGATGAGCTTAAAAAAGACTTAAATGAAGAGGAAAATGCATTAGTAACTTCTATAAAAACTTTAATAGGTGTTATAAATGCAAAGGATAAATATACATATAGTCATGTTGAAAGAGTGGTTGTATACAGTAGGCTTATGGCTAAAAAATTAGGTCTTTCAGAAAAAGAAAAGAAGCAGTTAATATATGGTGCTTATATGCATGATATAGGTAAAATAAATATACCTAATGAAATATTAACTAAGAAGATGAGACTTACTAAAGATGAATGGGAGATTTTAAAGCAGCATCCAAAGGATGGAGTAGAAATAATAAAATCAGTAAATTCTTTAAAGGAAGTAGTTCCACTTATATTATACCATCATGAAAGATATGATGGGTTTGGATATCCAGAAGGATTAAAAGGCGAAGATATACCATATTTAGCGAGAGTTTTAACAGTTGTGGATAGCTTTGACGCTATGACTTCTAGCAGACCTTATAATAAGAGAAAGACTTATGATGAAGGATTAGAAGAACTTAATAGATGTAGTGGTACTCAATTTGATTCGAAAATAGTTGAAGTTTTTACTGAAGTAGTTAGAGAAAATATAAATGAAATACAAGATTTTTAAAGAGATGTAAATTTACATCTCTTTTATTTTAAGTTACTATTGATGCAGCCTCATGCTTTTTATATTATTTAAAATCTAATAATATTTTTTTAGCACATAATTTACTTGAAATTAAGGACATTGATATGCCTGAACCGGGATGAACGGAATCTCCTACAAAATATATGTTTTTGATGTTTTTAATTTTTGATTGAGGTCTAAATGCAGTAGTTTGCAATAGATTGTGGTTAAGTCCAAAGGAAGCTCCAAAAAAGCAATTAAAATCATTTTTAAAAGTTATAGGAGTAGTGTAACTTTCATAAATTATATTTTCTTTTAAGTCCTCTAATCCTTTAATTCTACTTATATCATATAAAACCTTATTTCTTAAAGCTTTAATTTCCTCTTCTGTCCATTTAGATTTATATTTATTTAGATTTGGAACACGCAAAGTTATATTAAGGCACTCACAATCATTAGGAACTAATGAGGAATCTATTGAACTTGGACAATAAATATAATATATGAATTCTTTAGGAAGTCTTCCACCTATAAAAGGAACTAAAAAGGCTTCTTTTTTATTTAATGTTAGAATAATATTATGCACATTTAGATTTCTATACTTCTTTTTTAAAAAGAGATGAATTATAAATGTTGAACAAGAGAATGATAGCTTTTCCTGTTTTCTTTTAGAAAATTTATTTTTAATAACACTTCTAGGAATCAAGTTTTGAACACTGTAAGTAAAGTCTGCATTACAAACTATTAAGTCAGAAAATATATTTTCATGATTAGAACTTATTCCTATTGCACGATTTTTTTTCATTAATATGGTATTAACATAAGAGTTTAGGTGTATTTTTCCTCCTAATTCTAAAATTAATCTTTCTAAGGCCTTTACGTATGAATACATTCCACCTTTAATATAATATAATCCATATACTTGAGATGTTGATGGAATCAAATTAAAAACATTAGAGCTTTTTATAGGTGACTCACCAATATACATACATTGAAAGGCTAAAAAAGATCTTAAATATTCATTACGTATATATTTTTCAATAGTTTTATAACAGTTCTTGAAAGGCTGTATTCTAAATAATTGAGGTATAGCTTTAAAATTTTTTAAACTTAAATTAAAAAAACTTTCATTGAGAAAATATTTATCAACAAGAAGATATCTTTTGTAAGAGTCAGATATGTACTTATAATAGTTTGAACTATCATCTTCAAAGAGTTTTTCTAAAGATTTTGTTGTTCTTAAAAAATCAGAATAGATATCAAAGTTATTTTTATTATCAGTAAAAACTCTATAAAGAGTTTTTAATTCTATTAATTCTATATAATCTTTATAATCTTTTTTGGCATATTTAAATATATCTAAGTAAGGTTTAGGAATCATAAATATTGAAGCAGAAGAGTCTATTTTAAAGTCTTTATACTTAATTAAGTTTACTTTCCCGCCTACACTTAAATTTTTTTCGAAGATATCCACCTCAAATCCATTAATAAGAAGGCGAATTGCAGTAGCTAATCCGCCTATTCCAGCCCCTACTATTATGGCTTTTTTCTTATTCATAAGTAACACTCCTAGTATGTTTAAATTTTATTTTAACCACCTAAGGTAACATCCTGGTCATTATACCAATTAAGAGCATTTAAAAATTGGCTTTCTTTGAAGTTAGGCCATAAATCATCAATTATATACATATCAGAATAAACTGATTGAACTGGTAGGAAACCACTTAATCGACGTCTACCACCCCATCTTATTAATAAGTCTATTCTTGATATATCCTTTGATTGAATATTATCATATATGTTTTTTCTTTTAATATCGCAAGACTTAAGCTGGTTTAAATCCCATTCCCAACCATAATTAACAAGGAAATTAACTAGGATTCCACCTTTACCTAATTTAGTTCTCTTAGTGTATTTCTTTAATTCCTCAGGGAACACTGGAGAATCAGAATTTCCCATTACAAGTATTTCACAATCTTCATTTGCAATTAATTCTACTGATTTTATACAAGCATCTATAAAGGCTTCCTTTTGATAGGATGGTCTTTTAGTATTATCTGTTGTAAATCCATAATAGGTTATTTCTTTAACACCTAGTTTTTGACAAAGTTTAAAAAGTTCAAGCCCAGGGTCAATTCCGTGTAAGTATCCTTCATCTTTTCCAAGACCATTCTCAACAGCCCAACGTCTATTACCATCTGGGATAACCCCTATATGTTTTGGAATTCTCATAATATATTTCAACCCTTTCTTAAAAATAGATTCAAATGAAAGTATTCCCAGTTTAATAAATAAAATGCATAAATTTGATTATTTTAAGAATTGATTATATTATTAATCTATAAAAAACTTTATAAGATTGGATAATAGGGAGTTGAAAAATGAGATTTATAGGCGTTAGAACATGGAAAACTAGTATAGGTACGGTAATAGCTATGATTATAGCAAAAGAATTAGGATTAAGTTATTGGGTTTCAGCAGGGATTATTACTATATTAAGCATTCAAAGTACAAAGAGAGAATCATTAAAAATAGCGTTTAAAAGAATTGAATCTGTTATTATAGCTTTAATGATTTCTTCAATTTTATTTTTAACATTGGGCTTTAATTCAGTTGTTTTTGGAATATACCTTTTAATATTTATTCCTTCAACGGTAAAGTTGAAGGTTACTGATGGTATTGTGGTAAGTTCTGTTTTAGTAACCCATCTATTAATAGAGAAGCAGGTAAATACTTATTGGATATTAAATGAGTTAGGACTTATGTTGGTAGGAGTTTTAGTAGCTTTGGCATTAAATAGTTATATGCCTAAAAATGAAGAAAAAATAAAAGAGGATATAGATTATATATCAGAAAAAATAAAAGAAATTTTTATGGATATGGCATATTCTTTAAGAACTCATAGTGTCTCTATAAATCAACAAAGGCTTTTTAATGAACTTGAAAATAGATTATGCATTGCTAAGAAAAGAGCTAATGATAATTTTAATAACTACTTATTTTCTGACGTTAGATATTATGTCAATTACATAGAGATGAGAGAAGTTCAATTTCAAATATTAGAATATATGAGAGAACATTTTTCAAGAATATCTATTACAGTTAAACAGACAGAACTAGTGGCTAATTTTACTGAAGAAGTAGCCTCAGTTATAGGAAAAGAAGTTAATGTAAATATATTAATAAATAGATTAAATAGGTTGAGAAAAGATTTAAGTGGACAGGAACTCCCAGTAACAAGAGAGGAATTCGAAAATAGAGCAATGCTTTTTCAGTTTTTGAATGATTTGGAATTTTTCATAGAAACAAAGAAACGATGTTACATAAAATAAGCTAACATATCATTTAAAGATATGCCAGCTTACTTTATTAAAGGCTATGTTTTAAAGTGGTGTTGATTTTTAGCTAGGTTTGAAGGTTAGCTGAAAACCAACATTGATCTAAAACAGAGCTTTATTAAATTATTGCTATATGTAAAAGCATTAATATTATAAAGGATATTCCTAAGAATTTATGAAGTTTTTTTCCCTTATTAGCAGCTCTGAATATTCCAGATATAATAAGAACAACTAAATCTGTTAAAGCTAAAATGCCAAGATAATACCCAATTTTAAAACTTAAATTATTTTTTATTATTCCAAAATGTAACCCAATATAGCCATGTATTATTATGAGTGCAAAAGCTAACAATGATAGTGGAATATGCTATTGTCTAAGAAAAATTGCAAGATATTGAAGTGTTTTTTTAAAATAAGTTAAATCTAGTTTTTTAAACTTATCTACTAAAGGTTTAAAGAGAGGAGATTTAGAAAAGAAGTCTTCTTCTTTTTCTAATTTAGAAGGTTGAATATATTTTAATATACGTCTTACTATAAACATAGCTATAGAGAATCCAAAGATATAGGCACTGATTTCACCAATTGTATTTCTAATATCTTTTAATGAGCCATAAGAAATGTTGTGTAGGAAGTTACTTATTATACAATAAAATATTAAAGCAAGTGAAATTATTAAAATTATTAAAGAAAAAGAGCTTGCTACTTTTTCTAATTTTTTATTTATGGGTTTAATTTTAAATGAAAAAAGTTTTTTTAAGTCCATTTTAATCTCCTTAGTAATTACTTAATAATTAACATATTATCATTTAATTATTAAATATGAGAATTTAATATGTTGATAGATTAATACTAAAAAAACAAATTTATTGATAAATTTTTTGGTAAGGTATTTTTAGACAATAAAAATATTTAGATTTGATACTTAATATTATTAAAAGAATAATATTAATAAAATATGAATAAAAAGTTAATATGGGTAGGAAGGTTTAAGAAAAAAACGTTACAATAAGATTAAATGTGGAACAATAAAATTACAATAAGATACAAAATATGAACAAATATATAATAAATGCAATATATTAATCAGTAAGAATAATATTCATTTAATAAATATTAACAAATTTTAAATAGTATAAAAAGCTTAAATACGTTAGAATAATCAATATAAAGTTTTATAAATTTTAAGTTTAAAAAATTTATTTTGGGAGATAGTTCATAGAGAGAGTTTTAATTTATCTAATGGTTTAATGGTTTAATGTTTTAAAATTGTATAAACAAGAACTAATTTACTATAAGCTTAAGATTAAAATGAGTTAATGTTTAGAAAAATAAATTTAATTCTGAATTAAGTCTCATTTATTACACTTATTAAGGGAGGCAGTAAATGAATAAGAAATATTTTAAAGAGCTTTTAGGAAATAAAAAAACTTTAAAGAATTTAGGAATCAATCTATTTATTTGGATTACTTTATCATTTCTTTTGGTTTTTCTGGGAGAGTCATTTTATAGAGGATCTATTGAAAATGGAAAAAATTTCTTTAATAATAGTCGAGAACTATTTATATTAAATTACTTAATATTTTTAGTAATTACCTCAATAGCATTTTTATTTAAAAAGACTAGAATGGTTTATGGAATCATAAGCATAATAATTATGGGATTTTATATAGCGAGTGGAGTAATAGTAGGTTTTAGAGGATCGCCACTTATATGGGCTGATATGTTCTCTATAAAAGATGGAATAGCAATAGCAGAAAATTACTTGAACTCTGGAACTTTAAAATATATTGCTATAGCTTTAATAGCAATAGTAGTAATAATAGTAGCATTATGGTTTAGTGAAAGATATAAGAGTAAAAATAAAGTCTTTAATTTATATGGTTTAATAATTGTTCCTTTAGCTGTTATTGTCACAGGAAGTTTCTATGGAAGTATAAAAGATGGAATAGAAATATATAGATGGGATTTACCAGCTTCATATCATCAAAATGGATTTGTGTATTCATTTTTAAATACGGCAGCAGGATTTGAAGTGAAAGAACCAGCTAATTATAGCAAAGCATCTATTGATAATATAAGAGACAATATAATTGAAGAGGAACAAGTTGCTAGTGTAAATGCTAAAGTGGCATCTACTAAGCCAGCAGAAATGCCTAATATTATAATAGTTCAATTAGAGTCTTTTATGGATTTAAATAGAATAGAAGGATTAACTTTTAATGAGGATCCAATACCTAATTTTAGAAGAATCGCAGAAGAGTCAACTCATGGATTTTTAAAGGTTCCTACTTATGGTGGTGGAACTGTTAGAAGTGAATTCGAAGTTTTAACAGGATTAAGCACAGATTATTTACCAGTTGGAGAAATACCTAATAACAACATATTAAAAAAACAGCCAGTAGAGAGCATGGCTTACATATTACATGATTATGGATATGGCACAAGTGTTATACATAATTATGAAGGGAATTTCTATAATAGAGATACAGTATTTCCTAACTTAGGATTTGATACATATGTTCCTATGGAGTATATGGACAAACCTAATAATGATGAGTGGCAATATCCAGAGGATGTTTTAAATATTAAGCCTGTAGAACAAATATTGGCTGACAATGAAACACCACAGTTTATTTATAATATAACTGTAGAAAGTCATGGTGGATATTCATCTTCAGATTTTGATAATTACACAGTAGATGGAAATTTAACTGAAGATGAGAGAAATGAAATTCAATGCTATGTTGATAAGTTAAGAGGGGTTGACGAGTATATAAAAGAACTTGTTGACTATGTAGAAGCTTCAGGAGAGCCTACTGTAATAGCAATGTTTGGAGATCATCTACCATCATTAAAAGTAATAAATGAGGATGAGAGTGTATTAAAAGATGGAAATAAATATTTAACTGACTTCTTTATATGGGATAATATTGGCTTACAAAAGGAAAATGTAAATATGGAAGCTGAGGAATTTACAACATATATATTAGATAAGTTAAATATGGTTTCAGGAGTTATGCCTACATTCCATGAAGCATATAAAGAAAAGCCAGATTATAATAAAGAATTTGAATTACTTCAATATGATATGTTATTTGGTAATAAATATTTTTTAAGTGCAGACAAAAAACAATATGAGAAAACTAATATGAAGTTAGGTATAAATGAGATAGTTTTAAACAATTATGACATAAGCAATAACACATTAACAGTAACAGGAGATAATTTTAATTATAAAAGTAAAATTATTATAAATGGTAAGATTGTTGAAACTAATTTTGTAGATAATCACACTTTAACAATAAGTGATATTCCTTCAAGTATTAATAAGATTTCAGTTGGTCAAATAGGAAAGTATGATAAAATATTAAGTTCCACTAATGTTTTAGAAGTAAAATAGTAATTTATATTATGTTTAATGGTTAGACTTATAAATAATAGTCTAGCCATTTTTTATTAAATCTTAAGTATAAAATTTTTCTTTTAAGAAGAAAATGTAAATGTTATACTTAACTTGAGAATTAATAAATTAGATTAATATTAATGGGAGGGTTTCACTAGTGAACATAATAAAAAAAGATGGTAGAATTGAAGAATTCAAAATTGAAAAATTATCAACAAGCTTATCAAATGCGGCTAATGACTTAAACTTAACTCTTAACAAATCAGATGTAAAGATAATAACAGAAGATGTTGAGAAAATAATAAAATCAATAAGATTAAATAATGAGGCAACTTCAAGTTATGAGGTTGTTGGGGTTTTAATTAGTAGCTTAAAAGATGAAAAATTTAGTGAAATATTAAAAGCATATATAGAATATAAAAAATAATATTTAGTAAATAAATTAGGTAGATGGTTCTGCCTAATTTATTTTTAAACAACTAAAGTAATTTAAAAGTATATAGGGGAGAGAAATAAAGGGATGAGAAAAAAATTAGGTGTAGTATTTGTTTTAACATTTATTCTAAGTCTTTTAGTTGCATGTGGCGGAAAAAGTCTAATAGACCAAGGAAAAGAAGAAATTAAAAAAGGAAATTATGAAGAGGCGACAGCAATTTTTAAAGCTGCAAGTGAAGAGGATTCAAAAGATAAAGATGTGGCCGAAAGTTTATATGAATTAACATATAATTATGTAATTGCAAGCAAAGCTTATGATGAGTTCAAATTAGATGTGGCTTTAGAAAGTTTAAACAAGGTGGAAGAAAATAAAAATGCAGATCTAATTAAGGAGGATATATCAAAATTAAATGAAGAAATAAGTAAAGATAAAAATGCTATAGATAACTTTAATTTAAATATGGACAAGGTGACAGCTTTAGAGAATGAAGGAAGTATAGTTGAGGCTAAGGAACTATTGAGTACATCTATTGAAGAAGTTTCTTATTTAGGTGATAATGCTAAGGAGCTAATTGATAGCGGAAATTCTAAAATGAAGGTTTTAGACGAAAAGATAGAAAAGAATGAAGAAAAAAATAAAGAAATAGCTGAAAAAAATAAAAAAGCAAAGGAAGAAAAAGAAAAGGCTTTAGAAGTAGTAAAAAATCTTGGAGTTGTAAAAAAAGATCAATATTTAGAGCTTAAATCCAATGAAGTTTATGATTTAGGTGATGGAAGTTATGGATTTATTATAAATAAATTTTATGCTCCAGAGGGAAAACCAGAACCAGCATTAATCAGCCAATATCTTGTTGATAAGGAATCTTGGAAAGTTAAAGAAGTAAAGGATGGCATTACTACAAATATTAATTAAAAATATTAAAAATTTTATTTTAGCAACAAGTTATGATTTAAATGATAGTTAATATATTTATTAATTATTAGAATATAAAGGTGCTGTATCAAAACTTTGAATAATAAAACTTATAAATAGTATTAAAGGAATATTTAGTTATTTTTAAAATATATTTATAAGTTTTATTTTTACTTTTGATACAACATTCTTGCTATAAAATAACTGTTTAGAACAATTTAAATTTATGATTTTTACGACAGTATTTTAATATTACCTTACCTTGAATATCTTCAGTTTGTATTAAACCAAAATATCTGGAATCTAAACTTATATTTCTATTATCTCCCATAATAAAGAATTTATCTTTAGGTATATTTAGCTTTAAGTAGTAGGGGATATTCATTTCTTCTTTTATATAAGGTTCATAAACTTTTTCTCCATTTATATAGAGAATGGAATCATTTATTTCTATAACATCTCCAGGAAGTCCAATAATTCTTTTTACTAAAAAATTATCATATTTATATGGAGCATACACATTTACTATGTCATATCTTTGAGGCGAAGAAATAGAATATGCTTTTTTATTTATAACTAGTATATCATTATCATGTATGGTATTTTCCATGGAAGAACCATCAACAATGGCTATAAAAATGTTATTCAAGAAAAATGTTAGAATCAAAATTACGGATATTAATATTGTTATTATAATCTTAAAAAAACTATCAGGTGGTTCTAGAATATAATGAAAATATTTCATGGATTAGTACCTCGTATAGATTAAGAATATATTATTAGAATATTTTTTTCGCATATAAATAAGAACTAATATTTAAGTTTTAGTTGAAATTTAATTAATGCTTTAATATAATTAAATTAAATGAATTGTAATTTATATACAATCTATTGGAAACGTTACCGAGAAAAGGGAGAGTGTTTTATGAGAAAAAATTTTAATTCTGAAGAATTCAATAATAAATTTTATTATAGTGGCGAACTTGGAGCGACATATAGTAAAGATAAAACTATTTTTAGAGTATGGTCACCTGAAGCTAAGAGTTTAGAGTTATTGCTTTATAGAGATGGTAATACAGATAGTTTAATAGAAAAAGATTCACTTAATAAGAAAGAAAATGGAGTTTGGGAAATTATAAAAGAAGGAGACTTAAATGGAGTTTATTATAAATATCATATTGTAGGAGAAAATTTTGAGCATGATTTTGTAGATCCATACTGCAGAGCTTTGGGAGTAAATGGATATAGAGGAATGGTTATAGATTTAGAAGAAACCAATCCTATAGGATGGAAAGCGGATTATAGACCGGAATTAAAAGAAGTTATAGATTCAATTTTATATGAAATGCATATAAGAGATTTTTCCATTGATGAAAGTTCAGGAGTTACTATAGAAAATAGAGGTAAGTTTTTAGGTGTAGTAGAAGAAAAAACTACAATTCCAGGAACTAGGGTCAAAACAACCTTAGATCATTTAAAAGAATTGGGAATAACTCATGTACACCTTTTGCCAGCATTTGATTTTGGATCTGTTGATGAAGAAAGATTAAATGAACCTCAATATAATTGGGGATATGATCCTGTAAATTATAATGTGCCAGAAGGATCATATTCAAAGAATCCTTACAAAGGAGAAGCAAGGATAAAAGAGTTTAAAGAAATGGTATTAAAGCTTCATAGAGCTGGTATAAGAGTTGTTATGGATGTGGTATATAATCATACCTATTCAGGAGAAAATTCTAACTTAAATCTTTCATATCCAGGATATTATCATAGACAAGACAAAAATGGAGAGTTTTCAAATGGCTCAGGATGTGGAAATGAGTTAGCTTCAGAAAGATTAATGGTTAGAAAATATATGATAGATTCTTTAAAGTATTGGGCTAAGGAATATCATATAGATGGTTTTAGATTTGATTTAATGGCATTACATGATATAGAGACACTGAAAGAAATAAGAAAAGAAATGGATAAAATAGATACGTCTATTCTAATATATGGGGAAGGATGGAATGGAGGAGAGTCACCTTTGCCTAAAGAAGAGGCATGCTTTAAATGCAATGTAGGTAAGTTTAGGGATTTACAAATAGCTGCATTTAGCGATGATATGAGAGATGGAATAAAGGGGCATGTTTCAAAGCTTAAAGAGGGTGGCTTTGTAAATGGAGGCAATGATTTTGAAGAGAGCATAAAGTTTGGAATTGTTGCAGCTACCTATCACAAAGAAATAGATTATAAAAAAGTAAATTATTCTGATGAGTCTTGGGCAAATGAACCTTATCAAACAATAAATTATTCTTCAGCTCATGATAATAATACTTTACATGATAAGTTAAGAATTGTATGTGAAAATGCTTCAGAGGAAAAAATCATAGATATGAATAAGTTAAGTGCAGCTATAGTTTTAACTTCTCAAGGAATACCATTTATTCATGCAGGAGAAGAACTTTTGAGAAGTAAAGTTAATGAAAAGGGAGAATTTATTGAAAATAGCTATAATTCTAATGATTTTGTAAATAAAATTGATTGGACAAGAAAAATAGAATATAAGAGTCTATTTGAATATTATAGAGGATTAATCAACTTAAGAAAAGAATATGAATTATTTAGATTAAATAATAGTAAAGAAATAAGAGAAAAACTTTCATTTATAGAAAAAGAATTAGGCATAAAAGAAAAAGGTGTAGTTGCATATAGATTAAAAGATGAAAATGATGAATTTATAGTAATTTTCAATGGAAGTGATAATGAGTTTAATTTAACTCTTCCAAAAGGTGAATGGGGAATAATGGTTAATAAAGAAGTTGCTAGTAGAGAGATAATAAATAAAGTCTGTGGTAATTACACAATAAAAGATAAAGCAGCTTATGTATTAAAAAAAGTTTGATTTTTATTAAGTATAATAACGAAAAGAAATAAGAAAAAGGAACTTAAAAGAAGATATTCTTTTAAGTTCCTTTTGTAGCTGAATTTAATATGAATTAAATTTAAACAATTTGTAACAAAAAAGATCTTTTAAAGTTTTAATATAGATATTAGGAGATTTTAATATTTAATTTATATAGACATGGAGATGAATTTTGTGCGTAATAGAACGAGTGATGAAAAACATAAAAAGTATGTTAAAAGAAGAATAGCAACGGTTGTGGTTGGTGTTGTTATAATAGTTGGTTTAGGGTTTGGTATTAAAGCTTTAGAAAATCACAACTCTAGCAAAAAAGCATTAGCTTCAACTAAGAATAATATAGAAGAGGCTAAAAAAGAGGAGAAACCAAAACCAACAGATATAATGCCAAATGGAAATATAATTTATGCTGCTGATTCTTATGCTGTCAGTGCAGATGAAGTTGAAAAAATGCTTCAAGGAAAATCTACTAATACTGATAAAGAAATATTTTTAACTTTTGATGATGGTCCAAGCGAAAATACAAAAGAAATATTAAAAATTTTAAAAAAAGAAGATGTACATGCTACATTTTTTGATATAGGGTCAGCTTTAAAAGATAATAAAGAAAATCAAGAGCTGTTAAAAGAAGAAATTGATCAAGGAAATGCTGTAGCAGGTCATAGTTTTTCACATGATTATAAAACATTATATCCAGGAAATTCAGTAAATGTAAATAAATTTATGAGTGAATTAAATGAAACTAATGAAATAATGAAGAGCGTATTAGGAAATAACTTTAATGCTAGAGTTGTTAGAATGCCGGGTGGATATATGTCTAGAAGATATTATAGAGATCCTAATTTAAAAGCTCTAGATGAAGCTTTTGCAAAGGATAATATAGTTAGTATAGATTGGGATGCTGAAACTGGAGATGCAACTGGAAAACATTATACAGTAGAGCAATATGTTCAAAACTCAGCTAAAAATCTTGATTCTTTAAATCATGTAATTTTATTAATGCATGATGCAGCAGCGAAGAAAGAAACTGTACAAGCATTGCCTTCAATAATAAAATTTTATAAAGATCATGGGTATGCATTTAAGGTAATAAAAAATTCACCTGTAAATGATTCTAATTCTTCAAATACAAGTAGTAATTCACAAAGTAGTAGTACACAAACTACTTAATTAAAAATAAATATTAATTGCAGAGTAATATAAGTTATAATGCTCCTTATTTCAAAAGTTGATTTTATTATTTAATAAAATCAACTTTTTTGTTCTGGAACTTATTTACAGTTAAGAAAATATAATAAGTTAAGAGCGATATATTAGATATTAAGGAGAAAAAAATGAAGAATGTAACTTATTATTATGGAGCAGCAAATACATCAAAGGGATTTAAACCACTTTATAACTCTATTTTTCAAGGGATAAAAAAAATATATTCATTAAATGGAGGAAGCAATATATTTAAGACCGCTATTATAAAAGAGCTCATAGATGAATATAGTGACAAGTTTAACTTAGACGTTATTGTTAGTTCTATAGATAATAATGAAATGGAAGGAATAATATTAAAAGAAGAGGAAATTGCTGTAGTAAATGGTACTCCTCTTCATGGGGTTATGAATTTAATAGGAGATAATATTGAAGTAATAGACTTAGATATATTTCTAGATAAAAATAAAATTAGTAAAAATGAAGAAACAATAAAAACTTTAAAAGATGAGTTTTCTCAATGTATGAGTAATGCCCATATGGAATATAGAAAGGCTTTAAAGATACATGATTACTGGGAAGACATTTATTTCCCTTATATAAATATTAATAAAGCGAATAAGCTTACGAAGCATATAATTGCACTGTTAACAGAAAATGCTCTTAAGAAAGAAAAGCCAGGTAAAATTGTAGAGAGATATTTAGGTGCAGCAACACCTACTGGGTCAAAGGATTTCGTACCTAACATAACAGAAGGTGTTAAGAGATATTTTATAAAGGGTAGAGCAGGAACAGGAAAATCAACTATGCTTAAAAAAATAGCAAAAGAAGTATCTGATTTAGGTTATGATGTAGAATTTTATTCTTGTGCATTTGATCCAGATAGTAAGGATATGGTTATAAGTAGAGAACTTAATTTTGCAATCTTTGATAGTACAGCACCTCATGAATACTTCCCAAGTAAGGAAGAGGACGAAATCATAGATGTTTATACTTCATATATTGAAGATGATGTTGATAAGATTCACAAGGAAGAAATTGCAAAACTTGCTTTGAATTATAAAAATCAAGTTGGAAAGGGAACTGCCTTCTTAGCAAAAGGTGAGGAAATTAAAAATAAATTAGATGAAATTTATAACAATGCTTTTAATGATAAAGAGGCAAAGAAAGCTGTAGAATTCTTATTTAAATAGATGAGAAAAAGGCTCTGTTTAATTAAACAGAGCCTTTTTAAAATTAAGGAATTATTTCTCTTCTAGTAATCTCTTGATTATGTGAGTAGCATCCATGTATGATGCTACAGATTTATCATAATTTAATCTATTTATTATTCTAGCTATGAAGTCAGATAAATCAACAGATTTAAACCAAGGAGCATCTTTTACTTCTTCTGGAATATAAGTTAAGTTTGTTGAATAAACGCTCTTAATTATTCCATCATTGAAGAACTTATTGAATTTTTCTAGACCTTCAGTAAAGAATGAGAAAGTAGTAGCTACATATACATTTCTAGCATCTCTTTCTTTAAGTTCTTGAGCGATATCAAGTACAGATTCACCAGAAGCTATCATATCATCAACTATTAAAACATCTTTACCAGCAACATCTCTTCCCATGTATTCATGTTTAACTATTGGGTTTTTACCATTAACTATACGTGAATGATCTCTTCTTTTGTAAAATAAACCGACGTCAACTCCTAATACGCTTGAGTAGTAAATTGCTCTGTCCATTGCTCCAGTATCTGGACTGATTACAAGTAATTTTTCTTTATCAAGCTCTAAATCTTTTTCGTTATGAATTAGAGACTTAACTATATCATAAGTTGGGTAGAAGTTTTCAAATGACATTAGTGGGATAGCATTTTGAACGTTAGGGTCGTGAACGTCAAAAGTTAAAACTTCATCAACACCTAATCTTTCAAGTTCTTGAAGTGCTAAGGCGCAATCTAAAGACTCTCTTCCTTTACGTCTGTGTTGTCTTGATTCATATAAAAGAGGCATTATTACAGTAATTCTTCTAGCTTTTCCTCTTATTGCAGAAACAGTTCTTTTTATATCTTGGAAATGTTCATCTGGTCCTTTATGGTTTTCAAAACCAAACATTTTATATGTACAACTATAGTTACCTATGTCACAAAGGATATAAATATCTCTTCCTCTTACAGATTCAGGTATTTTAACTTTTCCTTCACCGTTAGAGAATCTTATCTCATCAGTTTTGATTAAAAAAGAATCCTTGCAATTTCTTTTTTCTTGTATAAGCTTGTCTATAGCGTTACCAAGGTCTGTACAACTTTCTAAAGCTATAATTCCTAATCCATGATTTTGTTCGTTCATTCGTCTATCTCCTTCTCAATGCATATTTAAAATATTTTACAATCGTAAATACTAAAGATATTGTCACTTATATTATATACGAATAATCTGCTTTTAAAAATAGAAATTTATCATAAATTTTGACTAAATTTAAGAAATTACGCTAATTTTCCCTGTCAGATAATTTAGATTTTTTAGAAAATATGAATATTATTCGAAATTTAATCTGTAAGTAATATGTTTTGTTAAAATATTAGAAATAATAATTTTGGATTTTATAGCTTTAATAAATGGGGCAGGGATAAGATTAATTTTATATAGTTTATAGAATTAAAAATAAATTTTATTAAACTAAAAGTATATTAAAAGATATATAAATTAAAATTAGAGTGTTAAAAAGTTAGAGGAAATTTTTACTTTCTACAAATTAAATTTCATTTTATGGTTGTTAATAGATTCTTCTTCATATAAAATTAGACTAAATTAAAAATGAACTTTATTTTATGTTCACAATTTTATGTGCATAAGTTTTTTTAGAGATAGAAAATTTAATGAGTATATTTAATTACCAATTAGAAGGACAGGGATAAAAAAGCTGTGGGGAGGTATGTTTATGGAAATATTAAGTCATGGATGCACTTTAGATTGTTTTGATTGTTGCAAATTTAATGTTTATAAAGAAAAGGATAAGGTAATAAAAATTGAAGGAGATAAGGACAACCCTTTTACTAAGGGAATTATATGCAAAAAGGGAATAGCACATTTAAGAAGATTAAATCATGAGGAGAGAATTTATACACCTCTTCTAAAGAGCAATGGTAAATGGAAGGAAATTACCTTTGAAGAGGCATTAAACATAATGAAGGAAAAACTTGAATTTTTTAAGAGAGAGTATTCCTCGAAATCCATACTATATTACAATCAATATGGAAGTGGAGGAATTCTCAAGGGAATAGAGGATGTGTTTTTCAACTTTTATGGAGGAGTTAGTAAAGCTATAGGTGGGCCTTGTTGGAGTGCTGGTATGAGAGCGCAAAAATATGATTTTGGAGATTCTATTTCTAATTCTATAGAAGATATGTTAAATAGTAAAAATATATTTTTATGGGGAAAAAATCCTGCGTATACAACAATACATACAATGTCTATGTTAAATAAGGCTAAGAAAAATGGAAGCAGAATAATAGTTATAGATCCTATAAATACTCAAAGTGCAAAGCTTGGAAATATTCATGTGAAAGTTAAGCCAGGAACAGATGGAGCTTTAGCAATGGCAATGGCTAAGATAATCATCTCTAAAAATCTTCAAGATGATGATTTTATAAGCAATTATGTTTTAGGGTTTAATGAATACAAAAAGCATTTAGAAGAATTCGATTTAGAGTATTTAAGTAAGGAATGTGGAATATCTATAGAGGAAATAAATAAACTTGCTGAAATGTATTGTGAAAAAAATTCAAGTATATATTTAGGATATGGAATGCAAAAATATAAAAATGGAGGAAATACCATAAGAGCTATTGATTCATTAGGTGCTTTAACTGGTCAAATTGGAGTTAAAGGTGGAGGAGTAAATTACGCAAATAAAGTTTTAACTAGAATACTAGATCTAGACCCATTTAAAAGTGAAAGCTTTGGGAAAAACAGAGAGTTCTATGTTTCTAATATAAATGAGTTCATAGAAACACCGAAAAAATATTCTTTAAATAAAGGGGATTCAAATGCTCCAATAAAAATGATGGTAATAGCCAATAGCAATCTTATGAATCAACTTCCTAATTTAAATAGATTAAGTGAAACCTTAGATAAGGTAGATTTTAAAGTTTGTTTTGATATGTTTATGACAGATACAGCTTTAAAATGTGATTTATTCATACCTTGTACTAATACTTTAGAAAGTGAGGACATGGTATTTAGTTCAATGACTAATCCATATTTAATTTATAATGAGCAAGCTGTAGAGCCTAAAGAAGAACTTATGGATGAATATTTCTTTTTTATGGAATTAGCAAAAAGGATGAATATAAAGGGTTATCCATTAGTTTCAAAAAGAGAGTATTTAAATAAGATTATTGAACCATTAAAAAGATACAATAAAGATATAACTTTAGATATAATTAAGAAGGAGTCCTTTACAGTTTATAATGATATAGCTTGGGAAGATAAAAAGTTTAAAACACCTTCTGGAAAGTTTGAGATTGCTTCTGAAAGAGCTTTAAAGGAAGGTGGAAGTTTAACTCCAACTTATATATCTAATATAGCTGAAAGAGAAGATGAAGTTTTAAATGAAGACACAAATAAGTTTAGGTTACTTACTAATCATTCTAAGGATTCTTTATCAAGTCAACATTATATAGATATAGATGGAATAGCAAAGGCATATTTAAACGAAGAAATGATGAAAAAGTTTAATATAAGTGAGGGAGAAAAAATTAAACTTAAGTCATCAAAGGGAGAAATAACATTAAAGTGTTCTTTAGATAAAGGAGTACAAGATTATGTGGTACTTATGTATGTTGGATGGTGGAGAAAGCATGGTAATCCAAACTTTTTAACTGAATCAGGTATTTCTGATATGGGAGGACAAATAACATATAATGATACCTTTGTGGAAATTGAAAAGATAACTTTAAATCAACATCCACCTAAAACAGAGCCTAAATAATAAATAAAATAACAAAAGGGAAAGCTTAGTATTTGAAGAGGATAAACATTATAGAAAAGAAGGAGGAATTGCTTCATTAAAGAATCAGTTTATGAAGTGAGTAGAATATGGTGAATAAAGAGATTTTAGAAAATGGATTTTTTAAAATAGAAAAGAAACTTAATGAGGAACTTATAGGACAAAGAGTTTTTAATAAGGAGTTATGCAATTACTTTAAAGAAAAAATTAAAGAGGATAGTAAAGGTATATTACTTATAGTAGAGGAAAGAGATATATTTAAAAATAGTGTACTAAGTTTATTATTTAAAGAACTTAGTAAATATGAATTCCTTAAAAATAGTAAGATTGATGAAATTGATTTGGCAGCATATAAGTTTAATTTAGGATATAATGCTTTCTTAACAGACTTATATGAAAAATTAAATAGTGATTCTCAATGTGTAATATTTAAAAATACAGAAGAAGCAAGTGAAGATATATTAAATGTGCTTTCAGGAATAAGTCCTAATTCTTGTATAATGCTGAAAGATAATTATGTAATAAAGAATAAATTTTTAGTTGAAGCAGAGGAAATTGATGAAGAAATCATAAATAAAATTATTTGCAATAATAAGTTCTTTATATTCCTTTATAACAAGGAAAAGAACGAGGATTTTGAAACAATATCTAAAGAGTTTTTAGTTAATAAGAATAAAGCTTTATATAGAAAGGCATTAAGTGAAAAGGATAAAAATAAGGTCATAAAGAAAAAGCTATTAAAAGAAATAAAAAAAGTTAAAGAACTTTTTGATGTTGACATAATAATAGGGGTAGATGAAGATCCGGAAATAGAAGAAAAGGCAGGAGTTTGTCCTTATATAGAAGATACTTTTAGAGAAAAAGGAAGTTTAAGTTTAGATCAATATATATCTTATAAAATATGTAAGCCAATAATCAATATTATTAGAAAAGAAGGAATTGAAGCAAATAGTAGATTGCTTATATATGTAAAAGACGATGGTATCTACTGCAAATCAAATGATGAAATATATGATTTAAGCAAATACACAACTCCAACCTTAGAAGAGGTTAGATATAAGTTAGAATCTATTATTGGTATGAAGGAACTTAAGGATTTTATAGATAAAATAGAGAATAACTTTAAGGTGCAAAAGATAAGAGAAAAACTTGGATTAAAGCCAACTCAGATATCTTTAAATATGATATTTGCAGGAAATGCAGGAACAGGAAAAACCAATGCTGCAAGAATAACTTTTGAATATTTACATGCCTTAGGAATGATAAAAGAGAATATATTTAAAGAGGTTAGTAAGGCAGATTTCATAGGTGAAGGAGTTAATGATACTGCTAAAAGAACAAATGAAATAATAGAGTCTGCTTTAGGGGGAGTATTATTTATAGATGAGGCTTATTCTTTATGCAAAGATGAAAAGGATAAAGTAGGACTTGAAATTGTTGATGCTTTATTAAAGGGAATAGAAGATAATAGAGGCAATATAACTGTTATTTTAGCTGGTTATGAAAAAGATATGGAAAACTTTTTAAGTTTTAATCAAGGGTTGAAATCAAGATTTCCAAATGTAATAAAATTTGAAGATTATAATCCATCAGAAATGTATGAAATAGCCGTTAATATTGCTAAATCAAAAGGGTATAGAATAGCTAATAATGCAAAGGCTGGGCTTATTGAATTATTCACTAAGAACCAACTTGTTGGAAAGAGTGATTTAGGAAATGCTAGATTTGTTAGGAATATTGTAGAAAACGCGATAATGGATGCTTCTAAAAAATACTTAGTAAATAAAGAAAGAGCTATAGATCTTTTAGAGAAAGATAACTTTAACTTTAAGGTTAGTGCTAAATTTGATTTAGAGGAAAAGCTTAAAGAAATAATTGGACTTGAAGAAGTTAAAGAATTCCTAAGAAGCCAATATAAACTTATAGTGGCTCAAGAAAAGAGAAAGTCTGTTGGGGTAAGCACTAAAATAGAACAAAACTTAAATATGATATTTGCAGGGAATCCAGGAACAGGAAAGACTAGTATAGCAAGATTAGTTGCTGAAATGTTAAATAGCATGGGACTTTTAAAGGTTGGTCAATTGGTTGAAACTGACAGATCAAGTTTTGTTTCAGATATTCTAGGAGAAACCTCAAAGAAAACTGAAGAGAAGTTTAAGGAAGCTTTAGGAGGGGTTTTATTTATAGATGAAGCTTATACTTTAGCTAATGATTCTCTAGGAAGAGAAGCTATAGAAACTCTTCTTAAATTAATTGAAGACTATTCAAAAGAAGTAATAGTTATTTTAGCAGGTTATGAAGAGGAAATGGAAAACTTCTTCGATGTTAACATAGGATTAAGATCAAGATTCCCACTTTGGACTAAGTTTGAAGATTATAATCCAAATGAGCTTTTAGAAATGGCTATAAAATTAGTAGAAGCTAAAGGCTTTAAGCTTTCTAAGAATGGATATTCAGAGCTTAAAAAGAATTTTGTTGAAATATATGAAAATGCAGATGCTCAATCAGGAAATGGAAGAATGGTAAGAAATTATGTTGAGCAGCTTATAAGAAATCAAAGTATTAGAATTGCAGAAAATGATATAAGTGTTTATGAAATGAATTTAATAAACACAAAAGATATTAAGGCTATGAATGCAATTAAATATGATAACCACTTTGATTTAGAGAAAAAATTAAATGCTTTAGTAGGAAATGAGGGGTTAAAAGATTTCCTTAGAAGTCAATATAAACTTATAAAAATCAAGGAGAAAAGAAAGAAGCTTGGCTTCGAAGTTGACTTAAATAAGTATATGAATATGGTGTTCACTGGAGAAAGTGGAACAGGGAAGAAAACTGTTCTAAATATATATTCAGAGATGTTATATAGCATGGGAATAGTAAAAGCTAAAAGCATAGTTCAAATAGATAAATATGAATTTATGGCAATGGTTAATTCAGGTATAAAGGTAGAGGATATGTTGAATAAGCATATTGGAAAAGTTTTATACATAGATAAGTGGAATACCTTCTTTGGGGAAGAAAGATATAATGAAATAGTTTCAGACCTTATAAAGTTCATAGATAATAACAGTAATAGAATAGTTATTGTTCTTGGCGGTGTAAGAGGAAAAATGAAAGATCTTATATTAGCTAATGAAGGATTAAACTATAGATTCCCTGTTTGGGTTGACTTTGGAAATTACAATGAAAAAGAATTATGTGATATAGCCTTAAGTACCTTAGTTAAAAAAGGGTTCTCTTTAGATGAGGATGCTGAACTTGCTTTAGAAAATGCTATTGGGGATATGCAAAAGAGAATAGGAGAGTTAGCTCTTAAAAATGGTCTTATGATAAAGCAGTTTTTAGATAATTTAATAAGAGTTCAAAGCGTAAGAGTATGTGATGAAGAATTTAACTTGGATACATTAAACAAAATATTAGCAGAAGATATATTAAAAAGTAAGGAAAGTTTCTTAAAGAAAAATATCACTCAACATGGTAGTTTTTAAACAAATATTATTTTGGAATTTGGCTTTGTTTTAGGTGAATATTGATTTTTAGCTAGCCCTTTAGACCTACTTAATTTTGCAAAGTATTACTAGCATCTAATCCAGAATAATGCAATACTAATTGTTCATTAATATGGCCTTACAGTTCTATCTAAAAATCAATGCTTGTTTAAAATATAGCTTAAAAATTAAATGGTTTTAATTAAAGAAGCCTAGTACAAGTATTAATTGTATTAGGCTTTATAATGTTTGGTTATGTGGTTTTTATAGTTTTGATTAATAAATAGAAATTACTTTTTTATTAAGATATATTAAAGTAATCAAATTTTAATTTTTAGGTATATTTGCCATGATATAATTTGAAAACGGGTGAAGAAGTTTAGTAAGGGTGATGAAATAGATAAGCTTAACTTCTCATAACAATTATATTTTAGGAGGTGTTGTTGTAGTAATAGAGCAATGGTTAAATTAAAGGGATTAACTATTACTTACAACGAAAAGATTATGATAAAAAAGAAAAGTTTAATGAAAGTTATTTGTGGAGCCATAGTGAGTACATTCATGTTTGGAATGGCAACTCCAGTTTTTGCACAAAGTGAGAAAACTGAAGCTGTAGTAACTTTAGGAGCTAATCTAACAGAAGCAGAAAAGTTACAAATGTTAGATGCTTTTGGAGTAAAGGCTAATGAAGTTAAAATAATAGAAGTAACTAATCAAGATATAAGGGAACAATTAGGTATGGATACAAGCAAACCTATTCCGGCAAGTAGTCAATCTATATCAAGTTCTTACGTAGTAGTTAAGGATAAAGGTGGAATAAATGTAACTACTAACAATCTAACAGAGGTAACAGGAAGTATGCTTGCTAATGCACTTCTTACATCAGGGGTAAATAATGCAGATGTAAAAGCAGATGCTCCATTTAAGGTAACAGGAACTGCTGCTTTAGCAGGTATATTAAAAGGATTTGAAGATGCTTCAGGAGAAGAGTTATCTCTTCCAAAGAAAGAAGCTGCTAGAGAAGAAATTTCTCTAACTAATAATCTTAGCGATGCTAAAACTAAAGATGGACAAACATTAGGTAAGGATGAGGCTGCTGTAGTAGTTAACGATATTAAAACTGATGTAATAAAAGATAAGCCTAAAAATGATGAAGAAATCGGAAAGATAGTAAATAATGTTACTAATAATTACAATATAGTTTTAACACAAGGTCAACAAGAGCAAACTATACAATTCATGTCAAAAATAAATGATTTAGATTACAACTACAATGCTATGAAAGAGTCTTTAAATCAAATGAATGATAAGCTTCAACAAGTATTAAAGGATACAGGAAAACAACTTGAAGAGAGTGGACTTTTAGAGAAGGCATTAAACGGAATAAAGAATGCTCTAGTTGATATTAAAGACTTTATTGTAAATATGTTTAGTTCAGCTAGTGAGAAGGTTAAGGACGGAATAACATACGATGAAAATGGTAATATAGTTATAAAAACAGGAAATAATTCAGATGATTCAAGTAAACAGGAGAATATTCAAGATCAACCACAGGATCAGTCAAATGAACAACCTGAAGATCAATCAACACAACAAAATAAATAGTAATAAAAAGGAGAGCTTTAGAGCTCTCCTTTTTATTTGGATCTATTTTAGCTTAGATATTCCCTAAGACATAACTTAAAATTAATACTAGTTCAAAACATAGTCTTTTGTTTTAATAAAAAATCTTTAAATTGGATATTTGGTAAACCAATAAATTTTAATAAAACAAATGTAAACCTAAAAATATTTATTAGTTGACAATTGTGAACGGTGAGAGTATTATATGAAATATACTTTGATAATCAAGATAAATTTGTTTTGAGAGATATTATGGATTTATAAGAATTAAAGGAGATTATATTTATGAAAATTAAGACAAGAGACTTAACATTAATACCTATTTTTGCTGCACTTACAGCTATAGGTGCTTTTATAAGAATACCTATTCCTATAGTGCCATTTACACTTCAGTATTTCTTTTGTGCATTAGGAGCAATTTTACTTGGGGCTAAAAGAGGTACATTAGCTCAAATAATTTATGTATCCGTAGGATTAATTGGAATTCCTATATTTACTCAAGGTGGAGGCCTTTCATATGTATTTCAACCTACCTTTGGATATTTAATTGGTTTTATTTTTGGAGCTTATATAATAGGAAAGATAACAGAAAACTTAAAGAAAATAACTATTAAAAATTTATTCTTAGCTGGTATTTCTGGGCTTTTAGTTATATATATATTTGGAGTTTCTTATATGTATTTAATTTATAATTTTTACTTAGGTGATACTATGAGTTTATTTTCAGCAGTTAGTATTGGAGCTATAGCATGTCTGCCAAGCGATCTATTATTGACTTTTATAATTTCATTAGTTGGTTCTAAAGTGGTTTCAAGATTAAAAAGACTTGAGTATGTATAAGTTTGAGGTGTGTAGTTATGGATTTTATTTTAAAAATGAAAGAAAAGGCTTTAAAAAATATTAAATTAACTAAAGAAGAAGGAGTTAAGCTTTTTAATAGTGATTTAGAAATATTGCTTAAAGAAGCTAATAATATAAGAAAAGAACTTCATGGTGATGGAGTTGATTTATGTTCCATAGTTAATGGGAAAAGTGGAAGATGTGGAGAAGATTGTGCTTATTGTGCCCAGTCTAAGCATCACAAGACTAATATAAATGAATATAATCTTCTTGAATACGAAGAGATAAAAAGGATTGCTAAAGAAAATGAAGAGGAAGGGGTGCATAGGTTTTCTATAGTGACTTCGGGAAAAGGCCTTTATGCTGATGACTTTAAGAGAGTTGTTAATTATTACTCAAACCTAAATAAAGAACTTAAAATAAATCTTTGTGCTTCCCATGGCATAATAGATAAAGAAGCTTTAATTAAATTAAAAGAGGCTGGGGTAAAAAGATATCATCATAATCTAGAAACCTCTAAAGAATATTACCATGAAATATGCAAAACTCACTCTTATGAGGAGAGAATAAATACTATAAAACATGCTAAAGAGATTGGGTTAGAGGTTTGTTCTGGAGGAATAATAGGGCTTGGAGAATCAATTTTAGATAGAATAGACTTAGCTATTACTCTTAGGGAATTAGAAATAAAATCAATTCCTATAAATGTATTAAGTGCCATTAAAGGAACAAAGCTTCAAGATGTACCACCTTTAGAAGAAGAGGAGATATTAAGAACCATAGCTATTTTTAGATTTATAAATCCAGAGGCAAAAATAAGATTAGCTGCAGGGAGACATTTACTTAAATTCTTTGGGGAAAATGCCTTTAAAGGAGGAGCAAATGCTACTATAACAGGCAATTTATTAACCACATGTGGAAATAAGATAAAAGATGATAAAAAGTTAATAGAGAAAGTTGGAATGAGGATTTTTTAGTTATGAAAAAGGGAGTATATATCATAGGTACAAACACTGACATTGGTAAGACTTTTGTTAGTGGATTAATTCTAAAAAAATTAAGAAGAGATGGAATAAATGCAGGATATTATAAACCTGTTTTAAGTGGAGCTGTAAAGAGGAAAGAAGGACTAATACCTATGGACTGCGAAGAGGTTATGAAAATCTCAGGGTTAAAAGAGGATTATGATAATATGGTTTCTTATATATTAGAACATCCATATTCACCACATTTGGCAAGTGAAGTTGAAGCGGTTCCTATAAATATAGAAAAAATAAAAATGGATTATTTAAGAGCTAGTGAAAAATATGATTTTATCCTTTGTGAAGGAAGCGGTGGAATAGTATGTCCTATAAGCTTTTCAGATGAAAAATTTATGCTAGAGGATATAGTTAGAGAAATAAACCTACCAATAATATTAGTATCTAATAGTGGATTAGGTTCTATTAATCATACGGTTTTAACCATAAGTTATTTAAAAAACTTAGGTTTAAAAGTTAGTGGAATAGTACTTAATGGATTTAATAGAAAAAATATAATACACACAGATAATAAAAGAATAATAAGAGAGTTAACAGGAGTAAAAAATATTTCTACTGTACCAAGTCTAGAGAATATAGAAGAATATGATTTAAATGAACTTAATGAGGTGCTTTATGGAGTTTAAAGAAGAATTAATAAAAAAAGACTTAGAGTATATATGGCATCCATGTTCTCAAATGAAGGATTATGAGGAGCTTAAACCTATAATAATAAAGAGTGGAAAGGGACCATATCTTTATGATTTAGATGATAAAAAGTATTTAGATTGTGTTAGTTCATGGTGGTGTAATCTTTTTGGACATGCTAATAAAAGAATAAATAATGCTTTGAAAAATCAAGTTGATAAACTAGAACATGTTATTTTTGCTAATTTTTCTAATCTACCGGCTATAGAGCTAAGTGAAAGATTAATAAAGTTAACAGGAGAAAGATTAAATAAGATATTTTTTTGTGACAACGGTTCTTCTGCTATTGAGGCAGCTATAAAGATGAGTTTTCACTACCATAAACAAAGCGGAAAAGAAAAAAAGAAAAAATTTATAGCTTTAGAAGATGCTTATCATGGGGAGACCTTAGCAGCTCTTTCAATGGGAGATTTGGATATCTATAGTGCTGTATATAAGCCTTTAATGATAGATGTTATAAGAGTAAAAGCACCAAATTGTTATAAGTGTGAGTTTTCAAAAGATAGACAAAATTGTAATTGTGAATGCTTTTCTTATATGGAAGAAGAATTGGAAAAGAATTCTGAGATTATATCAGGAGTTATTATAGAACCATTGGTACAAGCTGCAGCAGGTATGAAAATATACCCGTCACTATATTTAAAAAAGCTTAGAGCGGCTTGTGATAAATATGATGTGCATTTTATTGCAGATGAAATAGCTGTAGGGTTTGGAAGAACCGGAAAGATGTTTGCTACTGAATATGCTGGGATATGTCCTGATTTTATGTGCTTATCAAAGGGATTAACAGGAGGGTATATGCCAATGGCATTACTTTTGACAGCTAATAAAATATATGAGTGCTTCTATGATGATTATAATAAGCATAAAGCTTTTATGCATTCACATACTTATTCAGGTAATGCCTTAGGAGCTTCCATAGCTGTTGAAGTTTTAAATATATTTGAAGATGAAAATATATTGGAAATGGTAAATAGAAAGGGGAAGTTTTTAAATAAAAAATTAAATTCTGTTCTTAAAGAACATAAAAATGTAGGAGAAATAAGAAGTATTGGAATGATAAATGCTATAGAGTTAGTTAATGATAGAAAAACAAAAGAAAGATTTCAAAGTGACTTAAGAATAGGATATAAAATTTATAAGGAAGCTCTAAAAAAGGGATTGCTGTTAAGACCTTTAGGAGATGTTTTATACTTTAATCCTCCATATATTGTTTCAGAAGAAGATATGATTTTTATGGTTGAGACAACCCAAAAATGTATAGAAAATGTTTTAGGAGAATAAGATAGTTTTGCTATCTTATTTTTTTATATAGATATTTATTCTTGTTAATAAAAGATAAAAAGGTAATTTAAGGTTTATTTAAGATTAACAATATTCAAAATTTATACATATTTTTTTAAAATATGATATTATTAGGATAAAGAATTTATAAGGGAGGATATTCATGAAGAAGAAATACATAATAGCAATAGTAACGGTCGTAATACTTGCAGGGGTCGGAGTAGGAAGTTATTTTTTAAAACAGAGCATGAACAAAGAGTCTGTAGCAACTATGGAAATATATACAGTACCTTCTACAGATAAGGTCTTTGTAAATGGTAAAATTGAACCAGAAAAAGTTGAAAATATATTTTTAGATGCAACAAAGGGAGCTGTAGATAAGGTTGAAGTTAAAAATGGAGATGTTGTTGAAAAGGGAGCTCCTTTATTTACCTATAAAAATGAACAAGTTCAAAGTCAAATAGAACAATTAGAGCTTCAATTAAATTCTGCTAAAAGCCAGAAGGAAGAGATTCAAAAGCAAAATCAGGAAGCAAAAAAACAGTTAGAAGCTTTAAAAAATTCTGGATTAGAAAATCAAGATCCACAAGGAGGGCAGGCTCCAAATTTAGGTCAGAATGCAGGCGGCATGTCAACAGGTAGTGTTGATGATCAAATAAAACTTTTAGAAAAACAAATAAAGGCATTAAAAGATAAAGAATATTATACAGTAACTTCTCCTATAGATGGTAAAGTAATACTAGGAGAATCAAATGGTAGTCCTACACAACCATATATGACTGTTGAATCAAGTAATTATTATATTAGTGGAACTGTAAATGAAAAAGACCAACCTAAGATTAAGGATGGCCAAGAAGTTGAAATAAATATACTTTCAACAAATAAAAATATAAAAGGTAAAATAACTTCAGTTGGAAACACTCCTGTAGATGGTGGGGCTACTTTAGCAGCACAAGCTGGAGCTCAGGGAGGAGCATCTGGTGGAAACATGTCTTACTACGAAGTTAACATAACTCCAGATTCACAAGAAGATTTAACTAATGGATTCCATGTTCAAGCTTCTGTTAACTTAGAGCAAAAGCCAATAGAAATTCCTAAAGTAGCGATTTTAAATGCAGATAATGAAGAATTTGTATTTAAGAATGTAGATGGAAAGCTTGTTAAACAAGTTATAACATATTCATCTAAAGAGGGAAGTGAGGATATAGTTATAGTAAATAGTGGACTTAATGAAGAAGATAAAATAGTTTCTAACCCTACTCCAAATATGAAAGAGGGTATGAAGGTTGAGTAATATAGTAGAAGTTAATCACTTAAATAAATACTATAACTTAGGTAAAGAAAAGTTCCATGTGTTAAAGGATGTAAACTTGACTATAGAACAAGGTGATTTTGTCATGATAATGGGTAAATCAGGTAGTGGTAAAACAACTTTAATGAACTTATTAGGGTTATTAGATAGTTTTGAGGATGGTACATACAAGTTTAATAACGTTGATGTAAGTAAGTTAAAAGAGAATCAAAAGGCTGATATAAGAAATAAATATATGGGATTTATATTTCAACAATTCCACTTAATAAATTCTATGACTATAGGAAGCAATGTTGAGCTGCCACTGTTATATAATGAAAAAAATGTTCCTCGTAAGGAAAGAGAAGAACTTATAGATAAGTATTTAAATATGGTTGGATTATCTGAAAAGAAAAACCAGCTTCCTTTAGAGTTATCTGGAGGTCAACAACAAAGGGTAGCTATTGCAAGAGCTCTTATAAATAATCCATATGTTATTTTTGCAGATGAACCAACAGGTGCTTTAGATAGTAATACTGGTACAGAAATTATGGAGATTTTAAAGAAACTTAATGAGGATAATAAGACAATAATTATGGTAACACATGATGAAGACTTAACTAAATATGCCAATAAGGTAATAAGAGTTAAGGATGGAGTGATAACAAAGGGGGAAGATTATGTCATCAATTAATTTAATAAAAACTGCCATTGCTAGTTTAAAGTTTCATAAGTTAAGAACTTTTCTAACAATGATTGGTATTATTATTGGCATAAGCTCTGTAGTTACAATACTTTCAGTAGGTGATGGATTAAAAGCTTATGTTTTAGAATCTTCTCAAGAAACTAATGCTAATAAGATAAACATAACATTTAAACCAGATAACTTTGAAGCAAATATGAGTCTTTTAGAACCTTTTACAAAATCAGATATGCAAGGTATAAAAGAGATAAAGGGAGTTAAAGATGTGAAGCCATCTCAAGGTTTTATGGGAGTAATGAGTTTTTCAAGTAGTCAACTTCAATATTTTGATAAGAATCAATTTACTATGTTAGGACCATACGATGGAAAAAATGAGAAAGTTCAGTATGGAAGATGGTTTGAAGATGGAGATGAAAATAAGTCTTTAATTGTATTAGATAATAACGTTGCAAAAGAATTGTTTAATCCGATTGAAAGTGGTATTGGTAAAGCTGTAACTATGAATGGAATTAATTTTGAGGTTATAGGTATTCTTCCTAAGGTTGATATGATGAGTTTTGGAGGAAGCACAAGTTATGTTCCTCAAAAAGCTATAGATAATATGAATAGCAATGAAGTAATAACTTCTTTAGATGTATCACTTAATGCAGATGTGGATAAAAAGGCTGTATATAAAGAGATAGAAAAATATTTAATGGCTAATCATCCTAATATTGCAGGAAAATATGAAATGCAAGATCCAGAAGAAGTAACAAAAGCTTTTGAAAATATAATTGGTGGATTAACAAAATTCATAGCATTTATAACAGGAATTTCTCTTTTAGTAGGGGGAATTGGTGTTATGAATATAATGTATGTCTCAGTTTCAGAAAGAAAAAGGGAAATTGGGATAAGAAGGGCTATTGGAGCAAAACCAAAAAGTATTTTACTTCAATTTTTATTTGAAGCCGTATTAGTAACCCTAATAGGTGGATTAATTGGAATATTATTAGGTTACTTAGTAGCTAAAGGAGCAGGAGCATTCTTGCCATTTAAGCCAATTCTTACAATGAGTACATTTATAGGAGCTACATTAGTTTCAATAATTGAGGGAATAGTCTTTGGAATAATACCGGCTTACAATGCATGTAAGTTAGATCCTATAAAGGCTATTTATAGATAAAATTAAAATTATATTTCAAATTAAAAGAAACTATAAAAAAGACGGAAATTAATTATTTTAATTTCCGTCTTTTTTATTAATGCAAGTTTTATGGTGCTATTATTTACTTAATCCAAAAAGTTCTTTCTTTTTATAAACAAAAAATGTCATTAATAATGGTAAGATTAATGAACCTATTAATGAGAATATACTAATTCCATTAAGTACAATTGAATAAATTATATTAGCAGCAGTCACTAATAAGTATATATATAGTCCGATAGCTTTTTTTCTTAGTATTAGTATTATTCCTAAAAGATCTAATATTATTGCTACTAATCCAATAATAATTGTTACATTGTTGAAACCCATTTGATTAAGTGATACTCCAGAAATTGCAGCCATATTTTCTTGGAAACTTGGCATTAATAAAAGGATTGAGCCAAGAAGTCCAAAGGCTGAGAAGATTATTTGTATTATAGAAATAGCAATTATCCCAGCTCCTAATTTATTTTGTTTTTGATTTTCCATAAAAGAATTCCCCCTTCAAAAGTTATTTATTACAATATATCATAAAAATTAACAAAATGTAAAATAAATAGATAAACTTTGTAAATAATTAAGGAAAAATTAAGAAAATGGTCTATATGTAAATAACTTGTTAAATTAGTAACTATATGTTAAAATTGTTCTGTAAACGATATATTAAACTTTATTTATAGTTAAAACGATTTAAAAGGTTATTAAGAATTAAATTAAGGACGGTGTAAAATTTGAAAAAGAAAAGAATAATAGCAACAATATTAGCAGCTCAGTTGATGACGGGATCATTATTGTGGGGCTGTGATTCTAAAGGTGAAAGTGAGCAGGCATCAAATGAAAATCAAGTTAAGTTAAGAGTATTAGCTACAACGGATATGCATTCTAATTTGATGAACTATGACTATTATACTGATTCTGAATTAGATAATATGGGAATGGTCAAAATATCAACTCTCATAAAAGAAGCGAAAAAAGAAGTTGATCCAAATTCAAATGTAAATGATAATATAGATAATGTGATTTTAGTTGACAATGGAGATGACATACAAGGAACTCCTTTAGGAGATTACTATGGTAAGGTTAATCCACCTAAAGAAGGAGAGAAATCACCAGTTTATTCAACTTTAGAAAAAATGGGATATGATGTTGGTACATTAGGAAATCATGAATTTAACTATGGGTTAGATTATCTCCAAGATATTGTTAATAATAGTGATATTCCATTTGTAAATGCTAACATATATAAAGATGATGGAGAAACTAATGTTTTCACACCATATAAAATAATTGATGAGAAGGTTATGGATTCAAATGGACAAGAACAAAATTTGAAAGTTGGGATAATAGGCTTTGTTCCTCCTCAAATTTTAAATTGGGATAAAATAAATTTAGATGGAAAAGTAAAGGTCGCAGACATAAAAGAAACTGCAGAAAAATTTGTTCCTCAAATGAAAAATGATGGAGCAGACGTTATAGTAGCTTTATCACATAGTGGTTATGGTGATGGAGAATATAATAAAGGTGATGAAAATGAAGCCTATGAATTAACAAAGGTAGATGGGATAGATGCTGTGGTAACAGGACATTCTCACGATAAATTTCCAAATGAAAAATATAAATCATTAGGAGATGTTGATGTTGAAAAAGGTACAATGAATGGAACACCTACTGTTCAGCCACTTAACTTTGCTAAGCAATTAGGCGTTATAGATTTAACTCTTAATCAAAATAAGGATGGGAAATGGACTGTAGCAGATGGAAGTACTAAAAATATGGATGCTAAAGGGGCAGCAAATGATGAAGAGTTAGTAAGCTTTTTAAAACCATATCATGAAGCCACTATGGAGTATGTAAATGCGCCAGTAGGAAAAATAACAAAGGATTTAAATAGTTATTTTTCATTAGTTGCAGATAGTGCTCCAATACAACTTATAAATGATGCTCAAAAGGAATATGTACAAGGTCTTATAGCTAATAATAACGAAGAACTTACACCTTATAAGGATTTACCAGTATTATGTGCAACAGCACCTCTTAAAGCTGGATTAACTGAAGGTGGAATAAACTCAGAAGATTATTTTAATCTAAAGAGTGGAGATATAAAGATAAAAGATATATCTAATATATATAAATTTCCTAATTTGGTAGCTGTTGTTAAAGTAAAAGGATCTGATGTTAAAGAGTGGCTAGAAATGAGTGCTGGTCAATTTAATCAAGTTAAAAAGGATTCAAATGAACCACAAGACTTTGTGAATCTTGAATACCCAGGATTTAATTTTGATATTATAGATGGTGTTAATTATGATATAGATGTAACAGAAGCACCAAAGTATGATAAAGACGGAAATGTTATAAATAAGGATTCAAATAGAATAAAAAATTTAACATATAATGGACAACCTATTGATATGGACCAAGAGTTTTTAGTTGTAACTAATAACTATAGAGCAGGTGGTGGAGGAAACTTCCCAACTTTAAAATCAGGGGATAAGCTAGTTTATCTTTCACAAGATGAGACAAGACAGATATTATCTGATTATATTAAGGCGAAATCACCATTAACTCCTTCTAAGGATAATAATTGGAAAATAATTGGAGAAGGAGTTCAAGGAAAGTTCCTATCTAATACTAATGGAAAGGATTATGTAGGAGATTTTGAAGGAATAGAAGTACAAGGTGATGCTGGAAAAGGATTAAGCACTTATACATATAAATTTTCTAAATAATTTAAAAGAATGTATTAATTAAAAGACTTTATATGGTTATTTGTAATGAAGGACAAATAACCATATTTTTTTGTATAAAGTACCAGTATACATTTATAAAAATACAGACATAATAGTTTATAAATAAGTAATTGCAATTATTAATTTAAAAGAAGAATTCTAAGGAGAAAAGTAATATGGCTAAAAATAATAATACGAAAAAACCTAAAAAAGCTAAAACAAAAATAGTTGGAAGTACAGAAGAATAGTTTAATTTAGAGAGTCAAAACAGTTTTTTTACTGTTTTGACTCTTTTTTTATAAGAAGAATACTTAAAATTTACATATTTTAGTGATTAAATTAATGTGTAAATAGATTTTAAGGAGAGATATTCATGATAAATATATTAGTTGCTGAAGATGATTCAAGAATTTTAAGGTTGGTATCAGATTTTCTAAAAAAGGAAAATTATAAAGTGTTTCTAGCTGCCAATGGAAAAGAGGCCATAGAAATTTTTTATCACGAGAATATATCTTTAGTTATATTAGATATAATGATGCCTATATATGACGGTTGGCAAGTATGTAAAAAGATAAGAGAAAAATCAGAGGTTCCAATACTTATGTTAACTGCTAAGGATAGAGATATAGATGAATTGGTTAGCTTTGATATGGGAGCAGATGAATATATATCAAAACCATTTAACCCTAAATTACTTATAGCTAGAGTGAAAAATTTATTGAAGCGAGTTCAAATAGAAAATAAAAAGAAAGTTATTAAGTATAATGATATAACTTTAGAAATTGATAATCATATTATAGAGATTAATAAAGAAAAGGTTGAATTAACTCATAAAGAATATGAACTTCTTTTACTTTTTATGAAAAATAAAGAAAGAATATATAACAGAGAAAATATAATAGAGTTAATATGGGGATATGATTATGAGGGTGATTCTAGGACTGTAGACACTCATATTACAAGATTGAGAAGAAAGTTAGGAAAGGATGCCTCATTTATTAAAAATATAAGAGGATTTGGGTATAGACTTGGTGAGTAAAATAAAATCTATAAGAGGGAAGTTGCTAACGGGAATATTACTTATAAATTCTTTAATAGTAATAGGAATAATTATTTTTGCTACATGCTTTGAAAATTTCTATATAAAAAATATAGGCAGAGAATTAAATTACTTTGGGGAATACATAGATGTAAAAGTTGAAAAAGGAATTAATGAGGATGTAGAAAATGATATATTAAATCAGAGTAAAACAAAAGGCTTTACAGTAGATATATATGATAAAAGTAATAATTTAGTATTTAGTACTAAACCTATGGGAAATGGTATGGGGAACCATAAGAATAATATGGGGAAGTCTATGGGAATGTGTACTTTTGGAAAAGAATATGAAATAAGCAGTAATTCTAAAGTATATACCATGTATGAGAGAACAGAAAATATAGAGTTTTTAAGTGCAATAAACAAAAATAATGACTATGGATATAACATAATAACTAAGACTCCTATAAGCACTATTAAGAATAGTGTTAATATAGCCCTTAAATTTCTAATAATTATATTTGTTCCTATAATGCTATTTTCTATAATTATTGCAGTTTATTTTTCAAATAAATTTACCAAACCTATTAGAAAGTTAAATAAGATTACAGATAAGATTTCAAAACTTAATTTTGAAGAAAAAGTAGAGGTATTTACAGGAGATGAAATCGAAAATTTAGGTAATAGTATAAATAAGTTATCCTATGAAATAAAAAAGGCCTTTACAAATTTAAGTGATAAGAACATAAAATTAAATGAATTATTAGATAAACAGAAAAAAGAAGAAAAATTAAAACGAGAGTTTGTATCGAGTGTTTCTCATGAATTAAAAACTCCAATAACAGTAATAAATGGGTATGCTGAGGGACTTAGAAATAACATAGCAGAGAGAGAAGAGGATAGAGAGTTTTATGTTAATGTTATATGTGATGAAAGTGAAAAGATGGGAGTGTTGGTTAAGGATCTCTTAGATTTATATAAATTAGAATCTAAAAGTTTTTCATTAAAAAAAGAAAAGTTTTATTTGAACAATTTAATAGAAGAAGTTATTAATATTTTTAGTATTAGATTAAGAAACGAAAGAATAAATATTTCTTTAAATTTAGAAAATATCTGGCTTATAGGTGACAAAATAAGAATAGGACAAGTTTTAAATAACTTTATAGATAATGCTATATGTCATGTAGATGGAAATAAAGAAATAATTATAGGAACAAAGATTTATGAGGATAAAAATAAAGTTAAAATATCAGTTTATAATAGTGGAGAAAAAATAGAAGAATGTAAAAAGGAATCAATATGGTATTCATTTATAAGAGAAAGTGAGCATAGAGGTTCAGAAGATAATAGGGTAGGATTAGGCTTAGCTATTGTGAGAGAAATAATAAACTTACATGATGGACAATATGGAGTTGAAAATAAAGAGCATGGAGTTGAATTTTGGGTTGAGTTAAATATATATAATTTTATCACGTAACAGTGGCGTAACAGCAAAGATTTATAATTAAATCATAAAATAACTAGGAGGGATTAAGATGAAAGTTAAAAATATAGCAATAACACTATCTGTAGCTACAGTTTTAGGAGTTGGAATGATAGGAACTGTTACGGCAAAGGCAAGTGATGACTTTCAAACACTAGCGGTTAACGAAGAAAATACTTCAGATGATAATTATTCAGAGGGATATTGGTGTGAAAATAACTCTAATATGAATTTAACAGAGGAACAAAAACAACTTTTTGATAAGGGATATAATGAATTAACAGGAGAGGAAAAGATTTTCTTTGACCAATATCATGGAAAATCAAAGAGAAATCTTAGTGAAGAAGAGTTAAATAGATATTATGAAATTCATGATAAAGCTTTTAAATATTTAGGAATTGAATTTTCTGATGCATGCAATAGAAGAAGAGAAAATATGATGGAGAGAAGAGGAAGTTGTGGTAATGGTCAAGGAAATAGAGGTTTTCAAGGAAGAGGAAATGGAATTAACAAATAAAATATAATAAATAAAAAAGAAACCCACTAAATTCTACGGGTTTCTTTTTTATTTTATAGAATTTTAGTTATAAAAAAGTCCAATAAGTATATAGCGATACATGTAATGAGTATAAGTGAAACTACTATTAAGTTTCTCTTTTTATTCATTACAACTATAGCTATATATTCTCTAATCATGGCATTAGGCAAATAGTAAAGAGCTGTTTTGGAGCCTATACCTTGTGCTTTTAGACCTACTTTTCTAGCATATAAACTAGCTCTAAACACATGAAAGTTATTTGTTACAAAGACGCAATTGTATTTTTTGTTTTCTACTAATTTATCCATTATATTCTTTGAGAATCTCATATTTTGCAATGTATTTTTAGATTTATCTTCTAATATAGTATCTTCAACAGGAATTCCAGTAGCTATTGCATATTTTTGCATTGCTAAAGCTTCAGAAATTTTTTCGTCTGGACCTTGCCCACCAGAAAATATTATTTTAGGAGGATTATTAACTCTGCTTTGTTTTCTATAGAATTCTATTGCTCTATTTATTCTACTAGCTAAAAGAGGAGGAACTCTGTCACCAATTAGTCCACTTCCTAAAACTATTATAAAATCTTGATTTAATTTATTTATTCTAAATTTATAAAGTAATGATATGCTTAAAAAATTAAATATATCAAAAATAAAGTAAATTTCTATAAAAGTAAAAGCTCCTAATAAAGGTCTTAAATATTCAGAAAAATATAATTGTGGTTTAGTAAAACTGAAAATCAAATGTGCTATAAGAGCTAAGGCTAAAAAGAGAGTTAGCAAGTTAGCTGGACTTTTACTTTCATGTTTTAATACAATTTTGGAGTTTATCAATAAAGCTATTATAAGAACATATATTCCAAATAATAATATAAAAATAATAAATATAAAGAATATTCCAACTAAAACCATTAAAATTTTATTTTCTGTCAAGAAAGCTAAATAAACAATTGATAGCATTAAAAAGATTAGAAAAATATTAAATAATAATCCATTTATTAATTTTCTAGGATCTTTTAAATAGGATACTAGAAAGATTAAAAACATTACTGCTGTTAAAGCTAAAATAAAAGTCATAATACACCTCCAAATAAAAAATATATATAAATTGTAAATGGTTTTAATTTAAAAATCAAAAAATATTAAAACATTATTTTTTGCATTCTAAATATAGAAAGAAAGAGTAATCTAATTATATATAGGTAAATTATTATAATAATAATAATAAAATAGAATTTAACTTATGGAACAAAAAGGAGTATTATAAAGTTGTAAATAGTTTGTTAAAAAATAAACTATTAGGAGTTACAAGGTTTAAATTTTGGAGGTGTTTGAATGGGATACAAATTAAAATTACAAGAAGTAAATGATTTATTCAATGAGCTTAAAAAAGAGTATATAATTTATGCTCCCAAAGGATTTAAAAAACAAGGAAGATATTCAGATACAGATATTATAAAGTATGATGTTATAAATAATGTAGAAGAAATAGTATATAAAGAAAAGTCAACTTATCCAGTTAAAGAGGTTATTACTCCAATTTCTCAAACTTTATACTATTTTATAGAAAATGAGTTTAGAGAAAGTAAAATGGATAGTGAAAAGAAAATGCTTATATTTGCAAGACCTTGTGATATAAATGCACAAAGAAGACAAGATACTATATATCTTAAAAATGGAAACTTTGAAGATACATTTTATAAGAGAATGAGAGATAGAGTTAAATTTGTTTGCATGGAATGTACAGAGGGATGGGATACCTGTTTCTGTACAACAATGAATAGTAATAAAACTGATGATTATAGTTTAGCAGTAAGATTTAATGAGGATAACTTATTATTCAATGTTAAAGAAGATGAATTCCAAAAATATTTTGAAGGAAAAGAAGAAGAAGAGTTTGAACTTCAATTTATTGAAGAAAATATAGCAAAAGTTGAACTTCCAGAAATAGAGAATATTGAAGTTTTAAACAAATTAAAAGATCATCCTATGTGGGAAGAATACAATAAAAGATGTATTCAATGTGGAAGTTGTACAATTGCTTGTAGCACATGTACATGTTTTACAACAAGAGATATAGTTCATGATTCAAATCACAATATAGGTGAAAGAAAGAGAATACAAGCATCTTGTCATGTAGATGGATTTGATGAAATGGCTGGTGGACATGTATTCAGAAAAACAGCTGGAGACAAAATGAGATATAAGGTTATGCATAAAATTCATGATTATAAAGCTCAATTTGGAGAAGAGCATATGTGCGTAGGCTGTGGAAGATGTACAGATAGATGTCCTGAAAATATATCAATCACAGCTACTATTAATAAGGTTTCAAAAGCAGTAAAAGAGATAATGGAGGAGATGTAAATGGAAAATATTTTAACACCTAAAACATGTGAAATAATAGACATAGTTAAGGAAACTGACAAAGAGTGGACTTTTAGAATAGCTTCTGATGTTGTTCCAGAACATGGTCAATTCCTAGAATTATCTCTTCCTAAGGTTGGAGAAGCACCAATTTCTGTGAGTGGATTTGGTCCTGGATACTTGGACTTTACTATAAGAGCTGTAGGTAAGGTTACTGATGAAATTTTTAAATTACAGCCAGGAGATAAGATTGCCTTAAGAGGAGCTTATGGAAAAGGATGGCCTGTTGAGCAATTTAAGAATAAAAATGTAATAGTAGTAGCTGGGGGTACAGGTGTAGCACCAGTTAGAAGTTTAATAAATAAGTTCTATGATGAACCTGATTATATTGAAACTTTAAGTCTTGTATTTGGATTCAAAAATTCAGATGGAATACTATTTAAAAATGACTTAGATAGATGGAATGAAAAATTCAATACTATATATACGTTAGACAATGATACAAAAGAAGGTTGGGAAACTGGACTTGTAACAGTTCATTTAAATAAATTACCTTTAGAAAGCTTTGGAGATAACTACGAGGTTATCATAGTTGGACCTCCAGTAATGATGCATTTTACAGCTTTAGAATTCTTAAAACTTGGAGTTCCAGAAGATAAGATATGGGTTTCATTTGAAAGGAAAATGTCATGTGCAGTAGGAAAATGTGGACATTGTAGAATAAATGAAACATATGTATGTCTTGAAGGACCAGTATTTAACTATACAAAAGCAAAGACATTATTAGACTAGGAGGTATTATTTATGAATCATGATATAGATATTAAAAAGGTTAGATTAAATTGTTTTCGTCAATCAAAGGTTCCAGGAGAGTTTATGCTTCAAATGCGTATTCCAGGAGGGATAGTAGATGCTAAGTATTTATCACAAATACAAGAAATAGCAGAAACTTGGGGAAATGGAACATTTCATATGGGGATGAGACAAACATTCAATATTCCAGGAATTAAATATGAAAATATTCCAGCAGTAAATAAGTTTATAGAAAATTATTTACAAGAAGTTGAAGTTGATAGATGTAATTGTGATATGAAAGTTGATGAAAATGGATATCCAACAATAGGTGCTAGAAATGTTATGGCATGTATAGGAAATTCACACTGTATAAAAGGAAATGTTGATACTAAGGATATGGCTAACAAAATAGAAAAATTAGTGTTCCCATCACACTATCATATAAAAGTATCAGTAGCTGGATGCCCAAATGACTGTGCTAAAGGCCATTTTCAAGATTTTGGTGTTATAGGACAAGCTAGAATGGAATACCATCCAGAGAGATGTATAGGATGTGGGGCTTGTGTTAGAGCTTGTGAGCATCATGCTACAAGAGTTTTAAGCTTGAATGATAAAGGATTAGTTGATAAAGATCCTTGTTGTTGTGTTGGTTGTGGAGAATGTGTGTTAGCATGTCCTGCAAGTGCTTGGACTAGAAAACCAGAAAAATACTATAGAATAGTCATAGGTGGAAGAACAGGAAAACAAACTCCTAGAATGGGAAAAACATTCATAAACTTTGCAACAGAAGAAGTTGTTCTTGGAATATTTGGTAACTGGCAAAAATTCTCTGCTTGGGCTTTAGATTATAAACCAGAATACCTACATGGTGGACATTTAATCGACAGAGCTGGATACCATAAATTTAAAGAAATAATTCTAGATGGAGTAGAATTAAATCCAGAAGCATTAGTGGCAGATAATATATTCTGGGCTGAAACAGAGTACAGATCAAACTTCAATGTTAAACCAATAAAAATGCATAAATCAATAGAGTCTAACAGACCTTTAAGATAAGGGTTAGCTGTTAGGAAAGTATACCTAATTATATTAATGTTGATTTTAATTTGAGGATAATAATAGTTTAGAATTTGACGATTTATATGATTTATAGATTTTTCATTTAAAGGGAAGGGGTATACTCTTTAAATGAAATATAAGTATATAAGCTTTAGCAGTGCGGTTTTTTACTAAAATTAAAGGTCAAATTTATTTAAAATTGCATAGATTAAGAAAAATAAAAAATTTCTATAATCTATGCAATTTCTTATATAAGCAAAAAAATAGAATAAATTAGAAGATAGATATTAACAAAATATAAATTTATTAACAAATTATTAATAAATTAAAGCTTAAATTTAAATCTTTATTTTTTTGAGACTTTGCTTGTATTATTATTTAAATTTATAATAATAAATGTACCAAGCAAAGAATGTTAGCAAAATTTATTATAGATTTAATAAGTAATTTGTCCTAAGAAGTGAAAATTTCTTCTCCCTTTCATATCACTTTTTAGGACAGATTTTTGAAGACTTTAATATTTAGGAGGTTTTTAAAATGAGTAGTAGAACAATTAAATCATATTGGGGTGTTGAGTTAAGTCCAAGATTTATTGATGCTGGAGGGAAAAAACTTTGTGTAATATTACCTGGAATAGGATATTGTTTAGATAGATCTTATTTAGATTACTCAAAACAACTAGCAAAAGAGATAGGATATGATATTTTAGAAGTAGAATATGGATATCAAATAAATAGAAGTGAATTTAATCTTGAAAAAGAATTTAGTATAATGGTTTCAGAATCTTTAGAGGTTATAGATAATGCTATAGAAAAAGATTATGAAGAAGTTTTAATAATAGGAAAAAGCATTGGAACAAGTGTTCAATATTTTCTAAATGAAGATTTAGGAAAAAGATTTAAAAATATAAGAAATATATACATAAGTCCAATAAATAAAACTTTAAATGAGTTTAATATAGAACCTAATTCATTAGTTATAACAGGAAATGAGGATCCTTTATTAAGTATAGATAATAGAATGAATATAGAAAATAGAGATGATGTAGAAACCTTTGTAATTGAGGGAGGAAATCATGCTCTTGATATAGAAGGAAACGTAATGAAGACTGTTGATGATTTAAAAGAGTCTTTACAAATAGAAAAAGAATTTATATTAAGATAAATGTATTGGTATTGTGTAATATGAGAATGAAGAAGGTTAGTGATAAATTTCACTAACCTTCTTCATTCTTTATTTTATGCTGACAAAAATTATGGTGAAAATATGAAACTAATTCCATATAAAATATGTAAAGGGTTTAAATAAATGTGAATATTAGAATTTAAAAAGTTATTTTATAATAAATTTTTATTAAAATAGATATTTTATTGAGTTTTTAATAATTAAATAAAGAAATATATATAAAAATTTAAAAAGAATAGCTTGACAGAAAATGTGTGGAACTGATACCATATATTCATAAAGTAAAGGATATCAAAAGAGAAGGAAATTTTAGGAGGTTTTAAAATGAGTAAAGAACAAGTAGTTGCTCAAGAGATATTGAAAAATATTGGTGGAAAAGAAAATATAAAATCAATGGAACACTGTGCAACTAGATTGAGACTTATAGTTAAAGATAAGAGCTTAATAAATGAGAAGGCAATCGAGAATATTGACGGAGTAAGAGGACAATTTTTTGCAGCCGCTCAATATCAAATAATTTTAGGGACAGGCTTCGTAAATAAAGTTTTTGCTGCTATGAATGGCGAAGGAGTGGAAACTGGAAATGTAAAAGAAGATGCATATAGTGATATGACATTACCACAAAAAATATCTCGTACTTTAGGAGACATTTTTGTTCCTATAATTCCAGTGTTAGTTGCAACTGGTTTATTTATGGGATTAAGAGGACTACTAATTAACTTAGGAGTAGAATTTAGTCCAACTTTTAATACTTTATCAGAAGTCTTAACAGATACAGCATTTATATTCTTACCAGCTTTAGTGGCTTGGTCAACAATGAAGAAGTTTGGTGGAACTCCTGTAGTCGGTATAGTTTTAGGGCTTATGCTTGTAGCTCCTCAACTTCCAAATGCTTGGCAAGTTGCAGGTGGAGCAGATCCAATTTATATTTCATTACTAGGAATAAGTATTCCTATAGTAGGATATCAAGGATCAGTACTTCCGGCTTTAGTTTTAGGTATCATAGCTGCTAAACTTGAAAAGTTTATTAGAAAGTTTATGCCAGATGTATTAGATTTAATACTTACTCCATTTTTAACTTTATTAGTATCAATGATTCTTGGTCTATTAGTAGTAGGACCAATAATGCATACAAGTGAAGTTTATATCTTAGAACTATTCAAAATGTTCTTAAGTTTACCATTTGGTATAGGTGGAGCAATCATTGGTGGAGTTCATCAAGTTATAGTTGTGACTGGAGTTCATCACATATTTAATGCTTTAGAGGTTGAATTGATTTCAAGTACAGGATTAAATCCATTTAACGCAGTAATAACAGGAGCTATAGTGGCTCAAGGAGCAGCGGCTCTTGCAGTAGGATTTAAAACAAAAGATAAGAAAAAACGTTCATTATATATATCTTCAGCAATACCAGCATTCTTAGGAATTACAGAGGCTGCTATATTCGGAGTAAACTTAAGATTTATTAAACCGTTCATATTTGCATGTATAGGTGGAGTTGCATCAGGAATGTTTGCATCAATTATGAATCTTGCAGGAACAGGTATGGGAATAACAGCCTTACCAGGAACACTACTTTATATAAATACAGGTTTAATCCAATACTTTATAACTATTGCTATTGGATTTGGAGTTGCATTCGCTTTAACATATATATTCTTTAAACCAGAAGAATAAGATCTTCAGGCTCTGTTAAATGACAGAGCCTGATTTCAAATATTCTAAGTGGCTATATATGGTTAAAATCTTCTAAGTAATGATATAATTTATAATATAAGAAGATACATATATCTTTATTTAGGAGGAAAAGAATGAAGGTTACAATACAAGACATAGCTAATATGGTTGGAGTATCTAAAAGCACAGTTTCAAGATATTTAAATGGTGGCTATGTAAGTAGTGAGAATACAACTAAGATAAAAGAAGCAATAGAAAAAACAGGCTTTGAAACCAACTTTTTTGCTAAAAGATTAAAGTCTAAACAAAGTAAATTAATTGGAATAATAGTTCCTAGAATAGATTCATTTACAGCTGGAAAAACCTTAAATGGTATAAATAGAAAATTGGAACAACATGGATATCAAGGCATAATATTAACAAGTGAATTCAATACAGAAAAAGAATTAGAGCAAATTAATAAATTATATAACCAAGGGGTAGATGGAATCATTATCATGTCTTTTGAAATTTCAAAGGAGCATGTGAAATTGGTGAATAAACTTCCAATACCTATTTTGTTTACTGGACAAAAGAATGATTATGTAAATTATTTAGTTTTAGATGATGAGAAAATAGGGAGAGTTTTAGGTGAATATATAAAGGAACAAGAACATAAAAAAATTGTGTTCTTAGGAGTTAGTGAAAGTGATAGGGAAGTTGGGGTTCTTAGAAAGAAGGGATTTTATGATACCTTTGGAAAAGAGAGTCATATAGATTTTGTTGAAACTGACTTTTCTTTTGATAAAGCTTATGAGCGAGGAGAAGAGGTTTTAAAATATAATCCAACAGCCGTTGTGTGTTCAACAGATAATATAGCTCTTGGACTTATGAGATATCTTCTTGAGAGAGGAAAAAACATACCAGAAGATATATCTATTGCAGCCTTTGGAGGATATGAAGTCAGTGCAATAACATACCCATCACTAACAACTGTGAAAATTGATTATAAATTATTTGGTGAAGAAATAGCACTTAATATTTTAAGTTTAGTAAATGGAGAGAAAAGTACAAATACTTGCGAAATTCCTTTAGAGCTTATAATAAGAGAAAGTGTTAAAAAATTAAAGTAAATACAAAACATTTACTTCATCAAATATATTTATTCATAGAGGAAGGTGAAGTAAGTGGAATTTTTAAATAAAGAAGAAATAAATAAAAGGTCAGAAGAATCTTATAAAAGTTCTAAGGATTTATGGAGAGGTAATTTTCATTTTGAGGCTCCCTTTGGACTTATAAATGATCCTAATGGACTTAGTTATTATAATGGAGAATACTATATATTCTTTCAATGGAATCCATATGGATGCGAACATAAATATAAACATTGGGGATATGTAAAAACTAAAGATTTTAAAGATTTTTCAATTCCTCAGATAGCTTTAATTCCAGAAGATTATTTTGATAAAAATGGTTGCTATTCAGGTGGAGCTATTGTTAAGGATGGAAACTTAGAAGTTTTTTATACAGGAAATGTTAAAGGAGATAAGGGAGAGAGGATTTCTTATCAATGTAAGGGAGTCCTTCAAGAAAATGGTGAAATAAAGAAGTTAGGACCAGTTATTGAAGAATTACCAAAGGGATACACAGCTCATTTTAGAGATCCGTATGTTTGGGAAAAAGATGATGAATACTATATGATTCTTGGAATACAAAGAGAGGATCTAAAAGGTAGATGTGTAATATACAAATCACAGGATTTAGATAATTGGGATTTTCAAGGTGAATTAAAAACCGATTATGAGAACTTTGGGTTTATGTGGGAATGTCCTTCATTTTTTAAATTAGATAATAAAGAGGTTCTTATTTTTTCACCACAAGGGCTTGAAAAAGAGGAGTTCAGATATCAAAATATATATCAATCAGGATATTTAGTGGGAAATTTCAATTATGGTACTTTAGAATTTAGAAATGATAATGAATTTAAAGAGTTAGATATGGGATTTGACTTTTATGCTCCTCAAGTATTTAAGGATGAAAAAGGAAGAACTATCCTTATTGGGTGGATGGGACTTCCTGAAAAAGAAGAATTCCATTGTAGCAAAGAGAATGGTTGGGTATTTTCATTAACTATGCCTAGAGAATTAACTTTAAGGGATGGAATTCTATATCAAAACCCTATAAAGGAAATGGAATCTCTTAGAGGAGAGAAAATTGTAAACTTAAATGATATATATACAGAGAGTTTAAGCTTTAATGAAATAAAAGAGAATAGTTATGAACTTCAAATAGAAATAGATAAATATAAGGCATCAAAGTTTGAAATTGATTTTATGCAAAGTGAGAAAGAACATACTTCATTAATTTATGACTTTGAAAGAGAGATTTGTTTAATAGATAGAAACTCAATGCTTAATGGAGAAAAGGAGGTAAGAAAGTTTAAGTTGGAGTCTAACGGAAAGTTAAAAGTAAACATGTTTGTAGATAAATCATCAGTAGAAATATATTTCCAAGATGGAAGGGAAGTGGCATCATTAAAGCTTTATCCTAATAAGGAAAGTTTTAATTTAAGCTTAAAAACAGAAGATGGTCAAGCTAAAATAAATTCCTTAAATATATGGGAAATGAATGAGGTGAATTATAATGAATAAGGTATTTTGTATAGGAGAATTATTAATAGATTTTATAGGAAAAGATATAGGTAAAGGTCTCAAAAATGGAATAAACTTTGAAAAAAAGGCAGGAGGTGCTCCAGCTAACGTGGGAGCAGCTGTTTGTAAGCTTGGAGGAGAGTCTTATTTTTTAGGACAAGTTGGTAAAGATTCCTTTGGAAAATTCTTAGTAGATATGTTAAAAAGTATAGGAATAAATACTGAAATGACTAAAATGGAAGGATACACAACTTTAGCTTTCGTTGCTATTGACGAAAATGGAGAAAGAGATTTCGAGTTCCATAGAGGTAGTGATGGAGATTATTCTTTTAATAATATAGACTTAAACAAAATAGAAAAAGATGATATAATTCATTTCGGTTCAGCTACTGGTTTTCTAGAAGGAGAACTTAAAGAAACTTACTTTAAGCTTTTAGAGTTTGGAAGAGAAAATGGAAACTTCATTTCCTTTGATCCAAATTATAGAGATATGCTTATAAAGGAAGAAAACTTAGAAGAGTTTATAGAAGACTGTAAGAAGTTTATAAGTCTCTGTGATTTCTTAAAACTAAGCGATGAGGAGATAAAGCTTATAACCAAGGAAGAAGAGTTAGAGGCAGGAATTAAAAAACTTCATTCTTTAGGAGCAAAAATAGTTGCTGTTACTTTAGGTGGAAAAGGAACTCTTTTAAGTAATGGAAGCAATTTAGAAATAGTTCCATCAATAAAAATAATTCAAGTAGATTCAACTGGCGCTGGAGATGCCTTTGTTGGAGCTGTTCTTAAAAAAGTAAGCGAAGTAAAAAATAAAAAAGATTTAGATTTTAATTCATGGCAAGAAATAATAAGTTATGGAAATAAGGTTGGGGCATTAACTTGTACAAATTATGGTGCAATTGATGCTATTCCAAGAGAAGAAGATTTAATCAAATATAACTAGTTTAACTACTTAAGAGTATATAAATACTTTTTACAAAGCTCTGATTTAATAAGCTTTTAAATGTATTTATATACTTTTTTATATTAATATTGATTTTTAGCTAGTCCTTCAGATACAGATTACCTATATAAAAATTAAAGCTGGTTTAAAACGTAGATTTTTATTTGAATTAACGGATATTATCTTTATAGTAAGGCATATTAAAAAATTAACATGAATATAATTTAGTAAAGTAATTTCTAAGGGGGAGCCTTGAAAGGAGTTTTAAGAAATATATGCTATGATGATAGGAATCTTTTAGCTATAGGATTAGCGTTTATATCAAATTTAATATTTCTAAATACAACTGAAAAATCATACATTAATAATTTTTATGAACTTTTAAGCTTAGAGATAAAAGAGGCTCTAAAGGCTGGTGGTATTATTTTCATAACTTTTATAGCCATAATTCTTTTAGTTATTGCTTTAATAATCAGCATAAATATAATATTATATTCTAATGAAATCTTTAACAAATTTGTTTCAGTAGGTACTATTATAGTAGTCTTTATAATAGCTTTCTATGGATTAAGTTATAATATTCAAGGATTTAAAATATTATTTTTAACCTTGTTTTTTATAGCATTATTCTTTAAAGTTTGGGAAGATTCAAAAAATAAAAATTAAATATAAGCATAGTAAATTTAAAGTATTTCTATGAAAATAACTCAAAAAAACTTATAAATATATTTAGAGAATTACCAGATTTTAAGTGAAAGTCTAAATTTTAATTTAGATTCTTGAACTTATACAATGGAACTTTAGTTACATTGTAGTCATTAATTATAGCAAGTACTCTGAATATTTATAAGTTTTATTTTTGAGTTTTGATATAGCTCCTTTTAGAAGAATTTAATTTTAAGAAACTTGATCAATTGAGATGATAGATACATTTCTCTTTTCAAATTCATCAATTATCCTTTGGAGTGTAGAATCTTTTTTGTAATTACTTTCAGGATAACCATCTTGTCCATCTTTGAAGTCTATTAAATTCATTTCTAAAAATGGATGATAAAACATTCCAGCGAAAGTGTTTTTAGACATTTTTGCAATTTTATTTAACATAACATCTTCTTTACCATTTTCAACATAATAAAGTGGAGTTGGAACATAATAAGTACCGCTTCCAGTTGGAGATTTCATAGGTTGTGTTTGATGTTTATTCTCATCATAATCATTAAATATATATTTAAAGTTTTTTTCTAAAGCTTCATTTTGAGCTTTATTTATAGTATAATGAGGAGCTTCAAAGAAGCCTATATTTATATCTAAATCTTTAGCTATTTTCATAGCTTGATCCATTCTTGTAGTTACATCTTCTACAGAAGGATTATATTTTCCAAATTCAAATCCTTCTCCACTCACTGTATCACCTGTTTGGTGAGTATATCCATGAAGACCTATTTCTCCTTTATGAGAAGATGCAAAATCTAAAGTATATATAAGCTCAGCGTTAGCAAAGTTATTTTCTTTAGAAGGATCCATATCTATGTTTTTACCAGGATTAACATATCTAGGTATCCATGCTATATGGTAAGGGATGTTTTTCTTTCCTAAATATCTACCCATAACTCTTATTGTTTCAAGATAATGTGAATCATATTCTGAACCAGTTCCTGTTGACTTAACATCTTCAAATCTTATTATTCCTTTTTGAGGACCATTTCCCTTGTAAGGTTTAACATCCAACATATCTTTATTAGTATAAAGTTTAATAAGCTTGTCCTTTGCGTACCATCTACTTTTTAAATCTAACATATTAGCAACATCTATTAAAGACATATATACTACATCGTCTTCTACTATAGGGTTAACTTTAAATTTATTATTTTCTGAGTTTTCTTTTGTAGCATCATTCCAAGTATTATCTTTTAAATTAACTTTGATATTTTTATTTTCAAAGTTAATATCTAAATTTTCATCTTCTAATTTAATTTCACCGCCATTATCTTTTACTATTTCACTGATAGGAACTAAATACCTATTTTTATCTAAATATATTGGTAATTTTAAATCTTGCATTTTACCGTTAAGGTTTATTTTGATATTATCCTCTTGTTTATCTAATCCATCAAATTTTTCTAAGCCTAAAACTGATAGTGTGTTTTTAGTAGGACCATTTTGTAGTCCACAACCACTTAATAAAAGTATAGAAAAAATTAAGATGGACACTTTAAAATGTTTTTTCATGTAGTGCCCCCTTGTATTAATTATGATCAATTCTTTTTATAAATTGTAATAAAAAAGAAAAGTGTACATTAATAATATTATTTTACATATTAAGGGTTTGATTTACAAAAAGGTTAAAAAAATATTAATAAATGTAATGGAATTTGTTTTTTTATAAAGATATATATAATTTATGATTTAAAATAAATTTAGTTTACAAGAAAATTTAAGTTATATAATATTTTAAGATAAAAATATATAATTAATTTTATTTATTTTACAAAAATGTAAAGTTGTATGTATAATTAAGGTGTAGCTGGGAAATAAAGTTTAACAAGGGGGTGAATTCTATATATTGACTTAATTAAGTTAATTATAGATATATAATGACAAATATTAAAAAAGGATTTGATATATTTTTAGTCTGGGCCTTAAGAATATTACTTTTATTTGTTATAGGCGGGACAGTAGTGAAGGCATATCTTTTTGATGAAGTTACAAGTGTATCACTTATACTAATAGCACTAAGTTTTTTATTTGTTTTAGGAATTTTCATTGCGATAAAAAAAGGGATTAATAAAGTTATATTAATGACATTTATTTTAATTGTGGCTTTGGCAATTAGATTGTTATGGTTTTATAATATAGATAGTATTCCTGTTGGTGATTTTAACAGGATGTTTATATGTGCAGGAGATTTTTTAGGCGGTACAAGTTATATGTTTAAAGGTACAGCTTATATGGGAAGATTTCCTCATATGACTATAACTGTTCTATATTTTGCACTGATTAGAAATATATTCTCTAACCCATTAGTTACAATTAAACTTATCAATATAGTATTTTCTATGATAAATGTAATATTACTTTATTTTGTTGGTAAAGAGGTTTTTCAAGATAAAGAAAAGGGAATTGGAGTTATGGCAGTTGCTGCAATTTTTCCACCTATGATTTTTTATAATAATGTATTTTCTTCTGAGAACATGGCTATGCCACTTTTTATTGCAAGTGTACTCATGATTTTAAAAGGATATAGGGCTGAGAGCTTTTCTAAGAAGTCTTTATTTGTATTAGGATCTGGAGTGTTATTAAGCTTATCTCAACTGTTTAGACCTATAGGATATGTTGTTATAGTTGCATATGTAATGTATATACTTATATATTTTAAAGAAGGAATAAAATTAAAACTTCTAACTTCTCTAAATGTGATTTTAAGTTTTATATTACCATGGGCTTTAGCAAGCTATATGCTAATGGCATTAAATATAACAGAATATCCATTGTGGCATGGAACAGAACCTTTAAGTATATCAATTTTAAAGGGAACAAACATTGAATCTCAGGGAAGATGGAATGAGGAAGATGCAAAAATATTCAATGAATATGATGGAGATTATGAAAAGGTTGATGAAGTTGCAAAAAGTATTATAAAAGAAAGATTAACAGAAACTCCAAAAATGGAATTATTAAAGTTTTATGTTACTAAATTCATGAATGAATGGAATACAGGAGACTTTGCAGGAGCTTATTGGGCTGAAGTTGGATTAGATGAAGGGTATAATAGAGATGAGTATTTAAACATGCTTGGAAAGACAGAAGGTAAAATGATAATAAGAATGAGTACAGAAGGTGCATTATATACAAAGGTATTTTGGTTAGTTCTTGTACTAATGACTTATTTAGGGCTTTATAGAAAGAGAAGAGATAGAAATTATTCAATAGATTTATTTTATATAATATTTGGAGGGGCTTCTCTATTTGGTCTTATAACAGAGTTCCAAGACAGATATACTTATCCATATTCATGGATATTTATAATTCTTGCTTTCACAGCTTTCAAATTAAAAGAAAAAGAAAGTAGTGGCTCTTTATTTTATAAGAATTTATAATTCTAAGATGAAAAGTAAATTTTATAAAAGATGATAGCAAAATTTGCTATCATCTTTTTTATTTATATTTAAGAATTAATATGGATTAAAGGCTAATAATAAATCATAGAAGATTCGTTTAATATAAGGTATCTGAATTTATAAATAAACCTATAGATTATAGTTTGGAAATGGAGATGAGTTATATGAGTAAAAAAGATATTTATTTGAGTGAAATCAAGCATAGAGAATCAGTTAAGATTTCTTTAATGGTTATGAGAATTCTTTTTAGAGATGAGGCAAAGGTAGTTTGTATATTGGCTGATAAAACAGGAGAGGTAAAAGCTAATATAATTAAAAAAGAAAGTGAGAGCATAAAAGAGGGTGATGTTTTAAAGGTAGAAGGAAATAGAGATAGAATTTTAGAGGTTAAAAAATTTAAAGTACTATCAGAATATGATGAAAGAGATTATCTTCCTCATGTAGAGAAGCCTATAGAAGAGATAATGAAGGAAATAGATGAAATAACAGACAAATATATAGTTTCTAGTGAGGGAAGGGCCTTAAATGATTATTTTTTTAAGGATGATGAGTTTTTAGAAAAGTTCAAAAGGGGTATTGGAGGAGTATCCATGCATCATAATTATATAGGTGGACTAGCAGAACATACATTAAATGTAATGTATCTAACGTCAATATTGTGTGAAAGATATCATTGTAGAAGACCTGAAACAGCAATATTAGCTGCAAAATTACATGATATTGGAAAGACAAAAGAACTTTATTATGATGGACCATTTAAATATACCTTAAGAGGAGAGATGGAGGGGCATATTGTAATAGGGGTTCAAATGATAGACGAAGCAGTAAAAAAAGATTCAAAGCTTTATAGTGATGACTTTATAGCAAGAATAAAGGGATGTATAACTCAGCATCATGGAAAATTAGAATATGGATCTCCAAGAGAAATGAAGACTGAGGAATCATACATAGTAAATTATGCAGATGGATTAGATGCAACAATGAATAAAATAACCATGTTAAAAGAGAAAACTAAAAGTGGAACTTGGTCTGAATATGATAAGAGATTAGAAACTAAATTGTATCTATAAAAACTAGTAAAGAGCTATATCAAATATAATTTAAAGCATAGCCTAAAATAAAACTTATTTAGATATTATCTTTACATTATTTGTAAGTTTTGATATAGCTTTTTTAATTGCTAGTTAACTTCTAGGAGCATACATGATTATAAGAACGCCAATTAATGCGATTAAACCACCGATTAAATCAAATTTATCTGGAATAATATTATCAACTTTCCATCCCCATAATATTGATAGTACAATAAATATACCACCATATGTTGCGTAAACTCTTCCAAAATTAGAGTTAGCTGGTTGAAGGGTTGGAATAATTCCATATAATATAAGAGCTATAGCACCTAAAATTCCGTACCAAAGACTTCTTCCTTCTCTTAGCCAAAGCCAAACAAGATATCCACCGCCTATTTCAAAAATACCAGCTAGTAGAAAGTAAAATATTGATCTTAAATTTTCCAAATTTTTTTCTCCTTTGTTTAGTATTAAGTTTTATTATAAGTTTAAGTATGCAAAATTATAGCATTTACATAGAAAAATATCAATTTAGAGAAGTTTGAATGCATACTGTATTGGAAATGAAAGAATAAGATGGTATAATTACAATTGATACAAAACGGTTACAAAGGTATGAAAGGATAAGAGAGAACTGGAGGGAGAATAAGTGATAGTAGGATTTTTTATAGCTTTAATTTTCATGGTAATGCAAGTAGGAATAGTTTCTTATCTTGTGTACAACCTTTATTCGAAGAATGAAGAAGCAATTAAATCAATAAATGAGGAGGATGTTAAATCTGCATTTAATTTGAGGAAAGTTGTTGTGTTAGAAAATTCAGTATCTTTATTATTTTATGGAGTTCTAATAAGTGATAAAGAGATACTTCATTTTGGAAGAGGAGAATTATTAACAGTTGCCATATTAGCTTCAATAGGAGTAATGATGGTATACCTTTATATGTTTGATAATTTCATAGAAAAAGTTAAAAAGTTTAATGAGAATAAAAAAGAAAATATTATAGCTTAAAAGTTATTAGTAATTTATAAAAAAACTTAAAATTTCATTCAAAATAAATTAAATTTTAAATAGATTAGAAAATATTGTTGTGCTTTATATTCTAATGTTATTATCTAAATAATACTTCTATAAATATATAATTAAAAGTTTTGGTTTTATTTTTATTTTGATTTTTAAGGAGAAAAAGTGAATGAGAGATTTTGAGAAAAGAAAAATATTAGCAAAAGAAGCTGCAAGTCTTATAAAAGAATTTAGAGATGAATCTCAAATTTTTGGAGAAAAGAGTTTCAAGAATATTAAAATTAAAGATGATTTTAATATGATTATTATAGATGATACTTGTGATGGTATTATTGAGGTTAATTTAAATGAAGTAAGTAAGATCTTTAAGGAAGAAATAGAGGATATAGGACCTTACGGAGTTCATTTTTATAATGCGTTAGAGGAGTTAAGAGAAGAAACTACAAATAGATTTGAAGAATTGGACAAGAATCTTTTTATGGAGCAAATAGGAAAAACTTATTATGTTCAGCATAAATGTGAATATATTTATGAGAGGTTAAAAGAGATAGAAAAAGAGTTTTGTGAATTAAAGTAATGATGAGTCACGGAGAATTCCGTGACTTTTTGTTATTTAAATAAGTATTATAAATGCATTTAAGTCTATAGTTTATTAAATAAACTTTTAGTAGGATAAAAATATTCACCTAAAACAGAGCTAATTATTAAAGTTTATTATTAAATTTAAGAGAGGTTAAACTTTACAAATCATATGAATATAAAAATATATCTAAAGATAAAATAGAGTTTGTGGGTTGAGAGCTCATATCTAAGGAAATAGTATCTACTCTTTTAAAGCCTTGGCTATCATAAAAACCATAATTACATATTGTATCTGTGAAAAGATAAAGTTTTTTCACTTCATTTTCTCTCATATAATTTAAAATGTTATTTACAAGGGTTTTACCAATACCAAAGCCCCTATAACCTTCTCTAACAGCAAAAAGTGTTATAGAGCCTTGAAATTCATTATTTCTATCTTCTAATAATTTTTCATAAGCTTTTGAAACTGTTGCAAATTGCTTTAATTCTTTTTTCTCTTTAGAGTTTCCTAATGCAATTGATATATACTTACTAAGAATTACTCCAAAATGATAAATTGAGTTTGTAATTGAGTTGTTCTTTGAAACATTTCCTAGAATAACTCCAATCGGTTTATTATCTTTTGCTGCTACTAAAGAGTAGGTTGTCTCTTGTAAGCAAGAATGAAGATATATTGTAAGCACTTTATCAAGAAGTTTTTCGTCATCTATAAGTTTATATAATTTAAAAGATTTATTTATTATTTTTTTAACTTCTTCATAATCAGTTTTTTCTATTTTCCTATAATTTATTTCACTCATATAAAATCATCCCTTCATTTAGTATATAATTAATTTATAATATATCCCCTAAGGGGAGAGTCAATTAAGAAAGGGGATTTTTTATGAAATTATATTCTATAGGAGAAGTTTCAAAAATTAAAGGAATAACTATAAAAACTTTAAGGTATTATCAAAGTGTTGGTTTAATTGAACCTGCTTACATTGATGAAAACAGTGGATATAGATATTATTCAGCAGAACAATTTATTCATATAGACATAATAAAAGGATGTAGGAAGTTAGGAGTAAGCATAAAAGAACTTCAAGAGATATTAAAAACTAAAGATACAGAAAAACTTATAAAGTTTTTAAAAGATAAGAAAATAGAAGCTGAAAGAAATATTGAAAGCTTAAAAAATACTATAGTAGAAATAGATAATTTAAATTCACAAATAGAATTTTCTAAAAAAGCAGTTAAAGAAAAGGAGGTTAAAGTTAAGTATTTCAAAGAAAGATGGATAATAAAAATGCTATGTAAGGAATTAGGTGATTATAAAGAACTTTTATACTATTCAAAATTAGAGGATTTAATAATTGAAAAGAATATTAAGAATGCAGATGATGGAGGAATGATGTATTTTTATGATAATAAGGGAGATTTAGAAAAGTCATATGCTTTTAAATTTATTGAGCCAATGAAGGAAGAATATAAGAATATAATAGGTGTTGAAAAATTATCTGAGGGAAATTACATAACATTAAGTTATAGCAAGGAAAATGAAAAGGAACAAATGAAAAAATTTAATAATTATCTAGGGGATAACAATTTGAAGTTAGAAAGCTTAATAGAAATAGATCTTTTAAATGATATATTTAATACTAAATCATATAGTTGTCAGAAACAAATGAAAATTGAGTAAAATTATTACAAAATAAAAACATATAAATTACAGTTCAGGAAATTATATTGACTGTAAATTTTAGAGAATTTATAATGACCTTACAATAAAATGTAAAGGGTGTAGGGGCAAATGAAAAAGGCTTTAATTATTGTTTTAGTGGCGTTTGCTACAATTTTAAGTGGGTGTGGAGAAAAAGGAAATGAGAATAAAAAAGAAGAGATATCAGTAAAAGAAATTTCTAGAACAACCCTTAATGTTGAAGAAGGAAAATCTCGAAATGAAGAGACTGACACTTTAGAGTTTAACTTAGGAGATAGAACCTATGATTCTAAAAGTGGAAAGGTTTTACCATATAAATTAAGAGGAACAATAACAATTCCTAAAAGTCAAGGAAAAAAGCCTTTAGCAATAGTAATTCATGGCTCCCATAATAATGAGAATGAAAATGTAAGGTTTGATACTGGTTTTAAATATCTTACTGAATATCTAGGGGAAAATGACTATGTAGGAGCAGCTTTAGATGTTCAGCCAGCATATGTTTGGAGCTATGGAGATAATGATGACAATGAAAAAATAAGAGCCATGTATAAAGAGTTTATAAATGTATTAAAAAATGATGCTGAGTTATCTCAAAAAATAGATTTTGAGAACATAGTTTTAATTGGACATTCTAGAGGAGCAGATACTATAATCGACATAGCTAATGAGAACGAAAATATTAAAGGAATTTTATCAGTTGCACCAGCTCGTTTATCCACAGAAAGAAAATGGCCAGATGTTAATACTACCATAGTTGTGCCTGAATATGATGGGGATGTAGCTGGATTAGACGGAATTCCTATGTTTGATGAAATGGTAGCAGAACCTGGTAGAAAAAGTGAGGGAAATTTAATAATACTAGAAAAAGCAAATCATAATAATTTTAATAGTAATTTGATTAATAATGATTTGGAGTTAATTGCAAATAAGAAGAAATTAGAATCACAGTTAAATAGAGAAGAACAGGAAAGATTTTTAAAAAATATTTCTGTAGATTTTATGGACAGTCTATTTAGAGATGAGGAAGAAGGCTTTTTCAAAAAGGATTCAATAGAGCCAACAACAATGTATGGATTGGGAGTTAAAACGAAAAGTTGGAGTTCTAGTAATGAAATTCTTTTAAATTATGATAATTTCGATGATGTAAAAAAAGAGGATTTGGACTTAAAAGTTTTAAATGAAAGTTCATTTTATAAAAGTGATGAAACAAAAGGCTTCAATGTGCCTATGTTTTTCAATGATGAGTTAGATGTGAAAAAGCTTTTAAACCTTAGATGGGAAAGTGACAATGCTTCAATTACTATTCCCATAGATAAAGATTTATCTAATAAAAAAGCTTTAATAATAAACTTAGCTTTAGATCCATCAGATGAATTAAATGATCCAAATAAAAAATTAAAAGTGAATGTTACTTTAAAAGACAAAGAAGGAAATGTAGTTAAGGTTAAAATAAATGATGATGTAAAGGCCTTATCATATGTGGAAGGAAAATTAGATTTTACTGAAATTTTTGAGTACAAGCATTATTTTTGGGATTCATTTACTCCTCTATCAATGATTAGAGTACCTTTAGAATTATTTGAAAACATAGATATGAAAGAGGTAGATGAACTAAGCTTAAGTTTTTATGAAAGTGATAGCGGAGCAGTGATGATTGAGGATATAACTGTGAACTAAATAAATACAAATTTTTAGTAAGATTTAGTAGATGTGAGTATTGATTAAATAAAAACATAATTTATAATAAAAACTCAGAGTGTTATTTATATTTACACTCTGAGTTTTTATTAATTTTTTATTGAATTTAGTTTCAATTTGTATAAAAATATATTGTAAGTACAGAGAATATATGGTAATATGTGACATGTAAATATTTACATTTAAAATAGGGGGAGAGAATATGAGAAAAATTAAAAAGCTCTTATCAGTTCTTTTAAGTTTTGTATTTTTCATAACTTTAATACAAATACCTAAAATAACTAAGGCTGATGAGAAAAGTTCAGAAGGTGTTTATATTAAAATAAGATATAACAGACCTGATAAGAACTACAACGGATGGAATTTATGGACTTGGGAGAGAGACTTGAATGGTACCGATACCAACACTAAAGTTTCTCAATTTATAGGAAATGATGATGAAGGAGAATTTACAGTTATTAAAACTAACACAAATGAAGGAAAGTTAGGATTTATCTTACGTAGAAGTGAATCAGGTAATGACTGGGCAGAAAACTATTTTGGTTCAGATAAGTTTATTGACCTTTCAAAAGGAGATCAAGAAGTTATTATAAATCATAAAGAAGATGGAGAAAGAACTTTTGAGGTTAAGCCTTTAAATAGAAATTTTGATAAGGTTACTTTAAATCTTCATTATTACAGATTTGATGGAAATTATGATAATTGGGATATTTGGTCTTGGTTAGATGGGGTTAAAGGTGGAGAAGGATACCCTTTATCATCAGAAGATGATTATGGAAAACTATCAACAATTGTTTATGATGGAGTAAAAGATGCTGATCCAAGAGGTATTGGAATTATAGTTAGAAGGCCAGATTGGTCTGATAAAGATGGACATGCTGATAGATTTATAAATTTAGCTTATGCAAACAATAAGGGGGAAGTTAATGCATATTTAGTTCAAAATAACCTTGAAATAGTTTTTAGAGCAGAAGATGCAATAAAAGATCCAGCGATAACAGGAGCTAAAATTGATTTAATAAATGAAATAAACTTCACAACTAATATTAAGATGCCATCTCAAGATATGAATGAAAAGATTACTTTAAAAGAAAATGGTGTTTCTCAACCAATTTCGGTAACGATACCAGAAAGCTTAAACTCTGGTAAAATAGTAACAGACAAGAAATTAGATTTAACTAAGGAGTATATTTTAGAAATTGAAGGATTTAAACCTGCTATTGTAACTTTAGGAAAAATCTTTGCTGATAAAGAGTTTGAAAAACTTTATCATTATAACGGAGAGTTAGGTGCTTTATATAAGAAGAATAAAACGGATTTTGTATTATGGGCTCCAATGGCGACTTCAGTTAAATTAGCTATGTATAACACAGGAGATTATACTAAAGAAACTAACTCTAAGGAAGTTATAGAAATGACTAAAGGAGAAAAAGGAATTTGGACAACTTCTATTAAAGGGGATCAAAAAGGAGTTTATTATGATTATCTAGTTACTAATAATGGAGTAGAATCTAATGTGACTGACCCTTATGCTAAAGCTGTAGGTGTTAATGGACGACGTGCAATGGTTGTTGACTTAGAATCAACTAATCCAGAAGGATGGGAAAATGATAAAAAGCCAGAGTTTATTGATCCAACAGATGCAGTAATTTATGAAATCCATATAAGAGATTTTTCAATTGACACATCTTCAGATACTAAAATGGAGATGCGAGGTAAATATCAAGGAATGTGGCAACCTAATACAACACTTCCTGCCAATGAGAATATAAAAACAGGAATAGATCACTTAAAAGAATTAGGGGTAACACATGTTCATTTACTTCCAACTTTTGATCATAGATCAATTGATGAAACAAAATTAGATAAACCACAATATAACTGGGGATATGATCCACAGAACTATAATGTACCAGAAGGATCTTATTCAACAGATCCGTATAAGGCTGAGGTTAGAATAAAAGAGTTTAAGGAAATGGTTCAAGAACTTCATAAAGCGGGTATAAGGGTTGTTATGGATTCAGTTTACAATCATACAGGAGCAACAGCTGATTCCCATTTAAATTTAGCCGTTCCAGATTATTATTATAGACAGAATGAATCTGGAGGATTTTCAAATGGTTCAGGTTGTGGAAATGAATTAGCTTCAGAAAGAAGCATGGTTAGAAAAATGATGGTTGATTCAGTAAAATATTGGGCTAGTGAATATAAAATAGATGGATTTAGGTTTGACCTTATGGGGCTTCATGACATAGAAACTATGAAGGATATAAGAAGAGAATTAGATAAAATAGATCCAAGCATAATAATTTATGGAGAAGGATGGACAGGAGGAGATACACCTCTTCCAGAAAATCAAAGAGCCATAAAGAAAAATACTCCACAATATGGTGATATGCAAATTGCTGCATTTAGTGATGATATGAGAGATGGAGTTAAAGGACATGTTTTTGATGCTGATAAACCAGGTTTCGTTAATGGATATAATAGTTTAGAAGAGCTTGTTAAGTTTGGAATAGTTGGTTCAGTAAGGCATAGTGGTGTCAAGTATGGAATTTCCCCAAGTCCATATGATGGCTATGGAGTAGAACCTTGGGCAAATGAACCATATCAAACAATAAATTATGTATCAGCTCATGATAACTTAACTTTATGGGATAAACTTCAAACTACAAATAAAGATGCATCTAAAGAAGAGTTAGAGGCTATGAATAAAATGGCTTCAGCTATAGTTTTAACATCTCAAGGAATTCCTTTCTTCCAAGGAGGAGAAGAGATGGCAAGAACAAAGGTTAATTCAGATGGAAGCTTCAATCACAACAGTTATAATGCACCAGATAGTGTAAATAAAATTGATTGGACAAGAAAAGAAGCATATAATGACTTGTTTAATTACTATAAAGGATTAATAGAGCTTAGAAAATCTCATAAAGTATTTAGAATGAACACTGCTAAAGATATTCAAAACAATCTTACATTCCTAGAAAAAGGAAAATCATTCACAAATGACAATGTTGTTGCATATACTTTAAATGGTGAAAATGTAGGGGATTCATGGAAAGACATAGCGGTAGTATTTAATGCAAATAAGGAACCTGTAGAGATAACTCTTCCAATGAATGACTGGGCTGTTATTGTAAATGGAAATAAGGCAGGTACTGAAAAGATTGATGAAATTAAAGGAAATAAAGTTCAAGTTCCAGCACAATCTTCTTACGTTTTAGTACAAAAAGATAGCTTTAATGGAGATAACAATGGAGGAAATACTGAAAATCCAGATAAACCAGATAATGGTGGAGAAAGTGAAAATCCAGATAAACCAGAAAATCCAGATGATAATGGTACAAATAAGCCATCAGAAAATAGCAAACCAACAATAGATGCGAAGGATTTAGAATTGAATTTTGGAGAAAAGTTTGATCCTTTAAAAGGAGTTACTGCCTTTGATAAAGAGGATGGAGATTTAACTTCAAAGATTCAGGTTATAAAAAATAATGTTGATCCAAATAAAGCAGGAAAATATGAAGTTACTTATATGGTAGTTGATAAGGACGGAAATAAGGTGACTAAAACTATAAATGTTAATGTTTTAGAAAAGACATCAGGAGGAAATCTTCCTAATACAGGAGGAACAAGTGCTCTTTCTTTGGGGATAATTGGCTTAATACTAGTTGGAGCTGGAATTATATTCTTTAGAAAGAGAAAAAATAATTAATATTAAAGAAGTACTAATTATATAAAAAAAGAGCTATTCTAGGAGGATAAATAGAATAGCTCTAAATTTTTCAAGAAATAAAGGTTAACTTAATTTAGGTAGGTTTTGAACTACTAATAAACTTAGATAGGAGGGAGAAAGTATATTGCATAAACAATCTTTGTTTAATATATAGTATGAATTTATGTTTTAAAATGATAGGAAAAATAAGTAAAACATTAGTTTTTTACTTATTTTTTTATTGTAAATATTTGATTTATAGCAAATAAAATATAATCATAAATATATTTTTAAATTGTAAGTTATTACAAAAATAAGAATTTACATATGAAATGTCATTGACAACGTTTACTAAAGAAACTATACTTTATTTTAAATATTATCTATATTTGTAAATATAAGGGGGATGAATAATATGAGAAAAATGAGAGAGAAGATAGCTATTATAGCTGCTACAGTATGTGTAGTTACATCTTCATTAGCTATAACAACGAAGGCTGGTGTTTCACTTCCGCCAACAGGAGATGCAACAAAAGGTGCAAATCAACCATTTCAACATGGATATAGAGCAATTGATATTGAAAATTGGAATCCGGAAGAGGATCCATATGCTGAAATGTTAAGAGCTCAGGTGCCACTTCAAGAGCGTATAGAACCATTTTCAGAGACTCAAGCAAATCCAAATTTAAGTTCAGAAACATCACTTACTAACTTAAATGGAGACTATGGTAATTATTTCTTTGATAGTACAGCATATACAAATGATTTTAGCCAGTATGCTTATAACTTCTGGCAGTATACTGATTATTATGGAGGATGGCATGGTATGCCAACAGAGGGGGTTCCATTACGTTTATATGGTGGAGGAGAAGATAGTAGTAATTTTGAATTTGGAATATTAAATCTTCCAAACCCAGCATATACTAATGCGGCTCATAAAAATGGGGTTAAATCAATTGGATGTTTATTTATACCAAGATCAGGACAACCATATGATGCCTTATTAAAGAAGGATGAAAATGGTGAATATATAGTTGCTAAAAAGCTTATTGAAATAAAAGAATATTTTGGTTTTGATGGGTATTTTATAAACCAAGAAACAAGTATAGATCCATCGCATATTATTCCATATAAAGAGTTTACTAAAACTTTAGTAGATGCAGGTGTATATACTCAGTGGTATGATTGTGTAGATGATGTAAATGGTAAATTAACATATAAACCATCACTTATATCTTCACATAGCTCTTATGTATATGATCAAAATCTTGGTCGTGTAAATGATTCAATATTTATGAATTATAATTGGAACTCTCCAGATGGATGGAATAATGGAGATAGCACAAATCCTGTATATATAGATGCAAGTGTAGCAGAGGCTCAGCGCATAGGTATTAATCCTTTAGATTCAGTTCTTATGGGTGTTGAGGTTGCCATGGGTAAGTTTGATGGTTCTCATAATTCAACAAGAAATATGGATGTTATATTAGATGAAAATGGAAATCCAAAAGCCGGAATAGCTTTATTTACACCTGATTATGTAAAGGCAGGCTTAGATGATGATTTAGGAGATCCTACTCAAAATAGAAGAGGACAGGCTGACTATCAATGGATGGTAGCTGAACGTGAAAGAATGTTTTATACTGGTGTAACAATTGATCCGTTAGATACAGGAGAAAAAGAAGGATATTCAAGACCTGATGTTGGGCTTAAGGATGCTAGTCAGTGGGGAGGAGTATCAAGATATATAACTGAGCGTTCAGTTGTTGATGGTGCAACTTTTGTGACAAACTTTAACACAGGACATGGAGTGCATTATTATAAAGATGGAGTTATATCAAATAAAGAAGAATGGGCAAATATGAACATTCAAGATATACTTCCAACATGGCAATGGTGGATTGAGTCTGAGGGAAGTAAATTACAGGCTGACTTTGATTATGGTCCAAATGTAGAAAAGGGTGATAAATTTACTTATAAACAAATAGGAGCATATAAGGGAGGAAGTTCTTTAGTTGTTAATGGAAGTTTAGATTCTGAGAATTACTTACGCTTATTTAAAACAGAGTTAGATGTTGTTAAAAAGTCTAAAGCTACAATAACTTACAACAAAGTATCTGGTCAAAATGCTGGAGAAATGGCTTTAGGACTTATATTTAAAGATAATCCTGATAAGGTTGAATATGTTCCAATTAAAGGTTCAGATAAAGATACTAATGGATGGGTTAGTAAAGATGTTGATTTAAGTCAATTTGAAGGAAGAGAAATTGCTGTAATTGGACTTGCTTTCTCTCCGAAAAATGGAGAAGTTTCATCTGATTATCAAGTGAACATTGGTGAAGTAAGAATAACTGATAGTAAGGATTATACTCCTGATATGCCAGAGGAATTTGAAATAGAGGATTATTTAAATACTAATGAAATCTATGTAGAGTGGCAATTAGAAGATTATGATGAAGTTAAACAATATAATCTTTATTCCAAAGGAGATAAGGGAACTTTAACTTATTTAGGTGGAATTTATGATGATGTTTATTACATTAAAAATTTACCTGAGGATACTAAGGAACTTTTATTAACAGCTCAAGGAGAAGATGGCAGTGAAAGTAAACCCGCTAAAATTAAGTTTTCACAAGATTATAAGGTGCAAGATTTAAAAGTAACTGAGACTGCCGAGGAATTAGAAATAGATTGGAGTAATCCAGAAAAGAAGTCCTTTAAAGGTATAGAAGTAGAAGTAAATTTACTAGAGGGTGGAGAAGAAAAAGAAATATTCTCAAAAACATTTAAACCAGGTACAACTTCTATTAAAGTGCCATTAAAACAAGAAGATGGTAAGAAATATGAAGTGAAAGTATCTACAATTGATAATAAAAAGGAGGTTTTAGATACCGTTACAGCTAAAGGTAAAACTAAGGATTTTTATGCAACACCTTATAACGGAAACTACAAAGTTGTAAATGGTAAATTAATCTTTGATGGGCCAACTTCTAAGGATTGGTGGAAAATGTATATTACTGTAGAAGGAATAGAGTATTCATATTTAAGAGGAAAAGATGGGTTTGATAATATTCCGATTCCTAAAGAAGCTACAGAGATTTCTATAGTGTTAAAAGATTATGAAGGAAATTTATCAGAGACTACAAAACTTCAATATAATCCATAATAGTAAGCTTTAAACCTTAAAATTATTATATCTATTTATTAAGCAATTAAAATAAAAAAGACTTTCAGGAGTGTTTTGATTAATCTCAAAATAATTCTTAGAAGTCTTTTTATTTTATAAATTTTATTAGCAAAAAGAAATTTTAAGAATAAGTATATAATGTATAGTATTCTTTGGAGTGTGAAAAATTTAAGAGGTAGAAAACTCTTAATGAATAGTTATGATTAATCAAAGAATTTTTTTAAATGTATTAGATGAAAATCGAAGACCTATTTCACAATGTAGAGTTAAAATTGAAAACCGAAGAGAAAAATATGAGGCAGATACAGATTTTGCTGGAATTGTGGAGTTCTTAGTTCCCTTAGGAGTTTATGTTTTAACTTTAGAACATCCTTTGTTTAAAAGGAAAGTTTACAGAATGACTTTAAGAGATAGCTTCAGTTTCACAAGAGTGACTCTTGTGAAAGATAATGTTAGTACTTATAGAAGAAATAAAATTCCTATGCAAGAATATATTAAAAATACTGAAGTAGATTACGATATTTACGATAATGATGAAGTAGACTACGATACTTATGATAATGATAAAGTAGATTACGATATTGATAATGTAGTTAATGAAAATTCAGAATTACAAAAGAATAAAAAAAAAATAGATATTGATGAGGATGTTAGCGTAATGGCAAAAGCTAATAGTCGTTTAGATATAAAAACAGATGATGAATATAAAGTTGACATTGAAGATAATATAAATATAGTAAAAGAATATTTTAAAAATGGAACTTTCTTTAAAGGAAGTGGTGTATGGGGAACTGCAGGAGTTTTCGAAGGCTTAAATGATGATGGATTTGAAGAGATAATAAAAGGTGCAAAATCAATTTTAAAGGACATTGAAGGAAATAGTGTATGGGGAACTGCAGGAGTTTTTGAAGGGTTAAATGAAGAAGGTTTTGAAGAAATACTAAAAGGTGCAAAATCAATGTTAAAAGACATATTAGATTTTGCTAAATCTATTGATAATGAAGAGTATGAAGTTAAAGAGGATGATATTAAATATGAAAGTAATCTAAAGGAAGAACCAAAATTAAGTGATAATTATTTAAAGAAAAGAAGAAAAATAGATTTTGATGATTCTTGGGAAGTTGAAGAGATAAAAGGAGCAGATAAAAATTATAATGGAGATACTTTTGATATAGACGATTATGAAGAAGAGATTTTCCATAGAATAAAAGAAAAAGAAGAATATTAATAGATTTTAGATAATATAAAACAGGTAAGTTAAACAAAATTTATTGATAAAAAACGTAAAATATGGAATAAAATAGTTGAAATGTACGTAAAATCAAGTATAATTAATATTAAGATTGAATTTATGAAAGGAGGCAATTAAATGAGAATTTTAGATAATGAATATGTTCATGATATGTATTTATTATTTCCTACAAAAAGAATAATGTGTACTCAGTCAATTGCTCCTTTTATGGAATTTATCTAATGCTTTCCATAAAACTTTATAGAAATCTTTTTGTGATTTTAAAGAGCATGGCTGAGAAGCTGTGCTTTTTTATTTAAATAAAATAAAGTTATGATATAGAGATTACTATTACTAAGAGGACCCAATATAATATGGGATTTTTAATACTTTTTATACGTATTGATTACTTTTAAAAATATAAAACCTTAGTAGTTTACAAACTTAAATTTTAACAGTATTCCTATTTTGCTTAGTTTAGAAATCTTTTAATTATATCTTTAATTTTATAGGACATCTATGTCCTTAGGCACTGCTTAAGGATATAGGTGTTTTTTATTTTCAAAACTAAATATTTTGAAGGAGATAAGTTTTTTATATTTACTAAAATTATATATTTAAAATAAAAGAATTAGTTAGATCAAAGCTATATAAAAAGCTGCATAAATAGTAGTTAGTTAAAGCTATATAAATCTTTGAAATAAAGAATTATATAGGTTTTAATATAAATTTTTACTTCTACATATAAGGAGGGATAGAATGTGAATATAGGTGATGTTCTTTTAAAAAAGTTTTAATACTCTTATAGAGAAAGCTATAAACAAAGGGGGCAAGACATATGGGGATATTTAAGAACTATATAGCTAAAAGAATAGGATTTTTAATAATTCCAATATTAGCTATGATAATTGTTTTGGGAATAGATAGCTTTTTCCCTTATCTTCAAAAGATATTTGTTGATGATATTTTATTAGGTAGTGATTCAAGCAAGTTAGGATTATTCTTTGGAATTTTCTTGAGCCTAGCACTTTTACGTGGGATTTTAGGATACATTAAAGAATTTATGTTTGATAAATTTTCCTTAAATGTGAGTAAAGAAATAAGAACCGATCTTTTTAAAAAAATTCAAAGTTTTGAGTTTTCATTTTTTGATAGTACCAATACAGGAGAACTTATGTCTAGGATTGGTGAGGATGTAGATATTGTTTGGGAAACTATTTCCTACGGTCTTAGATTATTTATAGAGGGCATAATATTATTTATAATTTCTGTAACCATAATGATGAATATGAGTCCTTCTCTTACAATAACTTGTTTAGTGATTTTACTTCCAGTGGGATTCTTAGCTATTTTAGTAAATAAAAAATTTGAAAGAAATTATTCTAAAATAAGTGATAAAGTGGCTGATATAAATCTTATGGCACAACAAGACATTGCAGGAATAAGGCTTGTGAAAGCTTTTGCTAGAGAAAAGCATGAAACTGAAAAATTTTTAAAGGTTAATAAGGATTATTATGACTTAAATATAACTCAAGCCAGGATTTTAAGTAATTTCTTACCTGCAATTGATCTTTTAACAAATTTAGCACCGGTGGCTATGATAATTTATGGAGGCTATTTATCTATTAAAGGACAAATTACTATGGGAACACTTTTAGCTTTTAGTAGTTATATTTTGAATCTATCTTTTTGTGTAAGAAATTTAGGATGGCTTGTTAATATGATGTCTCAAAATAGAGCTTCAATGGATAAAATATTTAATATTCTTAAGAGAAAACCACAAATAACTTCTATAGAGAATCCTTATGATCCAGATATACTTAAAGGTGATATAGAATTTAAAAATGTTTCATTTAAATATAGTGAAGAGGAAGTATTAAAGAATATAAATTTAAAGGTGCCAGCAGGAAGTACTGTTGCTATTATGGGAGAAACAGGATGTGGTAAAAGTTCAATTCTTTCTCTTATAGGAAGACATTATGATGCTGCAGAAGGGACAGTATTAATTGATGGTGTGGATGTTAAGAAATGGGATTTAGATAAATTAAGAAGTAATATGGCAGTAGTATTTCAAGACACATTCTTATTTTCAGATTCCATAAGAGATAATATAGATTTTGGTGGAAGTAAAAGTGAGGAGGAAATAATAGAGGCCTCAAAAGATAGTTGTGCATATGAATTTATAAATGAAATGCCAGAAGGGTTTGAAACAGAAGTTGGTGAAAGAGGTTTAGGGCTTTCAGGAGGACAAAAGCAGAGGTTAGCTATAGCTAGAGCTTTAGTAAGAAAAACTCCAATATTAATTTTAGATGATGCTACTTCAGCTCTTGATATGGAAACAGAATTTAAGGTGCTTAAGAATTTATCTAAAAAGCAAAAAAAGGCTACAACCTTCATAATAGCTCACAGAATATCTGGGGTTAAGGATGCAGATATAATAATTTTCATGAAAGATGGAGAAATAGTTGAGATGGGAAATCATGAAAGCTTATTAGAGAAAAAGGGATATTACTATAGCATATATCGTCACCAATTCCAAGATTTGGAGTTTATACAAGAGGTGATTTAAAAGAATCTAAAAAGTTTTAGAAAAATAACATTAAGCTATAGTAGAAAAGGGGGAAGGAATAATGGAAGAGATTAATGAGAAAAAAACTCATAAATGGAAGACTATTAAAAGACTTTTAAAATATGTAGTTCCATACAAGTGGAAAACTTTAGGGATAATATTAATGCTTTTATTGATTATGAGTTGTAATACATTAAATCCATATTTAATGAAGGTATCCATAGACAAATTTGTTTCAGTTGGAGATGTAAAAGGATTATTAGGAATAGGCCTAGTTTTAGTTTTATTAAATATAGTAGCAATGGTGCTTTCTAAAATAAGAACCATGTCTATGAGTAAAATAACAAATCAAATATTAGTAAATATAAGACATGAGCTTTATACTCATATACAAACTTTAAGTTTTTCATTTTTTGATAATAGGCCAGTAGGAAAAATTTTATCTAGAGTAGTTGGAGATGTTAATGCATTAAATAATCTTTTAAATAATAGTATTGTGAATTTAATACCAAATCTTTTTACAATTTTATTAGTTATTTTTATGATGTTTTTAATGAATCCAAGCCTTACTTTGGTTTGTCTTGTAGTTTTACCATTTCTTTTTGCAGGAATGTTTCTTATTGAAATAAAAGCAAATAAGAGATGGAGCGTTTTTAGAGAGAATAGATCATCACTTTTAGGATATACTCATGAAGTCTTTTCAGGAATGAAAGTTGTTCAAGGGTTTAGTAGAGAAGAGTATTCAAGAGAAAAGTTTAAGAATCATTTAAATGGACATGCTAATGGTTTTTTACATGCAGTTAGACTTCAAGATTATTTTTGGCCAACGGTAGATATATGTAGAGGATTTGGAATTGCTATTGTGCTTTTTGCAGGATATAAATTAACAAATGGAGGAAGTCTATCTCTAGGAACTTTAATGGCTTTTATAATGTATATTGAAATGCTATGGAGACCAATAATGAATTTATCAGCCTTTTATAATGCTTTTGTTACTAACCTTTCGGCAGCTGAAAGAATTTTTGATATTATGGACACCAAAAATGATATGGTAGCAAATGCATCTGAGAAGAAGCTTCCTAAAATTAAGGGAGAGGTTCATTTTGAAGATGTTACTTTTTCTTATGATGATGATGGAAATCATGCCTTAAAGGATGTAACATTTACTTTGAATCCTGGTGAAAAAATAGCCTTAGTTGGAGAAACTGGTGCTGGAAAAACTACAATAACTAATCTTATAAGCAGATTTTATGATCCAACAAAGGGAAAGATTTTTATAGATGGAATAGATATAAGCTCTGTTGATGTAGAAAGTCTTAGAAGTCAAATGGGAATAATGCTTCAAGATTCATTCCTTTTTGCTTCTTCAATTAAAGAAAATATTCGTTATGGTAAATTAGATGCTACAGAGGAAGAAATAATTGAGGCAGCAAAGGCTGTTAACGCTCATAGTTTTATAGAAAAACTTGAGGACGGATATGACACAAATGTTAATGAAAGAGGTTCAAGACTTTCTTTAGGACAAAGACAATTAATAGCTTTTGCAAGAGCTTTAATTGCAGATCCTAGAATATTAATCTTAGATGAAGCTACAGCCAACATTGATACTGAAACCGAAAGATTGGTACAAGAAGGAATTAGAAAGCTTATGGATGGTAGAACATCTATAGTTATAGCTCATAGACTTTCAACAATAAGAGATTGTGATAAGATATTTGTTCTTTCTCATGGAAAGATTGTTGAAGAGGGAAATCATGAAGAGTTATTGAAAAGAAAAGGATATTATTATAATTTATACTGTGCACAATATAGCTTTTTAAAGGAAGCTTAAAAGAATTTATTAAAAAATATAGAAGAGGCTTTTAGAGTCTCTTCTATATTTTTTATTATTATTTATGCACATATATCAAATTTGTTAACTTCATTAAGTGTAATAGATGTATTATTTTTCTTAAGCCAATCGCTCCAAGTAGTTTTAAAGTTACCTTCTTGCTCTTGTACATAGTTATAAAAATTAGTAAAGAAATCTAAGCGTTCTTTAGTTGGAAAAGAAGCTATGTTATGTTCTTTTAATCCAGAAAGTGCTAATTGTCTCTGTATTATTTCATCAAGAGTAGCATTTTTATAGTTTTTAACAATATCATACATAATCATAAAGGTTGTTGTTCTTCCTATCCCTTCTTTACAATGAAAGTGAAGCCAAGTATTTTTAGGCATTGTGTTTATATACTCAATAAAATAATCTACCATATCATCAGTAGGAAGTTTTCCATCAGTTACAGGAATTCTAACATAAGACATTGAATTAGATGTAACTAATTGATTTTCTGAAAAAACTTTTTTGGGAACAACATTTAATTCAGGATGATTAAAAAATTTTAATGGCGCTCCTATTGGAATACTATTTAAGCTATTTATTTCATTATAAATAACTTCTTTTTTGCTTAAGCCAGCATTAGCATTATTTTTTGCATTTTTCCAACTAACAGGGTATTCATTGATAAAACCATGGGATTCTTGACGCAAATCAACAATGGCTATTGGAAGTTCAGTTTTTATTTCATTTACCAAAAGGGATAAATTTTCAGGCGAAAATTGCTGACTACCTGAACTATTAAGAGTATCTAATCCTTTTAGATTTAAATTAGGTACAGTCTCTAAATTATCTAAATTTGATGTTGTACGAAAATTATGAGGTAAATTAGTAATGTTTTTGGTATCTAAAACTAGATGTACATCATTTTCTTCAGCAGCTACAAATAAAGTATCATTAACTAAAAAACCTCCTAAAATACTTAATATTAAAAAAAGAATAAAAGCGTTTTTCTTCAAAAACTTAAACACGGTTAAATCACCTCAACATATATTTTCTAGTATAATTACTAATTTTAGTATGGCATTAAATAACTTTTATATGTATTAAGAAGTAATATTAATTATTATATAAATGAAAAACTCATCATTTAATTTAAGTGATGAGTTTTTTAGAGGATATTATTGAGAAAATATAAAAACTTTGTTTTAGAAAAGCAATTAAGATATATTTTAATGATTATAGGAATATATTTATATATTGGGAAGTAATTTTCAAAGAGTTTGGAATAAAAATTATTTTAGTTAAAACTGTTAATCTATTTAAATTTTACTGTAAATGTTTACTAAAGATTTTTATTTGCAAGCAAGGAGAAATACTATTTGAAAGTGAAAAGTTAAAATATTTTGAGAGGGGAGATTTTTAAATGAATAAGAAAAAAATTAAAAAGCTTATTAAGAGTGCTTTAGCTACTACTTGTGCTGTGAGTGTAATAACATCAACCTCAGTTACTGCTTTCGCAAGTTATAATGGAGAGGAACCTAAAGAGAGGGAAGAAGGCCAAAGGATAGAAGCTGAAATTTATCCAGTTCCTCAAACCTTAGAACATTCATCAATAGAAGGTATGAGTTTAGAAGGAGAGGTTAATGTAGTTTATCATGGGGAGCAAGAGATGGCAACATCTGTAAGACTTGAAAGAGCCTTAAATGAAAGTAACATTCCTTTTGTTGTATCAGATAATATTGAAGAGGGAAAAGCTAATATCATAATTTCTTCAGAAGGAGATCATTGTGAAGAATGTTTAGATGGGAATTTAGAAGACAGCGATGTTTTAAGTAGAAAAGAAGGCTATATATTAAAAACAAGTAATGATGTTAATTCAAAAGGAAATATATCTATAATAGGTTCAGATAAAGATGGTGCTTATTATGGAGTTTTAACTTTAAGTCAGATTTTGGAGCAGTCTAATGAAGATGAAAAGTTTGCAGAGGTTGTTATAACTGACTATCCAGAAATAGAATTTAGAGGATTTATAGAAGGATTTTATGGAGTACCTTGGAGTCACGAAGATAGAATGAGTCTTATGAAGGATACTAGTGAGTACAAGATGAATACTTATATTTACGCTCCTAAAGATGATCCTTATCATAGAGCAAATTGGAAAGAGCTATATCCAGAAGAAGAGGCTAAGCAAATAGCTGAACTTGCTAAGGCAGGGGCAGAGAATAACTTTAATTTCTGTTGGACAATCCATCCAGGGGCTACTCTTAAATTTACAGATGAGGATTTTGAGGCTCTTATAAACAAATTTGAACAGCTTTATGATTTAGGAGTTCGTCAGTTTGGTGTTCTTTTTGATGATACAGATGATTGGTCAAGAGGACAGATGCAAGCTGAGTGGATTAATAGAATAGATACAGAGTTTGTTAAGGCTAAGGGAGACGTGGCGCCTATGATAGTTATATCTGCAAGATATAACTCAGCTTGGGGACCAAATATGGATAGATATTTTAAGCCTTTTATGCAAACTTTACATGATGATATACAAGTGATGTGGACAGGACATGCAACAATGTCCAATATATCTAAGGAAGTTTTTGAGTGGCCAAAGATTCAAACAGGAGTTGATAAGGATTTAGCTGTTTGGTGGAACTATCCAGTAAATGACTATTGTGATAGTAGAATATTGATGGCTCCACTTCATAATTTAAATCAAGATTTAGATAATGTTAGTGGATTTTTCTCAAATCCAATGAATCAAGCAGAGGCTTCAAAGGTAGCTCTATATAGTATAGCTGATTATACTTGGAATACTGATGAGTTTAACTATATGGAAAGTTGGGAAACTTCTATAGAAAAATTTGTACCAGAAGCAAAAGAAGAATTTATGAGATTTGCTTCCAATATATGTTACCTAAAGGATGATGGAGGAAAAAGTGGTCCCTTTGAGTATGATGAGTCATGGTATTTAGTAGAAAAAATAGATGCTTTAAAAGATGCTATTAAAAATGGAGAGTCAACTGTAGAATCAGCGAAAGCTTTATTAGAAGAGTTTAAATTAATAATATCAGATTATGAAAGTATCACAACTAAGATTACAAATGAAAATCTTTTAGATGAAATAAAACAACATTTAAATGCTTATAAAGCTTTAGGAGAAGCTGGTGTAGCATCTATGGAAGCTATAATTGCTGCGGAAGAAGGCAATGTTGAAGAGTGGCTAAATAAAAGTAATCTTGCTGAGGAGAAACTTGAACTTATGACTACTTATAAGATTATAAGTGGAGAAGGAGATGGAGAAAAAGAAAATGTAGTTGCTGTTGGAGAAAAGAGACTTAAGCCTATAGTTGAGGAAACTATAGAGTTCTCAAAAAGTATGATTAGTAATTCCTTATTACCAGATTCAAATGCAGAATTCAATACTTCAGTTGAAGGAATTGAAAATGTAGAGGTTAAGTTTGAGAATGGTAATTATAGTGTATCAAATATTGAGAATTTAAACTTAAAGGAAAATGATTATGTTGAAATGGTTCTTCCTAAGGCTTCAAAATTAAGAAAGATAAACTTAGATGCAGATTCTTATGAGGGATTAGAAATTCAGTATTCTCTAAATGGATTAGAGTGGAGTAATGCTGAGGCTAATTTAGAGGATGGTATTTTAAGTGTAAGTGAGGTTTTAGATGCTACTTTTGTTAGAGTTGTTAATACTTCACAAGAGCCTAAAACTATAAATTTAAATAAATTAGAGCTAGTACCAGTTTATAAAGCTAAACCAACAATAAAAGAAAATATAGGAACTTATCAAAATTATACTATAGATAAAGCTATAGATGGAAACATGGATACTAAATATTGGTCAGATAAAGCAACAGGAAAGGGACATTATGTACAAGTGGATTTAGGTGCTACTATACCTCTATATGATATAAAGACTCATTTTGCACAAACTGATTATATGAGAAATTCTGAATATTTGATTTCAGAAGATGGAGTTAATTGGACTTCTTTAGGAGAACTTAAGTATTCAGATGAGGGTGGAAAAAAAGTCGCTACAGCTAATGCTGAAGGAAAATTAGCAAGATATATTAAGATTGAAGCTAAAGGAGAAAATAGTGGTTATTGGGTTCAAATACATGAAATAGAATTTAATAAAACAGTGCCAGATATGGGTGATAGCTCAGTATCATTAGTTACTGGGACACCTTTAGGTAATTTTGAAAACCTATATGATGGAGATTTATCAACAGCTTATGAGCCTGATGCTGTAGAAGAAGGAGATGCATTGGTTTATAAAATGACTAAGATAACAAATATGAAAGAGTTAATATTCTTACAAGATGAAGAAAGAATATCTGAGGCAAAAATAAGTGTTAAGGGATTAGATGAAAATTGGAAAGAAGTTGGAATATTAGATAGTCAGCTAAATACCTTAACTGTAAATGATGTTATAACTGAAGTTAAAATTGAATTTGATGCTTCAAAATCAGTACCAAAGATATATGAGATTATAGCTAGAGAAAGAGAAGAAAAAGAAGAAATAATAGTAAACCCAGTAAGAAATTTTGTGACATCTGAAATTAATAAAAAGGATGTAACTGTAAATTGGGAAGCTCCAGAGCATACATTTGGCTTAGAAGGATATATTCTCTATAAAGATGGAAAGAAGGTTGGAGAAGTTCCGGCAAATGAAACAAGCTATACATTTAAAGGTTTAAATAGGCATACAATCTATAACTTTAAAGTTGCAGCTAAATTCTCAAATGGAGAACTTTCAAGTAAAGAGTCTCTAACTTTAAGAACTGATAGATAATTTTATAGAATGAGTTTAAAAATAGAATAGATTTAAGGGATATATCAAAATACAATAATAAAATTTATAAATTCTTAGGGGAATTTAGTGGTTTTTAGAGTGTATTTATAGGTTTTATTAAAATCTTTTGATATATCCTTTTTTATTTAAGTTAAAAAGCGTATAGCACCAACAAAATACATGTTGAAATTCTAAAGAAATAATAAAGGTTAATTGTGATATTATACAGTGTTTTAGATATTTTAAATATTTTATTAAGTTAAATAATATTTTGGAACAATAAAGTTTAATTCAGAACTATTTTTAGTCATAATTTGGTAAATATATGAATATAATATATAATGTCGAGAAATATTTTGCAGAAATAGAACGAAAATAAAGAGGTAAACATAATTACTAAAAGTAAACAATGTTTTATCTACTGTGTAAATTTTTTCTCAGAACAATTATTATTACAGCTTATAATGGGAGAGGGGATTTATATGAAAAAGAAAAAGATTAAAAAGATTATTAAGAATGCATTGGCAGCTATGTGTGCTATGAGTATTATAACTTCTACATCTGTTACGGCATTTGCTAGTTATGTAGGCGATGAATATAGTAAGGAAGATGCTTATTCAAAAGTAGAGGCTGAAATATATCCAGTGCCACAAACTTTAGAACATTCATCCTTAGAAGGTATGTCTTTAGATGGAGAAGTTAATGTTGTTTATCATGGGGAACAGGAGCCAGCGACTTCAGTTAGACTTGAGAGAGCTTTAGGTGAAAATGGAATCTCATTCACTGTTTCAAGCGAGGTCGTAGAAGGAAAAGCGAATATTATAGTTTCATCTGATGGTGAACATTGTTTAGGATGTTTAGAAGGAAACCTTGAAGAAAGTGATGTTCTAACTAGAAAAGAAGGATATATTTTAAAAACAAGTAATGATGAGAACTCTAAAGGAAATATATCTATTATTGGATCTGATAAAGATGGAGCTTACTATGGAGTATTAACATTAAGTCAAATATTAGAACAATCTACTGAGGATAATAAATTTGCAGAGGTAGTTGTTACTGATTATCCAGAAATAGAGTTTAGAGGGTTTATAGAAGGATTCTATGGAACTCCATGGAGCCATGAGGATAGAATGAGTCTTATGAAGGATACTAGTGAGTATAAGATGAACACTTATATTTACGCTCCTAAAGATGACCCATACCATAGATTAGATTGGAAAGAGTTATATCCAGAGAAAGAAGCACAGCAAATAGCAGAGCTTGCACAAGCTGGAGCAGAAAATAATTTCAATTTCTGTTGGACAATCCATCCAGGGGCAACTCTTCAATTTACTGATGAGGATTTCGATGCTCTTATAAATAAATTTGAGCAGTTATACGATTTAGGTGTTCGTCAGTTTGGAGTATTATTTGATGATACGGATGATTGGAGAAATGGACAAAAACAAGCAGAGTGGATTAATAAGATAGATAGAGAGTTTGTAAAGGCTAAGGGAGATGTTGCTCCTATGATAGTTATATCAGCGAGGTATAACTCAGCATGGGGTCCTAATATGGATAGATACTTTAAACCATTTATGCAAACTTTAAATGAAGATATACAAGTAATGTGGACAGGTCATGCTACAATGTCCAATGTTTCTAAAGAAGTATTTGAATGGCCGAAGATACAAACAGGAGTAGATAAGGACCTAGCTGTTTGGTGGAACTATCCCGTAAATGATTACTGTGATAGCAGAATATTAATGGCTCCACTTCATAACTTAAGTCAAGACCTTGATAATGTTAGTGGATTTTTTTCAAATCCAATGAATCAAGCAGAAGCATCAAAGGTAGCTTTATATAGTATAGCTGACTATACTTGGAATACTAATGAGTTTAATTATATGGAAAGTTGGGAGAAATCAATAGAGGCGTTTGTTCCAGAAGTAAAAGAAGAATTTATGAGATTTGCTTCAAACACATGCTATTTAAAAGATGATGGTGGAGCAAGTGGTCCATTTGTATTTGATGAATCATGGTATTTAACAGAGAAGATAGATGCTCTTAAGGCAGCTATGGATAACGGAGAATCAACATTAGAGTTAGCTAGAGAATTAAGAAATGAATTTGCTTTAATTGTTTCAGATTATGAGAGTATTACAACTAAACTAGAAAATAAAAATCTTTTAGATGAAATAAAGCAACATCTAAATGCATATAAAGCTTTAGGTGAAGCTGGGGTATCTGCAATGGATGCTTTAATTGCATCAGAGGAAGTAAATTTAGAGCTTTGGATGAATAGTAATAAATTATCTCAAGAAAAATTAGAATTAATGGATACATTCACTGTTGGAAGTTTGGAGGGAGATGGAGAAAAAGATAATATAGTTGCAGTAGGAACAAAGCGTTTAAAACCTATAGTTATTGATGTTCTTAACTTTGCTAAAGAAAATATAGGAAAAGCTATTTTACCACAGTTCCATGGTAAATTTGACACTAACCTTTCAAATATTGAAAATGTAGAGGTTTCATATGAGAATGAAGGAAGTTATTCAATTAAAGAGTTAGAAAAAGTGTCTTTAAAGAAAGATTCTTATTTAGAAATGGAATTACCTAAAGCTACAAAAGTAGAAGAAGTAAGCTTTAAAGCAGATCAATATGAAAATATAGAAATTCAATATTCATTAAATGGAATAGAATGGAATAAGGCTGAAACTATAGTAGAAGAAGGAACTTTAAAAGCTAAGAAGGTAGTGGATGCTACATTTATTAGAGTTTTAAACAATGGAAAAGCTAAGACTATAAATGTAGAGAATTTTGAAGTATTACCACTTTATAAAGCAAATCCTTCTATAACAGAAAATATAGGGACTCATGAAGATAATGTTATAGCTAATGCAATAGATGGAAACATGGATACTAGATATTGTTCTAATAGAGAAACAGATGCGGGAGATAAGATAGAACTTGATTTAGGTATAGTAAAACCAATTCATGATATAAACACATACTTCCATCCAAATGATTTTATAAGACATTCTGAGTATATGATTTCAGAAGATGGTGAAAATTGGATATCGCTTGGAGAATTACAATATACATCTAAGGATGGAAAAATGGTTGCATCTGCTAATGCACAAGGACAAATGGCTAGATATATTAAAATAGAGTCTAGTGGTCATAACTATGATTGTTGGGTACAAATATATGAAATAGAAGTTAATAAAACAGTAGAAGAAGTTGATGAAAGTGCAGTTCAGTTAGTTGAAGGAACTCCAAAAGGAGATTTTACTAAATTATATGATGGTGATTTATCAACAGCTTATGAAGCAGAGACTATAAATGAAGGAGATTCTTTTGTTTATAAGTTAAGTAGAACTACTGATGTTTCAGAACTTGAAATATTACAAGATAAAGAGAATATTTCTGAAGCAAAAGTAAGTGTTAAAGATTTAGATGGAAATTGGACAGATGTTGGAATTTTAGATGAGCAAATAAATAAATTACCTGTTAATAATAAAATAACCGAGGTTAAATTTGATTTTGATTCTTCAAAACCAGCACTAAAACTATATGAAATTATAGCAAGAGAATCTAAAGAGATTGTATCAAATCCAGTAAAAGAGTTTGCTTCAAATGAAGTAGATAAAAATTCAGTTTCAGTATATTGGAATACTCCAGAACGTACTATTGGATTAGAAAGTTATATACTTTATAAAGATGGTAAGATGGTAGCTGAAATTCCAGTAAGTGAAACGACTTACAAATTTGAAGGATTAAATAGACATACAATCTATAATTTAAAAGTTGCAGCTAAATTCTCAAATGGAGAGATTTCAACTAAGGAATCCATAACACTAAGAACAGCTAGATAATATCTAATAGTATCTAGAATATAGTAAATTAGGCTTTATAAAAGTTTTTTTTAATACTTTGGTAAAGTCTAATTTTATTTTATTAAGATTTTAATATACTTATATATTGTAAGTAAAGAGTATATATAAATATAATTAAGTATAAAGAAAAATACGTTTAGTCTTGTATAAGAGTTTAAAATTGTCGCTGATTTTAAGCTCTGTATAATTGACTCTCTTAAAATCAGCATTATCTTGAGGTAGAGACTAAAGTTAAAATTGATTTTCTTGAAGGAGGATTAAGTAATGAGCAAGATTTTAAAATCAATAAGTGAAGAGGATTTTAAAGAAAAGATTCATATAAGATTTAATAATATATTAAATGGTTTAGATACTTATTCAAATGGGCTTTTAGAGTATGGCGGTAAAGAAAAGAGTTTTGAGGAAAAAGAAGAGGACTTTATAAACTTCTTCAATGAACTTTTTGAACTAGAAGAAGGGGAGGTAATAGTTGATTTTTATATAAAGAATTTAGATAAGGAAAGTAAGAATAGGCTTTTAGAAAACTTAGAAGGGGATGACAAAGAAATACTTAAGAATCATATTGAGAGTGATGATATAAATAGTGTTTTTTTTGAATGTCAATCCAAAGAGCTTATGTCTTTTATAACTAAACTTAATACAAGAGAACTTTTCTTTTGTACAGTTTATTTAAGAAAAGTTCCTATGACCATATGGGGAAATTATAATTTGAGTTTTCCTATGTTTTTTAAGGAAAAAGATGTTTTAGAAATTTATAAAGATTTAGCAAAAAAGAATAATTTAGAAGTAAGAGGAGTAGTAATAAAGTAAGAAATTATTTTTGAGGGAATTTATGAAATTCTTGCGTAGAATAGTGATTGCTTTTTTAGCTATATTATTAATAACTATTGGTTCCTATTTCCTTATGCCTATTAAAATAGGTACGGCTTCTAATATGTTTAAGGAAAGACCAAAGTATATAATCATAACTGAGATGAAAGTTGATATTAATGGAATTCCAAAAGTTGAAGCTTACGAAATAGGGAATAAGAATACCATAGAAAATTTATATAATGGACTTAAGGATATAAAAATACTAAAAACTTTTAAAGACTCATCAAGTTTAAATTCATACGGAGTTTATATGGGTGAAGAGTATATGCTTATATCATTAACAGATGAGTTTGTTAGAATTGGTAATGAAACATTTAAGGTAATAAATCAAGATGAAGCCTATAGTGACTTACTTAGTGAAATAAAAGAAGGTTTTATTAAAAGCCAAAAGAATATGTAAAGTAAAATAGAGGGAGTGTATACTCCCTCTTAATTTATGTATTATTTAACTTCAAATATCCATCCTTCAGGAGCTTCCACATCTCCAAATTGCATTCCTGATAAAAGTTCATAAAGTTTTTTAGTAGTAGGACCAACTTCAGTTTCACTATAGAAAACATGAAGTTTATCTTTATATTCTATTCCTCCTATTGGAGTTATAACAGCAGCTGTACCACAAGCACCAGCTTCAGCGAATTCATCTAAGTTATCTATTAAAACATCTCTCTCGAATACAGGCATTTTTAAATAATCCTTAGCTATTTGCATTAAAGAATATTTTGTTATACTAGGTAGTATTGATTCTGAATATGGAGTAACAAATTCACTTTTTTTTGTTATTCCAAAGAAGTTTGCAGCTCCAACCTCTTCAATTTTAGTGTGAGTTGCTGGATCTAAGTATATACAATCAGCAAAGCCTTTTTTAGCTGCTATTTCATGAGCTTTCAAGCTTGCTGCGTAATTTCCACCAACTTTAGCGGCACCAGTTCCTTTAGGAGCAGCTCTATCATAATCTGCAATCATAAAGTTTACAGGTTTCATTCCGCCTTTAAAGTATGGCCCAACAGGAACGCAGAATACTGAGAATATAAATTCAGGAGCAGATTTAACTCCGATATTATCACCAACACCTATCATGAAAGGTCTTATGTAAAGAGTTGAACCAGTACCATATGGAGGTACAAATCTTTCATTAGCTTTAACAACTTGCATACAAGCATCTATAAACTTTTCAACTGGTATTTCAGGCATTAAAAGTTTATCACATGATCTATTCATTCTTTTAGCATTTTCATCTACTCTAAAAAGTTGAATCTTTCCATCTTTTCTTCTATAAGCTTTTAAACCTTCAAAGCATTGTTGTCCGTAATGAAGCGCAGTTGAAGCTTCACTTATACTCAATTTGTTGTCTGTAACTAATTTTCCTTCATCCCATTTACCATCTTTATAATGAGAAATATAACGGTAATCTGTTTTCATATAAGAGAAACCAAGATTATTCCAATCAATAGCTATCTTTTTATCCATAGTTTAACACTCCTATCAAAGTTTAATACTATTTAATTTTATCACTTTATTAAGAAAAATGAAAGATTAAAGAATAAAAATTGCAAAATAAAATTATTTTAATGTTAAAATTTAAAATAAATAATGTGGAAATAATACAAAAAATTAATATTTATTACTATCCTCTTATATGAAACCAAAGAAAATTTTATGATATAATGTAAGAAAAAACAAATATAAGAGGGAGAAGGGTATGGAGAAATTTTACGAATTAAGTATTAAAAGTGAAGAATCAGCATTACATAAACTAATAGCACCAGTTATGATTATATCTTTGTTTTTTGCGGCAGGAATATTCATGTTTGTAGGATTAATACCGGCATTAATCTTTTTATTAATAATATGTTTACCACTTTTTATAGCAAAAAGACTATCTATGGTTGAGTATGATTATGAATTTACTGATGGAGAACTTGAGATAAGTGCTATTTACGAGAGAGTTAGAAGAAAAGTAAAGGGTAATATAAATTTAAGAGAAGTTGAAATCGTGGCACCTTTAGGTAATAGTGAACTTAAGAGATACTCTAATGCAAAGGTCAAAAAATGCTATAATAAGGTTCAAAATGATAAAAAAGTTTATGTTATTGTAGTTAGATGGGAAACTAAGATGGTTGCATATGAAGTTTTAATAAATCAGAAAATGCTGGATTTATTTTTCTTTTCAAATCCTCAAAAGGTTATTAGATAATAAAAAAAATTATAAAAATACTATGATTTTGATATGCTAAAATCATAGTATTTTTTTATGATATAAATACATAAAAAATACATAGAATATATTTATAATATGCAAATTGTGTAAAAATATGAATTATGTAAACAAAAGATTTTAAAAGTGTTAAGGCGTATTGAAAAAACAATAAATAAGAATTATTATTAAATAAAAAATATACATAAAATTAGTTTATATAGGAGGTGTTTTTTTGAAGAATAAATGCAAAGTTTTAGATGGTTTATTTTTGACATTACTTTTAGAAATATCTGTGCTTCTTATAATACTATCTTTAAGGTTAAAAAGTTTAAACTTAGAGGACTTTATATTAATAGGGATAATCATAGTGATTTCTTTTTTTGCATACTTAAAAGGGTCAATATTTTCTATAATTTCAAGTATAATAACCATATTTATATATGCATCCTTAAACTTATATAATAACTTTGTAAAGTTAGAAGAAGTAAGTCCTAATGTGTACATATGGATAATTTTTATTCCAATAATAACTATAACTGTAGGATGTTTTTCAACAGTTTTAAATCAAATTCAAGAAGAGTATATGAAAATTAAAGAATCACATGAAAGTTTAGTTACAATAGATAAAAGAACAGGTTTAAGTAATCTAAGAGGATTTTATCAAGATATAGGAAGAGGAATGAGTAGGGCTAAAAGAAGAGGATATCCTTTAACACTTATGATTATAACTTTTCCATATTTTAATGAATTCAAATCCATATTAGATCCAAATAGTTTAAAAGAGCTAGAAGTTGATATAGCCGATGCTTTAAGTTCTTCAGTTAGAAATGAAGATATGACTTATAAATTTGGAGAGGATTATTTTGCTGTATTAATGGAAGAGACAGATTTGAAAGGAGCAGAAGTAGTTAAGAGAAGATTAAAGGAGAAACTTCAAAATATAAGTAAGAGAGTTAAAAATAAAGATGAAAGTATTATGTTAGAAGTTAAAATAGGAATCGCTCAATATGATGAAAATATTAAAAATGCCATAGAATTTAAAGAAATAGCTGAAAGAGAATTAGAGTTTGATGTATAAAAAGGTTTTAGCACTTTTTTTATCAGTACTTCTAATATTTTTGGTAGTTCCATTAAAGAAAACTATGGCATTGAGTAAAGAAGAAAAAGTTTTAATAGTGTATGATAAGGAGACTATTTTTTCTTTAGATTATAATATTTTAAACTCTGTAAGTGAATTACTAGGGGCTTACGGAAATAAAAAAGCTGAAACTATGAATATTGATGATTACAAAAAGGGAGATGTTAATAGCTACAATTATATGATAGTAATATCTCTAAATGGAAATAGAGAAAATAAGACGTTATATAATGATTTAAACAATTATACTGGAAAAATATATTTTATAGGAACAGGCTTAGAAAAGTATTTAGATTTAAAAAAATATGATTTAGAATATAGAATTCAAAACATAAATGTACAAGAGGTAAATTATAATAGGGATGATTTTAAAGATGATGGAGAAACAAAGAAGTTTTACATAAGTAAGAATATTAATTCAGTAGTTATAAATCCTGAAGAACTTAATAAAGTATATTCATATGTTAGTGATGGAAGAGAACAGTATCCCAATATGTGGGTTAAAAATAACTTATATCACATGTCTCTTTTGCCTGATGAAACTATGAATCTTTTCATGTTAGCTGATTCTTTAAATGATTTCTTTCAAATAAATAGAGAAGGAAAACCAAGAATCTTTGTAAGAATAGAAGATGTTCATCTTTTTAGAGATACAAATGAGTTAAGAGAAATGGCTGATTATCTATATGGAGAAGGAATACCATTTATTATAGCTCTTATACCAACATATAGAAATTTAAAAACTGGCCATGTAACTAAGCTTTCTGATATGCCAGAGTTTGTTGATACAATAAAATACATGCAAGATAAAGGGGGAAGTGTAATTTTACATGGATATGATCATGGTGGATTTAAAGGTGCTAATGATGATGAAGATTTTGAGTTTTGGGATGAAGAGAATAATTCACCTGTTACTTGGGATTTAAGTACATATATACATGATAATATGGGAGATGCTATAAAAGAGTGTGTAAAAAATGGGATTTATCCTTTAGGTTTTGAGGCACCACATTATGGCATGGATTCAAAGGGATATAAGGAGATTAAAAAATATTTTTCAACTTATGTTGGACAATACCAAAGTAGTGATGATAATTTCACAACAACATCATATCCTTATATATTAAAGAACACTGAATGTTTCAACATGTTAATACCTGAAAACTTAGAGTATGTAGATCCTAATGATGAGATGTGGTTTAATAATTTAAAGAGAAACTACGATATTTTAAATATAGTTAGAGCCCCAGAAGGTGGATTTTTCTATCATTCTTTTGTAGGTATGGATGATTTAAAGAAGATAATTAATTTCTTAAAGTCAAATAATGTTGAGTTTTTAAATATGAAAGACTATAACAATTGGGTTAAATGGGAAGGTATAGAGGTTAAATCCAGTGATGGAGTTGTTTCCACAAACTATTCTCAAGATAACTTAAATGAAGAGCAAAATATCAATGGGAATAAGGGAGTTGTAAATAACATAAATAATATATTAATTTTTGTTGTTGGAGGATTTATTATAGTATTTATAATAATCTTTATAAACTTCAAAATAAAAGGAAAGAAAAAGTTTTATAGGTGATAATATGAGTAATACAGTAGTAAATTATTTATTTCTATATTCCTTAGCTTCTATATGGGTATTACTTCTAGTCAACATAATCTTATCTTTAGGTGGTTATAAGTATTATTCTTACATAAATAATAAAAAGTTTCCTCTTCTTAAGGATAGTGAATGTCCTACAGTATCAATATTAGTTCCAGCCCATAATGAGGGAAGAGTTATATATAAGACAGCAAAATCCCTTCTGTCTTTTAATTATCCAAAGGATAAGATGGAGCTTATAGTTATAAATGATAATTCAAGCGATAATACAGGAGATGAATTAGAAAGAGCAAAAAGAGACTTCCCAGAATGTATTTTTAAAATAATAACAACAGATAGTGTAACAGGAGGCAAGGGAAAGTCTAATGCACTAAATTTAGGATATAAGGAGTCTACTGGAGATTATATAGCCATTTATGATGCTGATAACACAGCAGAAAGCTTAGCCTTAAGGCATTTAATAACTAGAATTCATAAAGACAGAACTTTAGGGGCTGTTATAGGAAAATTCAGAACTAGAAATAAAAAGAGAAATCTTTTAACTAAATTTATAAATATAGAAACTTTAAGTTTTCAATGGATTGCACAAGCTGGAAGATGGCAACTTTTTAACTTATGTACAATTCCGGGAACCAATTTTGTTATAAGGAGAAGTATAATAGAGAAACTTGGTGGATGGGATACTAAAGCCATTGCAGAAGACACAGAAATAAGTTTTAGAATATATCAATTAGGATATAAAATAGCCTTTCATCCTTTAGCAGTAACATGGGAACAAGAGCCACAAGTTTTAAAGGTATGGTTTAAGCAGAGAACAAGATGGGCAAAGGGGAATATATATGTTTTAGCTAAGTATATAAAAACAATATTTAAAGGTAATTCCAAGACTGTAATGTTTGACATATCTTATTTTTTCACAGTATACTTTTTATTTTTAGCATCTGTTATTATATCTGATATTTTATTTATATTGGGAATATTTACAGATATAAAGGTTAAGGTTTCGGCGAATTTCTTAATATTATGGATATTAGCCTATGTTTTGTATATCTTAGAAGTTTCAATAACATTAACCATAGAAAAAGGTGAAGCAACCATTGAAAATATTTTTTTAGTTGCAATAATGTATTTTACATATTCACAACTTTGGTTAATTGTAACTATAAATGCAATGATTCAATATGTTAAAGATAAATTGTTCAAAAGAGAAGTTAAGTGGTATAAGACGGAAAGGTTTGATTAACAGAAGATTAGAGGTGATATGAATGAAAAAAATAATTAGTTCCTTTTTAATATGTGGCCTTATGCTATCAAGTAATTTATTTTCTACTAAGGCCTATGGAGCTGAATATTATGACAATGTGTTAAGTAAAAATTTTATATTTGGAAGTGATTATAAAGAAAGTAGTGTTATATCTTCAGAAAGTATATACTTTGATATAAGCAAAATGTGGGATGTTCAGGATGCTTATTTAAATTTAATATTTACTCAAAGTGAACTTTTAGTAGATGATATATCTACTCTTACAGTATATATAAACGATGTACCGATAAGTTCAACAAAATTAAATGGAAAATTTAAATATAAAGAGACATGGAAAGTTCCTATTCCAAAAGATGTTTTAAAAGAAGGAGTAAATCAAGTAACTATAAAATCAGCAAGGAGAATAAGTGATCTTCCTTGTACTGATGATAGTAATCCTGCCAATTGGATTGTTTATAGTAAGGATTCCTTTGTCCATGTTGATTTTAAGGAATTAAATTCACCGGCAACACTTCAATATTATCCATATCCTTACTTAAAAAGTAGTGATACAAAGGGAAATTTTAAGGTCTGCCTACCAGACAATTATAATAATGATGAAGCTACTGCGGCTATGTATGTTGGAAGTTCTTTAGGAACTTTGAAAAAAAGTGACGAGTTACATGGAAGTATAAGCACTTTTTCAGAGGTTAATGAAGGTTCAAATGATGACTTGATTTTCATTGGAACCAAAGAAAATACTCCTAAAGAATTTATGAGTCTTTTAAGTGGAGAAGAGGAAAAGAGATTAGATAATGAGGCTATTATAAAACAAGTTATATCTCCTTATAATAAGGGAAAAAGACTATTATTAGTAATAAGTAATAATCCTAAACTTCTTACTAAGGCAACTAGAGCTCTAGGAAATGAAAGTATAATTAAAGAAGAGCCTAATAATGTTATGTTTATAAATGATGATATGAAAGTTGTAACACCGGAGTCTAATAATGGAGTAAAAATGACCTTTGATAGTCTTGGATATGATAATTCATTTATGGAGGGACCATTTAAACAAACAATGAATTTAAGTGTAGATGTTCCAAAAAATAGAGTGTTAAACGACCAAGCAAGCATAGTAGCAAAGGTTAAGTATTCTAAAAATCTAGATTTTGATAAGTCACTTTTAACGGTATTAGTTAATGGAGTACCTGCTGGAAGTAAAAAGCTTTCTGTTGATGATGCTGATAATGACAGTTTAGAGGTTAAAATACCAAAAGAAATTAGGGATGATTCGGCTTTAAATATTCAGGTTAGATTTGATTTAGAAATGAATGATGAATACTGTGATTTTACAGAACAACAAACTCCTTGGGCTTTTGTGTCAAAGGATTCTTATTTAAATCTTTCCTTTACAGATAGAAGTGATTATGACTTAAAATATTTGCCATATCCATTCATAAAAAATAATTCTATAAATAATACCGTTATTGTAGTTCCTGATAAGCCTTATTTAGATTATTTAGATATGGGATTAGATATTAGTTCTTATATTGGAAGAAATATAAATGAAAATAGCGGAGAAATCCAGGTTGTTAAATATTCAGATTTAACAGATGATTTAAAGAAAAAGAATCTCATACTTATAGGAACTCCTGAGGAGAATCCACTTATAAAAGAGGTTAATAAATCATTACCAATAAAATTCAATGGAGATTTTACTTCTTTTGAAGGAAATGATAAGTTAAACATAAATCCCGACTACGCTAAGGAAGTTTCTTCTATACAATTGTGTAAGTCAACTTTTAACAAGGATAGTGGAGTTATGGTTATAACTGCTCCAAATGCTAAATCACTTGTGTATGCAGGAGAATATTTAAACGATGAAGCTTTAATAAATAAACTTGAAGGAAAAGCTGTACTAATAGATCAAAAAGGTAATACAACATTTTTAATGAATGAAAATAATAAGGTTCAGCAAGAGGAAGCCAGTAAAGAACAAATACTTAGTACACAAGGAAAAGTTCTTTTAGGATTTGTAGCTGTAATAGGTATTTTACTTATAGTTTCAGTGATAACAATAAGAAAGAAATACAGGAAAAACAAATAAATTTAAACTTTAAATATAAGAAGACAATGTTAAAATCATTGTCTTCTTTATTATAATAAATTATATGATGAGTTTTTAAAGATTCATAAGAAATTAATAGCCAATGATAAGTATAAAAATTATAGAATAGTTAATAGTATAAAAGAAATTACTCGTGAATTATAATTAATTGTAGCTGTTTAAGGAATAGAAAAAGAAGAGCAATTTGAAAGTTTAAAACATAGCCTTCTTTTAAAGGATTAAAGATAATTCACAATAAAAGAAAATGTTGAGAAATTATAATATAAGTAAAAAAAGAGTTGAAATTAAGATATTTTAATGATAAAAATGATTAATTAAAATATACTGAATGGTAAAATTATTAATTTATTAAATATTTAAGATTAATATTCAATAAATGGTATTTAGTGTTATAATATAAAATAAGATTTAGTTAAAAGGTTAATCTCTCTTGACTAAACTTTAATAAAAACTATGGTTAAATACTTAAAATTCAAATTAGATGGGGCGGATTTAAGAAGCCATGGTTAATATATAATTTAAAAAACAACAAGGGGGCATTAAAATGCAAGTAAAAAAATATGTAGACAATTTAATGGAAGATTTAAAGAAGAATAATCCTGGAGAAAATGAATTCTTAGCAGCTGCAGAAGAGGTTTTATATTCTTTAGTACCTGTCCTTGAAAAAAATCCAAAGTATATTGAAGAAGGGATTTTAGAGAGAATGGTAGAGCCAGAAAGAGTTATAATGTTTAGAGTTCCTTGGGTTGATGATGCTGGTAATGTAAGAGTTAATAGAGGATATAGAGTACAGTTTAATAGTGCTATAGGACCATACAAAGGTGGATTAAGATTTCATCCTTCAGTTAATTTAAGTATAATAAAATTCTTAGGATTTGAGCAAATCTTTAAAAATTCACTAACAACTCTTCCAATTGGAGGAGGAAAAGGTGGATCAAACTTTGATCCTAAGGGAAAATCAGATAGAGAAATAATGAGATTCTGTCAAAGTTTTATGAGTGAGCTTTATAGACATATAGGCCCTAATACAGATGTACCAGCTGGAGATATTGGAGTTGGTGGAAGAGAAATAGGATATATGTTCGGAGAATATAAAAAGCTTAAAAACTCTGTAGATGCCGGAGTTTTAACAGGCAAAGGCTTAACTTATGGTGGGAGCTTAGCTAGAAAAGAAGCTACAGGATATGGATTAGCATATTTCGTAGATGAAATGTTAAAAGATAATGGGGAAACAATAGAAGGAAAAACTGTTGTTATATCAGGATCAGGAAACGTTGCAATATATGCTACAGAAAAAGTTCAAGAGCTTGGTGGAAAAGTAGTTGCTCTATCCGATTCATCAGGATATGTATATGATGAAAATGGAATAGATTTAGCAGTTGTAAAAGAAATTAAGGAAGTTAAAAGAGGAAGAATTTCTGAATATGTAAATTACGTTAAAAGTGCTAAGTTCACTGAAGGATTTTCAGGGATTTGGAATGTTAAATGTGACATAGCACTTCCTTGTGCTACTCAAAATGAAATAGATGCAAATAGTGCAAAAACTTTAATTGATAATGGAGTAATCGCTGTAGGAGAAGGTGCAAATATGCCTTCAACTTTAGAATCTCAAAAACTTTTTGTAGATAATAAAATTTTATTTGCTCCAGCAAAAGCTGCTAATGCAGGTGGAGTAGCAACATCAGCTTTAGAAATGAGTCAAAATAGTCTAAGAATGTCTTGGACTTTTGAAGAAGTTGATTCAAAACTTAAGGATATAATGAAAAATATCTATTATAATTCTAGAAATGCAGCTTCTGAATACGGATATGGTGGAAACTTGATAGTTGGTGCCAATATTGCTGGATTTAAGAAGGTTGCAGATGCGATGTTAGATCAAGGTATCGTATAAAATTAAAGTATATTGAAACCTTAATTATAAAATAATAAGTTTAGTATAATAGATTTTCACTATGATTTTAAGAAGGAACTATGTCAAAACTTTAAATAATAAAATTTATAAATAATATGAAGAAAATATCTAGATGAACTTTAGAATTTAAGCTATTACGTAAAAGAGTTTGCGTTAAGAAGCCGAGACTGTTATTTTCTTAGGAATACAATCTCATGATATTCGATTGCATAAGTTCAAGGTACCAAATTAAAAATTTGGACTTTCACTTAAAATCTAGTAATTCTAGGAATATATTTATAAGTTTTATTTAAAGTTACTTTTGATATAGTTTCTTCTGTTTTTTTCTTTTTACTTATGATATATTAAATGATGTTATGTTAATAATTTATGTGGAATCATAATTTATTTAGAAAGGAACAGAAGATATGGCAAAGATAACTAGTAGAAATAATGATTTTTTAAAGATGCATAGAAATTCAACTTCTCCTAAGGTATATTCTTTATTGTTAGAGCTTGTAAATGATGATAGAGAAGACTTAGCAAATGAAGTAATAAAGATAGATTATTTAGTTGATTATTTTAATACATGTATTAAGAAAAGAGATAAAAAAGAAGGGAAAGAGACCTTAGAAAGAATAAACGCAAGACTTTCTAAGTTGAATAAAGAGGGAATAGATACGTCTCATTTCGAAACTCTTTGTGAGAATATATTAAAAAATAATAAGGTTAAACTTTAGAATAAAAGGATGGGATGCTAATGAATAAATTTTTAGAATTAGGATTAAGTGAAGAGGTTGCAAAATCATTAATAGGATTAAATATAAGTGAGCCAACAGATATTCAAGAAAAAGCTATACCAGAGATTTTAAAAGAGAAAAATGTTATAGGAAAGGCTGAAACAGGAACGGGAAAAACTTTAGCATATTTACTTCCTATAATAGAGAATATTGATGACTCAAAAAATGAGATGCAAGCAATAATATTATCACCAACTCATGAATTAGGAGTTCAAATAAATAACGTTTTAAATGATCTTAAAAGAGGACTTGGAAAGAAAATAACTTCAACAACTTTAGTTGGTAGTGGAAATATTAAGAGACAGATGGAAAAACTTAAAAACAAGCCACATATACTTGTAGGAAGTACAGGAAGAGTTTTAGAGCTTATAAACAAAAAGAAAATAACAGCTAATACTATTAAAACTCTAGTTATTGATGAGGGTGATAAGCTATTAGATTTTATAAACATAAAAGATGTCAAAAGTGTTGTAAAAGCTTGTCCTAGAGATTCGCAAAAGCTTATCTTTTCAGCTACTATGAATGAAAAAGCTTTAGAAACAGCAGAAGAATTAATTGGGGAAAGCGAGCTTATACAAGCAAAAGCTGCTAATAAAGTTAATGAAAATATATTACATGGATATTTCCAGGTTGAATTAAGGGATAAAATAGATTTTTTAAGAAAGCTTATACATGCTATAGGTGATGAGAAAAAGGTTATAGTGTTTATAAATAATAGTTATAATATAAACAATGTAATTCAGAAGTTAAAATATAATAAAATAAATGCAGTATCTCTTCATGGAAGCGATAATAAAATGGATAGGAAGAATGCTCTTCAAGATTTTAGAAAAGGAAAGGCTAAGGTTTTAATAACTTCAGATGTATCTGCAAGAGGATTAGATATAAAGGGAGCTACACATATAATAAATTTAGATATACCTATGAATCCTCAAAACTATTTACATAGAGTAGGGCGTGTAGGAAGAGCAGGAGAAGAAGGAGTTGCTTATTCTTTAGCTGATTATAAAGAAGAAAAAATAGTTGGAAAATGTGAAAGACAGTTAAAGGTTCAAATTCCTAGACTATATTTATATGAAGGAGAAATTCATAAGACAAATGTAAAAAATACTTCTTCAAGTAAAGGTAATAATGGAAAGAAAAAGCCTATTGGAAAGAAGCCATTTAAAAAGAAATAATTAAAGTAGAGATTTTGTTTTTAATTTAAAGCACCATTAAGAAAATTCTTAAGGTGCTTTTTATTATGATTTTAAATAAAGATCTTAGCATTTAAAGGAGAGTTTTAGGAGTTTACAATTGAAAAGTTACTAAAGAATTAACAATTAATCAAAGATGTTGGAGGGGGTAGGTTTATAATGTATAATAACGTTAACATAACAAATATGCATATGTGGGAGTGAATTTAGGGATGAAAAAAATTTTTATAAGTGTTTTAGCTGCTGTTATGATAGGAGCTACATTAACGGGATGTGGAGCTAAAGATAATAATGGTACTCAGGTTGAACAAAGTAATGTTAAAATGTCAATGAGTGCTTCTGATATGACTAATAAACTAGTGGAGGCAGATATGGTTAGAATGCCTATGCCAGTAGATGACCAAATGGCTAATGAAATTTATCATTTAAACTTAGATGATGTAGAGGAATATGGAATTGCTGAAACTGGTATATCTCCAGGAAATTCTGCCATTATAATTGTAAAGGCTAAAGAGGGAAAGATTGATTCTGTTAAGGAATCAGTAGATAAAATTTTAGAAGATAAGATTGGAAAGGCTTTTTATCCAGAGGAAGAGAAAGTTGTAAAGTCTTCAGAAGTGAAAGTTAAGGGAAATTATGTTTCATTATTTGTTTTACCACAAGATCAATTAGAAGAAGCGAATAAGATTTATGAGGAAGCATTTAAATAACATTTAATTTTAAATAAGAATAGGCCGTATCAATAATAAACCAAAATAAAACTTATAAATATATTACGAGAATTATTAGATTTAACTAAGAATTTATAAGCTTTATTATTAAAAGTTTTGATACAGCTTATTTTTATATGACGAAAGAAGTAGTATATATTAAGGAATAAATTTTTTTACATATAAAACGAATAAAGAGACTTTTATTTCTAATTAATTTAAAAGAAGTAAAAGTCTCTATAAATATAAAATTAAATTTTTAGGAGATTTAAAATGGTATTTAGCAGTATTATGTTTATATTTAGATTTTTGCCAATAGCTTTTATTATATACTACTTAACACCAAATAAATTAAAAAATTTAACTTTACTAATATTAAGTTTATTTTTTTATTCTTGGGGAGAACCAAAATATCTTTTCATAATGATTTTATCAATAATAGTAGATTATTCCTTAAGTATATTAATAGAAAAATACAGAGAAAGAGCATTTATTAGTAAAGCTTTTTTAATTAGTTCAGTTACATTTAATTTAGGAATACTTATTTTATTTAAGTATATAAATTTTTTTGTTGAGAATATAAACTCAGCTTTTGGAGCATCCATGTCTTTAATCTATCTAACTCTTCCTTTAGGTATAAGTTTTTATACCTTTCAAACTATGTCATATACTATTGACGTATATAGAGGAAACGTTAGAGCTGAAAGAAATATAATAAATTTTGGTGCGTATGTTTGTCTTTTCCCACAACTTATAGCAGGACCTATAGTTAGATATTCTGATATAAATAATGAGCTAAATAATAGAAATATAAAAATGGATCAAATTGAAGAGGGAATTAAAGAGTTTATAATAGGTCTAGGAAAAAAAGTATTGATAGCAAATAATATAGGACTTTTATGGAATGAGATTGAAGGATTAGGGGTTAGTAATGTTTCTACTTCCCTATTATGGCTTGGAGTAATAGCATTTTCTTTACAAATATACTTTGATTTTAGTGGATATTCTTCTATGGCAATTGGATTAGGCAGAATGCTTGGGTTTAATTTTCCTCAAAACTTTAATTTTCCGTATATATCAAGAAGTATAACAGAGTTTTGGAGAAGATGGCATATTACCTTAGGAAATTGGTTTAAAGAGTATTTGTACATTCCCTTGGGGGGGAATAGAGTAGGATATAAAAGAACAGTATTAAATCTTTTGGTAGTATGGGTTTTAACTGGTTTTTGGCATGGGGCTGAATACAATTTTATAGTGTGGGGACTTTATTTTTTTATTTTAATTACTTTGGAAAAATTTTATTTAATTAAATATTTAAATAAGCGTAAATTAGTGTCACATATATATAGTATATCTGCCATAATTTTTGGATGGGCGATTTTTGCCTTTGAGGATTTAGGGAACATACAATATTTGTTTCAACCAAATTGGTCATTAGATTTCATATACTATTTAAGAAATTATTTTTTAGTATTTTTAATAGCTATATTGTGTTCTAGCAAAGTTATTAATAATATTTATGAAAAAATGGTAAAGAAAAATAAATATGTAGAATGTTTTATTTTAAGTATGATATTTATAATATCAGTAGCATATTTAATTGATTCTACTTATAATCCATTTTTGTATTTTAGATTTTAAACTAATTTGAAAGGAAATATTTTATGAAAAAATATCCTATGGTTTTCATATTTTTTTCTCTTGTAGTTACATTTGCAGCTTTTGATATGAGTAAAAAAAATATAGATTTTTCAGAGTTTGAAAATAGAATTTTAGTTAAAAAGCCTAAGTTTTCTCTTGATGCATTTATAAGCGGAACCTATAGCCGTGATTATGAGGAATATATAAATGATAATTTTATTTTTAGAGAAAAATGGATAAACTTAAAGTCCATAAGTGAATATGCCTTAGGGAAAATTGAAAATAATAATATAGTTTATGGAAAAGAGAACTATATGTTTGATAAGATTATTTCCTATGATGAGGAAAGATTTAATAACAATTTAAAAGCATTAAAGGAATTTATTAATGGGTATAATGGAAGAGTTACAACTATGATTGTACCTAATTCATATACCATATATGAAGAATATATTCCTTGGGGATTAAAGCTTTTAGAACAAGAAGAACTTATATCTAAGGTTTATGAGGTCAGTAACAAAGATACTAATATTGATTTGATAAAACTTTTAACGGAGAATAAAGAAGATTATATATATTATAAAACAGACCATCATTGGACAACATATGGAGCTTATTTAGCTTATGGAGCCTATATGGAAAGTTTAGGGGAAAAGCCTATTGAATTAAGGAATATAGAGAAACATGAAGTTAGTGGGTTTTATGGCACATATTTTTCTAAATCTAAGCTTTTTAATGCAGAAAGTGATATTCTTACTTATTATGATATAAATAATGCAACTATGGAGATTCAAGGAGAAAGTTTTAATAATCTATATGATTATGAAAAGCTAAATACGATAGATAAGTATTCATTTTTCATTAGAGGAAATAATGGACTTACTATAATAAGAAATCATGAAGTTAAAAATGGAGAAAAATTATTAGTATTTAAGGATTCTTTTGCAAACTCAATGATTCCATTTTTGAGTGAAAATTTTGAGGAGATTCATGTGGTAGATTTAAGGGATTTTCCATTTAAAGTAAGTGAATATATGGAAAATGAGAATTTTAATGATGCTTTAATATTGTACAATATGGATAATTTTTTGAGAGATGTTAATATTATTAGATTAAAGTATTAAAGCTAATATGACATAGTTTGACAATATTCTTGTTTTTTGAGAAAATTAAATTGTTATTTTAGTTTTAGAGAGGTAATAAAATTGAATATAAAAAAATTAGTTAGAAGATACGTTTTTTTCTCTATAATACTAATGTTAATTCAATGTAAAAATGTCTTTGCATTAGGAGAATCAGAGCTTAGATTCAACAGTTTAACTTTAAAAGATGGTTTATCTCAATCCACTGTGACGAAGGTATTTCAAGATAGTAGAGGATACATGTGGTTTGGAACATCTGATGGATTAAACAAATATAATGGACATGAGTTTGTTATCTTTAGAGAAGCAAAAGATGATAAAGAAAGTATTAATTCAGGTTTTATATCATCTATAGCTGAATATGATAAGGATAATATTCTTGTTGGAACTAGTAGAGGAATAAGTAGCATAAACATAATTACCAATAAGGTTACTAGAATGTTTGAGCATGAAGATGGGAAGAGTATGTTATCTAATGATAATATATGGGATATACTAAAGCATAGTGACGGAACAATATGGGTAGCTACTCGTAAGGGACTAAATATTTATGATCCAAAAACAGAAAAAATTGATCAAATTTTCAAAGATACATATCCAAAAGGATTAAAGAGTAATGTGATTACTTCATTATGTGAAGATAAGTATGGAAATGTTTGGGCAGGTACAAGTGAGGGATTAAGTTTATTTAATACTAAGACTAGAGAATTTCAATCCATAAATACTTTAATTGATGATGATAATTCAGCAGTTTCTTTAGTTTATAAGGATAGAGAAGATAATATATGGGCTGTAACAGACAAACATATTATTTGTATATCTAGTAATTATAAAGATGTTAAGTTTATAGATGAAGAAATTGAGTCTTTTAACATAACTCCAGATAGTGTAAATGGTATTTATGAAGATACATATGGTAATATATGGTTTGCAACCCAAAAAGGCTTATTAAAATATGATAAAAACAATAAAAAAAAGCATCTTTTTGAAAATAGATACTATGATGATACTAGTTTAGTAAACAATAATGTTTTAACTGCATATGAAGATAGAAGTGGACTTCTTTGGTTTGGAACATATAATGGAATAAGTCTACTAAACCCTAATCAGCCATTTAAACAATATAAAAGAGAACCTAATAAAGAAAATACTCTTAGTGCTAATAGTATGAGTGGAATTTATAAGGATTCAGATGGTACTTTATGGCTTGGAACAAATTCCTCAGGATTAAATGCTCTAAATACTAAAACAGGTGATGTTAGAAATTTTTATAGTGAAAATAATAATCCTGATACCTTAAGTAGTAATGTAGTCTGGCAAATATGTGAGGCAGATAAAGATCATTTATGGGTTGCAACTCAGGGCGGGATAAATAAAATAAATAAAAAGACAGGAGTAGTTGAGCGGATTAAATATCCAGAAAGTATGCAGGAAATAAATAAAATGGATGCTAGAAATCTTTATGTGGATAAAGATGGACTTTTATGGATTGGAGCTAGAGGGGGATTACAATCCTATGATGATAAGACTGGAACTTTTACTGATTATTCAAATTTATTTAAAGCTGTAGGTATTGTTGAAAATGCTGTAACAAGCATATCAGAAGATGAGAAAGGATTGTTATGGATTACTATTGGAATTAATGGTGGAGTAGTACAGTTTGATAAGAATAAAGGAATATTAAAAAGTTATGTAAGTGATAGCTTTAATAGGAATAGTCTTATAAGTAATGATGTACGTTGTTTAGCAAAAGACTCCAAAGGAAATGTCTGGATTGGAACAGAAGCTGGGCTAAGCAAATTAGACCCTAAAACAGATACTTTTACAAATTATACTGTTGAAAATGGACTAGCTAATAATTTTATATATGGAATACTTATAGATAAAGAAGATAATCTTTGGATAAGCACAAATGGAGGGTTATCTAGGCTTAATACGAAAACAAATAAATTTATAAATTATACTATTATGGATGGAATACAAAGTAATGAGTTTAACGGTAGATCATACTTTGAAAGTGAAGATGGAGAAATGTTTTTTGGGGGAATAAACGGTGTCACTGCATTTTATCCTGAAGAGGTTTTAAATTTTACTGGAAATAAAACTAAGACAAAGGTAGTAATAGATGAAATTAAGGTGAATAATAAGCCATATCCTTATTATGGAGGAGAACTTAACTTAAAATATAATGAAAATAATATATCCATTGATTTCTTTTTACCAGATTATTTAAACACAACAAAGATAACCTATGAATATAAATTAGAAGGAATTGATGAAGATTGGGTTTTTGCAAATAAAAGAAATAATGCCAATTATGCCACTCTAGAATCCGGAACTTATAAACTTTTAATTAGGGCACGAGATAATCATGGTGATTTAACTCCTATAACCACTTTGGATTTAAAAATAGCGCCTCCACCTTGGAGAACTCCAATGGCTTATTTGATATATTTTTCTAGTGCTGTAATAGTTATATTTTTAATGTGGAGTTACATAACAGCATTAGAAAAGATAGTTAAAAAAAGAGCTGAACAATTAAAAAAAGAAGCTAAAGAGAAGGAAAAACTTTATCTTGAAAAAGAAAAACTTTTCAAGGAAGCTACAGCTTTAAAGGATGAAATGATTGAAAGGCAAAAATTTAAAAATGATTATTTTGTTAATCTTTCTCATGAACTTAGAACTCCTTTAAATGTTATATTGGCAACAGTTCAGTTAGTAAAGCTAAAAAATAAAGAGGATTCTCTAGGAAAATATCAAGTAGAGGATTATAGCAACACACTTAAAAATAATGCAAATCACTTATTAAAGATAATAAATGATATAATAGATTCATCCAAAATAGAATCAGGAGCATATAAACTTAATATAGATAGTTATGAAATAGTTTCTTTAGTTGAGGATACAGCATTAAGCTTAAAAGCTTATGTTGAGGAAAATAACTTGGAGCTTATAATAGATCCAGAAATAGAGGAATTACAAGTTGAATGTGATAAAAATGAAATTGAAAGATGTGTTATTAATTTATTGTCGAATGCAATAAAGTACACTCATGGACATGGAACTATTGAAGTTTATATAAAAGAGTGTGAGGATGATAAAGTAGAAATTGCAATAAAGGATACTGGAGTTGGAATTTCTAAAGAGCAACAAGAAATGATATTCGAAAGATTTGCACAGGCAGATAGTGTATCTAAAAAGAAATATAGAAGTAGTGGAATTGGACTAACTTTAGTAAAAAGTATAATAGAATTACATCATGGAACAATTAGGGTAGAAAGTGAATTGCAAAAAGGAAGTACATTCATAATTACATTGCCTTTAAAACAAAGTGATAAATAGAAATTTTAGTATAAGTGATTGTATCAAAATTAACCTAAAATAAAACTTATTCAGATATTCTCTTCATAATATTTACAAGTTTTATTATTGAGTTTTGATACAATCTTTTTTCTTTTAGTTATTTGCTATAAAATTTATTAATTTATTTTTAAGGAATTTAGCGTAATTATAATACATAAACTTTATGGAATAAGTAATGTATTAGGAGAAAGAGATGTTTGATTTAAAAAGATGTGCAATAAAAATGGCTTCCAATATAAAAGTAGTAGAAAGTAAACGAGGGAAGGTAGTATTAAAAAATGATTTAATACTTAAGGGGTTATTGAGAAATAATGAATATGCGGAGTTAGTTGAAAGATTAATAAAGAAAATGAGAGAAATAAATAAAGTTGAATTTCTTTATGACGATTTAAAATTAGCTCTTTCTTATGATTGGACAAGAACTTCAGAAAAGAAAGTTGTGAATTGGATAAAGTTAATAATAGAAATTTTATTGCGTAATTATGAGGAGATTAAAAATTTTATAGAAAATAATAATAAAGAAGAATTAATAAAATTTATAGAACGCCAAGTGAAAAATGAGGTTAAATTTATGAGATACAAATAAATGGATATAATAGATTAAAATATGCTTTATAAATATAATGATTTAAATAAAAATGATAATGTGGTAAAATATTTAATACTAAGGGAAACTTTAGAAATAGAGCAGAACAGGGTTGCCTATAAGAGTGATTTTCTTATAGGTTTTTTTATTAATAAAGGAGGAGTGGATGAAATATAAATTAAGTAAACTATTTATTGTTAGAGCTATCATATTTAGAACATTAATTTTTTTGTTTATGTACTTTGTTTTACAAATAGGAATTAAAGAGTTTCATGGAATTATAAGTATTATATTATATATTTTTCAATTAATAATTAGTATCTTATATATTGTATTAGGATTAATAGGAACAATACTTGAATTCCTTTCATGGTCATATTTTGTATTTGATGATCTTATTGAAATTAGATACGGAGTTTTGTTTAAGAGATATATATGCATTAAAATAGATAAAATTAAATACATAAATATATTTGAAGATCCAATATCAATGCTTTTAAGAATTAAAAGTGTCAATATATATACTGCTGGAGGAAAAGTAAGAATTCCAGCTCTTAGAGAAAGCCAAGTAAAAATGTTTTATGATATAGTCAAAGAGAATATCTAGAGGTGAAAAATGAGATTTCATAAAAAAAATCATTGGTATAATATTTTTATAACTTTTTTAAAAATAATAAAAAGAGCTTGGCCTATAATAATATTTTTAGCTTTAAAATTTAACGAGCATATTATTACAACTAGTATATTATCTATAGTTTTGATTTTAGCTTTTTCCATATTAAGATGGTTAAATACAAGTATTTTAATTGATGATGGATTTTTAATATATAAAGAAGGAGCCATATTTAAAGAAGAACTTGTAGTTCCTTTAAAAAGCATATCTCTAATAGAACTTGAAAGAAATATAATATATAGAATTTTTCAATTAAGAAAAATAAAGATTGATAGTGTATATCCGGCTTCTAAGAGAAGTGCCGAAATAGTTATGGTACTTAAGAAAAAAGATTTAGACTTTCTTTATAGGAATTTAAGTGATAGAATAAGAAACTTAATACATGATGAACGAGAAATAAATGAGACTTTAGTTTACAATATATCAGCAATTCATTTAATTTTATTATCAATGCTTAGAAATAATATAATATTAGGAATAGGGGTTTTATATTCTAGCATACATTTTATGAATAAAATATACAAAGGGTTAAATCAAGGATTAATAAATTTTTTTACAAATGTTATTGAGGAAAATGTAATATCTAGAAATACAATATTAGCAATATTTTTATCAGCACTTTTTTTATTTAGTATCTTATTATTAATAATATTAGTATTTTCAATATCAGCAATATTATCCAAATATTACAAATTCACAATATACAGAAATAATAACTATTTAAAGGTGGAGTATGGCTTAATAACGAGAAGAAGTTATTCAATATCAACAGATAATATACATGCTTTAAAAATAGAACAAAATGTTATAAATCAAATATTTAAGTTTTATACAATAAAGTGTTGTGTTGTTGGATATGGAAACACATTAAAGGAAGATGAGCTTATATTTCCATTGTGCAATGAAAATGGATATAGAGAAATACTTAAAAACCTTGTACCTGAATTTATATTTGAGGGAGAGGTATATAAGCCAGAAAAAAGCGTAATGAGAAGATTTTATACAGTTCCTCTTCAGGTAGCTATTTATTCAGGTATAATAATATTCTTATTAACTGGAGAGATATGGGTGATGATGGTAGCCATAACTTTAGTTGTTATTGATAGAACTTTACTTTATAGAAATACTAAGTTTGGATTCGGAAAAGATTTGTATTATGTAAGTTATAAGTCTTTTAATAAGAGGCAATTTTTTATAAAAAGATCTAGTATGGAAGAGATTAAAGTTACATCAAATCCATTTCAAATGAGGAAGAATATAGGAAGTTTTAAGCTAAGATTCTATTCTCAAAAAAAGATGGATTGGATAAAATTAAAAAACTTAAAAGTAGATATATATAATGAGCTTAAAAGATGGGCTTAGTTGAGAATCTTTTTATTTAAAATTGATGTCTGAATAGATTAGATTATTTGGACATCAATTTTTTATTTGTTAAGTAAGAATATTTAATGTAGTATATTATTATGTAATGTGTTATTAAAATATTTTAATAATACCTAAAGAGGTACTAAAAAGGAATTTAGTACTGTGAAAGGATGATTTTATTGAAAAAATTAGTATTAGCAGAAAAACCTAGTGTTGGTAGAGAAATTGCTAAGGTTTTAAAGTGCAATAATAATAAAGGTAGTTATATAGAAGGAAAAGATTATATCATAACTTGGGCTTTAGGACATTTAGTTGAGTTACAATCACCAGAGGATTATGACAATAAATTTAAAACATGGTCTATGGAGACTCTTCCTATGCTTCCTAAAAATATGAAACTTAAAGTTATAAAAAAAGCTACAAAGCAATTCTATGAAGTTAAAAAACAAATGGAAAGAAAAGACGTAGATGAAATTATAATTGCTACAGATGCAGGAAGAGAAGGAGAGCTTGTAGCCCGTTGGATAATAGAGAAGGCGCATGTTAAGAAGCCTATTAAGAGACTTTGGATATCTTCTCAAACAAATAAGGCTATATTAGATGGATTTAAAAACTTAAAGCCAGGAGAGCAATATGATAATTTATATAGAGCTGCTCAATGTAGAGCAGAGGCGGATTGGCTAGTAGGACTAAACGTTACTAGGGCATTAACTTGTAAATATAATGCTCAACTTTCAGCTGGAAGGGTTCAATCACCTACTTTAGCAATGATAGTCCAAAGAGAAGAGGATATAAAGAACTTTAAGCCTAAAGCTTTTAATACAATCTCTGTGGATACAGACAAGTGTTCTTTCACATGGGTTAATAAAGAAAATAATTCAAGAATATTTAATGAGGAATTTAAAGAAAAGGTAGTAAGTAAATTAAATGGGGATAAGAAGGGAACAATTCTTAGTATAAATGAAGCTAATAAAAAGAAATTTTCTCCACAATTATATGACTTAACTGAACTTCAAAGAGATTGTAATAAGATATTCGGATATTCAGCTAAACAAACTTTAAATATAATGCAAAGATTATATGAAAATCATAAGCTTCTTACATATCCAAGAACTGATTCAAGGTATATTTCAAAGGATATAGTTTCTACAATTCCAGATAGATTAAAGGCAGTAGCTACAGGGGAGTTTAGAACTATAGCTACAGAGCTTTTAAAAGGTGGAATTAAAGCAAATAAAAGTTTTGTAGATGATAACAAGGTTTCAGACCACCATGCGATAATTCCGACTGAAGAAAGAGGAAACTTAGCTAATTTAAGTTCAGATGAAAGAAGGGTCTACGAGCTTGTAGTTAAAAGATTTTTAAGCGTTTTAATGCCTCCATTTGAATATATTCAAACAACTTTAACAGGAGATGTTAATGGAGAAAGGTTAATTGCAAAGGGAAAAGTTGTCAAAGCCAAAGGATGGAAAAAGCTTTATGACAGGGATACAGAAGATGATGGAGAAGAAGATATAAAAGAACAAGAGCTTCCTAAGTTAAATAAGGGAGATGAGTTTAAAGTTCTTAAAGTTAATGTGAAAAAAGGAGAAACTAAGCCGCCAGCAAGATTTAATGAAGGAACTTTATTATCTGCTATGGAAAATCCTCAAAAGTATATGTCTATAGATAAATCATCAGCAAAAACTTTAGGAGAAACTGGTGGTCTAGGTACTGTTGCAACTAGAGCTGATATTATAGAAAAACTATTTAATTCTTTTGTAATAGAGAAAAGAGGAAAAGAAATAGTACCTACTTCTAAAGGAAAACAGCTTATAGATTTAGTTCCAAAGGATTTAAAATCTCCACTTCTTACAGCTAACTGGGAAGAGATGTTAGAGAGAATAAGCAAAGGAAAAGGCGATTCTAAGAAGTTTATAAAGGATATAAGAAATTATACAGTTGCATTAATTGAAGATGTAAAACTTGGAGAGAATAAGTTCCATCACGATAATTTAACTGGTAAAAAATGCCCAGAGTGCGGTAAGTATATGCTTGAGGTTAAAGGAAAGAATGGAACTATGAATGTATGTCAGGATAGAGCATGTGGGTATAGAGAAAATATTTCTAGAGTAACTAACGCTAGATGTCCTGAGTGCAAGAAAAAGTTAGAGCTTAGAGGTCATGGAGAAGGTAAAATATATGTTTGTCCAGGAGCTAACTGTAATTTTAGAGAGAAGGAATCTCAATTTAAGAAGAGATTTGATAAAAATAATAAAACTAATAAAAGAGAAGTAAATAAAATAATGCAAAAAATGAAAAAAGAGGCGAATGAAGAAGGGAATAATCCATTTGCAGATCTTTTAAGTGGATTTAAATTTGATTAATTAAATTTAAAGTACAAATTTTGTTAAAGAGTTTAAGTATGCTTTATAGCATATTTAAACTCTTATTTTTTTGGAATTTTAATAGATATTTAAAAAGAAAATTTTTTATAATTAAAAATTCCTAAGTTTAATGTAAAAAGCTTATTAATTTTCATATTTCAAAAATAGCATAAAGAAAAAAATTAAACGTATACATAAATTTGAAGATAAGAGAATTTAGTAAAATATTTATTTGATTTTAAATAGGAGAGGAGGAGTCGTATTTTATTTGCTTTAAAAAGAAATTAGAAATTTAGGAGGATATAGATGGGGGTAAGAAAAAATTTAAAGAAAATAAGTAAGTATTTAGGAATCATCTTTGCAGTGAACTTATTTTCAACTAGTGTTTTAGCAAGTACTATTGATGTGGATTCTAAGAATATGCCTTTAGAATCAGTAGAGGGAGAAAATAATAATTATATTTTAAGCTATTCGGTTAAAGAAAACTTTTTAAGTTCTGAAAAAGAATATGTAGATATAAGTGAAGATATAGATAAGGTTGAAAATTTAAAAGAAATGACAGTTGTAGTTAAATTTAAGACTGGTTCAAATAGTGGTGCTAGAACCTTATTTAGTGTATCAGATTCAAAGGATCATTCAAGTGAATTAGCATTAACCTTAACAGATGGTAAATTAAATGCTCATATAAGAGAGAATAATAATTTTTTATGCAATATAAAATCTACGGAGCGATATGGTGATAATTCTTGGCATACAGGAGTTATGACTTTAGGAGATTCTGGAGTAAAGATTTATGTTGATGGAAATGAAGTTGGCTCATCACAAAGTCCAGTCAACGTTAGTATGGTTACTGAGCTTAACTCTATGAATATTGGAAGAAATTTAGATAGTAATAATTCAGGAGAATGGTATTTTGAAGGGGATATAGACTATTTAGATATATATGATAAATATTTAAATTTAGAAGAGGTAAAAGAATTAAGCAAACAAGAAGTTAAGATTGGATATGATATTCCTTTTGTTGACTTATCAAAGGATATAGAAAGACAGGTTTTAGTTGATAAAGAGGAGGGTGTTTATTTAGGACATCCGTCAACCGTCTTGATGGATGATGAAGAAACCATGTATGCTGTTTACCCAAAGGGGCATGGTGTGGGACCAGTGGTTCTTAAAAAAAGTGAAGATGCAGGTTTAACTTGGAGTGATAGATTAGAGACTCCAGTGAGCTGGAATAAAAGTGAAGAAACTCCTGTTATATATAAAATAAATAAACCAGATGGAACTACTAGAATTCAAATGATATCTGGAGTTCCAAGAAGTCCAGAAGGAGGATTTAGAACTGCATATTCAGAGGATGATGGAGAAACATGGAGTGAATTTGAAGATCATTTTCCTACAGGAAAATATGCTGGTATAGTTGCACACGCTAGTCTAACTCAGCTTAAAGATGAAAATGGAGAGTTTGACAATAAGTGGATGGGAATATTCCATGATTTTAGTTATAATAACTGGAAAACTTATTTAAGTTTTGATGAAAATGGAGAAGAAGTTTGGACAGAGCCTGTTAGGCTTTTAGAAGAGCATAATTCCATAGAAAAAGCTGCTCAGCTTTGTGAAATCGAGGTTTTAAGATCTCCAGATGGAAATCAATTAGCTTTAATAGCTAGATCACAAGCTAAGAAGCATAATTCTATGATTGCTTTTTCTAATGATGAAGGGGAAACATGGACAGAGCCTGTAGAACTTCAAGGAGCTTTGATGGGAGAAAGACATCAGGCAACTTATGATCCTATATCAGGAAGATTATTAATAACTTTTAGAGAAATAATAAGAGATCCAAATGGAACGGGAGATAATAATGATTGGGTAGCTGGAGATTGGGTTGCTTGGGTAGGTACTTATGATGACTTAGTTCATAATAGGGAAGGACAATATAGAATAAGACTCATGGAAGATTTTACTCCTTCTGTTAAGTCTGGAGATTGTGGTTATGCAGGTAATGAAGTTTTAAATGATGGTACTTATATTTTAACTTCTTATGGCTATTGGGAAGAAGATTACAATAAGCCATATATAAAAAGCTTAAGATTAACTTTAAATGAAATTGATGAAATAGTTGAGAATAGAGTAGGATCTAAAGTTTTGGATATTAAGGCGGTAACTAAGGATGGAGTTTATGGTGTTGGAGATGCTATTGAGCTTGAAGTTAAATTTGATAAAGAGGTTTATGTAAAAGGTAATCCTCAAATAGCACTTAATGTAGGAAAAGAATCAGATGGATTGGCTGATTATATAAGTGGAACAGGAAGTGACACACTTCGTTTTAAATATATAGTTTCATCAGGGGATAATAGTGAAGATTTAGATAATGCTCCTAACATAAGATTAAATGGAGGACATATAAGTGATGAAAATGGAACAGATTGTGATGTTACTTTATCCGAAGGAGTATTAGCCAATAATTCCAATATTATTTTAGATCCTAATAAGATTCAAAATATTTATGCGTTTTCTAAGGGATTTTCAGTTAATCAAGGAGAAAATAACTGGTATTACAAAGAGTTCTCTAATGGAGAATATAGAGATATGACTTATAATGCTACTTTAGATGGAGGAGTATGGCAAGGAACCCATGAATGGAGTAGAATTTATAAACCTTCATCAATGCATCCAGGAACAAATCAAAATACAGTTTTAGCTTTTAAAGCACCTCGAGATGGAGATGTATTAGTAAGTGGAAATGTTAGAAAAATATTATCAGGTGGTAATGGAGTAAATCTTAGAGTAATGCAAAATGAAAATAGAGTTTGGCCAGAAAATGAAGAGTGGCAAAAGTTAAATTATAATGATATTAGTGGATATAATTTAGATTTAATGTTGACTTTAAAAGAAGGAGATTTAATTTATTTTGAGGTAAATGGAATAGATGGAAATATAGCTCAGGATAATACACATTGGAATCCGGTAATTAACTATATAGATTCTCAGGTAGAAAAGAGCTTGAATGGCTTTGTTGGAAGTAAGGACAAACATTATTTTAAAGAAGATTATGAAAGTATAATCACTGAGAGTTCAAATAAAGAGTTAAATATTACTTCTTGGAAAGGTGAAAAATTAAATTCTCAACTAGTTTTATGGACTGAATTTGCTGAAATGAGGGGAGTAAAATTAGAAGTTTCTGATTTTGTAAAGGAAAATGGCTATACTATAGATTCTACTAATTCTGAAATCAATTTTATTGAATATGTAAGAGCGGATAATAAGTTAATACCAGATATAGTAGATATAAATGAAGAGGAGCTTATTGAGAGAAGAAGTGTTCAACCTTTATGGTTTTCATTGAAAATTCCTGAAAGTTCTGAGGAAGGAAATTATAAAGGGACAATAAAAGCCAAAGCAGAATCTGGGGAGGAAGTTATTTTTAATGTTAACTTAGAGATTTTAGATATGACATTACCTGTACCAGAGGACTGGACATTCCATCTAGATATGTGGCAAAATCCATATTCAGTAGCTAGGTATTTTAATGTTCCTTTATGGTCAGAAGAACACATAAATTATTTAAAACCTCACCTAGCAAGGTTAAAGGATGCTGGGCAAAAGGTTATAACAACTACCATTGTTAAAGATCCTTGGAATGGTCAAACTTATGATCCTTATGATTCTATGATTAAGTGGAATAAAAAATCCAATGGAACTTTTGAATTTAATTTTGATGATTTTGATAAGTATGTAGAGCTTTGTATGGAAATTGGAATAGATGATCAAATAAATTGTTATAGCATGGTGCCTTGGGCTAATAGAGTATCATATTATGATGAAGCACAAGGAAAGGAAGTATTTGAGATATTAACACCTGGAAGCTCAACTTGGAATTCTTATTGGGGACAATTCATAGATGCTTTTGTAGCTCATCTTGAATCAAAAGGATGGGAGGATATAACTTATATAGCTATGGATGAAAGACCAGCCAATGTTATGAATCCAGTTTTTGAACTTTTAAAAGATACTCCTCTTAAAATATCAGGTGCTATGGATTATGGAAATGTAGAGCAAATATCAGATAAAGTTGATGATATGTCAGTGGCAGTAAGAGAAATTCATAATGAAGAGGAATTTGCTAACTTTGCTAGAGAAAGAAGAGAAAAGGGACAAAATACAACTTTGTATTTAGCTACTGGAGATTATCCAAATTTCTTTACTTATTCAAATCCAACAGAAAGTGCTTGGGTTGGATGGTATTCTGCTAAAACTGATATTGATGGATTTTTAAGATGGTCTTTTGATAATTGGGTTGAAAATCCTTTAGAAACAACAGATCATACAAGATTTGAATCAGGAGACTGCTTTATTGTTTATCCAGAGAGAAGTTCAGTAAGATTTGAAAGATTTAGAGAAGGAATTCAAGATAATGAAAAGATAAGATATATATTAAAAGAGCACCCAGAATGGGAAGTAGAAATAGATAAAATTTTAGGTGATTTAGATAGAGGATACAGATTAGGTGATGGTGTGGATTTTGGAGAAGAGGTTAATGAGGCCAAAGAAGCTTTAGAAAGTATAGTTAGAAAGTTAATAAGTGGAGAGGAACCACCAAAACCAGATACAATGTTAGTTTCAGAAACTAAGAGTTCTGTAGAAATTGGAGAAGAGTTTTCTTATAAAATATCAGTTGATAAAGCTATTGATATGAGAAGCTTAGAGTTATTATTAACTTATGATAGTGAAGTTTTATCTTTATCTAATAAGTTAGTTGGGGTAAATGGTTTTGAAGTAGTTTCCTTTGAAGAAAGAAATCCAGGAGAAGTTTTTGTAAAACTTGAAATTCCAAGTGAAAATAAAGCTTTTAATGGAAAGGGAAATATTTTAGAAGTAAAGTTTACTGCAAATAAAAAAATTAATTCTACGGATATTAAAGCTAAAGATATTAAGATTATAAGTGATTTATATGGAGAGGATGATTTACAAGAAATTGTATCTACTTTAAAAGTTGTCGCGAATAATTTAGTTTTAAATAAACCAGCTACTGCAAGCTCTTATGAATTAGGAAGAGAAGCAAATAAAGGAAATGATGGAGATGAAAATACAAGATGGTGTGCATCAAATGGAAATTCTAATCAGTGGTGGCAGGTTGATTTAGAAGATGTTTATAATATTGATGGAGTAAGTATTAAATGGGAAAAAGAAGCTGCCTATGGATTCTCTATATTAGTATCAGAAGATGGTGAGGAATGGAGAACTGTTTTTGACAATAATAATAACTTAGTGGCAGAACAATTAAGTGAAGTTTTATTATCAGAAGATAATGTTAGATATGTAAAACTTCAAGTTAATAGTTTGCCTGCTAGTAATATATGGGCATCCTTCTTTGAATTAAAGGTATTTGGAGAAAAATCAGACATAAAAAAAGCTAAAGAGGAATTAAAACTTCTAATTAATGAAGGGAATAATAAGATTCAAAATGCTGTAGAAGGAATCGAAGTTGGAAATTATCACAAAGGAAGTAAGGATATACTTTTAGAGACTATAAATAGTTGTTATGATATTTACAATACTTCAAAGGATTTAGAAGAGGTGCTCTCTTCAATAATCTCCTTAAAAAATGCTTTAGAGCTATTTAATAATAGATTGATAAGTGAAAATACTGGAGATATAAACGAAAATGGAAAAGTTGATTTAGGAGATTTAGCAATAGCATCTAAATATCAAGGAGAAGTAGATGAAAGTAATGCCGTAAGTTTAAAGGCTGATTTGAATTTAGATGGTTTAATAAATAGCTATGAAGTTCAATTTATATCACATAAAATATTAAATTAATCTTATAAAAAATTAAAATTTGACTCTATTCTTTTAATTTATTATTTGTATGAAAAAAGCTAAAAGAGTAGAGTTAATTTTTTTTTATAAAATAATATAAAAGCGTATTTTGAATATACTATTGGTATAAAGAAATTTATTTTGTTATTTAAAAAGTTTATATAAAGAATTAATTAAAAGTACATAAAATAACACCGTTCTGTAATAGAAATTTCACCATTTAAAAAGGAAGAAATTTGTATAATTAAATAGAATTAAGTTGTGTTTTGGAGGTAATATGAGTAAGGAAGTTTTCAGCAAAAGAAAAAGTAAGGCTTTAAAAAGAAAATATATACGAAGAAGAATTGGAGTAGTTTTGATCACTATAGCTGTCTTGGTCTTTTTAGGGACAAGAATTGCTTTAAATGGAAAAACAGAAATAGCTAAGGGAAATACAGGAGATGAAATTAAAGAAGAGGAAAATAAAGAGATAGAAACGGAAGAATCCACAGTTGAGCTTCCTAAATATGAACTAACTGATATTGTTCCAGGTAGAAACGTTACTTTTGATGGTAAAAACTATGCTGTTAATGTAAAAGATGTAAGTAAAATGGTAGATGGTTCTTATGAAGGAGATGAGAAGTATGTATTTCTTACTTTTGATGATGGACCTAGTCCGCTTACAGAACAGGTTTTAGATATTCTAAAAAGTGAAGATGTTAAAGGAACTTTCTTTATGCTAGGTTCAAGACTAGAGTCTGGACAAGCGCCAAAGGAAAGTTTGAAAAGAGCAATTGAAGAGGGGCATGCCATAGCTAACCATAGTTATAGTCATAATTTTAAACGTCTTTATCCTGGCAATATAACAGATGTTAATTATTTCATGGATGAGTTTAAAAAGACAAATGAATTAATGAGAGAAGTTCTTGGAGTTGAATTTGATACAAATGTTCTAAGAATGCCAGGAGGATATAATAGTAGAGTATATTATAAAGATAGAAACTTACAGGACTTAAATAATAACTTAGAAAAGAATAGAATTGTAAGTGTAGATTGGAATGCTTTAAATGGAGATGCTGAAGGAAAACCATATACTCCACAGGAAATGATTGATTATGTTAAAAAGACATCAAAGGGAAAGAATCAAGTAGTTCTACTTATGCATGATACTTTTGGTAAAGAAAAAACCGTAAAAGCATTACCTGAAATAATAAAATTTTATAAAGAAGAAGGATATGAGTTTAAAACTATAAGTGATGCTAATGTTTAGGGCTCAGTTCAAAATATATCCAATAAAAAAAGCACTAGAAAAACTAGTGCTTTTTTATTATTTAGTTTCTAAATATTCATCATATGAGCAAGATTTATCGAATTTAATTCCTTCTGGAGTTAATTCTATGATTCTGTTTGCTATAGTTTGAACGAATTGGTGGTCGTGACAAGCGAATAATAATACACTCTTATAGTCATCTAAACCATTGTTTACTGCTGTTATTGATTCAAGATCTAAGTGGTTAGTAGGTTGATCTAATGTTAAAACGTTAGCTGAGCTAAGCATTAACTTAGAAAGCATACATCTAACTTTTTCTCCCCCTGATAACACAGAAGCTTGTTTAAGAGCTTCTTCACCTGAGAATAACATTCTTCCTAAAAATCCTCTTAAGTAAGATTCAGATTTTTCATCAGAGAATTGTCTAAGCCAATCAACTAGACTTAATTCACAACCATCAAAGAATTCAGTATTATCTTTAGGGAAGTATGCATTTGAAATAGTTACACCCCATTTATAATCTCCTGAATCTGGTTCCATTTCTCCGTTTATAATCTTGAATAAAGTTGTTATTGATCTTTCATTTCCAACGAAAGCAATCTTATCGTCTTTATTAACTCTGAAGCTTACGTTATCTAAAAGTTTAACTCCATCAACAGTTTTTGAGATTCCATTAACTTCTAATATGTCATTTCCAACTTCTCTTTCAGGTTTAAAACCAACAAATGGATATTTTCTACTTGAAGGTTGAATATCATCTAAAGTTATCTTATCTAATAACTTTTTACGAGAAGTTGCTTGCTTAGATTTAGAAGCATTAGCACTGAATCTAGCAATGAAGTTTTGAAGTTCTTTAATCTTATCTTCTTTTTTCTTATTTTGATCTTTTGCCATTTGAAGAGCAAGTTGACTTGATTCATACCAGAAATCATAGTTACCAACATATAATTTGATTTTTCCAAAGTCAACGTCACATATTTGTGTACAAACCATGTTTAAGAAATGTCTATCATGGGATACAACTATAACTGTTCCTTCAAAGTTTCCTAAGAAGTTTTCAAGCCATGTAATAGCTTTTATATCTAAGTGGTTTGTAGGCTCGTCAAGTATAAGTACATCTGGCTTACCAAATAAAGCCTGAGCTAAAAGAACCTTAACTTTTTCATCACCTTTAAGATCACCAACAGTGTTATAGTGAAGCTCAGTACCGATTCCTAAACCTTGAAGTAATGAAGAAGCTTCTGATTCTGCTTCCCATCCATCTAAATCAGCAAATTCTGCCTCAAGTTCTGCAGCTTTTATTCCATCTTCATCAGAAAAATCTGGCTTAGCATATAAAGCATCTTTTTCTTCCATTATTTCAAATAATCTTGGATTTCCCATTATAACTGTTTTTAAAACTTCACATTCATCATATTTATAGTGATCCTGTTTTAAAACTGAAACTCTTGTCTTAGCAGGGATTGAAACTTCTCCTGTATTAGGTTCTATTTCGCCAGCTAATATTTTTAAAAATGTAGATTTACCAGCACCATTTGCACCGATAACTCCGTAACAATTTCCAGGAGTAAACTTTAAGTTAACATCTTCAAAAAGTTTTCTTCCACCAAATCTTAAGCTTACATTATTTACTGTAATCATTAAGTTCTGTCCTTTCTTTTTCTAATTTTAATAATTTGTTAATGCACAAAAATAGTTTTATGTACATGAATACTTATTATATCATAAAATACGACAAAAAAATATTGAATTATTATGAACGGTATGCTATATTTTATATAAACTTTTAATTTAGACCTGAGAGTCTAGAAAAGGGAGGAGAAATAACATGGCAGATGCTGCACAAAATAAAGAGGTAGAACTACTAGAAGTCATAGGAGTAGAGGATAAAGTACCTCTAAAAAAAGCAATTCCTTTAAGTGTCCAACATTTATTTGCAATGTTTGGATCATCAGTCTTAGTACCAATTCTTTTAAATATTGATCCTGCAACGGTTTTATTCTTTAATGGAATAGGAACATTATTATATGCATTTATAACAAAGAGAAAGATTCCAGCATACTTAGGATCAAGTTTTGCATTTATATCACCAGTATTACTTTTAATGGGAGAAGGATATTCATTTACTGAAGTACAAAGTGGGTTTGTAGTTTCAGGTTTATTGTTTGCTACTATAGCTATTATTGTAGGCTTTGTAGGAACTGGTTGGATTAGAAAGTTATTTCCACCAGCAGCTATGGGATCTATAGTAACAATAATAGGGTTGGAGTTAGCTCCAACAGCTGCAGATATGGCTGGCTTCCCAGTAGGTTTATCTAACTCACCAACTTTAAATCAAACATGGGTACTAGTTTCAATGATTACAATAATAACTGTAATCTTATCTTCAGTATTATTAAAAGGATTTTTAAAAGTAATACCTATATTAATAGGTATAGTTACGGGGTACGTAGTTAGTTGCTTCTTAGGATTAGTAGATTTTACGCCAGTAAAAGAGGCAAGCCTTTTCGTCCTACCTCAAATACATATAGCTAAACCAAGTTTAAATGCAATATTAACAATTTTACCAGCAACCTTTGTAGTAGTTGCAGAGCATGTTGGCCATTTAGTAGTAACAAGTAGTATTGTTGGTAAGGATTTATCTAAGGATCCGGGACTTAATAAATCTCTTTTAGGAGATGGATTATCAACAATGATATCTGGATTTTTTGGTTCGGTACCTACAACAACTTATGGTGAGAATATTGGAGTTATGGCATTAACAAAGGTTTATAGTTCTTACGTAATATGCGGTGCCGGAGCACTTTCTTTATTATTAGGATTTTCAGGAACTTTGTCAGCTCTTATAAGAAGTATTCCAACACCAGTAATAGGAGGCGTAAGTTTACTTCTATTCGGTACTATAGCTACATCTGGATTAAGAACATTTATAGAAGAAAAGGTTGATTATTCAAAATCAAGAAACTTAATACTAACATCAGTAGTAATGATAGTTGGATTAAGTAATATTGCAGTAAGGTTTGGTGCAGTAGAAATTAAAGGAATGGGATTAGCAACAATAGTTGCTATGATTTTAAGCTTATCATTTATGTTATTTGATAAATTAGGTTTAATGAATGAAAAAGAATAATTAAACTAGATTTTATTAAAGTAAGTAAAATAAAGGATAAAAACTTCATTGTTTTATCCTTTATTTTTATTTAGGATTTTAATAGAATCTAGTTTATATTTTTCCAAAAATACCTCTAAAATAAAGATAGAGAATTGTCTGAATTTTTAATTAATAGCATAAAACTATGCATTATTTATAGTTATGCGAAGCATAAGGGAGCATTTATGGAGTTAAACTTGCTTTTTAGCTAATACACCTAAGAATTTATAGAAATAGTACGAATATGAGTAAAATAGGTCATTTGATTAATTATTACAAATGGGTTACAATGAAAAAGGTATTTTACTTAAAAAGTGTAAAATCCCTTCTGACATACAGAAAAGCGTATAACTTTCGCATGGAAGCGTAAAACTTTTATTTGCCAGAAGGAGGAGATAATATGGTAAACATTAAAAAGTTATTTTCAAGGGAAAATAGAAATAAGACTTTAGCTATAGGACTGACGGGGTTAGTGCTAGCTGGAGGGCTAATAGTATTTTCAATGAGAAAAACTCTTAACGTAGTAGTTAATGGAGAGAAAACGGAGATTGTTACCTACAAAGGTACAGTACAAGGGGCTTTACACGATAATGGAATAACAGTAGCACCTCAAGACAAAGTAACACCTTCATTAGAAAGTAAAATATCAAGAAATGAAACAATCATTATAAGTGAGGCTGTTAATGTAAAAGTAAAGACAGCAGATGGTGAAAAAGAGATTGTTAGTGCGGAAGATAATGTAGAGGATATGTTAAAATCAGAAGGAATACCTTTTGATGATAATGATAAGATACTACCAAGCAAAGATGAGAGTCTAAAAGATGGAATGAATGTTGAAGTGGTAAATGTTGATGTAAAGAAAGTTACAGAAGTTCAACCTATAGAATTTACAACAGAAGTTAAAAAGGATGAATCTAAGCCACAAACATATACAGAAACATTAAGCAGTGGACAAAATGGCGAGAAAAAAGTAACTCGCGAACTTGTTTATGAGAATGGAAAAGAAGTAAGTAATAACGTTGTACAGGAATTAGTTGTTAAGGAACCTGTAAATAAAGAGGTTGTAAAAGGTACGCAAGAGGCTCAAACCCTAAGTAGAGGGGGAGAAAGTATAAACTTTAAGAAAAAACTAAGTGTTACCTCTACAGCTTATAATCATCCAGCAGGCTCAGCAGAAGCATATACAGCATCAGGAATGCATGTTCTTAGAGATCCAAATGGATACAGTACAATTGCTGTGGATCCTAATGTTATACCTTTAGGAACAAAGCTATATGTAGAAGGTTATGGTTATGCTATTGCGGCTGATACAGGTGGTGCTATAAAAGGAAATAAGATAGACCTTTTCTTTAATACAGAAGCAGAGGCATCTAACTGGGGCGTTAGAAACTTAGACGTTTATATATTAAATTAACTACGATAAAGAGACAGGCTTTTTAGCCTGTCTTTTTGTTTTAACTAGAAATCTTTTTACAAGCAGTGTTTTATAGAAATAACAGTCTTAGACCTAGCAAGAACAGAAGCTATTTTGCTAATAAAGGAAATAGTAGAGCGGAAGAGAGAATGCTACAATACTTATCTGATGATTTTAACTTAGATATTTTTAATCAATAAAAATAGAAAGAATTAAAACTGAAATAGGATTTATGATAAAATGTAATTATATAGAATTATGTAAACCTATTTTGGTTATTACATGATAATTTTAATGTATAAAATGTATAATGTGAAATTTTAATATGAGGAGTGAATTAAAATGATGACTTGTAATGTTAGTTTGCAAATAATCCCATCGGTAAAAGAAGAAAGACTTTATGAAGTTGTTGATAAGGTTATTGAGTATATAGAATCAACTGGTGTCAAATATGAGGTTGGACCTATGGAAACAACTATGGAAGGAAATATTGATGAATTATTAGAAATAGTAAAGAAATCTCAAGAGATATGTCTTAAAGAAGGGGCAGGAAGAGTTATATCTATAGTAAAAATAGATTATAAAAAAGATGGAGTTACTATGGAAGAAAAAGTTGGAAAATACAGATAAAATAACATAAATTAAAGAAAATTTTAGAATATTGGAACTGAAATTACTATTTGAAAATATTTATATAATGAGAAGAAAATATTTTTCAGGAGGTAATTTCTTATGAAAATAGCAGTAAGAGGTGGACATAATTTTCAAGCAAAGGGTGCAAGTGGTATAATTGATGAAACAACTGAGAACAGAAAGGTTTATAAGGCTGTAATTAAGTATTTGAATCAACTAGGTCATAATGTTATTGATGTAACTCCAGGAGATTGTGATGTTAATACAGATTTATATTTAGGAGTACAAAAGGCAGAAGATAATAATGTAAATTTATTTATATCAATACACTTTGATAAGGCTTATGATATTTATGAAGGTGCCTTGGGAACAGGTACTTGGATTTATGGCACTGGAGGAAAAGCAGAAGAATATGCAAAAAAAATAGTTAATAAAGTTTCTAGTGAAACTGGATTTAAGAATAGAGGGGTTAAAGTTAATTCTAAGCTATATGAATTAAGAAAAACATCAATGCCAGCAGTTATAGTAGAAGTTTGTTTTTGTGAAGCAACTGAAGATGTTAGAATATATAAGGAAAAAGGACCAGATTTTATAGGAAAATTAATTGCAGAAGCTATAGATGGAAATAGTATAGGTAATGATAGTGGATCTGATTCAGAAAATAATGGTGGTGAGACTCCGCCTTCTATAAATGACTCTTCAAAAGATAAGTTTTTAAAAATAACTAATGCAAAAGCAATAGTTGCTTTAGATCCAAGGGATAACCCAAGTACTAATTATAGAGATTTAGGAGAAATATTTGCTGGAGAGAGAATTAGGATTTTGCCTGAAGTATGTGATAAAAAGGACTATTTACCAGTGACTTACTGGAAAGATTCTAGTGGAGTAGAGTCTTCAAAAGTATGGGTTAGTGCTAATCAAAAATATTTGAAAATAGATACTAATGCAACATCTATAAATATAGTTACAGAATTAGATGCTAGATATAATCCAGCGCAAACATCAAGTAAAATGGGATATGTTAAAAATAATGAACGCCTTTATGTTCATAAAACAGAAAATGGATATGCTTTGGCTACCTACTTTGCTGGTTATGGATATAAGACTGCATGGTTTACTGCAAAGTATATTAAAATGGATTAATGTTAATAAGACCTGGTTTTTCTAGGTCTTGTTTAGTTTTATTAAATATTTAAAAAATGACTTAGAATTTTCACCAATGTATAGAAAAATATGATAAAATTACGAGTGTACAATAAGGTAAAAGGAGATTATTAGACATGTTTACTATTGCATTATGTGAAGATAATTCCTTGCAAAGAGAAGAACTAAAAAATAATTTAAGTAAAGTTTTAGATGAAATAGGTATTGATTATAAAATAATAGCTTTTGAAAGTGGAGAAGATTTATTGAAATCATATCCAGAAAAGTTGGACATACTTTTTTTAGATATTCAAATGGGAAAATTAACTGGAATGGAAACAGCTAGAAAAGTTAGGGAATATGACGATAAGGTTGAGATTATATTTATAACAGCTTTATGGGATTATGTTCAAAAAGGATATGAAGTAAGGGCTTTCAGGTATTTGATAAAACCAGTTAAGCTTATAGAATTAAAAGAGCAAGTAACTGCTTGTGTAGAGAGTATTATTAAAAAAAGAGATACATATATAACAATAAAAGATAAGGGAAGTATGCTTAAGCTTAGGATTGAAGAGATATTGTTTCTTGAAACCTTTGATAGAAAGGTGATTATACATACTAACTCCCAGGAATATATAGTAAAGACTAGTATGAACAAATTAGAAAAAGAACTAAAAAATATTGGTTTTTTTAGATGTCATACAAGCTATATTGTTAATTTATCAAAAATAGAGGAGCTTCAAAAAGACTCTCTTATAATAAATGAATTTAATCTACCTGTAAGTAAGCATAGAATGAAGAACTTAAAGCTGAGATTAACTAGTATTTTAGGAGACTTAATATGCTGATGAACAATATAACTTGGGATTTGATGGAGACTGTTTCTATACTTATAGAGTGGTTAAGTTTTTATATTCTTATAAGTCAATTTAGTGAAAAAAAGAGAAGTACTAAATATGGGATTTTCTCATTTATAATAATAATAATTTTTTCTATTGGTTTGAAATTTATAAATGTATATCCTAATGAGCGAATAATAATATGCTTTTTTTTAGGTCTAGTATTTTATAAGAGAAATTTTAAGGTTAACAATATAAAATGTATTATGGTGTCTTTAATATTTTGGTTGTTTATGCTTACAGTAGAGGCTTTGTCTATATCCTTTGTGGTTAAGATAAATGATTTAAGTAGTGTTTCTGAACTTTTAAACAGAAATTTTTATAGACTTGAAACAATGATATTATCTAAGGTTATTTTGATATCTTTAATTATTATTGTTAAGTATTTAAAGCTTCATGTGGATATTGGTAAAGGCGATTTTTTATATATGCTTACACCTATAGCAACAAATATAATAATGATATTAGTTATTTTTGGATATGCCTTTAGTGGTGGAAATGAGAATTTAGGAGATGATATTTCTATATTTTTTATTGCCATACTGATTTTGTTATCTAATATGTCTTTAATGTTTATTGTTAGCAAAATAATTAAAAATAATAAGTTAAAGTTAGAAAATGAATTTATAAAAAATAAATTGGAAATGGAATATGAATATTATTCTAATTTGAGAGATAATCAAGAAAAGGTAAAGAGGCTTTATCATGATATGAAAAATCATATTTCTTGTATTGAAGGAAATAATAAGGACTCAGAAATTAGAAAAAAATATATAGATAGCATTAAATTAGAAATTGATAAGCTTAATATTGGATTTAATACAGGAAATGAGGTTTTAGATGTAATATTAAATAATAAAAGAGATTCTTGTATTAAAAATAAAATTGATTTAAAAGTATTTATAGATTTTTCAAAGGTTAACTTTATTGAATATTTTGATATATGTACTATTTTTTCTAATTGTATCGATAATGCTATAGAAGCTTGTAAAAAGATAAGAGATTATGAAAGAAGATATATATATATTAAAGGAACATATATAAATAATTTTTATGTTGTTAAGATTGAAAATTCAAAGACTAATAAAGTTCAAGTATTAAATGGGAAATTTTTAACAGATAAAAAAGATAAATTTTTGCATGGAATAGGGCTTAAAAATATAAGATTAGCTTTAGAAAAATATGATGGAGAAATAAGCATTGAACATTTAGAGGATAAATTTGTTTTGAAAATGCTTATTCCTATAAATAGGGAAAAAGAAGCTTAGATATAAAAATCTATGCTTCTTTTTTATAATTATATATTTGCTGACTATACCTTAATTATATTATATTTTTATTAAATTTAGAAGAGGATATTATACATAAAATAGTTATTAAAATTAAGAAAAAACACAATAAAGATTAAAAATATGTTAATATTATAAAGAATATATAAAATTGTTTTGGAGGAGAAATGTTTAAAAAGGTATTAGCAATAATAAGTACAATTACAGTTTTGAGCTTTGCAGGATGTGGAGCGCAAAATAGTAATAAAAGTGCAAAGACTTCTCAAGTTCAAGGGAATGGTATGAGTGTTACATATTTAAATGTTGGACAAGGAGATAGTGAATTAATTCAGGTTAATGGAAAAAATATGCTTATAGATGCAGGAACAAATGCGGGAGCAGAAGACTTAGTTAAGGATTTAAAAAACAGAGGAATAAAGACTATTGATATAGCAATAGCGACTCATCCACATGAGGACCACATAGGAGGAATGGATGAGGTATTAGAAAACTTTGATGTTAAAGATTTTTATGCTCCTAAGGTAGCTCACACAACAAAAACCTATGAAAATATGTTAAAGGCAGTTAAGAATGAAGGTTTAAAAATAAAACCAATAAAAGAAGGAACTAACATAGATTTAGGGAAGAATACAAAGGTAGAAGTTTATTCTCCTGTAAAAACAGATTATGAGGAATTAAACAACTATTCACCAGTAATGAAGATATCTTATGGTAAGAATTCATTTATGTTTACAGGTGATGCAGAAGCCCTTGTAGAACAAGAAGTATTAAATGAGCATAAAGATTTAAAAGCAGATGTTCTTAAACTAGGACACCATGGATCTCACTCATCAACTAGTGAACCATTTTTAAAGGCTGTTAATCCTAGTATATCTATAGTTTCTTGTGGAAAAGATAATAAATACGGTCATCCACATAAAGAAACTATGAGCAATCTTAAAAAGGCAGGAGTTACAGTTTATGAAACATTTAGAGATGGAGATATAACAATTACATCTAATGGAGAAAAGCTTGATGTAAAATTACACAGTGAGAGTGCTAAATAGTTATTAAATGATATGTTGATTTTTTTATACATATAGTATATAATGACTTAGAAAATAGGATATAGACAGTTCGGAAGCCTCCTGTCTTTAAATAAAACTACGGTGTTTTAAGTATAATTATGTAAATTTTTTTATGTAATATCTATTTGCATGCTTTAAACCGTAGAAACTTTTTCTACGGTTTTTTATTTATAATTATTTTCAAGAATATTAGAGTTTATTTCTCATATTTAGAGGAAATAAATTTTTTCTTTGTGAATTATTATTTTTCTTAAAACATCTTAGTTAGGAGTCTTTCAAAAATGATGTTTTAAGGAGGAAGTATGACAGATAAAAATATAAAAAGAATAGTTACATCAGCACTTATTGCTGCATTATATGCAACATTAACAATAGCCTTAGCTCCAATAAGTTATTCAGGAGTTCAATTTAGGGTATCAGAGATAATGGTACTTTTAGCTTTTTATAATTCAGATTATATAATTGGATTAACTTTAGGATGTTTCATAGCAAATATTTTAGGTCCTAATGGTACAGTTGATGTGGTTTTAGGAACATTTGCAACATTTATAAGTGTTTGGGCTATATATCTAACTGGAAAGTATATAAAAGGAAAGAAGGCTCTTTGGATTGCTTCAATTTGGCCAACTATATTTAATGGTCTTATAATTGGGTGGATGCTTAATTATGTTTATGGATTACCATTAGTTTTATCAATGGGCCAGGTTGCTTTAGGAGAATTTGTTGTAATAACAATTATAGGAGTTCCTTTATTCAACTTTATAAGAAAGAAGTATTTTGGAAAATTAAATATAATAACAAGATAGTTTTTAGCTATATAAAAACAAATTAGCTATATTAAATAAACTTAAAATAAAACTTATAAATCTACGTAATAGTTTTAAATTTTAAAGCTTATGTAGATCTTTCTATAAGTCTTATTATTTTAATGTAGACCTAATTTAAGAAGTTTTTATATAGCTTTTAATTTTTTATAGTTGGTTCCCTTTTAATTAACTATTATTTTATAAAGACAAAAAGAAATAAAATTGTTATAATAACAAAAGAGTTTTATATTGTGAGGTGATTTAAATGAGTGGTGTAGCAGGAGAAGGATGCGAGATTTTAGTGCCATTTAATGAGAGAAGACCTTTAGCTGAAATAGAGAGAAGTTTAGTTAAAACATATAGAAAACAAGTTTGGTCAAAGTTTATAAAAGCTATAAAGGACTACAAATTAGTTGAAGAAGGAGATAAAATAGCAATTGCCATCTCTGGAGGAAAAGATTCTTTAATAATGGCAAAACTATTTCAAGAGCTTAAGAAGCATGGGCAAATAAATTTTGAACTTGTTTTTTTAGCAATGGATCCAGGATATCATCCTCAAATTAGAGAGCTGCTTGAGGATAATTGCAAATACTTAGATATACCAGTACATATATATGAATCAGGAATATTCCAAGTTGTAGATAATATAGCTAAAGACTATCCATGTTACATGTGTGCAAGAATGAGAAGAGGGTCATTATACGGAAAGGCAAAGGAGCTTGGATGTAATAAATTAGCTTTAGGACATCATTTTAATGATGTTATAGAAACAACAATGCTTAATGTTTTATATGCAGGTAACTTTAAAACAATGCTTCCAAAACTTAAAGCTGCAAACTTTGAGGGAATAGAGCTTATAAGACCATTATATTATATAGAAGAAAAATATATAAAAAGATGGATACAAAGAGCTGGAATATGGCCATTAAACTGTGCATGTATGGTTGCTGCTAAGAAGATTGGTAATAAGCGTTTTGAAATTAAGGATATGATAGAAGAGTTTAAGGAAAAGTTTGATGGAGTAGATAAATCAATATTTAGAGCAGCTCAAAATGTAAGTGTTGATTCTATCTTAGGATGGGATATTGATGGAGAACATTATTCTTATTTAGACTTTTATGATGAATATTCATTATTAAATTCAACAGCTGAATTAAAACAAAAGGGCTTAGTAAATGAAGCTGTGGCTTATGAAAGACAAAATATAGCTAGAAATCTTATTGGACTTTTAGATGATGAAGTTATTGCAGAGAAAACAGGACTTTCATTAAAAGAAATTAAAAGTATGAAACTTAGCAATTAATGTGTATTAAGAAGTGTATGAAGACTAAGAATATTCTTAGATTCATGCACTTTTTTAGTATAAAAGCAAATTATGATAGATAGAAAATTACCAATAAATGTGTTACTATATACTATATTACATTGTGTTAGCTTTTTTACAGATGTTTAAATAATTTAATAGAAAGGGTTGGTGCAATTTATGGACATGCAAGTTGTTATGCACTATATACACATTTATGGGTTAATAGTATTATTTATAATAGTTGTTGGAGAATATTCTATACCAGGAATACCACCAGGAATAGTAATGCCAGCAGCTGGAATTATGGCAGGACGAGCTCATAAAGGTTTGTTTCTTGTAATATTTATTTCCTTAATAGCAGGTTTAGTAGGTAGCATAGCTTTATATACTGTTGGTTATTATGTGGGATCGCCTCTTTTGGAGAAAATAGAAAAGAGATTTCCAAAGACCAAAAAGCCAATAGAAAGAACACAGGATATATTGGAAAAACATGATTTTATAGGCATATTTATTTGTAGATTAATACCTATTGTGAGAACTCTTGTTTCAGCTATTGCAGGATCTATAAAAATGGATTGTTTTAAGTTTGTGCTTTTCTCAATTCCAGGAATATTCTGTTGGAATTTAAGTGGTATTGTTGTAGGCTATTTCTTTGGAGGTACATTACTAAGTTAATCTTTCATGGTCAAATATTAAATTTAGAACTTTAAGCAAACTTATTAGAAATTTATAAATAGTACATAGGGATTAAGTAAATTAATTTTGATATTAAAAATGTACTTAATTCTCAAATAAGATTACAATTTATCCTAAGTTTATATTAAATCATTTTATTTGAAAGTGTGTTATTAATTTATTTAGGATAAAATATAGTTAATTATATTTAACTAAAGGTTTGGGGAGGATTTATGAGCATACAAACTGTTCTAGATTATTTTGCAATGTATGGATTAACTTTATTATTTATAATAGTATTTTTAGAATATTTAAATTTACCAGGATTGCCAGCAGGTGTAATAATGTCGGCGGCTGGAATTATAGCAGTTAGGAATAATGAAAGTTTAATTTTAATAGTTTTTATTTCAGTAGTGGCTGGGGTACTTGGTAGTATAGTATTATATTCTATAGGATATTATGGGGGAGCAGTTTTGCTTGATAAAATGGCTAAAAAATATCCAAAAACACAGTCTACTATAAATAAGACTGGATTAATTTTAAGAGAAAGAGGAAGTTTTGGAATTTTTCTATGTAGATTAATCCCAGTACTTAGAACCATAGTATCCATAATAGCTGGTTCTGTAAGAATGAGTTTTGGAAAGTTTTTAATATATTCTACTCCAGGTATATTTCTTTGGAATTTAGGGTTTATTTTTGCAGGATATTTCTTTGGAGATATACTATTTAAATAAAAGGATTTAACGGTCAGATAGAAGATAACGATTAAAAAGCACAGAGTGTCCTTAAAAGTAGGCATTCTGTGCTTTTGCTTTACATAAGAAAAAAATTAGCTAAAGTAGACTCAGGATTTTCTTTTAAAATTTGCTTTGCAAGATTAGAGCATATTTCATAAGTCAATAGAGGCTTTTCTAAAGTTCCAAATAATAATAGCCATTCCATATATCTAATTGAATTTTCTAATTCAAATGCTTTTTTTCCATGATAAAAAGCTAATTCCTCGTAGTATAAAGGAGTCATTACTATGAATAAATAATAAGAGATAAGGTAGTTACAATAAGCTAATTCTTTCTTTTTAGAAGTATCAATAGAAAGAAGTTTATTGTAAAGATAAAAATAGAAGTTATTTTGAGTGTAAAAATCTTCTGTCTTTAATAATATTAAGTGTTCTTCAGTTATATCAAAAATACTAGATTTATTTAAATCTAAATTTAGTAATTCATTTAGTGTTTCCATAATACTAAGCTCCTTAGTTTATATTTATAACTATAACATACTACATAAAGAATCTTATGTAAATAATTGAATTTTTCTGTTGTTAAAAATTTCTTATTGTAATATATTGGTATAAAGAGTGTGGGAAATGGGAGGGGTATATGATTTTAATTTATTTTTTGGTTGCTTTATTATCAACTATTGCTGGATCTATGGCTGGATTAGGTGGAGGTGTAATAATAAAACCTGTTTTAGACTTTTTAGGGGATTATAATATAGCGACTATTAGTGTATTATCTTCCTTTACAGTTTTTGCTATGGCCATAGTTTCAATAATAAGACAAATACTTTATAAAAGTAAAATAGATATAAAAAATACTGGAGCCTTAGCAATAGGATCAGTATTGGGAGGACTATTAGGGCAACAGGTATTAACATTAATATTAGATGTGGTTGAAAGTAGAATTGTTTCTTTAGTACAAAGTGGAATTTTAGCTTTGCTTCTTATATTTGTTTATATTTATATGAACTATAAGGAAAGATTTAAGAGTTATAAAATTGATAGTTTTGTTTTAAGTATTTTAATCGGAATATTTTTGGGCCTAATAGCAGCTTTTTTAGGTATTGGAGGAGGGCCTATAAATGTTGCTTTTTTAACAATATTTTTTTCAATGGAAGCTAAGAATGCAGCTAGAAATTCAATTATAATAATTTTATTTTCTCAAGGATCTAAACTTTTAACTATTGCCTGTGGAACAGGATTTTCAGTATATGATTTATCTATGCTAGGTTATATGGTTTTAGGTGGTATTTTAGGTGGGTTTATAGGGGCTAAATTTAATAAAATATTTAGTAATGAGGTTATTTTGAAAGTTTTTAATACAGTAGTAATTATGATTATAGGATTAAACATATATAATTTTATAATTGCAATTTAAGAAAAACTTTAGAGTCTGACACTGAGATGAACTATATATGTGAATAAAATGTGATATAATAGGTGAAAAAGAATATATTCTCAACAAAGTGAAGGTGATAAAAGTATGGGAAAAACTAACATAAGTTATGGAGCTAAAGATATTCTATATAAGCTCATGGGACAACTTTATAAAGGAAGACCATTAGAGGCATTAGGAGTTAGTGATATGCCTAAAATAATGGACAGGCTACCTAGAAACTTTTTTGAAAATGAAGTTTTAGAAGGAGGGCCTAATGAAATATTTATTTTAGAAGATGGTTCTATCTTACTTTTTGGGTATGAAGATGAGAGAAATATAGATGAAAATATGTTTATATATTTAGAGGTAGCTGTTAAGGTTATAAAAAGATACTATAAACATAGAGGGACTTTCCCAAAGGTTAGAATGGCCATAATCTATAACTCAAGTGTTAAAGAAGCAAGAAATACATTAAGTTTTGGAGATATACTTATTTGTTCAGAAAGTATATTTATGTCAGAATTAAGTGGAGAAAAAGTTTTAAATGAATTAAAACCTAAAGTTATAGAAGGAAACTTAACACAGGCTGATAAAATAAAGTTTATAATGCTACCACTTATGAAAAATGAATATGAAGACACAAATATGCTAAGAGAATGTGTTCAACTAGCAAAATCTATAAAATCCGAGAGAGATGAAGCAATTATATTAAATGGAATAATTGAGTCTACAGATAAATTTATTAATGATGATCAAGCTAGAGAACTTAAGGAGTTGTTAGAAATGACTAAGATTGAGAGATTGTATAATGAAGAAAGAGATATAGCGGTTAAAAATGCAAGAAAAGAAGAGCAATTAAGAATAGCAAAAAACCTTGCTGGAATATTATCAGCAGAGTTAATATCAGAAAAGTTAGGTATAACTATTGAAGAAATATATGAACTTCAAAATGCTGAAGGATAAATAAATTTTTATGTTTGTGGAAAGATATATTTAATAGAAATAATAAAAATGACTTTGTTTAAAGAGAAAAAATGATTTGTATTAATTTTACAAATAAAATCTTTAAAATATACAAAGTCTTTTTTTATTTAACTTAATAAAGAGAAATTAAACAAGAGAATATAACAACAATATGAATTTTAGTAAACAAATTCTTAGAATTTATATTAAAATAATAGTAAATAATTCTAATATAAGATATTGGAGGTAATTACTATGAGTAAATTTGATAATGGTATGTTTAAAACTTGGCAACACATATTAAATGTTGAAGATAATAAGGAAAATCATAATAAAGAAGAGTTGCTCATAAGAGAAGATGAGAGAATGAGAATCGCAAAAAGATTAAAAGATTTAGGTCTTGAAGATGAAGTTGTTTTTAAGGCTACAGGAATAAAAATAGAGTAAAGAAGTTTTAAAATTTAAAACTTTGTTTTAGTTAAAGATTAATTTTTAGCTGGCTCTGAAAACCTATTTAAAAATCAATACTAGTTTAAAATAGAAGCAAATTTAAAAGCTTATTTATAGTTTAGATTACGATTTTTACTCATTAACAGGTACAAATAAAATATTCATAAATATGAAAAATATGCTATAATTAAAAGCATTATAGAGCTAAGGAGAGGAGCAATAAAAAATGGAACTTTCAGTTTATGTTAAGGGGAAAAGAGATCCTTTTGTTTATAGTGGAGATAGAATAGATGTTTTAGATTTTGAGATGAATGGAATAAAATATAAACAAATAAGATATTTTAGAAAGGGATTTTCTAAATCAGAACTTATAGAGACTGAACTAATAAATAGAATTCAAGAGAAAAAATAGAGTTATTTTGTTATGAATAAAATACGCCTTTACTCATAAAATAAAATTAGTTTTTAATATGAGGAGGTGAAAGTCATGTCAAAACAGAATCAACAATCTTCTTGGAATTCAAAAAGATTTAAAACACCTAAAAAAAATAACGAAGAACCAGTGCCAGAAATTCAAGGTAAAGAAAAGCATAAATAAATATTGAAAAAATAATGAATAAGTGGCAAAATAAAACATAGAAAATTTTATTACATGGAGGCATAGGGGTGAAAAAGTTAAATAGAATTTTATCATTAGTTCTAATGGCCGTATTTTCAGTGTTTTTATTCATAGGATGTAATACTTCTAAAAAAGAAGAAGCTAAAGATCCAGATGAAAAAACATCTATAGAAATAGTTGTGCCAGATGGGCTGCCAGCGATAAGCATAGTTAAAATGATAAAAGAAAAACCAGAAATAAGTAAGAACTTAAACATAAATTATTCTATTGTAAAAGGATCAGATGCTTTAGTATCTAAAGTTTTAAAAGGTGAGGGAGATATATGTATAGTTCCTTCAAATGTAGCAGCTATTGCATATAACAAAGAAGTTGGATATAAGCTTGCAGGAACCGTAGGGTTTGGCTCATTATATGTAATAAGCAGTGATGATTTTGTTAAAACTTTAAGTGATCTTAAAGGAAAAGATGTTTATAATGTAGGACAAGGATTGACTCCTGATTTAATATTTAAAATAATTCTTCAAAATAATGGAATAAATCCTGAAAAAGATTTAACCTTAAGTTATGTAAATGCAGCTTCAGAATTAGCTCCTTTATTTATAGAAGGAAAAGCTAAATATGCAGTTGTTCCAGAGCCTATGTTAACTCAAATAATGACTAAAAAACCAGATACTAAAATAGTTGCATCTTTAAATGATCAGTGGAAAGAGATGAGTGATTCTGAAATGGGATACCCTCAATCCAGTGTTATAGTTAAAGAAGATTTAGTAAATAATCATTTTGATGATGTTCAAAAGATACTAAAAGAAATAGATAATAGTACTAAATGGGCAAACGAAAATAGAGAAGAAGCTGGTTCTTTTGCAGAAGAAGTAGGAATAACAGGCAAAAAAGAAATAATAGCTAAATCATTAGAAAGAGCCAATTTAAATTATGTAAGTGCTGTTGATAGTGAAAGTGCTTATATTGGATATTATGACAAGATTTACAGCTTAGAGCCTAAAGCTATAGGAGGTAAAAAGGTAAATGAAGAAATTTTCTTACAAAAATAAGAAATTAATACTTTTATCTTCAATTATACTTTTTATTATATGGCAATTAGCTAGTATGATTATAGGGAGCGAGGTAATATTACCTTCTCCCTATTTAACGTTTAAGGGATTAATTGAAGTAATAAAATCAAATGACTTTTTTAAAATAATTATAAGTACTTTAGGGAGAACATTTATAAGTTTTATATTAGCTTTAATTATAGCAATCTGTTTAGGCGTAGCCAGTGCATTTAATAAATATATATATAATTTTATGATACCTATACTTAATATAATGAGATCTTTACCAACTATAGGTTTTATAATATTAGCTTTAATTTGGTTAAGTCAAGGAAGTGCACCTATATTAGTTGGTTTTGTAATAAGTTTTCCAATATTTTATGATGCCATAATTGGTTCTATGTTAAATATAGATAAAAATATATTGGAAATGGCAAATGTTTATGGAGTAAGTAAAATTAATCTAGTAAATAATATTTATTTACCAAGTATAAGTTTTGCTATATGTAGAATTATGGTATCTACATTTTCTTTAACTATGAAATTAGTTATTGGAGGTGAAGTTATTGGACAACCTAAGTATGGCATAGGAACTGCCCTTTTTGTTGAAAAGAACTATTTGAATACCAACATGGTTTTTGCGTGGATAATCCTAGTAATCATTATAGGAATAATTTTTTCTTTAATACAAAAAACTATTAATGTTAGGGTTTTTAGATGGATGAGGTAAAATGGATATTAAATTAATAAATATAGAGAAAAGTTTTAATAACAAAAAGTTATATAATAAATTTTCATTAACCTTTGAATATGGAAAGGTTAATTGTATTTTAGGAAAGTCTGGTTGTGGTAAAAGTACTCTATTAAATATTATAAGTGGTCTTGAAGAGTTTCAATCAGGAAAAATCATAGGTGTTCCATCAAAAATTGCTTATGTGTTTCAAGAGGATAGGCTTATTGAATGGAAGAGTATATATAAAAACATGGAACTACCTCTTTTAAAACTTTATAAAAAAGATGAGAGAAAAGAAAAAATAGAAAGAATGTTAAAAGTAATGGAACTAGATGATTATATAGATAGTTTTCCAAAGGAATTAAGTGGAGGAATGAGGCAAAGAGTAAATATAGCCAGAGCTTTTCTTTATGAAGAGGGACTTCTTTTAATGGATGAACCTTTTAAATCTCTAGATGAAAATAGTAAAGAAAATGTTATAAAAATTTTTAAAGAAGTTCATTTAGAGAAAAATAATACGGTAATCATGGTTACTCATGATATAAGAGAAGCTTTAGATATTGCAGACAACATATTTATTTTAGGTGATAATCCAGTAAATTTAATGGCACATTTTAAGCAGATAAGAAAATTAGAAAAAGATACTATAGAGGAAAAAATCTTATATATTTTAAAAAACAAATAATTGAGGAGGGGGTACATTGAGTAAAAAATTAGATTTACTACATGATAAAGAAATTACACTGTTAAGAAAGTATATGATACCTTCAGTGGCTGGAATGCTGGGGCTTTCAGTATGTATATTATTCGACACTATGTTTATAGGTCATAAACTTGGGGAGTTGGGTTTAGCAGCATTAAATATAGCCTTACCTACATATAATTTATATAATGCCATAGGATTGGCTATTGGAATTGGAGGAGCAACAACTTTATCCATAGCTATGGGGCAAAAGAAATTTCATAAGGTTAATAGGATATTTACCTCAGCTGTATTTGCAGCTATTATATTTTGTATAATAATAAATTTACTAGAATTTTTCTTTTTAGATAATATAGTCTATATGTTAGGAGCATCAGAAGCTACTTTTTCTCTAACTAGGGATTATTTAAAAGTTATCTTAACTTTTAACTCAGCTTTCATTTTGGCATCATCTTTCATTGTCTTTGTAAGAAATGATGGAGAACCAAAACTAGCTATGTATGCTGTAATAGCATCTAATATAACAAATATAGTTTTAGACTATATTTTTATTTATATTTTCAATTGGGGAATGTTTGGGGCAGCTTTAGCTACTTCAATAGGTCAATTAGTTGCTTTAGCTGTTTTATCGATACATTTTATAAAAAAGAAAAATACTATGCATTTAGAAATTGGAGGAATTAACATAGAGCACATAGGAAGAGTGCTTAAAAATGGAGTACCTAGTTTCTTAAATGAAATATCAGCTGGATTTGTTATATTTATTTTTAATATTGTAATATTTAAATTTGAAGGGGATTTAGGTGTATCAGCTTATGGAATCATCACAAACCTTGTTCTAATCTTTACTGCTATATTTAATGGAGTTTCTCAAGGAGTTCAACCTTTAATAAGTGTGAACTTTGGTGCTCAAAAAGGGGAACGTGTTAAAGAGTTTTTAAGGTTAACAAGAAGAATAGTATTAATTCTAGGAGTGATATTCTTTGGAATGGGATTACTATTACCAAACCAAATGATAAGTATATTTACAAGTGATACAGGTAAATTACTAAGCATAACTAGACAAGGAATTTACTTATACTTCATAACATTCTTATTTAATGGTAGCAATATAGTAAATGTAGCTTATTTACAAGCAGTTGAAAAAGCAAAGGAATCCTCTTTGCTATCAAGTTTAAGGGGATTGATATTTATTATAATCTTTATCATTATATTACCTAGAATACTAGGAGTTTACGGTGTCTGGTTAACAATACCAAGTGCAGAGTTAGCAACACTTATAATATTTTTACTATTTGAGCTTAAGAATAAAAGAAATAATGCTTAAAATAATAAAAACCGTTGAGTATCAACGGTTTTTATTGTAAATGCAAAGAAATAAATATAGTATAGTAAGAGTTATAGTGATTTTGTAAACAGGAGGTTAAGTTCTTATAAGTGAGGTATTGGCTTATAATTAACCTAATAATATAGTATGCTGATTTATTAAAATGTGACAATAAATTAAATAAAAAATTGTAGAACTTAAATAAGTTGTATATAATAATATTAAAGCATTTTTTTAAAGGAGAGATTTTTATAATGGACATTGGAAACTATAAAGAGATGAATCCATATATGTTACTTAGTATTATAAATTTAAAATTAAGAGATTATTACAGTGATTTAGATAGTATGTGCGATGATTTAGCAGTTGACAAGGAAGTTATTGGACAAAGGCTAAAGGAATGTGGATACATATATAATAGTGAAAGTAATCAGTTTGTTGCTGAATAATATAATTTATGTTTTTTTAAATAGGGAGGATTAATTAAATGAACTTAAGAAAAGAACCATATTTATTGGTGTTTGGAGCTTCTGTAGTAGATGTATTTGGATTTAGTAAGGCAAGTTACAGAGCATATAACTCAACACCAGGCCATGTAAAGATATCTTTTGGTGGAGTTTGCAGAAATATTGCTGAAAATATGGCAAGAGTAGGAGTAAACACTAACTTTATGTCAATATTAGGTAATGATGAACATGGAAAGAGTATATTAGAGCACTCAAAAAAAATAGGATATTACATGGATGATTCTATGGTAATTGAGGGTGGAAGTACCCCAACTTATTTAGCTATTTTAGACGAAAATGGTGAAATGGTTTCTGCTATTGCAGATATGAAAAGTATAGGAGCTATGAATACTGAGTTTATAGATTCTAAAAGAGAAATTTTTGAGAATGCAGAATATACAGTTTTAGATTCTGATAATCCAGAGATAATGGAATATTTATTAAAGAACTTCAAGGACAAGACTAATTTTATATTAGATCCAGTATCAGCTGAAAAAGCAAGCTGGGTAAAACACCTTATAAAGGATTTCCACACAATAAAACCAAATAGACATGAAGCTGAAATTTTAGCAGGCTTCCCTATAACAGATACAGAGGATTTAATAAAGGCAAGTAATTATTTCTTAGGTTTAGGAATTAAAAAAGTATTTATAAGCTTAGATGCTGATGGTATATTCTATAATGACGGTGTATGTTGTGGTAAGATAAAAGCAACAGAAGTTGAAGTTAAGAACGTTACAGGAGCAGGAGATTCTTTTGTAGCGGGATTAGGATATGGATATATGAATGAATTACCTATAGAAGATACTGTTAAATTCGCTATAACAATGTCTAATATAACAATATCTCATGAAGAAACTATTCATCCAGACATGGCTTTAGATACTGTTTTAACTAAGTTAGAAAAGACAGAATGGAAAGAAGAAAAATACGATTTAAATAAGTAGAGTGAATAATAAATTTAAAACTTGACAATAGTCTTAATTATAAGCATACATAAATATATAAATGTGGTGAGGTGAGATTATGGGTAAAAAAATAAAAAAAGGAAAACTTGCTCTACTAGCTCTAGCAGGGAGTGCTTTTGTAGCATCATTATTATATGATAAAAATCAAAAAAATAAAAAAGAAATGGAAAATTTAGAGCTAGAATTAGAAAATAAAGATTCAGAAGTTTAGTTCATAATATAAAAAGACACTAGTGTTTATGCTAGTGTCTTTTTTATGTATTTCTTAAACTAAAGAATTAGCTTTTTCTAAAGCTTCATCGAAAGTATTTGCAAAATGATCTTTACCTAAATAATCAATGAATCCCATAAGTCTCATAACTTTTTTTGGTTGATCTTGTACTTCAGATAATATTAAGGTAATATTACGAGATTTACAACTTAAGGCTATATTTTTTATTTGTTTATAACCAGTTACATCTAAAGTCTTTGTGTGTCTCATTCTTAAAACAAGAACTTTAGCATCGTCATTTATTTCTTTCATTGTATTCATAAAGGTATCAACAGCACCAAAGAATAAATGACCTCTTATGTCATATACTAGAACATTTTCTCCAACTTTAAGATTTTCCATATCCGTATCTATAGTGGATTTATCAGAGCAGTCACCTTCATTTAATTCATTTATTTCTATAGAAGTAGCAACTCTTCTCATAAATAAACACATAGAAACTAACATTCCAATTCCTATAGCAATTACTAAATCAAATAATACTGTTAAGAAGAATGTTGTTAATAATATGGCTATATCACTTTTAGGTGCCTTAAGTATAGCTTTAAAAGTTCTCCATTCACTCATATTATATGAAACTATCATTAATATTGCTGCTAAAGTAGTTAATGGAATAAACTTAGCAAGAGGCATAAATAATAACATTATAAGTAATAATGTTATTGAATGAACTATACCGGCAATAGGAGTTCTACCTCCATTTTTTACATTAGCTGCAGTTCTAGCAATTGCTCCAGTGGCAGGTATTCCACCAAATAAAGAAGAACCTATATTAGCAACTCCTTGAGCTATAAGTTCAGCATTAGAATTATGCTTGTCTCCAATCATACCATCTGAAACCACAGCAGATAATAGGGATTCAATACCACCTAAAAGTGCTATGGTAAAAGCAGGACCTATCAATGCTTTTAATGTTTCAGGATTTAAATTTGGGATATGAGGCATTGGAATACTTGAACTTATTTTTCCAAATTGGCTTCCTATTGTTGCAACAGGTAAATTGAAAATAAATACAACAAGAGTAGTCACGATTAAGGCTACTAGGGAACCAGGAATCTTTTTATTAATTTTTGGCCAAAAAATAAGAATAGCTAAAGCTAATAATCCAATAGCTAAAGTATAAAAGTTAGTAGTATTCATATGGGATATATAGGCTTCCCATTTAGGTATGAACTCAGATGGTGTTTTAGTCATTGTAAGGCCTAAAAAATCTTTAATCTGAGTCGAAAAAAGTGTCACAGCTATACCAGATGTGAATCCTACTGTTATTGGATAAGGTATATACTTTATTAAGCTACCAAATCTCAATAAACCAAATAAAATAAGAATAATACCAGCCATAAATGTAGCAATTATTAATCCGTCAATTCCATGGCTTTGAATTATGCCGAAGACTATAACAACGAAGGCACCAGTAGGTCCACCTATTTGAACTCTACTTCCTCCTAATAAGGAAATTATGAATCCAGCTATAATTGCAGTTATAAGACCTTTCTCAGGAGATACACCTGAAGAGATACCTAATGCAATTGATAGAGGTAAGGCAATAATAGCAACTATTATACCTGCAATTAAATCTTTAAAAAATTGTTCTTTTGAGAATCCATTCTCTTTATCATCTAATAAAGAGAGTAATTTTGGTTTATACATTGAAATATATCAACTCCTTATAAAACAGTCGATTTCTATTATATTACTTAAATGGGAGGTTTACAATTTCGTGGAACGATTTGAAACGTTATTAATTAGGAAATACGCTTTATTTACGAAAAGTTTACAAAATATCTCTTAGTGGTAACCTATGTTACAGAAGAATAGGGAAAGATAAAATATAATTAAAATATAATTTATATTTAGAGGTGAAAATATGAGCTTATTTTTAGGAAAAATACATTTTTGGTTATTTGATAAAATAAAATGGTTTGAAAATTTAGAAGATGAAGTTTTAGAAATAGCAAAAGAAAGAAAAATGCCAGTAAATGAATGGATTTCTTATGCTAATTTAAATTTTGGAGAAAAAACTCCTAATAAACCACTAGATGAAATAATAGATGAAGGAAATATTCATGGATGGTTAGAAGAAAGAATAAATGCAGCTGAAGGTAGATGTGCATACTATATAAATAATATAATTAATAGAGACCCAGCAGTAAAAGAAGATTTAGTTGAACTTTATAAAAAACATGGAAGATTAAATGCAAAGGAATGTAAAAATCAATTAGATAAAGAGAGTGCTATTGAAATTTATACAGCTTTAAATGATTATATTTTAGATGGTATGCCTTGTGATAGAATAAATGAGGTTTTAGAAAATTCTAATGATAAAGTATTATGGAGTATTAGTAGAGATTTACATAAAAGGTTTTGGGATCAAGTGGATGGAAATGTAGAAGAATTCCATAATCTAAGAAATTCATGGATAGCTAATTTTGTAGAGGAAATTAACCCTGAATTTGAATTTATAACTTATGAAAATGGTGATAAGGCAATATTAAGGAAATAAATTCAAAAGTTAATTTTTATTTATAAGGTAGAATCAAACAAAAGAATATCAAATGAAATAGAATTATGGCATTTTGGCTAAAACAAACATATTATGAAATATAATATATTAACATAGGAGGATAATATGTATTTAGCTCAAGGTGCCATTATAAGTATGGACTTAGGTAAAGGTCATATTAAAGGAGAAAATACATCAGATAAATTAAAAGAAGAGATTAGAGAGACAATAAGCCATTTCTTTAAAAAGTTTATTGTTAAGAATAACTTAAAATTTATTGATTGTACTCCTTATAATGAGATATTTCTTTTTAATGGAGAAGAACTAAAAAGCAGAGTTGAAAAAGCTAATTTAAGTAAGTCATCTTTACACATTACATTAAATATTGATTTTTCAAAGGAAAATGAAATATTATGTTCAGTAAATGAGTTTGATTCTAGAGGAAGAAAGTTTGCAGAAAATATATGCTCATCATTCGAAGTAATTAATTATAAGAATAAAGGGATAAAAAATGCAGAAGTATATAATTTACTATATGTAAATAAGCCAAGTATAATAATAAACTTGAATTTAGATGTGGGTGATGAAATTGATATCATTGAAAAGTGTTCTTTTATAGCACAAACCTTAGTAGATTCAATTTTAACTTTAGGAACAAAATAATAAAGGCTGAGTGATTTCTCAGCCTTTATTTTTTAATCTATAAATTTCTGGAGTTGTCTCATCTATTACTTCAAAACTATAACCACAACCTTTAAAGTGGTCTATTATTGCAGGTAATGCTTTAACAGAGTTTTTGTTTATGTTTCCACAATGCATTAAAAGAACTACATAATCAGAATTAGTAATGCATTTTTTAAATATTGAATTTGGACTAAGATTAGGATTTAAAGAATCAGTACTATCTACAGTCCAATCATATATTCTAAATCCTTGACTATGTAAAGTTTCTACTAGAGAACTAGTAAGCCTATAGGTGCTATTATTTGAGCCAAAAGGAAATCTAAGAGAAAATACTTTTTTACCAATAACTTTTTCTATAGCTTGTTGTGCTTTAAGATTTTCTTGAATAAAAGAATAATTATTTCTATAAATTTTACTTCTTTCATGAGTAAAAGTGTGTACTCCTATAGTATGTCCTTCATCATCCATACGTTTAACTAAATCAGGATATTGTTCAACTTGTTCTCCTATTAGAAAGAATGTAGCTTTGACACCTTTTTCTTTAAGTATATTTAAAATATCCTCAGTAACCTTTCCACCAGGACCATCATCAAAGGTTAAAAAGATTTTTTTGTTGTTATCCTCTAGTGTGGTTGCCTTAACAATTTCTGAAGAAACGTTAATTGCAGAAAAAGATAAAATACATGCAATTAGTAAAAGTATAAATTTTTTCATTTTGTCACTTCCTTAATTTTTGATTTTGTATTTAAGATGTCTTAATTAGTATTGTCAAAAAATAATTAAATATAAGAGAAAATATATAGCAATTCTGAAATTAATAAGTGTTTTTTATTTTTTTAACTTTATGTTATAATTAATAAAATAAAAAATATAAAAGAGAGTGATAATGTATGGAGAAGTATTTAAAAATAGGATTAGGAATAATTATTGCAATACTTTTATTACAATTTGCATTTTTTATACTACCTTATATTATAATCGGAGGAATAATACTATTCTTTATAGGGTGGGTATATTTTAAATTTATAAGAAAGTATGTTATTAAACGTAAAAATAAAAAAAATACTACAGAAACTTATAGTTACAAATTCACAAAAGAAGAACATAAATCAGAGTCTGAAATGCAAGATGATGGACCTGTTATTGATGTTGATTTTGAAGAAGTAAAAGATGATAAATAAGGATTGATTACATGAATTTTAGAAAGTTAAAAATATTTTTTGAAACAGCTAAATGCTTAAATATGACTAAAGTAGCTAAGTCTATGTACATAAGTCAACCATCTATAAGTCAAGCCATAGCTGAACTAGAAAGTGATCTTGATGTTAAGCTGTTTGATCGAATAGGGAAAAAGCTTTATCTTACTCATGAAGGAGAAGTTTACTTTGAATATAGTAGAAGAATTCTAAACCTATATGAAGAGGCTAATAGTACCATAAGAAGTAGCAAAGAAGGTCAAAAGGGTAAAATTGTTATAGGAGCAAGTACAACAATTGGAGTTTACATACTTCCTGAATTAATAAAGGAATTTAATGAATTACATAAAAACATAGAAATTTCTTTAATAATAGAAAATACTCAACTAATAGAGCAGCTTATTATGGAAAATAAAGTTGACATTGCATTAGTTGAAGGGCATGTAATGTCAGATGAATTAGAAGTTTTAAGTGTAGGGCAAGATGAATTGATATTTATTGCTAACCCAAGTAACCCTATATTTTCAAAAAATAAAATAACATTGAAAGATTTAGAAAATGAAAAATTTATAATGAGAGAAGCCGGTAGTGGAACAAGAGAAGTTGTTGAGAATTATCTTATAAACAATGATTGTAATTACAATGTATATATGGAACTTGGAAATACTGAAGCTATTGTAAGAATTGTTGAAACAGGATTAGGTATAGCCTGCGTTTCTTGTAAGGCAATAGGAGAGAAAATTAAGGATGGCTTAATAAAGCAAATAAACATAGACAATGTGGAAATAAGTAGAGATTTATTTCTTATATATCATAAAGATAAGTTTATTTCTAAAAATTTAGAAATATTTATAGAGGAAATCAAAAATTCAGACATATAAAAAAAGGATATTATACTTGATATTAAGTATAATATCCTTTTTTATCTTATAATAGATAAAAAAATATTGATATGAAATGACTTAAACTTCCGAATAATATGAATATATGAAATATCTCATGAAATCCTAAGGTTTTAAATTCGAGAAATTTAGGTTTTAAAGCATAAATTACTCCGCCAATTGTATAAATTACTCCTCCTATTGCTAACCAAACTAAGGCTAGAGTAGGTATGTTTTTGAAAAACGGAATTGCTCCTAAAGAAATCCAGCCCATTCCTATATACATAAGAGTAGAAAGTATTCTAGGACAATTAAACCAAACCATTTTAAATAAAATACCTAGTATTGTAAGGATTATTATTAGTGAAGTTATAAATATTTGTGCTTTACCTTCAAGTCCAATTAAGCAGTAAGGCATATAACTTCCGCATATAAGTATAAAAATCATAGAATGGTCTAAACGTCTTAAAAATGCAATCGTTTCTTTTTTGGCATTAACTAAATGATAAATAGCAGAAGCACTATAAAGTAAAACTAATGAAAATCCAAAAAGTATAACCGATAAAAGGGGCAATCCAATTCCATATACATAAGTAGCTTTAGCGGTCAAGGCTACTAGAGCAAATAAAGAAAGAATGGCACCGAATAAATGAGTAAAGCCATTTATGGGTTCTCTAAAAAATACATTTTTCATAACATACCTCCAAGGAATAAATTCAAGTAGTTTTTAAAACTACGTATTATCATATTACAATTATCAACTAATTATAGGAATAATTCAACCTTTAAATTAGGTGGAAATTCAATAATATATATAGAATATTGCCAAATATCTTGAATTTATTTTAAATTACTAATAATATAATATATATAGAATGAAATGTAGTTTTAAAAACTATGTAATGAATTAAAAATGTAAGGAAGGGATTTTATGAATTTAAATAGTTTATTAGAAAGTTTGAATTTAGATAAAAGTATAGACTTAGATGATATACCAGAATTAGATTTATATATGGATCAGGTGATACAACTTTTTGAAAATAAATTAGGTGAAAATAAAAGATTCGAAGAGGATAAGATTTTAACTAAAACAATGATTAACAATTACGCTAAGGGCAGATTGTTAATGGAGATTAAAAATAAGAAATATACTAAAGAGCATATTATATTGATGTGTTTTATATATAATATGAAAGGAATACTAGCTCTAAGTGATATAAAATTAGCTTTAGGAGATATAGTTGAAAAGTATAATAAAGAAGAAATTAACTCCAATGATATAAGAGAATTATATAAATTGTATTTAAAAGGTCATGAAAAAAATTTAGATGGCATGAATAAGGAAATTAGTGCTGATTTAAATAATTTAGGAGAAAACTTTGATTCCTTAGGAAAGAGTGAAAAAAGGTTGTTAATTTCTGCAGTACTCGTAGATAAGGCTAATATGTATAAGAGATTAGCAGAGAAAATATTAGATTTTGAGTAAATTATAATATGTAACAATTTGTAAGAAGTAGTCATAATATATACTAATCATATGATAAAATTTAGGAGGTAGATTATGGACTACAAAGAGTACTGCAATGGTCAATATGGAGGAATGAATGATTTAGAAGAATTATTTGAGGATATAGATTGTCACAATGATGATTGGGAATGTCATAAGGATGATGATTGGGAATGTCATGAAGATGATAGAGATTGTTGTAAAAGAGCTAAACCAAAGCCAATGCCTAAGATGGGAACTATTGAAGTTCAATCTTTAATAGGATGCTCAGATGGAGATCCAATAAGCGGAATGGCAATTCAATTATATAAAGTAGATTGTAATACTGGATTTGAACTTATAGCTTGCAAAGAGACAGATCGTTGTGGAAAAGTTGTATTTAAATGCTTAGAAGATGGCTTATATGCTATTAAACAACCTGTAGATCGTTGTTATTTTGAAAATCCAGAATATTATCCATGTTATGAAGTATGTATCTCTCCAGGCAATAAATTTGCTAGAGTTATAATAATCAATAAATTTAGAAAGAGAGAAGAAGATTGTGATAGACCACCAAAACGTTGTAGGTGCAAAGATCTTGATGAGTGTAATAGTAAATCAAGGCGTAGCAGATCAAGACGTCGTAGTAGATCAAGACGTCGCAGTAGATCAAGACGTTGTAGATGTTGTATATGCAAGGAATGTCGCAAATAATTAATAAAAATCTTATTTAGAGGCTCACAGAGAAATCTGTGGGCTTTAATTTAAAAGAATAAAATTATATAATAGCTATAGTTTAATTCATAATAATTATATAGGTTAAACAAAAGAAAGGAAAATGATATGAAGATTAGAATTAAATATTTTGAGGGAGCAACTAAGTTAAAAAAAATAGTAAAAGGTAACTGGATAGATGTATATGCGAATAAGGATATATTTGTTGAAAGTGGAGAAAGAGCTATGATACCTTTAGGTTTTGCCTTAGAACTTCCTAAGGGATGGGAAGGACATTTAGCACCTAGAAGTTCAACTTTTAAAAGTTGGGGAATAATACAAACAAATAGTGTCGGTGTTGTTGATGATACATACATAGGAGATAATGACCAATGGCATATGCCAGTTTATTGCTTACAAGGAAAGCATGTTGAAATAGTGGATGGAAAAGAAATAAAAGGAACTTGGATAAAACAAGGAGATAAAATAGGACAATTTAGAATAATGGAAGTTATGCCAGAGATAGAATTTGAAGAGGTTTCTTCTTTTGGTAATGAAGACCGTGGTGGATTTGGTACTACAGGAGTAAAATAAGTTTAATATAAAAAAAGCATAGAGTATTAGTCTCTATGCCTTTTCTATATTTGGCTATGTTTTAAACTAGTGTTGATTTTGGATATATCTGTAAGGATATCTAAAAATCACAATTGATCTAAAATATAGCTCTATATTTTAATCTTCCAGAGATTCAGAAAGTTCTTCCCAAGTTGCATAAAGAGAATCTATTTCTTCTTGAACTAAGTTTATTTCTTTATTAACTCTTATGCTTTCTTCAGGGTTTGAATAAACTTCCTCAGTACAAAGCATTCCTTGAAGTTTTTCAAGTTCTTCTTCCTTTTGAGGAATCAACTTTTCTATTTCTCTTAACTGAGCTCTTAAAGCTCTAGCTGATTTCTCAGCTGTTTTTTTCTTTTTTCTTTCCTCTTTAATTTGTGTTTTGGTTTTTCCTTGGTTTATTTCTTCATCTAGGTCTTCGTATCTATTAGGATTAGCTTTTTTATCCATATAATAGTTATAATTTCCTAAGTAGGTTTTAAGACCATCTTCTTGAAGTTCAACTATTTTATTGATGACTTTATTTAAAAAGTATCTATCATGAGAAATTACTATTAAAGTACCATCATAACTTAAAATGGCATCTTCTAAAGCCTCTCTAGACATAATATCTAAATGGTTAGTAGGCTCATCTAGAAGAAGAAGATTAGCTTTTGAAAGCATAAGTTTTAAAAGGTTAATTTTACACTTTTCACCACCGCTTAAAAGAGAAATTTCTTTAAATACATCATCACCAGTAAATAAGAAAGATGCAAGATAATTTCTAACTTCAGTAGTAGTAAGATTAGGGAAATCATCCCAAACCTCATCTATTATAGTTTTATCAAGGTTCAAGTTAGATTGTTCTTGGTCGTAATATCCTGTAAATACGTTTTTACCAAGAGATACAGAACCTGAATCTTGTTTTATCATCCCCATTATTATTTTAAATAGAGTAGTTTTACCTCTACCATTTTCACCTATTAAAGCAACTTTTTCTCCGCGCTTTAAATCAAAGTTTACATTTTGAAATAGAAGATTATCATAACTCTTTTTTAAATTTTCAACGTGAAGAACGTCATTTCCACTTTTAACTAAGGTTTCAAAACTTATTCTAGAAGCCTCTTTTATAACTTCGGGAGCTTCTAAACGTTCCATTTTATCAAGAGATTTTTGTCTGCTTTCAGCAGCTCTAATACTTTTTTCTCTATTGAATGAGCGAAATTTTTCTATGATTTCTTCTTGTCTTTTTATTTCAGCCTGTTGTAAATTATAGGCTTTTAATCTAGCTTCAATATCTTTTTTTCTAAGCTCGAGAAATTTAGTATAGCTTGCATTATAGCAATGTATTTTTCCACCAATAAGTTCAAAGGTAGTGTTCGTTACAGAATCTAAGAAAAATCTATCATGGGAAATAACGAAAACAGTTCCTTTATAACTATTAAGATATTCTTCAAGCCACTCTATGGCTTCTAAATCTAAGTGGTTAGTAGGCTCATCTAAAAGAAGTAAGTCAGGTTTTCTTAAAAGTAGTTTACAAAGAGCAAGTCTAGTTTTTTGCCCTCCACTAAGATTTATGATTGAAGTATTGAAATCTTCTTCTAAGAATCCTAATCCTTTAAGAACCCTAGAGATTTCTCCTCTAAAAGTATAACCACCTCTATTTTCATAAAGTTCCTGAGAAAGAGTGTAGTCTTTTATAAGCTTATTATGATACTCTTCCTTAGAAGCATCATAAGGTTCGTTAAGTTTTTCTTCTAAACTTTTAATTTTATCCTCAAGTTCCGTTAAAGAAGAGAATACAGAAAGCATCTCATCATAAATAGTATTTTCACTATCTAAAGATAAATTCTGAGAGAGATATCCTAGTGTTTTGTTTTTATCTAAAAATAATTCACCGCTATCATAATCAAGTTGCTTGGTAAGAATTTTAAATAATGTTGATTTTCCTTCTCCATTTGGACCTATTAAACCAACCTTGTCACCTTCATTTATATTAAATGTTACATCTCTTAAAATCTCATCAATACCAAAACTTTTAGTTAAGTGTCTACAGCTTAAAATAATCATTTTAAAACTCCCATCATTGAATTTATAGTATTAATCAATACAATTATACTAATAATGCGATATTTCATCAAATTAAATGTCTTTATATTAAAGGCATTAGATGTAGATTAAGTTTTTTAAGAACATAATTTAGCAAGTGAGAATAATATATACTATTGGAGTGATGTGGTATGAATAATAATTATAGAGATTTATTTATAGGTATTGATGATGAAATAACTATTTATAATGGAAAAAAAGTAGTACCAATTAATTTAGATAATGGGGCTACTACTCCTGCTTTAAAAGAATGCTTAAGATGTGTAAGTGATATGCTATATGTTTATAGTTCAATAGGAAGAGGAAAAGGGTATAAAGCTAAATTCTGTAATGAATTCTATGAACATTCAAGAAAAAAGATTCTAGAGTTTTTCCATGTTAAAAATCCTGATGATTACACAGTTATATATGTAAAAAATGCTACAGAGGGATTAAATCTTTTAGCTCATTCCTTAGTAAATAAGAAAGATTATGTAATAAGCACTAGAATGGAACATCATGCAAATGATCTTCCTTGGAGAGAAAATAGTAATGTTTTATATGTTGAGGTTGATGAATTAGGATTTTTAAAAAAGGATAAAATAGAAGAATTAATTAAAAATAACAAAGGAAAGGTAAAATATTTAACAATAACAGGAGCATCTAATGTAACTGGTTATTTGAATCCAATAAATGAAATAGCTAAAATAGCTCATGAATATGGAGTGAAAATAATCGTAGATGCTGCCCAGCTGGTGGCTCATAAAGCGATCAATATGGGGGGAACAGGAAATAATGATCATATAGATTTTCTTGTTTTTTCAGCTCATAAAATGTACGCGCCTTTTGGAACAGGAGTTGTTATTGCATTAAAGGAAGTTATAAAAGATAAAGAACCTTTGTTAAAAGGTGGAGGAGCAGTGGATTTAGTTTCAGATAATAGAGTTTGCTGGGATAGTGAACCAGAACGATTTGAAGCAGGAACACCTAATATAATAGGAGTCTGTGCACTTTTATCTGCTATTAGAGTAATAAATTCTATAGGATTTGAAAAGATAGAATCAACAGAGAATGCTTTAAAAAGATATTTGCTAGATGGATTAGAACGCATGCCTGATATAATAACATATGGAGATTCTAAAGATGAAGATAGAATTGGAGTGGCAGTATTTAATGTGAAAGATATCCATCATGATATAGTATCAGAAGGACTAGCAAATTTTAGAGGAATAGACATTAGAAATGGTACTTTTTGTGCTCATCCTTATGTTAGAAGATTATTAAAGCTTAAAGATGAAGAATTTTTAAAATTTGCTTATAGTAGTAAACCTAGACCAGGCATGCTTAGAACAAGTTTAGGACTATATAATAATAAGTATGAGATAGATGAATTTTTAAATACTTTAGAAATAGTTAAGCAAAAAGATTTTAAGCTTTGAAGTTTATTCTAAATAAATTCTTTAGTTTATTTAACTTGAGAATTTATTTAGAATATTTTTGTGAAAAAATCACAGAAATTAAATGGTTTTTTTGATATTATAATCATATAAGTAAATTTAAAAAGCAAGGAGAATAGATATGAAAAAACCATCAGAATATCATAAAGAAGGATATACATGTGCAGAGGCTATAATAAAGTCTTATAATGAGGAATTTAATAAGGATATACCTGTTGCTTTAGGAAGTGGTATGGGAACTGGTATAACTGTTGGAAGCTTATGTGGAGCTGTTAATGGGGCAGTAGTAGCTATTGGATTTATAAAAGGAAGAGAAAGCAATGAAGAAAAGAATGAGGCAAGAACTTATTCAAGAGAACTTATAAATAGAATAAGAGAAGAGTTTAATTCAGAAATTTGTTTAGATTTAAAAAAGAATAAGGTAAGTTGTGCAGAAATAATAGATTTTTCATATGAGACATTAAAGGATGTACTTAAAGAAAAATAAAAGACATGCATCTAATGCATGTCTTTTATTAAATGTGGGTAATTTGAGTAAAATAATATCTATAAAACAAAACTATGATAAAGAGGAAGAGAATCTCTATCCTCGAAATCGCTAATTAAAGGTTTAAGGTATGATAAACCTTCTTCAGTAATATTATTACATTCTGAGTTTATCCATTCAGTTGGGAAGTATTTTATATTATTAGCTACTTTATCTGCTTCAATTAAGAAAGTAGAGCTCTTATATGGGAATGAAGATTCTCTCTTTATTGCTACCATATATCCACCTTCAGAAGTAGTAGAAGCTTCTAAAGCGGCTTGTCCTACCATTACAGCTTCATTTACATCTATTTGTGATGAAGAGTGCATAGCACATCTTTGTAAAGTATTAAGCTCTAAAGATTTAACTCTGTTTGTTATACTAGCTTGAATTATTAAGTTCTTTAAGTAAGCTCCTACACCACCTAATTGAGCATGTCCAAATGAATCTCCATTTGCTGCAGTTTCAGTAAGAAACTTTCCATTTTCATTTTTTAATCCTTCAGAAGCTACTATATACACATGTTTCTTTTCTTTAAATATTCTAGCTACGTCAGTTAAAAAGCTTTGTACTGAAAACGCTCTTTCAGGTAAATATACTAGGTCAGCACATTGAACTCCGTTTATAGTTGCTAAAGCACCAGCGGCTGCTAACCAACCTGTATCTCTTCCCATAGTTTCAACTATGAAAATTCCATTGTTAGTATAAACTTTTGAGTCTAAATAAGTTTCTAAAACAGCTGTAGATATAAATTTTGCGGCGCTACCAAAACCAGGTGTATGATCTGTGTGCATTAAATCATTATCTATTGTCTTTGGAATTCCAAAGAATTTTATATCTATATTTTTAGCCTTTGCATAAGCATTTAATTTGGCTGTTGTATCCATGGAGTCATTTCCACCTACGTAGAAGAAAGCTTTTATATCAAGTGAATTTAATATTTCAAGAAGTTTTAAATATTCTTCTTCACTTTCCTGTAGTGGTTTTAATTTGTATCTACAAGAACCTAAACCAGATGCAGGTGAATTCTTGAATCTTTCTAATTGAAAATCATCAAGTTCTGAAAGATTTATTATGGTTTTATTTAATATACCTTCTATTCCATTTAATCCACCATAAACATTATCATATAATTTTAGTTCGTTGTTAGCCTTAACCAATCCATAAACGCTTGAGTTTATTACTGAAGTTGGACCACCAGATTGAGCTATAATACAATTCATTTAAAAAATCTCCCCTTTATGTTAAACGCATTAGTCCTTAGAAAAACTAAATGTGCTATACTATTTCGTCTAATGTCATACTCTATTTATTAATATACACTATGTTTATTAAAAAATAAAGTGAAAAATGCAAAAAAAATTATAGTTTTTTTATAAATAAAATCATATATATATATTTAAGTGTTGAAATTACTAAGGTTTCAAGGGTTTTATACTAAATGTTAATAGGGTATACTATTTAATAAATAGAATATCACAAATGAAAATGTTTTCTTTCGAAATAGGGAGTATTAAAAAGAATTTATAAATATATTGTTATTCAAGTATTTTTAATGTGATATAATTTATAATAATGATTTAAATATTTGTTTAGGAGATTGTTATGGAAGTAAAAGAAATATTTAAGGTTAAGGGAGTAAAGATTACCAAAGCTAGATTATTAATATATGATTTATTGAAGGAAAGTGATAGAAGTATTACTGCCGATTATATATATAGTAAGTGCACTGATATAAATTTATCTACAGTATACAGAACTTTAGAAGTGTTTTTAGAAAAAGATTTAATAGATAGATTTGAATTAGGCGATGGAAAAAGTTCTTACAAGTTAAAAGATAAAAACATTCATAAACATATTTTAGAGTGCGATTTATGTCATAAGGAAATAGAAGTTCCATGTCCAATGCAACAGGTTGAGGAGCTTTTGAGAAATCAAACAGGCTTTAAGATTAAAGAGCACAATTTAACTTTAAAAGGTATATGCGAAGAATGTATTGATGAAAATAAAAAATAGAATAGTAGTCAGCTTTGGGAAAAACTACTTTTAAATAAAGTGTTTACAAAAAGAAAATAAGTACGTATAATCATTAATAATAAATTAAAAATATTCCCCATATATTTCTGAAAATAGGGTTCAGATGTTTCTACGAGATAACCGTAAATATTCTCGCTATGGGTAAATCGGCATATTAATGATCAAAATTAGTATTGATTTACCTAAATCAATACTAATTTTTTTTTGCATATTAAAAGATTCAGAAAGGAGAAACAAATGAAGAGCTTATTAGAGAAGATTTTCAAGCTGAAGGAGAACAAGACTAATGTAAAAACAGAAGTTATAGGAGGGTTAACTACTTTTGTTACTTTTGCTTATGCATTATTAGTTATTCCGAACATTCTTAAAATTGGAGGTATGAATTCTTTAGGAGTTAAAGGGGATGCCGCAGCTAATTTAACTATGGCAGGTGATCCTATAATAGCTTCTGCTTTTGCTTCAGTATGTATAGCGGCTGCTATAGGTACGTTAGTAATGGCCTTTTATGCTAATTTACCTTTTGTATTAACACCAGGTTTAGGATTAGTATCATTCTTTGCTTATAACATATGTATAAAATTAGATTTTTCTTGGCAAGAAGGATTAGCAGCTGTATTTATTTCAGGTCTTTTATTTATAATAATTACTCTTACTTCAATAAGAGAAAAAATAGTACAAGCAATTCCAGAGAATCTTAAGTTTGCAATAACAGCAGGAATAGGGCTTTTTGTAGCTTTAATAGGCTTAAAGAGTGGGGGAATTATAGTTGCAAATCCAGCAACATTAGTAGCCTTTGGGGATTTTACAGATAAATATGTTTTACTTACAATAATCGGTATTATAATAACGGCTATACTAGTTGCTAGAAAGGTAACTGGTGGAATGCTTTTAGGAATAATAATAACTACTATAATAGGAATACCAATGGGAATTACTAATTTAATTGGAATGAAGCTATTTTCTTTACCTAACATAGGAAATACATTTTTTGCAATGGATATAAAAGGACTTTTAACAAGTAATGGAAATAGCATTTTGGAAGCACTTCTTACAATATTCATGGTTGTAATAACTTTAAGCTTAGTAGATTTATTTGATACTATAGGAACTTTAGTTGGAACAGCTCAAAGCTCAGGAATGATAGATGAAAATGGACAAGTTAAAAATTTAAGAAAAGCTCTAGCATCTGATGCTGTTGGAACAACAATAGGAGCTATGCTTGGTACAACTACATTAGCAACAGTTGTAGAATCTGCAGCAGGTATATCAGCTGGAGCAAGAACAGGATTATCTAATGTAATTGTAAGTATATTATTAGTAGTTTCTCTATTCTTTAGTGGAATAATAGGAATTGTACCACAAAGTGCAACTGCACCAGCATTAATAATAGTTGGAGTATTAATGATGGGAGCTATAACTCAAATAGATTTTTCAGATTTTACAGAGGCTGTACCTGCATTCTTCACAGTAGCTATGATGCCATTTACATATTCTATAGCAAATGGAATCGCTATAGGAATGATTTTCTATCCAATTATGAAAGTTGTAACTGGAAAAGGAAAGGAAGTTCATAAGGTTATATACATATTCGCATTTTTATTTATTCTTAGATTTATATTAATGCCAGATTAAATAATAAAATAAATAAGCTATGAAGTAATGGATGAAAATATTCATTATTTCATAGCTTTTTTTATTGAATTGTATAAACTCACAAAAAAGAAATTATAAAGAAAATCTTAATAAAAACTAAAATTTGTTCATTGTTTAAAGTGATTAGATTACTTAAAATGAGGTGAAAAGGGGTGATTATTATATGATAAAGTTTGAGAGGAAAAAGAATAATAATTTAACTATAGTAAATATATATAATTTCATAAGAAAAACGGTTTATCCAAGTGGAGAGTTCGTTGAGGATGATTTTCAAACAGTAGTTCAAGAAATTGAATTAATAAAGCAATATGGTTTTCCAGCAACATATGCATTAAAACATGATGCTTTAATGGACGAAAGGTTTGTAAACCTTATAAAAGATTCTATAGATGAATATGATGAAGTTGGAGCATGGTGGGAAATAACAGAGGAATTAGCGAATAAAGCAGGAGTAATCTGGAAGGGAGAAACTCCTATTGATGATCACGTTGATAAAGGATATTCACTAGGATATAGTCCAGAGGATAGAATTAAAATGGTCGATGCTTATATGAAAGATTTTAAAGATATATTCGGGTATTATCCTAAGACAGTAGGTTCTTGGGTTATAGATATAAGAACTTTAAATTATTTAAAGGAGAAATATGGGGTGATAGGAGGAGCTATTTGTAGAGATCAAATAGGAACTGATGGTTTTACTCTTTGGGGTGGATATTTTAATCAAGCTTATTATCCGAGTAAATTAAATGAATATATTCCAGCTCAAAACAAGGAAATGCAATTAGATTTACCTTTATTTAGGCTTTTAGGACCAGATCCAATATATAATTTTGAAGAAGGATTACGCCAAGAATTAAAAGGAGTTCATACATTAGAGCCAGCGTGGATAATTGGACAAAGTAAAGAGTGGGTAGATTGGTTTTTTGAGTGTTTAACTGATGAAGAAGTTTTAGGTTTTTCTTATGCTCAAGTAGGACAAGAGAATACATTCTTATGGAATACCATGTATAAGGGGTATGAAGTTCAAATAGAACAAATTTTAAAATTAGAAAAGGAGAAGAAAGTTAGGGTTGAAACTTTGGTGGAAAGTGCCCTTTGGTATAAGAAAAAATACAGGTTAACACCTCCAACTACATTTGGAGCTAAAAAGGACTGGAATACTTATAATATGAAAACTTTATGGTATAACAGTAGATTTTATAGAAGTAGTTTTTTATTTGAAAACAATGTTTTAAGCATAAGGGATATACATTTATTCAATGAGAACTATAAATCTAGATATTATGAGAATTCACTAAATAGTAATGAAAGTATATTTGATGCTTTGCCTTTAATGAGACCACATTATTGGAAAAATGAAATAGATGAAAGACCTGAAATAAGTTTTGTTAAAGCAAAAAGAATTGGTGTATATGAAAAAGTGGAAGGGAAATATTTAAACTTTAAGTCCATGGGAGAGGCAGAATGTGAAATTTTATGGCAGATTCATGAAGATGAGGAGATAAGAATACTTTGTAAAGAAGATAAGATTAAGATTAATTTTAATGTGAAGTCTAATGAAAAATATATGGTTAGTTTAAATACTTTACCGGTTCTTAAGGAATTAAATTCAAATACAATTTTATGTGAACACAATAATTTTAAGTATAAAGTTTCTTTAATTAAGGGTGAGTTTACAATAGATGAGGATTCTAAAATATTGATAACTTCTGATCATGGTGAAGTTATTATTGACTTAAATACAACTAATAAAATAACTAAGGAAAAGGAGTTTTTTAATGATGAATATTTAAAAAATAGAGAGGAAATAGATGGATATATACCAGAATATAAGAGATATAATAAAACTAATAAAGTTAAGTTAAGAGCTTTTAGACCTATTGTAAATGTTGACACTTTATTAATGAATAAACCTTTCTCTCAGGAAATTCTTTTAGGAAAAAAGGATAAAAAAGGAGAGATTAGATATACATTAGATGGAAGTGAGCCAAATGAGAACTCTATCTTATATAAGGAGCCAATAGTTGTTGATGATAGAGCTTTTATAAAGGCAAAAGTTTTTAAAGAAGGATATAAGCCAAGCAATACAGTTGAAAGTAGAATATATGTTACTTTACCAATAGTTGATATTAAGGGATTAACAAATCCTACGAATCATTATATGTACAATAAAAATGGAGTTTATGATTTGATTGATGGACAAAAAGGAAGTTTACATTATACTGATGGAAGATGGCTTGGATATACTGAAGATATGGAGGTGATAGTTGACTTAGGAGAAATAAAAGATATTAAGGAGGTTATGGTAGGCTTTTTACAAGATACAAGGGCCTGGATTTATTATCCTAAGTTCGTAGAATTTTATTCTTCAATAGATGGAAGAGAATTTTCTCTTTTAAAAAGAGAAGAAAAAGATAGTAGTGAAAAGAGAGAAGAGGTTGGAAAAAAAGACATTGTGGCAAGTAAAGAGAGTAAAGCTAGATATATTAAGATATTTGCTAAAAATGAAGAGGTATGTCCACCATGGAGCATAATGCCGGGAGAAGGACCAACATTCATGTTTGTAGACCAAATTACTGTATTATAAAAGATATTTTAAATCAGATGGAAGACTTTTTCTAAATTCTTAACTAAAAAATATATATAAAAAACAAATTAAAATTATTTTGTATAAAATAATTTTATATATTTAGATTAAATATAATATGAATTATAATGTGTAAGAATAAATTTTTTGAGGTACACAGGGGGAAAAATGGACAAGAGAATTGACTTAACAGAAGGGAAAATAACAAGCAACCTTATAAAACTTTCAATACCAATTATGGCAACTTCTTTCATACAAATGGCTTATAGTATGGCTGATATGCTCTGGGTTGGTAGAATAGGAAGTAATGCTGTAGCAGCTGTTGGAACAGCTGGATTCTTTCCATGGCTTGGTATGGCTTTTGTAATGATTTCTAAAGTAGGAGCCGAGATTAAAGTTGCACAGAGTTTAGGAAGACATGATATTGAAAGTACAAAGGATTATATAAAGAGTGCATTTCAAATTAATATTATACTAGCTATTTTGTATTCAATAATACTGCTTTTATTTAATAGTGAATTAATAGGATTTTTTAATTTAGGTGATACAGAGGTTATAAATATGGCTGAGACCTATTTGATTGCTGTTGCTTTAGGAATGATATTTAATTTTTTAAATCCTGTATTCACAGCGGTATTTACAGGTTCAGGAGACAGTAGAACTCCTTTTATTGCAAATACAATAGGGTTAATATTTAATATAGTATTTGATCCAGTATTAATATTTGGAATAGGAATATTCCCAGAAATGGGTGTTTTAGGTGCAGCTCTTGCAACTGTCATAGCACAGGCTATAGTTACACTTAGTTTCTTATATATAATGATAAAGAGTAAGGCTGAATATTTAAAAATAAATTTATTTAGTGGAATAAATATAAATTGTATGAAAACACTAGTTCATATTGGATTACCGGCAGCTCTTCAAAGTGGATTATTTACTGTTTTTTCAATGTTTATAGGAAAAATAGTAGCTGTCTTTGGGCCTGTTCCTATAGCGGTTCAAAAAGTAGGATCACAGGTTGAAGCGATTGCTTGGATGACAGCAGGAGGAATCTCTACTGCTTTAAGTAGTTTTGTAGGTCAAAACTATGGAGCAGGCAAGTTAAAGAGAATAACAAAAGGGTTTAATATAACCATGGTGATTTCTCTTGTAGTAGGAGTTTTTGCTTCAGCTATATTAATTTTCTTTGGAGAAGAGATTTTTAGAATATTTATACCAGAGGCACAGGCTATAGAACAGGGAACTGTTTATTTAAGAATACTTGGCTATTGTCAGATTCTTGTTTGTGTGGAAATAACAACAACAGGAGCCTTTAATGGATTAGGAAGAACATATATACCTTCAATAATTAGTATATTGCTAACTGGGGCGAGAATACCAATGGCTTATATTTTGTGTAAACCAGAATTCTTAGGTTTAGATGGAATTTGGTGGGCTATAACCATAACTGGAGCTTTAAAGGGAGTAGTGGTATATGCTATATATAGATATCTTTATAAGAAGAATAAACTTTTTAAAGTCTATAAAGATGATAATGAATTAGAGCATATAAGTATGTAGTTTTAAAGCTTGATAAATTTAAAGTGGTATCAAAAGAGTGATTAAGATTAAAACTATTCTAAACCATAATTAAAGATTAAAAGAAAAGTCTATAAGTAAGATATTTTTAATATCTACTTATAGACTTTTTGTTTATTATAATTATTAAATTCATTTTATAATTTTTTTCTGTTTAAAAGTAATGCAAATATAAGAACTATTACAGATGTTAAAGCTATGGTTCCTCCTGGAGCTAAATCAAATAGAGAAGCTAAGATTAAACCACTTAAAACATCTATAACTCCTATTATCATTGATATAATAAGAGATTTAGTAAAGCCTTTTTTAAATTGCATTGCTGTTGCAGCTGGTATAACGATTATTGAAGAGATAACTAATATTCCCATAACTCTAATTGAAACAGAAATAGTAGCTCCTACTATAATTGTAAAAATATAATTTATAAGTTTAGTGTTTATTCCGGCAACTTTAGCTCCTTCTTCATCAAAGGTAGTATAAACTAGCTTGTTATATAATGAAAATATACCTATGAAGCAAAGTAAGGAAACTAAGGCTATAATTATTAAGTCAGTTCTTGAGACAGTTAGTATGCTTCCAAATAAAAATGAGTTAACTGTTGTACTAGACTTACCGCTACTAACTAATATTAAGGCCAAACCTAAACTAAAAGTAAGTATAATAGACATAGATAATTCTGCATATTTCTTATAATAATTTCTTAACACTTCTATAAGTAATGCACAAATAGTAGTGAATACAAAGGCTGTTAAAAGAGGGTTAACGCCAAATACTAATCCAATTGCAACTCCAGCAAAGGATGAGTGAGAAAGAGTATCCCCTATCATTGAATATCTCTTTAAGACAAGAAAAAGTCCTATGCATGGGCATAGAAGAGATATTATAAATCCAGCCATAAATGCATTACGCATAAATTCAAATTGAAACATATTTTGTATAATAGACATGTTTTAAAGAGCCCTTTCTATATAAATTCATTATTCATTTTATTAAGTTTTTTTATATATTCATCAGTTTTAAATAAAGTAGCATGTGCATTTTTTAATTCAAGAATATATGATGAATATTTAAGAGATTTTCTTATATTGTGTTCGACGCATATAATAGTCATTTTTTTCTCTTTGTTTAATTTATAAATAAGTTCATATATATCTTTTTGAGTTTTTTCATCTATTCCTGTAGATGGTTCATCTAGTATTAATATATCTGGATGACCAATTAAAGCTCTTGCTATAAAAACCCTTTGCTGTTGACCACCAGAAAGAGAACCTATTAATCTATTTTTAAAATCTAGCATATTAACAGCTGAAAGAACTCTGTCTATTTCGCCTTTGTCTTTTATTTTTAGAGTTTTTAAATGTATTTTTAATATTTCATAAACTGTGATAGAAAATTGAGAGTTGAAGTTATCAACTTTTTGAGGAACATACCCAACACTATTTAAATTTATTTCAATATTCCCTTTAATAGGTTTTAAATATCCTAAAAGAAGCTTTAAAAGAGTAGTTTTAGAACTTCCATTTTCTCCTACTATTGAAATAAACTCATTTTTAGGCAAAGATAAGTTTATATCATCAAGTTGATAGGGCTTTTTACCACTATAGGAAAAGGAAAGATTATTTATTTTTATCAAATTGTATCACTCCTAGTATAATTCTAAATAAATTATACATTGATTTTGAGGTAAGTGCAAATAATTTGCATTTTAAGTTAGCCTCTCAATTCTCTTTAAATTCCAAATAGAATTTTTGTTTTTTTCAAAGTATGCATTGCAAGAAATTGATTTACGAGGCTTTTCATAGCTTAGTCCATTAATTTGCACAACAGCTATATCTTCATCTAAAAAGGATAGTTCGAAGTTTTCAATTCTTAAAAGACTATTTTCCATATTTCCTTTGGTGGTTAAATGTTCAGTAGCGAAGTATAAATCTTTACACTTTTGTTTAACATAAATTTTATTAATAATAAAAGCACTTGAAAATATAATTATAAAAAATAAAGATATTGCTAAAATTATGCGTCTAAGTAAAAATTTATTCAAAAAAATCACCTCTATTTATAATGATATATAGAAGTATATTACCATAATTTTACAAATGTATAAAGAGTAGAAATGTTACATTATTTATATATGTTATATATACACTTGAAAATATAAAAAGAAAATTTATAATTAGTATATATGACAAAACAGGAAAGGATGAGATAGTATGGATTTTTCTTCATTAGTTATAATGGAAAAAGATAAAGAAAGTGGAGCTATAAAAGGAGAATTAGGAAGTTATTCCGTTGGAGATGGAACTAATTATGTTAAAAAATTATATTGCATAGATGGAGATGTAAGTCTATTTTTTGATACTGATAAAGATGTTGAAGAATGGGAATTTTCAGCAATATATGATTTGTTTAATGTGGAGGCTCTTACTTCATTAGGATATATAGTAGAAGAGTTTGATGAAGAATATAATCCAACTTGGGTGGTTAAATTTAAGTTTGATGATGAACATGAGGAAATGAGAGCAGTTTTAAATGAGGTTTGCTCAATCATAAATGAACATATGAATAAGGTGTTTGAGGATATAAAGGGTAAAGAAGAAGATTATAAATAATAGTTGAAAGGAGAATTATAATGAGTGAGGTTAAAAAGCTTAGAAGAAGAGAGGAAATTCCAGAAAGTGATAAGTGGAGAATTGATAAAATTTATGAAACTCCAACTCTTTGGAATGAGGAATTAAATCAATTAAAAAATGAAGCTCCAAGATTAAAAGAATTTGAGGGCAAACTTGGAAATAAAGAAGACTTAAAAGCGTTTCTTGCATTAAATGAAGAATTAAGTAGGAAGCTTGGAAAGTTATATGTTTATGCACATATGAGAAGCCATGAGGATACATCTAACTCTGAAATGCAGACTCTAGTAAATAAAATAGATCCATATTCAGCAGAATTTTCAAGTTATACTGCTTATTTTGTTCCAGAAATACTAAGTTTAAAAGAAGGAACAATTGAAGGCTTCATAAAGGAAGATAAAGATTTAGAGAAATATAAAATATATTTTGAAATGATATTAAAGGAAAAACCACATATATTATCAAAAGAGGTAGAGGCAGTTTTAGCATCAGTTTCAGATTGTTTAGGAGCAGCAGAAAGTATATATTCAATGCTTACCAATTCGGATATAACTTTTGGAGAAATAACTGATGAAAATGGTGCTAAAGTAGAATTAAGTGAAGGTAACTATAGTTCTTTTATAAAGAGTAAAAATAGAAGAGTAAGAGAAGATGCATTTAAACTTTTATTTGGAACATATAAAAAATATGAAAATACATTAGCAACAAGTTTAGCTAGTTCCATAAAGAATTTTGTTTTTGAAAGCAAAACAAGAAAATATAATAGTTCTTTAGAAGCTTCTTTAAAGCCTAACAATATTCCAGTAGAGGTATATTATAATGCTTTAAAAACAGTGGATGAAAATATTGAGGCTCTTCATAGATATGTTGGAATAAAGAAGAAACTACTTAATTTAGATGAAATGCATATGTATGATTTATATGTTCCAGTTATAGAATCTGAAAAAGAAAATTTAGAATATAAGGATGCTATAAATTTAGTTGAGGAAGGATTAAAGCCTTTAGGAAAAGAATATTTAGATATATTCAATGAAGGAATAAATGAAGGATGGATAGATGTATATGAAAACAAAGGTAAGAGAAGTGGAGCTTACTCATGGGGAACATACGATACGATGCCATATGTTCTTTTAAACTATAATTATGAGTTAAATGATGCTTCAACTTTAGCTCATGAAATGGGGCATTCAATTCATTCTTACTATACTAGAAAAACACAACCTTATATATATGGGGATTATAGCCTTTTCTGTGCAGAGGTTGCCTCAACAACAAATGAAATATTACTTATACATCATTTAATAGAAAATGAAAAGGATAAGAATAAAAAATTATACCTAATAAATCAAGAGTTAGAGCAAATAAGAACAACTGTATTTAGACAATTAATGTTTGCAGATTTTGAACTTAAGACTCATGAAGCTATTGAAAATGGAGAATCTCTTACTTCAGAAGACTTATGCAAAATGTGGAAAGATATAAATGTGAAATATTTTGGAGAAGATATGATTGTAGATGAAGAAATTTCTATAGAATGGGCTAGAATACCTCACTTTTATTCTGATTTCTATGTATATCAATATGCCACAGGATATGCAGCAGCAGCATCCTTTGCAAATTCAATACTTACAGAAGGAGAAGAAGCTGTTGAAAAATATAAGAGTTTCTTAAAAGCTGGAGGATCAATGTATCCTATAGATACATTGAAAATGGCAGGAGTAGATATGACAACTTCTAAACCTCTTAAAGATACTTTAGATAGATTTAATGAACTTTTAGATATGTTAGAAGAAATAATTTAGAAAATGAGGAGAGGCTATGAGTAGATTTGAGCAAGATTATTTCAATTTACTAATAAATAATTATGGTTTTTATGTAGAAAATCTAAAAGGAGAAAATAATAAAGAATTATGGATAGCTATAAAAACTGTTAATAATGAAGGAAAGTATGCTGTTATAATATCTAAGTCTTATGAAGAAGATGAGAATTTTAAAATAGCAGAAGATTATTTAAAGAGTTTAGATAAACCTTATTCTCTTCATAATATAATTCTTTATAAAAACTATAATAGTGCTGAAGGAGAGGAAGATGATTTTTCTATAGATAAGAATTGTCATAGAATAATTGTTGATGCTCAAAAAAAGGAAGTTTTAAAAAGTGATAGAAGCTCTGAGCCTCTAGTTAAAATATTAGAATTTTTATTAAAGAAGAAAGAAGAACCTAAAATTCCGTGGTATAAGAAAATAAGATGTGGAAAAGTAACAAGTATTTTAATTGGTTTAAATATCTTAGCTTTTTTAATTTGTCTTATTGTAGCTACTGTTTTAGGAGATGGCTTTTTCAAGAATTTGTTAAGTGTAAATCCACAAATTCTATACTGGATGGGTGCTAAGCATAATAATGCAATACTTCTACAAGGACAGTATTACAGATTAATAACATCTATGTTCTTACATGCTGGAATAATTCATCTTTTATTTAATATGTATGCTTTATATATATTAGGTGACTTCATAGAACGAGTGTATGGAGCAAAAAAATACTTAGTTATTTATTTTGTATCAGGAATATTAGCTAGTATATTTAGCTTATATTTCTCTCCAGTTATGGGAGTTGGAGCTTCAGGAGCAATATTTGGACTTTTAGGCGCTGCCCTAGTTTTTGCTTTTTATGAAAAAGATAGAATTGGTAAGGGATTAGTAACCAATATAATAATTATTATATTATTAAATGTATTTATTGGTTTATCAATGAATGGCATAGATATATCAGCTCATTTTGGTGGATTTATAGGTGGAGCTATATTAGGTCTTTTCTTCCATAATTATAAAGTAATAAAAAATAAATAAAAATACAAAATCCTCTGTGAGTAAAACAGAGGATTTTTTGTATATAATATTTGGTTTGGAGTAATTAAAGTTTCTAATACATTAACTAGAAACAATTATTATTAGACAGTGTTAAAAAAATAAGTCTAATTAATTCTATAAGTTTTACCAAGGTAAGTTATGGGGAAAAGTACAGTATATTAGTAAGTGGAATCTATTGGATAATTTACCTTTAAAATTAGAAGTAAATAAGATATACTAAAAGATGGTTAAATATTAAGTAGATAGGGAGAGAAGTATTTTGCAAATTTCAAATATAGACATAAAATTAAGTGCAGATGATTTAATGAGTTTTATTAATGATTTTGTAAAAATAGAAGGATTAGAAATAAAGAGTTTAAAAATAAATAATAAAATAGAAGTGGAAGGTGTATTTAAAAAGATTCTTGCACTGGGATTTAAGGCAACAATAGATGTTCTAGGCTTAGAAGGAGATAACTTAGTTATTGAATTTTCTAAGGCTAAACTTATGAGTGTTGGAATTTTAAAGCCTTTTAGAAAGATAGGGCTTAAAATAGCTTTAAAAGGTTTTAAAAATCAAGGAATACTAGTAAAACAGGATAAAATACTTATAAGTTATAAAACAATACTAGATAAGATACCTTTTTTAAATTTAAACTTTAAAGACTTAAAAATTCAAGAAAATACTTTAAATGTAAACTTAGAAAAGATAGATGTTGAGCTTTCAAAAGTAAAAGAACCAGCATTAGAAATTGAAGTAAGAGAAGAAATTGAGCATGAAGAAAAAAATGATGACTATATTATGAGTATAGATGTACAAAAGGTTGAGGATATGTACACAAGTAGTAGAGAATATGTAGTTGAACATATTCCAGAAAAAGCTCAGGCTTATAAGGATTACATAATGTTTATACCAGATATAGTAGCTTTAATATTTAGACTTTTAAAAGATAGTAGAGTTCCAATTAAAACTAAAGCTGTAGTAGGTGCTTCTCTAGCTTATGTAAGCTGTCCTTTTGATATATTACCAGATAAAATACCTTTTATAGGAGCGTTAGATGACATAAGTGTTGTATTTTTTGCTTTAAATAGAATAATAAATGATGTAGATATAGATATTATTTTAGAGAACTGGCAAGGTAAAAATGAATTTGTGGTTATTTTAAGAAAAACTGTAGATTTCTTTAGTGGATTTACAGGAGCAAATAACTTAGATAATATATATGAAGTCATAGATTTAATAAGTAATTAGAAGGAGTAAAATAATGGCTAAAAAATATTATGCTATAGCAAAAGGAAAATCAGGAGTTCCTAAGATTGTTGAAACATGGCCTGAATGTCAAAAAGAGGTTATAGGATGTAAGGGAGCTAAATATAAAAGTTTCACTTCAATAGAAGAGGCAGAAAATTTTATTTCTCTTCACACAAATAGTGGGATTTCTTTAGAAGTTAAGGGAAATGAAGAGAAAGTTAATGATGATTCCATTTATATCTATGTAGATGGTAGTTTCATGGTTCATAAGGAAAATTACTCTTATGGATTTTTAGTTGTAAAAAACAATGAGGTTTTATTTAAGGATAATGGTGTTGGACATGATAAAGAAGCGATAGCTTTAAGAAATGTATCAGGTGAAGTTGAAGGTGCTATGAAAGCAACAGAGTATGCCGTAAAAAATGGATATAAAGAAATAATACTTTGTTATGATTACCAAGGAATAGAGAGCTGGGCTTTAGGTACTTGGAAAAGAAACAATAGAATAACTCAAAATTATCATGAATTTATGCAAGAAAAATTTAAAGTTATAAATATTAAATTTAAAAAAATAAAAGGACATAGTGGAAATAAATTCAATGATATGGCAGATATACTTGCTAAAAAAGCATTAGAAAGTATTTAGTGCTATGAATTACCTCTAATAAAAAACTTTGATTTAGCCAAACTAAACATGAAGTCATTATTATAAAGAGGTGATTGTTATGGCAAATAGATTGATGACTACTTTAGCCGTAGGTGCTATTGGAGCAGCAGTTGGTATGATGGTAACTCCAAACTTAGACAGAAGAACTCAAAGAGCTATTAAAAAAGCTTCAAGAAGAATGATGAATGTAGCCGGAGAATCTATGGAATGGATGAAATAATACAAAAAAAGCAGCTTAATAGCTGCTTTTTTTGTATATTTATAGAAATTTTTTTATTATGTAGAGAAATTTTTAATTATAATATATAATAATTTTAAAGAATATGTATATATATTTAGAAATTAGGAATAGAAATTGTAAATATTTAAATAGGCTATTAAAAATGTTAAAAAATATACAAAGGTATATAGATTTTTACAAAAATACTGAATAATTGACATAAAAACCTAAATTTGTGTTATAATTTAATTAGTTATGGATGTTAAAAAAATAACAGTAAGAGGATGATTTAAGCTATGGAAATATTATCATTGGGAGAAAAAATTAAAAGAAGAAGAAAAGAATTAAATATGACTCTTAAGGAATTAGCAGGGGAAAGAATAACACCAGGACAGATAAGTTTGGTAGAGTCAGGAAGGTCAAATCCTTCAATGGATCTTTTAGAGTATATTGCAATTACACTAAACACTTCTGTTGAATATTTAATGGAAACAGAAAAAACACAGGCAGAAAAAATATGTTTATATTATGAACAAATAGCAGAGGGTGCTATTTTAAATGATGATATAAAAAAGGGTGAGAAATTTATAGAATATGCAATCTATTATGCTGATAAATATGATTTAGTATATAGAAAGGCAAAGAACTTAGCCTTAAAGGCTGAGATGTATTTAAAAAACGAAGAATACGTTTTAGCACAGCAGTATTTTTTATCTGCAAATATGCTGTTTTTACAAATAAATAGTAATATAGATATGGTGAAGACATATTTAAATATAGCAAAAATAAGCTTGCATTCAAAGGCATACTATTCAGCTAATTCATACTTAAGAGAGGCTGAAAAGATATATGTAACTAATAAATTAACTGAAGATTTGCTTTTAGGTGAAATATATTACTTAATTTCAAAAACTTATTTCTTTATTGAGAACTTACCTAAGGCAATAAATTTTGCATTTCTAGCAAAAAGCGAATTTGAAAAAGTTTACAATAAAAAGGCCTATGCTAAGAGCTTAGAGTTATTAGCAGAAGAGCATGCTAAAGTTGGAGACTTAGAAAGTGCTATAGCATATTCAAAACAAAGTCTTAACGTTTATAAGGAATTAGAACAATTAGATAAGATAAGTTCTATAGAAGATTCTTTAGGAAAACTATTCTTTGAGTTTGACAATATAGAAGAATCTTTTGAACATTATAATAGAGCAATGAAAATAAGAGAAGAAAACACTGACTCTAAACTTTTAGATACTTTATTTAATTTATGTGAAAACCATATTAAAACAAAGAATATGACTAAGTGCATAGAGATTCTTAATGAAATAAAGAATAAGTTAAATATAAGTGATGTTAATAGGTTAATAGAATATAAGATTCTGACTTTTAGAATAGAAGTCTTACAAAACAATATAAAAGAGGCAGAAAATATTTTATTAGATACACTTGAAATTGCCAAAAGAAATGATATGAAAAAGAAAGAAGCTAACATATCCATAAGATTAGGTAAGTTTTATCTAGAGCTTAAGAGAGATTATGAAGCAGCTAAGTATTTAGATAAAGGTATAAATAACTTGAAAAATTTAGGTGTAATTAAAAGTTAAGGTATAGGTGAGAGTGATGGATTTTTTATCTACTGGTGAGAAAATAAAAAGAGCTAGAATATATAAAGGGTTAACATTAAAGCAACTTTGTGAAGAGGATATATCTATATCTAGAATGAGCTGTATAGAAAATGGAAAAGTAAAAGCAGATAGATGGGTCTTAGAACTAGTTGCTAAAAGATTAAATTTAGATTTAGAATATCTTTTATGTGATGATATAACTCAATTAAACAACTCAATTGAAAAATATGTTGGGAAGAAAATTTTAACAGAGAACGAATCAGATGAAATTAAGGAGTATTTAGAGTATTCTTTAAGCAAGGAATATGATGAAATCTCAGCAAAACTTATGCATATTTTATTTATGAATTATACAAACCTTAGGGATTTCAGAAAAGCAAAAGAATTATTAAATGAATATTCAAGCATATATGAAAGTAATAAAAGTAATAAAAGAGTATATTATGAAGATTTAGCTTTATATTTTACTGTGAGAAAAAACTTTGCAGATGCAATAACATATTATAATATGCTTTTAGATTTTTTATTAAAAGATGGAATAGAAAAGAAGGATGAAATTTATATAAAAAATGCTACGGCTTTAGCTATATGTAATTATAGAGTAGGACAGATAGACAAAAGCAATGAAATATTGAGAGATATTTTCTCAATTGAAGGTATTGATATAAATAATAAATACTTAGGTGAGGCGCAAGGTGTCTTAGCCACTATAGCTTTACTAAATGAAAATATTGATGAGTTTGAAAAAAATTATAATCAATATAAAAATAAGGTTGATTGTAAAGCTTATAATTGGAAAAGAATAAATAGTCTTATTATAGATGCTTTCTTAAAGAATGGTAATTATGAAGAAGCACAAAAGTTTACTGAAGAGTCTATAAATAAGGTTGATAAAGAAGATAAAATAGGATATATAGAACTTCTATTATTTATAATAAATGTTTATAATGTAAATGGATGCATAGAAAGTGTAAAAGAATATTGTGAATTATCCTTAGAGTTAGCGATAAATAAGAACAATATGTTTTTTATAGAGAGAAGTTATTATTTTAAAGCCCAATTAAGTAGAAATGAGAAAAATGATATGCAATGGGAAATGTATATGAATTTAGCAACAGATCTTTTACTTAAGTTTGGTACATATGAAGAAAAGAGAGCGAGATATTTAGAAATGGCTGATCTTTACCATTACTTAGATGATACCAATGAAGCTTTAAAATATTTAAGCTTTGCTATAAAAGAAGTTGATAAATTATATTAATATAAAATTAAGGAGGGAGCTTATGGCTCTCTCCTTAATTTTATTTAAAGGCGCTGTTTTAAACTAGTGTTGATTTTTAGCTAGCTCTTCAGACTTAACTTACAGTTCTATCTAAAAATCAACATTTACGTAAAATAGAGTCTAAAATTTTATTCGAATAACAAAAAAGAACCTAGAAATTTAAATTCTAGATTCTTTTTCATATATATTTAACCTCTATAAAATAAGTCCATTGTTTGTTGTAAAAAACTTAATTTGCAATTAAAACAGTTTAAATTAATAGGTCTAAAAAATTTTTTTAGCCTTGCCATAAAAATACCTTCTTTCATATCTTCTCTTTTCTATAGTTATATTATATACCTAATTCCTTAATAAAATAATTTGCATGTATGTCTTAAAAGATGTACAAATGTAAGGAAAGTTTTTCAGGAAAATATTTGAAAAAGGCAAAAAAGTACTCTTTTTACATGTTTATTATACAAAATTAAACTTTTTTTAGTATAAATAATTCAGCACAATATCCTTGAAGAGTTGTCTGAATATTTAAAATTGTATTTTTTTTAGAATATTCAAATTCGATTTTAGGATAAGAAGCTTTAAATAATATGTCCTTCTCTTCTTTTCTTAATCTTTTAGGTTTTCCCATTGATAGCCAATAGTTGAAAGAGGAACCAAAATTTTCACCTATTGTGTATTTGGTTATTCTGACATCACTATCTAAATCAAGTAAGTTTAAAGAAATCTTCTTATCTACTAAATCTTTAACTCCTCTTAGTTTTGTAAAGTCTTTAAAGTCTATTAGAGAATCAATTTCGTCATTATATGTGTATATAAGAAGTTGATACTCATCTTCAGATTGAGTTAGTATATAGCCATCACCTTTATAAAGAAGGGTATCTCCAAGTTTACTTAGGAAATAATAAGCATAATAAGCAGGCTTTTTTATTCCTTTATCATTAACCATAGCTGGATAACCGAAAAAAACTTCATTTGTAATATCGATTTGTCTATCCAAGGCATCAAAGGCCTTTATAAAGTTTAATTTGCTTCCAGAATTAACAGTGTTATGGATTATAAATGGAAGCATATAGGCTGTATCATATATTAAATCTATTTTATTATTAGGTGTATATAAAGTATCTACTAAAGTCAAATCTTTAGAATCAAAAAGTTCTATTAAGGATTTCTTTAATTCTTCATCAAAGGTGGAGGTTAATTGGAATTTTAAATCTGTTAATTCAAAACTTTCTACCTCGCTGAAAAAGTCTATGAATGAATTTATAATATCTAAGAAGTTTTCTTTAGAATATCCAGTATGATCTAAAACAATCAAAGGTATTAAATCTAAAGAAGATATATACTCAAAAATATCGAAGGTTCTAGTCCAGTTGAAAAATTTTGATCCAGGGAATATCCCCATATCTGATGAAAATACATGAAGAAGTCTTATATAGTTGTATCCGATTTGTTCTTGCAGATCTTCAACAATATCTTGGTTATCTTCTAAAAGTAAGTCAAAGGCATCTCCAACATTAAGAACTTCCTTAAAGTATTTATTAAATTCAGTGCCTTCAGTGTTCATATTAAAAGTAAGTTTATGAATTTTATCTTCATAGTTGAATCTAGGATAATCATCTAAATAGTAAGAAAGTTCATCAAGACTTTCTTCTAAAGGATAATAAGTTACTTCTTTTTGCTTATTATATTCCTCTTCACTTATTTTATGTTTTTTTCTAAATTGTAAAGGGGTACAATTATAATAAGCTTTAAAATGTTTATTAAAATAACGAGTGTGTGAAAATCCTATTTCATAAGAGATTTCAGAAAGTGATTTATCACTATCTAAAAGAAGTTTTACTGATTCTTCAATTCTTGTTAAATTTAATAAGTCTGTAAAACTCAAGCCAGTTGCATATTTAATTTCATGGGAAAGATAATGGGTACTAAGAAATTCTGTATTAGCAATGTCTTTTAAAGTTATATTTTTATTATAATTATTGTATATATACTTAGAAATTCTATGATATCTTTCTAATAACATGTTATTTTCATGTATTTCATCATTATCATATAAAAGATAATGAAAATTATTTAAAAGATGAAATAAAAGTTCCACTAAAGACTTTTCGATATATTTATCATAATCATCTACTTTTTGAGCTTCTTCACATAAAATAATTGATAAAAACACTCTAAGTTTATCATAGGATTCATCACTTTGAGCACCTTCATCAGAGGTGTTTGTATAAAAGAACATATTTTCTATATCACTATAGTATTTTTCAAAAAAGTGAGGATCTATTTTAAATATTAAAACTCTATTATCTTCATTAGAGTAAATCCTGTGAGTTTGTTCTGTATTTACTATTTCAATTTCATCTTCTAGTATTTCATAACTGTCAGTATCTATATCTACTTGGATACTACCTTTAAGTACATACAGTATTTCGATTGCATCATGCCAATGCAAGGGATAGTTTTTTATGTTTGCATAAGATATTGTTACTGGGATGTCTGAAGGGTAGTTCACATATTCTTTTCTCACTTAAAAAACTCCTTTATATAATAAGTTGAGACTAAGAGATTAGAAAAAATGTTAAGTTCTAAAAATCTAGTCTTATTTATATGATTCTAAATAATTTTTTAATTATTATTGAAAAAATTAGAAATTACTTAGTAAATTTTAGATAAAATTATTTATAGTACTATTATATCTCAATAAAAAATAAAAATAAAATTTTGTTAAATAATGTTATGTTTTCAGTTGATAAAAGCATAGGTATGATTTAATATAAAAAGTGGTGATTACTTTGAATTATGTTTATATATTAAAATGCAAAGATGATTCTTTATATACAGGATGGACTAACAATCTAAAAAAAAGAATTAATGCACATAATAATGGTTGTGGAGCAAAATATACTAGAGGAAGAGGGCCTGTGAAGCTTATGTATTTTGAGGTTTTTGAAGATAAAAGAGAGGCTCAAAGTAGAGAGTATTATATAAAGAGGTTAACAAAAAAACAAAAATTGAATCTTATAAATAGTAAGGATATTGAGGAGGATACTTATGAAAAAGAAATTGACTTATGATATTTATTTTGAAATTATATTTTATATCTTACTTGTAGCATATTTAATATATGGAATAATAAATAAAGATATGATCTTATTATATTCAACAGTTTTAACAGCTATTACTTTAGCTTTACCTAGAGCTATATGTAAAATTGCTAAAATAAAATTATCTTCATTTTTAAATTTTATAATTGTAGGATTTATCTTTATTTCAATGTTTTTAGCTAAAGTAAATAACTTCTATGCTATACCACATTGGGATACATTTTTACATATATTATCTGGAATATTAACATTTATACTTGGATATTTGTTATTTTTATACCTTAATAACTATAAAACAGACAATGTAAACCCATTAGTAATAGTTGTATTTGCTCTTTTATTTGGAATAGCTTCTACAGCTGTATGGGAAATGTGGGAGTTCTTCACAGATCAAACTTTTGGATTAACAGCTCAAATAAGTTTGTTTGATACTATGAAAGATATAATAACAGGAAGTATATTCCCTATTGTTTTATCACCATTTTTAAATAGATTTTTAAAGGGTAAACCTAATAAGTTATTCCAAGATTTAACTGACTTTATGAGAAATAATAATAAAAGAAAATAAATTAAAGACTTTACTATTAATTTAGTAAAGTCTTTTTTTCTTTTATAAGATTAATATAAATATTGATTTATTATTAATTAATTATAGATAAAAAGTAAAAAATGGTTATTTTATTACTTTGATTATGGCTATTAAGATTATTTTATTTTAGAATTTTAAATAAAGACTTTTTAGTGGGGAGGCTTTAACATGTTTAGTGAGGAATTAAGTATAGTTAATAATGCTGGTAGGGGAAAAATAGATTTGCTAAATAATAGTAAGGGACGTTATTTAGTATCTGCTATGATGGCTGGACTTTATGTAGGTTTTGGTATAATGCTAGCATTTACCATAGGTGGGATATTAGATAGTGTGAATTCTCCAAGCACAAAAATGGCAATGGGTGCATCTTTTGGAGTGTCTTTAAGTTTAGTAGTTTTTGCAGGAGCAGAGCTTTTTACAGGAAATAATTTCATAATGACCATAGGAATCCTAAATAAAAAAATAAGCTTTAAAGAATGCGGGAAAATATGGGGAATGGCTTACTTAGGAAATTTCTTAGGATCAATAGTGGCAGCCTTAGGGTTCGCAGGAGCAGGTTTAGCTACTGGGAGTGTAAGCGAATTTATAATTAAAACAGCTGGAATTAAAACAAGTATGCCAGTGGAACAGTTAATTATAAGGGGAATACTTTGTAATATGTTAGTATGTTTAGCTGTATGGTGTACTTATAGGTTAAAAACAGAGACTGGCAAGCTTATAATGATGTTTTTATGCATTTTTGCCTTTGTAACAGTTGGATTTGAACATAGTGTTGCTAATATGAGTTTACTAGCAATAGGGGTTGTTTTGACAAAGGGAACAACCATAACAATATCTGGTTATTTATATAATTTATTTTTTGTCACAATAGGTAATATAATAGGTGGAACTATTTTGGCTATGGCATATCATTATATATCTGACAAAAACAAAATAATTAATAACAAAACAATTAAGAAAAAGAACATCTTTGTGAACTAAGCTCAATTAAATAGGTATCTTTCATATTTTAAAGGCTAAATATTTAAAATATAATCATTTAAGTTCTATTATTTCGTGAGATTTTATGTTAAATTAGATTATATTGTGTGAAGATACTAATATTTTGTGAATTAAAGTAGGAGAGATTATGAAATTAATAAGTATTGATGAGTTAAAGAGTATAAGTTTTTTTTCGAGACTTAATGATGATACATTAAAATATATAGCTCAAAATTCGAAAGTATTAAAAAAGAAAAAGGGAGAGCATATTTTTAGAGATAAGGATAAAGTTCAAGATATTTTTATTGTATTAAAGGGAAAAGTTACTCTTTATAAAATGAATGAGTATGGTCAAAAAAGAATAATATATATCCTTGGAGAAGAAAGTTTCTTAAATGAAGTAATAGTTGATAATCTATCTTCATCAATAAATGGAGAAGCCTTTGAAAATTCAATTATATTAAGTATAGAAAAAAATAAGTTGCTAAAAATAATGAGTGAAGATTTTGAATTAACAAAAATTGTTTTAAATGAAATGAGTAAAAAAATAAGAAGACTCTATAGACAAATGAAGAATGTAACTCCTATAAAGCTTGAAAAAAGAGTAGCAGCAAAGCTTTGGAAGCTTAGTAAAGATTATGGGAAAAAGGTTGATGAAGGAACACTTATTGATTTAGATATAAGCATAACATATTTAGCAGATATGTTTGGTTCACCAAGAGAAAGTGTTTCTAGAGCTATTAAAACCTTAAAAGATGAGAATTTAATAATAAAAAACAATAAAAAGATAATAGTACCTGATAGAGATAGAATTGCAGCATATTTTAAATCTTTATTATAAGAAGGGTCTATATGGTTAAAAGTTATAAATATTTATTTATAACTTTTTATTTTTTATCAATTTAAGAATTTTTACAGTGTAACAAAAATCACATCATCTTTAATGCTTTATTCTTATAATATACTTTGTTAAATTCTTAATTATTAAAAATTAATTAACGGAAAAAGAAATTCTTTTATTTTAAATAATAGATTAGAATTTATTTAATTTCAAAATAAAGTTAAGTTTAAGAGGTGTTTTATTATGGGTTTAAGGCTTACAAAAGACAATTTTGATAAGATAATAGACTGTTTAAAAAAAGAATATAAGATATACGCTCCTAAAGTTATGGAAGGCAAGGGAAGATTTTCTGATACTGACATAACAAGATACGGAGAAATAAATTCTATAAATGATATTGAGTTTTCAAAGAAGTCAGATTTTTCATATAAAGAAGTTTTACTTCCAATAACTCAAACATTATTCTTCTTTACTGAAGATAAATTTAGTGAAGCAAGTGTAGAAGAAAAGAATATATTAATTTTCTTAAGAAGCTGTGATATGCATTCATTAAGAAGAATTGATGATATATACTTAAGAAATGGTTTTGAAGATCCTTACTATAAAAAGTTAAGAGAAAAAGCTAAATTTATAGTTATGGGATGTGAAAACAGTTTTGAAAATTGTTTCTGTGTAAGCATGGGAACTAATAAAACAGATGAATATTCAGCATATATAGGAATAGATAATGATGAAGTTTTATTAGATATAAAAGATGAAGAATTAGCAAAAATCTTTGAAGCAGTAGAAAGTAATAAAGAAGAAGTTTCACCGAAGTTTGTAGAAGAAAATGAAACTAAGGTTGAAGTTCCAGAAGGAATTGATTTAAACATAATAAAATCAACTGTATGGAATGAGTATTCGGAAAGATGTATAGCTTGCGGAAGATGTAACTTTGTATGTCCAACATGTACTTGTTTCACAATGCAAGATATATTTTACAAAGATAATGAAAATGCAGGTGAAAGAAGAAGAGTTTGGGCTTCATGTCAAGTAGATGGATACACAGATATGGCTGGTGGACATAGCTTTAGAAAAGATAAAGGTCAAAGAATGAGATTTAAAGTTATGCACAAAGTATATGACTACAAGAAGAGATGGGGATACCATATGTGTGTTGGATGTGGTAGATGTGATGATATCTGTCCAGAATACATATCTTTTTCAGAATGTGTAAATAAACTTAAAGATGCTGTAGAAGAGGTGAAAGATAATGCATAATGAATATACTCCTTTTATATCAAAAATATTAAACGTAAAAAAACATACTGACATAGAATATACTTTTAGAATGGAATTCAAAGGCGATGTTAAACCAGGACAATTCTTTGAAGTTTCTCTTCCAAAGTTTGGAGAGGCTCCAATATCAGTAAGTGGTATAGGAGAAGACTATGTAGAACTTACAATAAGAAGAGTTGGAGTAGTAACAAATGAAATATTTGAAAAATACGAAGGAGATAAACTTTTCTTAAGAGGACCTTATGGTAATGGCTTTGACGTTGAAAACTATAAAGGAAAAGAAGTTGTAGTTGTTGCTGGAGGAACTGGTCTTTCACCAGTTAAAGGAATAGTAGATTATTTCTCACAAAATCCACAAGATGCAGAAAGTTTTACTCTTATAAGTGGATTTAAAGGACCAAAGGATATTCTTTTCAAGGATGATATGAAAGAATGGGAAAAGAATATGAACATGATCATAACTGTTGACTCAGCAGAAGAAGGTTATGAAGGAAATACAGGACTTGTAACTAAGTACATTCCTGAATTAGAAATAAAAGATATGGATAATGTTCAAGTTATAGTTGTTGGGCCTCCAATGATGATGAAGTTTACAGTTTTAGAATTCTTAAAAAGAGGAATTAAAGAAGAAAATATCTGGATATCTCAAGAAAGAAAAATGTGTTGTGGATTAGGTAAATGCGGACACTGTAAAATCGATGATACATATATATGCTTAGATGGACCAGTATTCAACTATACTAAGGGTAAACTTTTAATAGATTAGGAGGAAGGACTATGTCTTTAGATATAAATACTAAAAAACTTAAAAAGAACGCTTTTAGAGTAACTAAAAGAAGAGGATATACAGCATCAAGAATAAGAGTTCCAGGTGGGCATTTAGATGCTAAATTATTACTTGGTATTCAAGAAATAGCTGACACTTATGGAGATGGTACAGTTCATATTACAACTAGACAAGGTTTTGAAATACCTGGAATAGATATGAGAGATATACCGGAAGTAAACAAAAAACTTCAACCTATTATAGAAGCTTTAGAAATAAACCAAGAAAATCCAGGAGATGGATACAATGCAGCAGGAACAAGAAATGTTTCAGCATGTATAGGAAATAATGTTTGTCCATTTGCTAATTACAATACAACAAATTTTGCAAAAAGAATAGAAAAAGCAATTTTCCCAAATGACTTACATTTTAAAGTTGCCTTAACAGGATGTCCTAATGATTGTATTAAAGCAAGAATGCATGACTTTGGAATAATAGGAATGACAGAGCCACAATATGAAAAAAGCAGATGTGTAACTTGTGGAGCTTGTGTTAGAGCTTGTAAAAAGAAAGCTACAGGTGCTTTAAGTTTTGAAAACTTTAAAGTTGTTAGAGATGCAAGTAAATGTATTGGTTGTGGAGAATGTGTTATGAATTGCCCAACAAATGCATGGACAAGAAGTAAAGAAAAATACTACAGATTAGCTATAATGGGTAGAACAGGAAAGAAAAACCCAAGATTAGCAGAAGATTTTATACTTTGGGTAGATGAGGATAGTATTGTTAAAATTATTTTAAATACTTATAAATATGTTACTGAATATATCGATAGAAATGCTCCAGGTGGAAAAGAGCACATTGGATACATAATAGACAGAACTGGATTTATGGAATTTAAAAAATGGGCTTTAGAAGGAGTAACTTTATCTGAAAAAGCATTAATGAAAAATAATGTTTATTGGAGCGGAATACATTATACAAACGGATTTTAATAAAAAGCACTCTATTTATAGAGTGCTTTTCCTTATATACTAGTATATAAGTTACTGATTATAATAAATATATATTTTTGATATTACTAATACAATTATTTCATTGGGCATATATAATTTTTATGATATTATAAATTATATAGTATTTTAATAAATTTTTAACAGATGAGACATTAAATTAGGAGGCAGTTCATGATAGGAGTTATAGGGGTTAAAAGGAATGTAGATATAGAAATAAGAGAAAAATTAGCCTTATATCCTAAAAAACATAAGAAATATATAGAAGAATTATTAGATTCATTTAAAGAAGTTGTAATAGTAAATACTTGTAATAGGACAGAAATTTACTTTAATTGCACTGAAAGTATTTCAGATGATGAAATTTTTAATAAGATTTTTGGTGCTTTTAACTGGAATGATGATTTGAAAAATTATATGTTTTTATCAAAGGAAAAGAGAGCAGTAACCCATCTTATGGAGGTTATTTGTGGATTCCACTCAAGAATTTTAGGGGAAGATCAAATTTTAGGGCAAATTAAAGATGCTTATAAGAAGGCACTTGAGGATAATAGTATTTCAGGCGAATTACAAAAAATGTTTGAAATAGCTATTGCTTGTGGTAAAAAGTTTAAAACTGAGTGCAAAATGTTTGAGGTGCCAGTTTCATCAGTATCAATATCAATAAATAGCGCTTTATTAAAAGGGTGCAAAAAATTTATGGTATTAGGCTACGGTGAGATTGGAAAACTTGCAATTAAGCACCTTTTATGCCACAAGGCAGAGTGCATTTATTTAATAGTAAGGGATAAGAGTAAGGCTAGTGATTTAGAAGATGAAATTGTAGAAATTTTAGATTTTAATGAGAAAAATGAAGTTATAAATGAGGTTGATTGTATAGTTTCCTGCACAGCAGCACCTCATACAGTAGTTAGAAATGGAGACATAAAAGAAGAAGGCGAGAGAATATACATATATGATTTAGCTGTTCCAAGAGATGTTGATAAAGAATTATCAGAAAAAGAAAGAATAATTCTTAAAGATATAGATGAGATAAGTAAGATTGATGATAAAAATAAGCAAATAAGAAAAGATAGAATGGAAGAGTATAAGCATATAGTTGAAGAAAGCATAGAAGAATTTTTAAACTGGCTTAAAATAAGAGAAATATCAAGCAGAATAAGAAATATAAAAATAAGAGAAAATGAAATTTGCAAAGAGAGAATAAAAACTTTTTCTAATAAAGGAAATGGAGAAAATTCTAAATTAGCAGAAAAAATGATAAAAAGCACAGCTGATGCTTATGTTAATAGGGCTATAGAACTTTTAAAAAGTGAAGCTTTAAAGGGAAGTGATAGTTCTTGTGTAGAAATAATAGAGAAGATATTTTTAACTTAGTGCCAATAAATATTATAAGTAGTAAATTCCACGTTAAGGTAATAGGTGGAGGAAAAGCAGCTTTCATAAAGGTTAAAGGACTATTAGAAAAAGGTTGTTATGTACATATTTTATCAAAGAAGTTTTCAAAGGAAATTTTAGATATTAACAATGAAAACTTAAAGCTTGAAGAAGGAACTTATTATAAAGAGTTTATAAAAGATGCTCATCTTATAATAATAGCTATAGATGAAGATTCCTTAGCATATGAAATATGTAAGGATTGTGATGAGGAATATAAATTATATTTAAATGCAACTAATTATAAAGATGGTATGGTATCTATTCCATATAGTAGATGTTATGAAAATTTAGGCTTTAGTATAAGTAGTAAGTTAGGATCACCTAGAATAACTAGAGCTATAGGTGAAGAGGTATCAAGTATTATTAAGGAAAATGATATGTACTCAATTAAAGTAGCTAAAATTAGAGAAAAAGCTAAAAAAGAAGAATTAAAAAGTGAAATAATTAAGGTTATTTCAAGTAATGAATTTAAAAAAGCTTTTTTAGAAGAAAGAGAGTATGAATATCTATCAAATGTTTTCGGAGAGAAAATAGCTTATTCATTAACTGAGGATTAAGACAAATATAATCTTAATAAAAAATAACCTTTTATAAAAGTAATTTTAGCAAAAGAAAAGAGAGTATCAAATTTATTATAAAAATAATCAATGTGAGGTTTGGATTAATGGAATTAATAATAGCAACTAGAAAAAGTAAGTTAGCACAAGTGCAAACTGAAAAAGTTATGGAACTTTTAAAAGAAAAAGAAAATATAGATAGTAAGAAGCTTTTAGTTATGACAGAAGGAGACAGAAGATTAGATGTCTCATTAAATAAAATTGGTGGAAAAGGGCTATTTGTAAAAGAAATAGAATTAGCTCTTTTAAATAAAGAAGCTCATGGTGCAGTTCATAGCATGAAAGATGTTCCTTTTGAACTTACTAGTGAATTTGAACTTGTTGCAATGCCTGAGAGAGAAGATATAAGAGATGCCTTTGTATCTTTAAATGGTTCAACCTTATCTAATTTAAGAAAGGGTGCTAGAATCGGAACTAGTAGTATAAGACGTGCAGAGCAATTAAAATTATTTAGAAGCGATTTAGAGATTGTTCCAATTAGAGGAAATGTTCAAACCAGAATAAAAAAAATAACTGAAGAAAATTTAGATGGAATAATTTTAGCAGCGGCAGGATTAAAAAGACTTGGTATGGAAGATGTAATAAGTGATTACTTTGATCCAAAGGTATTTTTACCAGCTATAGGACAAGGAGCTTTAGGAATAGAGTGTTTAAAGGATGGAGATTTTAATGACTATTTCAAAGCATTAGATAGCAAAGAGGTTAGGACTACTGTTGAAGCTGAAAGAAGTTTTATGAAGGTTTTAAATGGTGGATGCCATAGTCTTATAGGAGCTTATTCAGAGGTTAAAGGTAATGACTTATATATGATAGGTACATTCGCGGTTAACAATAAAATAGTTAAAAAAGATATATTAGGAAAGAAAGAAGATAATATATTATTAGGAAAAAAACTTGCAGAGAAAATACTAGGGGAGGCTTAGAAGAAATCATGAATAAAAAAGCATATATAATAGGAGCAGGTCCTGGAGATGAAGAATTATTAACACTTAAGGCGATAAATGCATTAGAAAAATGTACAGCTGTTTTATATGATAGGTTAGTTGGGAATAACATACTTAACTATTTAAATGATGATTGTGAAATTTATTATTGTGGAAAAGAGCCAGGATGTCATTATAAAACACAAGAAGAGATAAATGAAAGCATAGTTGAACTTGCTAAAAAAGGTCATATTGTTGGAAGAGTAAAAGGTGGAGATCCATATGTTTTTGGAAGAGGTGGAGAAGAAGTACTAGCTTTAGTAGAAGAGAATATACCTTTTGAAGTTATTCCAGGAGTGACTTCACCTATTTCTGTTTTAAACTATGGTGGAATACCAATAACACATAGAGGATTAGCTCAAAGCTTTCATATTGTCACAGGTATGTCAGCAAGAACTTTAAATGTAAATTGGGAAGCACTAGCAAAAGAAAATGGAACATTAGTGTTCATGATGGGACTTTCAAATTTAGAAACAATAGTAGAGAAGCTTTTAGAAAATGATAAAGACATAAAGACTCCTTGTGGAGTAATAATGAGAGGAACAACATCAAAGCAAAGAAAGGTTATTGGAACTTTAGAGAATATATGTTCAAAGGTTAGAGAAGCTAAATTAGAATCTCCTTGCATAATAGTTGTCGGTGAAGTTGTTTCATTAAATGAGAAACTTTCATGGTTTGAAAAGTTACCTTTATTTGGTGCTAATATTTGCATTACAAGATCTAAAGAGCAATCAAAAGAACTTAAATGGAAATTAAAAGAATTAGGTGCTGAGGTAACAGAAATAAACTCTATAGAAATAAAAGAGACATCTGAAAACTTAAAGGACTACTTAAAAGAGTTAGAAAAATATGATCGTATAGTATTTACTTCAGTAAATTCTGTTAATATATTTTTCGATTATATAATAAAAAATGAAATTGATATAAGAAGAATAATAGCTGAGTTTGCTGTATTAGGAAAAGCTACTAAAAAGGCTTTAATAGAAAGAGGAATTATACCAACTATAATTGCAAAATCATTTACAGCAGAAGGATTATTTGAGGCTTTAAAAGATAATATTAAAGAGGGAGAAGAAATATTAATTCCATGTTCTTCTCTAAGTAGAGAATATTTATTTGAGAACTTAACTGATTTAGGTGCTGTATGCCATAGAGTTAATATTTATGATACTGTATGTGGAGGAGTTAAGAATCCTAGAGCTTTTAAAGAGGTAGATATGGTTTTATATACAAGTCCTTCAACAGTTAAAAACATGATAAATCTAATAGGACTTGATGCTCTTAAGGAAAAGGTTAGTATAGCCATAGGACCTATAACATTAAAAGCTTTAAATGAAAGTGGAATTGAAGGAAAAATGTGCAAAACACATTGTGGAGAAGGATTTTTAAGTGAAATTGAGGGTATATGGAACGAGGTTAAAAAATAAATTTATGGTAAAATTAAATTTATAAGTAAATCACAAACAAATTAGGAGGAAAGATTATGATAAAGAGAGGAAGAAGACTTAGAATAAATAAGGAAATGAGAGACCTTGTTAGAGAAAATACTCTAACAGCTAATGATTTCATATTTCCTATATTTGTAGTTGAAGGAAACAACATAAAAGAGGAGATAAGTTCTTTACCAGGAAACTATCATGTATCTTTAGATAGATTAAATGAAATAGTTGATGAAGTTGTAGAATTAAATATAAAAGGTGTTATTATCTTTGGTCTTCCAGAGCATAAGGATGCTTGTGGATCAGAAGCATATTCTGATGAAGGAATTGTTCAAAAAGCTATTAGAAAATTAAGAGAGGACTATGAGAATTTATTAGTAATAACTGATGTTTGTATGTGTGAATACACAAGTCATGGTCATTGTGGAATAATCAATGGAGAAGATGTAGATAATGATAAAACTTTAAGTTTCTTAGATAAAATAGCAGTTTCACATGCAAAAGCTGGTGCTCATATGGTGGCTCCTTCAGATATGATGGATGGAAGAATATTATCTATGAGAAACGCTTTAGATGAAGCTGGATTTGTTAATGTTGGAATAATGAGCTATTCTGCAAAATATTGCTCAGCTTTTTATGGTCCTTTTAGAGAAGCAGCTAATTCAGCACCTCAATTTGGAGATAGAAAAACTTATCAAATGGATCCTGCAAACTCAAGAGAAGCAATAAAAGAAGTAGAACAGGATATAGAAGAGGGCGCAGATATAGTTATGGTTAAACCTGCCTTATCATATTTAGATATTGTTAAGGAAGTTAGAAGTAAAGTAGATGTGCCAGTTTGTGTTTATAATGTAAGTGGTGAGTTTGCTATGGTTAAAGCAGCAGCTAAGCTTGGACTTATAAATGAAAAACAAGTTGCCTTAGAAATGCTTCTATCAATGAAGAGAGCAGGAGCAGACATGATAATAACTTATTATGCTATAGAAGCTGCTAGATGGTTACAAGAAAAATAGTTTTAAACTATAATATAATGAAATCAAGGATTTGATTAACAATCTTATGGTTAGGAGAATGAATATGGACAGAAATAAAGAAATATTTGAAGAATCAAAAAAATATATGCCAGGTGGAGTTAATAGTCCTGTAAGATCTTTCGGAAGTGTAGGAATAAATCCTCCAATAATAAAAAGTGGTAAAGGAGCTATGATAAAGGACGAGAATGGAAATGAATATATTGACTTTGTCTTAGCTTGGGGACCAATGATATTAGGCCATTGTGATGAAGATGTAGTGGAAGCAATAAAGAAAACTTCAGAGGAAAGTATAGCTTTTGGTGCTTCAACAAAATTAGAGTTAGATTTAGCTAAGCTTCTATGTGAAACATTAGATAATGTTGATATGATAAGAATGGTAAACTCAGGTACAGAAGCTACTATGAGTGCTGTAAAGTTAGCTAGAGGATATACAAAGAAAGACAAAATAATTAAATTTGCAGGATGCTATCATGGACACTTTGATGGATTTTTAATAGAAGCCGGTTCTGGAGTATTAACAGAAGGAATTCCAGGCTGTTTAGGTGTTCCAGAAGAAAGTATAAAAAATACTTTAATAGGAATATACAATAATGAAAAGCAAGTTGAAGATTTATTTGAAAAGTACGGAAATGATATTGCGGGAGTAATAATAGAGCCAGTTGCAGGAAATATGGGAGTTGTTAAGTGTAATCCTAAGTTTATGAGAAAACTTAGAGAGTTATGTGATAAATATGGATCACTTCTTATATTTGATGAGGTTATGTGCGGATTTAGAGTAGCTTATAAAGGAGCACAAACTTTATTTGATGTTAAGCCAGATTTAGTTACTTATGCTAAAATAATGGGGGGTGGACTACCTTGTGGTGCATATGGTGGAAGAAGAGAGATAATGGAAAACTTATCACCATTAGGAGGAGTTTATCAAGCTGGAACAATGTCAGGAAATCCAATAGTAATGAGTGCAGGGCTTGCTACTGTTAATAAGCTTCATGATAATCCATCCTATTATGAACATATTGAAAAAATAGGAGAAAAGCTTGAAAAAGGTGTTCTTGAGATAGCAAAGAAAAAAGGTATAGGTCTTGTTGTTAATAGACAAGGTGGAATGATGACTTTATTCTTTACTGATTTAAAAGAAGTTACTTCTTATGATGATGTAAAAACTTGTGATGGAGAAAGATTTAAGAGATATTTCTTACATATGTTAGAAAATGGATTTAACATACCACCATCACAATTTGAAGCTATGTTTTTAAGTGTAAAGCATACAGAAGAACATATAGATAAATTCTTAGAAGCTTTTGAAAGTTTTGAAGGATAATAATTTTTAGCTTTGTTTTAAATGAATGTTGATTTTTAGATATAGTAAGAACTAACTTAGTTTCATAAAGAGTTTATATTGCTAATTAAGATAGTTGGACACCTATATCTATAAATCAACACTAGTTTAAAACAGAGCTTAATTTTTAAATAAAGAAAAATTAATTTTAGAAAATGAATAATAAATAAAGGGTATATGAAATTTAATTAATGTGAGGATTTTTTATGAGAGAAAAAATGAAATTGAAAAAAGTTAAAGAATGTGATGTTTTTGTAATGGGAGCTGGGATTGCAGGAATTATGGCTGCAATTCAAGCATCCAATAATGGACAAAGAGTAATAATTGCAAGTAGTGCAAATATATTTTCAGGTTCAAGTTTTTATCCTGGCACATGGGGATTAGGATTAATAGGACCAGAAAATGAAATTGATGAAGAAGATTTAGCTAATACAATTAAAGAAGTTGGCTGTAATGTTATAGATAGAGAATTAGTAGAGATTTTTGTGAAAAATATCAATCCAAGTATAGAGTCATTAAAAGAAATGAATGTTAAACTTAAACAAGCTAATAATGCAGGAGAAAAGGAATTTATTCCGTGCTTTGATCATAAAAATAGAAATTGGAATGGAATTTTATTTGAAAGTGCAAAGAAAATTTTAAATGAGAAATTAGAAAGCAATAAAGTTGAAAAATATCCTTTTTCAGAGGTAATTGATATAGTAATAGAAAATAATAATGTTTCTGGTGTAATCGTTATTAGTAAGTTGAATAAACTTGAGTTTATAAAATGTAAAGCACTTGTAATTGCCTCAGGAGGAATAGGTGGATTATTTAAATATAGATTAAATACTAGTGATATAACAGGCATGGGACAGTCCTTAGCATTAAAAGCGGGGTGTAAATTGGTTAATATAGAATTTATGCAAATGATGCCAGGATATATAAAACCATGTCCGAAGACTATATTTAATGAAAAGACATTTAAATATATAGAGGCTAGAAATGAAATAGGTGAAAGTATATTTAAAAATTTAGAAGAAAAGCTTCAGGAAAGATCAACTTATGGACCTTTTACTTCAAGATTAACCTCTAAAGATATTGATTATGCTATATTTAAGGAGTTTATGAAAAATAAAAATGGAGTCGCTGTTAGATATAAAGATAGTTTGAAAGATAATATGCCAGAATTTATTGAAGTCTATTTCAAGTGGTTAAAAGAAAATAAGAGTCTTACTATAGAGGATCAAATAAATATTGGAATATTCTTTCATGCAGCAAACGGTGGAATTAGCATAAGCAAAAAAGCAGAAACAAAGATAAATGGATTATTTGCAGCAGGAGAGTGCACTGGAGGTATGCATGGTGCAGATAGAATAGGTGGATTATCTACAGCGAATGGTCTTGTTTTTGGAAAGATAGCTGGAGAAAGTGCCAGTAGGTATGCTGAAAATAAAAACTTAAGTGATAAAGATGAAGTAGAATTTGAACTATATGAGATAGATAGGGCAGAAGAACTTATTTCAGAAGTTCAAGAAATAATGTTTAAAAATGCAATGATAGAAAAAAATGAAATAGGTGTAAAAAATGCAATTTCAAAATTAAATAAAATGTCTAAGGAATTTATATATAAGAAAGATATTAATATTGAAAGTGTAAGGAATTCATATAGGTTAGAAAATAATATATTATTGTGTAAAGCTATACTAAAAGCAATTGATCTTAGAAAAGAAAGTAGGGGATCTCATTATAGAAGTGATTATCCAAATATAAATGAAAATATGGATAAAATGATAATGGTCGAATTAAAGGATGACATTGAAGTGTATTTTAAAGAAGAATAATGAATTTTTTTATTTAATTTAAGATAATTTAAAAGTTTAGAATTAAAGAGAAATAAAAATACAGCATATATTTTTATATATGCTGTATTTTTTTATTACATTAAAGGAGAAACCAATCTTATTACGGATTCACCAACTTTTGATACAATAGAACGTTTTTCAAATTTTTCAAGAGTAACTCTCTCACAGAATTCTAAATCTTTAAAGAATTGATCTTCCATAGCTTTTGAAAGTTCTTCGTTGTATATAAATATATTACTTTCAAAGTTTAAAGAAAAGCTTCTAATATCCATATTAGCAGTTCCTATACTGCATATAGAGGAGTCCGCTACTATCGTTTTAGCATGTAAAAAACCCTTTTGGTATAGATAAATTTTTGCACCTGATTTTAATAAAGATTCAAAATATGAATTAGCTATCCATCCCATAAATTTATGGTCAGGGTTTCCAGGAAGCATTATTTTAACATCAACTCCGGATAATGCTGAAAGCCTTAAGGCCTCAAGCATAGGTTCATCTAGTACAAAATATGGAGTTTGTATAAATAAATTTTTCTTTGCTGAATTTATAATTTTAAAATAACCATTTTTAATCTGTTGTTCAACATGGTCAGGACCTGAGGAAACTATTTGAGCTCCAATAATTTTATCTGGTACATCTAAAGAATTAGGATGTATGAAGTACTTTTTAAGGGCTATATTTAAATCTGAATCGTTAGCATAACTCCAGTCAAGAAGGAATCTCCCTTCTAAATCATTTATTACAAGTCCCTTTATTTTAGTATGAGTATCACGCCAATAACCTATTTTTTTATCTCTTCCAAGGTATTCATCACCAATATTAAATCCACCTAGAAAAGCTACTTTTCTATCTATAACAAGTATTTTTCTATGGTTTCTATAGTTTATTCTTAGGTTTATATATTTGCAAAAGCCAGGAAAGAATACTTTAAACTCACCACCAGCAGCCTTAAAGTCATCTATATATTTTTTTTCTATAGAGTTACCTATGGAGTCTACTAGTAGTTTTACCTCAACCCCCTCTTTAGCTTTTTCTGTTAAGGCTTTTAATACTTTTTTACCAATTTCATCGCTTTTAAAAATATAAAATTCCATATGAATAAACTCTTTTGCTTGTTTTACTTCCTTTATCATCTCTTCAAAAAGTCTGTGAGCATCAAAATATAAGTCTATATCATTACGTTGAGTATAAGTTGAGTTATCATTATTAAAGTTCATCATTATTAGATCTTTATATTTCAAAGAAATATCATCTAATTTGAAATGCTTTTTAAACTCATTTAAGTATTTTTGCTTTGTTTTATCATCTGTGATTTTTTTATTAAAGTTTTTTTCACGTGTTATATTTTGACCAAAAAGAATATAAATAATAAATCCTATTATAGGTAAAAATGTTAGAATTAAAATCCAAGCCCAAGTAGTTGCGGGATTTTTCCTTTCAAGAAATATAATTGATAATATGAATACAATATTTATTAAAAATATTGCGCTTAAAAAAAAGTGCATAAAAATTCCTCCTTTGTATATGAAAAAATATCAGTCCAATAATTAAATTTATGTGGACTGATATTTTAATTATTGATTATCTAATATAAATTTGTTCTAAAAGTTCACATGTGTTAATTGGAGAATTAATGTTATTTGAAGCTAGTAATTTAATTCCTTTATAGCTTATTCTAAGTTTACACTTACTATTTTTTAATTCATTAACAAATTCAATAATTGAATTTATATTTATATCAGCATTAAAAATACTTAATACGTTAAGGTAAAGATATTCTGTATATAAGTATTTATGATCTGAATAATCCTCATAAGACTTAATATTTTCACATAAGAATTTAACATGCTCATCAAGAGCATTAAATATTTCTGAAAGCTTATCTCTATATATGAATTTTAAAGAATCAATTTCTAAAAATGCCTTGCTTAAAGCACTTAAAATATCTTCCTTTATCATAGAAACTTCATCAGATGAGAAGGTTAAATATAGATTCAAATAAGAATCTCTTTTAGAAAAAATAGTTTCTAAATAGCTTATAAATGAATAGAAGTCTTCTCTATTATTACCAGGTTCTATTTCAAATAATATTTTAAAAAATAGATTCCAGTGAAAATCATAGTTCATTGCATGAGCCAATTTATTTCCTACAGAAATAGAAAAATCTGAATCAAAATCTAAAGGTTCTTTTCCAATAGATAATTCGTTTTTAAAAGAAATAGAATTTTTAAATACCTCATTTAATCTTACAGAAGTATCTATAAAAGCGGTGTAGTACTCTTGAGAGGTATTACAATTATTTTTTGTAAATATGTAATCAATTATTATATCGCATGCATTTCTAAAGTCAACTGATATTCCTAATTCATTTTTTACTTTAGAAGAATAGATATCATAAATCATTTTAGATAAAAGAAGTTCTATACCTTCTTTTTTAATTCCCATACCAGGAGCATTATCCATGTTGGAATTAACATGATTAAATATTGTAAGGAGTTGATTATCTATTAGGCATAAGTTGTTTTTAATAGAATGAAGTATATTTTTATAAAACTTATCACCTAAAATCATATTATAATTTTTATAGATGATTTTATGTTCTATTTCTCCCCAAAAATTATTTACCATTGATTTTATTTGAAGTTCAAAGTTAAATTTTTCTCCTTCATTAATAATAAAACCATCTATTCTATATAATTCAAAACCATTCTTTTGTTTTAAAGGCTGATGCTCATTTAAATCTAAAAATATATTAGGACTTTGAGATGAATAAGAGAAACCATCTTCATTAATACAGTTAAAAACTGTTCTTATGAATTTAAAAATATGCTCCTCATCTTCTATAAATCTACATTCTATCCTTACTCCTATTAAATCAGATAAATTTTCAAATAAATCTTTAGAAGATTCATATTTTAGATAATAATTATGTCTTATTATCTTTTCTCTTAAGCTTGAAGCTGATTTTACTCTAGTTGATATATTAAAAAAACCTTCACAAGAATTTTCTAGTAAGGAATAGAAAAAATCATCTAATAGATTTGCACTATATGCAAGTTCCTTTTTTATATCCTTAAGTAATTCCAAAGTACTTTTAGTAAATTCAAAAACTTTTAATTCCAAATTTAAAACACCATCCTTATTAGTTAAAGTTGTTAAAGTCAGTATAGTTTAATAATATCAACATATATTAAGGATAACAATATAGGAATTTAAAATAATATATTTATAATTTTGCTATTTTTTTGAAATAAAAATATATTTTCTTATTTAAATAGGGGATTAGTTTAAAAATTATTAATATAAATTATTATTAAGTAATAGTTTATAAAGAAAAGAGCTTATTAATTAAGATAATAGGAAAAAAATTAAAAGTTAAAAATAGACTTTGACTTTCTTTGACTATTATAGTATTATTATTACATAAGATACAAACAAGAGAATATTGAGGTGATAAAATGAATGCAGATAAAATGACATTAAGAGTACAACAAAGCTTAAATGATGCTTATGAAATTGCAGTTAAATATAATAATCAACAACTAGATGTAATTCACTTATTTTCAGCATTAGTGAATCAAAAAGATGGTCTAATTCCTAATATATTTGAAAAAATGGGTGTTAATATTGAGTCATTAAAAAGAGACATTCATGTTCAAATAGATAGAATGCCTAAGGTTTTAGGTGAAGCAGCTCAATCATCAGGAGTGACTGCAACAAGAAGAATAAATGAAGTATTAATAAAAGCAGAAGAAATCTCAAAACAATTTGAGGATTCATATATAAGTGTTGAGCATGTAATGCTTGCAATAATGGATATAGATAAAAATGGAGCTGTAGGAGAAATCTTAAGAAAATATAATATAACTAAAGATGGATTCCTAAAAGTTTTAAATGAAGTTAGAGGAAGTCAAAGAGTTGACTCACAAGATCCAGAAGGAACTTATGAAGCATTAGATAAATACGGAACTAATTTAATAGAACTTGCAAAACAACATAAATTAGATCCTGTTATAGGAAGAGATGAAGAAATAAGAAGAGCCGTTAGAATTCTTTCAAGAAAAACTAAAAATAATCCAATACTAATAGGGGAACCTGGAGTAGGTAAAACTGCTATAGTTGAAGGACTAGCTGAGAGAATTGTAAGAGGAGATGTACCAGAAGGATTAAAAGAAAAAGTTATCATTTCATTAGATATGGGAGCTTTAATAGCTGGTGCAAAATACAGAGGAGAATTTGAAGAAAGATTAAAAGCTGTATTAAAAGAAGTTCAAAGTTCAGAAGGGAAAATTCTTTTATTCATAGATGAAATTCACACAATTGTAGGTGCTGGTAAAACAGATGGTGCAATGGATGCAGGAAACTTAATTAAACCAATGCTTGCAAGAGGAGAACTACATTGTATAGGAGCTACAACCTTTGATGAATATAGACAATATATTGAAAAAGATAAAGCTTTAGAAAGAAGATTCCAACCAATTATAGTTGAAGAACCAACAGTTGAAGAAACTATATCAATTTTAAGAGGATTAAAAGAAAGATTTGAAATTCACCATGGAATTAGAATCCATGACTCAGCAATAGTAGCTGCGGCAAAACTTTCTCATAGATATATTCAAGATAGATATTTACCAGATAAAGCTATAGATTTAATAGACGAAGCTGGTGCTATGGTAAGAAGTGAGATAGACTCTCTTCCAACTGAGTTAGATATTTTAAGAAGAAAGATTTTAATGCTTGAAACTGAAAAAGAAGCCTTATCAAAAGAAAGCGATGAAGCATCTAAAGATAGATTAGTTGCATTAGAAAAAGAACTTGCTGATCTTCAAAATAAAAATGATGAAATGACAATTAAATATGAAAAAGAAAAAGCTCATATTTCAGCAATTAGAGATTTAAAAGCTAACTTAGATGAAGCAAGAGGATTAGTTGAAAAATATGAAAGAGAATATGATTTAAATAAAGTTGCAGAACTTAAATATGGTAGAATTCCAGAGCTTGAACGTCAAATAAAAGAACAAGAAGTTCACATGGAAAAAGATAATGATAATGCATTATTAAAAGAAGAAGTTACTGAAAATGAAATTTCAGAAATAATTTCAAAATGGACTGGAATTCCTGTTACAAAATTAGTTGAAAGTCAAAGAGAAAAACTTTTAAGATTAGAAGAAGATTTAAGAAAAAGAGTAATTGGTCAAGATGAAGCTACAACTGCTGTTGCTAATGCAGTAATAAGAGCTAGAGCAGGTCTTAAAGATGAAAGAAAACCAATAGGATCATTTATATTCTTAGGACCTACTGGTGTTGGTAAAACAGAACTTGCAAAAACTTTAGCAAGAGACTTATTTGATAGTGAAGATAATATTATTAGAATAGATATGTCTGAATACATGGAAAAACATGCTGTATCTAGATTAATAGGCCCTCCTCCAGGATATGTTGGATATGAAGAAGGTGGTCAATTAACAGAGGCTGTTAGAAGAAACCCATATTCAGTAATATTATTTGATGAAATAGAAAAAGCTCATGATGACGTATTTAACCTATTCCTTCAAATATTAGATGACGGTAGATTAACAGATAACAAAGGTAAAACTGTTGACTTTAAGAATACTATAATAATTATGACTTCTAATATAGGAAGTAGCTACTTATTAGAAAATAAATCTACTGAAGGTATAGAAGAAGATATTAGAGAAAATGTTATGAATGAAATGAAATTAAGATTCAAACCAGAGTTCTTAAACAGAGTAGATGAAATCATAATGTTTAGACCTTTAAGTAGTGAAGGTATTAAGAAAATTATAGATATCTTCTTAAAAGGTGTTGAAAATAGATTAAAAGAAAGAAATATAACTCTTGAAGTTACTAATACAGCTAAAGATATATTAGCTGAAGAAGGATATGATCCAGTATATGGAGCTAGACCATTAAAGAGATATATAAGTAATGTATTAGAAACTAAAATTGCTAAGAAGATAATTTCTGGAGAAATTTATGATGGATCTATTGCTTTAGTAGATGGAGAAGATGGAAAAATTATAGTTTCTAGAAAATAGAATATTAATTAAAAGAAATTATAGGTTTAGACCTATGGTTTCTTTTTTTTTGTTTGTTTAAATTTTGAATAAACTTTAAATAAATTAATAACAAAATTAAAATGATAATAAAAATATAGATAATTTTAAAAATATTCATAAAAAACTGTAGAAAATTGATAAATTTATGGTTATAATAATTTTAAAATAACGAAATAAAAATTTTAATGGTATTAAGATGATAAATTGAAAAGGGGAGATAATATTGGAACTAATAGGAATATTAATCGTAATAATAGGATTTGCACTAAAATTTGATACTATAGCTGTTGTGTTAGTTGCTGGTTTAGCTACTGGATTAGTAGCAGACATGAGTGTATATGAAATATTAGAAAAATTAGGTTCAACTTTTGTAAGTCAAAGACATATGACTTTATTTATTTTGACCTTACCTGTAATCGGTATGTGTGAGAGATTTGGTTTAAAAGAAAGAGCTATAACTTTAATAAAAAATATGAAAAATATGTCAACTGGAAAACTTTTAAGTTGTTATTTATTCATAAGAGAAGTTGGAACAGCGGTTTCTTTAAGATTAAGTGGACAAGCACAGTTTATAAGACCTCTTATAAATCCAATGGCTCAAGGAGCAGCTGTAAGCAAATATGGAAAGCTAGACGATAAGAGCGAAGACTTAATAAAGGGAACAGCAGCGGCTATGGATAACTATGGAAACTTCTTTGGCCAAAACGTATTCTTAGCAAGTTCAGGAGTTCTTTTAATAGCTGGAACATTACAGGAATTAGGATATGGAGTTAGTACTTTAGAAATAGCAAAGGCTTCAGTGCCAATAGCTATAATAGCTTTAATACTAGGAGTATTACAAAATAGGTTATTGGATAAAAAGTTAAGTAAAAACTTATCAAAGAACAAAGAAGAAGTAAAGTAGAGGTGAAAGCTAATGAATATGGAAGTGATTTCTAATGTATTACTTGAAATCTTTTATATAATTGTAGGTCTTTTAATGTTAAATACGGCAATTGATACATTAAGAGATAAAGAACATAAAACTAGAATAGGAACGGCAGTCTTTTGGACAATACTATCAATTATTTTTATAGCTGGAGGAGCCATTCCACCTGTAGTAATAGGAGCTTTACTTTTAGTTATAGGTGTATTAACTGCAAGTAAACAAGTTAATATAGGAAACTTAAAGCTGCCTAATGTAGATTTTGCAGAACTGCAGGCTAAAAAATTAAAAAATAAGATTTTTTTACCTTCGATTGTAATAGCAATAGGTTCTTTAGTGATTGCACAATTTACAAGTTTATCAGGAACAGTCGCTATAGGTATAGCTTCCGTGGCAGCTGTAATAACAACATTTGTAGTATTAAAAGCTAAGCCTAAGCATTTAGTAGAAGATAGTAATAGAATGGTTCAGTCAGTTGGATCTACAAGTATATTACCTCAACTTTTAGCAGCCTTAGGAACAGTATTTACTGCGGCAGGAGTTGGAGATGTTATATCATCAGGAATATCTAATTTTATTCCTGAAGGACACATACTAGCTGGTGTAACAGCTTACTGTGTAGGAATGGCTGTATTTACTATGATAATGGGAAATGCCTTCGCAGCCTTCTCAGTTATAACTGTGGGAATAGGATTACCATTTGTATTTGCTCAAGGTGCTAATGTTGCTATAGCAGGGGCTTTAGCCTTAACAGCAGGTTACTGTGGAACATTATTAACACCAATGGCGGCGAATTTCAATGTAATGCCAGCGGCTTTATTAGAGACAAAAGACAAGAATGTGGTTATGAAATGTCAAAGTTTATTTGCTATAATTTTGTTAGTGATACATATAGCATTAATGTATTTCTTAGCATTTTAATTAACTATGTATTGAGAAGAAGGAGTGTATGAGAATGAAAGTATTAATTACAGGATTTGATCCTTTTGGAGGAGAAAGTATAAATCCAGCTTTAGAGGCTGTTAAGATGATACCAGAAAATATAGAAGGAGCTGAGGTTATTAAATTAGAAATACCTACAGTTTTTAGAAAATCTCTCGAAAAAATTGAAGAAAAGATAAACGAGATTAATCCAGATGTAGTTATATCAATAGGACAAGCAGGAGGAAGATTTGGCATAACTCCAGAAAGAGTAGCTATAAATATGGATGATGCTAGAATAAAAGATAATGAGGGAAATCAGCCAATAGATATTCCTATATATGAAGATGGAGAAAGTGCATACTTTAGTAATTTACCTATAAAGGCAATGGTTAAAGAGATGGTGGATAATGGTATACCAGCATCAGTTTCTAACACAGCAGGAACTTTTGTTTGTAACCATGTAATGTACGGCGTTTTATATTTGGTTAATAAGAAATATAAAAATATAAGAGCAGGATTTATACATGTACCATATATACCAGCTCAAGTTGTAAGTAAACCAAATACTCCATCTATGTCAATTGATGATATAGCAAAAGGATTAGAGCTTAGTATAAAAGCTATTGTTTTAAATGATAATGATATTAAAACTATAGGAGGCGCTGTTTGCTAATGTTAGAACCTAGGATAAAAAGAAAAATCTTTGTTTATGGAAGCTTAAGAACAGGATTTTTTAACTATGATAAATACTTAAAAGGAAAAGTTATAAAGAGTGAATTAGGAAGAGTAAGAGGAACTTTATATCATATGCCTAAAAAAGGATATCCTGCTTTATTAGAAGGGGATGGCTTTGTATATGGAGAAGTAATGACTATTCATGATTATGAAGATGTTATAAATTCTATGGATCTTATGGAAGGCTACTTTGGAATTGATAATAATAATAATGAATATAATAGAGTTGAAATGGATGTTGAAATTGTAGGGAAAAAATCACCAGAGAAATGTTATGTTTATTATTATGCAATGAATGATAAAGAAGAGTTTGAAAGTAATAGCATTTTAATAGAGGATGGAAACTGGAGAAACTTTATGCTTAAAAAGGTTTCTTAAAGAAAAGAGTAGAAGGTAAGAAAGTTCTTACCTTCTACTCTTTTTTATTATTTCATTGATTGTTCGTATTGTTGAACCATTCTTTTAACCATTTCTCCACCAACGCTTCCGCATTGTTTTGAGCTTAGGTCACCATTGTAATCTGAGAATGGTACTCCCATTTCATTTGCTACCTCATTCTTAAATTTTGCTAATCCGTTTTTTGCTTCTGGAACTAATTGTGCCATTTTGAATTCCTCCTTTTAAGTTAAATGAGATTTTTTTTGAAAGGATAAGTTTTCTTTTCCTTTCGATATTATGATGTGCAGAAATGGAGTTAATAAACTATAAACTTATATCCATTGGAGGATTAAAAGACATGTTTTGGAATAAAATGATAAAATTATTTTAATAGCCTATCTGGTGATTTAAATATTATAATAAATCAAATAAAAAACTCAAACAGAAATATTATCTGCTTGAGTTAAAAATATTATACATCAAATTTTAAATCCTTATAAGCTAGGAAGCCATGACAAGTATCTGCCTCTTTTACTGCCTTAATAATAGCTCTTTCCATAACTTGAGCAGCTAAAAGACCAACAACATTTATATCAGCATCTACCTTATTTGAAGAAAGTGTGAAAATTGTATCTCCATCAAACATAGTATGAGCTGGTCTTATGGTTCTTCCAAAACCATTTTGAGCCATAGAAGCAATTTTATTAGCTTGAGCTTTAGTAAACTTTCCATTAGTGACTATGGCACCTATAGTGGTATTACCTTTAAAAGCATTTTTAGGATTTGCATAGTTGCCTATTAAACTTTCCTCTGTGTTAATGAAGGATTTCATATCTTCACTTAATCCACCTGCAATGATTTTATTATTATTATTTGGATCAACAATATCTCCAAGACTATTAACTCCAACAATAGCACCAACTTTTAAGTCACCAACTTGCACGGCATAGCTTCCAAAACCACCTTTCATTGCAAGTTTTGGATTTATGGCCTTACCTACGGTGGCACCAGTACCACAACCTATATTACCATTTTTAGAATCATCATAGTTCTCAGCATTAATGCAAGCTTCTAATCCCATTTCTTTATTAGGTCTTATTTTAGAACTTCCACATACTAGATCAAACAAAACAGCACCACATACTATAGGAACTTTAGCTACACCTACATCAAAGCCAACATTTTTATTTTCTAAGTATTCCATGACTCCAGAACAAGCATCTAATCCAAAGGCAGAACCACCAGATAATACAACAGCATGAATTTTATCAACCATTTCCATTGGATTTAAAAGATCTGTTTCTCTAGTACCTGGAGCACCACCACGTACATCAACACCACCAGAAGCTCCTTCTTCACAGGTTAAAACTGTACATCCAGTAGCACCTTCAAAATTCTGTGCATGTCCTAACTTAAATCCCTCAATATCAGTAATTTTTATTTCAAACATATAATATACACCTCACATTATTAAACCTTTACCAGCAATTGAATAAAGTTTTAGCGTATAACTTTATTAAGCTATACGCTAAAACATATTTATAAAATTATTTTAATATTTTTCTAACTCCAAGTATAACAGGTATGGATATTAAGGCAGATATAAAAGCCTCAGGTATTCCATTTGTTATACCTATTCCTGCTAAAGTTAATTTAGCAGCATGCTCAGATATTCCTAAAGCAGAAGCATATCTTTCTAAATAGAAAACATATGTTAAACCAAGTACACCAACAGTATTTACTAGGGTTCCGATTACTGAAGCTGTACCTATAGATAAGGCTTCCTCTTTATTTTTATGCTTAAATTTAAGCATAATAAGCATACTAATTGCAAAGAATAAAGCTCCTATTATAGCTGATATTAGTAAAGATTCTGTTAAAGCTGATAAGCTCACAAATAAAAGTAGTCCTAAAACAAGAGAACTTATAAAGGTTGTAGCTTTTAAATTCTTTTTAGCTCCCTTAATCATAGATGCATATACGTAGTAACTTACTACACCTATAAGAATTCTAGGAACTAAAGCTATAATAGGGTTCCAAAACATAAAACTAGTTGGCATTGGTGCCGTAAAGGCTTGGTACATAGAAAATAATCCAAACACTAGTCCTATTAATCCTCCTACAATTGGTCCTTCAATAATAGCACCTATTATAACAGGAATATGCATAATAGTAGCGTTAACAGGTGGAATCTTTATAAAACCTAATCCTGTTAGTCCTAGGAAAATTGATATACCAGATAGCATACCAATAATTACTAGTTTTCTTGTCTTTTGTCTAGTTTGATAAACTGCGCTCATTGACTCTCCTCCGTTCTTATTCCCTTTGGGATATAATTCGGTTCTTGAATTTTTAACCGTAAAAATAGTTCAGCTTCTAAGATTAGAATACCGACAGTGATATTTTAACATTATCTTTTTAAGTAATTCAATATAAAAAGGAAAATTTGTGCAAATATATAAGTACCATAAAAGGCAGAATGGCTCATTTGCTGGATTTGAAAACATAAAGTAGTAATTTTCTGACAATTAATTATAGGAATTGAATTTAAAAATTAGTGGTAAAATATAATTAATCTTAGGTTGAAACATTAAGTTTTACTTAATGTTAATTTAATAAATAAAATTATAATATAAAGTTTAGGAGTTCATTATGAATGATAGAGAATTATTTGAAATTTTAGAAAAACATATTTTAGAGGATAAAGTTCCATCAAAATTTTTAATTTCTTTGAATGAAGAAGGAGAATTAAAAAACTCTTTTTTAGAAATAATAAAGGATTTAGAGAAAGTTCAGCAGGAAAAGAAACATCATCCAGAAGGTAATGTATGGAATCATACTTTGCAGGTTTTGGATGAAGCAGCCAGGTTAAAAGAATTTGCTAATAATAAAAGAGAGTTTATGTGGGCAGCTTTGCTTCATGATATAGGGAAAAAAGATACTACTAAGATGAGAAAAGGAAGATGGACTGCTTATGATCATGATAGAGTAGGGGCAGAGATTACCAAAAATATTCTAAGAAGTGTAGTAGAGGATGAAAAGTTTATAATAGATGTAAGTAATCTAATAAGATATCACATGTCATATCTTTATGTAGATAAAAATCTTCCATTTGTAAAGCCGAAAGATATGGTTTTAAATTCAGATTTACATGACATAGCTTTATTAACATATTGCGATAGAGTTGGTAGAGGGGAAAAAAGTTTAGAGGAAAAGAGAAAAATCTTAAATTCAATAAATGATTTTATTGAAAAGACAAATAGTATAACTAATAAAAAATACGAAAAATTAAATATTTTGGAAAAATAGTATTTGATTTTTGTATTAAATAACTATATAATGACTATAATAAATTAAAATTCAATATGTTCGGATGAAGGTAATGGGAGAGTGATATTTTATATATCCACCGAAGAGGGAAATCTTTCAGGTATTAGGACCGTTACTGGACGAGCCTCTGGAGAGACTCTTGTAAAAGAGCACCGAAGGAGCAAGGTCAAATTATTTTGACTGAAACTCTCAGGTAAAAGGACAGAGGATAAGGTTAGTTACTTAAGTTTTTTAAGTATCCTTATTCTCCTCCGCAAATTTAAATTTAAGGAGGATTTTTTTTATGGAAAACTTATTAAATCAAATCGACAACTTAGTATGGGGAGTCCCACTTCTTGTACTACTTGTAGGAACAGGAATTTACCTGACTATAAGATTAAAATTATTACAAATTTTAAAATTACCAATGGCTTTAAAGTATGTATTTAAGAAGGATGATGAATCTTCTTGTGATGATGCAGAAGGAGATGTTTCAAGTTTTGGAGCCTTATGTACAGCACTTTCGGCTACAATAGGAACAGGAAACATAGTAGGAGTTGCAACGGCTATAAAAGCTGGAGGACCAGGAGCCTTATTTTGGATGTGGGTAGCTGCTTTCTTTGGAATGGCAACTAAATATGCAGAAGGTGTACTTGCTATAAAGTACAGAGTGGTAGATGAAAATGGTCAAATGGCTGGAGGACCAATGTATTATATAAAAAATGGTCTTGGGCTAAATTGGCTAGCAAATATTTTTGCTTTCTTTGGAATCGGTGTAGCTTTATTAGGAATAGGAACCTTTGGACAAGTTAAATCAATAACTGATGCTGCAAGTATTACATTTAATGTTCCAACTGTAATTACAGCAGGAATAGTAACTTTATTAGTTACTTTAGTAACTTTAGGTGGAATAAAGAGAATATCTAGCGTATCAGAAAAGGTTGTTCCTTTAATGGCAGGTCTTTATATATTAGGAGTTTTAATTGTTATAGCTTTTAATTTAGATAAGGTTCCAAATGCCGTAGTAATAATTATAGAGAGTGCTTTTAATCCTAGAGCTGCCTTAGGTGGAGCTGTGGGAATTAGTATAATAACTGTTATGAAAAGTGGGATAGCAAGAGGAGTTTTCTCGAATGAAGCTGGCCTTGGAAGTGCTCCAATAGCAGCGGCTGCAGCTAGGACTAAGTCACCAGTTAAGCAAGGACTTATTTCTATGACTGGTACATTTTTTGATACAATTCTTATTTGTACAATGACAGGTATAGTTATAATTCTTACAGGTGCTTATACAGGAAATTTAGAAGGTGCCGCCCTTACAACGCAAGCTTTTGAAATGGGTCTTCCTATTAGTAATATAGGAACATATATAGTTAATATAGGACTTATATTCTTTGCTTTCACAACAATATTAGGATGGAATTATTACGGGGAAAGATGTGTTGAGTATTTATTTGGAATAAAAGCAATAAAACCATATAGAATATTATATATACTTCTTGTTGCTGCAGGATCATTCTTACCATTAACATTGATATTTATAATAGCTGATATTGTTAATGGATTAATGGCAATTCCAAACCTTATAGGTATTATTGGATTAAGAAAAGTAGTTATAGAAGAAACAGAAGAATTCTTTAAAGAAAAAGCTCTTAATAAGAAGAGTGTTGAATTAGAAGGAACTGTTTTAAATTGATATAAATAAAAAAATCCATGAGTAAATTTTACTCATGGATTTTTTTATCTTCCTTCATTAGGAAGTTTGCTTCTAACGATATTTTCAACTTTTTCAGGAAGCTCTGCAATTTCTTCCTTAGTAAGTTTATCAGTATAAACTGGTGGGTGAATATAAAGATTTACTTCACCAGGTTTTATAAAATAATGATTTCCTTCCATTATTTTATATGTTCCATCAATTGTAAAAGGCACTATAGGAACTTTTGATTTAGTAGCTAATTTAAAACTACCTGCTTTAAATTCTCCTAGTTTACTACAATGACTTCTTGTTCCTTCAGGAAAAACAACCATTGAATATCCTTCTTTTAATTGCTTAATTCCTTGTAAAATACCAGCCATGGCTTTTTTAGGATGATCTCTATCAATAAATATAGCTTTTGAAAGTAGTATCCAATCTTTTAGTATAGGCATTTTTTCAAGTTCTTTTTTTGCTATGAATCCTTTTGGTCTATCAATAGAATACATGACAACAGGAATGTCCATATTACTTTGATGGTTACCAACAAAAAGAACAGGTCCTTCAGGAATATTTTCTAAGCCTTCAACGTTAACTTTTATTCCGGCATCTTTAAGAAAAGTATGAGCTATCCTTCTACTACATTGATAGATATATTCATCTCTTTCTTCAAGCTTACCTTCCTCTTCCATTTTATTTATTTTTTTTATATCAGATAAGGATTTTATTAATGTCCAGGCATATCCTTTTCCATACCAATATATAGATCTAAACATATATTTCGCCCCTTTAATATTACTAGTACTAAGTAATATTATAACAGTTTTAAAAAAATATCAAATATGTAGTGTGTTTTACAAATTATAATAATAAAAAAAACTTATATATTTACTATTTTATTTTTATATACTATAATTTACCAAAACAGAATATTATTCTTATCAAGAGAGGTGGAGGGACTGGCCCTGTGAAGCCCAGCAACCTATAGTATAAATAAATTTTATTCTATAACGGTGCTAAATCCTGCAGGTTTACTGAAAGATAAGTTTTGAAGTTGAGAAAATTAGAGATTTTATGCCTAAAGGATTATTTCCTTTAGGCTTTTTTATTTTTAGGAGGGATTTTATGAATATTAAAGAATTATTTGATAAAAAAGAATTTGTGTTTTCATTTGAGGTTTTTCCTCCAAAGGAAAGTACTCCAATAGAAAATATATACAGAACTTTAGAAGAGATACAGGAATTAAAACCAGATTTTATAAGTGTGACTTATGGAGCAGGTGGAAATTTTGTAAGTAATAGAACAATAGAATTATCATCAATAATAAAAAATAAATACAATTTAGAAACTTTAGCACATTTAACTTGTATAGGAGCAGAAAAAAAAGATATAGAGAAAACTTTGAGCATATTAAAAAGTAAAGGAGTAGAGAATGTATTAGCTTTAAGAGGAGATAAAAGAGAAAATATTATATCGGAATATAATTCTTCCATAGATTTAATAAAACATATTGGAAAATATAAAGATATAAATATTGCAGGAGCTTGTTATCCAGAAATTCATCCAGAAGCCATTAACAAAGATAAGGATTTAGAATTTTTAAAAAGAAAAGTAGATGCTGGAGCTAATCACTTAATATCTCAATTATTTTTTGATAATGATATATTTTTTGATTTTCTAGAATCCTGTGAAAAGAAAGGAATAGATGTACCAATTCAGGCTGGAATAATGCCTGTAGTTAATAAAAAACAAATAGAGAGGATATTATCTCTTTGTAGGGCAACATTCCCTAAAAAATTTATGAAAATAGTAAATAAGTATGAGCATGATAAGGAAGCTTTAAGAGATGCTGGAATAGCATATGCAAATGAGCAAATAATAGATTTAATCTCTAGCGGGGTAAGAGGTGTGCATTTATATACAATGAATAATTCATATGTAGCAAAGAATATAGTAAGTGGAACTAAAAATATTATTAATTCAGTAAATAGAAAGGAAAAAATATCTTAAAAGGAGAAAGAATTATATAAATATGAAAATTACTAATATAGATAAAAAAGAAGTGCTTAGATATTTAGGTGTAAAAGGAAATGAAGAAGATTTTGAACTTATAGATAAATGCATCGAAGAATGCAAGGAAATAGCTGATTATAGAGTAACCTATAGAGAATATGGTTTAGAAGAGTATAAAGATAATTTAAAAATATTAGGAACTGAAAAAATTTTAAAGGGAGTATCTATAAAGAGACATTTAAAAGGGTGCTATAAGGTGATTTTACTAGGAGTTACCTTAGGATATGAGATAGAAAGGGCTATAAATAAGTATGAGAAGATAGATTTGTTAAAAGCTCTCGTATTAGATGCCTGTGCTACTGCTGCCATAGAGGAAGTCTGTGATGAAATTGAAGAGGCTATAAAGGAAAAGGTTGAAAGTAAAAATGAGTTTATAAGAGAAAGATTTAGTCCAGGGTATGGAGATTTTTCAATAGAATTTCAAAAGGATTTTTTAGAGTTAATAGATGGGCAAAAAGCAATAGGTTTAAATTTAACAGAGAGTAATATTTTAATACCTAGAAAATCAGTTACAGCAATAATAGGAATAAGTAAATGTAGAAATAATCAAGCTTCCATAAGAAGTTGTGATCAATGTAGTTTTTATACAAAGTGCAATTATAGGAAAGGCGGTAAGAGATGTTATGATTAAGATTTTTGATGGGGCTATGGGGACTATGCTTCAAAAGTTAGGATTGAAGCTTGGGGAGAATCCAGAAGTTTTTAATATATATAATGAAGATATTATATATGAAGTTCATAAAAGATATATAGAGGCAGGAGCAAACTTTATAACTACTAATACTTTTGGAGCAAATAGAAAAAAATTAAGAAATACAGATTTTAAAGTAGAAGAAATTATAACAAAAGCTTTAGAAATAGCAAAGAGAGCTAGAGAGGGAAATGAAGTGAAAATAGCCTTAGATATAGGTCCTATAGGAGAACTTTTAGAGCCTATGGGAACTCTAAGTTTTGATGAAGCTTATGATATATTTAAGGAACAGGTTATAGTTGGAGTAAAAAATGGAGCAGATATTATACTTATAGAGACAATGAGTGATTTATATGAAGCTAAGGCAGCTATTTTAGCAGCAAAAGAAAATTCTAACTTGCCTGTATTTTGTACTATGAGTTTTGAAAAAAATGAGAGAACTTTTACAGGATGTATTCCAGAGAGTATGGCTATGACATTAGAAGGATTAGGAGTTGATGCTTTAGGTGTTAATTGTTCTTTAGGACCTAGAGAAATGGAATCAATAATAAAAAGAATAGTAAAATCAACTAACAAGGATGTAATAGTACAGGCTAATGCAGGAATGCCTAGTATAGATGGAGATAGGACAAGTTATGAAGTTGATAAATATGAATTCGGTGAATATGGAGAAAAATTTGTTTCTCTAGGTGTTAATTATATTGGTGGATGTTGTGGGACAACTCCTGAATATATAGAGGAATTATCGAAAAGATTAAAAAAGAAAGAAAGTATAAAAAGAGATAAAGTTAGTCTAACAGGTGTATGTACGCCTTCACTTACTATAAGTGGAAGAGGAGTTTCTGTAATTGGAGAGAGAATAAATCCTACTGGGAAAAAAAGATTTAAAGAGGCTTTAAAAAATAATGATATAGATTATATTGTGAAACAGGGGATTGAACAGGTTGAAGCTGGAGCAAATATTTTAGATGTTAATGTAGGAATTCCAGATATTGATGAAGAAAGCATGATGGTTAAAATCGTAAAGGATCTTCAAAGTGTTTTAGATGTTCCTCTTCAAATAGACTCTTCTAATCCAGAGGTAATAGAAAAGGCACTAAGATATTATAATGGTAAATGTATTTTAAATTCAGTAAATGGAGATGAAGAGACTTTAGATAGAATACTTCCAATAGTTAGAAAATATGGGGCTATGGTTATTGGGTTGACCTTAAGTAATAAGGGAATACCAAAAACCTGTGAAGAAAAAATAAAAATAGGGAAAAAAATAATAGAGAAAGCTTCAGAGTATGGAATTAGTAAAGAGAATATAATTTTAGATCCTCTTATATTAACAGCAGCAACAAACCAGATGGAGGTTAGAGAAACATTAAGGACTATTAGAAAAATAAAGAAGGAGCTTGGAGTTAAGACTACTTTAGGAGTTTCAAATGTTTCCTTTGGATTGCCAGAAAGGGAAAATATAAATGAAGTATTTTTAGGAATGGCTCTTAATGAAGGACTAGATTTTCCTATAGTCAATCCTAACAAAGAGGGAATAATGAAAGTTGTAAGAGGATTTGAACTTCTTTATGGATATGATAAAGGGGCTAATAAGTATGTAAGTTATTATTCTAAGAAAAATAATATTAAGGAAGAAAATCTAAGAGAAAAGGGAGGAAATATTTTAACCTTAAAAGAAATAGTCATAAAAGGATTAAGAGGAGAAGCAAGAAGAAAAACAGAAGAACTTCTTAAAAGTTTTAAAGGCATGGAAATTGTTAATAAGGAATTAATACCTGCACTAGATAGGGTTGGAGAAAAATTTGAGAAAGAAGAGATATTCTTGCCACAATTAATAGCATCAGCTGAAACGGTTAAAGAATCCTTTGAGGTTATAAAATCAAGTGTTGATTTCTCTAAAGAGGATAAAAATAAGGGGTGCATAGTATTAGCTACAGTAAAAGGAGATATACATGATATTGGTAAAAATATAGTTAAAGTTATTCTAGAAAACTATGGTTATGATATTATTGATTTAGGAAAAAATGTAGAACCAGAAGAAATTTTAAAGGTGTGCATTGAAAAAGATGTTAAATTATTAGGTCTCAGTGCTTTAATGACAACAACTTTAAAGAGTATGGAAGAGACAATAAAAAGAGTTAAAGAAAAAGACTTGAAAACTAAAATATTTGTTGGAGGAGCTGTTTTAACAAAGGAATATGCTAAAGAAATAGGAGCAGATTTTTATGCTAAAGACGCTAATAGAGCTGTAGAAATAGCTAAGCAAATATTTAAAATTTAAAGCTATGTTTTAGGTAAGTGTTAATTTTAGCTAGTTTAAAATATGGTTTTATTTAAAAATAAACATTAAATAAAAAAGAAGTAAATTTGATTGGAGAATACATTAAGATGAAAAAATTAGATTTGAAAAATGAGTTCATAGTAGCTGATGGCGCTATGGGAACTAGGATTATGGAGTTAGGAGTAAATTTAAAAGAGACTCCTTCAGAACTTTTAAATATTAAAAGGCCTGAATTAATAGAAAAAATTCATAGAGAGTATAGAGACGCTGGAGCTAACTTAATACTTTCAAATACATTTATGTGCAATGTTATAAATGCAAAAAAGAATAATTATGATTTAGAAGAGGTTGTAGAAGCAGGTGTTAATATTGCTAAAAAAGTGTGTGAGAAGAATGGAATAGTTGCTTTAGATATAGGGCCTCTTTCATATTATATAGAAGAAACTAATGAAAATTTTAAATGTGTTGTAGAAGAAAATACAGAAAGAATAATTAACTCGTCAAATAATAAATTTGATATTGTTGTTTTTGAAACTTTAGGAAGTATAGAAGAAGCAGAATTTGCAATTAAAAAAGCAAAGGAACTAACAGATAAACCAGTTATATGTTCTTTTACTTTAGCTGGGAAAAAGGATATTCCTAAGTTTATAAAAGAGATGATTTCAATTTTGGAGTCTTGTGAAGTAAGTGCCTTAGGAATAAATTGTACAGAGTATGAGGAAGTATTAAAGGCGTTAGATATTTTAAAAGAAAATACTTCTCTTCCTATTATGATAAAAGCTAATTTAGGAATACCTAAAAAAATAGGGGATGAACTTATATATGAACAGACTCCAGAAGAATTTAAAGATTTGTCTAAAAAGGCTATTGAAAAAGGTGTAAATATAATAGGAGGATGTTGTGGAACAACGCCTAAATATATAAGAGCTATTTGTAACTTAATATAGAGTATAAGTTATAAATATTTATTAATGGTATAATAAGGTGGATAATATGAGTATTAAAAATCAACTTTTAGAAAATAAAATAGAAAAATTTTTCTTAGAGTTTCCAATTTTTGAAACTAAACGATTTATACTTAAAGAGATAGAAGAAAAGTATAAGGAGAATTTCATTAATTTATTTTCAGATGAAGATGTTATGAAATATTCTGGAACAGAAGTTTCTAATCCAGAAAAACAAGTGGATTTTTATCTAAAAAAAGTTAAAGTAATGTATAATGAGAAAAAAGGCATAAGGTGGGCTATAGTCAATAAGGAAAGTAAAGAGTTCATTGGAGATATAGGTTTTTATAATATGGATTTTTATTCTAATAATACTGAGATTGGGTATACTGTAGCAAAGAAGTTTTGGAGGCAAGGGGTTGCTTCTGAGTGTATTAAAGCTATAGAAAACTTTGCATTTGAAAATTTAAGTATGAATAGAATTGTAGCTATGATTGATAGTAATAATATTTCATCAATTAAACTATCAGAAAAGCTTGGATTTCATAGAGATGGAATATTAAGAGAACATTATTATAATAAGAATAGAGATGAATATATTAATATATGCGTTTATTCAGTTATAAAAAGTGATATAAAAATATAATAAGATTAGAGCAATAAATCATTAAAAGTCGGTAGTTTTAATGATTACTGACTTTAAATTTTAGCTATGTTTTAGTTGAGTGTTAATTTTTAGATATAACCGTAAGATAGGTCTTAGGGAATATCTAAAATCAATATCAGTTTAAAACATGGCTTAATTTTTTATATACAACTTTGATAAAAAACCAATTAGCTAAAATTAAACAATCTATAAAAAGTCCACTAAACATATAAGAATGAAAATTGAAGAAACAATCTGTAAACGTATATAATCTAGGTATAGGTTAATGAACTTTAGATAAGGAGAGGTTAGACATGAAAAAAGTACACGTAGTTTCACATAGTCATTGGGACAGAGAGTGGTACATACCATTTCAAAAACATAGAGTTAAATTAGTAGATTTTATGGATTCATTAATAGATACATTAGAAAATAATGAGCATTTTAAATATTTCCATTTAGATGGACAAACTATAGCTTTAGATGATTATTTAGAAGTAAAGCCATATATGTTTGATAGATTAAAGAAGCTTATAGAAGAAGGAAGACTTCATGTAGGTCCTTGGTATGTTCTTCAAGATGAATATTTAATAAGTGCAGAAGCAAATGTAAGAAATATGCTTTTAGGAATGAGATTTGCAAAGAGATTTGGAGATCCAGTAAAAATAGGATATTTCCCAGACTCATTTGGTAACATATCTCAAGCACCTCAAATATTAAGAGGATTTGGAATAGATAATGCAGTTTTTGGTAGAGGAATAACTCCAATAGCATTTGATAACCAAAAGGTTGAAGAAGCTGGAGAGAATGAGTACCATTCAGAAGTATTATGGAAATCACCAGATGGATCAGAAGTTTTAGGAATACTTATGGCTAACTGGTATAGTAATGGTAATGAAATTCCAGCAGATAAGAAAGAAGCTGTTGAATTCTTAAATGACAGAGTTAACAAGGCAGATATGTATGCTACAACAAATCAAATATTATTAATGAACGGATGTGACCACCAACCAGTTCAAACAAATGTTGGTGACATAATAGATAATGTAAAAGAAGATGTTGATTTTGAATTAGTTCATAGTAACTTAGTTGATTATATAGCTGATGTTAAAGACGAAGTTAAGGACTTAAAAGAAGTTACTGGAGAGTTAAATGGCCAATATACAGATGGTTGGTGGACTTTATGTAACACAGCTTCAGCAAGACTTTATTTAAAGCAAATGAACAATAAGTCTCAAGTTCTTTTAGAAAGATATGTTGAACCTTTAGGAGTTATGGCTTCATTAGAAGGAAAGAAATACGAAAGTGATTTCATACTTCAATCATGGAAATACTTAATTCAAAACCATCCTCATGATTCAATTTGTGGATGTAGTATTGATGAGGTTCATCAAGATATGGTAACAAGATTTAAAGCTAGTATGCAAATATCAGAAGAAATGATAGATAGAAGTACTGAGCATATGCTAAATCTAGTAAATGGAACTACTACTGACAGAGAAAGCATCGTTGTATTCAATACATTAGGATGGGATAGAAGTGAAGTAGTAGAAGCTACAGTTGATGTAAATAAAGAATCAGGAATAGAAAACTTTAAGGTTGTTACAGAGAATGGAGAAGAGGTTCCATCAGTAGTTGAAGCTTTAGGTGAAACATTTAAATATACTCTTCCAAACAATAGATTTAGACAACCAGAGTATGTAAATAGATTTAAAGTTAAGTTCTTAGCTAATAATATAAAAGCTTTAGGATTAAAATCATTTAAGATAGTTACATGTGAAGTTATAGAAGAAAAGGAAGTTTCTCAAGATTTAACTTTTGAAAATAAATTCTTCTCACTAAAATTCAATGAAAATGGTACATTTGATTTACTTCATAAAGGAACAAATAAAGAGTATAGGAATTTAAATGCCTTTGAAGATTGTGGAGATATAGGAGATGAATACATCTTTAGAGCTCCAGAGAAGGATTTAGTAGTAAATACTTTAGGAAATAAGGCTGAGATTAAAGTATTAAAAGATAATGAAGTAGAAAAAGTTATTGAAGTTAAAAATACTTTAGAAGTTCCAGTAGAAGCTGTTAAGAAAGAAAGTAGAAGAGTAGAAGAAATGACAGAAATTAAGTTAGTTTCTACAATAGTTCTTAGCGAAGTTTCTAGAAGAGTAGATGTTAAGGTTGAAATAGAAAATACTGCAAAAGATCATAGAGTAAGAGCATTATTCCCAACAGGAATAGAAGCAAGCACTCACTTTGCAGAAGGACATTTTGATGTTATAGAAAGAGAAACAACTCCATGGGAAGGATGGCAAAATCCTTCTAACTGTCAAAAACAAACTAACTTTGTTGATGTAAATGATGGAAAAGTTGGTCTTATGGTTGCTAATATGGGATTACCTGAATATGAAGTATTAAGAGATGGAGAAAATACTATTGCTATAACAATATTAAGATCTGTTGGAGAGTTAGGAGATTGGGGAGTATTCCCAACACCTGAAGCACAATGCTTAGGAAATAATATTGCCGAATATTCAGTAATAGCTCATGAAGGAGATTACACTGGAGAAAGAGCTTACGAAGAAGCATACAACTTAAATACTCCAATGTTAGCTCTTCAAGGAGATTTCAAAGTAGAGGACTCTTTAGTTTCAATTACAGGAGAAAATATAGTTTTATCAGCATTTAAGAAAGCTGAAGATAGAGATTCTATAATAGTAAGAATATTTAATATTTCTGATAAAGAAGAAAACTTCCAAATAAAAGTTAATAGAGATGTTAAGGAAATAAACGAAGTTAACTTAAATGAGGAAATTATAGAAAAACTAGAAGTAAAAGAAAATGCTATTAATGGAATTATTTCAAAGAAACAAATAAAAACATTTGAAATAGTACTTTAATCAAGAAGTGTAAGAGGGTGTATCTTTAAGGTATATCCTCTTTATTAATTTAAGTTGTCTTTTATAAGAGAACAGTTGTGTTTTAAAATGTAGGGTGATATACTTTTTATATAGATATATTTAAATTAAAAGTATAATTTAGTAGATGGAAGGATAAGTTGTAAACGTATATTTTATCTAATAAAGGAAATAAATTAAAATAATAGGGTTGCTTTAATAAATAATTAGGGTTATTAATTAAAATATTTATAAATTTAATTAATAATAAGCGATGTTTCTTATTGAAAATATTAATTAGAGGTGGTATTTTAATAAGTGGCGAATAAAAGAGGGCTATTATTTACTTAAGTTTTGGGTATTTATATAAAGATAAAAGAGGTGAATAGTTCCAATGGAAGGAAATTTATTAGTTATAGATAAAAGAGTATTACCAGAGGTTTTTGAGAAGGTAATAAATGCTAAAAGACTTTTAAAAGAAGGAAAAGTTAAAGAAATAACAGAAGCTACAAAGCAAGCTGGAATTAGTAGAAGTGTATATTATAAGTATAAGGATTATATATTTGAGTTTGCAGAAACGCTTCAAGGAAGAAAAGTTATATTTAATATGGTGGTTACTCATGAAAAAGGAGTTTTATCATCTGTTTTAAATATACTATCAGATGTTGGGGGTAATATACTTACAATTGATCAAGGATTACCTATACATGGATTAGCTCATGTAAGTTTTACAATAGATATATCTACTATGAAATGTGATATAAAAGAAATGTTAAGTGAAATAGAATTAGTACATGGAGTTGAAAAAGTAGAATTTGTTGCTATGGAGTAGAGAGATTCCTAACTTAGTATTAGCTAAGTTAGGAATTTTTTTTAAACTTTTTTAATTTGGTAGAAAATGTTTTTGATAATAATTATTATTGTGGTTTAATAATTATTATATAATCAGAAAATGTGTATATATAATGATTTAATAGAAAATTATATAACTATAAGGGAGGTTGAATATGCAAGTTTATTTTGATAACAGTGCTACTACTAAGCCTTTAAAGGAAGTTAGAGAAGAAATTTATTATGCTATGGATGAATTTTGGGGAAATCCATCATCTTTACATAAGTTAGGTGTAAAATCACAAAGAAAGATAGAGGAAATTCAAGAATCTATAGCAAGAAGATTAAATTGTTCTAAAGAAGAAATAATATTCACTTCAGGAGGAAGTGAAGGTAATAATATGGTTATAAAAGGTCTTGTAGGAGAAAATAATCATATTATAACTACAGCCTTTGAACATTCAAGTGTTTTAAATACATATAGAGAATTAGAAAAACAAGGTGTAAGTGTAACTTATTTAAAAGTAGATAATAAAGGATTTATAAATTTAAAAGAATTAGAAGAAGCTATAAACAAAAATACTGTTTTAATCTCAATAATGCATGTAAACAATGAAATTGGAAGCATTCAAAAGATTAAAGAAATAGGTAAATTAATCAAGGAAAAAAGTAAAAGAGCTAAGTTTCATGTAGATGGGGTACAAGGCTTTGGAAAATTTAAAATTGATGTTAAAGAATGTAATATAGACTTCTATTCTGTATCGGCTCATAAGTTTCATGGACCTAAGGGAGTAGGATTCATGTATATGAGAAAAGGATTAAACCTAAAGTCCTTAATAACTGGAGGCGGTCAACAAGGTGGTTTAAGAGCTGGAACAGAAAATATTCCAGGGTATATGGGTATGGTTAAAGCAATGAACATAGCTTATGATTCTTTAGAGGATTCTTATAATCATGTAAAGAAACTTAAAGAGTATTTTATAGAGAAACTTTCAAAAATAGAAAATGTTATAATAAATGCTCCAAATAGTGAAGAGTATAGTCCATATATTTTAAATGTTTCATTTTTAGGGATTAGGTCAGAGGTATTACTTCACATGTTAGAGGAAGATAACATTTTTGTTTCAACAGGTTCAGCTTGTTCTTCAAAATCAGCAGTAGCGAAAGGAAGTTATGTATTAAATACTATGGGGTTAGAACCAAGATGCATACAAGGAGCTATAAGATTTAGTTTTTCTAAATACAATACCTTAGAAGAAGTGGATTATACCATAAATTCTTTAGAAAAATCTTTGAAATTTTTAAGGAGAATAAAAATATGAATAAATTGATTTTAGTAAAATATGCTTCAGAAATATTTTTAAAGGGACTTAATAAAAATAAGTTTGAAAGAAAATTAAAAGATAATATAAGAAAGAAATTAAAAGATATAGATCATGAAATAATAACAGATCAAAATAGATGGTTCATAAAATCAGAAGATTTAGATGGAGTTATTGAAAGAGTTAAAAAGGTATTTGGAGTTAAGGAACTTTGTTTAGTTACTCAAGTAGAAGCAACTTTTGATGCCATAAAGGAAGAAGGATTAAAAAAAATTAAAGAAAGTGGAGCTAAAAGCTTTAAGGTTGAAACTAACAGAGCTAACAAAAAGTTTGAAATGAACTCTATGGAGGTTTCAAGAGCGGTTGGTGGATATATTCTTTCAGAGCTTAAGGATCAAATAGAGGTAGATATACATAATCCAGAATGTAAGCTTTATGTTGAGATAAGAGGAAATGCTTATGTATTTACTGATAAAGATAAAATAAAAGCTGTAGGAGGGCTACCATATGGAATGAATGGAAGCACTATGGTCATGCTATCAGGAGGAATAGATTCTCCAGTAGCTGCTTATTTAATGGCTAGAAGAGGTGTTGAAACACACTGCGTTTATTATCATTCTCATCCATATACATCAGAAAGAGCTAAGGATAAGGTTAAAGAATTAGCTAAGATAGTAGGTAGATATACAGAAAAAATAACACTTTATGTTGTTCCATTTACAGAAATACAAATGGATATAATAGAAAAGTGTAGAGAAGATGAATTAACAATAATAATGAGAAGATTTATGATGAGAGTTGCTTGTGAACTTTCTGAAAGAAAAAATATACAATCAGTTACAACTGGTGAGAGTATAGGACAGGTAGCTTCTCAAACTATGGAAGGGCTTATGGTAAGCAATGATGTAGCAGATAGACCAGTATTTAGACCATTAATAGCTATGGATAAAGAGGATATAATGGATATAGCTAGAGAAATAGATACTTATGAAACATCAATACTTCCGTACGAAGACTGTTGTACAATCTTTGTACCAAAACATCCAAGGACTAAACCTAGAGTTAAGGACATGAGAATAGCTGAAAGAAAGCTTGATGTAGAGGCTTTAGTAAATAAGGCTATTGATGAAATGGAAACATTCATCTTTGAATAATTTTATTCTAAAAATAATATTTTAAAGTATTATTTTTAATAAACTCATTAGTATATTGTATTTTAAATTAATTAAATATAAAATAGAAGAATCAAGTTTAACTTGATTCTTTTATTTTTAGGAGGATTTATATGGAGAGAAATATAGAAAAAAGCATAGGGAAAATATTTAGACACTTTAAAGGAGATCTTTATTTAGTAGAAGGAATAGTTACTCATTCTGAGAGCAGCGAAAAACTGGTTTTATATAGAGCACTATACGGAGATTGTGGTCAATTCGTAAGACCTTATGATATGTTTTTAGAAGAGGTTCCAAAGGGAAAAGAAAATCCTACAGGACAAAAATATAGATTTGAAGAGTTTGAAGTTAAAAGTTTAAATAGATAAAGAGAGAGTTTAATATATAACTGATAAAATTATATATTAAAAACGTAATAGCTCAGAAAGAATTCTAGAATACTTTCTGAGCTATCTTAATGAATAAGAGGTTATAGCAGACTTAGCTATAACGAAATGAGTTTAGAGAAATTTAAGACCCTAAAATAATAACGCGTACATTTTAGAATACAGCCTTAAATTGAAGCTCTAAAGTAGAGAAGATTTATATAGGAACAGCTGTATAGATTAAATAACTCTACAGCTAATATTATTATCATATATAAGAAGTTATATACTAAATTTTTTGAAAAAAATTATTTTTAATGACCAAAACCTTTAGGTTTAATGTAGTAATCTATGACTGGTACAAGTAAATTCATAAGTAGAATAGAATAAGACACTCCTTCTGGATAACCACCAAATATTCTTATTAATGTAGTTATAAGTCCACATCCAAAGGCGAATAAAATTTGTCCTTTTTTTGTCATTGGAGAGGTTACATAATCTGTTGCCATAAAGAAGGCTCCTAGAAATAAACCTCCTGTGAAAATCTCATAAAGACCATTTCCACTTAAGAAACCATTTCTACCTATAACAGTTGTTAATATTAAAACTGTACCAATATAGACAACAGGTATATGCCAAGTTATTATTTTTCTATACATTAAATAGATAGCACCAATTAATATAGCAAGAGCAGAAACTTCTCCTATACATCCTGCTATGTTGCCTAAGAAGGCATTACTTAAGGAAGGAAGATTTCCTTGTCCACTTTTTAATAAAGCTAAAGGTGTGGCTGTAGTAACACCATCTAAAGTGAAAATACTAATGGTTTCAGGCCATGCAGCTAGGATAAAAGCTCTAGCTACTAAGGCTGGATTCATAAAATTACATCCTATACCGCCAAAAATTTGCTTTACTAGTACTATTGCCACAATAGAACCTATACATGCTACCCAAAGTGGTGTGTTAACAGGAAGATTTAATGCTAGTAAAACACCTGTAACAACTGCACTTAAATCCCTTATGGTAATCTCCTTTTTTGTGAGCTTTTGAAATGCGTATTCAGCAATTACAGCGGAGAGGGCACAGGTTGCAATAACAAATATAGCCCTTAATCCAAAAACTAAAGCTCCAACTAGGGAGGTAGGAATTAAAGCTATTAAAACGTCTTTCATTATGCTTTGTGTAGAGATAGTTGACTTTATATGAGGAGATGAATTAACTAAAAGATCCTCATCATTTATTAAGAGTGATTCCATAGACTCTTGTTTTGTATCAATCATTCTTTCCACCTCTTTACTTTTTAGAATTATTTCTAATTGATTTCTTTGCTTCTCTAACGTTATTGACTATAGAAATTTTGGCAGGACAAGAAAATGTACAACAACCACATTCTATACAATCCATTCCATTAAATGATTTAAAATCTTCAAGTTTATTTTGGATAGCAAAATCATTTAATTTTTGTGGGAATAAATTCATTGGACATGAATTTAAGCATTTTCCACATCTTATACAATGAGTTTTAGGCGAATTATCTACTTTAGATAAGCAAAGAATACCAGAAGTTCCTTTAGTTATAGGTAATTCTAAAGAATTTATAGCAAAACCCATCATAGGACCACCTAAGATTATTTTTGAAGGCTTATTTATAAAGCCACCACAAAATTCAATTACATCTTTTATTGGAGTTCCTAGTTTTACTTTAATATTTTTAGGCGTTTTTATAGCATCTCCAGTAACTGTAATTATTCTTTTTGTAAGAGGATATCCTTTTACTAAACTAATATATAGCTGATAAATAGTAGATACATTATGAACAAGGCATCCTATATCTAAAGGAAGTTTTCCAGAAGGAACTTGAAGTTTGGTTATAGCATAAATTAAATGTTTTTCAGATCCTTGAGGATACTTTGTTTTTAATGGTATTACTTTTATTCTCTCGTTGATTCCTAAAGTACTAATAAATTTATCTATGGCATTTTGTTTGTTGTCTTCTATACCTATGTAGATTATAGACTTAGGGAAAAGTTCTAGAAGAATATTTAAGCCACCAATTATTTCATCTGTATATTCAAGCATAACTCTATGATCACAGGTTAAGTATGGCTCACATTCAGCCGCGTTTATAATGATATGATTAACTTCCTTATCCTCAGGAACATTAAGCTTTACGTGACAAGGAAATGTAGCTCCACCAAGACCAACAATACCATTATCCTTTACTAGCGAAATAACATCCTTTAAAGAAAGTGTATTAGAGTATTTAATATTTTCATTTCGAAAATTTTCATATTTAAAATCATTCTTTATTATTATTGTTTTAACTTTTGAACCATTAAATGCACAAGTATCCTTAATTTCTTTTACAGTTCCTGATACACTAGAATGAATTGGAGCAGAAACAAAGGAAGAAGAATCAGCTATTTTTTGATTTGCTAAAACCCTATCTCCTACATTTACTATAGGTTCACAGGGAGCACCTATATGTTGAGAAAGTGGAAATAGTAATTCTTCTTTAGGCTCAAAAATTTCTATAGGATTATCTTTAGTAAACTCTTTATTATAAGGTAAATGAAGCCCTTTTTTAAAGGTAAAGAGACTCATAGATGCACATCCTTTCATATAATCTTCATATTTTAATACTATGTATAAAATCATTAATAAATTACATATTTTTAATTATTAAGGTTTTGTATTTAAAGATAAAATTATGTAAAACTTATTGTTATTAGAAGAAGGTAATGTTTACAGAGATGTTTTTTGAAAAAATAATTTGAAATTGAAGTTTAATTAAATTTGAATATAAAAAAACATAAGCGTATAATGTATATGTTAATAAAATGTTAAGTGTAAGGAGGGGGAACTTTTGAGTAATGAGAGTACGAAGAGAGTACTGTCACACAGAAAGGATTTAAGATTTAAATTGGTTCTAGAAGGTGCTGCTATAGGGCTTTTATGTTCTTTAGTTTTAGTATTAAATAGAATTATTGTCAATTACTTATTTCCACTTTTTAAAAAGCTTTATGCCTGGGCTGCATTAAGCGGTACTAATATGATTATAGTTTTAGTTATTTTAGCTATTTTAGGAGCAATAGTTGGATTTATGGTTAGAATAGAGCCAATGATTTCAGGAAGTGGTATTCCTCAAGTTGAAGGAGAATTAATAGGTAAACTTAAAATGAATTGGCTAAAGATTTTAGTTTATAAGTTCTTAGGTGGAGTAATATCTCTAGGAGCTGGATTATCTTTAGGTAGAGAGGGCCCATCAGTACAAATGGGTGCTGCAATTGGTGAAGGATTTAGTAATAGCCTAAAGAGAATAAATATAGAGAAGAAATATCTAATAACATCAGGTGCTTCAGCAGGACTAGCGGCAGCGTTTAATGCACCTTTATCAGGAGTTATATTTGCTTTAGAAGAGGTCCATAAGAGTTTTTCACCTCTAGTTTTAATTTCTGCAATGGCAGCATCATTAGTATCTGATTTTGTTTCAAAACAATTTTTAGGAATGAATCCTAGTTTAGGAATGGCCAATGTTCCTGTATTACCTTTAAATTATTATTGGGTATTAATAATATTAGGTGTAGTTTTAGGAGTTGGTGGTGCAATATTCTCAAATGGAATTTTGAAAGTACAAAGTATGTATGGAAAGTTTAAAAAGGTTCCTGTAGAGATTAAAGTTATGATTCCTTTCTTACTAACAGGTATATTAGGTATTTTTGCACCTATAATATTAGGTGGTGGACATGAACTTATAATGGATTTAGCAACTAAGAACTTTACAATTAAAATTCTTTTAGCTGTACTTTTAGTGAAATTCTTATTAACAATTATAAGTTTTGGAGCTGGAACACCAGGGGGTATATTCTTCCCATTATTACTTTTAGGTGCAGTAATAGGTAATATAGTTGGAATAATAAGTTGTAATGTATTTGGAGTTCCAAATCAATATATAATAGATTTTATAATATTAGCTATGGCAGGTAACTTTGCTTCAATAGTAAAGGCTCCTATTACAGGGATAATACTTATTACTGAGATGACAGGTTCTTTTGAACATATGTTAGCTTTATCAGTAGTTGTTATAATATCATATGTAACATCAGATTTATTAAAGAGCGAACCAATTTACGAATCTTTATTAGAAAAATGGATAGAAAAAGCTGGATCAGATGTAGAAGAGTCAGCTAATAATAAAACTTTATTAGAGATTGGAGTAGAACTTGGTAGTGATGCTGCTGGAAAAGAAATAAAAGATGTTAAGTGGCCAGAATCAGCTCTTTTAGTTGCAATAAAAAGAGGAAATAATGAAATAATACCTAAAGGATCTGTTGAAATACAGGGTGGGGATTATTTAGTTGTAATGGTTGATGAAAGTAGAGCAAGTTCTGTTTTAGAAGAAGTTCAATTTTTAACATCTGCTAAGGAAGAAATTTAAAGCTGTGAATTATTCACAGCTTTATTTTTTTATGCATAAGTAGGGAAGTAGCGAATATAATCATATTAAGTTTATTATTAAGTATTCTTTGGAGGGTATTATGCATAAAATAAATGAGTGGGCAAAGGAAGTTTATAATCTTTGGGAAGTTGGAGAAGTAGATGAAGAGATTATAAGGGAATGTGAAAAGATTTTAGAAGATATTAGAACAGATGAAATTAAGGTTGATCTTGAAACAGAAGGTCTTTTACTAGAAGTTTGTGATAAATATACAAAATAAAAAATGATGTATCAAACGATGCATCATTTTTTTTATTTAATTAAATTTTATCTTGAACCTTTTTTCTTTTTTTTAATTGAATATCCAAAAGAGCCTAAAGGTTTTGAGTTAAGGCCAAAATACTCACCGTGACTATAAGCCATTAGATTAGCTTTGCTAAAATGAATAGTTCCTTTTTCATCTATAAGGCTTTCATCAACTTTTACGTTAACAACTTCAAATAGGAACATGTCATGTGTACCTAGTGGAGTTATGGATTTAACCTTACACTCTAAAGCTACTGGTGCTTTTTCAATAGATGGAGTATCTATTGCTTCACCTTTACTAAGAGCATATCCAAAGTGCTTTATTTTATCGACTTTCCTTCCAGATTTAACGCCACAAAAATCAACAAATTTAACCATATCCCTAGAAGGTAGGTTTATTACACATTCTCCGCTCTTTTTAATGTATTCATAGGATAATCTTTCCGGTCTTATACCCATAGCTATCATTGGAGGTTTAGTGCAAACTGTACTTACCCAACCTACAGTAAAAGCATTTACTTTATCTTCTTCATTTTTAGAAGTAACAAGAACTACTGGAGTAGGATTTAACATTACACTACCTTTAAAATTAACTTTTCTCATATGTATCTCCTTTAATTTATATTAAATTCTTTATTAGACATAATTTAAGACTTTAAAATTATAACATGAAAAATTTATATGTAAAACTAAGAGAATAATATTTTTAATAAATTAGAGGAATACTATCTATTATTTAATTTTAGAAAGGATTTTTTTTATGAAGAAGAAAAGTATATTTTTATGTGTAGTTTTTATTTTAGCAAGTTTTATTATGGGTGGAATAGGAGAAAAGGAAATTAAGGCAAAAGAGAAGAGTGAAGTTACAATATGTATTGATGCAGGACATCAAGAAAAAGGAGATAGTAAGCTTGAGCCAATAGCTCCGTGGTCTAGTAACAAAAAGCCAAGAGTATCATCAGGTACTGCAGGAGTGGGAACAAAAAACAGAGAATATGAAGTAAATTTAGAAGTTGCTATGATATTAAAGGAGCTTTTAAATAAAGAAGGATATAATGTAGTTATGACTAGAGAGAAAAATGAGGTTTCCTTAAGTAACAGAGAGAGAGCTGATATAGCAAATAAATCAATGGCGGATATTTCAATAAAGATACATTGTGATGGCTCAAATAACTCAGGTAAAAGGGGTGCTTCAATTTTAATACCTTCCTCTGAAACGAAACAACTTGCAAGTATATATGGAGAAAGTAAAAGATATGGAGAGGTTTTATGTGAAACCTTAAAAGAAAATGGAATAAAAGTTAATGGAGTTTTTGAAAGAAAAGATATGACTGGTTTTAACTGGTCTCAAAGACCAGTAATAATATTAGAAATGGGTTTTATGAGCAATTGGGAAGACGATAGGCTTTTAGGAGATAAATTATATCAGCAAAAAATAGCAGATTTAATAGTTAAATCCTTAGAAAAATATAGAGTTAATTTATAATATAAATTAGCTTAAAAAATTTCGCTTATAAATTAGCTTGAAATTTTAGAAAAAATATAAAAAAGATTATAAAAAATTCACTATGCCTAAGAAAATAATTAAGCATGGTGAATTTTTATATTAAAGAATCTTTTTAAAATAAGTATTTATTTAATTAGAATAGATGGCTATATTAAATAATTATTATTAGTAATGTACATCTATTAGATGAAAGCGTATGTTGTCATTGCTCCATCCTAAATCAAAAGGAACAAGAAGCCTATCAGTATTGTGACAAGTAACTAAAGGATATCCTTTGCTATCTAATCCTGTAACTGTTGATATGTGAGTTATTCGTCCATTCTTCTCATAGGCTACAAAGTCACCAGGTCGTAAATTATAGGCTTCTTTATATACTTCAGAATATTTTCCCTTAGCGATATAAGAAGCACGTCCACTGTGTACCATATAATTTTTAAAAGCTTGAGCATTTACCCATGCTTTGGTTCCTTCACCTTCTGAATAATTCCATGTTGAGTTTTTCTTAAAGCTTCCTCCTTCATGTAGTATTTGAGAGGCAAAGTTAGCACAATCGCCTCCTTGAGGATTGAAATCAGTATATTTTTTATTATAGTTAAATCCAAGTTCATCATCTGCAGCGGCACCACAGTATTCATGAGCATAGTCAATTGCTTTCTGGGTTCTCTCATCAGGAGTATAATCTGGTCTTGTGCTATTTAAAATATAAGATTTTATTTCATCTGATTTTATATTATTTAAATCTAGAGAATCAGCAAAAGGATCTGTGTACCATTCCTTAGTTATAATATATTTATCTCCTTCAGCTTTTAAGTTTAAGTAATGGTAGGTACCTAATCTGAAGGTATTAGTCTTAAGTGGATCGTTTAAGTAATAATATGTAAATTCTGTGGATACTACACATATTATTCCATATAAATCTTTTTCTCTTTCCTTAGCTTTATTTACTTGAATCTTTGATCTTATATCATTAAATACAACTCCTTGTTTTTGAGACCAGTTATTTAAATATTCGACTTTTTTACTTTCACTTTCATAAGCCCAAAGACTAGGTTTTTTTTGTAAATCATAAAATTTCTTTAATTCTTCTAAATCATTATTTAGTATTGCTATATTTCTATTTTTAAATAAATCTTGAATAACAACTTCAAATTTAGTTTTTAATTCCTCATCTTCTTTTTTATCTGGTTCCTTTAATAAATTTATTGCTTCAGTGAAATCAGAATTATTTTTCTTATTTAAAGACACATATATAGATAAGCTTAATATGACTATTAATATTATAGATGTTAATAAAAGTACTTTGCGTTTTTTTAGCATTAATATCCTCCTAGTTAATACATAATTCAATAATGTATATGATAAATAATAAGAAAAAATAATAATTAAAATCAAAATATTAGTTTAATAAAGTATATATGCTTTTAAATTTAAAAGAATGTTGATAAAATTAATATGTAATATGAAAGTAAAGGAGAATTACATAGGATGAAATTAATTAAAGGAAAAGTTCCATTTATAAGAAGTATTTTTGGATGTTTTATCTTTCCCCTTGTAATAGGGTATTTTTATACATACCTTAATCCAAGTTGGTTTGTAACTAATCAATGGATTGGAGTTGTAGCCGGAGTTTTACTTATAGCTAGAGGTGTCTTTGAGGAAGTTATGGCAAAAAATAAAAAAAATGCAAAGTATAGCTTTTTTTGTGGAGGAATAATAATTCTTTATGTAATAGCTAGACAATTTGGAATATTATAATAATTAATATTGAGTGTAAATATAATTTTTAGTATTTTATTTTCTTAAAAAGATGAGATAATATTAAAGAATAATAATTTAAACTTAAAAGAAATGGCATAGTAATTCTATGTCATTTCTTTTTTTATAAATTTAAATAAATTACATGTACATTGGAAATAAATAAATTAAGATGAATTTTAAAAGTATTATAATGAGAGCGTTTTATATAAAAAACCTTTAAAAATTAGTTTTTTCTAAGTAGTATTATATCTGCATATATTGATTTTAAAGAATAAATACTTATTAATATTAGTAAACTTTTTAATAAAGGGTAATTATGGTACAATTATTAAAATAAACATATTAATAAAATTGCTTTCCATAGGAGTGTGAAAAATGAATTTTAAAGAGAATAATATTTATAGTGGATTTAAACTTTTAAACATAGAAAACTTAGAAGAAATAGGTGGAGTCGGATTAACATTTGAACATGAAAAAACTAAGGCTAAGCTTATAAAAATATTAAGTGAAGATGATAATAAATGCTTTGCAATAGGATTTAGAACTCCTCCAGAAAATAGTACTGGAGTTCCTCATATTTTAGAGCATTCAGTTTTATGTGGATCTAGAAAGTTCAATACTAAAGAACCTTTTGTAGAGCTTTTAAAAGGATCATTAAATACATTCTTAAATGCTATGACATATCCAGATAAAACAATATATCCAGTAGCATCAAGAAACGAAAAAGATTTTATGAATCTTATGGATGTATATTTAGATGCAGTATTATATCCCAATATATATAAGCATAAAGAAATATTTATGCAAGAAGGATGGCATTATTATATAGAAAATAAGAAGGATGAATTAAAATATAATGGTGTTGTTTATAATGAGATGAAGGGAGCGTATTCATCTCCAGATTCTTTATTATACAGAAAAATTCCTGCAACAATATATCCAGATACTTGTTATGCATTATCTTCAGGTGGAGATCCTGATGAAATACCTAACTTAACTTATGAAGAGTTTTTAGCTTTTCATGAAAAATACTATCATCCATCCAATTCCTATATTTTCTTATATGGTAACGGAGATACAGAAAATGAATTAGAATTTATAAATAATGAGTATTTAAAAGACTTTGAATATAGAAATATAGATTCAGAAATAAAGAAACAAAAACCTTTTAAAGAAATGAAAGAAGAGAGTTTTACTTATGGAGTAGCTGAAAGCGAAGATTTAAATCATAAGAGTTATTATAGTCTAAACTTTGTAATAGGAGATGCTACAGATAGTGAAAAGGGATTAGCATTTGATGTTTTAGCTTATCTTTTAACAAGAAGTACAGCGGCTCCTTTAAAGAAAGCTTTAATAGATGCTGGTATAGGAAAAGCTGTATCTGGCGATTTTGATAATTCAACTAAACAATCAGCATTTACTGTTTTAGTTAAGAATGCAGATCTTAATAAGGAAGAAGAGTTTAAAAAGGTTGTAATGGATACTTTAAAGGAATTAGTTGAAAATGGTATAGACAAAGAACTTATAGAGGCTTCAATAAATAGAGTAGAATTTGAACTAAGAGAGGGAGACTATGGTTCTTACCCAAGTGGATTAATTTATTATTTAAAGGTAATGGATAGTTGGCTTTATGATGGAAAGCCATACGTTCATTTAAAATATGAGAAAGATCTTGAAAAAGTAAAGACTGCTTTAACAAGCAACTATTTTGAAAAATTAATTGAAGAATACATGCTTAATAATACGCATTCTTCACTTGTTTCACTACATCCTGAAAGAGGAATAAATGAAAAGAAATTAGAGGAATTAAAGAAAAAATTAGAAGACATAAAAAATAGTTTTGATGAAAAAACTTTAGATGAAATAATAAACAACTGTAAGAAGTTAAAGGAAAGACAAAGCACACCGGATAAAAAGGAAGATTTAGAGAGCATTCCTATGTTATCTTTAGAGGATATAAACAAAGATGCTACAAAAATTCCTATGGAAGAAAAAGAGATAGAGGGAATTAAAACATTACATCACGACTTCCATACTAATAAAATAGATTATGTTAATTTCTTCTTTAATACAAGTAGTGTTCACCAGGACTTAATACCTTATGTTGGATTACTATGTGACATACTAGGTAAATGTGGAACAGAAAAATACGATTATTCTAAATTATCAAATGCAATAAATATAAATACAGGTGGAATAAGTTTTGGTGCTATAACCTTTGCTAACTTAAAAGAAAATAATGCCTTTAGACCGTATTTAGAAATTTCATATAAAGCATTAAGCAGTAAGACTAATAAAGCTATAGAATTAGTTGAAGAGATTTTAAATCACACTGATTTAGATGATATGGATAGAGTTATGCAACTAATCAGAGAAAAGAGAGCTAGATTAGAAGGTGCTATTTTTGATAGTGGCCATAGAATAGCCATGAAAAAGGTTTTATCATATTGCACAAGTAGAGGAGCTTATGATGAAAAAATAAGTGGATTAGATTACTATGATTTCTTAGTTAGCATAGATGATGATAGTAAAAAGTCAATTTTATCAGAAAGATTAAAAAAGGTAAGAGAGTTAATATTTAATAAGGAAAATATGCTTATAAGCTATTCAGGCAAAGAAGAAGAGTATGAAAACTTTAAAGAAGAAGTCAAGTATTTAATAGATAAAATAAAAGATGAAAAATTTGATAAAGTAGATTATAAGTTCGATTTAGGAAATAAAAATGAAGGACTTTTAACTCAAGGAAATGTACAATATGTAGCTAAAGGTGGTAATTATAAAGCTGATGAATACAAATATTCAGGTGCCTTATCACTATTAGAAAGCATTTTAGGATTTGATTATTTATGGAATACTGTAAGAGTTAAAGGTGGAGCCTATGGAGTATTTTCTAATTTTAGGAGAGATGGTGGAGCTTATATAGTTTCATATAGAGATCCTAATATTGTAGAGACATTAAAGGCTTATGATAATATACCTAATTATTTAGAAAATTTTGAAGCTGATGAAAGAGAAATGACAAAATATATTATAGGTACAATAAGGAAATATGATCAACCTTTAAGCAATGGAATAAAAGGAGATATAGCAGTTTCATATTATTTAAGTAACTTTAGCTATGAGGAGCTACAAAAGGAAAGAGAAGAAATAATAAATGCAAATATTGAAAAAATCAAGAGTTTTGCACCTATGGTTAAGGATTTAATGAAAGAAGAATATATTTGCGTGTTAGGAAATCAAGAGAAAATAAAAGAAAATAGAAATTTATTTAATAATATTAAAAAGGCTATAAAATAAGCCATATTCAATAAATTATTATAACTAAAATAAAGCAAGTATAAGACCTTACTAAATTTGATGATTTTTTATTATTATAATTGAAAAATTAGAATAATAAAAAAATTATTTAGTAAGGTCTTTTAATTTTAAATTAAACTTAAAAAATTAAAAATATAAAAATAAAATATGATATAATATTATTTATTGTACATAGAAAGGAAGACGGACATAAATGGATTTTGTTGCAATAGACTTTGAAACTGCTAACGAGAAAAGAAATAGTGCTTGTTCTATTGGATTGACTATTGTTAAAAATAATGAGGTTGTAGAGGAAAAATATTTTTTGATAAAACCTTGTGAAATGAGATTTCAGCCTATGAATATATGGATACATGGAATCAGACCAGAGGATGTAGAAAAAGAAAAGACCTTTGATGAAATTTGGAAAGAAATAAAGGATTATATAGATGGCAATTTAGTAATTGCCCACAATGCAGCTTTTGATATTAGTGTACTTAGAAAAACTTTAGATTTTTATAATATATCTTATCCAGACTTTGAATATGCTTGTACTGTTGTTATGGCAAAAAATTATTATAAAAATTTACCAAATCATAAATTAGGAACTGTCAGTGAAGCTTTAGGCTTTGAATTTTCTCATCACCATGCAGGAGAGGATGCTAAAGCCTGTGCTAATATACTTATTAACATATGTAAAGACTTGGAGATTAACTCTGTTGAAGAGCTTTCAGATAAGCTTGCAATTAGAATAGGAGCTGTTTATGATAAGGGATATAAGCCTTCAGGGAAAAAGGGAGAATGTAGGTATTCGAGTAATCTAAAATTTAAAGAAGATAAAAAAGAAGGAAAATCTTCTTTAAAATGCAAGAGTGTAGTTTTTACTGGTCCTTTAAGCTCAATGTCTAGAGAGGAAGCTATAGGCAATGTAATAAGATGTGGAGGATCTGTTTCTAGTTCCGTTAGTAAAAAAACAAATTATTTAATTACAGGTATTAAAGAATTAGAGAAATTAAAAGAATCTGAAAAGAGTATTAAATTAAAAAAAGCTGAAAAGCTAATAAAAGAAAATTTTGATATTAAGATTATAAGTGAAGAAGAATTTTTATCAATAATAGAGTAAATGAATGGTATCTTATAAAGTTTTGTAAGATACTTTTTTATTATTTCTATTATAATTTTAATAGAAATAACTGAGCAGAATTTTTAATATAATAATACTATAGCAAAAGAAAGGAAGGTTATTATCTTTTCATTTTAGTTGAAGAATTTCTTTATTTAAAGTAAAATTTATTATACTGAAATAAATTAGTAAAATTAATTAATTTATGTAATAATAAATTTAGTTATTAAAGTTAATTAGAAAATTAGAGGTGGTTAAATGGATAAATTATTTACTATAAGTGGAGTGGATTTTTTAGAAAAGGATTTTCAAGATAATATAAATGAATTTCAAGATATAATACCTATAATACAAGATTTTCAAGATGAGTTGAAATTAGAAAAGATAGAGTGTATAGATAAGAATGACTGCTGCTTTAAAACTAAGGAAAACTATATATGCGAGCTTATAGGAGCTTTAACTAAAGATGATGAATTTTATTCGTTAAATGAGTTAAGAAGCGATTATGAGAGATTTAAAGATGAAATGCTATATCCTTTTGGAATACAAGTTTATAAATGTACAGCATGTAATAAATGGATTATAAATTTATTAGAGGAGTAAGCCTTAATATATGGATAAACTAAAGGAGAATATTAAAGAGGTAGGTCATAAAGTTTCTGATTTTTTTAAGAAGGGAAAAAATAAGATTATAAGGGAAAAAGATCCTAAAATAATTATTTTATGTCTTATATCCTTAATTGGAATTATAGTAGTTCTATATGGTAATGTTAGCAGTAAAAGAAGTGATGTTATAGAACAATTAGCTAATTCTTTGAATAAAGGGAATGAAAGAGCTTTAATGAATTTAATAGAAGAGGGGGATATGAATTCAGGAATAACAAAAGAGGAACTAACTCCCTATATTGATTTTTTTAAAGAGGATAAAACTAGAGTAAATAAATTGATTCATTCTCTAGAGAATGGAGAAGAAATATATTCCACAAAATTAGAATCTAGAAAAAGTTTCTGGGGTGAAAAGTGGTATATAGTAATAGAAAAAAAAGATTTACTTGTATCATCAAATTTCCAAGAATCAAGTGTATATTTAAACAATAATTTCATAGGAACAACAAATAGTTCTGGAAGTTTAAAAATTCCTAATTTAATTCCTGGTATTTATAATCTTAAAGTTGAAAAGAAAGCATATAATTCTAACCTTGTGGAAGAAAAAAGCATAATTTTTATGGATGATAATAAAGTAGATATACCTTTAAATGGAACTTTAATTACAGTAAAAAGTAGCTTTGATGATAGTAATGTTTATATAAATGGAGAAGATTCAGGTATAAAGGTTAGGGATTTTAAAGATGTAGGGCCTTTTCCAAAGGATGGCTCAACTTATTTAACTATTAAGTGCAATACTCCTTGGGGAGAAATAGATAGTGAGAAAGTATATATAAAAGATCATCCAGAGATAAAAATAGAATTAGACTTAAAGAATACAGTTATTAAAGATGATGTAGAAAAAGTTGTTAAAGAATTCTATAATAGTGTTTTTCAATCTTTAAATTCAGAAGATAAAAATGATATAAAAGATGCTACAGCTAATGTTAAAGAAAATATATACTCAACATTAAGTCAAAAATATTTCTTTTTAAAGAATGATTATGATATAAGTGATTTACAGATTAAGATGGAAAATAGTTCTATAGAACGTAATCATGGGTTATATGAGGCTAATATTGTTGTTAATGTATCTTATAAAATAAAGAAGAAGATACTAGGAATAGATGTTAAGAGTGATAATGTAGAAAAGAATTTCTTCACAAAGATGAAATATGAAAATGGAAAATGGTTAGTTTATGACGTTCAAGATTTCTCTTTACCTGGAATAGAAGAAAATAATAATAACCAATAAAAATGAAAAAACAGATTGATAATTATCAATCTGTTTTTTTCATTTTTATAGAGTAATAGCAGTATCAAGAGCAACTTCCATCATTTTAGTGAATGTTGTTTGACGTTCTTCAGCAGTAGTTTCCTCCGCTGTTATTAAATGATCACTTATAGTAAGTATTGTTAAAGCATTAACTCCATACTTAGCAGCTAAAGTATATAAAGCCGCAGTTTCCATTTCAACAGCTAAGGTGCCAAATTTAGCCCATTGTTTCCATGCCTCAGGGTTATCATTATAGAAACTATCAGCTGTGAATACACTACCAACTTTAGGGCTATATCCTTTCTCCACAGCAGTATCATAAGCGGCTTTTAAAAGTTTAAATGATGCTGTTGGAGCGAAATCTAAACCGTTAAATCTAACTTTGTTTATTGCAGAATCAGTATGAGATGACATTGCTAAAACTAAATCTCTAACCTTTACATCTTCTTGCATACCGCCAGCAGTACCAACTCTTATTAAATTTTTAACTCCGTAATCTCTTATAAGTTCGTTGACATAAATAGAAATTGAAGGAACTCCCATACCAGTACCTTGAACTGATATTCTTTTTCCTTTATATGTTCCTGTATATCCTAACATGCCTCTAACTTCGTTATAGCAAACTGGATTTTCTAAAAATGTCTCAGCTATAAACTTAGCTCTTAAGGGATCTCCTGGTAATAAAATAGTTTCGGCTATTTGACCTTCTTTTGCACCTATATGAACGCTCATAATGTACCTCCTCGTAATGTAAATGTTTTTGTAAATAAATTTTATCATAAATAGTGAAAAAATGCTAAAAATTATAAAAAATTAAAATTTTATTTAAGTAGTTAAACATTGTTTCTTGTGCTATATTATTAAGTAATAGTAATTTAGTATTATTATTTTATATTATATTTTAAAAAGAAAATAATGAGGTGATAATTTTGTTGAATATAGATAGAAATGAAATTAAGGATACTCCGGAGTATGAAAGCTTTGGTGAAAATGAATTCCCTTTAAAATATCTTAGTGCAGAAGAATTAGAAGAGTTGGGATTCAAAAAAAGTTGTTGTGGAAGTAGAGGAGGATGTCCTAAAAAAGATAATGGAACTTGTGGTGGGTGTTCAAGTGGAAGCTGTTCAGGGGGCGGTTGCTCAAATGGTGGCGGATGTTCAAAAGGGGGAGGATGCTGCAAGAATAAATAAAAAAATACATACTCATATGAGTATGTATTTTTTATTATTATTTTTTCTTTTTAGCAACTTCTATGTTAACAGTTCTTTTATTAAGTTTTTTACCCATTGATTTTTTCATAATGTTGTTTACAGCATCAGCATCAACGTTGGCAAAACAGAAGTTTTCTTTTATATCTATATCTCCAACTTGCTTAGGGCTTATTCTAGCAGTCTCTTTTAAGAAGTTTACAAGAGATTTAGGAGTTATACCATCTCTTCTTCCAACAGACATAAATAATCTAGTTTCATCCATTACAGGTGCTTCTATAGAATTTGAAGTGTACTCAAATGAAGATTCCTTATCAAATACTATTTTTAAAAGTGCAGCTGCAACATCTACTAAGCTATAATCTTCATCTAATTGAGTAGCTATTGGAATGAACTTTTGGAAGTCTTCTGAAGCTTCTTCTATTGTAGATTTTACAGTGTTTATTATGTTATTATGTTTGTTTTGGAATATTTCATCAACTGTAGGAACAGCTTTTCTTACTATTTTACTCTTAGTATGTTTTTGAATTTGCTTAAGCATCATATATTCTTTTGGAGTAACTAAAGAATACGCAACACCTTCTCTGTTAGCTCTACCAGTTCTTCCGATTCTATGTACATAACTTTCATTATCTTGAGGTAAATCGTAGTTTATAACGTGAGTTACACTTTCAACATCGATTCCTCTAGCCGCAACATCAGTAGCAACTAAGAAGTCTAAGCTTCCTTCTTTGAATTTTCTTAAAGTTTGAAGTCTATGGTTTTGGCTCATATCTCCGTGCATTCCTTCAACCATATATCCTCTAGCTTGCATTTTTTCTACAACTTCATCAACGCCTTTTTTAGTTTTGCAGAAAATTATTGCAGCATTTGGTTCATCAAAATCTAAAACTCTACAAAGTGTTTCGAATCTATCTCTATGTTTTATTTCAAAATAAAATTGTTCTATTTTTGAAACTGTTAAAGAACTTTTCTTTATTGCGATGTGCTTAGTATCTTCTTTCATATAGTTTTTAGCTAATTTTTTTATTTGTGGAGGCATAGTAGCAGAGAATAAAAGTGTTTGTCTATCAGTGCTTAATGATTTAACAATCTCTTCTAAATCATCAATGAATCCCATGTTTAGCATTTCATCAGCTTCATCTAATACTAGGAATCCTATATCGTTAAGAGGTAAACTCTTTCTTCTTATTAAGTCTAATACTCTACCAGGTGTTCCAACTACTATATCAACACCATTTCTTAAAGCTCTAATCTGTCTATCTATTGGTTGACCACCGTATATTGGTAAAACAGAAAGTCTTTCGTGCTTACCAAGTCTTACAAGTTCTTCATTAACTTGTATAGCAAGCTCTCTAGTCGGTGCTAAAATAAGTGCTTTAGGAGTTTTCTTTTTTCCAGAAAAATCAGCATTGTTTATTATAGCGCATCCAAAAGCAGCTGTTTTACCAGTACCAGTTTGAGCTTGACCGATTATATCGTGTCCTTCTAGGGCTACAGGAATACTCTCAGCTTGTATTTGAGATGGTTCTTCAAATCCCATATCTTTTATAGCTTTAAGTAAGCTTTCCTTAAGACCTAAGTCATCAAATTTTATATTGTTCATTCTTTATCCTCTTTCTTTTCGTGTATTTTAGTTTTTAAATTTATTTTATTTTTAAAAAATTCTCACAATCAAACAAAGCTTATCATAACATAGTATCTCCATATAAGCAAATGATATTATTTAAAATAAGAATTAAAAAGTTTATTTAAATGTTTACTATAGGTTATAATATTATAAATTAAGAAGGAGAGTGAGGAATAGATTTGAAAATAGGAATTTCTTCAGCATGTTTTTATCCAGATTTTGAATTAGAAAAATCTATTAAGATAATGAAAGGATTGGATTTCGATACAGGAGAATTGTTTTTAAATACTTACTATGAATATAGTGATGAATTTTTATTCAAGTTAATAGAAGAAAAAGAGAAAAATAATTTTAATATAAAATCAGTACATTTTTTTTCATCTATGTACGAGCCTTATTTATTTGATGATTATAAAAGAAGAAGAAAAGATGCCTTAGACATATATAAAAATATATGTAAAGCAACCAATAAGTTAGGAGCTTCATCTTATACTTTTCATGGTATGAGAAAAAGAGAACTAGATCTTATTAATAAGAAAGAAGTTTTAGAAATATATAATGAATTAGCTTATATAGCTAGAGAAAACAATATATATTTATCTCAAGAAAATGTTTCTTGGTGTATGTCATCAGAGGTGAAATTTTTAGAGTTTTTAAAAAACAATATAAAATATGATATTAAATTTACTTGTGATATAAAACAAGCATATAAAAGTAATAAAAGTCCTCTTGATTATCTTGATATTATGGGAAATGATTTGGTTAATTTTCATATAAATGATAGAGATGAAAAAAGTATTTGTTTACTTCCAGGAAAGGGAATAGTTGATTACAAACCTATATTTGAAAAACTAAGCAATATAGGATATAAAGGACCATTAGTAATTGAAGTTTATAGAGAGAATTTTAAAAGATATGAAGAATTAAAAGATGTCAAATATTTTATAGAAAAAAATCTACTAGTATGGTAAAATGTATAAATGTAAGAATAAAATTAAAGAAATATTTGATAAAAAAAGAAATTATATGTTATAATTGCCTAGGTTAATTCATAAAAAGATGAATTAAAAGGCTATTTACAGGAGGAATATACAATGGAAGCTAAAATGAACAAAATAGACACAAATGTTGTAGAATTAGAAATTAAAGTTGATGCTAAAGACTTTGCTGAGGCATTAAAGAAGTCTTACAATAAAAACTCAAAGAAGTTTAACATACCAGGATTCAGAAAAGGAAAAGTTCCAATGAACATGGTTAAAAAATTCTATGGAGTAGAAGTTTTATTTGATGATGCAATAAACACTTGTATAGATAAAACTTATGGAGTTGCTTTAGAAGAAAACGACATAAGACCAGTTGATTATCCACAAATCGAAGTAGTTGAAGTTGGAGAAGGAAAAGACTTAGTTTACAAAGCTAAAGTTACTACTTATCCAGAAGTTACTTTAGGAGACTACAAAGGATTAGAAGTTGAAGAAGTATCTTACGAAGTTAAAGACGAAGATATCGAAAAACAATTAGCTGATATGCAAGCTAGAAATGCTAGAGTTGAAACTAAAGAAGAAGGAACAGTTGAAAACGGAAATATCGCTGTTATAGATTTCAAAGGATTCATCGATGATGTAGCATTCGAAGGTGGAGAAGGAAAAGATTATCCATTAGAAATAGGTTCAGGAAGTTTCATAGATAACTTCGAAGAGCAATTAGTTGGATTAAAAGCTGGAGAAAGCAAAGATGTTAATGTAACATTCCCAGAATCTTATGGAAAAGAAGATTTAAACGGAAAACCAGCTAAATTCGAAGTAACTGTAAAAGAAATAAAAGTTAAAGAATTACCAGCTTTAGATGATGAGTTTGCTAAAGAAGTTTCAGAGTTCGATACTTTAGAAGAATTAAAAGCTGACTTAAAAGAAAAAGCTGTAAAAGCTAACGAATTAAGAGCTAAGAGAGAAATGGAAGAAAAAGTTATAAACGCTGTAGTTGATAACGCAACAGTAGAAATTCCAGAAGCTATGATAAACAGAGAAGTTGAAAACATGGTAAGAGATTTAGAAATGAGATTAGGACAACAAGGACTAAGCTTAGAGCAATACTATGAGTTCACTGGAAGTACTGAAGACAAAATGAAGTCTTACATGAAAGAGAACGCTGAGAGAAAAGTTAAAACTGACTTAGTTATGAATGCTATAACTAAAGCAGAAGCTATAGAAGCTACTGAAGAAGAGTTAAAAGCAAAAGCTGAAGAAGTTGCTAAAATGTACTCAAACGGAGCAGAAACAGAAAAAATGGTTGAGCTTTTATTAAACGCTCAAAAAGAAGCTTTAGAGTTAGATGTTAAAAGAGAGAAAACTTTAAAAATGTTATTTGAATCTTTAAAATAATAAAATAAACAAACTTTCAGATAATTGCCAGGAAGTATTTCTTGGCAATTATTTTAAAATTAAAAGTTTATTTGAAAAAGAAACAATTAACAAATCACTATTTTTTTTATATAATAATTATGATAATGTATGTTTTAGTGAGAAATATGGCAATATTATAATTAGAGTTTTTAAAAGGAGGGAATTTCATGAGCAATTTAGTACCTATGGTAATTGAACAAACAAGCAAAGGTGAAAGAAGTTACGATATATTCTCAAGATTATTAAAAGATAGAATAATAATGTTAAGTGGAGAGGTTAATGATGTAACAGCTAACCTTGTTGTTGCACAATTATTATTCTTAGAAAGTGAAGATCCAGATAAAGATATACATCTTTACATAAATTCGCCAGGTGGTTCTATAACTTCAGGTATGGCAATTTATGATACTATGCAATATATAAAACCTGATGTATCTACAATCTGTATCGGTATGGCTGCTTCCATGGGAGCATTCTTATTATCTTCAGGTGCAAAAGGAAAAAGATTTGCATTACCAAATGCTGAAATAATGATACACCAACCTTTAGGTGGATTCCAAGGTCAAGCAACTGATATAGATATTCATGCTAAGAGAATATTAAAGATAAAAGATAAATTAAATCAAGTATTAAGTGAAAATACAAATCAACCTCTTGAAAAAATAAAGGTAGATGTTGAGAGAGATTATTTCATGGAAGCATCAGAAGCTGTAGAATATGGATTAATAGATAAAGTTATAGAAAGAAAATAATCTACAACTTAAATCTTATTGAAAGTTGAGGTGGATGAGATGGGAAAATTCGAAGATAAAAAGCAATTAAGATGTTCTTTTTGTGGTAAAAATCAGGAACAGGTTAAGAGATTAATCGCAGGTCCTGGTGTATATATATGTGATGAATGTATAGAACTTTGTTCAGAAATTATAGAAGATGAATTTGAGGGAAATACACAAACATCACCATTAGAAGCAAGTAATCTTCCAAAGCCACAAGAAATTAAAGACTATTTAGATCAATATGTAGTTGGCCAAGAGAGATCTAAAAAGTCTTTAGCAGTAGCAGTTTATAATCACTATAAGAGAATAAATGCTAATAAGGCAGAAGATGACGTTGAACTACAAAAAAGTAACATACTTTTATTAGGTCCTACTGGTTCAGGTAAGACATTACTTGCACAAACTCTTGCTAAGATGTTAAATGTTCCATTTGCTATTGCTGATGCTACAACATTAACAGAAGCAGGATATGTTGGTGAAGACGTTGAAAATATACTTTTAAAGCTAATTCAAAATGCAGATTATGATGTTGAGAGAGCTGAAAAAGGTATAATATATATAGATGAGATAGATAAGATTGCTAGAAAATCAGAAAATCCATCTATTACAAGAGATGTTTCAGGAGAAGGTGTTCAACAAGCCTTACTAAAAATATTAGAAGGAACAACAGCTTCAGTACCACCACAGGGTGGAAGAAAGCATCCTCATCAAGAGTTTATACAAATTAATACTTCAAATATATTATTTATTTGTGGTGGAGCTTTTGATGGAATAGATAAAATAATAGAAAAAAGAGGCACTAAGAGTTCTATAGGATTTGGCGCTGAAGTTAAAGGGAAAAGCGAAAAAAATGTTGGAGAACTTTTAAAGGATATAATGCCTGGAGATTTATTAAAATTCGGATTAATTCCAGAATTTGTTGGTAGATTACCAGTTCTAGTAACTTTAGAAGCTCTAGATAATGAAGCTCTAGTAAGTATTTTAACTAAGCCAAAGAATGCTTTAGTTAAACAATACAAGAAGTTATTTGAGCTTGATAATGTAAAGCTAGACTTTACAGAAGAGGCATTGAAAGCTATTGCTGACGAAGCTATAAATAGAAAAACCGGTGCTAGAGGATTAAGAGCTATAGTAGAAGAAACTATGATGGATATAATGTTTGAAATACCATCAGAAGAAAGTATAGTGAAAGCTACTATAACAGAAGAAACAATAAAAGATAGAAAAGAGCCTGAAGTTGAGAAACTTCCAGAAGGAGAAGTTAGACCAACTTTAAGAACTGAAAAGAAAAGTAAAAGTAGAAAAGATATAGAAACTGCTTAGTAAAAAAAGATGCGTACTAGTATGCATCTTTTTTTTTGGATTTTTTGGAATATCATCACATTAATAAGTAAATACTAACCTTAAAGAACGGGAGGTATTAAAGATGAATAGTTACACATTTATAATGTTATTGCAATTGCTTATATCAGTTTTATTTTTCGTATATATGAGTAATTCAGTTAACAATAAGAAGAAAAATAATAATGTATTAGAAAAAGAAAACGAAAAAGAAATGGAAAAGTTAAATAAACTAAGGATGATAAAGTTAACAGAGCCTTTAACTGAAAAGAGTAGACCTAGTAAATTAGAAGAAATAATAGGGCAAGAAAAAGGAATAAAAGCTCTTAAAGCTGCATTGTGTGGACCAAATCCACAGCATGTAATAATATATGGTCCTCCAGGAGTAGGTAAAACAGCGGCTGCTAGAATAATTTTAGAGGAAGCAAAAAGAATGGTTTCATCTCCTTTTAACAAGGATTCTAAGTTTGTTGAAATTGATGCAACAACTCTAAGATTCGATGAGAGAGGAATAGCAGATCCTTTAATAGGATCTGTACATGATCCTATATATCAAGGGGCGGGTTCTTTAGGTATAGCAGGAGTGCCTCAACCAAAACCAGGAGCGGTAACTAAGGCACATGGAGGAATACTTTTTATTGATGAAATAGGAGAATTACATCCAATTGAATTAAATAAGCTTCTTAAGGTTTTAGAAGATAGAAAGGTTTTTTTAGATTCAGCTTATTACAGTTCAGAAGATCCGAATACACCTAGATATATAAAGGAAATATTTGATAATGGATTACCAGCAGATTTTAGATTGATTGGAGCTACTACAAGAAGTCCAGAAGAAATTGTTCCAGCCATAAGATCAAGGTGTGTAGAGATATTTTTTAGAGGATTAACTGTTGAAGAGATTAGAGAAATCGCCTTAAATGCAACTAAAAAAGTTGGATATAGAATAAGTGATGAAGGATTGGATATAGTAGCTAGATATTGTACTAATGGAAGAGAGGTTATAAATTTAGTTCAATTATGTTCTGGTCTTGCTATAAATGAAAATAGGGATTATATAAAAGAAAGTGATATTTATTGGGTTATTGAAAATGGTCAATATAATCCGAGAATGGAAAGAATGATAAATGATAAGCCGGAGATTGGATATGTGAATGGTTTGGCTGTATATGGTGCCAATAATGGAGCTTTAATGGAGATAGAAGCTACAGCCAAGGCTTCAAAAAATAATGTTGGAAATATAAAAATTACAGGAATAGTAGATGATGAAGAATTAGGTGGAGGAGAGAAAAAAATAAAGAGAAAGAGCACTGCATATTGTTCTGTACAAAATGTATTAACTGTTTTAGATAATATATTTAATTTAAATTCAAAAGAATATGATATTCATGTGAATTTTCCAGGAGGAATACCAGTTGATGGGCCATCGGCTGGAATAAGTATAGCTACGGCTATATATAGTGCAATAAAGGGGATTCCTGTGAGCAACAGAGTTGCTATGACTGGCGAGATATCAATAAAGGGTAAGGTAAAACCAATTGGTGGAGTAAATGCTAAAATCTTAGCAGCAAAGAGAGCAGGAGCAGAATTAGTCATAGTTCCCAAGGAAAATTTAAGTAGTGTAACAAGAGATATTGATGGAATAAAGATAGTAGGAGTTAAAGGAATTGAAGAGGTTTTAAAACTTGCACTTTTTGAAGAAGAAAGTGTTAAAGAAGATAATTTGACAATTAAGGATAATGCAGCATTTTTTGGTGCTGGTGCCTTGAATGCAGAATCTTTAAAGAAAGCTAACACTTAAAGTGTTAGTTTTCTTTTATGCAATTAATTAAGGTTGAAAAAAACTTATAATATGTGTATACTTGTTAAAGGCTATATATTTACATAATATATAGTTATTAATTTTTTTGGAGGGGATATTTATGAAAGAAGATAAATTAATTCTTCCTTTAATTCCTCTAAGAGGTTTAACTGTATTTCCTAATATGGTTATATACTTTGACGTTGGTAGGGAAAAGTCAATAGAAGCTGTTGAAAAAGCTATGGCAGGAGACCAAAAAATATTTTTAGCAGCTCAGAAGGATATAGAAATTGACAAACCAAGTGAAGATGACATCTTTAATATAGGTACAATCTGTGAAATAAAACAAATTGTAAAAATGCCAAAGGATACTATAAGAGTTTTAGTAGAAGGTATTGAAAGAGCAAAGATGGATGAATTCTTTGATAAAGAGGAATTACTTGAAGCATCAATAGAAAAAATAGATATTGATAATGAAGTTGACCATGAAATTGAAGCTTTATCAAGAAAGTTAAAAGATGACTTTTTTGAATTTTTAGATATTACGGCAAGTAGTGGAATAAATGGTGTTGATTTATTTGATAATCTAGAAGAAGAAAAAGACTTGAATAAGGTTACTGATTTAATTTCTTCATATGTTCTTATAAAACAAGAGGATAAACAAGATATTCTTCAAACTTTAAACCTTAAGGAAAGAATGGAAAAATTAATATTCTATGTGAAACAAGAAATTGAAGTAGCTAAGATAGAAAAAAGAATAGGTACTAAGGTTAAGAAGAAACTTGATAAAGGACAAAGAGAATACTATTTAAGAGAACAAATAAAGGTTATCCAAGAAGAACTTGGGGAAGATGATGAAAATAAAAAGGCTATAATAGATTTTGAAAAAATAATAGAAGAGAAAAAGTTACCAAATCAAGTTAAAGAAAAAGCTCAATATGAAATTTCAAAACTTAAAGCTTCATCACCATATTCACAAGATGGAGGAGTTACAAGAACTTATTTAGAAAATTTATTGGACATGCCTTGGGGAGAATACACCAAGGATACTTTAGATATAAAGGAAGCTAGGAAAGTATTAGACAAAGATCATTATGGATTAAAAGACGTAAAGGACAGAATTCTTGAATACTTAGCTGTAAAACAAATAAGTAATTCATTAAGAGGTCCTATCCTTTGTCTAGTTGGTCCTCCAGGAGTAGGTAAAACTTCTATAGCTAAAAGTGTTGCGACTTCATTAAATAGAAACTTTGTAAGAATGTCTTTAGGTGGAGTTAGAGATGAGGCTGATATAAGAGGTCATAGAAGAACTTACGTTGGGGCAATTCCAGGAAGAATAGTTACTGGATTAAAAGAAGCTAAAAGCATGAATCCAGTTTTCTTACTAGATGAAATTGATAAGTTAGGAATGGATTTTAAAGGGAATCCAGCTGATGCTTTATTAGAAGTTTTTGATAATGAACAAAATAAAACTTTTAGAGATCACTATTTAGAAGTAGACGTAGATTTATCAGAGGTTATGTTTATAACAACAGCAAACTCTTTAGATGGAATTCCAAGACCTCTTTTAGATAGAATGGAATTAATAGAGGTATCAGGATATACTTATGAAGAAAAATTTAGAATAGCTAAAAGATATTTAGTACCGAAGGCTTTAAAAGAACATGGAGTAAGTAGTAAAAAAATAAACATATCTGATTCAGCTTTAAAGCTTATTATAGATAGTTATACAAGAGAGTCAGGAGTAAGAAATCTTCAAAGACAGATAGCTAATGTTATAAGAAAAGGAATAAGGGATATAATAGAAAAGAATAAGGAAAAGCTAAATATATCCACAAAATTAGTTGAAAAATATCTAGGACCTAAGATATTTAGCTATGAAGAGATTGATAAAGAAGATAAAGTTGGAGTAGTAACAGGAATGGCTTGGACAGCTTATGGTGGAGATACTCTACCTGTAGAAGTAATGGTCATGGATGGTAAAGGAAGACTAGAACTTACAGGTCAACTTGGAGATGTAATGAAGGAATCTGCAAGAGCAGCATACTCTTATGTTAGAGCTCATATGAAAGAGTTAGGAATAAAAGATGAATTTTATTCTAAGAAAGATATTCACATACATGCTCCTGAAGGAGCTGTTCCTAAGGATGGTCCTTCTGCTGGGGTTACTATGACTACTGCCTTAGTATCAGCATTAACTGGTAAAAAAGTTAAGCATAATGTTGCTATGACAGGAGAAATAACTTTAACTGGAAAAGTTCTAGCTATTGGTGGATTAAAAGAGAAATGTTTAGCAGCAAGAAGAATTGGAATTGATACAGTTATAGTTCCTAAAGAAAATGAAAAAGATGTAATTAAACTTCCTAAGATAGTTAAGGATAGTTTAAATATAATACTTGCAGATAAAATTGATGATGTATTAAAAAATGCATTGGTTGGAGTTGAAAAATAATGAAAATAAAAAGTTCGGAATTTATAATATCAGCGGTTAAGAGAGAGCAATACCCTGATGACAATTTACCTGAGATTGCTTTTGTTGGTAGATCAAATGTTGGTAAGTCTTCTATAATAAATTCATTAACAAATAGAAGAGGATTAGCAAAGGTAAGTCAAACTCCAGGAAAAACTAGATTAATAAACTTTTTCTTATTAAATAAAGAGTTTTACTTAGTAGATTTACCTGGATACGGATATGCTAAGGTATCTAAAAAGGAAAAAGCATCTTGGGGTGCTACGATAGAAAGATACTTAATAAATAGAGAACCATTAAAAAAGGTTGTTTTATTAGTAGATTGTAGACATAAACCTACTGCTGATGATATTCAAATGTATGAATGGATAAAGCACTATGGATATGAAGTTGTAGTAGTTGCAACAAAGAGTGATAAGATATCTAACAATCAAATAGGAAAAAGTGAAAAACTTATAAAAGAAACTTTAGGTTTACCTAAAGATTATAAATTGAAGTTTTTCTCTTCACTAAATAAAAAGGGAAAAGATGAACTTGTAGATTATCTATTTGATGATTTAGTGGAAGAAAATTAAATTTAAAAGATTTATTATATAGTTAACCTTTTAGAAGTTTTAAGAATATAATATTAAAAGATAGCCATGAAGGATTATGCCTTCATGGCTATTTTTTTTGAAGTATATGCTAGGCTATAAAGATATATTACAAAATATTGAAAAAAATCCATAAACAAGTGTCAAAAAATATAAGTCAGAATACTATATAGTATAAAGAAAATATATGGAGGCAAATTTTATGGATTTAAATGAAATCTTAGAAGGAATATCAGATAATAATTGGAGAGACGATCGTGACTGTGATAGGTCTAGATCAAGAAGGGTTTCTAGATCCAGACGTAGATCAAGATCAAGAAGATGTGATATAGACAGAATTTTAAGAGATTGTTGTGACTTTGACAGATCAAGATCAAGAAGATGTGACTTTGGAAACTTTGGATTTGGCTGCGGTGGTGGAATATGGACTTTAATCTGGCTGATACTTCTATGTTGTGGCGGATTTGGCGGCGGCTGTGGCGGATTTGGAGGTTCCGGCAATAGAGGTTGTTGTTGTTGTTGTGATGATGATTGTTGTTGCTGCTGTGGAAACCAAGGCGGATTCGGCGGATTTGGCGGATTTGGCGGATTCGGAGGCGGCGGTTGTAGCTGGTTAATCTGGATAATTATTTTAGTAGTTCTATGTGGCGGTAACGGCTTCGGCTTCGGAAATAACAGCGGAGATGGTTTCTTTGGTAATTGCGGATGTTAGTAATGGTTTTTAGAAATTCAAAAAGGAGTGAACATTATGAGTAGAAAAAAATGCTGCAAATGCAAATGTTGTAAATGCAAATGTTGTAAATGTAAATGCAAACATGGCAAATGCAAATGTAAGAAACAAGATTGCTGTTGTGTAGGAAATAGTTTTTCAGGAGTAAATAATTGTTCAGGATTTGATCCTTGTACAGTATTGCCAACACTCTTAGTATTACAAAGCTCAGGCTTATTATGCAATGATAGAGCATTTATCTTATTCTTATTATTCTTGCTATGTGGTGGTACAAATAATACAAATAGCTGCGGCTGTAATTGTTGTTAGAATAATATGTGGAGGGTTTTTTAACCCTCCTAAAAAAATAAGAAATATAGTACATATCAAAAATATATTAAGGGGGATAGGAGATGTCAAAACGTAGACATAAGAACAAAAACAATCAAAATTCAAACTCAAATTCAAACTCAAATTCAAATTCAAATTCAAATTCAAAGCAAGGAAATATGATGGGAGGATTAAATCCTCAAATGTTAGATATGCTAGGTCTTGGGAATATAGATATGAATAAAGTTTCTGAAGTTTTATCTTCTATGGGAAATAATGGATTCGATATGAGCTCTATAAGTTCAATGTTAAATAATCAACAAGGAGGAAAAAAAGACTCGCCAAGTAATTATAAAGAAGAAAAGGGGAAAATGAATAATAACAATAATAATCCTTTGGCAGCCATGATGGGAGGAGGAAATCCTATGGGAGATTTAGGACCACTTATGGGATTATTAGGTGGAGGAGGATCACCAAATGGTGCAATGAATCCTATGGGTGGCATGGGAGGATTGGGAGCTCTTGCTAATATGTTAGGTGGAAGTATGGGGAAAGGTAATTCAGGAGGCAATAGCATTAATAGTAGTGTCAGTATGGATCCTATAGTTACTATGCTACTTTCTCTTAGAAATTTTGTTGATCCCCAAAGAGCTAGATTTTTAGATAAAGTTTTAAGAATGTATAAGGAAGGAAAAATAACATATTAATATATGAAACATTTATGGATAAAGAGGTTAAATTAAAATCATATGATTTTAACTTAACCTCTTTTTATTTCTTTGAATGAAGATTAATTGAACTTATAAGAAAAGTATCATCAACTTTTTCTAATTGTATTGTAAAATTAATCTGTGATTTAGAGCTACTATTTTCTTTTGAAATTTTATTAAAATTTATACTCCATGAGCAAGTAGTTATTTCTCCTTTGTTATTCCAAACGATATCTCTGAAAAAAGCATCTTGAAAGGTATAGTAATAAAGCTCTTTTTCTAGTCGCCATATTTGAGATAAGTCCTCAGATGGAATATAACTTATAAATATGTTTGGAAGTTCGGAGAGTTCATAATTTAATGAGATTATATCTATGAAACTAATGATAGGATATAATCCAGGAGGTTCTATGGAATCATAGGATATGTTTTTTGTTTTTTTATTTAAAAGCATATACTTTTGGATATTTTCCTTAGAATCTGTTAAAGAAAATGAAATTATTTTTGGCGTTTTTCCATTATTTGAATCTATAATTCCTAATACATTATTTGTAGAATAAAAAATATCTTCAAAACTTTCTCCAGTCCATTTAAATAGATGTTGAATAGAAACATTATCTTCTGAGGATTGAATCATTATCTCTGGAATATTATTTCTATCTAAATCTAATAGGTTTAAAGTCATTGGCCAATTAGAAGAAAATTTACCTAAAGAATTAATTTTTTTATTTGGAATTAAGTCATAGTTTTTATCATTAATACTTGCATAAACATGATATTTTTGTTCGTTTTCTAATTCAATATATATATAATCTTCTTTACCATCACCATTTAAATCTGCTTTTACAGTTTGTTCTTGTATATGATCATTAATAATAGCCTTAGTAGAAGTTTTTTTAAAGGAAACTACTAAAACAAAAGAAATTAAAATAAGCATAAAATAAGTGAGTTTTTTTATATGATTTTTATTTATAGAACTCATAAAATCACCTCAATTAGATTATATGTAGATATTATATTTTTTATTAACTTGTAATTTTTTTTTTGTACTTTGAACAAAATATATTAAAGGTGGTGATTAATATGCTTTATAAAACTCATATTGAAATAGGAGAAAATACATTAAAAACTATTGAGGGAAGAGGAAGAAAATTAATTGATGAAAAGAGTTTCTTAAAAGGGAATGTTCTTCCAGACATATCACCTAAATATAGACTGAAGAAACATGGTAGAAAGCAGTTTGAAAAGATTATTGAGGAGAAGATAGTTCATTTAACAAGCTTAAATAGCTATAACATAATAAATCAATTAGGAAAAGAAAAGTTTAGTATAGAATTGGGAGTAATATGTCATTTTCTATGTGATTTCTTTTCATTACCTCACGATGAAGAATGGGGATTTAAAGAAAGTGTAACACTTAAGCATGTCTTATATGAGAAAAAGTTACATAAGGTTTTAAGTAAAAAGGTAATAATAAGTGATAGCTATAAGATATTGGGAAATTCCAACTATGATGATTTTTTAAGAGAAGCTTTGAAAAAATATAGAAAATTATATGGCCATCATAATGACTTGTTTTTTGCTATGTATCTTACTAATTCAGTCACAAGATATATTTTAGAGTGTATAGAAAAAAATGATAAAAAAGAACTTTTAAGAGAAAAATACGTTGCTTTTTAATAAAAACTAATAATATTACATATTATTATAAAAAGGGTAAATGATAGGAGGATATTATGATAATATTAGCAAAGAGATTTAATATAAAAGGAGTTATATATAACTTAATGAATTATAATGAATACAATATAAGAAAATATAGCTCTTTTTATAGATAGTAATTGGAGGGAATAGCTTAATAAAAGCTATTCTTTTTTTGAACTAAAGGGGGAGGAGGAAACTTGAAAAAAGTATAACTTAGTATATACTTAAAAGTATAGATATATACTTTATTGAGTATTTAAAGTTTTTATAAGGAGACAAAAAAATGAAAATGAATAGAAACGATTTATGTTGGTGTAATAGTGGGAAAAAATATAAAAAATGTCATATGGAATTTGATGAGAGAATAGAAAATTTAGCTAGAGAAGGTTTTGAAGTTCCTACTAGAGATATAATAAAAAATGAAGAACAAATAGAAGGAATAAGAAAAAGTGCAGAAATAAATAATGCTGTCTTAGATTTAGTTGCAGAAAAAATAAAGGCAGGAATGAGTACTGAAGATATAGACAGAATAGTACATGACTATACAATAAGTAAAGGGGCTATTCCAGCGCCACTTAATTATGGCGGATTCCCTAAAAGTGTATGTACATCAATAAACGATGAGGTTTGTCATGGAATTCCAGATAAAAATATAATCCTTAAAGAAGGGGATATAATAAATGTAGATGTTTCTACTATATACAATGGATATTATTCAGATGCTTCAAGAATGTTTATTATAGGAGAAGCTAGTGAAAATGCTAAAAGACTAGTTAGAGTTGCTAAAGAGTGCTTAGAAAAAGGAATTGAAGCAGTTAAACCTTGGGGATTCTTAGGAGATATAGGAGCAGCAATTCAAGAACATGCTGAAAAGAATGGATATTCAGTTGTAAGAGATTTTGGGGGCCATGGAGTAGGGTTAAAATTCCATGAGGATCCGTTTGTATATCATTATGGTGATGCAGGAGAAGGAATGATATTAGTTCCAGGAATGATATTCACTATAGAGCCTATGATAAATGAAGGAAAATATGATGTATTTGTGGATGCTGATAATGATTGGACTGCATTAACTATGGATGGCTCTCTTTCAGCTCAATGGGAGCATACTATATTAGTAACAGAAGATGGAATAGAAATAATAGCTAAATAGTAAAAAGTTTTAAAGGCTTTCTAGTTTAAATTAGAAAGCCTTTAAAAATACATACTTATTGGTGCTATTAACACAGTTGGAGATTTAATTTTAGGATCAGGGTATTTGGGAATAGGTATATCAAGATTTTTTATTAAATCTAAATAAGGGGAAATTGAATTTAGTAAATTAATATAATAATTTTCTTGCGTAAGTTTTCGTAAGAGGTTTATACAATCATTACCATCTGTACAAACTTTAATAACCTTACCTAGAACATTACAACTACAGTTACATTTATCATAAACATAGCAATCTCCATTTAAAAAATATTTAGAATTTGTATTAAGTATTGCCGTATAATCAGAACAATTCATAATTATATCTTCAGTAGAAGTGCAAGAGAGTTTAGTTTTGATTGATTTTAATAAATTCAATATTATTGAAAAATTTAACTTGCCTAAGTTCTTATCTACTAAAAGAGAATCAAGTAGTTCTATAGGAAAACATTCCAATAAGCTTATGATTGAATCTAAATAGGATGACATTGAGGTTTCAGTTATGCATCCTTTTATTCTTATATAATCTCCTTCTGAAATATTTGAATTAATAAAGGAGATGTCATTTATATCTTTTAGTGCATTTGAATCAGTCATTCTCGTAATCATATTATTGTGTATTTCAAAGGTGGTAAAAATTCTCTTTATCTCTTCTTCAGTTCTTCCAAATATTCTACTTTCTACACTTCGATCATTTCCATAAAAAGTTGTTTCATTGAAATCATTTGCTCTATTATTAGTCTTAAAACCCTTATTATAAGATTTACTTTTTCCGTCACTACAAAATATTTTATTATTTTCATCTAAGTGGATTCTTCCAGCTAAGGTGTTATCACATATTCTTCTAGAAGTTCGTATATCTATAAATCCATTCAAATATACAGAGGATAGGCTTTTAATTAAGTATTCATCTATGTATATAAAGAGGTTTAAAAGATCATTCATTATTATTCTCCTAACTTAACATGCTGTTATTATAATTTATATTATAAAGATTTATTTACTATGAATATTTAAGATAATAAAGTAATAATAGATTGGAGAAAGAGATTTTATTATTTCTAGTAAGTGAGGAATAAATTATTATATAATGGTAGAGAAGTAGGATGAAGTGTATGATGTGGAAATTGTTGTATTGACAAAATTGTACAATTGTTATATAATAAAAATGTTCACGCCGAAGTGGCGGAATTGGCAGACGCAGCGGACTCAAAATCCGCCGGGCTAATACTCGTACGGGTTCGAGTCCCGTCTTCGGCACCAAACATCTGAGAGTTCTCAGGTGTTTTTTTTATAGTTACTTATAAAATTATAAGTTTTTGGAGGAAGTAATTTGAAAAATAAAAAAATAAAACTAATTATTAATATAGGTATATTAATAATTTTTATAATGGGCTTATTTATAACAAGCAGCATATTATATTTAAATTATAAAGGAAAAGAAAGAGAAAAAGCATTGATAAAAGAGTATGAGAATAGTTTAAATATAAATGATAATACTTCAGATTCTTTAAGAGAAGAAAAGAAAAATACAAATAAAGGAAATATATGGGGATTACTAGAAATAAAGAAAATTAATCTTTTATCACCAATAGTAGAAGGGGTATCTGAGGAGAATTTAAAATACTCTATAGCTCATTTTGAAAATTCCTCTTTACCAGATGAAGAAGGAAATTGTGTTTTAGGAGCTCATAATAATGTTTATGGGAGTATATTTGAAAATTTAAAGGAATTAGAAGTAGGAGATATTATAGAATTAAATTATAAAAACAAGATATATAAATATAAGATTTTTACAAAGAAAGTTATAGAGCCAACAGATTTTACTTTATTAGAAAAAGGAGAAGGAAAGGAAATAACCTTAGTAACATGTACTAATAGAGCAAAAAATAGACTTGTGGTAAAAGGAATTTTAATTGAATAAAAATTAAAAAAATTTTAATAAAGATTAATTAGTAATACAAAAAATATATGTTAATTTATGGTATAATTCAATAAAATGGTATTTGGAGGGAAATATGGTTATAGCTATTTTATTATTATCATTAAGTATTTTTAACATATTTATAGGAAATAAGGTAAAAGAAAAAAAGTTAGCCAATCTTTTATCAGGCTTTGATAAAGAAAAAGATGATGTGGAATATATAAGTTGCATATTAGGAGATACACTTAAAAGAATTGGCAACTGTGGAATTATACTTACAGCTATGTATTTAGTTTTTATGAGTAAAATATCTGTAGGAGTATATTTAATTTGTTATGTGAGTGTTATAGTATTATTTATAGTTAATCTTACTTTTAAAACAGATAAACATAGGAGAAGTAGACTTAAAGCAGAGAAATAAAAGAGGACAGTTTGTCCTCTTTTTATTTTGAATAAAAAAATGGCATTATTAAAGAGGCTAAAAGAATTAAAAATGTTATTATAACAAATATTTTTGCAGGTAAGGTAGCATAATTGAAGTCATACCCAATACCAGCACGTTTTTCAACCATAATAGCTGGATCATTAGGATTATAATAAAATAAACCTAATTTATATAAGTCATCATCATCTCTATAAAGTTCATCATCATTAGTACTTATTGGGCGATTTCTTGATTTTAATATTCTAAAGATAAATAGTAAAGGTATTAATATTATTAAAATCAAAAATAAGATGTTTACAGCAGTAAAAATTTCTTTATTGACCTTAATTAAGCCTAGAATTATAGATGTTAGAAATACAAATAATGAGCTAATATTTAATGATGTGAAAAATAACATTAATGATATTTCACGTTTAAAAACTTTTTTTTCTTTTATTAGGGAAGCAATTGTTCCTCCATTTAATCTAGCTCCTTTTTTTACGAAAGATTTTATTATAAATAATGAAAATAATGTAATAAATAGTGAAGAAACAGGTAGCATATAGACAGAAGCTTTTGTTCCTATTAAATTTGAACTAGCAAAGCTTGTTATATTCCCTGAAAAGTCAAAATGCATAGGTATTTCTATAATTTTCTTAGGATAAAAAATAATTACTTCTAATAAATTTACTATACCTAAATAAATAGGAATAGAAAACCACCAAAGATTTAAAGTAACCTTTTCTTTTTTATTATCAATAGATAATATTATTTTATTTTTAGATAAAACTTTCCAGCCAAGTTCTTTTTTTATTCTTTTCATGGCTTTATTTGCTTTTACATAAGGTATTGTAATTGCAAATAAAAGAAGGTATATATGAAGAACTATAGAGGCTGGATGATTGAAGATACTAACAATTAATGCTATTGCCGTAACCATTAAGCAGTATATTAAACAATGTCTTCTATAAATTTTTTCTATTAATTTAATTTTAGGATTACTTCTAAATTCTATAGGAACTCTAACGCCAAATATGATTCCTTGATCTGAAAATTTATTCACATATGCTCCTAAAAAGTAAAATATAAAGAAATCAAATAATATAAATAAAAAGGATATGATATAGTCCATAGTCCCCTCCTAATAAAATATATTTTTCATTTTAAAAAAGTGACTCAGCAATTTTTATAAACTCTTCTTTAGAGATATTTCTAGCAATGCATTCATTTATATAATTTTGCATATCTGCTTTTAAGTTTTCTTTAAACTTTTCATTAGATAAGAAGTCAATAGAAACAACAGCTCCAGTACGCCTATCTAGTTTTATGTAGCCTTCATCTTTTAAGAGTGAATAGGTTTTATTTACTGTATGAAGATTTATACCAAGTTGAGAGGCGAAGGACCTTACTGAGGGTAATGAATCTCCGTTGACTAAAGTTTTATTTGCCAATAATTTTATTATTTCATTTTTTAGTTGTATATATATAGGAACATCACTTTCAAAATCTAATTCAACAATCATGAAATTACCTCCTAATCATTGTTATATATATAATATAACAAATATTATATGTAAATGGAATACTATATTATACTTATTTTTGTTTTCTATAATTTTAATAGAATAGTTAATATTTTAGCTAAGAAGGAATTTTTTAAATTTTAGATGATATAAACAGTTTTTCTTTCATATAATTTACTAATATTATTTAATATTAAATTTATTTAAATGGTGGAGATGATTTATGATAAATTTAAGTAATAAAAAGAAGGAATTAATATGTGATGGAAGATTAAATTTAAGAAACCTTAATGAAGTATTAAATAAAAATAAGGAAATTTTTCAAGGGCTTTTAAAGAGGATAGCAGAAAATACTACTGTTAGTTTTCATAGATTAAAGCTGTTAAATCTTATATCTACGTATTTTATTTTATTACAAGATAATAAAAGTACTTTTGAAAATTATCTTAACATAGTAAAGGAAGCTGATTTTTTTAAAATAATAGGATTTAAAAGATATTTAAATAATTTATTAAGAGTTAAAGAATATATAAAAGAAAATGAATTTAAAGAAGTAGTAAATAATGATGAAAGTATATTATCGTATATTAGTAAGTATGAAGATAAAAATTTACTTGTTGTGTGCAATCTTTTGGATAGAGAAAATTTCTTCTCCTTTGATTGGTGTGAAGGTATAAACCCAAAGATATTAATTAGTAATTATAAAAATTCTGAAAAAGAAATAGATGAATTGAGATTGAGAGCATATGAAGTAATAATTTATGAGTTTTAAAATAAAAAGATATCAAGAAATTTTGAATTTTTTGATATCTTTTTTATTTGTTGAAAATATGCTATAAATTTACTGAATTTTAATGAAAATATATAATTTAAAATTTATAATATTGAATATAGAATAAAGTTTATAATATAATAAAAGTTGTATTACTTCTTTAGGAAAAATCTCTTTTTTATGGTTTTACAGGTTAATTTTTAAAAAATCAAGTTTATATAATCTAAATTTGGTAATAATTTAAAGGATTAGTCTGTTTAATGCATAATTTGGAGGTAGATTTAAGTGAAACTAAAAAGATATATATCTATAGGAATTGTTGCTACAGTAGCAATAATTAGTTTTTTTATAGGAAGAAGTTATGAAGTTTATAAGTTAAATGCTTTAGAAACAAATAATTTAGAGCTAAATGAAGAAATCAATAAAAAAGATGAGCTTAGTGAAGAACAAATTCGTATTAAAAATATAATTTTAAATGATAAAGATGGATTATTTAAAATTGTAAATGAGGAAAATCCTATAGATAGAAACTATGAACCAAAGGAATTAATAGTTCCAAATGTTAGTTTGGTTGGATTAGAAAGTGAGCCTAGAAATAAGATAAGCAAGGTTTTAAAAGATGATTTAGAAAGATTATTCAAAGATGCACAAAAGGAAGGACTTGATTTATATCTTTCTTGTGCATATAGATCCTTCGAGGAACAGGAATATTTATATAACAGAGCATTAGAGAAAGAAAAAAGCAATTCAAGTGTACTTGTAGCTCTTCCAGGAAGAAGTGAACATCAGTTAGGATTAGCTGTTGATTTAACTACTAGTTCTATAGGATTCCAACTAGAGGAATCTTTTGAGAATACTGAAGAAGGGCAATGGCTTTTAGAAAATTCATATAAATATGGTTTTGTTTTAAGATATTTAAATGGTAAAGAAGAGATAACAGGATATAGCTATGAACCTTGGCATTATAGATATGTTGGAAATTTAGAGGTTAGTAAGTATTGTTATGATAATAATCTTACATTAGAAGAATTATATGATGAATTAGATATAACAAAATAATATTATAATATATAAGATTTTAAAGGAGATAGTCTATGTATGTGATTAACTTTATAAGAGGATTTTTTATGGCTTTAGCTGATAGTGTTCCAGGTGTTTCTGGAGGAACTATAGCTTTTATAATGGGGTTTTATAACAAATTTATAAGTTCATTAAATGCTTTAACCTCAACTAAAAAAACTGATATGACTAAGAAAGATGCCTTAGTGTTTTTATTAAAATTAGGAGTAGGTTGGATAACTGGTATGGTTTTATCCATATTTTTCATAGCATCAATATTTGATAAGGAAATATATAAAATTAGTTCTTTATTTACTGGATTTATAATATTTTCTATACCAATAATAATAAGTGAGGATAAAAAAGCATTAAAGAAAAATTATGAATACATAATATATGCTATTTTAGGTATCGCTATTGTTGCTACTATAACTTATTTTAATCCAGCAACTGGAAGTGCAAAAAGTACAAGTCTAGTATTAAATCAATTTTCATTACCACTTGCTTTATATGTTTTTGTAGCTGGTATGATAGCAATCTCAGCAATGGTTTTACCAGGAATATCAGGTTCAACATTACTTTTAATATTTGGACTTTATGCACCAGTAGTAAATGCTGTAAAAGAAGTATTAACACTAAACTTTAGTTATTTACCTATGCTTATAGTTTTTGGACTAGGAGTAATTACGGGTATAATAACAACAATAAGACTAATAAAATTCTTGCTTTCAAATTATAGACCACAAATGATTTACTTCATAATAGGATTAATGATTGGATCTATATATGCAGTCTTCATGGGACCAACTACATTAGAAATTCCTAAGGCTGCTATGAATTTAAGTAGTTTTAACTTCCTTTTCTTTATTATAGGAGGAGCTTTAATTATAGGATTACAACAATTAAAGATTTATCTTGAAAAGAAAGAAATGGTATCAGATATATAAAAAATAGAAGTTAAGCTGTTATTACTTATAAGTAATAACAGCTTATTAGTTAATACTATAGATTTTTAGAATATAATAAAGAAACAGAGAATTGTATCCATTTATTAATCGAAATTTAACTATAAAGACTTTGTTATGCTAAAGATTTTATAGTATATTAATAATAAACTAAAAATTATTTACACGGAGGGATAAGCAATGTTTTTAAAAGAATTAAATAAAGAACAGGGATTAGCATTTATAAATTTAGTAACTGAATTTGCTTTAGCTGATGAGGATATAAGAAAAGAAGAAGAAGTATTAATTCGTACATATATAAAAGAATTAGATTTAGAAAAAGTGGATTTAGGAAATCTTTCATATGAAGAAGCAATAAATTCAATAAGAAATTCATCAGAAAAGATTAAAAATATTGTTTATTTTGAACTTGTTAGAATAGGTCTTGTTGATGAGGATTGTGATATAGAAGAAGTTGATTTCTTAGAAAAAATAAGTAAAGATTTAAATATATCAAGAGCTAAAAAAATACAAGTAGCAAATTGTTTTTATAATTTCTCAGAAAAAGATGGAGAAGAAAAATTAGAAGAGCTGGCAAGAGATATAATAGGTTAATATAAACTTTTAAAAATACTTAAAGTTAAAGGCTTTGAGTATTTTTTTATCTTTTATATTATAAATTATGGAAAAATATGGCGGAAAAAGGTATAATTATGTTAATTATTTATTAGGGGGAGAGATATATGGGAAGTAGAGCTTTTGCAAAGAGGAATAAGATTTATGAGTTTGAATATAGTGATTCCATAAGGGAAATTTGCAAACCATATAGGATAATTTCTAATGTAGCTTGGATTATAGTAGTAATTGCATTAGTGGAGCCTAGAATTTTATTACCTGCTTTTTTATTGAGTTTACTAATGTTTTTAACTAAAAAAATGAAAAGGTCTTGGCGTGTAAGTACTTTTATAGAAAAGATAAGGAATGGAAGATTTCAAGAGGCTGAAAAAATTCTAATTAAGTTAAAAGGCGTTGTAGATGAGGGAATTTACTCAGAGCTTAAAGATATGTTAAGTATGGAAAATAACATAAAAGTTAATGGTTAGGTATAAAGCTTAGTCAGTTAAAGCTTAGAATAACAAAAGTAAGATTTATTAGTTGAATAAGTAACATTAAAATGTTCATATATTCATACAAATGATAAAAGATTTGAAATAATTTAGTAAGAACAGGAGATGGCAATTAAGATGAAAAATAAATATATGGTAGTCATATCTTTAGATGCAGTATCTTCAAAGGATATTGAAATAATGAAGGATTTACCTAACATATCTAAATTGATAAAAAATGGTGCGCTTATAAAGAATGTAGAGACAATATATCCATCTTTAACATATCCAGCACATGTATCTATTATAACAGGAAGATATCCAGTTAATCATGGCATAACTAACAATACTGTATTGAAGTTTAAGGACAAAAATCCAAATTGGAATTGGTATGGAAATAAAATAAAGGGAGAAACTTTATTTGAATTAGCTAAAAAGAATGGACTTACAACAGCTTCAGTAGTTTGGCCAGTAACTGGAAAAATGAAAATAGATTATAACATGCCTGAGATATTTGAAACTAAACCTTGGCATAATCAAATAATTATGTCAGCTTTAGCTGGAAGTAAAGCATATCAATTTACAATGAATAAAAAGTTTGGTTCTCTTAGAAAAGGAACTAAAGAACCTTATTTAGATAATTTTGTTACAGAATGCGCTAAAGAAACAATAAAGAAATACAAGCCAAATTTAACAATGATTCATTTAATAGATGTAGACTCTCATAGACATGATTATGGTTATGGAAGTTTAGAAGCAATAGATGCTTTAAAGAGACATGACATTAGAGTTGGAGAGATAATAGAGTGTTTAAAGGAAGCTGGCATATATGAAGATACAACTCTAATATTATTAGGAGATCATAGTGCTATAGATACTAATAAAGTAATACGCCTTAATAGTGCTTTTAAGAAGGCAGATTTAATCGAGTTTAAAAACGGAAATCTTAAAGAAATTAAAGCTATTTCTAGAGAATGTGGAGGATCAGCATATATTTATTTAAATGATAAGAATAGTAATGAAGAAAATAAAAAGTGTCTAAAAGTTTTAGAGGAACTTAAGGAGACAGGTGCTTTAGAATTTATATTAAATAGAGAAGAAACTATTAAGGCTGGAGCAAATGACCAGTGTGATTTTATGGTAGAAGCTAGTAGAGGATATTATTTCTCTAATGAATATGAGGGAATTGTTGTTGAAGATACTAAGAATATACACAATAAACATACCTATAAAGCGGTTCATGGATATTCACCTAAGAAAAAGAATTATGAAACTTTCTTCTTAGCCTTTGGAAGAGGAGTAAAATCAGGGGTAGTTTTAGAGAAAGGTAAGTTAATAAATCATGGTCCTACCTTAGGGAAAATATTGGGTTTTGACTTTAAAAATGCAGATGGAGTAATTGAAGAAAGAATATTGGATATTTAAGAATTTTTTTTTATAACTTGGAGAAAATAATTAATTAAATAAAATTGTTGAAATTGTCGCAAAATTATGATATTTTAAAATAGTAGAAAAATTATTGCCAAAAATTATTTCATAATGTAGATATGTAGTTAATTAAAAGAACGCTTATAATAGCGTTTTTTTTATTTTAAAGAAAAATAAGGATTTTTATAATAAAAATTAAATTAATTTACAAAGATAAGTATAGAATTTAGTACATATATAATATTTTACGGAACTTTTGCTTTAGTATTTTAAATATATTAAACGAATAAATTGATAATAAACTATTAATTTGATTAACAAAAATGATATAATTGTTTTTGGTAAAAATTATTATTAATATTAGGAGGACAAAACATGAAAATACTAAAGTGGTTTTTAATATTTATTCCTATAAGTATTATAGGAGAGTTTATGCACTTTTCACCAACACTTATGTTTATATTATCTGCTTTAGCAATAGTCCCTTTAGCAGGACTTATGGGAGAGGCTACTGAGGAGATATCATTTTATACAGGCCCTAAATTAGGAGGTTTTTTAAATGCTACTTTTGGAAATGCTACAGAGCTTATAATATCATTTTTTGCTTTAAAGGATGGATTATTCGATGTTGTTAAGGCTTCTATTGCAGGATCTGTAATAGGGAACATATTATTAGTATTAGGTGCTAGTATGTTAGCAGGAGGATTAAAGTATAAAACTCAAAGTTTTAATAAAAAAGTAATGGAGACTAGTTCAAGTATGCTATTATTTGCTGTTATTGGATTAACTATTCCTGCTATATTTATGCACACAATAAAACCAGAATTTTTAAACACAAAATATGAAAGCATAAGTGTAATAGTTGCTGTAGTAATGTTTGCTATATACATATTAAGTTTAATATTCTCATTTTTCACTCATAAAGATATTTATGCTGTAGAGCAGGATGAGGAAGAAGGGGAAGCTAAATGGTCATTAAAAAAAGCCATAACAGTACTTATTGTAGCTACAGTAATAATAGCTATAGAAAGTGAATTTTTAGTAGGAGCAGTAGAGCCAATGACAGAAAGTCTTGGATTAAGCGAACTTTTTGTAGGTATAATTTTAATACCTATAATAGGAAATGCTGCTGAACATAGTACAGCAATTATAATGGCAATGAAAAATAAAATGGATGTTGCAGTTGAAATAGCTATAGGTTCAAGTTTACAAGTTATTTTATTTGTAGCTCCAGTATTAATATTTTTAAGTCTTATATTTAAACCTATGAGCATAATATTTAATGCTTTTGAATTAGTTGCATTAATCGTTTCTGTATTTATAGCTAATAGAGTTGTCAGTGATGGAGAATCTAACTGGCTTGAAGGTGTTCAACTCTTAGCAGTTTATTTAATAATAGCAGCTATGTTTATGATTGTTTAAATTAAAAGGATAATTATATAAAATGAGTTACTTTTAGGCTATGTTTAAAAAGGATGACTTTATATATTATAGTCTAATTTTAAGAGAGAAGATGTTGTATTAAAAGTTATTTCGATACAACATCTTCTTCATTTTAATAAAATTATAAAAATAAATTTTTAAGATTTTCTATAAGAAGCTTATTATCTTCAGGTTTTAATACGCACACTCTAAAGAAATATTCGTTTAATCCTTCAAAAGAAGAACAGTTTCTTATTATTAACCCTTTTTCTAAAAGCTTATTGTAAAGCTCTGTGGCAGTAAGCTTTTTAGAAGTAATTTTGCAAAGAATAAAATTACTGTAGCTTTCATAAACTTTTAAATCTTCTATGGAACTTAGTTCTTTAAATAGGAAGTCTCTCTCTTCTTTTAACTTAGAAGTATTTGAAGTTATGTATTCCTTATCTTTAAACATAATTTCTCCCATTGTTGTGGCAAAAATATTTATATTCCATAAATCAAGCTTTTCAAGCATTTCTTCTTTTATTTTTTTATTAGAAATAAGTCCATAGCCCAATCTTATTCCAGGTGTTGAGAAAAACTTAGAAGTCCCTCTAATTACAAAAAGATTAGAAAAGTTATCTACAAGAGGAGTAGAAGAATATATTTCAGGTTCTGTAAACTCAACATATGTTTCATCTACCATAAATATAGTAGAAGTATTTTTTAGTAAAGAAGAAATTTCATCTTTTGAAAAAGCAAAACCTGTAGGATTATTAGGGTTACAGATTATAACTAAGTCATAATTTGAAGAATTTATAGAATTTATTAATTTATGTACATCTATTTTAAAGTCGTCTTCTTCTTTTGAGAAAAACTTAACTATTTCACAATTTATTTTTTCAAGTTCACTTTCATATTCTGAATAGGAAGGGGAGAGTAACAATGCTTTTTTAGGATTAATAATGCTTATAAAAGAAGAGATTAATTCTGTAGCACCACTTCCCACTATAATATTTTCTTTTTTACAATTACAGTATTCTGAAATAGCTTCTTTTAAAGCCGTATATTTAGGATCAGGGTACATAGAAACCATATCAATGTTTTCTAGAATAGCATTTTTAGCTTTTTTAGATGCGCCAAAGGGATTTATATTTGAACTAAAGTCTTTAATATCTGTTTTATTTAAGCCTAACTTACTTGATAAATCAAATAAATTAGCTCCATGATTAATACTCATAAGTAGTACCTCCTAAGTTGATTTAACTTTTTATTTTATAATTATAGTATAATTCTTTAAGAAAAAAATAAAAAGGTCTAGATTTTTATAAAAATCTAGACCTTTTTTATTTTAAGCTGCATATTTGCTTGTTATGCTTTTAGATTGTATGGCTTTAATAAGTCTATTAATAGGTAGAACGCTTAATATTACTATACAGATTAAACCATCAATACCTATTAAAGAACCATTTATTAAAAATGAATATAGAATTGGAGACATTCCTTCAGGAGCAAATGTTCCAAAGAAAACAACTCCAGAAATAAAGTGTGCTACAAATTTTAGGAATATTGCAACTGTGGCTCCAAAAATTCTATGATTTTTAAAGAATCCTGCTACTCCTAAAGCCATATATGGTAAAGGATAATCAAATAACACTTGAACAGGATGAAGTATATATGGATCTATGAATAAGGAAATTATACCGAATAAAAATCCAGTAAGCATTCCAACTAATGGACCATAAGCATAAGCAATAAGTATTATAGGAATCATACTACCTAATGTAATTCCTCCGCCTTGAGGAAATTTATATATCTTTAGCATGTTTAATACAGCTGTAAGAGCTAAAGCAATCCCTATAGTTGTAAGCATTTTAGCATCAAATTTTATATCTTTAGCTTTTATAAGTAAAACTAATATTATTAGGAATCCAATTAAAGTGAGTATTGTTAGTGGATTAGTTAAAATCTCCTTTAAATTTCCTCCTAAATTAATTGATGAAAAACTTTGTATAAAGTCATTTATTATTTGTGAAAATGACATCATAGTTTAAACCCCTCCTTAAACTTTAAGTGTGCTTAGAGAGTCTAAAGAATGTAAATAAAAAAACCGAATCTAAACATAGATCCGGTTTAAATACAGCCCTAAACGCTTCCCTACGCTGGAATTAACCAGATCAGGTGTTGAGGGTTAATGATAATTATCATCTCTCAGCCTAAAGGCACCCCTAGCACATGAAAATAATTCTAAGTTTATTTTATACGCTAATTATTCTTAGGTCAAGAAATATTAAAAAGTAAACAAAAAGTTTACCTTAGGTTAAGAAATATTAAAAAGCAAACAAAAAATTTACTTTGGAATTCTTATGAATAAATTATTCACATTAAAGGTTTCTGTTGAATCATCATTTTTACTTAAAAGATCTTCATTAAGATTTCTGTTTGGTGAATAACCTCTACCGAAAGAACCTAGTCTCAGACTATTTACGGTTCCAACTACATCTAAAATACCATACCCTAGATTTCGGTTAGGATATATATCATTTGGTCTTTTTCTAGCTCCTCTAATTAAATAAGTTTGAAGTTTTGGAGCGTACATTGTTGGGTTATTACCATCTACAATACTCCATTGAAGGAGGATAGCACAGCATCCAGCAGTAACAGCAGCAGCTACACTTCCACCAGAGACTAGAGAAGCTCCACCACCAGGCTTTGTTGCTATGGCATTAATTCCACCAGCTGCTATAATAGGTTGAATTATATCATTTCTTGTAAAGCCTTGGCCAGAACTAGATACTAAAGCATTATTATTTTGGTCATAATAGGCCGTACAGATTATATTTGTACATGTTCCAGGTTCTGTTAAGGTAGTTTCCTTAGTTGGTGCTAAAAACTTAGTGTCTGGAGCTAACAATTCTCTTTGAAGTAACCAAGCATTGTATTTGCCATAAACTATATATTCGCCAGTAAGAGTAAATTTCCAAATACCTTCTGCTATATTATCTGCACGGATTAAGATGGATTCATCTCCTGTAAATTCATCAGGAGAATCATAAGCTACTTCCATTGAAGTTCCTTCATATATAAATTTAATTTTATAAAATAATCCAAATAAACCTAATTTGGTATCAAATACCGTTATGTTTTTTATTGATTCTCCAGAAGGTGAAGTTATGCTTAAAGTGAATTTATCGGGTTTTTTACCATAAATTTGTAAAACTAGTCCTTTTTGCTCTTTTCCAACGCTTATTTCAATTACGCTATCAAGGCCAGTACCAGGAATTATATTAGAGGTATGAGTATCTGTGTTTCCTTGATTACCACTTGAGCTAACTACTATTATGCCTCTTTTAGTAGAAATTCTATTTATATATCTTTCTAAATTGCTTTCACCGGAATGGGGTCCTAGATTTCCTCCTAACCCTATATATATCACTATTGGTTTTTGAAGCTTTATAGATTTTTCATATAAATATTTTACAGCCAATATAATATCGGTATTACTATACATTGGTATATCGTTTTGAGGAAAAAATAAGTTGGCATAATTTTTAGAGGCTTGTTCTAATTTAACTATAATGAAATCGCAATTAGGTGCAGCACCTATAAAATCTCTATTGCGACCTCTTCCACCAGCTATGGATGCCATTTTTGTGCCATGACCAATTTCATCTCTTGAGGGAACTATTGTATATGGGTCTCCTCCTTCTTTAAAGAGAGTTATAGCTCTATTTATATCTTCTTTTGAATATTCACTACCATGAAGCATATTATCTGGAACTTTTCCAGTATCAATTGTTTGGTCCCATAAATAAAGAATTCTAGTAGTATCATCTTCCAGAAGAAATTCATTATTTAAGTAATCAATTCCAGTATCAACCATTCCTATGATTACATCAGTTCCAGTTAGTGTTAAATAAGGATTTCTGTGAAAAGTTATTGCAGAAGAAGCCTCAACTGGGGACGTGTTCTCTAAAGTATAAAGTGTTCCTAATTCTGCAAGAATAAAAGGTTGAATTTTTTTTAATAAGTTTTCTAAATCACTTTCTTTTAAAGAGAGTATTGCAATTTTTTCATCTATAATATAAATACTTGCGTTGGGGATGTTTTCTATTTCGGATTGAATATCACCAAAATATTCTACAAGCAAATTTATGAAATCTGGATTATTATAAAAGCTTTGTTTCATAAAGACTCCTAATTTATATTAATAATATTTATATTATTCTATAGCTGTCTTTAAGTTCTATTGTTTTTTAAAAGAAAAACTTAACCTATTCCACCGTATATTACTCCAAGTATTATTACTAGTATAGTAACTAAAATAAATATATATTTACCTAATGGAATGAACCAACTTCCAAGAGGTTTATGTGCTCCTTTATTGATTTCTAATAATACACTTTTGCCCCCAATAATATAATAGAATACAACAGCTACTAATAAAGCACAAAGAGGAGAAATTATTATTGTAATAAGGTTTGAAAAGCTATCAAACATACTCATATTTAAAGATAGAGGTATTCCACATAGGAAACAAAGTACTGAAATTATAATTGAAGTTTTTACCCTTTTTGATTTAAAGTGTGCCATGAAAGCTTCAACAGGACCTTCTAACATATTTACAGAGGATGAAATAGCTGCAAATATTACACTAAGGAAAAATAATGTGCTTATTAATGAGCCAAAATTCATACCTTGAAATACCTTTGGTAGAGTTATAAATAATAAAGATGGACCTGATGATGGATTTAATCCATATGCAAATACTGCTGGCATAATCATAAAGGATGCTAAAAGAGCAGCCAAAGTATCAAATATAGCAGTTTGGATTGCAGATGATGGAATATCAAATTTATCGTTTATGTAACTACCATAAACGACCATACCACATCCATTAAGTGAAACTGTGAAAAAGGCTTGTCCAAGAGCCATTACCCAAGTATCTATTTTAAATAAGTTTTCCCATCTTGGAACTAATAAATATTTAACGCCTTCAAAAGAACCTGGCAATGTTAAAGATCTTATGGTTAAAATTATAAAAATTAAAAGAAGTAGTGGCATAATTATTTTATTTAATTTTTCTATACCACGGCCTACTCCTAAGGAAACTATTATTAAAGTTAAAATTATAGCTAAAGCAAACCAAAATATTGTACTAGGTGTTCCAGCAAAGTTACTAAAGTAAGTAGTAGTATCAATATTATTAATAGAGCCAGTTAAACTTAAGAAAAAGTATTTAAGAATCCAACCTATAACTATAGAGTAAAATATAAAAACTCCAATCAATCCTATAGGTGGGAGCATTCCAAAGAATTTTCCTCCCTTTAATGATTTACTTTTAAAAGATTCAACTATACCAGTGTATGAACCAGCTTTAAACTTTCTACCAAATGCAAATTCTGTCATAAGACCTGTAGTTCCAAGTATAAAAACAAATAAGAAGTATGGAATTAAAAAGGCAGCACCTCCATATTGCCCTAGTCTGTAAGAAAATAGCCATATGTTACCGAGACCAAGTGCAGCACCAACACAGGATATTACAAATCCAAACTTTCCAGTAAAATTTTCACGTTCTTTCATTTTGAATACCTCCTAAATTTTTATATATAAATATAAAAAAATAGGTCATATAGCTAAACTATATGACCTATGGTATCAAAACACTTTTATAAGGTCATATAGTCTTACCTATGTGACCTATCTTTATTAACGAAAACTAAGCCATCATAGATACAATCCAAAATTTTCTTTGGAGTTTGTATCTATGACCACATATATTCAATCATAAATACAAACTATCTATAATAGCAATAATAAAAGTTATTTAGTTTTGCTTTTATTAAGTTTGTAATATTCATAACAATTTCTCCTAAAAATAAATTTAAACTGATTATATAACTAAAAAAAATAAAATGCAAGGAATTTTATTTTTAAATATCATAAACAATATTTAATTTTAGTTTTTCTGCTAGTTCATAAGCCTCTTCCATAATACTGTCCCAAAGTTCTTTAGGACTATGACAATCAGAGTTGATTAAGGTTTTAACTTTTTTTGAAGAAACCTTATTCCAAAACTTTTCATAAGGGTAAGGGTATCTTTTCCCATCACAATATTTTTTTAAACCCCTTCTAAGACCATTTGCATTAAATTCTAATATAAAATCGTATTCTTTTGCTGTATTTATAATTAAATCGCAGGCTTTATCACAATTTTCATCCCAAGGAAAATCATTTATAAACATTAAATCAGGGTGAGCTACGAAGGAAAAATATCCACTTTTTATACCAAGACAAATACTTTCAGCATATTCTAAATAATCCTTTGTGCTTTGTAGAGAATATGTATTTTTTAACTCACCATTACTATTTAAAAATAAGTGTTGTCCTAAGGCTAAATAGTCGAATTTTAACTCGTTTTTCAAATAATTATAGTAAAAATCATCAGAAAATAAATATTCTATCTCTAAACCTATTTTAATATCAATAGAATCTTGAAATTTTTCTTTAAGACTTTCTAAAGTAGATTGATATTCTTCAAGTTCATTGAAATTCATTCTAAGTCCAAATCTATTATCAGGGTAGGGACCATGATCACTAAATCCTAAAATACTTAGATTATTTTTTATAGCAGCATTAACATAATCAGCATCTTCTCCATTAGCATGTTTACATCTTTTTGTATGTGTATGAAAGTTAATTTTTTTTAACATAAATTCCACTTCCTCTCTTTAAATAAAGTATATCAAAAAATCAAATAAAAGATAAATTTTAATAAATTTTAAACAGAAAAATGTTAACAAAAAATTCTTTGACTTTTTCTTTTGAATAAAATAAAATTATTCCACGGTGAGTAAGTGGCCGTGTTTAGAAGAGATTATTTATTAAAGGAAATTTAATGAAGTAAAGTTATTTAATTATTAATATTTAAAGGAGATATGAACATGAGGTAAAAGTTTGATTTGATTTTTGGATAAAACATTATTTTAAATTAAATTATTAGAAGAGGTAAAAAAAGGAATGAAAATAAGATTAATAGAAGAACATGAATTAAACAAAGTTAAAGGTATTTATGATAATGTTGTAAAAGAAATGAATTCAAGAGGGCTATATAATTGGAATGAAAAATATCCCAATACTGAAATCATATTTAAAGATATTTCTAATAAACATCTTTATGGATTAGAATCGTCAGGAGAAATTGTAGCTGTTGCTACTATAAATGACCAAGCTTATGATATTTATAATGATATTGCATGGAAAGTAGATGGTCCATTTTTATCATTTCATAGAATAGCTGTTTGTCCATATCATAGAGGAAAAGGTTATGGAAGAAAAATAATAAATTTTGTAGAAGAAATGGCAAAAGAAAAAAAGTATAACTCTATAAGGATTAGTGCTTATCATAAAAATGAAAATGCAGTTAATCTTTATAAGAATTTAGGATATGTCCATGTAGGTGATATGATGTCCATGAGAGACATAGTGGAACCTTTCTTATGTCTTGAAAAAGCAATAATGTGATTATGATATGAACCAATTTATAGTTTTAAATAGACTATGAATTGGTTTTTTTTATTGTTAAATTTACATTAAGGTTATGTTAATTAAGAATATTGGGTTTTTCTTATGAATAAACATATATTGAATGCTATGAAAAAAATGGGGTAATAGATAAAAATATGCATTTATTACTCTATATATGTTGAAAGAAGGAGGGGAGAGGAGTAGCATCTTTAGTTTATTTTAAGGGGGATTTATATGAAAAAGAATTATAAGCTTTTAATAACCAAAGCATTATCTTTAAGTATGATAGGGAGTCTATTTACTGCTTATCCAGCTTTAGCTAAGGAAATTAAAGCACAAGCAGATGACTTGATAATATCAGAATATTTACATGGGCCATCTAATTCAAAGGCTATTGAAATTTATAACGGTACAGGAGAAGGGGTAAATCTTTCTAATTATGATTTAGCTATATATTCAAATGGAAAATATGATGGAAGTCCAGTTTCTCAAAGTTTAGAGGATAAGGTTATAGAAAATGGAGAAACCTTTGTACTTTATAACAATCAAGGAAAAGATGAAAATTTTAATACAGTTATAGAAGGCCTAGAAAATAAATTAGGAGTAGGAAGCCAACCAGTAGGGTTTAATGGAGATGATGTCTTACTACTTAGAAAAAACACTGGAAATGGATATGAAATAATAGATTCCTTTGGAGCAAAGACTGAAAAGGGGAATAATTTTTATAGCAGTAAAACTATAAGTGCTAGAAGAAAAGCTGAAATAAAAAATGGCGAAAAGAACATAGATAATACACCTTTTGATATAAACATACAGTGGGATGTAAATTTAGAAAATTTATATGATGATTTAGGAAAACATGATGTTTCATGGAGTGAGGGAGAAAATCCTTCAGAAAAAGTTATTAAGGTAAAAGAAGCAAGGGAAAAGACCTTGGGAGAAGAAGTTACTATAAGAGGAATAGTGACTTTTAACGATAGAAATAAAACTCTTCATATACAGGATGAAACAGGAGCGATTGCAGTTTCAAACTTTGAATCAGGAGTTGATTTATCATCTATTGTTAATGGTGATAAGATTGAAATAAGTGGTACTTTAGATGATTTTAATGCATTACTTCAAGTACAAGCTACTAAAATAAAGGTTTTAGAAAATATAGGAATGCCAAATCCTAAGGTAGTTACTATAAAGGAATTAAAAGAGGAGAATTTTGATTCTCATTATATTGAAATAAAAAATGCAGTGGTGGACTTAGAAGCTAAAACATTAACTCAAGGAGAGGATGTTTTAGATATTTACTTTATCCCTTCTGGTTTAGATGTTAAAACTGGAGACTTAGTAGATGTAAAGGGAGTAGTTGGTAGATTTAAGGAGACTGTTCAGCTTTATGGTGCTTCAGCAGAGTTCATAAAAATAGTTGAGGATAATGAAAGTCCTATAATAGCACATGAAAAGATTGAAAAAGCTAATATAAATGAGGATTTAAATATTGAAGCTAGAGTAAGTGATAATAATAAAGTAACAGAGGTATCTATTAGTTTTAAAGGAACAGAAGAAAATGAATTTAAAAAATTAATAGCCACAGAAGTAGATGGAATATTTAAGTCTACAATACTTAAGGAAGAGCTAAGAGCTTCTGGAATAGAATATTATATTGAAGCTAGTGATGGTAAGAATGTTTCAAGAGTACCTGAAAATGGATCATATTACGTTGAAATAGTAGACGAAGATTTAAGTGGACCAGAGGTTAAAAATGTTCTGCCAAAAGAAAATTCAAGTGTTGGAGAAAATAGAAGACCTATTATAAGTGGAGAGTTTATTGATAATTCAGGAATAAACTTAGAAAGTATAACTATTAAATTAAACAATAAAGACATAACAGCAAAGGCAGAGATAACAGAAGAAGGCTTCTCATATGAAGTGAAGGAAGATTTAGAAGATGGTGAACATAGAGTAGAAGTTAGTTTAAGGGATTCTTTAGGAAATAATGCTAGTAAGGAATGGAAGTTTAGAGTTGGAAAGATAAATCATTATTATGGTCAACTACATTCACACACTAATATTTCAGATGGAACTGGAAGCTTAGATGATGCTTACAAGTGGGCGAGAGATGAAGGAAATGCCGATTATTTTGCTGTAACGGACCACTCAAACTGGTTTGATAATGATACTGCAGCTAGTATAAATGATGGATCTATGAGTAAGGCTTGGTCTAATGCTCAAAATATATCTAATAAATACAATAAAGATGGCGATTTTGTTGCTATGTATGGTTATGAAATGACTTGGTCAGGATCTACTGGAGGATGGGGACATATAAACACCTTCAATACTCCAGGTTTTGAAACAAGAAAAAATAGCAAGATGGATCTAAAAACTTATTATGATACAATTTCACAAGTACCAGAGTCAGTTTCTCAATTAAATCACCCTGGAAAAACTTTTGGTGACTTTGCAGACTTTGGTTTTTATAGTGAAAGTACAGATAAAGTTGTTAATTTAATAGAAGTTGGAAATGGAGAAGGACCTGTAAGAGGTAGTGGATATTTCCCAAGCTATGAATACTACACAAGGGCTTTAGATAAGGGATGGCATGTTGCACCTACTAATAACCAAGATAACCATAAGGGAAAGTGGCTTACAGCTAATGATGCTAGAACAATAGTATTAGCAGAAGAGAAATCAAGAGATGCTTTATATGAAGCTATGAGTAAAAAGCAAGTTTACTCTTCAGAAGATAAAAACATGACTATTGATTATGCTGTTAACAATCAAATCATGGGAAGTAATTTAGGAGAAGTAGAGAACTTAGAGTTTAATATTTCAATAAATGATCAAGATAAAAATGATACTATAAAAAAAGTTTCAATTATAGCTAATGGTGGGGTTGAAGTTATTTCAAAGGAATTTAATAGCAATGAGGTTTCTTGGAATTTTGAGCTTAAACCAGAGTATAGCTATTATTATGTGAAAGTTATACAAGAAGACAAAGACATTGCAGTAACAGCGCCTGTATGGATTGGGGAAAATGTAAATGTAGGATTAAATGAATTAAAAGTTGATAAAGAAATGCTTCTAGTAGGGGATGAAGCTAAGTTCTCAGTAGAAGTTTACAATAATAGTTTAGAGTCATTAAATAATATAAAAGTTGAATTCTTCAATGGAGAAATTTCAGAGGAAAATAAAATTGGAGAAGAAAATATAGAGATTTTAGATAGCAATAGTGTAAAAGAAAGCACTTTAACATGGAAACCAGAAAGAGCAGGAGAATTTACTATTTATGCAAGAGCTACAATTTCAATAAATGGAACAGATAAGGTCTTTACTAAGAGTTCTAAGTTAGAAGTTGTAAATGAAGGTGATGTCTACAAGGTAATGATAGATGGAGCTCATGCTAACCAATATGTAACAGGAAACTATGCTGGCAAAATAGATGCCTTTGAGAAGTTATTAACAGATAATGATTGTATTCCTATAATAAACAAAGAAGAAATAACAGAGGAATCATTAAAAAATGTTGATTTATTAGTTATAACAGACCCCCAAGGAACTGATGAACCTGATTATGATGTATATAAGAGCAATTTTACACCTTCAGAAATTGATGCTATAGGAAAATACATGGCTAATGGTGGAAATATAATAATTACTTCAAGAGCAGACTATAAAGATGGAATTGGAGATTATAGTAACTCAGCTCAATTAAATCCTATTTTAGAAAAGATAAATTCAGAGCTAAGAGTAAATGATGACCAAGTTGCAGATTATGAGGTCAATGAGGGACAACAATTTAGACTTATGTTAAATAAGTATTCTTCTCCTAATTTCAATCTTGTTGAAGGCTTAGGTGAAGAGGATAAATTCAGTTTCTATAGTGGAGCATCGGTAATATTAAAAGATGGAGCTAAGGGAGAAAATGTTGATTTCTTAGTAAATGGTAATGAAACTACAGGAGCAGATGATTCAGATAAACAGGGTGATAATGTTCCAGTAGAAAAAGGGGAAGTTAATGTCTTAGCAGTAGAAGAATTATCTAATGGAGGAAAAGTTGCTGTAGGTGGAAGTACTTTCTTCTCAAACTTTGAAATAGATGGAACTAATGCTGAAAGTAAAAGTAATAAGTCAATAACAGAAAATATTATAAATTGGATGTTACCTGAAAAAGAAGCAGAAAAGCTTACTATTAAGGAATTTAGAGAAGATAAGGATGGAGATGGAGTTCCAGATAGATTAGGTGAAGAATATGTTTTAGAGGGAACTGTAACTGCTCAATCAGAAGCTATAGAACCTAAAAATGCTTTCTTTGAGGTTATTTATATTCAAGATGAAACTGGTGGAATAAATGTTTTTGGCGTTTCCAATACTCCTGTAAAAGTTGGACAAAAAGTAAGGGTTAAAGGAAGAGTAGAAGCATACCAAGGTGAATTTGAGATACAAATAAGTGATGAAGATGCAGATTTAGAGATAATTGATGAAAATATAAATGAAGTTATGCCTAAAGAAATGAGTACTGGAGATAGTATGCGTCATGAAAATGAAGGATGGCTAACTAAAGTAACTGGAAAAGTTGTTGATATGAATGAGAGTAACCTTTACTTAGATGATGGTTCAGGAGTTTCAAGAGTATATGTTGAAGGATATATATGGGATGGAATAAATGAAGATATGAAAGGTAAGTGGGATCCAAGAATAAAGGTTGGAGATACTGTTTCAGCAATAGGACTTAGCTCAGAAGATCCAGAAGGAAATAGATTAAGGGTAAGAAATACTGGCGAAATAGTTCTTCAAGAAGAAGAAAACATTGGAACTATAAATACTGAGGTTTTAGGAGATAAAAATGAAATAAAGGAAAATGAAAAGGTAAGTTTAGTAGCTAAGATAGAAAATACTACTAATAAAGCTTTAGAAAATATAACTGCTAAAATCTTTGCTAATAATGGAAAAGAGGAAATTTTATTAAGAGAAGAGAATTTTACTTCTTTAGGAATTAATGAAATTAAGGAAGTAACTTTTGATTATTCTTTTGAAAATCAAGGAAAATATGATATAAGCATAAAGCTTTTTGATTCAGAAGGGGATGAAATAGAGACTAACAATAAAAATTTCCTATTATTAGTTTTAGAAGAGGACAGTGATGAAAATCCAGGAAATGGTGAAAATCCAGGAGATGATGGAGATGACTCAGATAATGGATCAGGTGGAGAAGATAAACCAGATACAGATGATCCAGACACAGAAAAGCCAGATGAATTACCTAACACAGGAAATAGAATGAATTCTAATATCCTTGTGATATTTGGAGTTTTATATTTAGCTGTAGGTTTCTTCATTATTTCTAAAAAGAAAAGAGTAAGATAATAGTTTGTAAATTTTAGGGCTGGCCTTTTTTAGGCCAGCTTCAATAATAATTAATTGGGGTAGTGGGAGAAGTATTATGAAAAATAGTAAAAAAAGCATTATTTTTTTAGTGAGTATAGTTTTATTATCTTTTTTTATTGTAGGAATTTCAAAGTTCATATTTGATAGTGGCTTTATTAATGATAGGTTGAATAAGAATGTTCAATATTATGAGGGAAAAGTAAAGAGAATAACTAAGGAAATGTTAGAAGGAGATAAATACATAGAAGGTATAGAGCTAGGATATCAAAATATAGTAATAGAAATTTTAGAAGGACCTGAAAAAGGAAAGGAATATGAAATTGTAAATAATATTAGTAGAGTTTATAATATGCCGGTTAAAGAAGATACTAAGGTGATATTAGGTTTTTTCTATGAAGGAGAGGAAATAAAAGATATAGCTGTCTATAGCTATAAAAGAAGTAACATAATATTTTTATTAGGCTTATTATTTGTAATAGTAATAATAGGAGTAGGAGGATTTAAGGGAGTAAAATCCTTAGTTTCTTTATTTTTTACCTGTGTTTGTATAATATTCTTAATGATTCCTTTAATGCTAAGGGGAGTAAATCCTATAGCAGCTGCAATTTTTTCATCTTTTATAAGTATTGTTGTTACATTGACTTTAGTTTCGGGAGTGAATAAAAAGACCTTTACAGCTATTTTAGGAACTTTAATTGGAATTATTATATCAGGGGGAATAGCAATAAGTTTTGGAAATATTGCTAAATTATCAGGTATTAGTATGGCAGAAGCCGAGAGTATGATGTATATAGCAGAAAATACATCTTTAAATATTCATGGAATAATGTTTGCAGCTATTTTAATAGCTTCCTTAGGCGCTGTTATGGATGTGGCAATGTCAATTTCATCCTCAATTTTTGAGATAAATCAGGTGAATAGTGGTCTAACTAAAAAAGGTTTGTTTAAAAGTGGAATGAATATAGGAAAAGACATAATAGGAACTATGGCTAATACATTAATTTTAGCTTTTGCTGGAGGTTCTCTAAACACAATAATAATGCTTTATGCTTCCAATATGAGTAAAAATCAAATGTTAAACTTAGATGTATTGTGTATAGAGATTATACAAGGGCTTTCAGGAAGTATAGGAATTATACTTACTGTACCAATAACAGCCTTTATAGCAAGCTATCTTTGTAATTTAAATTTAAAAAAAAGTGTTAAAAGTCTTTCATAATACTACCATAATATGATAGTATAAAATTCCAAGTATTATTAATTAAGAATTTACTTAAGACTAATAAGGAGGACTAGAATGAGCAAACAAAAGAAAGAGTTTTTAATAATTGGAATTGGCTTAATAGGATTATCCCTATTTTTACATTATGTACATTATCTTGTCTTTCAAGATTTACATCATACATTAATATTTCTTTTTGCTGATATAGCTTTCATACCTATGGAAGTGTTCTTTACTACTTTGGTAATTGATAAATTACTTGAAAAGAGAGAAAAAGAGCATTTAAAGGACAAACTAAGCATGCTTATAGGTGTTTTCTTCAGCGAATTAGGAACCGATATTTTAGATACATTTGTTCATACAGATAATAATACAGAGCTTATTGCAAAGGAAGCCATAGTTACTAAGGAATGGGATAAGAATGACTTTAAAAATTTAGAAAAAGTAGTTAATGAATATGAGTATAAAGTAGATATTGAAAAAATAGATTTAATAGCTTTGGAAAAGAAGTTAAATACTCAAAAGGATTTAGTTATTAATTTAATAACTAACCCGATGTTAATAGAACACGAGGAGTTTTCGGAAATGCTCATGTCAATACTTCATTTAAGAGAAGAATTAAGCAGTAGATGTTCCCATAATTTAGAAGCTTATGAAGTTCAACATTTAGAATTAGATATAAATGTTGCTTATAGATATTTAGCTTTTGAATGGGTTCAGTATATGAAACAGTTAAAAGCAAATTATCCCCAATTATTCCTAAAAGCATTAATTAATAATCCTTTTGATAAAAGATCATTAAAAGAAAAAGAATGTAATTATTTATAAAATAAATAGTACAGTGTAACATTTAAGTTACTACTGTACTATTTTTTCATTTGAAAAAGTACTAATTTTAGATATATAATTCTTTACATTTTCTAAAACCTCATCTTCACCAACATACATTATTATATCATTAGCCATTATTTTGAAGTATGGACCAGGTGATAAAAATAATTCACCATTTCTTTTTACACCTATTATTGTTGCTTTAGTATTTTGCCAGAAATTTAAGTCGCCAATACTCTTACCAACTGCAAAACTTTCACTTTCAACTATACTTTCAAAAGGAATAACGGTTCCTACATTCCTAAGTTGAGTAGCAAATTCAATCATATTTTCTATATTTTCTTCAAGCTGCTTGTCCAATTCCATCTTAGCCTTTAATATTTTATAAGTGTCATTACTAAGTGTTGTGAAGTCAGATTGAGTCTTAAACTTACTTAAAAAATCCTTAGCACTTTCTTTACTATTTATTATTATGCCACTCTTTTCATTAACAGACACTACATTCATATCTTTAAGCAAAGCCACTGAACGTCTTATAGTTTCTGGAGAAACCTTATATATGCTAACTAATGTTGTACGACCTGTAATTTTACTTCCTTCTTCAAAATCATTATTTAAAACTCTATTAGCTATATCAATAGCTATTTTTATATAGTTTGGTGTTTTTGTACGTTTAGTCATTATAATATCACACCCCAGAGATTTATATATGTACTTAATTGATTTTATCATTTAGGGTTATAATTGTAAATCATAAAGAAGGCTTTAACTTAAATAAAATTAAGAATTGCAGGGATTAAAAAAATTTAATTAACATATTTTAGGGAAATTATTCATATATATTTAATGTGCTGAATAAATATAGTATGTAATAATACTTTAAAATTTTGGGGGGTGGAATTTTGTTAAAGAATAGGGAGAAAATAAAAAGGCTAATAGCTTGTGGTATAGTAGCTAGTATAGTTTCAGCTAATGGTTTATCTGTTTTTGCAACAGAGGTAAACAAAACAGATAAAGTGAATTTAGCCTTAAATAAGAGAGCTGTAGCTTCCTCAAGAGAGGTTAGTGATAAGTGGGGAGCAGAGCTCATAACAGATGGAATTAAGGATAAATCAAGTGATCCAAATGCTAAACCTGGTAATTCTAGATGGGCTAGTGAAAGAAGTGTACCACAATGGGTATATATAGATTTTGAAGAATCAACTACCTTTGATCAAGTTGATATTCTTTGGGATGGAGCATATTCTAGAAATTATAAGTTAGAAGTTTCAGATGATGCAGAAACTTGGAGAGAAGTTTATACAACTAGTGATGGAAAAGGAAATCAAGAATCTATAAATCTTGAGGAGGATGTAACTGCTAATTATTTAAGAGTTAGTTGTGAGGATACAGCACATGAGTGGGGAAATGTATCAATATATGAAGTCGAAGTTTATGATAATGAAGGTGAAACAGCACCACCTGAAACAGAAACAGGAGTTAATATTGCTTTAAATAAGACTGCTACGGCATCTGCATCAGAGACTAATGCTCTTACTCCTGACAAGGTTGTAGATGGGGATACATCTTCAAAAACTTCCAGATGGTCAAGTGGAGCATTCTCAAATGGAGCTAAGCAATGGATAACTATTGACTTAGAAAAAGAGAGCACTTTTGATAAGGTGAGATTATTCTGGGAAGCTGCTAATGCAAAGGTTTACGAGGTTCAAACTTCTAATGACAATGAAAATTGGACAACTATTCATAGAAATGAAGCTGGAAAAGGTGGAGTTGAAACCATAGAACTTTCTGAAAAACAAAATGCTAGATATGTAAGGGTATTTTGTGAAAAAAATAATCCAGAGGTATGGAGCTCTGTATCATTATATGAAGTAGAGATATATAATGGAGAAATACCATCATCAAGTAATATTGATGAAGTTGTAAGTTCTATAGAGGTTCCTACTATAAATAAGGGAGATTCTGAACTTCAAATGCCAGAGGTGCCACAAGGCTATGAGATATCATTTATTGGAGCTGATTATAGTCAAATCATAAATGATGATATGACAATAAATGAACCTTTAGTGGATACTACTGTAATTGTAGACTTTGAAATTAAAAAGGGGAATGAAAAAAGAGAGACAGCTGGTATAGAAATAAATGTACCAGGTAAATATTCAGGATCTTTAGGAAGCAATAGTAAGCCAGAAGTTGTTCCTACTTTAAGAGAGTGGGTTGGAACAGATGGAAATTTTACCATAACTGATTCTTCAAGAATAGTTATTGATCCTTCTTATGAAAATGAATTAAGTAAAACTTCAAGTGAATTTAAAGCTGACTATGAGGAGATAGTTAAGAAACCTATTGAAATTGTTTATTCAAACTCACCTAAAAAAGGAGATTTTTATTTTACTTTAGATTGTGAAGATAAGAGTATAGGAGAAGAAGGATACTATATGTATGTAGCTGATTACTTAAAGGTTGAAGCTACTCATGATACAGGTGCTTTCTATTCGACTAGATCAATACTACAAATATTAAAGCAAAATGGTGATAATATCCCAATGGGTATAGTTAGAGATTTCCCAAGGTATGAAAATAGAGGATTTATGCTTGATGTAGGAAGAAAATTCTTCACCATGGATTATCTAGAACAATTTATGGAAGCTATGTCATGGTATAAGATGAATAATTTCCAAGTTCACTTAAGTGATAATTATATTTGGACTACTGAGGAGAATTGGGAAACTGCTTATGCTGCCTTTAGATTAGAAAATGATACTTATCCTGGATTAACAGCAACAGATGGTAGCTATACTAAGGATGAATTTAGAGATTTTATAGAAATGTCTGATGATCATGGAGTAGAGATAATTCCAGAAATAGATGTTCCTGCACATTCTCTAGCATTTACTCGTTATAATCCATCTTTAGCTTTAGGTACTGGAGGAGATGCCACTTATTTAGATGTAGGTAATCCAGAGGTTTATGATTTTGTAGATGGTTTGTTTGATGAGTATTTAGGAGGGGAAGATCCAGTATTTAGTGATCAAGATTTCCATATTGGAACAGATGAATATAAAGGTGCTCCTGAGAAAAAAGAGGAATTTAGAGCATTTACAGATAGATATCTTAAAAAGGTAAGAGATGAATATGGAAGAAGACCAAGATTATGGGGAAGTTTAGATGTTTTCCCAGGAGAAACACCTGTAACTAGTGATGGAGCTCTTATGAATATTTGGTATAGAGGATATGCTGATGCTAGAAATATGATAAATCAAGGTTATGATATTTTAAATACACAGGATGCAGATCTTTATATAGTTCCAGAGGCAGGATATTATAATAACTATCTTAACACAAAATTTTTATATAATGAGTGGGAGCCAAGAAGGTTTGCTTCAAATTATAAACTTCCAGCAGGTCATCCTCAATTAAAAGGCGGAATGTTTGCTGTATGGAATGATATGATAGATGAAAAAGCAAATGGAATATCTGAGAGAGATATTTATGATAGATCATTCCAAGCAGCCCAAGTGTTATCAGAAAAAATGTGGGCAGCACCTGATAGTGAGACTAGCTTTGATGAATTTAAAGAAAGAGTTGATAAGGTAAGTGATGTTCCAGGTTCTAACTTAACTTATGATGTAGAATCTAAAACTGAAACAGTAATTGATTATGACTTTGAAGGAGATATATCAGAAAATATTACAGACAACTCTGGAAATGAATATGATGCTACAGGAAGAAATGTAGAATCTGTAGAAGGTAAAGAGGGAAAAGGAATTAAATTAAATGGAGGAGAAAGTTATATTGATACTCCAGTAGATAACAAAGGGTTAGATTATACAGTTTCTATGTGGGTTAAGAAGGATGCTAATGGAGACTATAGTGAACAAATATTATCAGAATCTAATACAGGATTATTAAAAGCTTGTCAAAAAGAAACTGGTAATGTTGGTTTCTCAAGAGAAGGTTATGACTATTCATTTAATTATAAATTACCTGAAGGTGAATGGGTTGAATTAACCTTTGTAGGTAAATTAAATCAGACATCTCTTTATGTAAATGGTGAGCTTACTGATGTTATTAAGAAGAGTAATGGAGGTAAAGTAGGAACATTTATATTACCATTAGATAGAATAGGAAGTTCAACTAATTCCTTTAAAGGAAGTATAGATGAAATAACTGTTAAAGATGGAGCTGTAAAAATTACAGATCCTACAGTTATTCCTCAAGAGCAAATGAAGGCTACTGCAAGTAGTGAGCATCCTAATATAGGAACAGAGGGACTTGCTGAGTTTGCTATAGATGGAGATGAAAGTACTATTTGGCACACAAAATGGAGCCCAGTAGATAAATTACCTCAACACATTACTTTAGATTTAGGTGGAAGTTATGATATAAATAAATTCACATATATGCCTAGACAAAATGGTTTAAATGGAAGTATAAGTGAGTATGAATTACAAGTAAGTACAGATGGAGAGAATTTCACTAAGGTAGCAGAGGGAAATTGGACAGCAGATAATAGTACAAAAGTATTAAATTTTGATGCTGTTAATGCAACTCATGTAAGATTAGTAGCTAAGGCCGGTCATGGTGGATTTGCTTCAGCAGCTGAGTTAAATGTTCATAAGTCTTTAGAGGTTCCAGAAGAAATTGTTGGAGAAAGTTTCTTAACACTACCTGAAAGTGTTAAAGTAAATGAAAATTTCGATATTTTCTTAGGTGCTAATGAAATAAAAGAAGATTTATCAGCTTATGCAGCAGAATTTACTTTGAAATATAATCAAGAAATATTTGATTTAGTTGAAGTTACAAATGGAATAGAGGGAGTTTTTGTCAATCATAAAGAAATAGAACCAGGTGTAGTTAAAATAGTAGCTGCTAGTTTAGGAAAACCTATAGAAAATGCTACTAATTTAATAAAAGCAACACTTACTCCTAAGAGTGAATCAGAAAAAGAGACTTTTGAGATAATCTCAGCAAACTTAGGTGATGGAGAAAGTGGAAATGTTCATGAATTAGGACTAACAAGTGGAGAAGTAGAAGTAAGTAAGGGAAGTGTAGATATAATCATTAATCCAGTAAGAAACTTTGTTGCTTCAGAGGTTAATAAAAAAGATGTAACTGTAACTTGGGAGGCTCCAGAAACAACTGAAGGCTTAGAAGGATACATTCTTTATAAGGATGGTAAGAAGGTTGGAGAAGTTGGTGCTGATGAAACTACTTATCAATTTAAAGGATTAAGTAGACATACAATTTACAACTTTAAAATAGCAGCTAAGTATTCAAATGGAGAGATTTCTAGCAAAGAGTCAATAACTTTAAGAACAGCAAGATAATTAATATGAAAATAAGAAAAAGACTAGAATTATTGAATTCTAGTCTTTTTTGAATTTATATAGAAATAAAGAGTTAATATATAATAAAAGTAAGTATTTTATAAGGAGATTTTTATATGTTAAATTTAACTTTACTTGGTACTGGTGGAGGAATGCCAATGCCTAATAGATTTTTATCATCAATAATTATGAATTATAAAGGAAGAAAAATTCTTTTAGATTGTGGAGAAGGTACTCAGGTAGCTATGAGAGTAGCTGGAACTGGCTTTAAGAGTATAGATTTAATTTGTATAAGTCATATCCATGGAGATCATGTTAATGGGTTGCCAGGATTGCTTTCTACAATTGGAAATAGCGGAAGAGAAGAACCTATTTATGTAATTGGCCCTGAAGGAATAAGTAATGTTATAAAAGGTTTTAGTGTTGTTTTAACATACTTACCATGTGAGCTTAGAATTATAGAAGGTTTGAAAAAAGGCGAATTTAAGGTAAATAAAGAAAATATTGAATTAGTAGGGGATGGAGAACAGTCAGATATTATAATACATACATTAGATTTAGAACATTCAGCACCTTGTTTTGGCTATTCTTTTTATATAAAAAGAGAAAGAAAATTTGATGTGGAGAAAGCAGTAAAAAATAATGTTCCTAAGACACTATGGTCTAAATTACAAAAAAATAATGAAGTAGAGTTTGAAGGAATCAAGTATTCTAGAGATATGGTCCTTGGAGAAAGTCGTAAAGGAATTAAGGTAAGCTACACTACAGATACTAGGCCAATAGCAACAATTCCTTCTTTCATAAAAGATAGTGATTTATTTATATGTGAAGGAACTTATGGAAGCGAATATGATATACATAAGGCCATAAAAAATAAACATATGACATTTAAAGAAGCAAGTAATTTAGCTAAAGATGGAGATGTTAAGGAATTATTATTAACTCATTTTAGTCCAGCTATGAATAAGCCAGATGAATTTATACATAATGCCAGAGTGGTTTTTGAAAATTCCTATGTTGGTAGTGATGGTGAGGAAAGAACCTTAAATTTCGAAGAATAATTTATAGAGAATAAAAATAAGATGTTTAAAAATTCCAATAAATGTTATAATTAGTATATAGTGTTATAACTAAGAAAGGAATTGATGGTATGAAGGGGTTAATAGTTTTTGGAGAAAAGGGTTCAGGAAAAGATACAGTAGCTAGACTTATAAATGAATATTCAGAGAAAAGTGTTAGTTTCTTTAATATAGGAGATTTAGTTAGGCATATGTCTTGTATATTTTTAGCTACGGATAAGTGGGAGAATAAAAAAAGAGAGTTTTATGTGGATACTGCCATGAAACTAAAGGAAATAGATGAGAACTTTTTAAGTTATTACGTTTTAGGAAGAATTTTAGATAAGTTTAAAAAGAGTTCTATACTTGAAATAGATAATGAACAACTTATAATAGTAACTGGTGGAAGAACCTATGAAGATTATGAGTTTTGGAAAAAGAGTGGATTTAAGACCTTAGGTGTTAAATGTGATGAAAATGTTAGAAGAGGAAGACTAAAAAGTAGAGATGGTTATGAACAGAATTCTGAAGATAATCTTGAAAAGAATACAGGGAAAATAATTGATTTATGTGATTTTACTGTTGATAATAGTGGTTCTTTTCAGAAATTAACTAAAGAGATTACAGACTTTGTTGTTCAAAATGGATTATAAGGAAATGTAAGTCTGTATATGATAAAATAGGTAGGTAATCATATTATTAGAGGTGTAAAAATGGCTAAAGAAAAAATACTTAAGACAAATGCTATGAGAATACTAGATTCAAAAAAAATACCTTATGACATGTTAAGTTATGAGAGTAATGATGGGAAAATTGATGGAGTATCTGTAGCGCATAAAATTGGAATAGATGAAGAACATGTGTTTAAGACATTAGTAGCACAGGGAACAAGTAAAGAATTATATGTTTTCGTTATACCAGTAGCAGAAGAGTTAGATTTAAAGAATGCAGCTAAAATAGCAGGCGAAAAAAAGATTGAGATGATAGCTGTTAAGGATATAATGAAATATACAGGTTACATTCGTGGTGGATGCTCTCCAATAGGTCTTAAACGTCATTATAAAACATTTATACACGAAAGTGCAAAAGATTTAGATTTTATGATAGTTAGTGCAGGGAAAATAGGTCACCAAATAAAATTAAATCCAGAAGATTTAATAAAAGTAATAGAAGGTGAATTTGGATTCCTAATAAAATAATATTAATTATTTAGTTAATTTTAAATATACAAATTTATTTAGCAATATATAATTAAATATTAAAAAGCCACATAAATATTTTTATGTGGCTCATTTCTTTAAAACATATTTTTAGCAAATTTCATTAAGGTTGGAGTAGCTGTTAAAAATCTTTTTTGTGGCTTGGAATTCATTTTCTTTATTGCATAGGTCATACCTATGATTCCTGCAGCAGCGCCAATACAAGAAACAATAATCATTTTCTTGTTTATCTCCACTTCTTTATCTAATAGGCAAGATCTTATTCTACAACTATTATCATTTGATTGAACACAATCTTTCATATCTTCCATAGCATCAAAAAATGAGTAATCATTAAGATTGTCATTATCTTCATCATAATCATGGCAGCTACAATACTCATTATTATTAGATTGATAATTATCTTTATAGTAAGATGGAGGAACAAAACGCTTAGCTCTTTTTCTTAAAGCTTTATATTCTTTATCCATGTTTACACCAATTCCTTTGTACATAAAATCACCTCAAATTTATTATTTACAAAATTAATTTATATAATCATAAATTTAAGAGGATTTATAAATTTTATTTTATATATATAAGAAAAAACTTATAGATTATTATCTTATATTAAGTAACTTTAATATGCTGTAGTGAATAAAATGTAATATATGGAATATATTCCAAAACTATTATTAAAGGCGTGAGTTTATATGAATACAAATGATTTAAATAAAATTGAAGAAGGTTATTATGGAAATAAAGAGGACTATTATGACAAGCAAGGGCATTGTTATACTAGCTTTTTTATAAGTGATATTATTATAAATAATAATAAAAAAGGTAGTGTTACAATAAATAACAATTTTGATGTTTCTAAGGAGAAAAAAGATTTTTTAAAGAAAGAACTCTTAAAATATTTTGAGTTAGAAAAAAATGAAAATTTAGATAATGAGGAAGTAGATAAGCTTATAAAATTCTTTGTGGAAAATTTAGGTGCTCAATTTTATATTCAAGGGGTTATAGATTCTTATAAATATATTGTAGATAAGTCAGATGACTTATTGAGCATTGAAAGATGATAGAACATAGAAGTTGTCAAAATTTAATATAGACAACTTCTTTTTGTTGTTTTTGATATTTTTTTGTAACTATTTTATTGATAAATTTTCTTAAAAAATATATTATATAAGTTGGAAGATAATTTTAAGTGGGGGATTATATAACTACTAGGGAGGATTTTGTATGAATAGGAATAAGATAGCAGCCTTGATTTTTGCTGTGTCAACAGTATGTATTGTTTCGGCGCATAGTGAAAATGCTTATGCAACTGAACATAAAAATTCGAGTCAATTAGAAGAAAATAACCAGTTGAAAACGGTAAAAAAAGGACAAGTTATAAATATAAGCACTAACTTGAGAATTAGAAAAAGTCCTAATACAAGTAGTGAAGTTGTTGGTTATTTAACTAATGGAGAAGTATTTAATATAGATGGAAAAGAAGGAGCATGGTATAAAATAAATGCTAATGGTAAAGTTGGATACATACACGGAGACTATGTAAAAGAACTAAATGGTAGTTCTAATAGTAGTGGAGAAAGTAATTCTAACTTAGATACATCATTAGCAGGAAAAACAGGTAAGGTTGTAAATGTAAGTAGCTCTTTAAGGGTTAGACAATCACCAAGCACAAGTAGCTCAGTTGTAGGTAGCTTAAGTGGTGGACAAACATTTGAGATAAAAGGAAAGCAGGGATCTTGGTACTATATAAGTGCAAATGGAGTTACAGGATACATTCATGGAGACTATGTACAAGTAGGTGGAAGTAGCTCAGGAAGTGGTTCAGGAAATGGTGGAGGATCATCAGAAAATGGTTCAGGACTAGATACTTCATTGGCAGGAAAAACTGGTAAAGTTGTAAATGTAAGTAGTTCATTAAGAGTTAGACAATCACCAAGCACAAGCAGTTCAGTTATAGGAAGCTTAAGTGGTGGACAAACATTTGAGATAAAAGGTAAAAGTGGAGATTGGTATTATATAAGTGCAAATGGAGTTATAGGATATATTCATGGAGACTATGTACAGGTAGGTGGAAGTAATTCAGGAAGTAGTTCAGGAAATGGTGGAGGATCATCAGAAAATGGATCAGGATTAGATACTTCACTAGCTGGAAAAACAGGTAAGGTTGTAAATGTAAGTAGCTCTTTAAGAGTAAGACAGGATGCAAGTACAAGTAGCTCAGTTGTTGGCTCATTAAGCTCAGGACAAACTTTTAAAATAAAAGGACAAAAAGGGTCTTGGTATCATATTGAAGCACAAGGAACAACAGGATATGTCCATGGGGATTATGTTCAGGTGGTAAGTGGAAATGAAAGTTCTGGCGGTAATCAAGGTGGAAGCTCAAATAATGGTTTAGATGAATCTTATAATGGAAAAACTGGAAAGGTTGTAAATGTAACAACTAATTTAAGGCTTAGAAGTCAGCCGAATACTAGTAGTTCTGTTTTAGCATATTTATTACCTAATGAAAGATTCACATTAAAAGGAAAAACTTCTTCAGGATGGTTTAAAGTAGACTATAATGGAAAAGTAGGTTATTTAAATGAAGAATATGTTAAAATAGTATCTTCAGATGAAGGTTCAAGTGAAGGTTCAGGTGGTGGACAAGTTAACCAAAGTAAATATGAAAAAGTATTAAGTGTTATGAAGGCACAAGTTGGTTCACCTTATATATGGGGAGGTTCAGGAGAAATTATAACACAAAGTCTTTTAAATAGCTTAAGCAAGACTTTCCCAGATCATGCGGCTAGAGGGTTTTATGATATACCATCAAGTTATTTAAATGGAAATTATAGAGCTTTTGATTGCTCGGGATTAATGCAATGGAGCTTTAGACAAGCTGGCGTTAGCTTAGGAAGAACAACATGGGATCAAATAAACAATGGTTATGAGGTTTCACCAAGTAATGCTAAACCAGGGGACTTATTATTCTTCAGTAATTTACAACATGTAGGTATGTATATAGGAAATGGTCAGTGGATAGAGGCGCCTAATAAAGGTAAATTTGTATCTATTGCACCAGTTCCATGGAGTAAAATAGGAAGAGCAAGAAGAGTCTTATAAGATTAACATAATTAATAAATGTATTATAGAACAAGGTATGTTTAGTTAAAGTTTAATTAAGCATAACTTGTTTTTTTATTAACCTGATATACAAAATTTGGAAAATGTATTATAATTAAATTGTAAAATAATGGGAGGTGGGTTCGTGAAAAGAGTACTGTTGGTTATAGGGAGTTGTGATGGAAGTGAGAGTAATTCCTATTGTATAGCAAATTATATAGAAGATAATTTAGATGGAAGAGTAAAATGTTCAAAAATTTTATTGAGTGAATATTATTTTAAAAATATAAATGAAGATTTAAAGGTTTATGATAATATTGTTTTTATTTCATCCTTAAAAAAAGATAGGTTTAATGATTTATCAGAAAGATTTTTGAATTTAATTAGTAATGAAAATGAAGAAGGCAATAGAAATATTTATTTTTCAGTAATTTTAAATGGGGATTTAGATGTTTTAAGGGGTACAGAAGAGTTAGAATTACTTTTAGAAAATTGTATGAAAATATGTAAGAAGAAATTCATTGTATGGCAAAAGGGAATAGGGGTATTGGCTGACTTAAATCTTTGGAAAAATGGGTTAGAAGATAATGGTTTAGAGTATGAGCAATTATTGATAGAATTAGAAATGTTTTGCGAAGATATAATAAACTGTAAAACATATCATCATAATAGTTTTGCCTTACCAAGAAAAGGAAGTGGGTTTTTAAAATTTATAAATAAAAGGATAAAACACTTTACTTAGAATTATAAAGTAAATGATTTTTATATTATAATTTATAAATAAAAAAATATGCTATATAGAAAACTATATAACATATTTAAATTTTATAATCCTTTTTGATTATTATTAGGAGAAATTCCTTTATCTTTTAGAATCTCATAAATAGTTTTAGATGTTGTATCTTCCATGGTATATCCTAAAGAAGTTAGTATTTCACTAAGTTTTTCTTCAGATGAAGTTTCTATCTCTATATATGGAAATGGACAAAAAGATGGATCATTAATATCTATTTCTATTAGAGAATCCTTAAATTCATAACTTTCTCTATATTTTTTTATTGTTTCAAATAAATCTAATCCTAAAGATTTAAAAATATTTTTACCTACAGCACCGTCAGCTATGATTGTTTCATTTTCTTCCATTACTTTAAATTTATCTTGGCTAAGCATTTTTTTTGTTGTCATAAAATATACCGTTTTATTATTTATAAGATCTTCAACAGTTCTTATTCTTGCATAACCTTTTTTATCTAATAATTTTCTGTCAGGAAAATCAAAAATATCATTTATTTGATTTTCACGCTTAACATTTTTTGCTCCAAGATTCTTTAAAGTTTCTCTTAGTTTTTCAACATCAATATCTATAACACGTGTTTCAAGTTCTTTCATAATAAGTTACCTCCAAAATTCTTATAATATTATTATAAACAAATTATTAATGATATGAAAGAATATGAATGATGATTTTTCCATTGTATTTTGATAGAATATAAGATGTGTCAAAAATACATGGAAATTTCAATGGAGGTTTAAGAATGGAGTACGTAAATGATATAAATATAATGGAAGCTGTTATACATATATTAGATAGTAATAGTGATGAACCTATATTAAATGAATATAAAATAGATTTAACAGATGATGTATATAAATTTATATATAAACACGTTGAGAAGGGTTTGAAAAGTGAAGACTTAAAATATGCTATTTTCAATCCGGAAAGACATGTAGTAAAGGAAGTATCTCAAGATTATTTAAATGGAGTTAATAGAGACATCGTTGAAGTTTCTCAAGAGTTAGCAAGACAAATGTTTTATATAATGAGGGGAAATAGTAATATACCTAGCTGTGACTTACTTACAGTATCAATATCAACAGATCAAGGGCCTATGCTTGGAATATTAAAAATGGATTATATAAAAAATTTTACTCATAAAGTTGATTTTGTTGATGACAAAATTGGAATAGGAATAGTGGAGCAGGCAGCGGGATTACCAGCATCAGGACAAAAGGTTCAAAAATGTGCATTTATAAAGCCTATAAGAGATGATCAGGATATAAACCTTATGGTAATAGATAAGCAAAGGAAATCATCAGAAGAGGATGAATATGGAGCAAATTACTTTATAAATAATTATTTAGGGTGTACAGTGTTTCAAAATGAAAGAGACATGACAAAAACTTTTGTTAAGGCAACAGAAACTTGGACAAGAAATAATATTATTGAAGATGCAGAAAAAGCTGAAAATATTAGAACTAAAATAAAAGGTAAGCTAAAAGAAGAAGATGTTATAAATATAGAAGAATTATCTCGTGAGTTATTCAATGAAGAACCCATGATGAAAGAGAATTTTACAACCTTTGTAAAAGGACAAGGTTTAGAGGACGATGTTGAAATAGATAAGCTTTGGGTTGAGAAAAAAATGAAAAGAACTAGACTTAAAATTGATAAGGAAATAGATTTATATATTGATGATGAGGCTTATCATGATGAATCTAAGTTTGAAATCGTAAGAAATGGTGATGGAAGTATAAATATGGTTATAAAGAATATTAAAAATTATATAGAAAAGTAAAAAAAAGAGATTAGAAAATCTAATCTCTTTTTATTATTTAAGATTATTAAGCTCTGTTTACTGAACCGAATAATTCCATTTTTTCTTTAACTATATCTTTTATAGCTTCGAAACCAGGAGCTAATAATTTTCTTGGGTCGAATCCTTTTCCTTCTAAATCTTTACCAGCTTCTATATATTTACGAGTAGCTTCAGCAAATACTAATTGACATTCAGTATTAACATTTATTTTTGATACTCCTAATGATATAGCTTCTGCGATCATGTCTGAAGGGATTCCAGTACCACCGTGTAATACTAAAGGCATATCTCCAGTAGCAGCTTTAATATTAGCTAAAGCTTCAAAGTTTAATCCAGCCCAGTTTGCAGGGTATTTTCCGTGGATGTTTCCGATACCAGCAGCTAACATAGTAACTCCTAAATCAGCGATTTGTTTACATTCAGCAGGATCAGCTATTTCACCAGCTCCAACAACACCATCTTCTTCTCCACCGATTGATCCAACTTCAGCTTCAACTGATACGTTTTTAGCAGCAGCTAAATCGATTATTTCTTTAGTTTTAACTATATTTTCTTCGATTGAGTAGTGTGATCCATCGAACATTACTGATGAGAATCCAGCAGCCATAGCATCTATAGCTCCTTGATAACTACCGTGATCTAAGTGTAATGCTACAGGAACAGTTATTTTTAACTCTTCTAACATTCCGTTAACCATTCCAACTATTGTTTTGAATCCACACATATATTTAGCAGCACCTTCTGATACTCCTAATATAACTGGTGAGTTATTTTCTTGAGCAGTTAATAATACAGCTTTTGTCCATTCTAAGTTGTTTATGTTGAATTGACCAACAGCGTATTTTTCTTCTCTTGCTTTATTTAACATTTCTCTTGTGTTAACTAATGCCATTTTGTTTACCACCTTTCAAAATCTTACATTAACTTTATTAAAATCATGTATAGGGACATAAAAAGTCCATGTGGGACTTGCCCCTTACAATAACATTATAAACTAAAATTAGTATAAATTCCACAATAAAATATATTTTTTAGATTAGAAATTAAAATATTTCCTATGTTAACCTTTTGAATATCCTCTATATGTTTTGTATAAGCTTTAATTATATATACAGAAGACAAGCTGTTTGAAATATCTTCTCCCTTAATGTATTGAGTTAAACTAAGTACCTCTTTACTTAAATTATCTAATTGCTCATGATTTACATAAAGAGATAGAGATACATAGTTTTCTTCTAACATATCTCTCAAGTTAATAGATTCACTATATGATTCTTTCCAATTTTCTTCATTTAAATATGACTCTATTTTATCACTAGATTCATTTACTTTACCACAAACATCTGTTAATTTAACATTGAAAAATAAAACAGAACCAAGAATGAAAAAAAATATTAATGTTGAAATTATAGTATTCTTCATAATACAATATCCTCTTTATCTCTTTGATTTTTCTTTTGAATGAATAATTTTCCTTCAGAATCTAGCATGATTAAGAATAGTTTATCTCTAGGAGGATAGTTCATAGATTGTAATTTATCATCTAACCATTTTACATCCTTGTGCAGTGCCTGAAGCGATTTTTTCTTTATACGTCCGTTCTCTAATAAAACAACAGGCATCTTTGATTCACTTTCTTTTATTTTTAAATCTTTTCTTTTAACATTTTCACAGTCACTTTTAGGAATAATAGATATAGTTCCATTAGTTTCTATGATTGCATATTGAATATCTTTTATATTCAAATAACCTGCGCTTCGTAACTCCTCTAGTATATCATTCATTGTTAATCTTTGCTTTTTCATCATATCTAAATTAATTTCGCCGTTACTTATTATTATAGAAGGAGTACCATCTAGTAGTTTTTCAAAAAATCGGCTATGTCGTTCAATTTCAGATATCAATGCTTTTATAAACAAAAGAGTAATTATTGGTATTATTCCTAGAAGGAGAGGAAGACGAGGATCTTGCATTGGTAAGGCTACTAAGTCCGATACCATTAAGGTTATTACAAGTTCATAAGGTTGTAATTCACCAATTTGACGTTTCCCCATAAGCCTAATACTTATTATTACTAGGAAATATAAGATTGCAGTTCTTATAAAGGTTATTAGCATAAAAATCCCTCCTCTAGTAAAATAGGTTAACAAATTTAGAGGAGATTTATACAAAAATAGATAACTTTTTTAAAATTTTAAGTGTATAATAACAATAAAGCGGGATTATGAGTAGAGAGGAATGGTGTTTATGAAAAGCTTTAAAGTCAATGTAAAAGGTAAAACCTTAGTCTTTAATGAGGGAGAAAAATATTCAGCTATTTTAGAGAAAGACTATATAAAAGAATCAATACCTATTACTTTGGTTAAACAAAAAAATCAGTATTATGAATTTACTGATTTAATAAGGGAAGATGGAATTATAGAACTTGTAAACATAAGTAATCCCCAAGGTAAAATAGCTTATAGTAGAACCTTACAATTTGTATTTATAAAGGCTACTTTAGATCTTTTTAAAGATGCAAGAATAGATATAGAGCATTCTATAAGCAAAGGGATATTTGGAGAAGTTCATAAGGAAAAAGCCTTAGATGAAGAGGATATAGTTAATATAAAGAAAAAAATGAAGGAAATAATAGATAAAAATATTGTAATAGAAAAAGTAAAAGTTCCAAAGAAAGAGGCCATAGATATTTTTAAATCTTATAAAATGAAAGATAAGGTTGATTTATTACATTGGGTTCAAGAGGAATATGTTAATTTATATAAATTAGAAGATAGGTATGATTATTTTTATGGAGATATGGCTTATTCAACAGGGGTATTAAAGTATTTTGATTTACTATATTATAACCCTGGTTTTATACTTATGTTACCAAGTCATAGAAATCCAACTGTTGTACCTGTATTTAAGGAGCAAAGAAATCTTTTTAATGTATTTAGAGAAACTGAGAGATGGCTAAATATATTAGGAACTCCAGATGTGGGTTCTTTGGATTATAAATTAGAAGGAGAAGAGTCTTTAGATATAATACGGGTTTCTGAGGCTTTACATGAGAAAAAAATTGCTCAAATAGCAGACATGATAAGTGAAAGAAAGGAAGTTAAGGTTGTTTTAGTAGCAGGTCCATCATCTTCAGGAAAAACAACATTTTCTAAAAGACTTGCTATACAACTTAGGGTTAATGGATATATACCAATAGCAATATCTTTAGATGATTATTTTATAAATAGGACTCATACCCCTTTAGATGAAGAAGGAAAACCAGATTTTGAATCTATAAATGCTTTAGATTTAGAATTATTCAATAAGAATCTTCACGACATTTTAGATGGCGAAGAGGTTGAAATACCTTCTTATAATTTTAAGCTAGGAGAAAGAGAGTGGGTTGGAAATAAACTTAAACTACCTGATAATGGAATACTTGTAGTTGAAGGAATTCATGGATTAAATCCAAAGCTTACAGAAAAAGTAGCTTCTAAAAATAAGTTTAAGGTATATATTTCTGCATTAACTCAATTAAACTTAGATAATCATAATAGAATTCCAACAACAGATGTAAGAAAAATAAGACGTATTGTTAGGGATTCTTTATCAAGAGGCTATAGTGTAGAGCAAACCTTAGAAATGTGGGATTCTATAAAAAGGGGAGAAGAAAAAAATATATTTGTTTATCAAGAAGAGGCTGATGTTATGTTTAACTCAACCTTAGTCTATGAATTAGCTGCCTTAAAGAAATATGCTTTAAGAGAACTAGAAAAAATAGATAGGAATAGTAAGGTTTACTATGAAGCTAAAAGAATAATAAATTCTTTAAAGTTTTTTGTTGAAGTAGCCTCAGAAAGAGTTCCTGAAAACTCCATACTAAGAGAATTTATAGGTGGAAGTTGTTTCTACAAGTACTAATAAGTTTTTGCTTTTTATTATTTTAGGTAAAATAGCAAAGAGGTTATATAAAAATAATAAAACTTATAAATAGTATGAAGAGAATATCTAGATAAGCTTTAGAATTTAAGCTATTACGTAGAAGAATTTGCGTTAAGAAGCTGAGACTGTTTGACCAACGGGAGTTTCGGAGCTTTAGCAAAATCTTCGGAGTAATGGCTATAAATTCTTAGCGAATTCTAGTAATTCTTGGAATATATTTATAAGTTTTATTTTAAGTTACTTTTGATATATACCTTTGTTATTTAAAAATTAATTTTATTCATTAAGTGAGTTAGTGAATTTTTTGAAACCTTCTAATCCATTTTCGTCTAACTTAAAGACACCACAATGTTCTAAAACTGATACAAATTTATTTGATAATTCCTTATTTACAAAATCATTTAACTCAGTTGAAGATTTTAAATAATTATATTTCTTTTTTAGTTCAAGAACCCATGGTTTATGATATTCTTCAATAGAGTCAAGAGAAGTATTATCTAATAAATATTCTTTAATTTCTTCAAGTTCTTTCAATAATCTTCCAGGAAGGACAGCAAGACCCATAACTTCAATTAGTCCTATGTTTTCCTTTTTTATATGATGAACTTCTTTATGAGGATGGAATATTCCAAGAGGATGTTCTTCAGAAGTTCTATTATTTCTAAGAGATAAATCAATAACAAATTTTCCTTCTTCTTTTCTTACCATAGGTGTTACAGTATTATGAGGCTCCTCATTAGAGTAAGCTAATATACCTAAAGACTCATCAGAATAATTTCTCCATTTTTTTAGTATTAAGTCAGATGCTAAAACTAAAGAATCTATATTTTCTCCTCTTAATCTTATAGTTGATATTGGCCAGTTAATAGCTTCACATTGAACATCTTCAAAGGCATCTAGGGAGAAATCAAAAAGTTTTTTAGCATCATTCATAGGAAATCTATGATTTCCTCCTTGATAATGTTCATGAGAAAGAATTGATCCTCCAACTATAGGTAAGTCAGCATTTGAACCAGCAAAATAATGAGGAAATTGATTTACAAATTCTAAAAGATTTTTAAAAGTATTAGTATCTATTTTCATTGGAACGTGTTCTTTAGAAAGTATTATACAATGCTCATTATAATAAAGATAAGGAGAATATTGTAATAGCCAAGTCTTATTATTAAGATTTAATCTTATCATTCTATGGTTAGCTCTGTCAGGATGAGTTACTGTACCCTCATATCCTTCATTTTCAATACATAATAAACAGTTAGGATAGTTGCTTTTAACTGAATTTCTTGCTAATGCTATTTCCTTAGGATCTTTTTCGGGTTTAGACAAATTAATAGTAATATCCATAACTCCATACTTAGATGGCGCTTTAAAACTTATATTTTTAGCGATTCTATCAGTTCTTATGTAGTTTGAATTTTTACTTAAAGAGTAGAAGTAGTTAGTACTTTCTTCAGGAGAAGAAGAGTATTTTACGAAAAATTCTTTATTTAATAAAGATGGAGAAGGTAAGAATGTATTCATTATATGGCTAGATAGAATATCTTTAGCATATAATGCATCTTCTATTAATTTTTTGTCTAAAGCTATATTTATTAAGGCAGCTAATGTTTCATGAAAAGAAAGAGTAAGACTTTCTTCACTCGGAGTATAAATTTCTTCCTTAAATAAGCTAAGAAGTCTATTTCTAATATATATGGTATCCATTTCTTCTATAAGGTTATTATTTATTGATATCTCTATTAATCTATCTATTAAAGCATTTAAATTAAACATGTAAATTCCCCCTTATTTTAATCATGTAAATTTCCACTTATTATAATTTAGGCTATCTATTTTCAGATAGCCTAAATCAATTTTAAAGTTTAGTAGGGCCATCACCTATAGATGCTACGTAAAATGAAGCTTCATATCCTATAGCATCTTTATATGTTTGTCCAACATTTTTAACAAAATCATCAATGTGATTATTATTAACTATAGCTATGGCACATCCACCAAATCCAGCACCAGTCATACGAGCACCTAAAACACCAGGTTGTTTCCAAGCTGTTTCAGCTAGTGTATCTAACTCTTTACCTGTAACTTCATAATCATCTCTAAGAGAAATATGAGACTGATTCATAAGTTCTCCAAAGAGTTCAAGATTATTTTCTTTTAATGCTTCTATAGCATTTTTTACTCTTTCATTTTCAGAAATAGCATGAACACATCTACGTAATTTATTAGAATCTTCTATTTTGTCTTTATGAGTTTCAAACTGTGAACTTGTTAGCTCACAAAGAGAAGAAATATCAGCGTGTTTTTTAAGTATTTCTAGAGAGTCGTCACATTCTTTTCTTCTTTCATTATACTTAGAATCTGCAAGTTCACGTCTTTTATTTGTATTCATTATAATTATTGAATTATCTCCTAAATTTAAAGGAACATATTCATAGTATAGTGTGTTACAGTCTAGTAAAATTGCTTTATCCTTTTCCCCTAATGAGATTGCAAATTGATCCATTATTCCACTATTAACGCCTATATAATTATTTTCTACTTCTTTACCTATTATAGCAGCATCTACTTTTGAGATGTTAAGAGAGAAGAAAGTATCTAAAATCTTTACTATTAACATTTCTAAAGAAGCTGATGAAGAAAGACCAGCACCATTTGGAAGAGTTCCATTAATAACTATGTCTATACCTTTATCTATTTTATAACCCTTATTTGAAAGTGTTTTTAGAACACCCTTAATATAGTTTGTCCAATTATCTTCCTTTTTATAGGATAAATCATCTAATGAAAATTCTATTGTGCCAAGAGATTCAAAGTTAAGAGAATATGCTCTACAAATTCTATCTTCTCTTAAGTTTGCAGCTGCAAATGTACCTAGAGTTATTGGGCAAGGAAATACAAAACCGCCATTATAGTCAATATGCTCACCTATAAGGTTTATTCTTCCTGGTGAAAAAAATAATGAAGTAGGTTCTGTTTCAAAATTATTAATAAAAGCTGATTTAAGTGTATTTAAATCCATAATATACCTCCGAATATAAAATATGTAATATAATTATACGATTACATGGTTAAAAAATCAATTGTTTTACTAAAAATTTTACTATTTTTTCATTTAATATTTTTTACTTAGAAGATTTGAATGAATTCACTGTTATTTAAGGAATTTAAGCATATAAAGTTATTGAAATACCTATGTTAAATTGTTAAAATTAACCTATAAATATAAAGGGGAGAGTGTGTAATATGGTTATTGAAAGTAAATTTAATGATAAAATAAGTAAAATAATACTGAAAAATGATAAAATATCTGCAGAACTTTTAAATTTAGGAGCTACTATAAAGAGAATACTTGTGGAAGATAAGGAAGGAAATAAGGAAAATATAGTATTAACATATAAAGATGATGAGAGTTATATTGAAAATCCTTCAAGTTTAGGAGCAAGCATAGGAAGAGTAGCTGGAAGAATAGGGAATGCAACTTTTGAGTTAAATGGCATTAAATATGATTTAGATAAAAATAATAATGAAAATTCTCTTCATGGAGGATATAAAGGATTTAGTAAAAAAATATGGGACTATGATTATAAAGAAGAGGAAGAAAAATCATCTGTAACTTTTTATTATTTTAGTGAAGATGGTGAAGGAGGATTCCCAGGAAACTTAAAAGTTTCAATTACCTACTCACTTAATGAAAAAAATGAACTTGCTATAGAATATAAAGCTTCTTCAGATAAAGATACTTTAGTGAATTTAACTAACCATTCTTATTTTAATTTATCTGGTAATAATAAGAGGAATGTATTAGGACAAAAATTATATATAAATTCAGAAAAAATTTGCCAATTAGATGAGAACTTAATTCCAACAGGAAACTTTATAAAAGTAGAAAAAACACCTTTCGATTTTAGAGAGTTAAAAAAAATAGGAGACGACATAGACAAAGAGGATGAGCAATTGAAAATCGGATCAGGATATGATCATCCATGGATTTTAAATAAGGATAGTGAAGTTGATGCAATTTTATTAGATGAAATTTCAGGAAGAGTAATGAAGGTTAAAACAAATCAAAAGGCTATGGTATGTTATTCAATGAATTTTCCTGATAACTTACCTTTGGAAAGTGGAGCAGTGGCAAAAAAACATGACGGAATATGTTTTGAAACTCAAAGTTTACCAATAGGCTACGATGATTGCTTCTTAGAGAATATAGTGTTAAAAGGAAATGATGAGTATTATCAAAAAACAATATTTGAATTTCAATGGATTTAAAAAAACTGTATGGAAGAAAATTTATCTTCCATACAGTTTTTTATTAGTTCTTTTTAGCGTATTTTCTCATATCAAGAGCTACAGCTAGAATTATGATTAAGCCTCTTATAACGAATTGTAAATAAGGACTTACTCCTATGAAAGCTAGTCCATAGTTTATAACTTGGAAAATTAAAACACCAGTTACTATACCAGGAACTGTACCAACTCCACCAGCTGTAGAAACACCACCAACAACACAAGAAGCTATGGCATCAAGTTCGTACATATTTCCGGTACTTGCAGTAGCACTACCAACACGGCCTGCTTCTAAAGTACCAGCAAATCCATAAAGAACTCCAGCTAAGCAATAAACTAATAGAAGAGTTCTGACAACATTTACACCAGAAACAACAGCAGCCTCTCTGTTTCCACCTATAGCATAAAGATTTTTACCAAATTTAGTTTTATTCCATAAAGTCCAAATTATAGCTATAGCGATAATTGCATAAATAACTAAGTAAGGTATTTTTATATTACCATATATAGGAATAGATCCTAGAGTAAAATTACTAAATGATTCGCTAAGCCCACCTATAGGCATAGCTCCATATGGAGGTCTATCAAAATAAATTGAGTTAACACCATATATTGCAGTCATCATTCCTAGAGTAGCGATAAATGGAGGAACATTAAATTTAGCAACAACAATACCATTTATAAGACCAACTATTCCACAAACAACCATTGCTACTAAAATTGGAATAAATATAGGTAATTCAGATAAATTAGGATACATTTTATATGCGTAATCTCCAGCTTGAAGTAAAGAAGCTGAGATTACTGCAGCTAAACCAACAGTTCTTCCAGCAGAAAGGTCAGTACCTTCAGTTAAAAGTATTCCACCAACTCCTAGAGCTATGATTATACGAGATGATGATTGGCTTAATATGTTAATAAAGTTTTTTATAGATAAGAAATCTGGTGATAATATACAAATTCCAACTAATAAGGCGAATAATACTATATAAATTGCATTGTTCATTAAGAACTGACTATTTAATTTAAACTTTTTCTTTGATTTCGTTTGCATTTTTAATTCCTCCAGTTACTGATAGATATTTTGCAGAAAGATGCATAATTTCCTCTTGAGTAGTTTCGTTAGCATTAACTATGCCAGCAACTCTACCATTACTCATTACTAATATTCGATCACATACACCTAAAAGTTCAGGCATTTCAGAAGATACCATAATTATTCCTTTATCTTCCTTTGCAAGATCATTTATAAGCTGATATATTTCAAATTTAGCACCGACATCAATACCTCTAGTTGGTTCATCTAAAAGTAAGATTTCAGGCTTTCTAAGAAGCCATTTACCAATTACTATTTTTTGTTGATTACCGCCAGATAAGCTGCCGATTAGGGTCTTTTGACTTGGAGTTTTAACCTTCATAGAGTCTATAACCCATTGAGTATCCCCGGATATTCTTCCGTTTGAAAGAAGACCAGAAGATGTCTTATAGCTATCTATATTAGCTATTATAGAATTGAAGTCTATAGGTAATTTTCCAAAAATACCAGTTTGTCTTCTTTCCTCTGTAACAAGAGCAAATCCATTTTGCATAGCCTTAAAAGGTTTACTGTTATCCACCTTTTTACCGTGAAGAATTATGTTACCAGAAGCTACTTCTCTAAGACCAAAAATTGTTTCTAAAGTTTCAGTTCTTTTAGCACCTACAAGACCAGCAATTCCTAAAATTTCTCCCTTTCTAAGTTTGAATGAAACATTATTAAGTTGATTTTTAGTGTCACTAAGATTATTTACTTCTAAAATAGTTTCCTTTGGAGTATGAGTCTTAGCAGGGAATCTATCTGTAAGTTCGCGACCAACCATAAGTTTTATTATTAAGTCCATAGTTAAATTGGAAGCTTTTTCAGTAGAAATCCACTTACCATCTCTCATTATGGTAACTTCATCAGATATTTCTAATATTTCTTCCATCTTATGAGAGATATAGATTATACTTATATCTTGGGCTCTAAGTTTATTTATTATTCTAAATAAATGGCCAACTTCTTTTTCAGTTAGGGAAGAGGTAGGCTCGTCCATTACTATTATTTTTGAGTTATATGAAACTGCCTTAGCGATTTCAACCATTTGCATTTGAGATACAGATAGAGTAGAGACCTTTGCTTTAGGATCTACATCTATATCTAAATCTTTAAAGATCTTTGATGTTTCTTCATACATTTTCTTTTCATCTATAAAAAGCCCTTTTTTAGGGTATCTACCAAGCCAAAGGTTGTCCATAACATTTCTTTCTCTAACTTGATTAAGTTCTTGGTGAACCATTGATACACCATTATCTAAGGCGTGTTTTGAGTTTCTAAATAATATTTTTTTGCCAGAAATAAATATTTCTCCCGCATCAGGATGGTAAATACCAAATAAACATTTCATTAGAGTTGATTTACCAGCACCGTTTTCCCCCATTAAAGCATGAACAGAACCTTTTTTTACTTTTAATGTGACATTGTCTAGTGCTTTAACCCCAGGGAATTCCTTAGAAATATTTTTCATTTCTAACAGGTTTGAAGATTCTTTCATCTTTTTATACCTCCTGTTTTTTATTAAGGGAGACAGAGTTTTTTGTCTCCCTAATTATTGATAGTTATTGTGCAAGAATCTTCATTATTTATAAGAGTCTTCAGCAACGTTTATATTGTCCTTAGTTATACCTACATAAGGAACACGAATTGATTTCTTATTATCAACTTTCCAATCAGTTCCTTCTGTTATATCTTTTCCATCAACTAGATTCATACAAGCATCCATTAAAGCTTGAGCTTGGTTTTTGGCATCGTTTAATACTGTACCTGCCATTTTACCAGCTTTAATTTTATCTAAAGCTTCAGGAATAGCATCAACACCATAGATTGGAACAAATTTTTCTGAAGTTCCATCTAAATAACCTGCTTTTTCAAGAGAAGAAATAGCACCTAAAGCCATTCCATCGTTGTTACAAATTACAACTTCGATATCGTCACCATATTTAGAAACCCAAGCATCCATTTTTTCAGTTGCTTTAGTTGAGTCCCACATAGCTGTATCCATTGCTAATTCTTCAGTTTCTATACCAGCTTCATTTATAGTTTGTATAGAAAATTTAGTACGTGCTTCTGCATCAGGATGTCCTGGTTCTCCTTTTAGCATTACATATTGAATTTTTCCATCTCCGTTTTTATCCCATGAAGGATTAGCTTTCCAACCTTCTGTTATTACTTCCCCTTGAATTATTCCAGACTCCTCAGAAGTTGTACCTACATACCAAGCTTTATCATAGCTTTGCATAGCAGTCTCATCAGGTTCTTTGTTAAAGAATACTACTGGTAAATCATCTGCTTTAGCTTTGTCTATTACAGTAGGAGCTGACTTAGGATCAACTAAGTTTATTGCAAGTATGTTAACTCCTTTAGCTATCATAGTATCTATTTGCTCCATTTGCTTAGCTTGGTTGTTTTGAGAATCATTCATTAATAATTCTGCTTTTCCATCAGCAAGCTTTTCTATATTTCTACGTTGGTATGACATAAAGTTATCTTCGAAGCTGTAGATTGTAGCTCCTATCTTTAAGGAATCGTTTTCTTTGGCTCCATCACTAGATGATCCAGTAGAACCTGAACCTCCACCACAACCAACTAAAGTACCCATAGTTAAAGCTGAAATTAAAATTAATGCTAAACCTTTCTTTTTCATAAAAATCCTCCCTATATTTACCCTAAATTTTTAAAGTTATTGTAATTTAATACAATATTACCATATATAGGAATAAAAGGAAAGAGTTTTTTATGGAAAAAATAATGAAAAAAAGTAATTTTTTTAGTAAATATATTTATTAAATTTATATATTATGTGAAATAAATATTAGAAAATTTTACTAAAAGAATATATAATAGACTTAAGAAAGTTAAGGAGTGATGATGTGGCTACAATTAAAGATATTGCAAAAGGTGCTGGAGTTTCAATAGCTACTGTATCTAGAGTTTTAAACTTAGATGAAACACTTAATGTGTCTGAAGAAACAAGAAAAAAAGTAATGGAAATAGCTGAGGAATTAAATTATTTAACAGTAAAAGAGAGAAAAAATAAAATTAAAAACTATACTATAGGAATAGTCTATTGGTACACAGAAATACAAGAGTTAAATGATCCATATTTTCTTTCAATAAGAATGGCCGTTGAAAAGAAATGTAGTGAAGAAAAAATTAAGTTTAAACCTATAGATTTTCAAAAGATTATTAATGAAGGTACTAAAGAATATACAGATTTAGATGGTATCTTAGCTATTGGAATATTTGGAGAAAAGGAAATAGAATTAATGGAGAAACTATCTAAAAATATAGTTTTTGTAGATTCTTCTCCAGAAGAGTGGAAGTATGATTCTGTTGTGGTGGATTTTAAGTACGGAGTTAAAATAGCTTTAGAATATTTGACTTCTTTAGGTCATAAGAAAATTGGATATTTAGGTGGAGAATCTATTATTCATAATAGCAATGAATCCTTAAGAAAAATAAATTATAGAGAAAAAACTTTTAAGGAATATATGGAAGATATAAAAGGATATAAGGAGGAGTGGGTTTTAAAGGGACGGTTTTTACCTGAGGATGGTTATGAGCTTATGAAAAAAGTTTTAAAAGAAAAGAATTTGCCCACGGCTTTCTTTATTGCAAGTGATCCTATGGCCATAGGAGCTTATAAAGCTATATCTGAGGCTGGACTTAAAATACCAGAGGATATAAGCATAGTTGGCTTTGATGATATATGTACGGCTAAGTTCTTAAATCCTTCACTAACAACCATAAAGGTGTACACAGAATATATGGGGAATGTTGCAGTAGATACACTTTTAGAGAGAATGAGGACAGGAAGAGAGATGTCTAAAAAAATAGTTTTACCTGTTAAGCTTATTGTAAGAGATAGTTGTAGAAAACTTTAAAAAATAATTTAAGTTTTTAACTAAAAGAGACTATATCAGAACTTAAAATAATAGAACTTATAGATTATATGAAGAAGATAGTTATAAATTTTTTAGAAAACTGAGTAATTTTCAGAATATATCCATAAGTTCTACTTTAAGTTAAGTCTGACATAGTCTTTTTTATTTAAATCTAAATTAAGTAAAAATTAGTATTCACCTAAGACAGAATCTATTGTAAAAAATAAAGCTTTAATTTTTTCTAAGTTTTTTATGCAGGCGTTATAACCGGCATTATAAGCTTTTTCTAATTTACAGACATCTTTTTCAAAGCTTTCAATTGATTCTTCTTCAGAAGGTCTGATTATTAATGCTTTTCCATCCCTTTCTAATTCTTCACAAAACTTTACTGTATCATTATATTTAATATGTCTTGTTAAAAAAGAATCCTTTAATTTAGGATATTTACGTCCAACTATTTTAGATGCTAATTTATTACTTTTCCCTAAAGTTTTTTTATAGTTCTTAGGACGAGTAAGAATAATTAAATGCTTTTCGTTCCCATCTTCTAAGGCCTTTTTTATTGGGATTGGATCTAAAAGTCCTCCATCATAATACTCGTTTCCATTGATTTTTATTGATGGGAAAAGTAATGGAATTGCACAGGTGGCTCTTAAGGCCATATATTTTTCATCCTTAATTTTGCCATCTAAGTATTCTGTTTTCCCTGTGTTAGCATTAGTGACTCCAATTAAAACTTTTCCCTTATAATTTGAAAGTGCATTAAAATCATAAGGGAAGAGTTTGTTTGCTAATTCATCAAAGACAAAATCTAAACCAAAAATGCTTCTACATTTAAAAAAGTTAGAAACACCTAAATAGCGTTTGTCATTTCTATATTTTTTTAATATTTCAATATTTCTTCCTTTTTGATTAGAAAAATAGGAAAAACCATTAGTTATTCCTGCTGATACTCCAATGCAATATGGAAAGATTATATTGTTATCAAGAAGAGCATCCATAACCCCTGCACTGAAAATAGGACGTAAAGTTCCTCCTTCTAAAACTAAACTAACCATAAAAATATCCTCCTAAAATTGATATATTTAAAATTATAATCCTTAACTTAAAAAATATCAAAAAAAGACATGTTGAAAAAGAAGAATGAGTATGGTATCATTTGGATTAGAAAATATCATAAAAATAGCTAGGGGGGCCAGTAGTGTCTGGCTGAGATTAGAAATTAAATTTCTTGACCCTTTAACCTGATCTGGTTAATACCAGCGTAGGGAAGCCTGAGACAAGTATATTTTAATTGATTTTAAAGCATATATAGCCTTTGGGCTATATATGCTTTTTTATTTTAAAAAAGGAGAGAAAAATATGACTAAATTATTTAATGCATTAACGATTGCAGGATCTGATAGTTCTGGAGGAGCGGGAATACAGGCTGATATAAAATCATTCTCTGCCAATGGAGTATATGGAATGAGCATAATAACTGCCATAACTGCTCAAAGTACTCAAGGAGTTTTTGGAATAATGGATGTTACTCCTGAAATTATAGAAAAACAAATAGATGTTATTTTTGATGATATAGAAGTTGATGCTATAAAGATAGGTATGGTGTCTAAGATTGAATCAATAGAAGCAATAAGTAATGCTTTAGGAAGAGTAGAAAACTTGCCACAAATAGTTTTAGACCCTGTTATGATTTCAAAAAGTGGATTTAAGCTTTTATCAGATGATGCAAAAAATACTTTAATAGATAAATTAATACCACTAGCTACTTTAATAACTCCAAATTTACCAGAAGCGGAAGAGTTATTAGGTAGAGAAATAATTACAATAGAAGATATGAAAAAGGCTGCTATTGATATTAAAAAAATGGGAGCTAAAAATGTCTTAATTAAAGGAGGACATTTAGAGGGAGAAGCTACAGATCTTCTGTATGATGGCGAAAACTTTATTCTTTTTGAACAAGATAGAATAAATACAAAACATACTCATGGAACAGGATGTACTTTATCATCAGCTATTACAGCTAATTTATCAAAGGGAATGAATATACCTGATGCAGTTAAAAGTGGAAAAGAATATATTACAGGAGCTATAAAAAATGGCTTTAAACTTGGAAAAGGTGTTGGGCCAACACATCATTTCTATAAATTTTATTAGGAGGAATAATAATGGGAATTTTAAAAAGAGAAAATCCTTTAATACACATGATAACAAACTACGTTACAGTTAATGACTTAGCTCAAGTAACTATTAACTATGGTGGATTGCCTCTTATGGCTACACATCATGAGGAGCTAGAAGAAATAACAGGAATGGCTAATGGATTATTAGTTAATATAGGAACTTTAGAACCTTATCAAATGGAATCATCAATGACTTCTATGAGAATAGCAAGAGAAAAAGGAATTCCTTCTGTTTTAGATCCAGTAGGTGTACAAGCTTCTAAGCTTAGAAAAGATTTTGCAAAAAGGTTGATATTAGAGGGAGAACCTTCACTTGTAAAGGGAAATTTAGCTGAAATAAAAACTCTTATAGGAGAAACATCAAAGTCAATAGGAATAGATTCTTTTAATGATACCTTAAGTGAAAATACAAAAAATAAAATAAAAGAATATGCAAAGGAAAGAAATTTAATAATAGTTGTTTCTGGTGTATGTGATTTCATAACTAATGGGAAGGATGGAGCCATTGTTAAAAATGGAACTTATAAAATGAGCAAAATAACAGGAACAGGATGTATGCTAGGAGCCTTATTAACCATAGCTTTAAGTTTTTATGATGATAAAGCTTTAAGATTTAAAGAAGTTGTTAAAGCAGTAGCAGCATGGGGGATATGCGGAGAAATAGCTGAGGAAAGATTAGGAGAAAAAGAGGGGATAATGACTTTTAAACATAATCTTCTAGATGAGCTTTCAATGATTAGTGATGAAGTAATAAAAGAAAGAGAGAAGGTTTATTATGAGTAATTCATACTGTAAAAAATTATACTTAGTAACTGACTATAGGATTCCTTTTAATGAACTTTTAGAAAAGACTAAGGAAGCCTTAATTGGAGGAGTATCTATTGTTCAATATAGAGCGAAGAATAAAGACACTAAGGAAATGTGTAAAGAAGCTAAGGCTTTAAAAAAACTTTGCAATGACTTTGGAGCAATTTTTTTAGTAAATGATAGAATTGATGTGGCATTAGCAGTAAAAGCTCATGGTGTTCATATAGGACAAGATGATATGGATGTGTCTATAGCAAGAGAAATAATGCCAAAGGATGCTATTATAGGTGTTACAGTTCACAATAAAGAAGAGGCCTTAAAAGCAATAGAAGATGGAGCTGATAACTTAGGAGTTGGGGCTTTATTTTCAACCAATAGCAAAGATGATGCAATCTTAATGACATTAGAAACTTTAAGAGAAATAAGAGAAGTTTCTTCTATACCTCTATATGGTATTGGAGGTATAACTCCTTATAATTTAAGTCAGGATATTTTAGAGAATTTAGAAGGGGTTGCAGTTATATCAGCATTATTAAATAGCGAAGATATAATTGAGAAGAGCAAAGAGTTTTTAAAGGTGCTTAGTAGATAGGAAAACTTGAATATTAAAATAAAAATATGAAATAATCAAAAGAGGTTCTTTAATTTTAGAGCCTCTTTTTCTTGAGTTTTATTTTAGGTGAATGTTGATTTTTGTTTAGAGTTTATTTTATAGTATAATATTCATAATTAAGAATTTATTTTGATGGTAAAATTTAATCTAATAAGTTAGATTTAGTAAGGATTTTAGGAAAAAAATGAGAAAAGCATTTGAAATATTAAATAATATTTTTGGATATAAAGAGTTTAGAAAAGGGCAACAAGAAGTAATTGAGAAGATTTTAAGTGGGATGGATGTATTTTGTATATTACCTACTGGAGGTGGAAAATCTTTATGCTATGAAATACCTGCTTATATTTTGAGTGGAGTAACTTTAGTTGTTTCTCCATTAATATCCCTAATGAAGGATCAAGTTGATAATTTAAATTCTTTAGGGATTAAGGCAGCATATATAAGTGGTGGAAATGATTTTGAAGAAGTTAAAAGGATAATGGGAAGTTTTATAAAAGGTGAAATAAAACTTCTTTATGTTTCACCAGAGCGTTTAGAAAATAAGTATTTTTTAGAAAATATAGAAAAAGCTAATATTATTCAAGTAGTAGTAGATGAGGCACATTGTGTTTCAATGTGGGGGCATGATTTTAGAAAAAGTTATAGCAAAATAAAACCCTTTATAAATAAATTAAGAAAAAGGCCAATTGTTACAGCATTTACAGCAACAGCAACAGAAATGGTTATGAAAGATTCCATAGAACTATTAGGTCTTAAAGACCCTTTTGTTTATAAGGGAAGTTTCACTAGGGATAATTTAGAAATAAATATCTTAAAAGAAGTAGATAAATTAGAGAGTATAAGTGAGATTATAAGTGAGCATGAAGAAGAGTCAGGAATAATATATTGTTCTACTAAAAATGAGGTTGAAGAACTTTATAAAAATATGATTTATAGAGGTAAAAGCGTAGGTAAGTATCATGGCTCTTTAAAGAATAAGGAAAAGAATTATTATCAAGAGGAATTTTTAAATGATAATTTTAAGGTTATGATTGCTACAAATGCTTTTGGAATGGGAATAGATAAGCCTGATGTTAAGTTTATAATACATTCAACTTTCCCAAAGAGTATAGAAAATTATTATCAAGAAATAGGTCGTGGAGGAAGAGATGGAAGTTTAGCTAAGTGTTATCTTCTCTATTCAGAACAGGATATACGTCTTATGGACTATTTAATAAGTTCAACTACAGAAATATCAAGAAGGACTATAGAACTTAAGAAATTAGAGCAAATAATAGAGTTTTGTAACTTTGACAAATGCCTTAGAAAATATATTTTAGACTACTTTGGGGAAGAAAATTCAATAAAGTATTGCAATAACTGTACTAATTGTTTAAAAAACAATGATTTTGTAGATATGACCTTAGAGGCTCAAAAAATATTATCTTGCATTTATAGAACTAAAGAGGCTTTTGGAGAAAGTGTTCTAATAGATATTTTAAGAGGTGTTCATGGACCAAAAATTGAAAAATATAAGCTGTATGAACTCTCTACCTTTGGAATAATGAAGGAATATACCAATAAGTACATAAAGGACATAATAAATGAGCTTTTAGCTATTAGTGCTTTAGAAAGAAAAGAAGGAACATATTCCATGTTAAAGTTAAATAGAAGATCTATAGGGATATTAAAGGGAGAAGAAAAGGTGTTTTTAGATATCAATAAAAACGAAGAAAGTGTATGTAAGGACTTAGAACTTTTCAAGAGACTTCGTATTTTAAGAAAAGATATATCAAGAAGAGAGGGAATTAAGCCATATATAGTTTTTACTGATTCCATGATTATGGATATAATAAATAAAAATCCTAAAAGCAAAGAGGCTTTAAAAAATATTAGGGGTTTTGGAGAGCAAAAAATAACAAAATATGGCTCTTTTATTATTACAACCTTAAAAGATTATGAGAAGTATAAAAAGAGAAATTAGTTTAACTAATTTCTTTTTTTTTATTTTATATAAATATTTTGTCATAGAACATAATGTATGGTGAATATATTTAGGGTAAAGGAGGGATTACAATGGATTTTAAAGAGTTTATAAAAAGTGATAGGGAAAAACATAATAAGCAGAAATTTAAAGGAACATTTATCGATTATTTAGAAATTGTAAAAAATAATCCTGACGTTGCAAAACTTTCTCATAAGAGGATTTATGATTTGATCGTAGATAAAGGATTTGAGATATTACGCCCAGAGGAAAATACAAAGATAAAGAAGATATACGGAAATGAGAAAATAAAGAAATATAATTTCTTTAAAGAAGATTTTTATGGTATAGATACAGTTATTATGAAATTAATGAATTATTTTCATTCAGCATCAATGAAAGGAGAGGAAGCTAGACAGGTATTGTATTTAGTAGGACCTGTTGGTGCAGGTAAATCTTCATTAGTTGAAGCTATTAAAAAATCTTTAGAAACAGCACCACCAGTATATGTTTTAGATGGATGTCCAATGCATGAGGAACCATTACATTTAATTCCTAAACACTTAAGAAAAGAATTTGAAGATATGTTAGGAGTTAAGATTGAAGGAGACTTATGTCCAGTTTGTAAGTATAGATTATTAAATGAATTTGGTGGAGAATATGAAAAATTCCCAGTTTCAACAAAGAATTTCTCAATCAGATCTAGAAAAGGAATTGGAGTTGTACCTCCAGTAGATCCTAATAACCAAGATACATCTATTTTGACAGGATCTATTGATATTTCTAAAATGGATATGTATCCAGAAGATGACCCAAGAATATTCTCATTAAATGGAGCATTTAACGTTGGTAATAGAGGAATGGTTGAATTTATTGAGGTGTTTAAAAATGATGTTGAATATTTACACACAATCATAACTGCAACTCAAGAAAAGTCTATTCCATCACCTGGTAAGGGGTCAATGATTTATTTTGATGGACTTATAATAGCTCATTCTAATGAGGCTGAATGGAATAAGTTTAAATCAGATCATACTAACGAAGCTATTTTAGATAGAATTGTAAAAGTTGAAGTTCCATATTGTTTAGAACTTAGTGAAGAGAAGAAAATTTATGAAAAAATATTAAAGAAATCTAACTTTGATGCTCATATAGCACCTCACACTATAGAAATAGCGTCAATGTTTGCTATTTTAACAAGATTACTTCCTTCAATGAAGGTTGACCCAGTTACTAAGCTTAAACTTTATAACGGAGAGGAAATTGTTGAAAAAGGAACAACTAAGAGAATTGATGTTTTAGAGCTTAAAGAAGAAGCTGGTCCTATGGAAGGTATGAAAGGAATTTCAACAAGATTTATTATAAAGGCTATAGATAATGCTTTATCAAATGCTGAGCATAAGTGTATAAATCCACTAAGTGTAATGGAAAGTATTATAAAGTCAGTTAAGGATATGGATATATCTCAAGATGATAAGAAAAAATATTTAGGATATATTCAAGATACTATAAGAAAAGAATATAATAAAATTCTTGAAAAAGAGATTACTAAAGCATTTATTCATTCATTCCAAGAGCAAGCAGAAAGTTTATTTAATAATTATATAGATAATGCAGAAGCTTATGTAAACAAAACAAAACTTAAGGATTCTGCAACTAGTGAAGAGCTAGAACCAGATGAAGAATTCATGAGAAGTATAGAAGAACAAATTGGAATATCAGAATCTTCTGCTAAGGGATTTAGAGCAGATGTAACATCATATATGTTCTATATAGTTAGAAGTGGCGGAAAAATGGACTATAGATCTTATGAACCACTAAAAGAGGCCATTGAAAAGAAATTAACAGCTTCAGTTAAGGATTTATCTAGAATAATAACTAAATCTAGAGTAAGAGATAAGGATCAAGATAAAAAATATGATTCAATGGTAAATCAAATGGAGAAGAATGGTTATTGTCCACATTGCTGCGATGTAATCTTAAAGTATGCAGCTAATAACCTATGGAAGGATTAAAGGAATGGCCATATTCAGAGACCTTGGAGAGAATCAAGTAGAACATGATAGATCTATAGAGGACAGGAGACGTCATAGACAGCTAGTAGAAAAGTCCATTAAAGAAAATTTAGGGGACATACTTTCTGAGGAAAGTATAATTGGAGAAACTAAAAATAAAAAGTATAAAATTCCTATTAGAGGAATAAAAGAATATCAATTTATTTATGGTTCTAATAATAAAGGTGTTACAACTGGAACAGGAGAAGAGAGAAGAGGAGATAGAATAGCTAGTGATAAAAGAAAGGCTATTGGAAATAATAAGGCAGGAAATCAAGAAGGAAAGGACATATATGAAACAGAAATAACCTTAGAGGAGCTTATGGATTATATAGTTGAAGATCTTGATTTGCCTAACTTAGATAGAAAGAAATACTCTGAAATAATAGTTGAAAGTGCAGCTAGAAAAAGAGGGTATCAAAAGTATGGTATAAGACCAAGACTTGCAAAGAAGAAAACTGTTATGTCAAAGATTGCAAGGAAACAGGGGAAGAAAAGAGCATTGCTTGAGGTTGGTAAAAAAGAGGAAATCGAAAGATTTCCTTTTAGAGAAGATGATTTAAGATATTATAAGGTAAAAAAACAACCTAAAAAGGAAAGTAATGCTGTAATGATTTTTATAATGGACGTTTCAGGTTCCATGGATAATACTAAAAAATATTTAGCAAGATCTTTCTTCTTTGTTCTATCTAGATTTATAAGAAGAAAATATCATAATCTAGCTTTTGAATTCATATCTCATACTACTACTGCTAAAAATGTTAATGAATATGAGTTCTTCCATAAAGGCGAATCAGGAGGAACTTATATATCTTCAGGTATAAATGCAGCTATAGACTTAATAAAAGAAAAATATCACCCAGGAGTTTGGAATATATATCCTTTCTATGCTTCTGATGGAGATAACTGGAGTGAAGATAATGAAAGAGCTATGAAAGCTGTAAATGAAATTTCAGATTTAAGTAATATGTTTGGATATATAGAGCTTCTTCCTTCAACCTATTCAACTACTATGTTCTATAGATTTAAAAAGGAAATAAGTAAGAAAAACTTTGTTTCTGTAGCTGTAAAAGAGAAGAAGGATCTATGGAATGCAATAAAATATATGCTATCTGAAGAACTACAAGAGGAGAATCAGCAAGAAGAGATTTCAAGATAAGGGGCATTTAATATGGATTATAATTTAAAAGATTTAGAAGGGTGGAACAATAAGATAGAGGAAATAGCTAAGAGTGAAGGACTAAATTATTATCCACAAGAATATGAAGTTATAGGATATAATGAAATGCTGAGCTATGAAGCATATGTGGGAATGCCTTCTAAATATCCACATTGGAGTTATGGTAAGGCTTATGAAAAAAATAAAACATTATATTCATTAAATATGACAGGATTACCATATGAGATGGTTATAAACTCTAATCCTTGCTTAGCTTATTTAATGAAGGATAACACACTATTACTTCAAATATTAACTATGGCACATGTATATGGTCATAATGATTTCTTTAAAAATAATAGATTGTTTGCGGAAGGCACAGATGCAGATAATACATTAGAGATGTTTAAGTTAGATGCAGATACTATAAGAGGATATATAAATGATCCAAGTATAGGGTATAGTCAAGTTGAGAGAATATTAGATGCTGCTCACTCAATAAGATATCAAATTCCAAGAGTTATTGGAGAAAAAAGAGAGTCACAAGATGAGCAGAGAAAGAGAATATTGAGCATATTCAACAAGAAAAAAGAAAATAGGGGTATTTTAGACTCTATGGAAGAAATACTTCCTCCAGATGTAAGTAAAATTCCATTAAATCCAGATGATGATATTATTCAATTTATAATAGACTATAGTAATCTAGAGGATTGGGAAAAAAATATTTTAAAAATAGTGAGAAGAGAAAGTCTATACTTTTTACCTCAAATAGAAACTAAAATAATGAATGAGGGATGGGCAAGCTATTGGCATTATAATATTTTGAAAAAGTTAAATCTGCCACAGGGTCTACATTTAGAGTTTTTAAAGAGACACAATGATGTTGTGGCACCTATTGCTTATGGATTAAATCCATATTATATAGGATTCAGAGTTTTTCAAGATATAGAAAAAAGGTATGGTAAAGAAAAGATTTTTGAGGTAAGAGCTCTAGAAAGAGATAATTCTTTTATAAGAAAATATCTAACTAGAGAACTTTGTGAGGAGCTTAATTTATTCCAATATGTTAAAAAGGGCTTTGATTATGTTGTAGATGACGTTTCAGATGAATCAGGGTGGAAAAATATTAGAAATTTAATTGCAGATGAATGTGGTGTAAGCTCTATTCCACATATTAGAGTTAAAGAATTAAATAAAAAAGATATGACATTAAACTTAGAACATGTTTTTGATGGTAGAGAATTAGAGGCTACTTATGCTAAGAGGACCCTAAAATATATAAATGTTTTATGGGGAAGAAAGGTAACTTTAAGTAGTAAAGGGAAAGATGGTTCAGATATTTTATTTATGTGTGATGAATAGAGAATAACTTTCATATTATAAATTGTAATTAATATTATATGGAGTTAAAATGAGTCAAACTGAAGTTTTTAAGAGACATTTTGATGAGATTAATAATTTAAGTTCACTTTTAAATAGCTATGCCAATACTTATAGACTTTTAGTGGGAGCAGCTGGAGAATTAAATAGTATAGCCAAAGTTAGGAAAAGAGATTTAGATGAGGCTTTAGATAGAGTCGATGAAATGGGTGAAATAATAGATTCTGTTTTAGAGATAATCAAGGAAAATGAAGAGGCATATATTAAGTATATAAAACTTAAGTCTCAAGTTATAACATCTAAAGCCTCAAAGGATGTAATTCTAACTGAAGTTGAACATGACTTGTTTTTTGATAATTCTATTAGAGAAGAGGAAGAAAAATAATAAAAAAGCCTATTAAAGAAAATTCTTTAATAGGCTTTTTTTAAAATTTCTTTAATTGTAAATTACTAACCATTAAGTAAGAGAATACAGCTAATATTACTATTGGGAATATAATGTTTATAGGATTATTTACAGTTAATAAAATAAATAAAGCTACAACAGCACCAGCAATAGTTATAGGTACTCCTCTAAATATACCGTCAAATTCAGTTGCATTGTATCTAGCTAATCTAAAAGCTCCACAAATAGGGAAGCAAAGTAATAATGCATAACCTATAATTCCTTTAGGACCTAGAGATTCAAAATTATAAAATACAAAAGTTAGTACTGATGGTGCAACACCAAATGATACTAAATCAGCTAAAGAATCTAGTTCCTTTCCAAGATCACTAGAAACATTTAAGTAACGTGCAACTCTTCCATCGTATCTATCAACTAATCCAGCCATAATTATGAATATTGAAGCTAATAGATAGTCTGATTTAAAGGTTGCTAATAATGATAATATACCAAAAGATAGGTTTATAAAAGTAAATATATTTGGTATACTACTTTTTCTCATATAATCACTCCTAATAAAAAGATTAACAATAATAAAATTATATTAATGTGTATCCATAAGTTTTAGATTTAAAATCAATATATAACGAATTAATTTTAAATTAATTGTGAATATAAAGTTAAAACATAGATATTATTGCATAAATATTGATTAAAGTCAAAAACATTTACTGATACTATATTATCGACAACAGGATTAACAAATGATATAATTTTATAATATTGCAGGGTTTGTATAATATATTAAAAATGATACCATTAATTAAAGGAAATATCAATTTAATTTATAATAAAGAATTAAAATTGGAGGAGCAAAACATTGAAGAAGGTAAGATTTATATATAACCCATATTCGGGAGAAAATGCTATTTTAAAAGAACTTGATAAGATAATAACTATGCATCAAGAAAAAGGATATACTATAGTTCCTTATAGAATTCAAAGAGGAGTGGATGTAACTCAGGCTTTGGATATAGTGGATTCTACCTATGAATACATACTTATTGCAGGTGGAGATGGAACTATTGATACTGTAGTTAATGCAATGAAGAGAAAAAATATAGATATTCCAATAGGTATAATTCCAGTAGGGACAGCTAATGACTTTGCAAAGCATTTAGGAATGCCTCAAGATGCTGGTGCATGTGTTGAACAAATATTAGATTCGCATGCTGTTGGTGTTGATTTAGGTAAGGTAAATGATAATTATTTTGTAAATGTATTATCTACAGGATTATTTACAGATGTATCACAAAAAACAGATACAAACTTAAAAAATACAATAGGTAAATTAGCGTACTATTTAAAAGGGCTAGAAGAATTACCTAACTTTAGAAAATTAGACGTTAAAATAACTGCTAACGGAACAGTTTTTGATGAGCCTATATATTTAATGCTTGTTTTTAATGGGCAAACTGCGGGTAACTTTAAATTAGCAACAAAAGCTAAGGTTCAAGATGGATTTTTAGATGTAGTTGTGTTTAAGGCATGCCATATTCCGGAAATAATACCTATGTTCATAAAGGTATTAAAAGGAGAACACTTAGATGATCCAAGAATTGAGTATATAAAAACAGATGAATTACTTATAGAATCTAATGAGGAAATAGTTACAGATATAGATGGAGAAAGAGGACCAGATTTCCCATTAAGAGTTCAATGTGTTAAAGATGGAATACAAGTTTTAGGAATAAATAAGTAATATAAATAATACTTTATAGTAATGAGAATTTTTAATATGTAAACAAAATAGGTGAGAAATAATTGAGGAGGAATTATGAATCAAACATTTATTTATTACACAGTTTTGTTTCTTATAATTTTTATTACTATAAGTAATTTAGTAGAAAATTATAGATATTCACCTAAAAAAATAAAAAACATTATAAGTATAGTTTTTTTATTACAAATAATAAGAATAGGGTCTTTAATAGCTTTATCTTTAGTAAATAATCAAAGATATATAAGTTTATTTAAGTACACTGGTTTTTTAGACATAATATATATCCCTTTAATAGTAATGTTAGCTTTCTATATATTCTTAAGGAGTGATAAAATAAAATTTAAATTTTTTAAATTTGCTCCATTTATATTAATAGGATTTTATTTCATTATGATAGCTATTTTTAATCCTTATTTTACTGTTTCATGGGAATATGGGTATCTAATTACAACAGAAAAATATTTTTTGTTTAAGGCTATATATATACTTATACTGACTATAATATTAAGTGCTTTAATACTTTTTAAAAAGGAAAAATATTCTGATAAAAAAGGTATTGTATTTTTAATAATCACTTTATCTATTATATTAATAGAAAATTCTTTAGGATTATTAGGTACTAATTTTTTAAATGGCATAATAATTAGTGAAGTTTTTCTGTGTCTTTTATGTTTTTATATAGTTTTAACCTTTAAGAAAAATAGAATTTCCATAAATGGATAGTTTTTAACTATCCATTTATTTTTTTTACTTTAAAGGGCACACTAAGTTAAAACTAAATTTTGAGGTGAAAGTATGAGGAAATTAATAATTGCATTTTTAGTTGGAGCAACATTTTTTACTATGGGATGTAAGAGTACAAAGGAAACAGTGCCAAAGGAGTCAAACACTCAACAGGTTAATCCATCACAAAGTGTTTCACCAAATCCAACTGAGGTGCCAGAAGAAAAAAATGCAAAAGAGGAATATGGTAAAAATAAAATCAAGAGTTTATATGATGAGCTGGTGAATAAAGTAGATGGAATTAAAGAGTTTAATGAGAAGGATTGGAGTGACTTTAAGGAGAGTTATATGAATGAACTTGCAAAAGCAGAAGAAGAATTAAAAGGAACTGAAAGCTTAAAAAATATAGAATTATTAAAAAACTTAACTTATGAATATGATAAGTTTTTAAAGGGAAATGGCAATAAAGAAGAAATAAAAAAATTGAAGGGAAAGATTGAATCTAACATAAAATAAGAATGGAGATGCATTAAAACTTTAAAGAATAAAACTTATAATAGTATGAAGAGAATATCTAGATAGAATTTCACTTAACTTCTGAGTTTAAGTAAGATCTTCGAAGTAATGGCAATAAATTTTTAGTGAAATATAGTAATTATTAGAGCGTATTTATAGGATTTATTTTAAGTTACTTTGATTATTCTTGTTTTATAAGATTGGCTCTGTTTTAAAGATTTGCCTAAAACAGAGCTATAAGATTAAATTTTATATAACAGGTGCCTCACACCAAAATTCTTCAGATGGAAGATCTTTTAATATTTCTCCAGAGTCTAATTTTATAACTCTTGAAGAAACTTCCTTTGCAAATAGCATATCATGAGTTATTATTAATACTCCTATATTTTCTTCAGCTAAAGATTTTATGATATTTGCAATATCCTTTGTTAGTGTAGGATCTAAGGCGGAAGTTGGTTCATCAAAACATATATAATTCGGGTTTAACATTAAAGCTCTTCCAATTGCAACTCTTTGCTTTTGACCTCCTGAAAGCTCACAAGGATAAGAATTAGCCTTATCTTCTAGAGAAAGCTTAGAAAGTATTTTTAATGCTTTATCAGTGGCTTCATCAAGAGAAAGATTTAAAGTGTGCATTGGAGCTAAGATTAAATTTTCTAAAATACTCATATGAGGGAAAAGGTTAAAGGTCTGAAATACTAGACCTATTTTTTTGTGAAGTTCTTTTAGAGTATTTGAATCAGCATATACTCCATTTTCACAAATTTTTATATTATCTAGGCTTATACTGCCGGAATCACAACTTTCAAGACCATTTAATATTCTAAGTATTGTGGTTTTGCCAGCACCAGAAGGTCCAAGTAAAGTTAATATTTCTCCTTCTTTAAAGGTAAAAGAAATATTTTTTAATATTTTATTGCCTTTAAAAGATTTTTCTAGATTTTTAATTTCTATCATTGTATAAACCCTCCTAATTATAATATGAATATTTTTTTTCTAATCTATCAAATAATTTAGTTAATACTGCTACTAATATTAAGTATATAACTCCTGTTAAGAATAATGGAATAAGAGAAGCATCTCTATTACTTGCTATTTTCCCAGCTCTTAAAAGTTCTCCTATACCAACTACATAAACCAATGATGTATCTTTAACAAGTGTAATAACCTCGTTTGCTATAGATGGTAAAATCTTCTTAAATGCTTGAGGAAGAATTATTTTCTTAAATGTAAACCACTTTGAAATCCCTAGGATTTTACATGCTTCAAATTGTCCTTTATCAACATCTTTTATACCAGCTCTAAATATTTCTCCAAAATAAGCAGCATAGTTTAATGTAAAGGCTATTATAGCAGCAGGAAATCTATCAATACTAACTCCTATTATAGGTAATCCAAAGAATATGAATATTAACTGTAATAGTAATGGGGTTCCACGCATTACCCAAATATAAAAAGATGATAGAGAACTTATTAGTTTGATTTTTGATAATCTAAGTACTGCAACAAATATTCCTAAAGGAATAGAAAGTATTAATGTTAATATAAAAACTCCTAATGTATTTTTTAAGCCGTCAAATATTGAAGGCATTAAAGTAATAATATAATCCAAAACTTGTACCTCCTTTTAGCTTTCTAAGTCTTTTCCAAACCATTTTTTAGATATATTAGCTGTTGTTCCGTCTTTTTTCATTTCCTCTAAAGTTTTATTTAGAGAATATACTAAGTTAGAATCTTTTCTAAGACCAATACTATAGCTTTCTTCTCCTAAATCTTCAGATAACACATAAAATTTATTTTGATCTTTTTTTGAAATATAATACTGAGCAAGAATTTCATCGCAAACAACAGCATCACTTCTTCCAGCTTCTAAATCCATAAAGCAATCATTAAAACTATCAAATAATACTGGTTCTTTCCCTTTAAAAGTTTTAGTTAAGTCTGATCTTTCAAATAAAACATCAAAAGAACTTGAACCGTCTTGAGTAGTAACTGTTTTTCCTTTTAAATCATTTAAAGTTTTTATGTTAGAATCAGAAAGAGTAACAATAACTTGTCTATTTTTTAAATAGGGTTTTGTAAAGGCAACTTTTTCAGCTCTTTCTGGAGTCATTGTATATCCGTTCCAAATTACATCTATATTTCCATTATTAAGTTCAGTTTCTTTCATTGACCAATCAATTGGTTGAAAAGTAACATTTAAATTCATTCTTTTAAAGGCTTCTTTTGCTAAATCAACATCAAAGCCTACAATACTTCCTTTTTCATCTCTGAATCCCATAGGAACAAAGGTATCGTCTATTCCAACTATTACAGTATTTTCATCCTTTTTATTTTCTAATTTTTTTGAGGAGCAACCATAAAGTATAGTTGAAAAAATTAATATGCTAAATAATAAAAATAATACTTTTTTCATAACTTCCTCCTTGCTTTATCTTATTATCACTTTACCATGATGAAGTGATGAAGTCAATGGAAAAATAAAATATTTTTATTTAAATATGTGGAAAACGTTGCATTTTAGAGTTTATATAATATAATAAATTAGAGAGTTATGTAATTTTTTATTTATAGGTGGTGAAACTAAATGGAAGATAGCCCTCGAGAAGATAGGTGCAATTTAAAATTAAATAAAAAAAGAGAAGAGGGAAGTTATTTTCTATTTGGTAAATTTAGGACATACTTCTCCTTTTCTTGATAATAAAATTTAATTTTAAAATTCTTTTGAATTTTAGAGTTAAGAGGAGGAGATATGAATGAATAAATTAACAATGTTTTTATACAGTAATATAATCAATAAGAAAATATATGATGAATTTAATGAAGTTCTAGGCGTTTTAAAGGACGTATATGTAACAACAGAAGATGGATATCCAAGAATTATAGGATATAAGGTAAAGAGAGATGGAGTCATATTTGATTATGAATTTAAAAATATAGATTTTTATCAAAAAGATAATGGTAAGTTTAAAATACAAATAAGAGGTAGCAGAGAAATTTTGCCTAGAAATTATAGTTATCTATTATCTCAAAACTTATTAGATAGAAAAATAGTTGATATAAACGGGAAAAAGGTAGTTAAGGTTGATGACTTAAGAATAGTTAAGATAGCAGGAGAGTTTAGAGTTATAGCTGTTGAAACAGGAAAAATAGTTAAGTTTAGACGTAAGGGTATGGAAACTTTAGGGAAAATACTAGCTAAGATATTTAGAGAGAGGTTCCAAGAAAAAGTTATTATGTGGGAAGACGTTGAGTCTTTAGAAATGATAAATGAGAACTTAAAATTATCTATCCCTTATAAAAAGCTTCAAAAATTACATCCAGCAGATTTAGCAGATATACTTGAAGAACTTGATGCCACAAACAGAAAAAAGGTTTTTGATAGCTTAGATGAAGACTTAGCAGCAGATACCTTAGAAGAAATAGAACCAGAAGTACAAAGCAGTATAATAAAGGGGCTTTCTCATTCTAAGACTGCAGAACTTTTTGAAAATATTCCAAACGATGAAATCGCAGATATTATAGATGAGTTAGATGAAGAGGAAAGAGAAAAAGTTTTAATTGCTCTAGAAAATGAAGATGCTGAAGAAGTTAAAGAACTTATGGGTTATTCAGATGAATCTGTAGGTAGTATCATGAATAAGGATTTTATATCTTTTAACTTAGACCTTACAGTTAAGGAGACAATAGAGTTATTAAGAGAATTAAATGCTGATGAAGAAGTTATGTACTATGTTTATATAACTGATGAAGAGGATAGATTAAATGGAGTAGTAACTCTAAGAGACTTAATAATGAATGAAGAAAATACTAGACTTAAGGAGATTATGCATACATCTTCTATAAGTGTTAATATAGATAGTACTATTGAGGATGCCATAGAAAAATCTACTAAGTATGATTTAATATCTATTCCTGTTGTAGACTATGAAGAAAAATTAGTTGGTATGGTTCTTATTCATGATATAGTTGATGAATTGATTCCTAATAATTTAAAAAGAAAATTTAAGAAAAAGTATGCAGATTAGTTGACAAAATTGAATAAAAGCATATAATGAAATATATAATTCTTATCAGAATAGTCGGATAAATGTTGTGATAAAGTAAAGTATTATAAAGAAAGGTCACAGAGAGAAAGTGATGCTGGAAATCTTTCACCATAACTTTATAAGAAGTGCGCTTTTGAACAGAAATTTCGAAGAAGTTAAATAGTAGAAATTTTCGAGTATCACCCGTTAAAGTGATAAAGTATTTATTGTACTTGATTAAGTGAGGTCTTTACCTAATTAGAGTGGAACCACGGAGTAAAATACTTCGTCTCTAAATAGTGTAAGGGCCTTTTATTATATATTTTTAGGAGGAAATTTATATGGTTTTTAACAATCTTTTAAGTTTAATAGGAAACACACCAATATTAAAAGCTAGCAATCTATTTGTTGGAGAGGAATTGCCACAAGTGTTTGTTAAACTAGAAAAGTTTAATCCTGGAGGAAGCATAAAAGATAGAGCTGCTTTAGGAATGATAGAAGAGGCTGAAAAAAATGGCTTATTAAAGGAAAATGGAGTTATAGTAGAACCTACTAGTGGAAACACAGGAATTGCAATAGCTATGATTGGAAAAGTTAAAGGATATAAGGTTATTATAACAATGCCTGAAACTATGAGTAAGGAAAGAAGAGATATGATAAAAGCTTATGGAGCAGAAATCATATTAACTGAAGGTAGCAAAGGTATGAAAGGAGCTATTGAGGAGGCTGAGAGATTAGCTGAAACAAAAGGGTATTTTATGCCACAACAATTTTTAAATGAGGCAAATGCAAAGAAACATTATGAAACAACAGCTGAAGAAATAATAAAAGATTTACCAGACTTAGATGTTCTAGTTGCTGGAGTTGGAACTGGGGGATCTATTACAGGTATAGGAAGAAGATTAAAAGAATTTAATCCGAATATAAAGATAGTTGCTGTAGAACCAAGTAGCTCAGCAGTCTTATCAGGAGAAAAGCCAGGGCCTCATAAAATTCAAGGCATAGGTGCCGGATTTGTACCAAAGATATATGATGATTCAGTAGTTGATGAAATAATAAAGGTTAGCAATGAAGATGCATATTCTATGGCAAAAAGTTTTGCTGATAAAGAGGGTGTTCTTATAGGAATATCTTCAGGTGCAGCTCTACAAGGTGCAAAAGAAGTTTTAGAGAAACTAGATAAGGATAAAAAAGTATTAGTTATAGCACCTGATGGAGGGGAGAAATATTTTTCAACAGGGCTATATGATTAATCAGTAGGAGTGAAAATTTTGTTTGAAAAACTAAGATATGATATAGAAAGTGTTATGAAAAATGATCCTGCAGCTAGATCAAAGATAGAAGTTCTTTTACTTTATCAAAGTATTCATGTTTTGATTTTTTATAGAATTGCTAACAGGTTATATAGATTTAAATTATTTTTTCTAGCAAGGTTAATTTCTCAGTTAGGAAGATTTTTTACAGGTATAGAAATCCATCCAGGAGCTAAAATAGGTAAAGGTCTTTTTATAGACCATGGAATGGGTGTTGTAATAGGGGAAACTGCAGAGATAGGAGATAATGTAACAATATATCATGGTGTTACCCTTGGAGGAACTGGAAAAGAAAAAGGGAAAAGGCATCCGACGGTTGGAAACAATGTTATAATTGGATGTGGAGCTAAAGTCTTAGGGCCAATAAATATAGGAGATGGAGCTAAAATAGGAGCTAACGCCGTAGTATTAAAGGATGTTCCGCAAGGGAAAACTGCTGTAGGGATTCCGGCGGTTTTTAAAAATTAGCTTATAAACATTCCTATTATTAGTATTTGATTTATAATAAGACTATATCTAAAATTATTTTTAGCAATTAAAAACAAAAGTTTTAAAATTTGTTTTGAATTACTAAAAAGAGATTTAGTATAGTCTTTTGTTTATATAATTTGAGGTGATAATATTTGAAGGAAAAGATTTTGGAGTATTGTAAATCTTTAGGGTTAGATAATGTTGGTTTTGTAAAGTGTAGAAGATTTTCAGAACTTGAAGAGGTGTACAATATAAGAAAAGAAAAAAAGTTTGAAAATGAATTTGAAGAAAAAGATATTGAAAAAAGAGTTAATCCTAAAGTTTACATGGAAGATGGAAGAACTATAATAACAATTGCTTTTCCTTATTTATATAATGAAGAATATGTTGATAATGGTTTTTCAGTTTACACAAGAGGAAAAGATTATCATTATGTTGTAGGTTCTTATTTAAAGAAGATAGGTAAATACATAGAAGAATTAGGTGGAAAGTCAGTAGCTTTAGTTGATAGTAATTCTTTGCCAGAAAGGTATATTGCTTATTTAGGTGGCATAGGGTTTATTGGTAAAAATAATATGTTAATTACTAAAAAGTATGGTTCTTATGTATTTTTAGGAGAAATAATAACTAATCTAGATATTGACTGTGAGGAAGAGAATACTTTAGAGGAGCTTAGAACTTTTAAAGAGTGCGGAACTTGTGAGATATGTTATAAAAATTGTCCAACTAAAGTTTTAAATAGAAGTGGAATAAAAAATACTAACTCATGTATATCATATATAACTCAAAAAAAGGATATAGAAGATAAATATTTTAAGCTTATGAAGGGAAGAATATTTGGATGTGATAGTTGCCAAAAAGAATGTCCATATAATAAAGAAATTTCATACACCAATATAGAGGATTTTAAGCCATTTGATTTTATGCAAAAGAATTCCTTTGATGATATTGATAAAATGAGCAAAAAAGAATTTAATGAAACTTTCAAAAAAACCTCTTGTGGATGGAGAGGAAAAAATACAATATTAAGAAATATAATGGTAAAAAAAGCATTGGTTGAGAAGGCTGATATATCAAAATATCAACTTAATTCAGATAATCTTAAGGATTTTAAAAATAGACTTTTAAATTTTTATGATGTATAATAATATATTGTTAAAATTTAATTCAGGAGGTAATTGAATGTTTACTCGTATAGGGGCTAATGTTTTAGTTAGACTACCAGATAGTATGTTTAAACCAATAGCGGGAAGTTTAATCGGAAGATGTTTAAATAAATATGCTGACTTAAAAGTTGAAGGGCTTGATGAATTAAAAAAAGAAAAAGGACCTTTTATATTTATAGGAAATCACTTAAGCAATGCAGATGGTTTAATTTTAGATAAAGTTTTAAGAAAGGATTATGATCCATATTTCATAGCAGGAGTAAAGCTTAATGAAGAAGCTTTAACTAATATAGGAACTAGATTAGTTAAGAATATAAAAATAAAACCTAACTCAGCAGATAGAGAATCACTTAATAAAATAGTTAATTCTGTGAAGAATGGAGAAAATATAGTTATTTTTCCAGAAGGAACTAGAAGTAGAAATGGTGGAATGATAGAGGCTAAAAAAGGAGTTCTACTTATAGCTAGATTAACAAAGGCTAAAATTATTCCTTTTGGAATGACAGGAACGGAAAAACTTATGCCAATAAATGATGAAAACATGGGAGCTGAGAAATTTCACCATTCTGAAGTTAATATAAAATTTGGCAAACCTATAGAATTACCTAAGAAAGAAAAAGGTGAGGACAAACATGAATATGAAGAAAGATCTTTAAATCACCTTATGAAAAGTATAGCAAATCTTTTACCAGAAAGTTATAGAGGTGTATATAAAGACTAGGGGTATGTATTATGAAAAAGAGAACTAAAGAGGTATTAGAAATTTTAAAAGAAGAATATCCAGACGCTAAGTGTGAATTAAATTATGAAACTCCTTTTCAACTTTTAGTTGCAACTATTTTATCGGCACAAACTACAGATAAAAAGGTAAATGAAGTAACTAAAACTTTATTTAGGGATTATCCTGATGTAGATGCCTTTTTAAAAATAAGTCAAGAAGAGTTAGAAGAGAGAATAAAGCAAATTGGACTTTATAGAAATAAAGCGAAAAACTTAATCATGATGGTACATCAGTTAAAAGAAAACTTCAACGGAGAAGTTCCTAAGACTATGGAAGGAATAACTTCTTTAGCAGGAGCGGGAAGAAAAACTGCCAATGTAGTTTTATCAAATGCCTTTGGAGTTCCATCTATTGCTGTAGATACTCATGTGTTTAGAGTTTCTAATAGAATTGGATTAGCGCACTCAGATAATGTTTTGGAAACTGAAAAACAACTTCAGAAAGAATTGCCTAAGAAAGAATGGTCTTTAGCTCATCATCTTTTGATTTTTCATGGAAGAAGATGTTGTACAGCTAGAAAGCCTAAATGTGATATTTGTAAAATAAATAAGTATTGTGATTATTTTAAAAATAATAAATAAAAGAAGCTACATTTTAATGTAGCTTCTTTTATTTTGTTGCTTCTTTTTTGTTGTATAAAAATATAGCAAGTGATGCTAATAAAATTAAAACATAACCTATTAAAGAAATTTTATCAGGAAGATCTCCAAAAAGTGTAAAGCCAATTAAGGCTGAGAATATAACCTGAGTATAATCATAAATAGATATATCTCTAGCAGGAGCATATTTGTAAGCAGCAGTTAAAGCAAATTGAGCGCAAGAGGCTGCAACACCTGCAAGTATTAAAAATGCAAATTGTTCTAAAGTAAAAAATTTAAATTGGAACAACATAATAGGGAAAGTTGTTACTATTGAGAAGAAAGAAAAGAAGAAAACAATGGTAGCTCCTTTTTCCTTCCCACCTAGATACCTTACGAAAGTGTATGCACCACCAGCAAAGGCTGCTGAGCAAAGTCCTATTATAGCAGGTATAAAGTTACTTGCTAAGCTTCCAGATGGTCTAACTATAAATAAAACCCCTGAGAAGGCAACTAAAAGAGATATTATATGAATTGGTTTTAATTTTTCTTTTAAGAATAAATAAGAAAATATAATAACAAAAAATGGACTTAATTTGTTAAGAATAGTAGCATCTGATAGCATTAATCTATCGATTGCATAGTAATTAGCCCAAATTCCTAAAGTTCCTAAAGCAGAACGTCCTATTAGAGCAAGTCTATTTTCTTTATGACCAAAAAGCAATGCATTATCTTTTTTTACTAAATAAAATGCCACAAAACAGCTAACTAAGTTTCTAAAGAAACTTTTTTCTATTGATGGTAAATCTCCGGATAATTTAACAAAGGTACTCATAAGAGCAAAACTAAAAGCTGATATGGTTATTAAAATTATCCCTTTTGTTTTATTATTCATTTAATCCTCCTATAAAATTTTTATATTAACATTGTAGTTCTTATAAATAAATAGGTCAATATAAATAATATATGGTAAAATTATGAAGAAAAAGATAACTTTTTGAAAAAAATACAAATTTAACTTTTTAAAAGATTTATTTAATATATAATGAAAGTATTATTCTAATTAAGAATGGGGATAAATTAGGTATGTTAATTGGACTTTTTAATAATTTAAATATTAAAGGAAAAAACATAAAAAGAATAGCTGTAGTTACAATAGTCTTATTAGTTTTATTTTTTATAAAAAGTTTAGATATTATTATAGGGTTAAATGGAGAACAGTTTAATGATTTAAGCATAAATTGTGCTATTGAAGAAGTTATAGTTATGACCCAAGCACTTCTTTGTTTCATGATATTAGTAATATGCTTTATATATTATAGAGGGTTTAAGAGAAAAAACTTTTTTGGGATTTCACTTATATATGTAAGTTTAATTACTGAAATGATAGCTATGTTACTTATGGGTAAAATAGTTAGAAATCAAGTTTATGATTTAAATTTGTTTAGTATAATGTTTAGAGGAATATTAATGCTTTTAGCTATTTTAGCTATGAAAAAGTTCGAAGAATTTATACGTAAATATAAGAAAATAACTTTATTAACTGTAATTGGAGCAACATTTATTCTACAGGTTTTAAATATGAAGTATGATTTAGGTATTTATAATGATACCTTCATACTAAATTTAACATTAGTAATAATTGTTTTAATATATATAGCTTGTATTGCAATTTGTTTTGTAAAGTGCCTGAAATATAGGGAAATAACATATTTAGTAATAATGATAAGTGGAGCTCTTATGTTATTAAAGTTGGTTTATGGAATTTCCTTAACGATTACTAATAATGATCTTATAAAGATAAATATTATTTTCTTTATATTCCTATCTTTTATGAGTTTTGTTTTTGGAATGTTTTTTGATTCTCTGCAAGTTATTACGAATAAAAATTTTATGCAAGAGGAATTAAGTGCATTTTTTAATCTAATAGAATTCGATTGTAATAGTGAGATAATCTTACTAAGTAATAATCTAAATGTAATATATGCAAATGAAAAATGTAGAAAAAAAAGAATTTGCAATGGAGCAGGCATTGATGAAAATTATTATGAATTAGAAAAACAGATAAAAGAGTTCCTATATAGTAAAAACGTAATTAGTATAGAAAGTGTTCTTAGAAATTCTAAAGAATGGAAAGGAATATTAAAGTTAAATGGAGAGCGAGAAGTAATAAGAGTAAATCTTCAGAGAATAAGAAAGAAAAAACATCTTTATTATGTTTTAAGGTTAAATGACATAACAGAAGAATATATGATGGAGAAAAACTTGAAGTTAGATGAGCAAAGACTTAGAGGGGTTACTGAAAACATAAAGGATTTAATATTTACAATTGATGTGGAAGGAAAAATAACCTATATAAATAAAGCTGTAATTGATGTCTTAGAATATGATGAAGAAGAGCTTATAGGAAAAGTTTATTATGATTTTCTTTTGCTTGAATCCAATCTTAAAATGATAGATAGTAAATATTTTGATAAGGACAAAGTGTTAACTATAGATAAAGTAAAATCAAAAAATGGAGTGGTTGAATTAGAATCCATATCAAGTAGAATTAAGGATAGTAAAAACAATACATTAGGATGGGTAAGAGTTGCTAGGAATGTTGAGGATGTTAAGGAAATAGAGGTATTAAAGAATAAATTTGAGGAAATAAAACAATATGATAAGGTTAAAAATGAGTTTTTTGCAAACTTATCTCATGAACTTAGAACGCCTATTAACATAATATACTCTTGCATACAACTTTTAAATAATAATAAAAAAAATGAAGTTGGATTTTCTAATTTCTATGAAAAGTATGAAAAGACCTTAAAACAAAATTGTTTTAGAATGTTACGACTTGTAAACAATCTTATAGATATAACAAAAATAGATTCTGGCTTTATAAAGATGGACTTTGTTAATTATGACATAATAAAACTTACAGAAGACATAACCATGTCTGTAATACCTTATGTTGAGTCTAAAAATATTGATATAATATTTGATACTGATTGTGAAGAGTTAGAAATAAAATGTGATCCAGATAAAATTGAAAGAATAATTTTGAATATTTTATCTAATGCAATAAAATTTACAGAGGCAGGCGGAAAGATAGAGGTTAATGTTATAAATGATGAAAGCTGGGTTGATATAAGAGTTAAGGATACAGGAATAGGAATTCCATCTCATATGAAGGAATTCATTTTTGAAAGATTCATACAAAACGATAAGTCTTTAAATAGAAATAAAGAAGGAAGTGGAATAGGGTTATCCTTAGTTAAATCTTTAGTAGAGCTTCATGAAGGAAAAGTTTTCTTAAGGGAAAGTAGTGAAAATGGAAGTGAATTTTCAATTTTACTACCTAACATAAAATTTGAAAATTGCGTGGAAGAAAGTGGGAGTTTAGATTATAAAACTGAAGTAGAAAAAATATCAATAGAGTTTGCTGATATATATGAAATATATTAAATATATTTCATATATAAATGTTTTCACTAACTTTCTATTTTAAAAATATAGTGCTATAATATTAGGGGCTTGTTCAAAAAAATAACAAGTCCTTAATTATTTCTATTTTGGAGGTAAATATATGAAAGTTGGAGTAATAATGGGAGGCATTTCTTCAGAAAGAGAGATATCAATACAAAGTGGTAATGCTGTAGTAGATGCCTTAGATAAAGATAAATATGAAGCTATTCCTATAGTATTAAATGAAAAAGAGGATTTAATAGAAAAAGTTAAAGGAATAGATTTTGCTCTTTTAGCTTTACATGGAAAATTTGGAGAAGATGGAACTGTTCAAGCTGTTCTTAAAACTTTAGGAATACCTTTTTCAGGTTGTGGTCCTTTAAGTAGTGCTATATGTATGGACAAGGATATGACAAAAAGAATTTTAGCTTTTGGAAATGTTAGAACAGCAAAATGGTTAATGGTATCATCAATAGATGAAATAGATTATGAAAATATAGAAGAATTAGGTTATCCAGTATTCATAAAACCTAACAACGGTGGATCATCAGTTGCAACAACTTTAGTTGAATCTAAAGAAGGTGTTGAAGAGGCTGTATTAGAAGCTTTAAAATATGATACAGAAGTAATGATTGAAGAATACATAAAAGGTGATGAAATAACTTGTCCTATAATAGATGGTAAAATGTTACCAGTATTAGCTATAAAACCAAAAGGAAAATTCTTTGATATAGCATCAAAATATGAAGATGGTGGAGCAGATGAGTTTATTGTTAAGTTAAATGAAGATATTCACAAAGAAGTTGAACATATGGCTTTAGAAACTTACAAGTTATTAAAATGTGATGTGTATGCTAGAGTTGATATGCTTGTAAAAGATAATATTCCTTATATATTAGAAGTAAATACACTACCAGGAATGACAAAAAACAGTTTATTCCCTAAGAGTGCAGCTGGAATAAATATGAGTTTTGAAAAACTTTTAGATACAATAATAGAAAAATCTTTAAAAGTTAATAGAGAGTAATTTATTTAGTAACAACTTCCTCTGTAAATTTATATTTTATATAGTAAGTATTAATTTACGGGGAGAGTATTAATGCAAGATAAAAATCCACTAAGTACATTTGGGCCAGATATAAATGAGTTTACTCAGAATGTTAATTTTCAAACATTAGCTAAAAATTCAGATTTTATTTACTTAAGATCTTCAGGTTCTGGAACGGGTCAGTTAAGAATTGATAGAAAGTTTTTAGAGTTTGCAAGAGAATGCAGAAGATATGGTATTCCATGTGGTGCATATCATTATGCAAAACCATCTAGTGATTTACAGACAGCAGTAACGCAGGCAGATGAATTTATTGATGTTCTTCAACAAGGCTTTGGACAAGGAGACTATGGTGATCTGTTTCCTGTAGTTGATGTAGAGGCACCTACAGATAGATCACTAACAACAACACAACTTGTGAATTGGATAGATAGGTTTAGAGATAGGTTTGAGGAAAAAACTAGAAGAAGATTAATGTTATATACAGGATTATTCTTTATAGAGTTATATGATAATTTTGAGGTTCCAGGAAGAGGATATCCTTTAAGTGATATGCCTTTATGGTTAGCTATGTATACAAGAGTTCCTACTAATCCACCATTTCCTCCAAATATTGGTGGATGGACAAGGTGGACTATATGGCAATTTACAGATGAGGGTAAACTAGATGGGATTGGAAGTCCAGTAGATTTAAACTGGGGACCTAATAGTATAGCTAGGCTAATGCCACCAGCTAATGTTACTGGTTTAACGGCATATGAGGATGCTGGAAAGATAAATATTTTTTGGAATGCTAATAAAGAAGACGATTTAAATGGATACAATGTATTTATCAATGACAACTATGCAGGAACTTTACCTAGAAAAGCTACTAAGTTTGTTGTAGATAAGAGTAAGTTTTATCTACCAAAAGGAAAGCCAATAAAAGTATCCATAGAAGCATTTGATATTACTGGAGATTTTTCAAAAGAAAGAACTGAATATATTATAGATAGTGAAGAATATTTTTTAGGTTAAAAGTATTTTTGTTAGTATTAAATAGAGTTAAAAATTTTAGCTCTATTTAATTTTTTTCCAAAAGTTATGAAAATTTTGTTATAATAAGAAATGTTATTATATTGTAATAATTTTTTGTGAAATTTAGCTTATAGTTTTTTTAGGAAGATTGTAGAGAGGAGAATAACTGTGAACGAAGAAAATAAAAAAACAAGTAAAAGCTTACATAAGAGTAAGAAAAAGATAATAATATCAGTGGTTGTTATATTAGCAATTATAATAGGTTCTATTTTTGCATATATAGTAAGTATTCAAAAGAAAACTGAAAAATGGGACAATAAGATATATCCAAATGTATATGTTGAAAATGTCAATTTATCAGGAATGACTAAAGAAGAGGCTATAGAGGCTTTAAATAAAGAGATAAAAGAGCCGATTCAAAATAAAACCATAACAGTAAAGGCTGCTGACCAAAGTATAGAAATAAAGTATTCTGATTTATCACCAGAATACAATATAGACGAAACAGTTAACGAAGCTATGATGTATGGAAAAGATTTAAATCTTTTTGGTAAAAATGATTTAATAAATGGAAAAGATAAAAAAGAATTTAATTTAGACTTTAAATACAATGAAGCTAAATTAAATGAGTATGAAAATAAATTAACTGAAATGGTTAATCAAAAAGCTAAGGATGCCACTATAAGCATAAATGGTAGCAATGTAAGTGTAACAGAAGGACAAGATGGACGAGCTATAGAAAAGGATAAAATGGTTGCATTAGTAAAAGATGCTGTAAATGCTAATCCAGAAGCTAATACAGTGGTTGAAGTACCTGTGGAGATTACAAAGCCTAAAATAACTAAGGAAATGCTTTCAAAGATAGATGGAGTTATGGGAAGTTTTACATCAAGTTATACAAGCTCTGATGCTAATAGAAGTGCTAATGTTGAAATTGCAGCTAAAACAGTTAATGGAACAGTACTTATGCCAGGTGAAACTTTTAGCTACAACAATACTTTAGGAGAAAGAACTACAGATAAAGGATATAGAGATGGAGCCGCTTATGTAGGTAACAAGGTTGTAATGGTTACAGGTGGAGGAATTTGTCAAGTTTCTACCACTTTATATAGAGCTGTGTTAAAAGCAGGAATAATGCCAACTGAAAGACATAATCATAGTATGACTACAACTTATTCAGGTCCAAGTGAGGATGCTACAGTTGCTTGGGGGTCTTTAGATTATCAATTTAAAAATCCTTATGATTTCCCAATATACATTCAAGGATACACAAGTAATAAGCATGTTACTTTCAATATATATGGAAATGTTCAAGCTATGGATGGAAAAACATATGAACTACAAACTGTTGTAAATGAAACTTTAAAACCATCAGTTAAAACAATAGAAGATCCTAACTTGCCAGCAGGACAAAGAGTTGTAGAACAAAACCCAGTTACAGGGTATAAATCAACAGGATATTTAGTAACATATCAAAATGGAAAAGAGATAGATAAGAAATTAATAGGTCATGATGTTTATAAGCAAAAGGATGAAATAATAAAGGTTGGAACTAAGAAAGCCGAACAACCAGCGGCACCACCAGCACAAACAACACCTCAAACTCCTGCAACACCGGAAAATCCAGGAGCTACAGGACAAGCTGCTAATCATTCTTAATTAAATTAGACATGATTAGGAGAATCTTTGCTTTAATTAAGATTAGTATAAATCATATATAATCTTATTATTTAGTAAAATATTAATATGCTTAAAAGGGAGAGGTTAAGTTTTTAATCTCTCCTTTTAATTTAGGAGGAGAATTTATGAGTTATAAAATGATATGTATAGATATGGATGGAACATTATTAAATTCAAAAAAAAGAATAAGTGAGGAAAATAAAATTGCTTTAAAAAAGGCTTATGAAAAAGGAGTTCATATAATAATATGCACTGGCAGAAATGCTAAGAATGCTGTTTATTTTTCAGAATTCTTAGGAGTTAACTGTGCAGTAATTGCTAATAATGGTGCATGGGTAATTGATGAAGATAAAGATGCTTTAATTTCTAAAGATGTTTTAAGTGGAGAACAGTGTAAAGAAATTATGAGACTTTGCAAAGTTTATAAAGGTGTTCCTAGTTTTCATTCAAGAGATAAGGTTTATTGGCCATCAAAAATAAGAAAATATCTTTGCGATTTAATTTTAAATAAAAAAATACCACATAAGCATAGAGTAGAAAATGTTTATGTTAATGACAAAAGTAAGTGGAATGAAATTTTTAAAAATGATAGTATTGGCAAATGCATAATAATTGAATTGAATACAGGTAAACTAAAAAAAATAAGAGAAGAACTTATTAAAAATGGAAGTTTTGAAATTACTCAGTCAGGAAGATATGCTTTAGAAGTAAACAATAAAGGAGTTTCTAAGGGGAAAGCTGTAAAAGTTTTAGCAGATGAATATAACATAAAGCAAGATGAGATAATTTGCATAGGAGATAATGAGAATGACTTATCTATGATTAGCTATGCAGGTTTAGGTGTAGCTATGGGAAATTCAATAGATTCTTTAAAGAAAAAAGCAGATTATGTAACTGAAAGTAATGATAAAAATGGGGTTGCAAAAGTCATATATGAATTTGTGTTAAAAAAGGATTAACTTGCATTTTATTTCATTAGATAATATCATATACTTGTGACTTAACATAAAAATTTATAAATTTTTACATTTATTTGGAGGGACAAAGGTGAATCTTAATATAGTATTATATCAACCAGAAATACCACAAAACACTGGTAACATAGCAAGAACATGTGTTTTGACAAATTCAAAGCTTCACATAATAAAACCTATGGGCTTTGTTATAGATGATAAACATTTAAAAAGAGCTGGATTAGATTATTGGAGTCAATTAGATCTTGAAATCCATGAAAGCTATGAAGACTTTATGAAAAAGTATGGGGATAAGAAAATTTACTTATCAACAACTCATGCTGATGATCATTATGATGAAGTAAAGTACGAAGAAGGTGCTTTCATAATGTTTGGAAGAGAATCAGCAGGAGTTCCAGAAGAAGTTCATAATGCTCATCATGGAATAAAGGTTCCAATGATAAATACAACTACTAGAAGTTTGAATTTATCAAATACAGTAGCAATTATAGCTTATGAAGCTCTAAGACAAATTGGATTTCCAAGCATGAAATAAGGGGGAAATATATTTTGGAGAAAATAAAGATTATAACAGATAGTACCTGTGACTTATCTAAGGAGATTATAGAGAAATATGACATAGATGTAATGCCTATGCTAATAAATTTTGGTGAAGAGAGCTATTTAGATGGTGTTGAAATAAAAGTAGATGCTATGATGGAGAGAATAGAGAGAGAAGATGCTCTTCCAACTACAGCTCAAATAGTTCCAACAAGATTTATAGAGAAATATAAAAGCTACTTAGAGGATGGATACAAAGTTATATCAATACACATATCATCAAATATGAGTGGTACTTATCAATCAGCATGTTTAGCTAAAGCTGAATTAGAAAGTGATGATATAGTTGTAATAGATTCAAGAAATGTTACTGTTGGGCTTGGACTTATTATATTAAAAGCAGCTAGACTTATAGAAGAAGGAATAACTTTAGAAGATTTAGAAAAAGAAATTTTAGAATATAGGAATCATATTAAAAGTACTATAGCTTTTGAAAGTTTAGATAACTTAGTAAGAGGTGGAAGACTTTCAAAAGGAAAAGCGTTATTTGTTAATGCTTTAGGAATAAAGCTTATGCTTAATGTATTAGATGGTGAGATGAATGTTCAAGGAAAAATAAGAGGAACTAAGAAGATGACTAAGTCTATGATTGAACAGTTTAGTTCAATTCCTAAAAAACAAGGGGAGCCAATAATATTAGTTGAACTTGAAAATGAGGATATTTATTTGCCTATAAAGGAATATTTAGAAAGTAACGATATAGAATATATAAAACTTCCTTTAGGATGTTCAGTGGCTATACATTCAGGTCCTAAGGTTTGTGCATTATTCTATGTAGAGGAATATTAGAAAGAAGCTCCTAAAAAGGAGTTTCTTTTTTTATTTTAATTTACATAAATTCTCCTAATTAAAGAAATAATAATTTTGATATCAAAAAGGAGGAGTATTAGAAATGCGTTTTAAGAGGATTATTACATCTTTAGGTCTTATATTAAGTTTAACTTCTATGTTAGGATGCGGTTCGAAAAATTCATCAGCATTAAGAAAAATTGATTTTATAGAAAAAAAAGTTTATAATTTCGCTTTAGTTAAGGATGATTTTGCTAATGAAGAAAATCATTTTGCTAATTTAGCTATAGAAGGATTAAATAGAATAAAAAAGGAATATGGTGCAAAAATAGAGATTTTTGATACTAATTCTCCAGAAGATTATGAAAAGAGGCTTAGAGAGGCTGCTCAAAATAATGATTTGACTTTTGCTTCAACATTTAAGTTTTTAGAGAGTTTAAATAATGTAGCTAAGGATTATCCAGATAAAAATTTTGCTATTATTGATACAGTGTCAGAGCTTCCAAATGTAAAATCTATAAATTTTAGGAATGAACAAGGTGCCTTTTTAATGGGTATAATAGCTGGGAACATGAGTAAAACTAATAAAGTAGGATTTATAGGCGGAGTTAAAAACGAGCTTATAGATAACTTTCTAGCTGGATATCTCTCTGGATTAAAGGTTTCTAATGAGGAAGCTTATAAGAATATAAAAGAAGGAAACTTAATTCAATATGTTGGTGGTTTTATAAATAAAGAGCAGGCAAATAAAATAGCTAAGGAAATGTATAATCAAGGAGCAGATATAATATTCAATGTAGCTGGAGAAGCTGGTGTAGGTATTTATCAGGCAGCTAAAGAAACTGGAAATTACGCTATTGGTGTTGATGTTGATGCTGCCACAGTTTTCCCAGACTATGCCGATAATATTCTCTCATCTATGATAAAAAAATTAGATGATGCGGTTTATAAGACTGCAAAGGAAGTTATAAATGGTGATTTTAAAACAGGACCAAAGAATGTAATGGAAGTTGGGCTTAAGGATAATGGTATAGATGTGGCCCAATCTACAAGTAGACTAGTACCTAAAGAAGTTTTAGATAAAGTAGAGAAATATAGAGAGGGCATAATAAATGGAGAAATTAATGTTCCAAAAACATTAGATGAAGTGGAAAATTTTAATGTTAAGTAAAATTAATGTTAAAAATAATGTTGACAAAGAGTAAATAAATATGCAATCATAAGATGAAAATAAAATAAGTATATTAGGTGTTATCTAACTTAATAGGGAAAGTTAAAAACTGCAGCCCCCGCTACTGTTGATAAGGACGAAAGCAAGAAACCACTGTAACTTAAGTTATGGAAAGGATTGTTGGAGGATGATTTATTAGCCAGGAGACCTACCTAGTATAAATTGCTTATTGTTTCGGTGGGAAACAGTATATAAGTTTTAATAAAGTATGTAAATTATTTTTAACTGGTGGGGAAGGTTAACCGCACCAGTTTTTTATTTTTAATTATAAAAATAATTATTTACGAGAAAAGAATTTATGTACAAGCTTTCCTAAATAAGTTGTTTTGGAAAAGATGTATAAAAGTTTCTAAACAACTTAGTCTATTTAGCTCTAATAGTTAGTCAAATTTTAAATTTAATTTACACATAAGAAGTTAAATCTAGATTAAAGTATATTTGTGAAAAATTTGAAATTATATTTTTATTAAAAATCTTATTGGGTATAGAAATTGATTTAATATTAAAGGTGTACATGTTAAGTTAAGAGTTGCTTATGTTTAGAGAGAAAAAATAAATATTAATAGGAGGGTAAAATAATTATGAATTTTACTAAGGAAAAAAAGAATTTAAATGTAAAAAATCTATGTTTTGCAGCGATGTTAATAGCTTTAAGTGTTATATTAGCCAATTTCCCGATTTTTGCTAGTATAGCATTAGATTCTATGCCAGCCTTTGTTGGTGGTATTTTAATTTCTCCAGTAGTTGGAGGTGTTATAGGTCTTTTAGCACATTTATTTGTTGCTTTAAGAACAGGATTTCCATTTACATTACCAGTACATATTTTAATAGCGTTAGAGATGTTTCTAGTTGTTTATATAACATCAAAAATATTTAATATGGGTAAAGTAATTTTAGCAGGAATAATAGGAACTCTTTTAAATGGAATCATTTTTACTTTAATAACAGGAGCTTTTATGTATTTTGTATTAGGAGGAATGAATCCAATAGACTTCTTAAAACTTATGGGATTACCACTTACTTTAGCAAGCTTAGTTAATATAGTAATAGCATTTTTAGTAGCTAAGGGACTTAAAAATGCAAATATATAAATTTAGAGATTTAACTATAATTAAAAAAGAATCCCATAAAGAGGAAATGGTAATAGCTTGTGATAGTTGTTGTGGCATTGGAGAGAGAGAAGATGACTTTGTTAATGCTAGTAATGAGATTGTAGGATATTTTTCAGCTAGAGTTTGTCTTTTTGAGCTTATAGCATTTAAAGCTAATCCACTAGTAATAGTAAATAATTTAGGAATGACTATGAAGTGTGGTGGAGAGAGTATAATAAAAGGAATTAATAGAGCAATAAAAGAATATAATTCTGAAGGCTTTTTTGAAAATAACTTTAAATTAGAAGAATGTATAACAGGAAGTACTGAGGATAATTTTAAAACTCTTCAAACTTTTTTAGGATTAACAATAATAGGAGAAAAAAAGATAAGCACTGAGATTAGTTTTGAAAGTGAAGATGAGGTCTTCTTATTAGGAATTCCCAAAGTGGGGGAAGAAGTTTTAGATGATATAAATAATAATATAGGGGAAATTGCTGGTTTTAAGGAGTTAAAGCTCTTAGTAGAAAGTGAGTCTGTTAAGGATATAATACCTATTGGTTCAAAAGGTATTATACATGAAGCAAAGGAACTTGAAGGTAGTAATAATATAAAAATAAATCTATCATATAATGGAACTTATTTAAGAAAATCTGCAGGACCAGCAACAGCTATTTTATTTATATGTAAAAAAGACTCTTTAGAAGAATTTAAAAATAAAATAAGTGTACCAATCATTAAAATTGGTGAAATTATTTAATCTTAACCACAATAGAGAATTTTCTCTATTGTGGTTATTTTAGAATTAACATAAGTACTTTTTAATATAATATTAATATATTAAAAAGTATTAAAGATGTTATAATGTTGAAAAATGTCTTTATTTGATGGATAATTAAATAAGAAAGGTTAATAGAGAAAAGTTATGATTTAAAATTAAATAGTTTTAGGTGATATATATGTTAATGGATTTTAATTTAAATTTAACCCAAGAGCAAAAGCTTATCATGACACAGCAAATGCAACTTTCAATAAAACTTTTGCAAATGTCAACATATGATTTAAGAGAATATATAGAGAAAGAATTTTCAGAAAATCCTGTTTTAGAAGCTCAATATGAAGATAATAATGAAATAGTTAATGAACAGGATAGATTAGATTATAAAGAATTAGTGAAATATTTAGAGTCAGATAACTATGGTTCTCAAAGTTATGGTGAGTATGATCAAGAAGGAATTTCTCCTTTTACATTTATAAGTAAACCAGAATCTTTAATGGACTATCTAGAGTCTCAAATATTAGAGCTGCCAATAGATGAATATATGAGAAGTGTATGCAGCTATATGGTTGAATGTTTAGATCATAAAGGATATTTAGATATAAAAAAAGAAGAATTAATGAATGAATTACATTGTTCAGAAGTAACATTCAATAGAGCTTTAATAGTTCTCCATAATTTAGAGCCAGCAGGTATAGGAGCAAGGGACTTAAAAGAATGTCTAAAGATACAATTAGAAAGAAAAGGGGAGTATGACAAAATAGTAAAAAGTATAATAGAGAATCATTTAGATGATTTAGCAGATAACAAATATCAAGTTATTGCTAAGGATTTAGGCATAACTCCTAAAAAAGCACAAGACTATGGAGATTTAATAAAAACTTTAGAGCCAAAACCTTCAAGGGGATTTTATACTGGGGATGAAGTAAGTTTCATAATTCCTGATGCTGAAATTAGAAAGATAGATGGAGAATTTTTCATAATAATGAATGATGGAGTCTTACCTATGCTTTCAGTTAACCCTTTATATACTTCTATATTAAAAGATAGTAGTAATGATAAAGAGGCTACAGAGTATGTAAAGGAAAAAATGAGTAAGGCCATGTTTCTTATTAAAAGTATAGAGCAAAGAAAAAGTACTTTATATAAAGTTCTTGAAAAAATACTAGAAAAGCAAAAAGAGTATTTTGAAAAGGGAGATAAATATTTAAAACCTATGACTCTTAAGGAAATAGCGGAGCAATTAGAGATGCACGAATCAACTATTTCAAGAGCCATAAGAGATAAGTATATTTTAACTTCTATGGGTACAATAAAGATAAAGGATCTCTTTGTAAACTCAATAAGCAATAAAGAAACAGAAAATGGAGAAGATGATGTTACAGTTATAAACATAAAAAAAGCTTTAGAAGAAATTATTAAAGCGGAGAACAAAGCAAAGCCATTATCGGACCAAGGCATAAGTGAAATGCTAAAAGAAAAAGGAATGACTATTTCAAGAAGAACTGTAGCAAAATATAGAGAAGAATTAGGAATAAAATCATCTAGTAAGAGAAAAAGATTTTAAAATAGTATTAAATTTGATTTTATGGTAAATAAAGAAACTAAAGTGTTTGATTTGAGTGAAAAATATAGAGAGATTGGGTAATCTCTCTATATTTTTTTATATTTTCTAAAAAAATAAGAAAAAATTTTCTAAAAACCCTTTAATTTTTTCTTAATATGTTTTATAATAAACATGCGGGACATTTAAGAAGCAAGTGGGACTTTGAATGTCCAAAGGAGTTGTTAAATTTGCTAGAGATTTTAAAATTGCAAAAAATAATAGTTCCTGAAATGGTAGAACTATTAGTAAAAAGATACAATATAATCAGAACAATTTATTATAATCAGCCAATAGGCAGAAGAGCTTTGGCAAACAATTTAAATTTAGGTGAAAGAATTGTAAGAACAGAAATAGGTTTTTTAAAATCTCAAAACCTTATACAAATAAACACTCCAGGTATGTCTGTAACCCAAGAAGGAGAGTTTATGTTAGAATCCTTAAAAGGATTCATACATGAAATAAAAGGGCTATCTAATCTTGAAAAACAATTATGTGATTTGCTTAATGTTAGAGATGTAATTGTTATTCCAGGAGATTGCGGGGAAGAAGAAAGCACTATAAAAGAGCTTGGAAAAGCCGCTGCAAATTATTCTAAGAATGTCATTAAAGATGGCTATACAATTGCTGTTACTGGGGGAACCACTGTAAAAGAAGTTATAGATGAATTACCAGAAATGGCAAACCTACGTGATGTGTTAGTTGTGCCTGCAAGAGGTGGTATGGGTAAGAAGGTTGAGACGCAGTCAAATACATTAGCTGCGAATTTAGCTAAAAAGTTAAATGGAACCTATAAAATGCTTCATGTTCCTGATAATATAAGCAAGGAAGTAATGGATGCTTTAATGAAACAGGAAGACATGAAAGAACTTATACAAAATATTAAAAATGCAGATATGCTAATATATGGTATAGGCCAAGCGAAAAAAATGGCTAATAAAAGAGGCGTTCCTAAGGAAGAACTAATAAGGTTATTAGAATTAGGCGCTGTTGGAGAAGCTTTAGGATGCTACTTTAATGATAAGTCGGAAGTTGTTTATGTAATGCCAACTTTAGGAGTTACAATAAATGATCTTAGAAAAATAAAAAATCACATTGCTGTAGCTGGTGGTAAAAATAAGGCAGAAGCTATTTTAACTACTATCTATGGAAACAAAAATGCTGTTCTTGTTACAGATGAGGGAGCAGCCAATGAAATACTAAATTTTTTAAATGGAGACGAATAAAATAATATAAAATCTCTAAAAATAACTTTGGTTAAAATATTTTTTAATATTTTATATATATAAACAACATCTTTTAGGAGGTATTTACAATATGGTAAATGTAGCAATTAACGGATTTGGAAGAATAGGAAGATTAGCATTAAGATTAATGATCAACAACCCAGAGTTCAACGTTGTTGGAATTAACGACTTAACAGATGCTAAAACTTTAGCACACTTATTCAAATATGACTCAGCACAAGGAAGATTCGATGGAGAAATCGAAGTTAAAGATGGTGCTTTCGTAGTAAACGGAAAAGAAATAAAAGTTACTGCAGAAAGAGACCCTAAAAACTTACCATGGGGAGAATTAAACGTAGACATCGTTTTAGAGTGTACTGGATTCTTCGCTTCAAAAGAAAAAGCTTCAGCTCACTTAGAAGCAGGTGCTAAGAAAGTTGTTATATCAGCTCCAGCTGGAAACGACCTTCCAACAGTAGTTTACAACATAAACAACGATATATTAAAAGCTAGCGATACAGTTATATCAGGTGCTTCATGTACAACTAACTGTTTAGCTCCAATGGCTAAAGTATTAAACGATCAATTTGGATTAAAAGAAGGATTCATGACTACAATCCACGCTTACACAAACGATCAAAATACATTAGATGCTCCTCACGCTAAAGGAGATTTAAGAAGAGCTAGAGCTGCTGCTGCTTCAATCGTACCAAACTCAACTGGTGCTGCTAAAGCAATCGGATTAGTTATCCCAGAACTAGCTGGTAAATTAGACGGAAACGCTCAAAGAGTACCTGTAATAACTGGTTCATTAACTGAGTTAGTTTGTGTATTAGACAAAAACACTACAGTTGAAGAAATAAATGCTGCTATGAAAGCTGCTGCTAACGAATCATACGGATACACTGAAGATCCAATAGTATCATCAGACGTAATCGGAATAAGCTTCGGATCATTATTCGATGCAACTCAAACAAAAATCATGGAAGTTAACGGACAACAATTAGTTAAAGTTGCTTCATGGTACGACAATGAAATGTCATACACTAACCAATTAATCAGAACTTTAGGATACTTCGCTAACTTAAAGTAATCTATTAATTAGATAGTATTTTATAAAAAAGTTTTATAAGTCTGGTTTTGTAGTATAAGGCTATAAGGCCAGACTATTTTCAAATTTAAATTTATTTAAGAGGTGAATATAATGAACTTCAATAAAAAGACTATAGAAGACGTTCAAGTAAAAGGTAAAAAAGTATTAGTAAGATGCGACTTTAACGTTCCATTAAAAGATGGTGTTATAACTGATATAAATAGATTAAACGGAGCTATGCCTACTATAAAATACTTAGTTGATAATGGCGCAAAAGTAATCCTTTGCTCACATATGGGTAAACCAAAGGGAGAAGCTAAACCAGAATTCTCATTAGCACCAGTTGCTAAAAAATTAAGCGAAATGCTTGGTAAAGAAGTAGTATTTGCTGCTGACGACAACGTTGTTGGAGAAAATGCTAAAAAAGCTGTAGATGAAATGAAAGACGGAGACGTAGTTTTACTTCAAAATACAAGATACAGAAAAGAAGAAACTAAAAACGGAGAAGAGTTATCAAAAGAATTAGCTAGCCTAGCTGAAATGTTTGTTAACGATGCATTCGGAACAGCTCACAGAGCTCACTGTTCAACAGTTGGAGTAACTGAGTACTTAAAGCCAGCAGTTTGTGGATACTTAATCCAAAAAGAGCTTAAATTCTTAGGAGATGCTGTAGAAACTCCAGAAAGACCATTCGTTGCTATCTTAGGTGGAGCTAAAGTTTCAGATAAGATAAACGTTATAAACAACCTTTTAGAAAAAGTTGATACTTTAATAATCGGTGGAGGAATGGCTTACACATTCTTAAAAGCTCAAGGATATACTGTAGGAAGTTCATTAGTAGAAGAAGACAAAGTTGAATACGCTAAAGAAATGTTAGCTAAAGCTGAAGAAAAAGGTGTTAAATTATTATTACCTGTAGACCACAGAATAGCTAAAGAATTCAAAGATGTTGAAGCTGTAGTTACAGAAGATCAAAACATTCCAGAAGGATTTATGGGATTAGATATCGGACCAAAAACTGAAAAATTATATGCTGATGCAATAAAAGATGCTAAAACAGTTATCTGGAACGGACCAATGGGAGTATTTGAATTCGAAAACTTCAACAAAGGAACAATAGCTGTTGCTAAAGCTATGGCTGAAGCAGATGCTACTACTATAATAGGTGGTGGAGATTCAGCTGCTGCTGTTAACATATTAGGATTCGGAGATAAAATGTCTCACATCTCAACTGGTGGTGGAGCTTCATTAGAATTCTTAGAAGGAAAAGTATTACCAGGAATAGCTGCTTTAAACGATAAATAATATTATAAACCTTAAAGTAGTAATTAGATTGAAGTATAAAGATTGTTGTTTTATAAAAAAATAAGACTAGATTCAATGGAAGAATATCTTTCATTGAATCTTAGCCTTGTTTTACTAAAAGCTAAGAAAATATTAGGATTATTATTTAATATTTTCAGAGTTTTTAGATGAATAATGTATGATGGATTAACCTACCATATATTATTTAATATTTAAAATATTAATAGAGGTGAATATAGATGAGAACTCCAATAATCGCAGGAAACTGGAAAATGCACTATACAATAGACGAGGCTGTTAAATTAGTTGAAGAATTAAAGCCATTAGTTAAAGATGCTAAATGTGAAGTTGTAGTTTGCCCAACTTTCGTTTGTTTAGACGCAGTTAAAAAGGCTGTTGAAGGAACAAACATAAAAGTAGGTGCTCAAAACATGCACTTTGAAGAAAAAGGAGCATTCACTGGAGAAATCGCTCCAAGAATGTTAGAAGCTATGAACATAGATTACGTTGTAATTGGACATAGTGAAAGAAGAGAATACTTCAACGAAACAGACGAAACTTGTAATAAAAAAGTTAAAGCTGCTTTCGCTCATAACTTAGTTCCAATCCTTTGTTGTGGAGAAACTTTAGAGCAAAGAGAAAACGGAACTACTAACGATGTTATAAAAGCTCAAATCACTGCTGATTTAGAAGGATTAACTAAAGAGCAAGCTGAGAAAGTTGTTATAGCTTACGAACCAATCTGGGCTATAGGAACAGGAAAAACTGCTACTTCAGATCAAGCTAATGAAACAATAGCTGCTATAAGAGCTATGGTTGCTGAAATGTTCGGACAAGAAGTTGCTGATAAAGTAAGAATCCAATACGGTGGATCAGTTAAGCCTAACACAATAGCTGAACAAATGGCTAAATCAGACATCGATGGTGCTTTAGTTGGTGGAGCTAGCTTAGTTGCAGCTGACTTTGCTCAAATCGTAAACTACTAAGATAATATTAGTAATTAAATAGTAGCAATAGGCAAGTAATACCAATTGTCTATTGCTATTGTTTTTTAATTAGGTACACATTATAATAAATGTATAAATAGAAATTTAGTTTTTGGAGGGTTATTATGAGTAAAAAACCTGTAATGTTAATGATATTAGACGGATTTGGAATATCTCCAAACAAAGAAGGTAATGCAGTAGCTGCTGCTAATAAGCCAAATTATGATAAATTATTTGCTAAATATCCACATACTGAGTTACAAGCTTCAGGATTAGAAGTTGGTCTTCCAGAAGGACAAATGGGTAACTCAGAAGTTGGTCATTTAAATATAGGTGCTGGTAGAGTAATATACCAAGAGTTAACTAGAATAACTAAAGAAATAAAAGAAGGAACTTTCTTCACAAATAAAGCTTTAGTTAAAGCTATGGATGAAGCTAAAGAAAACAATACTTCATTACACTTAATGGGATTACTATCAAACGGAGGAGTTCACTCTCACATTGATCACTTAAAAGGTCTTTTAGAGTTAGCTAAGAAAAAAGGACTTCAAAAAGTTTACGTTCATGCTTTCATGGATGGTAGAGACGTTGCTCCATCATCAGGTAAAGAATTCATAGTTGAATTAGAAAATGCTATGAAAGAAATCGGTGTTGGTGAAATAGCTACTATAAGTGGTAGATACTATGCAATGGATAGAGATAACAGATGGGAAAGAGTACAATTAGCTTACAATGCTATGGCTTTAGGAGACGGTGAAAAAGCTTCTTCAGCTGTTGAAGCTATAGAAAAATCTTACCATGATAACAAAACTGACGAGTTCGTTTTACCTACAGTAATAGAAGAAGATGGACACCCAGTTGCTAGAATTAAAGATGGAGATTCAGTAATATTCTTCAACTTTAGACCAGATAGAGCAAGAGAAATAACTAGAGCTATAGTTGATCCAGAATTCAAAGGATTCGAAAGAAAGCAATTACATGTTAACTTTGTTTGTATGACTCAATATGACAAGACTTTAGAGTGTGTAGATGTTGCTTACAGACCAGAAAGTTACACAAACACTTTAGGAGAGTATGTTGCTGATAAAGGATTAAACCAATTAAGAATAGCTGAGACTGAAAAATATGCTCACGTAACATTCTTCTTCAATGGTGGAGTAGAAAAACCAAATAATAATGAAGATAGAGCATTAATAGCTTCACCAAAGGTTGCTACATATGATCTTAAACCAGAAATGAGTGCTTATGAAGTAACTGATGAATTAATAAACAGATTAGATCAAGATAAATATGATATGATAATCTTAAACTATGCTAATCCAGATATGGTTGGACATACTGGAGTTCAAGAAGCCGCTGTTAAAGCTATAGAAACTGTTGATGAGTGCTTAGGAAAAGTAGTTAATAAAGTATTAGAAAAAGACGGTACTGTATTCATAACTGCTGACCATGGTAATGCAGAAGTAATGATAGATTACTCAACTGGTAAACCAATGACTGCTCACACTTCAGATCCAGTTCCATTCTTATGGATTTCAAAAGATGCTGAAGGAAAGTCATTAAAAGACGGTGGAAAATTAGCTGATATAGCTCCAACTATGTTAACTGTTATGGGATTAGAAGTACCAGAAGAAATGACTGGAAATTGCCTTTTAAACAAGTAATATAATAGTTAATTATATATTTTAAAATAGTATTCTTCAAAGAGGAGAATACTATTTTTGTTTACAATAAAATCAATATTTGGATTTATTACTTTTTTATACCTAAAATTGCTAATTAGTCATTAATATTGGCATTTTGTTAACAAAATGTAATTTTAAAGTACTTAAATTTTTACTAAGAACAAATGAAACTTATGTAAAATTAATGTATAAAATTATAAAGGATGAATGAAATGAAGTACAAAAGAAGAAAACGAATAAGTGTAATTGTTTTAGGACTCTTAATAGGGGGAACTTTATTAGGAGCAGGATGTAAAATAATAAAAGATCATGAAATAGATAAGGCTAAAGATGAAAAAGTAGCAATGGGAGTTAGTATTCTTCAATCCTTAGAAAAAAAAGATGTAGCAGAAATAGAAAATAAAATAAAAGATATGAATAGTAAAAATAGTGTTAATGAAAGTACTATAGATAGTAGTAACTTAAAAGAAATTTTTAAGGATACAGTATTTATGGGAGATTCATTAACTGAACCACTTAGTTTCTATAATATATTAGATGAAGATTCTGTTATAGGGATAAAAGGAAGAGATGTTATAAAGGCTAAAAAAGAGGATCTTGGGACTTTAAATAGTTTAAATCCTAAAAAAATAGTAATGATGTATGGAATGAATGATTTACTTCTATTTAGTAATTCAAAAGATTTTATAAAAAATTATGAGAATCTAATAAATGAAATAAAAAAGGAAGTGCCTAATGCTGAAATATACGTTAATTCAATATTTCCAGTTTCAAGTAAGGCTATTGCGAAACAAAAAGAATTTAGTAAAGTAAATGATTTTAATAATGCATTGAAAGAAATGTGCAATACTACAGGAGTAAAGTTTATAGACACTACTTCTATGGTAAAAGAAAATATGTACGAGCCAGATGGAATTCATTTAAAAGCAGAATTTTATACTCCTTGGCTTCAAGTGATTAGAAAAGAAATAGATTTATAAAATAAAAAAATATATAGTTTATTTTAAATTTTTATATGCTTTAGTTTTATGGTGAGTTTTAAGAGTTTATAAAAGTTATTTAACTAGTTATTAAAGTATATTCAAAAGAAGAATGAAAATATGTTTTTGATAAATTAACAAAAGAAAAAGACAAAGAAAAGGAGTGTAAATTGTGAATAGCAAGATTTTTAAGAGAAGCTTATCTTTAATTGGAGTTATTATGTTTACATTTTCATTAGTTGCCTGTGGAGGAGTTAAGGATATGCCACTAAGTACGGTACTAAGTGAAATAGAGAGTAAGGACGTTGTAACATCCAATATGAAGAGTGGAGGAGAAAAGGAATTAAAAAGATTTTATAAGTTAAATTCAAATGATTTTCAAGAATTTTTATTATATCTTCCTAGTTCAAGTATGAATGTAGAAGAAATGCTTATTGTTAAAGTAAAGAATAAGTCTCAGACTGATACAGTAGAAAGTGCCATAGAAAATAGGGTAAATAATCAGTTAGAAAGTTTTAATGGATATGGTGCTGAACAATGTGCTCTTTTAAATGACTATGAACTAAAGACAATAGGGAATTATGTTTTCTTTTGTGTAGGAAAAAATGCAGCGGATATAGCAGACAGCTTTAAGGCTGTAGTGAATTAGGAAGAGGTGGCATCATGGTTTTTAGCAGTATAATTTTTATTTTTACTTTCTTGCCAATAACGTTAATTTTATATTATATTTCTCCGAGAAAATTAAAAAATACAATATTACTTTTAGCAAGTTTAGTTTTTTATGCTTGGGGGGAACCCACGTATATATTTTTAATGTTGTTTACTACTATTATAGATTTTTTTGCGGGGCTTTTAATAAATAAAAATAGGAAGAATAAGAATAAGGCCAGAATGATACTTTTGGTTACTGTAGCTTTAAACTTATTAATTTTAGGATATTTTAAGTATTACGATTTCCTTATATCAAATATAAATGCCCTTTTTAATATCAATATACCTATAAATGATATACCATTACCTATAGGAATATCATTTTATACTTTTCAAACCTTATCATACATAATAGATGTATATTGGGGAAAAGTTAAAGTTCAAAAGAGCTTATTATCTTTTTCCTTATATGTTACTATGTTTCCTCAACTTGTAGCAGGACCTATAGTTAAGTATTCAGATATAGCTAGGGAACTTACTAGTAGAAAGGAAAGTTTAGAGAAGTTTGGAGAAGGCGTAGAAAGATTTATTTTCGGATTAGGAAAGAAAGTTCTTATTGCAAATAATGTGGGTCTATTATGGACAAGCATTCAAGGAAGTGATTTAGGTAAAATATCTATTTTAACATCTTGGATAGGCATTATAGCTTACACACTTCAAATATACTTTGACTTTAGTGGATACTCAGATATGGCTATTGGTCTTGGAAAAATGTTTGGCTTCGATTTTTGTGAGAACTTCAACTATCCATATATATCTAAGAATATAACTGAGTTTTGGAGAAGATGGCATATATCTTTAGGAACTTGGTTTAGGGAATATGTTTACATACCTCTAGGAGGAAATAGAAGAGGATTAAAAATTCAATTAAGGAACATATTTATAGTTTGGTTTTTAACAGGAATATGGCATGGAGCAAGTTGGAATTTCATAATGTGGGGGATTTATTACGGAGTGCTTTTATTAATTGAAAAAGTATTCCTGCTTAAGGTATTAAATAAAACACCTAAGTTTGTAAATCATTTATATACAATGATACTAGTTATGGTTGGATGGGTATTCTTTTCCAATGACAGTCTAAAATTTGGAATTAATTACGTAAAAGTTATGTTTGGAATAGGAAATAACTCGTTAGTAAATGGAGCATCTTTTTATTATTTAAGCACAAGCTTAATAATTTTAGTCATAGCTCTTTTATGCTCAACTCCTATAATGTATAAACTTTTTAGAAAACTAAAATATGATATGGGTGTAAGAGGAATATTAATAGCTGGAGGAATTCAAGTTATAATATTAGTTTTATCAATAGCTTATATTGTGACCTCAACATATAATCCATTTTTATATTTTAGATTTTAACAAAGGAGAAAAGAGCAATGAGTAATATGAATAAACATAAAAAAATATATACTAGAATTTTAGCTTTAGTTTTCATAATTTCAATTTTTGGTATTTTCTTCATGAATATGTTTAGTAAAGATAAAAATTTTTCGGAAGAAGAAAATAGAATGCTAGCTAAAAAACCTAAATTTTCTATAGATAGACTTGTAGAAGGTAGATATACAGAGAAATATGAAAAATACGTAGAGGATCAATTTACTCTTAGAAATTCATGGATTGGAATTAAATCTACTGTGGATAGGTTTTTAGGAAAAAAAGAAGAAAATGGGGTTTTTCTTGGGAAAGATGATTATTTAATAGAAGACTTTAAAAAGCCAGAAGAAAAGAATTTACAAGAAACTATTAAGGCTATGAATAACTTTAGTGAAAAGTATAAAGGAATAAATCAATATGCTTTAATAGCTCCTAATTCAGTAAGTGTATTAAAGGATAAATTACCTAAAAATGCGCCTGTAGAAGATCAAAAAGCCTACATAGAAGAATTGAAGAGTAGTTTAAATAGTAATATAAAGTTTATAGATATTTATAATACTTTAGAAAGTCATAAGGATGAATATATTTATTATAGAACAGATCATCATTGGACTACTTTAGGCGCTTATTATGCTTTTTTAGATGCAGCTAAGGAAATGGGATTAACTCCTAAGGAAAATTACTATGATATAGAAACAGTTACAGATGAATTTTATGGAACATTATATTCAAAAAGCGGATTTAAAGGAATAGAGCCAGATTCTATAGATGTTTATATTCCTAAGGACGAAAATGATGAAGTAGTAGTAAGCTATGAGGAAGAGAAGAAGAAAAGTGGAAGTATTTATAATAGTGAAAAGCTAAATGAAAAAGATAAATATGAAGTATTTTTAGAAGGAAATCATCCTTTAGTAAAAATAAATACTTTAACTGATAACAATAAAAAGTTACTTCTTATAAAAGATTCTTATGCTAATAGTTTTGTTCAATTTTTGACTCCTTATTTCAATGAGATAGTAATTGTTGATCCAAGATATTACTATGAAGATATTGATAAGCTTATTTCTGAAGAGGGAATAACAGATTTATTATATCTCTATAATGCAAATACATTTTTCTCTGATAATAATTTAGCACCGGTTTTAAATAATGAATAATTTTTCATATTTAAGATTAAGAGAGAGTTTAAAAATCAGTGTTGAAAGGAAAATCAAATTATTAGGAGAAATTTTAGTGATTTAGAAATTAAAATTGTTAAAAATAGGGTGATTATATTTACATTAGTTAGTATATAATCACTCTATTTTATTTGTTTTTTAAATATTAAAAGAATATAATAATAATTTGAAATATTTTCAAAAAATATTTAACAAAATATAACTTAAGAGTTATAATATATATAAACAAAGTGTTAACAAAATGTTAATTATATTTATAACTCAAAAATTTAAAAGTTCATTACTTCTATTTGAAGCAACAAACTTTTTAATTTATTTGGGCTAATCAAATAATTTAAAAGGAGTTGAATTTAAATGAAACAGGAAGGAACAACAAAAAAATCATTAACACTTTTTGGATTCTTTGCAATGACAGCATCTATGGTTATGGCTGTATATGAATATCCTACATTTGCAACATCCAAATTGCACTTAGTATTTTATCTACTTTTAGGAGGCTTTTTATGGTTTATTCCAGTTGCTTTATGTGCAGCTGAAATGGCAACTGTAGATGGATGGCAAAAAGGTGGTGTTTTCACCTGGACTGGAAAGAATTTAGGTAAGAAATATGGTTTTGCAAACTTATTCTTTGAATTCTTTGAAATAACAGTTGGATTCGTAACAATGATTTATTTCATACTTGGAGCTTTATCATATGTATTTAATTGGCCAGCACTAAATAGTAATCCAATGATAAAATTTATAGGTGTATTAGTAATTTTTTGGATTTTAGCATTATCTCAATTTGGAGGAACAAAATATACTGCTAAAATAGCTAAAATAGGTTTCGTAGTAGGAATACTTTTACCAGCAGCTATTTTAATTATCTTGGCCCTTGTATATATAATTCAAGGTAATCCTATATACATATCAAGTAAAGATACTTTTGTTCCAGACTTTACAAATGTAAATACTTTGGTTGTATTTGTATCATTTATCTTATCTTATATGGGTGTAGAAGCATCAGCTACCCATGCAAATGAAATGGCTAATCCAAAGAAACAATACCCATTAGCAATGCTTTTACTAGTTATAGTAGCCATAGTTGTTAGTACATTAGGAGGACTTGCAATAGCAGCCGTTATACCTCAAGGTCAAATAAATTTAAGTGCCGGGGTAGTTCAAACCTTTGCAGTGCTTTTAGGACATTTCACAGCAAATAATACAATCTTAGTTAAGATAATAGCCTTATTACTTGCTTTTGGTGTAATAGCAGAGGTAAGTTCATGGGTTGTTGGACCAACAAGAGGTATGATTATAGCAGCTGAAGAAGGTGCTATTCCAGAATCATGGGCTAAAACAAATAAACATGATGTACCAGTTTATTTAGTTATAGCACAAGGTATAATCGTTAGCATATGGGCTGCTGTATTAACTTTTGGAGGTGGCGGAAGCAACCTTTCATTCTTAGCAGCAATGTCATTAACCGTTGTAATTTACTTAAGTGGATATGTTTTATTTTTCGTAGGATATATAAAAGCTATTTTAGGTAAAGGCTTAAATGGTGCTTACCAAATGCCTGGTGGAAAACCAGTTAAACTTATAGTATCAATAGTTGGACTTGCAACTTCAATATTTGCATTCTTTATATCCTTTGTTCCGCCTACAGCAATTGCAGGAAACATGATGAAATCACATGAATATATGTGGATGCTTATTATAAGTTATGCAATATCCTTAGTATTACCATTTGTAATTTATGAATTATGTCAAAAATATATGCATTCTCATGAAGGAAATATTCATCATGCAGTAGCAGTTCATAAACATTAATTTAAAGAAGGCTGTCCTAAAGAGTTGAGAAAATCATCTTGTTTAGGAGAGTCTTTTTTATTTTATACTAATTTTTAGAATTTCTATTTTTAGATAGAGTCATAAGCTTGTTTTAATACTAAATAAGACCATAATTTAAAATGAAAGTTATAAAAATATGAAATTTCCATTTATAAATATTTAAATAAAGCAAATAATAAAAAAGAATTTAATTAATAACTAATGATAAGGAGTGAATATTATGAGCAAGCAAAAAACCTTAAATGGAATGCAACAAAGTATGAAGCAACATAATGCTGAATCTTCAAAGTCTAAAACAGGATTTAATAGTACAAGTAATACAGCAAAGCAGGCTGGAATAGCTAATACAAAAGGACTTTAGAATAAGGTATATTAAGAGGGCTAAATAGTCCTCTTTTAATTTTGTTTTATTTTAAGTAATAGAAAAATAAACTGGCTAAAATTTTTAGTAAATATCTAGACATAATATATGGATTAATTATAATTTTTATAGGGTTTTATGAGATATTTTCCTAAAAAAAGAACTGTTGATAATCATTTTCAATAAATGTGATTTGAATCATATTTTTTCTAAAAAAAATAGATTAGAATTAAGGCATAAAATTTATTAGAAAAGCACAAAATAAAAATAATTGAGGATTAATTTCAATTTTTTTAAGGAGGAATTTAAAGATGAAACAATATATTGAAATAATTGATGTGGTAGCAAGACAAATTTTAGATTCAAGAAGCTTTCCAACAGTAGAGGTTGAAGTTTACTTAGAGGATGGAACAGTTGGAAGAGCTGCAGTTCCTTCAGGGGCTTCAACAGGTATATATGAAGCTGTTGAATTAAGAGATGGCGATAAGGATAAATACCTAGGAAAAGGTGTAGAAAAGGCAGTAGAAAATGTTAATGATACAATTGCTGAAGAAATTATAGGATTAAATGTATTAGATCAAGTACACATAGACAAAACTCTTATAGAATTAGACGGAACTAAAAACAAAGGTAAATTAGGAGCTAATGCAATCTTAGGAGTTTCTTTAGCAGTTGCTAGAGCAGCAGCTAATTATTTAGGAATGCCTTTATATCAATACATTGGAGGAGTAAATGCTAAGGTTTTACCAGTTCCAATGATGAATATAATAAACGGAGGAAGTCATGCTGATAACTCAGTAGACATCCAAGAATTCATGGTAATGCCAGTAGGATTTGATTGCTTTGAAAAAGCTGTAAGAGCTTGTTCAGAAGTTTATCATGCATTAAAGAAAACTTTAAATTCAAAAGGATATTCAACTGGTGTTGGTGATGAAGGTGGATTTGCTCCAGACTTAAAATCAAATGCAGAAGCAATAGAAGTTATTTTAGAAGCTATCGAAAAAGCTGGATACACAGCAGGAAAAGACTTCTTCATAGCAATAGATGCAGCTTCATCTGAATACTATAAAGATGGAAAATATGTATTAGAGAATGAAGGAAAAACTTTATCAGCTTCTGAAATGGTTGATTTCTTTGAAGACTGGGTTAACAAATATCCAATAATCTCAATTGAAGATGGTATGGCAGAAGAAGATTGGGAAGGTTGGAAACTTATGACTGAAAGACTTGGTAAGAGAGTTCAATTAGTTGGTGATGACCTATTCGTTACAAACACAGAAAGATTAAAAACTGGAATAGAAAAAGGAATTGCTAACTCAATCTTAATCAAACTTAACCAAATAGGAACATTAACAGAAACTTTAAATGCTATAGAAATGGCTAATAGAGCAGGATACACAGCTGTTGTTTCTCATAGATCAGGAGAAACTGAAGATACAACTATAGCAGACTTAGTTGTTGCAGTTAATGCAGGTCAAATAAAAACTGGTGCTCCAGCAAGAAGTGAAAGAGTAGCTAAATACAACCAATTAATCAGAATAAATGAAGAATTAGGTGACGTGGCTGAATACAGAGGAATCAATGCATTCTTCAATCTTTCAAAATAATCTTAATGTTGCAAAGATAAATAAGATATTATATAAACAAAGAACTTCTAAGTTTTCTTAGAGGTTCTTTTATTTTTATATTCATAAAATACATTTATATCTTAAATAATATACTCGTAAATGATAATAAAGCAATAAAAGAAAATTTGTTTAAAATATTCCAAATTATTGAATTAAAGTGAAAAATATGTTAACATAATGTAAATAGGTAGTATAAAAGAAGTGAACTTTATGGATGGATCATTCGGAGGTGTATTAGGATTTTTATTAATTGTAGTATTAAGAGTAACTGCTTATTATGGTATTCCAACAATTTATAAGAAAAATAGTAAGGTCTTTGAGTTGGATTATAGATACTATAATATAAATGATTTAAGAAATGCTACAGTAGAGCATTTAAGAGCGGAAGGTAAAAGATGTGAAATTCTTGATTCTAGAACATTATTAATAGATGGAAAAAAGTATTTATTATTTGATAGAAATTTAAATTGGGGTCTAGTGCCAGTTCAACAGGTTGTACTTAAAAGACGTAAATAACTTTAAAAATTATAGAACTAAGAGGTAATCTGTGTTACTTTGAAAAAATAAGTTAATAAAAGGATTTTGTATGAGAATAGGTTAATAGATTTATAAATGAATGGTTATTTATAAGTTTAATGATTCTGTTTTCATACAAAATCTTTTTGTTTTTTATAAGTATTTTTATAAATATTAATTTTAGGTTATGTTTTAGTTGAGTGTTGATTTTAAGATGAAAATGAAATAGTTAATTTTAAAAATTGCCCTTAAAATAGGATAGAAATAAAAAGTAGGTTAAAAATAAGCTTTACTTAAAATATGTAAAAAAAGGTATGAACATTTATTAAGGAGATATAATATAATAATATAAATTATAAAGAAAAAACGATAAAATAATTTTAATTATTGAAAATAGTACATTAATCAAGTAATATAAAAAAAAAGATAATATTCAATAATCCTTTGAAAAGGAGTAAGTAGGTAAACTTAGCTTCAATAAAGAGAGTCAATGATGGTGGAAATTTGGCAAGAAAGAGTTTAGTGAATGGACCTTGGAGGAATGAAATGAAATCTATTTAAGAAAGTAGTGGAATGGTGGGCTGCACCTTATAGCAGATAGAGTATGTTAGTACTTGAAAATGAGAGATATTAGTAAGTATTTTAAGTTTAAACCCTAGCTAGGTATTTTTAATCATAATTAAAATACAATAACTAATATAAATTAGGTGGTATCGCGGATTCAACTTCGTCCTATTTTTAGGACGGAGTTTTTTTATTTTACAAAAAATTAAAGGAGGGAGTTTAAAGATGAAATGAAGTTTTAAAAGTGAATATGAAAATAAGAAAAAAGTTTTAAAGTTAGAAGCTCCCTTGTGGAGAAGAACTAGTTTATAAGTTCGTGGTTAAAGTAAATTTAATTTCAGAGTAGTACTTTAAACCTATATAAAAAGCAATATTATTTTAAAAGATAATTTTTAGAAAAAACTTTATCTAAGAGATATTATTAGGAGGATTTAAAATGAATATAAGAAATAATACAAGAATTATAACAATAAATGCCTTATTACTAGCAATAGGAGTAATATTACATCAAATAACACCTGCTTTAGGCTTGCCTATGCAACCAGATTTTGCACTTACCATGTTATTTATAATAATTATATTAAATGACAACTTTAAGATTACAATGATTTCAGGAACTTTAATGGGAGTATTTACTGCTATGACAACTAAGTTTCCAGGAGGACAATTACCAAATATAATAGATAAATTTTTTACAGCTTTCATAATATTTATGTTTATAGAATTAATAAAAAAATCTAATATATTAGGAAGATTATCTTTAGAAAAAAGAAATAAGATATTAATGACAATTATTTTACCTTTAGGAACATTAATAAGTGGACTTTTATTCTTAGGATCTGCTCAAATAATTGTAGGATTACCAGCTAATTTTTCTATATTATTTTTAACTGTTGTGGTACCTTCAATTGCACTAAATACAGTTTTAGGATTAGTATTATATAGAGTAATTGAAAGCGCTTTAAGAAGGGCATCTTATAGTATAAGGAGATAAGAAAGTAGTTAAACTATATAATATGTAGGTTGTTATAATTATGTGTACAAAATAATATAAATATTGTAAAATTTTCATTGGTGTGATATGATAATTTCATGGAATTATGCAACTATACAAAGCTTAGGAGGTTTTCTTATGAATACAATTTTAATAGTGGTCGAAACTATTTTAGCTATAGTAATTTTGGTTTCAATAATGATGCAACCAAGTAAAGCAGATGCATTAAGTGGATTAATTCAAGGAAGTCAAGATAGTTTCTTTTCAAGAAACAAGGGTAGAACTAGAGAAGCTAGACTTATAAAAGTTACTGTTATATCATCTGTCTTATTTGCTATAAATACATTAGCTATAAATTTAGTTAAATAGTTGTTTATTTGGCCACCCATATACTTTAGGGTGGCTTTTGAATTATATTGGATTGAATTTCCTTAATCAAAGAGACGATTTAGACATATCATATTAATAAGAGAATAAATTAATATATCTTGGCAAAAGTCTTAGGTGCTTTAGATTATTTATGTATTAGGAAGTTAAGAAAAAAGAGCTTTGGTATAACCTATAAATCAATTAAAATGTTGCATTAAAATCTATATATAGAACGGAGGAAAAAAGCATGAAAATAAAAGATATAATTTTAGGTCTTATGAAAGAAGAGGCATATAGACCAATGACAATGCTAGAATTATCAAAGATATTTAATATAAATAAAGCTGAATATAAACAGTTTAAGAAAGTTTTTAAAGATATGGAAGCTGAAGGGCTAATAGCTAGAGATGAGGAAGATAGATTCGGATTAGTAGATAAGGTTGGCTTAATAGCTGGTAAAATTCAAATACACCAAAAGGGTTTTGGTTTCCTTATTCCAGATGAAGAAGGCATGAAAGATGTATTTATACCTAAAAATGCTTTAAAGGGTGCTATGAACGGAGATAGAGTATTAGGTAAGGTTGTAAAAGAAAGTGCTGAAGGCAAAAGACGTGAAGGTGAAATAGTTAGAATAACTGAGAGAGTTAACACAAAGATTATAGGAATATATGAAGATAATAAGAGCTTTGGATTTGTGCTTCCACAAGATCAAAGAATACAAAATGACATATTCATATCTAAGAAGGATGGAAATGGAGCTAAAAAAGGAAACGTTGTTGTTGTTGAAATAACTAAGTGGCCAGATGGTGGTAAAAGAAAAAATCCAGAAGGAGTAGTAGTAGAAATACTAGGAAACAGAGGAGATTTAGGCTTAGATATAATAACTGTAATTAAGAAATATGCCCTTCCAGAAGAATTCCCTCCAAAGGTTTTAGCCTTTGCTGAAGAAATCTCAGAGGAAATCCCAGAATCAGAAATTAAGAGAAGAACAGATTTAAGAGATGTAAGAATGGTTACTATAGATGGAGAAGATGCTAAGGACTTAGATGATGCTGTATCTATAGAAAGACTTCCAAATGGAAACTACAAATTAGGAGTTCATATTGCGGACGTAACTCACTATGTTAAGGAAAATAATCCTTTAGATAAAGAAGCATTCCAAAGAGCTACTTCTGTTTACTTAGTTGATAGAGTTATTCCTATGCTTCCTAAGAAGTTATCAAATGGAATATGTTCATTAAATCCACAGGTTAATAGACTTGCATTAACTTGCTTTATGGAAATAGATCATAAGGGAAATGTAGTTAATCATTCAATACATGAAAGTGTAATTAAGACTGATGAGAGAATGACTTATACTAATGTAACTAAGATATTAAGAGATAATGATCAAGAGTTAATTGAAAGATATAAAGATTTAGTAGATGACTTTAAAGCTATGGAAGAGCTTTGCAAAATCTTAAATAAGAGAAGAATGGGAAGAGGAGCTATTGACTTTGAGTTTACAGAATGTAAAATCATATTAGATGAAAAAGGAAAGCCAATAGAAATTAAACCATATGAAAGAGCTATAGCAAACAGAATTATAGAAGAATTCATGCTAGTATGTAATGAAACTATAGCAGAATATATGAATAAGGCTGAAATACCTTTTGTTTATAGAATACATGAGGAACCAGATAATGAAAAACTTCAAAGATTTAAGAACTTTGCATATAGCTTAGGATATTCATTTAACTTTGGAGAAGAGGTTGAACCTAGAGAGTTACAAAAGATCGTTGAAGAGGTTAAAGGCAAGAATGAAGAAATGGTAATAAATACATTGCTTTTAAGAAGTATGATGCAAGCTAAGTACTCACCAGAATGTGCAGGTCACTTTGGATTAGCTGCTGAGTATTATTGCCATTTTACTTCACCTATTAGAAGATATCCAGACTTACAAATTCATAGAATAATAAAAGAATATATAAATGGAAAGATAGATTCTAAGAGAGAGAAGAGATTAACAAGTATCGTTGATTCTGCATCTAAACAATCATCAGAAATGGAAAGAATAGCTCAAGAAGCTGAAAGAGAGACAAATGATCTTAAGAAGGCAGAGTACATGAAAGATAGAATTGGAGAAATCTTTGATGGTATTATTTCTTCAGTTACTGGTTTTGGAGCATTTATTGAACTTCCAAATACAATAGAGGGTCTTGTACATGTAACAAGCTTTAAAGACGATTATTACATCTATGATGAAGAAAATCTTCAATTAATAGGAGAAAGAACTAAGAAGGTTTATAAGCTTGGAGAAAAGGTTAAGGTTATTTGTTCAAAAGTAGAAATGGATACTAGAGAAGTTTACTTCGAAATAGTTGAAGATAAGTATACTATTGAAGAAAAAGAAGAAGAAACAGAAGAAAGAGAAGATTTACTTGAAGAAGTAAAAAAAGAGCTTGAGGCAGAAGGAAAGGTTGAAATAATAGAACCAAGAGAAGCATCTGCTGAGGAAGAACTGTAATAATAGGTAGATATAAAAACTTATAGATGGATTTTGATAATTACTGTATCTCATTAAGAATTTATAGCAATCATTACGAGAGGTTTACTAAAGATTGAAAACTTAAGTGAAAGCCCAAATTTTAAATTTGGAAGCTTGAACTTACACCTTTGAGTTGAACGAAAAGGTGCTTGATTAAAACAATTCAATCTTCTTAACGTAAACCTCTTTCCATGAGTGCTTAAATTCTAAAACTCATACAGATATTAGCTGCATCTTATCTATAAGTTTTAATAATATCTACCTATTATATTAAGAGCTTTGGTGCTTAGTGTAGTAGGGTTTAATTATTTCAAAAAACAATTCAATTTTTTTTATGGGAATTCTTTTTAACAATAGCTTAAATTCTAAAAATTCATACCAATATTTTTTCTATTTATTTATAGGTTTTATATATTAGCTTAATATACATTAGAATTATTGATTTGGGGAAATTAGTATATTGAAAAGCTATTTAGGTAATGGATAAAGTGAGTTGAAGATTTTTACAGGGGCAAGTATAGAGAGTGCTAACAAGTAGAGTTTTATGAATTTACATTTAAATAGTAAATATGTTAAAATAGTAAAAAAAGAAGAAATAAAAGGTGTATCGTTCTTTTAGAATGGATATGCTTTCAATATAACCATAGTAGGTGAGAAGTATGGCAAAGAGAAAAGACAATAAAACATTAGCAGAGAACAGAAAAGCTAGACATGATTACTTTGTTGATGAAGCTATGGAAGCAGGTATAGCTTTAGTTGGAACAGAGGTTAAATCTATTAGAAATGGAAGAGTTAATTTAAAGGATTGTTATGCAGATATATATAATGGAGAAATCTATATTAACAATATGCATATAAGTCCTTATGAACAAGGAAACATATTTAATGTTGATCCATTAAGAAAGAGAAAGTTACTTCTTCATAAAAGCGAAATACAAAGATTGATTGGAATAGTTCAACAACAGGGTATTGCGTTAATACCACTTTCTTTATACTTAAAGAATGGAAGAGTTAAGGTTAACTTAGGTGTTTGTAGAGGTAAGAAGAACTACGATAAGAGAGATACAATGCTTGAAAAAGCTCATAAGAGAGAAATGGATAGACAGCTTAAGGAAAGAAATAGATATTAGGTTGTAAGTAGATTAAAGACTAAATTAAGAAATTTATAAATAGATGTTGAGAATTACGGAAATGTATTAAGAGTTTATATCAATTGTTCCATGGTTCTTTTTGCTCTATTTATAAATTTTTTTTGTTTAGCTTTTAATATTTTTACAAGTTTTTAACTGGTTTTAGATGGAATAATATTTTGAGAAAATATATAATATATAAAAATATTAAATCAAGATTATGTGAAAGGGAATTAGGGGATGAAAAAATTAAGGGGAATAGTGTTTAGTTTAATACCTTTATTATTTTTAGTAGGTTGTGAATCAATAGAAAAAAATGAGACTAAATTGGTTTACGAAAAACTTTCTCAAAAAGAAGAGTATTTATTAAACTTAACAGATAACAAAATTTTAACGTATAAAATAGAGAATATTCCAAAAGATAAAAGCTATGAGATTAATTTGATTTATGAAGTATATAGAGAGGGTAAGAAAATAAAAGAGGAAATTATCATGGGGAGTATTAGTGAAGAGGGACATGAAGAATCAAAAGAAAAGACTTTAGGAATAAATTTTAAAGATGGTAATAAAATAAGATGTGTTTTAGGAGACGAAGGAACATATAGTACTGCTAGTCATGATATAGAGGAAAATCTTTGGGAGTATGTTCAGGCATATTTCACTAATGATATAACTTTAGAAGAAGGGAAAAGTGTGTATATTTATCATGCAAATTCCGGAGAATATATCCAGAATAGTGTACTTGGTATGAATACTGATTCAAATATACTAAATGAAATATTAAAAAATAATGAGGTTAATATTTTTCTTAAGTTAAGTTTAAAGGAATTTTAAAATTTATTTTTTATGAAATAATTAAGATAAGGTTGTAAGATTGGACAACCTTATCTTTTATAATAGAGTTTATTAAAATAAATATTATTCATCTAAATTAAGAAGTTCTCTAAATTTAGAGTAGAACTTTAAGTTGTTTAGCATATCATCTTCTAAAGCTATTTCTTTTAGGCAAACACAGTAATGCAAGGCTCTTTCTAAATAGTAAAATGCATTGTCAAAATCTTTCTTTAAGGCATAGGCTCTAGCTTTATAGTAAAATGCTATGAAGTTAAAAGGGGATAGTGATAGGGCTTTATTTAGGTTTTCTAAAGCCTTGTCATATAAGCCTAAGTAGATTAGTACATTAGCATATTCACAATAGCAAGTATCACTTTCTGAGTTTAATTCTAAGGATTTTTCATACATTTTAGAACTATTTTTCAAATCATTTAAGAAGAAGTAACATTCTCCTAATTTTTTATAGGCTGAAGCTTCACTTTTATCTATTGATATAAAATCTTCAAGATATTTAGAAGCAAGAAGGTAGTCTCCTTTTTCATAAGCACAATGTGCTTTTCCAGATAAAGCATTTTTGAAATAAGGATTAAATTCTAAAGCTTTATCAAAGGCTTCTTCAGCTTTAGAAAGTTCACCTGTTTCAATATGAGAGAAACCTTTATTGTTTAAAGCGTAGAGGTCTATAGGATTTAAATTAAGAGCTCTTTCAGAAAAATCTATAGCTCTGTTATAAAGTCTTAAATTATAATATACAAATGCAATATTATTGTAAAGTTGATAGTTTGGTTCTTTAATGTTTTTCATTGCCTCTATGGAAAGTTCATAGGCTGCATTAAATTTTTTTTGTTTTGAGAGTACTAGAATTTTATTATTATAGAAAAATAAAGGGTCTAATTTTTCTGCATATTTATTTAAAAGATAAAGAGCCCGTTCAAACTTTCCTAGAGAGACATATTTTCTGATCTGTTTTTCTGGTAAAAAATTATCAGATTCTATTAAATATAAAATTATTATTATGGATAAAATACATATGAGTATTATTATGAGTGAGTGAAGTGGTTTCATATTCATCTCTCCAAAATATTTTTCTACTATTATTATATAAGAAATATTTCAAAAGGATTACATGAATAATAAGAATACTGTATAATAAAATTAGATAGCAATAAGTTTTTCTATTATGATATAATATAGGAAATTAATACTATAAATTAATAGTAAGAAAGGATGTAACCAAATGGAACTATTAAAAGATAAGATAAAAAAAGAAGGCAGAGTTACAGAAGATAATATCTTAATGGTTGATTCTTTTTTAAATCACCAAATGGATGTAGAATTTTTCAACGAAGTAGGAAAAGAATTTAAAGATAGATTTAAAAACGATCAAGTAGATAAAATACTTACAATAGAATCAACAGGAATAGGTCTTGGAATAATAACAGCTCAGTACTTTGATAATGTACCAGTTGTTTTTGGTAAGAAAATAGAAAGATTACCAAGAAACAAAAGAGATGACGTATTTAACTCAGAGGTTTATTCATTTACTAAAAAAACAATATACAATGTTGTTGTTGATAAGAAATTCATAAAACCAGGAGAAAAAATTCTTATAGTTGATGATTTCTTAGCAAATGCATGTGCTGTTTTTGGATTAATAGATATTGTTAAACAAGCAGGTGCTGAAGTTGTTGGAGTAGGAATAGTTATAGAAAAAGGATTCCAAAGTGGAAGAACTCACTTAGAAGATAAAGGAATAAGAGTTGAGTCTTTAGTTACTTTAGATAAGATAGAAAACGGAGAAGTTTACTTTAAATAAATAATAATTTAAAAAGTTAGAGAGCAATAATAAGTAGTATTTTAAACTTAATTAGCACAAAAGATAAAAAGTTTTGATTTAGGTAAAAATAACCATTGATATTTTGAATAGAATTATGTATTATATAAATTGTCTATTTTAGAATGTTAAAAGTTAATTAATTAGTCAAGGAATTCATCTCTTACAAACACAAACATATATGTCCCTTGACTAAATTAATTAATTGATATATAATGAGAACATAAGTTTGATTAAAAACTTTTGAATTTAAAAATTGAATATGGAATTAGCGTTTAGACCATATTATTATCTCATACATGGGGGCGTTTTGGCTTCGACGGGGGTAAGATGGGTTTGATAAGCGGGTCGAGGAAAGCATGGTCCCTCGTTAATCAAGTATGCATTAAAGATAAACGCAGAAGATAATTTTGCATTAGCAGCTTAATTTAGCGCTGCTCATCCTTCCTCAATTGCCCACGGTTGAGATCAAGGGTGTCATTTTAAAGTGGGGAACCGAGCTTAGCAAAGCTTTGAGCTAGGAACGGAATTTATGAAGCTTACCAAAGAGGAAGTTTGTCTGTGGACGTCTTCTGAGGGAATTTTAAAACACAAGACTACACTCGTAGAAAGTCTTACTGGTCTGCTTTCGGACACGGGTTCGACACCCGTCGCCTCCACCATATAAATCCACGATAGAAATATCGTGGATTTTTTTGTTTAATGAAAACCACTCGCTATGCGAGTGTGTTCAGATGAGCTTTAGCGATGTAAGAAAAAACAGTTTAGCACATACAAAATGGAATTGTAAATATCATATAGTTTTTGCACAAAAATACAGAAGGAAAGAAATATATGGAGAGAAAAAATAAGAGATAGATAAGATATTAAGACAGCTTTGTGAATGGAAAGGAGTTAAGATAGTCGAAACGCACGCTTGCGTAGACCACATACACATGCTTGTTGAAATACCACCTAAAAAGAGTGTTTCAAGTTTCGTTGGATTTCTAAAAGGTAAGAGTAGTCTTATGATTTTTGAGAAATTTGCAAATTTAAATATGGAAATAGGCATTTCTGGTGCAGGGGATTTTACATTGATACTGTCGGGAAAAATAAGAAGGCAATTGAAGAATATATAAGAAATCAAGAACAAGAAGATATGTTAGCTGATCAAATTAGTTTAAAAGAATATATGGACCCTTTTAAGGGTAGTAGAAAGTAAAGAAGTATACGGCGGCTGACAGACAGATTTAAGCGTCTTAAGGCGCAACGCAGGTAGTGTGCACTTATATAATAGAGCTGAGGAAATACCACCAGCTAATCTGGTGGATTTTTATTCTTTGTTCAAAAATAGTGGGGAGATAGAAGTTGTAAGTAAAATTAAAAGGAATCGATTATATGAAAGATATGGTAATAGTTTTTATATAAATGTTTCTTAGTAAATGCTTCATTTAAAAAGTATAATAATATATGAATAGATAGGTTAAGTCCTAGTGAATAACTTGTGAAATACGTTAGAGTTATGTTTAGCATACTTGTAAAAGAAAAATTTATATTAGCTTTAATATGAGAAAAATTTTAAGTGTTTTTGTAGGAAAATTCAAATTTGTGTAGAATATAATTATATGGTTTGAATTATTAAATATTAGCTTACCTTCAAAAAGGGAATCAGAGTAGTAGATGAACACATAAAATAAATGTTTTTTGATGTGGTAGGCACAGTAGCTATTGGTGCTATATAATGTAATTTTTACAAGTAAAAATAAGAAAGACAATAATGGTAACATAAAGAAAGATATTACTTAGTGAAGAGTAGGAGAGAAATAATGATTAGAGTTCCAGAATATGAAATAATAGCTTTTTTAGAATGGATTAATGATATGAATTATGAAAGAAAAAGCGACAATATAGAAAATTTGGCAAAAGAATATATATATCAGTTAGATAACTTAAATAATTTAGATGATATGATTAAGCTTATGTTATCTGTTTTTCAATCACATCTGAAGAATGAACAAGGAGATGTAATTGAAAATATTATACATATTCTTAGATGTAAACTATGTTTAAGAGCAGTTTTAAGAGATAATGTTATATATCATGACGTAAGACTAAGTAAACGGCTATCTATGTATATTCAATTCATAAATATTAATCAAAGCAAATATAAATTTTTAAATAAACTAAAATATTCTCGGAATACTAGGAGACATGATAATGAAATAGAGTTATATATAAAAGAATATATAACAAAGCATAGAATGGAATTATTAGGAACATTTGAAGACTACTATAGAAGTGCAAGTAATTTAAAGTATGAGTATGAAACAAGTTCATTAATAAGTAATAAATATGAATGCTTAGATGAAAAAATAGATAGGCTTGTAAATTCAACTAATGATTATTTATCTAACAAGGATAATAACATATATGGATCTATTGTTAATAGGCCTAATGATGAATTGAATTTTAAAAATTTAATTAATTTTATAGAAGATTATGCACAAGAAGAAATACAAAAAGAAGATTTAGATATGCTAATTAATGATTTTTCCAAAGGAAATAAGATACTTGGAAAAAGTATAAAAAAAGCTTTAAATTATGAAAGTAACTGGATAACTAAGCTTCAACTAAAATTAACATTATTTAAAAACATTCATATGCTTACATATAAAAGATATAATGAAGTAAAAGTGCATGCATTATTATTGTTTAGTAATGAAGATGGATTTATGAACTTTATGGATGGAAATTGGAAGCTACTAGATGATATGACACAAAATTATTTAGATATTTATTATAGTAAAGATGATTTGAAAAAAAATGTAACTGGATATGCGGTTATTAATAAGATAGAAGAGTTAAATAAGATAGATTTTGAAAAAATGCCCTGTTTAGTGATTTGGAGAAAAAGTATAAAAAATCATAAAATTATATCATTAAAGGAACTTGATAATAATGATATAATAAATGTAATAACAGGTGTAGTACAAAAAATAAGAGAAAACAAATCTTTTAATGATATAGTAAATAAGGGAATTTATATTGCATCTGAAGCCAGAGTCAATATATTACTTAAGTATAAAAATAATAAACAGGAGGGTAATATAGTGAATAATACGTTTAATGGAACAATTAATGGAACAGTGATTACAGGAGGAAATAATCATCTACACGATAATACAATTAATTATGGTAATTTTGATAATAAACAAAATTTGAGTAATGAAGATTTAAAGAAATTGAAGGACTTTAAAGAATGTATATTAAATAATAAAGAGATACTAATAAACGATTCGGAAAAATTTAAGATAGTTGGCTCAATATCGGAGATAATAGAGGCAAAAGAAACAAATGATGAATCAAGAACTCAAAAAAGTATAATCAATTGGAATGAATTAAGAAGTAAGTTAAGTGATGGTGGACTAAAAGCATTAGCTATTGCAGCTGATGTAGTTACACTAGGTATTCCTATTTTAAATGTATTGGGTATTCACAACTAGTATTATATATGTAGCTTATTACATTTATATGTATAACATGGTGGATTTTAAAGGTCGTGATTCGCCTACACCAAAAAACACGACTACTTGTAAGTAGCTTAAATAGCTACTTACAGATAGTTGTGTTTTTTTATTGTTATGGAGCAGTGTAATATTTAAAATTAAATATAATCAAGAGAAGCTAATAAGGTTATTACAGAGCTGATGTAAGAAATTTATTATCAGATTTTAGTGAATATGTAATAAGTAGAAATATACCAGAGTGTAAGAAGTTAATAATAGATTTTTAAAAGAAATATTAGTGTTTAAAGACCACATTGAAGTAACATTCAATGTGGTTTTTTCTTTTCTTAAAAATAGAGAAGTATTAATTGAGATTGCAAGTAGCATTACGAGGTAAGATTTATTTGAAAGGAATAGTGGGAATTTTTATATAAGTGTATTTTAAATGAAATATATACATATATGTAATATAATGATAAAATATATGTAAAATATTCTAAAAATAGAGGAGAATGTATAATTGGATGAAAGTCATTTAAAAGGAACTGTATTTAATAGAGTTATTACACCATCTGAAAAACAAGCTTATAAGAATTTAAAAGAATATGATGGTGGAATATATAATATAAAGAATTATAAAAAAATAAAAGAAATTTTAGGATACAATTTAAAACCAGTCAAGTGTAGAAGTAGTGAACTGTATATTACACAAGATGAAGTTAATATGTATATAAATTATGCTAAACTATTAAACATGAGACATGCTGATTTTAATCCTGGAATATATGTAGAAGCTAATAGTTATGAAGCATCATTTGCTAAAAAGGTATATTTTAATTCTGAATTAGAGTTTATTGTGAGTCTATTTATTTCGCATCATAATATTCATGCATTTGATGATGGAAATAAGCGTACAGCTTTAAATTTATTTATAGATTTATTACATAAATTTACTACATTCTATATTAAAGATATAATAATAATACAAGATGCACAAATTCTATATTTGGAAAAGAATATTACTGAGGAAGAATTTAGACATATTATATATTATGAGGTGAAAAGAAAAGTGTTTAATAAAAGTGTAAAATGTAATCTAGAGCATTTAATACCTAGAGGTGATATAGATAACAACGATAATTTTGTAGGGGTTGCTCAAACCGATAGAAGGAGTAGTATAAATTTAACGGATTTGGAAAAAGAACAATTTTTTTATCAATCACTTAGAAAACCATTTTTTCAAAGAGATACAAATCAATGGACGGTAGCTAGGGTTGAAAAATTAATTGGTACTTTTTTAGAAGATGGTTTAATCCCAGCAGTTATTTTATGGGAAAATTCAGATGGTGATATTTATATTATAGATGGAGCTCACAGATTAAGCTCTTTAATAGCTTGGGTAAATTCAGATTATGGAAAAGAAAACGAATTGAATGATAGTCATCATGAGGCTATAGAAGAATATATTAATTTTCAAATTGGTAGTTATGATGAAATAAAAAAGTCAAAAGATATAAAATATAAAAAGTCAAAACAAATTATTGCTAAAAGATCTATTGCAGTACAGTGGGTAACTGGAGACTATGAAAAAGCAAAAGAATCATTTATAAGAATAAATGAACAAGGAGTAGTTATATCACAAGATGAAAAAGAATTAATTGAAAACGATCAATTGCCTACATCAAAATTAAGTCGTGCTATTTTAGCTCATGGATTAGGACAAGTATCAAAAAATCAATCATCAAAGACTAAATTAATATTTGAAAGATTTTTTACACCATATCTATCACATCAATTAAATAATTATCCGTTAGCGGGTTCATTAAATGAGGACTTTGTAATTTCTAAAATTTATAATGCTGTTAAAATTATTGATGATAGAAACAGTTTTAATATTGAGCAATTGCAAGAAAAAGTTTTAGATATTTTAATGTTAATACAAGATGAATTAAATATTAGTCAAAAAATCTATTTTTATGGTGCTACTAAGAAATTCAAAACTAATTCATTTTATGGATTAATATACTTTATGTTAGAATTAAGTAAAAATGAAAATTTAAAACGTTTATTCATAAAAAATAGAATGGAATTTGAAGAATTTTTAGTTAATAATGAAAGAAATATTCAAATAATAGCTCGTAAAAAAAGACAAGCTAAAAATGCATATGAAGAAGTAGGAAATTATTATAAAGTTGTTTTACAATCATGCGAAAGTAAAGATTTATTAGAATTAAAAGAAAAATATTATTATTTAGATTTTGAAAAGAAAAAAGCTAAAACAGCAAAAGAAAAGACTCTTGAAAAAAATTACGAATTATTTATAGCAACAGTACCAAGATGTTCAATTTGCGGGGGATTTATTGATGGCAATATACACGACCATAAAGTTCATAATTGTTGCAAAAGCATAGAATAGAAATAATTAAATAAGTCTAACGATAGATTTCAAATGTCATGATTTGCCTTAATTATAAATCCACGATACGAATATCGTGGATTTTTTTTGGTTAATGAAAATCACTCGTTATGCGAGTGTGTTCATATGAGCTTTAGTGGTGTAAGAAAAAACAAGAAATAGGTAAGATATTAAGATAGCTTTGTGGATGGAGAGGCGTTAAAATAGTAAAAGCGCACGTTTACATAGACCACATATAAATGCTTGTTGAAATACCACCTAAAATGAGTGTTTCAAGCTTTGTTGGATTTTTAAAAGGTAATAGTAGTCTTATGATTTTTGAGAAACTTGCAAATTTAAAATATAAATATGCATTTCTGGTGCAGGGGATTTTACGTTTATACTGTCGGAAAAAATAAGAAGGCAATTGAAGAATATATATAATCAAGAACAAGAAGATATGATAGCTAATCAAATTAGTATAAAGGAATATATTGATACTTTTAAGAGTAGTAAGTAAAGAAGTATGCGGTTGGTAGTCCAATTTAAGCATCTTAAGACGCAATGGAGGTAGCTATGCCCTTATAGGGCTAAGTAAATACCACCAACTAAGATGGTGGATTTTTATTAAAGATAATATTTTACTGATAACTAAGATTGAAAGAACAAAGCTATATAATTGAAAATTGAAAGTGCTTGGATTAGTGGATTTTAATAAAGGAGTTATGTAAATATCTATAGTATTTTATATAAATTTAATTCATATAATAATTAATTGTGTCATATTGATTAAATTATATAACATTTAATTTATGAGGATATTATGGTAGGAGATTCTAGTACAAAAAGAAAAAAACAAGGAGATTTTTATGAAACTCCAAAATGGGCAATAGAAGCTTTATTAAAGAGAGAAGGATTTGATGGTATGATTTTAGAACCATGTTGTGGAAAAGGTGCTATAAGCAAGGTTTTAGAGGAATATGGTTATAAAGTTAAGTCATCAGATATTGCAGCTGAAGATAATATTTATGGAGAAAAAGGAATAGATGTATTACTAATAAATAAGGTAAGTGATAATATAATTACTAATCCTCCGTATAATAGAAATATACTAAATAAAATAGTAGAGCATTTATCAACGATATATGTAAAAAAGATGGCTTTATTATTGAGATTAACATTCTTAGAAGGTGAAGGAAGGCGAGAGTTATTATCATCGTTACCGTTAAAGTCAATATATGTTTTTTCTTCAAGAGTTACTATGTATCCAGAAAATGAAGAAAAACCTAAGAATAGCGGAACAACTGCATATGCTTGGTTTGTATGGGAAAAAGGATACGTAGGACAACCTGTAATAAACTGGATTTATGATAAAGAATGTAAGTAAAAAGGATACTAATATTGTATATAAGTTTATAGTTTGATAGATACTAAAGATAAAATTAGTTTTATGGAGGAGTTATGGGAACATATTGTGTAAAAATAAATAAAACTATGTTAGAAAGTGGAAAGATAACAATAGCTAATGATGAGATAGATGCATTAATTGATATTTCTAAATGGAAAATAGGTCATGTTGAAGAAGTTAAATTGAAATTTAATAATAATATATATGATGGTAAAATATCTTATAGGGGTAGAAAAAAAGGTAATCCATACTATCAATTATCTTATTATAAAGATTTGAATAAAGCATTAAAAAAAGAATTTATCCATACCTTTTTAGCGATTAAAACAGAAGAAATACCATATGATGAGAATAGTAATTATTATATAACTACTGATGGAATCAATAGAGAAGTGCTACAATTAAAGTCTAACAAAAACGGTGTAATTGAGATAATACCATTTTTAAAAATTAAAACAGAATATGATGAGTTTTTTAAAAAGATAATACAATGGAATGTATTAGATTTAGAACAAAGTGAAACTAATGAAGCTGTTGAAGATATTATTCAGTATTCATCAGAATGGATACCAATAGATGAATTATTTAAGCATAAAGAAGTAAAAAATATAGTGTATTATTTATTAGATGATAATAATAAGGAAATATATATAGGGTGTTGTGATGAATTAGGAAAAAGAGTTAAACCAAAGAGAAAAGAAATACCAGGGTGGAATATGTTTAAATATGAGGTAATAAAACCTAGATATTGGGATATTAAAAAAAAGATAGAATCTCACTCTATTAGAGCATTTGCAAGTTTTTTAGAAAATGGAGCTAATGAACCTTATTTTAAGATATCAGATTATAAACTAAATAATAAAAGTTGGGCAAGATGTAAATAAAAAGATGGTCGAGGATACTAATAGTAACGCCTCGCCTCCACCATATAAACCATGATATAAAATCGTGGTTTTTTTATTTTAATATATTTAGGATAGAGTGAGAATTTATTAAAATACTAAAATGATATTACTAATGATATAATATTTAAGAAATAGATTTTTTATAAAAATTAAGTTTATTACATTAAGAAAAAATGAAAAATAAAAAACAAAAGATTGGATGGAAAAGATGAAAAAAGAAATTACCATAAAAGTGAAATCAAGATATGTAGATAAATTTAAAAGTGGATATCCATTAATTTTCAAGGAAGCCATAATAAATTTTGATGCTTTTAATAAAGAAGGAGAGCTAGTTAAATTAGTAGATGAAAAAAACAGATTCGTTGCAAGAGGATATCATGGAAAGCAAAATAAAGGCTATGGATGGATTCTTAGTACTAAAGAAAATACAAAGATAGATATAAGTTTCTTTGAGAGAAAGATAATATCTGCATTAAATAAGAGAGCGGGGCTTTATAGAAGTAAGGATACAAACGCATTTAGAGTGTTTAATGGAGAAGGAGATGGTATAGGCGGTTTAACTATTGATTACTTTGATGGCTATTACTTAATAAACTGGTATAGTAGAGGTATTTATAAGTTTAGAGATGAGGTGTTAAATTCATTAAAGAGAATAGTTGAATTTAAGGCTATTTATCAGAAGAAGAGATTTGATGAGAATGGTGCTTACATAGAAGAAGATGGATTTATAATGGGGGAAAGAGGAAATTTCCCGATTATAGTAAAAGAAAATGGAGTTAATTTTGCCATATACCTAGATGAAGGTGCAATGGTTGGAGTATTCTTAGATCAAAGAAATGTAAGAAGAACTATTAGAGATAAATATTCAAGAGGAAAGAATGTTTTAAATACATTTTCTTATACAGGAGCATTCTCTGTGTATGCAGCTTTAGGGGGTGCAAAAAAGACAACAAGTGTTGACCTTGCAAATAGAAGTTTACCAAAAACAATCGAACAATTCAGTATAAATGGAATAGATTATGAAGCTCAGGATATAGTCGTAGAAGATGTATTTAATTACTTTAAATATGCTGTTAAGCAAGGAGTAAAATATGATTTAGTTATACTTGATCCACCTAGTTTTGCTAAGTCAAAGAAATTCCAATTTAGCGCGGCTCATAATTATAAGGATCTTCTTAAAGAAGCAATTGCTATAACAGAAGATAATGGAGTAATAGTGGCTTCTACAAATTGTAGTAATTTTAATATGAAAAGATTCAAAGAATTTATAGCTACTGCATTTAGAGAAATGTATGGTACTTACAAAATTTTAGAAGAGTACTCATTACCATCAGATTTTAGAATTTCAAAGGAATATGAAGAAAGTGATTATCTTAAGGTTGTATTTATTAAGAAAATCAGGGGTCACTTTTAATAGAATACTAGATACTTTAATATAGAGTAAGTATTGAGTTGGAGAAATTTAAAAAATTCGTTTGAGTATATAGTGTTAACTGTACATTTTATGAAGGTATTGAGATAATGTGGAAGTAAAAAGTAATTAATAAACATAAATTTTAAAACCTCAGTATTAATATAATTTAATGCTGAGGTTTTTAGTATTATTTATTTAGATCTTTTAGGATTTTTACTAAATACATCATGACAGTATATTCCTATCTTTTGTGATATATATCCTAACACATTACCACAAAGCAATGCTGGTACAACTGCTTGCCAATTTCCGTTTAATCCAAAGGTTGAGAAACAACCACAAAATGCTCCTGATATAAATTCGAATTTCTTAAGCTTTGCTTGTATTACCATCATAAAAGAAAAGAATGCTGTTAAAAAATAAGACCAATATTCATTTGGGAAAATAGATGATCCCTTTATAATAAGTAAAGCGTAAATAATACCTGTTGCATTTGAGCAAAGAGATCTAAAAAGACCTTTAGCCATTCCACCTGATGAATAGTAACTAGTCCACCCAACAAATCCAGTCCAACTTACCATTCCAAATACTGCTGCCATCCATGCCCAAACTCCAGATAGTACTCCAACGCTAATTGCTACGAAAAAAAGTACGTCCATAAAACTTTATCCTCCTGTTAGTATCTCCTAAACTTTAATCCTAGTGTTTTTTATCATACCTTAATATTTTATCCAAAAGTAAACCTTTAATCAACTAATTAATTTACAAAAGCTTAATATATAATTTTATTGGAAATTATTAAAAAGTAATATTAAACTAGCTATTAATTTTTTTTAAAACTATTATAATGAATAAAGGCCATAAGCAATTAGTAGTGATAGAGAAAATATATATTTTACTGGCACAAAGCTTAAAAATATGCAAGAATTATATAGTAATAAGATTAATAAGTTATTAATAAATAATATTAGTTAATATAAAAAAAAGACTATATTTTAAACTAATATTTATTTTAGATATATATAATCAATATTTATTTAAAATATAGATAAGTGGAAAAGAAATAAAGAAAAGGAGAGGGAAAAGTGAGTTTTTATAGCAAATATTTTAAGAGATATAAGCTTCCTTTTTTAACTGCTATAATTTGTGTAACTATGGAAGCTATATGTGATTTACTTGGACCGACTCTTATGTCTAACATAATTAATTTAGGAATAGATGGAGCAAACCTTTCAAGTGTTTATTACTGGGGAGGATTAATGCTTATAGTTACGGGGCTTGGTGCCTGTTTTGCTATAACTCGTAATATATTAGCTTCTAAGGTTTCTCAAAGAGTTGGTGCAGATTTAAGGTATGATTTATTTAGAAAAATATTATATTTTTCGGAAAATGGATCAGATAAAATAGAAAGTGGTTCTCTTATTACACGTATGACAAATGATACTTCGCAGATTGTACAATTTATAAATGGAATTATGCGTATATTTCTAAAAGCTCCTATAACTTGTATAGGAAGTATTGTTCTTGCAACAATACTTAATTTCAGGCTTTCTTTAATTATTTATGGAGTTGTAATCATAGTTGTGGGACTTATAGTAGTTAGTATGAAACTTAGTTACCCACGATTTTATAAGTTACAAAAATCAATAGATAAGGTTAACTCTGTAGTTCAAGAATACTTAATAGGAGTTAGGTTAGTTAAGGCATTTTCAACTTATAATAAGGAAGAAGAGAAATTTGGAGAGGCTAATAATACATTAATGAAAAATAGCGTTTCTTCTCAGATGATTATAACAATAGTATCCCCTCTTATTACTTTCACCGTTGGAATAGGAACAGTAATTGTAATATGGATTGGAAGTAAGCTTTTCTCTTTAAATCTTGCAAATCCAGGAGATATAACAGCTTTTACAATATATATGGCACAAATTCTTACCTCTTTAATAATGATAACTAACATATTTAATACTTTTGTTAGAACAAAGGCATCTACTGCACGTATTAAAGAAATATTTAATTGTGAGGATGATTTTACTGAAAAGGGAAAAGTTTCAGAGTTAAAAGGAAAAATAGAATTTAAAAATGTTACTTTTTCTTATCCTAATGGAAGTGGAATACCGGCTATTAATGATTTAAGCTTTTCTTTAAATGCTGGAGAAAAATTAGCTATTATAGGACCAACAGGAAGTGGAAAGTCCACAATAGTTTGGTTATTATTAAAATTTTATGATGTAAATAAAGGAGAAATCTTAATTGATGGAAAGAATATAAAAGACAAGGAGGTAGACCTTCTTAGAAGAAGCATTTCTATTGTGCCTCAAAAGCCAATGTTATTTTCAGGGTCTATTAGTGATAATATCAAATGGGGAGATAAAAATGCTTCAGAAGAGGAAATAAAAGAATCAGCAAAAAAAGCTGAGGCATCTTTTATTTATAATATGCCAGAAGAATTTCAATCTACCTTAGGTAGTGGAGGAGTTAATTTATCTGGAGGACAAAAACAGAGAATTTCTATAGCACGTGGAATTATTAAAAATGCCAAGATACTTATTTTAGATGATGCCACTAGTGCTTTAGATGCAGTTACGGAGAGTAAAGTTAGAGATAATATTAATTCCTATATGAAGGATGAAACTGTTATTACTATTACTCAAAGATGTGGAACAGCTATGGCTTCAGATAAAATTTTAGTTATGGATAATGGAGAAAATGTTGGATTTGGAACTCATAGTGAACTGATGAAAAGCTGTGATATTTATAGAGACATTTATAGAACTCAAATAGAAAGTAGCAAGGAGGCATAAATTATGGGAGAAACATATAACAAATCACAAGCAAAAATGCCTTCTATGGGAAAAGGTGGTGGAGGTCCTAATAGGTTTGCTCCTAAAGCTAAGCCTAAAAATGCTAAAGGAACTTTACTTAGAATAATTAAAATATATATGAGATGGGGAAAAACTATATTTTTAGCTATATTTTTAACTGTTATTTCATCAATTATAACAGTAAGTATTCCTTATTTTGTTGGTAAAACATTTAATTATTTTGATATAAGTACAAGAACTGTAAATACCAAAATAATTATGTGGATTTTAATTATTATAGTAGCTCTTTATTTATCTAACTTTATAATATCAAGTGTTAATGAAATAATTATGTTAAAAGTATCTCAAAAGTTGGTACATGCTTTGAGAACAGAGTTCTTTCGTAAAATGCAGCATCTTCCTTTAGATTTTTATGATAAGAGGTCTCATGGTGATACTATGAGTAGAATTACTAATGATGTAGATAATATTAGTTCTACTTTAGCTCAAACTACTACACAACTTATATCAAGTGCTTTAATCTTGATTGGATCATTTTTAGTAATGATAAACTTAAATTTTTATCTTACATTAGTTGTACTTTTATGTATTCCTTTAGTAATTTTATTAACTAAAATAATAGCCTCTAAAAGTAAAGCTTACTTTTTATCTCAACAAAGAAGTCTTGGTACTTTAAATGGAGTTATTGAAGAAAATATTTCAGGATTAAAAATGGTTAAAGCCTTTGGAAAGCAAGAGGATGTATTAGAAGATTTTAAAGCAATTAATGAAAAGTTATATAAAAGTAGTAGTAAGGCACAAATATGGTCAGGGTTTATGATGCCTTTAATGAATGTTATCAACAACTTTATATTTGCTGTAGTTGCCATTGTAGGAGGAGTTTTATCAGTAGCATTTGGATTAGAGGTAGGAACAGTTGTAAGTTTTTTAAGCTATTCAAAACAGTTTTCTAGACCTTTAAACTCCTTAGCAGGAATGTTTAATACAATTCAATCTGCACTGGCTGGAGCTGAAAGGGTTTTTGAAATTTTAGATACTGCAGAAGAGATAAAGGATGTAGAAGATGCAGTAGAATTACAATCAGCACAGGGAAATGTAGAGTTTAAAAATGTAAGTTTTTCTTATGATAAATCAAAACCAATATTAAATGATATAAGTTTTGATGTTAAGCCAGGTGAGGTAATTGCCTTAGTTGGAGAAACAGGAGCAGGAAAAACTACTATTGTTAATCTTCTTACACGTTTTTATGATGCAGATAGTGGGGATATTCTTATAGATAATAAATCTATAAGAAAGTTAAAGAGAAATAGTCTTAGAAAATGCTTTTCTGTAGTGCTTCAAGACACATGTTTATTTACAGGAACAATTATGGATAATATAAGATATTCTCAAAGTTCTGCTTCTGATGAGGATGTAATTAAAGCATCAAAAATAGCTCATGCTCATGAATTCATAAGTAAATTACCAAAGGGGTATTACACTATGGTTTCAGGATCTAATGATAATTTGAGCCAAGGACAACGTCAACTTATAGCTATTGCAAGAGCTGTTTTATGTGATAGTCCTATACTTATTTTAGATGAAGCAACTAGTAGTGTGGATACTAAAACAGAGAAGGATATTCAAAATGCTTTAGTTAAATTAATGAAAAATAGAACGAGCTTTTTAATTGCTCATAGACTTTCTACTATTAGAGATGCTGATAATATTATGGTTGTTGGAGATGGAAAGATTCTTGAAAGTGGAAACCATAAGAGTTTAATGGATAAAAAGGGATATTATTATGAGATGGTAATAAGCCAAATGGGAAATTAGATGAATCATGAAAAGATAAATTATAAATGCATGAATATATCTTAATCTAAGATACATTCATGTGTTTTTTTTATTTATAAAGATTTATAGGCATATTATAAGCAATATAGAGATTCATAGGGCTAGAATTTGATTATTATAAATTTAGGTGATATAATTACCTAGGTAATTATTACCTAGGTAATTAAATGAAAGGTGGAATAAAAATGGATTTGTACGGACATAAAGTAAATCAGTTAGCTAGAAATTTTACAAAGAAACTAAATGAAAAGATTGCTCCTCTTGGTCTATATTCATCACAGTGGGGTATTATATTATACTTACATGAAAAAAATCAGTGTACCCAAATTGAACTGTGTCAATATCTTGGGGTAGAGGCTCCAACAATTACTAGGACATTAACTAGAATGGAGGAAATGGGATTAGTAATCCGAAATGAAGGAAAGGATAAGCGTGAAAGAATTATAAAGTTAACAGAAAAAGCTTATGAAATGTTTCCTAAATGGAATGAAGAAGCTAAGAATATAGAAATAGAGGCTATAAATAATATTGATAAAGAAGAACTAGAGACTTTTAATAGTGTTTTAGAGAAAATGATGAATAACTTAGATTAATAATATGAATTTAATAGAAATTATAAATTAATAAAAAAGGAGTGTACATGGATAAAACTATAATAAAACAATTGTTTAAAATTAATAAAACTCCTTTTCCTTGGCAAAGAGCAATAAATGCTGGAATATGTGCAGGATTTCCAGTAATTATAGGTGTTTTGATAAATCAAATTCACTTAGGGTTATTGGCTGGAATAGGAAGTTTTTCATATTTATACGTTATAAATGAACCATATGCTCGGCGTGCAAAAAAAATATTTTTTTGTGCTCTTGGTATTAGCTTGTCAGTTGCATTAGGAACTTTATTAGCACCATATCCAATACTTATTATCTTAATGGTAGGTTTTATTGGAGGAATTGCAATTTTTATATTTGGTGTTCTTAAAATACAAGGTCCTTCTGCAATGTTTTTTGTATTAAGTTTTTTAGTATCAACAGGAATGCCTATTAATCAATCAGAAGTCTTTATACGATTTTCTGTAGTACTTATGGGTGGGCTTTTTTCATGGTTAATGAGTATGAAAGGATATTTTTTAAATCCACATGGTCCTGAAATAAAAGTGATTAAAAAACTTTATTTAACCTTAGCAGATTTTAGCGAAGCTATTGGTAGTGAAAATATTAATGATATGCGAAATAGAACTGTAAATGCTTTAAAGGAAGCAGAAGAAATTCTTTTAACAGGATATATTCCATGGAAGAATTCATTCTTATTTAATCGATTATCTCTTTTAAATGAAGAGGCAAATAAATTATTTTTAGAAATGCTTGAGTTACATGTCAATAAAAATAAGAAATTACCAAAAGAATTTAGTGATATGATAAGAAAATTATCTATGGCAATTGATTTTAAGGATGAAGAAAAAGTTAAAATAGTTCCTTATAAGAATTTAGATAAGGATTATGATAAATTTTTACAAATAATCTATGATACTGAAGCTATTATTAATCTACCATTAACATACATTGGAAGAGGTATTAAGATTTCAAAAACTTCAATAATTAGGAAATTTACGAGAGCTTGCAATAAGGATTCAATAGTATTTATTAATGCAGTTAGATATGGAGCTGTTCTTTCCATATCAGGCATAATAGCATTTAGCTTACCATTTTCAAGACCTTACTGGATACCTCTATCCTGTGCTGCCGTCATGTCAGGTTCAACTGTTATATCAACCTTTCATAAATCTATCCAGAGATCCTTTGGTACGATTATTGGATTAATCATAGCTATTATTATTTTGAAAATTCAACCAGAAGGCTTTATGATAGCTATAATTAATATGCTTTTAACAGCACTAATAGAGCTTTTTATTGTGAAAAATTATGGCATAGCAGTAATGTTTGTCACGCCAAATGCTTTACTTATAGCAGAAGCATCAACTCAAATACATAATGTTACTTATTTTGCAACAGCACGTATTACGGATATATTAGTTGGATCTGCTATTGGATTAATTGGTACTTATATTATTGGACGTCGTTCAGCTTCTAGTAGATTACCAGATTTAATAGTAAAATTAATAGATAGTCAGAAGAAATTACTAGTTCTTTTATCAACTAATAATAAAGAAAGTAAGAATGATATGACAAAAGATATGAAAGAAAAAATGGGATTAGACCTTATGAATCTTAAGGTTGCATATAATACCGCATTAGGTGAGATACCTCGTAATGAGGAAATGCTTGAAATGATGTGGCCTGTATTTTTTTCATTAGAGCATATTAGTTACTTACTTGACCAATATTGCACAACCAAGGGATATTTAAGCCTAGCTGATGAGGAATTATCACAAATGTTACTTGTATTAGAGAAAATAGCAATATCTATTGAACAGAGAATAGATATAAAACCTAAAAAAGTTTCTAATATAGAAGAAATATCTCAAATTTGTGAAGAATTTAATGCAGTTCAAGAAGCACTGACTATAAAAAGTGGCTACTAGAAGAATATAAGTTTATGTAAAATATAGTGCTCTTATTAAAGAAAATTATACTGTGTTTTTAATTTGAATGTATATTATTATGAGATGGTAATGAGTCAAATAGGAAAGATAAAAAAATAAAAATATATGAAGTCTAAAATTCACAATAATCTTATTGTGAATTTTTTTGTTTTGTAAGTAGGTAATTAAGTTAAAAATTTAAAAATGATAAAAGGATAGTTTATTAAAAACATAAATAGTTAAGTCTATATATTTGTAGATCATAAAGAAGTGTATATAGAATATATGAATATATTGAGGATAAAATATAATTGTTGTAAAAAAAATTAAGGTTCATAAATATAAAATAAGACTATATATGACTAGTTTAGAGTTTAATATATGAAATGAATACATAATATTATTGTTTTATGTATTTATAAATCAATAATTAAGTTAAGGAAGGAGTGTAGAAATGAATAGTTTTTTAAAACAAGCTGAACAAATAAAAGAAGACTTAATAGAGTATAGAAGAACAATACATAGAAATCCAGAGGTCGGTTCAGAATTGCCTAAAACTAAAGCTTATGTAATTAATAAATTAAAAGAGTTCGGGTATGAACCAAAAGAAATTTGTGAAAGCGGAATAGTGGCAACTATAGAAGGAAATAATCCTGGGAAAACATTTTTATTAAGAGCAGACATGGATGCATTACCTATGAAAGAATCTACTGAATGTGATTTTAAATCAGTTAACGGTTGTATGCATTCTTGTGGACATGATATGCATACTACTATGCTTTTAGGAGCTGCTAAATTGCTTAAAGAAAATCAGGATAAAATTGAAGGTAGTATTAAATTAGTATTTCAACCAGATGAGGAAGGATTCACTGGGGCTAAAAAAATGATAAAAGCGGGAGTACTTGAAAATCCTAAGGTTAATGTGGCAATGGCCATGCATGTTCACTCAGGAACACCTTCAAATGTAGTGTTATATGGTCTAGGAGGACCTAGTATAGCTGGATGCAATAGGTTTAGAATAGTTGTAAAAGGAAAAGGATGCCATGGAGCAATGCCAGAAACAGGAGTAGATCCTATAAACATAGCTGCACATATATACATATCTTTACAAGAAATTTTAGCTAGGGAGACATCTGCTACTGAACCAGCAGTATTAACAATTGGAAAGTTTGCTGGTGGAGATGCACCAAATATAATACCTGAAGAAGTGATCATGGAAGGTACGATAAGAAGTTTAAATAAAGAATTAAGTAAATTTATTTTTGATAGAATGAATGATATAGTAATATCAACGGCAAAAATGTTTAGAGGTGAAGCTAAATTGATTGAATTATCATCAGTGCCACCTTTAGAAAATAATACAACTCTAGCTACTGAACTTGGGAGCTACATAAAAGATATAGTTGGTGAAAACTCTATTATTTCTTTTGAAGGTGGTGGAATGGGATCAGAAGATTTTGCATCTTATTCATATAAAGTACCTAGTGCTTACTTTATGCTAGGGGCAGGTACAAAAGAAGAAAATGAATTATATGGGTTACCAATGCATAATGATAAAGTTACATTTAATGAAGATATATTAGTTACTGGTGCAGCTATTTATGCATATAGCGCAATTATGTGGTTAAAAAATAATAAGTAATAATCTTTTCAATAGATAAAATATAAGATAAATAAACTATAATAAAAATAGTTATAAAGTTTTGTTTTAAGATTAACCAATGTGCACATTAATATAATTATTTGTACATTGGTTAATTGATTTAAAAGAAATTAACTAGATAATAATTTATAGTGAGGTAATATACAAATGAGGATATTAGAAATATTATTTTTCTTATTAAAAAGTAATTCTAAAGTTACAATAAAAGAATTAGCAACAATGTTTGAAGTATCACCTAAGACTATACAAAGGGATTTAGACAAGCTATCTATTTTAGGTATTCCTATAATTACATATAGAGGAGTAAATGGAGGAATAAAATTAGACGAAAATTATATAATAGCTAAGTATATTCTTACAGAAAGTGATTATAAAAATTTAATATTATCATTATATATTTCTGAAAATATAATACAAAATTTAAAGAAAGCAGATCTTATTGAAAAATTTAAACTTGTTAATAATAAAAAGTGTACTGAAGTATTAGATGAAGTAAAGAATAGATTTATAATAGATTTAAAAAAAGAGAATTTTGAAATTAAAGATAGTAGATATGAGATTATTAATAAAGCTTTAGATAATAAAAACTTTATAGTATTAGATATTAATGGATCAATATTTGAGGTTTTTCCAATTTCTTATGTTTTAAAAAATGAAGGGTTATATTTATATTGTTATGATATTGAATATAAATTAATTTTAATAGATATTATATCCAATATTTCAGAGTGTAAAAAAGTTTACAGTGGATCTATAATTAAATATGAAGAAAATATAAAAATTTATTCTTAATTAAATGAAAAAGTAAGGGAATAAAACATGATAGTTGTAGACAAGCTTAATAATTACATAAACTATCGTAATAGACAAGGTATAAATCTACAAAAAAAGATGATTTCAGTAAATTTCTGAAATCATCTTTTTTATATCTTAGTTTATACAATACATTTTTAATAGTGTAAATTATTCTTTCTTCTTTGCCTTTATTCTAAAAGTACTGTATTGAGAAGGAATATAGTATTTGTTGAATAATATTGGTGGAGAATAATCATTAGGATATAATGTTTCTAAAATTAGATCACATTGGTCTCCACCAATAAGTTTATATTTTTGATTTGGTGGATTACCAGCGGATGAATGTTTTATTTCTAGAATAGAACTTTCTGCTACTTCATAAGACTTATTTTCAAGGAAATCTAATAATTGAGCTTCATCATTTAAATCTATATTCATTTCTTTTATTGTTTCAACAGATACAAAGGTAAATGCATAAGCTAAAACTTTGTTATTACCTTTATAATAACGCTCGCAAGCAACAACCGCTGGAGATTCTTTTTCTAAGACTTGTCTTGTATAATCACTTTCAAGTTCTAAACGAAATATCAATTCAACATCGTCAATTTTTTCGTTATGACATTTATATATGGGGTTACCTATTAACTCTAAAAAATCTTGTTGAGTACATTTTTCAGGAGAAGTTATAAAATTCCCTTTACCATGTATGTTTTTTACTAGACCATCATCCTGTAATAATGCCAGTGCTTGACGTAAAGTCATACGACTAACTCCAAACATTTTTGCTAGTTGAGGTTCTGATGGTAATTTTGAATTTAAAGGGAATTTACCACCAATAATCATCTTATATAATTCATCATATACAAATGTATATAGTAATTTTTTTGAATTTTTAATATCTTTTGGAGTGATTTTCATTTTAACACCTTACTTATTATAAAAATTTATACTTAATAAAAATAGTATATCATATATTCACATTTCTTTGAATAAAGCAAAGATAATATAAGGGTGAATATAAGTATTTTAGACAAGTTGATTCTAGAAAAAATATATTTTCCAGTGTAAAGCATTGTAACTATGTTAAAATAAGGATTTAAAAGAGTGTTGAAATCGAAATCAATATGTGTTAGTATTAACTTGTCTAAAATATTAATAAAAATTAGACAAGTTCTATTTGAGATTAAACAAGATTTTCTTTGTTTAATCTGTAAACGATTATTGGGAAAGGATGAAGTTAAAGAAAAATAGACAAGCTTAAACAAATTAATTTGTAAACGATTGTTCAGAAACACAAATGAAAAGGAAAAAGAGAGGGATACAAAATGGAAGTTTCACTTAATACGTCAAATAATGTTGAGGAGGTAAACATTAAAAAAGCGGTACCAGCAGTATTGTCTTTAATGATTTTTGCGTTGGTTATTGATAATTCATTTAAAATTATTTCGCCAGATTTAGCTAAGGCTTTTAATATATCAGCTAGTACTGTTAGTTGGCAAGTAACTTTAGCTGGATTAGTCATTGGTATTGGAGCAATTGTATATGCTTCTTTATCAGATTCAATAAGTGTTAGAACACTATTATCAATAGGAATTTTATTAATATGTGTTGGTTCATTGCTAGGTTTTATTTTTCAAAAGTCATTTTTAATGATAGTTATTTCAAGAATAATTCAATCAGCAGGATTAGGAAGTGCAGAAACCTTATATGTAATATTTGTAGCAAAATATTTTAAAGAGAGTGAACATAAGAAATATTTAGGATTTAGTACAAGTAGTTATGCTATTTCACAAGTAATTGGTACTATTACAGGTGGATATATATCAACATATTTAAGTTGGCAAGTGTTATTTTTAATTCCACTATTAACTTTAATAATATTACCTTTTATTTTAAAGTATATTCCTAAAGAAAAAGCTAAAGCTGGGAATATTGATTTTATAGGATTTATATTAGTTGCATCAGTTGCAGCAACACTAATGCTTTTTGTTTCAGAATTCCAATGGATATTCTTAGTTGGATTTATAATTGCACTTGTATTATTCCTTACATACATAAGTAAAAATAAAAATGCTTTTATCAGTATTAAATTTTTTACAAACAGAAACTTTATATCAGTATTATTTGTAGCTTTTGTTATATATAGCGTACAACTTGCATTTATATTTATGTTCCCATTTTTAGTTGAATCTATATATCACTATAGATTGGATCAAATTTCATTACTTTTAGTTCCTTCATATGTTTTAGCAGCTACTGTAGGAGCTTTATCAGGAAAAGTTGCAAAGAAAATTGGAAGTAAACAATGTATTCAAATGGCTATAATAGGAATAGCAATTAGTCTTGTTTTAGGAGCCTTCTTCATAGAAACATCAGTATTAGTATTTGTTTTTGTAATGATACTATTTTCATGTTCATTTGCTTTAATGTATGCACCTATGATTGATACATTAACAAGAACAATACCTAAAGAAAAAACAGGAACTGCTATTGGATTTTATAATTTCTGTTTAAACATAGCTGCCTCAATAGGTATAACATATGTAGCAGTATTTATGGAATCTAAATCTTTAGGAAAAAATATTACTGGTCTTTTCAATAATGCAATAGCTATACAATATAGTAATGTATTATTAGCATTAGCAGTTATTTCTGCAGTAGCATTTTTATTATATTGGAGTTTAATTGGAAGAAGAGAGAAGACTGAAAATAAATAAATTTTTATCATAAAACCTCAATAGTACAGAGATGTATTATTGAGGTTCTTCTTTTATATCTACTATTGTTGGGTGGCCCTTATGAAGAATGAGGATTTAGTAAGATAAATAACAAGGAAAAAACAAATTTAAATTAATATTTAAATTTTATATATAATTTTTAGCTATAACACTAAGAATAATATAGTATTGAATGATAAATATAAATATTATAGGAGGTGAGAAAAATGGGTAATAAACATAGAAATAGTAAAAAGAAAATGGCATCTTTAGGACTCAGAAAAGATGAAAATGGAGATTATAAATATATTGATCCTAATGATACAACTTCAGAATTTGTTCCAGTAAGAAATAAGATGTCAAAGTCTCTAAAGGATTAATAATTATACATAAAAACCTCTACAATACAAAAATGTATTGTGGAGGTTTTTCTTTTATTATAATATAGAGAAGAATTTAAGGATAAAATTTATAGCAAAGAAAATTAGCTTTTAAAGCATAAAGGAGAATTTATGGAAAGTACATGGGAGAAAAAGTGGATAGAGGACATTGATTATTTAAAGGAAGAACTTAAGAAAAAACATAAAAATCTATTTGCTTATACAGAGGAAGAAGTCTTTAATAAGAAAATAGAGGATTTAAAGAAAATAGTTAATGAGTTGGATTATGAGGAAATGAAGGTGGAAATATCAAGAGTTGTGGCTTCTCTTAAGGATGCGCATACTTCACTAATATTTCCTGCTAAAAGATTTATTCCATTAAAATTTTATTATTTCAATGATGGAATATATATTATAAATACTTCTAAGGACTATGAAAATCTGCTATTTAAAAAGGTTATAGCCATAGAAGGTATGAAAATAGAAGAGGCATTAGAGGAGCTTTCTAATATTATTTCCTTTGAAAATGAGTATTTCTTTAAGGCACAAAGTATGAAATATCTCCAAATAGCAGAAGTTTTGTATGGACTTTTGATTGTTGATAATATGGATAAAATAAAAATAACCTTAGAGGATGGAGACTATGAGGTTTTAACATGCTCTATTGAAAACTTAGTTTATACAAATGAGAGACTCCCTATATATGCTAAACATGATTCCGAGAATCTTTGGTTTGAAATTTTAGAGAGTGGAGAGTTATATATAAAATATAATAGTTGTAGGGAGTATGGAGAGGAAAGTATAGATAAAAAAATTGAGAATATAATAGCTTTAATTGAGGAGAAAAATATACAAAGAGTAACTGTAGATATAAGAAACAATTTAGGTGGAGATTCAACCCTACTCACTCTATTAATAAATTATATAAAGAATAATGAAAAGATAAATAATAAGGAGAATTTAAAAGTGGTAATAGGAAGAGAAACCTTTTCTTCAGCTCTTTTAAATGCTTATAGCTTTAAAAATGACACCAATGCAAAAATAATTGGGGAGCCTAGTGGAGGAAAGCCTAATTGTTATGGTGAAATTTTAAGAATTACATTACCGAATAGTAAGTTTGTAGTTACTTATTCTACAAGATTTTATAAACTTATTGAGGATGATTCAGTTATGGCTCTTTATCCAGATGAAATTATTTTAGAATCAATAGAAGACTACATTAAGTAATTAGATAATTTAGTGAAATAGATTTAAGTATAAACACATGAATATCTTAGATTAAGATTTTCGTGTGTTTTTTTATTTGAATTTTTTTAATTATTCAATTTCTAAAGTTTATTCAAAGATTCTCTTAATACTAGCTATAAGTTTTATTGGTGAGTTATTTTGATATAGCCTTTTTTTATGAATTTTAATAGTATTAGTATCCTTATTGTGAATAAAATTTATGTCGTATTAAAGGTTAGGAAATTATCCTGAAAGTATAAATCTACAATTAAATTAATATATTGACATAAAAGTATATAAATGGTAAAGTGGTTTTGATGTAAAGTATAATTAAAAATTGAAAATGGGAAATTAAGGGGGAAAAAGAATGCGGAAAGAAAGTAACAAACTAATTTGGCTTGTTAGTAGAGTTATGACTTTAGTCATGATGGTAACTTTATTATCAGGCTTACCTGTTAAAAATGTACTAGCTACTGAGATGAAGGAAACAAAGGGTTCAGAATATGAAATCTATCCAATTCCTCAAAGTATAGAATATGGAAGTAGTGTAGTAAATTTAACGAATGATGCTAATGTCATATTTGAAGAGGGAATTGATCAGGCTACAAAAAATAGACTAATAGAAGTTTTATCAATTAAGGGAATTAATCATGAAGTAAGTAATGAGATAAAAGAAGATAAAACAAACTTCCTAGTTGGAATAAACAACTCAGAAGAGATTGTAGATAAATACTTTACAGAAAATAATTTAGTAGATGATGCTCACTTTGAAAAGAATGATGCACATATGGTATCTGTTAAGGGAAATGTAATTGCCGTATTAGGTAAAAATACTGATTCAGCATTTTATGGTATTACATCTTTAAAAGCAATATTTAATCAATTAGAAGGAAATGAATTAAAGGAATTATTTATTAAAGATTATTCAGATGGTCAATGGCGTGGATTTATTGAGGGATATTATGGAATTCCTTGGAGTAATGAAAACCGTATGGACTTAATGAAATTTGGTGGAGACTTTAAGATGAATGCATACATCTTTGCTCCAAAGGATGATGAATATCACAGTCTTAAATGGAGAGAACCATATCCAGCAGAAAAATTAGCTGAAATTGAAGAGATGGTTGAAGTTGGAGCTGCAACAAAGAATAAGTTTATATGGACAATACATCCTTTCTTAAAAGATGGAATGAATTTTGATTCTGAAGAAAATTATAAATCTGACTTAGAAAAAATAATAGCTAAGTTTGAACAATTATACAGTGTTGGAGTACGTCAGTTTGGTGTTCTTGCAGATGATGCTGAAGGAGATGCTTCAAATCAAGTACAACTTATGGAAGACTTAGAAAAGTGGCGTTTAGAAAAAAAAGATGTATATGAATTCATATTTGTTCCTAAAGTTTACACAAAGGAATCAGCAGGTGGAGATGTTAATAACGAATACTTAAATACTATTGGTACAATGCCAGAAAGTATTGATATCATGTGGACTGGTGATGTAATACTTGGATATGTAACTCAAGATACATTTGAATTCTTTGAACAAGCTGTAGGGCGTCAAGCATTTATGTGGCTAAACTGGCCTGTAAATGATATAAACAACAAGCGTTTATTAATGGGTAAGGGAGAAATGTTAGATCCAACAGTTACAAACTTTAAAGGGATTGTAACTAACCCAATGCAAGAAGCTCAAGCTTCAAAAGTATCATTATTCGCTATAGCTGATTATGGTTGGAACAGAGCAGATTTTGATGTTGATAAGAGTTGGGAAGATTCTTTCAAATATATAGATCCAGATGCAAGTGAAGAATTACATACATTTGCAAAACATATGAGTGATCCAGCTCCAAACTGGCATGGGTTATCTTTAGAAGAATCTGAAGAATTAAGACCAACAATAGAAGAGTTTACAAGAAAGTTATGGGCTAATGAGTCTATAATAGACTATAGTAAAGTTATTTTAGATGAATATCAAGAGATTTTAGATGCAACTAATAATTTTGCAACTAAATCTAAGAATGAATTATTAAAAGGTGAAATTAAAGGGTGGGTTGATTCTTTAAGAGATTTAGCAGAATCAACTATAGCATATATAAATGCTGCTGTAGCCTTTGAAAAGGGTAACTATGAGCAAGCTATAAAGTATTATGTTTTAGGAGAAGATGAGTACACTGCTTCAAGATCTCATAGAACACCAGTATTAAATGGACAATCTAGACCAGAACCAGGTACAAGACATTTAATACCTTTTGCAAAAGACTTATCTAAAATTATAGGAGATAATATTGATCAAGTTATAAATCCAGACACTAAGAAGTTAACACTTCGTCCTTATACGAATATGAGTCCATTATATTGGGGACATGTTCAAAGTATAGCTGATGGAGATAATACTAGATATTCATGTATGTGGATACGTAATGCAGCTAAAGAGGGAGACTATGTTGCCGTAGAATTAAATGAAGTAACTGAGGTTAATAGTATTATATTTGAGCAAGGTCAAGACGAAGGAGATGCATTTAACTATGGAAAGTTCCAATATTCAATGGATGGTGAAAATTGGACAGATGTAGATGGTGTTGATTATGGACCACAGATGCATAAGATTGTTGTAGAAGATTTAGACATAACAGCTAAATATTTAAGATTTATTCCTACTAAGGAAATATTAAATAACTGGATAGCTGTTAGAGAATTCTCTGTTAATAAAAAAGATGAAAGCAATATGAAGTTAGAAGCTTATACTAATGTAGAAGAATTAGAAGAAAACCAAGTAAGTGTATCAGAGGAAAAAGCTTCACTTGTAGAATTAAATGATGTTAAATTATCAGAAGGCCAATATATTGGAATTAAGTTAAATAAACTTAGAGAAATTACTAATATAACTGCTGACTTCACAAAAAATGATGAATTAGTATTAGAGTCATCAATTAATGGAGTAGAATGGACAGAAATAAAAAATCTATCTGAAGTTATAAATGCTCGTTATGTTCGTATTTTAAATAATACAGATAATGATATAACTTTTGATTTAAATAAATTAGAAGTTGAGTATTCAAATAATGATGTTAATTTTGATATTAGACCAACAGCAGAAGCCAAGTTTGAACCCAAGAATTTAATTGATGGAAAGTTAAATACTGCATTTAAGCCATTAGGAAGTGCTCCTAAAACAGGTCACTTAACTTACAGACTTTCTGACAGAACAGATATTAAAAACTTTACAATAATACAAAATCCAAATACAATTTCTAATGCAACAGTATCTGTAAGAAATGAAAATGGATGGGCAGAAGTAGGAAGCTTAGATAAGAGCTTTAATGAATTTAGTACAGCAGCATTTGAGAATGTATTTGAAATAAAAGTTGAGTGGGATGGTTTTGCACCAACTCTTCATGAAATAGGACTTTCAACAATTAAAGAAGAGGTTCAGGTAGATAAGTCTAAATTAGAAGAGGTAATTAAGGAAGCAGAAGATCTTGAAGAGGAAGATTATACAAAAGAATCTTGGACTAACTTACAAGAAAAATTAAATTTAGCTAAAGGAGTTTTAGGTAAAGAGGATGCTACTCAAGAAGAAGTAGATAATACAGTAAAAGCTTTAAGTGAAGCAATTACTGGATTAGTTAAAAAAGATGATGCTGAAGGTCCTGTGGATCCTGAAGAGCCAGAAAATCCAGAAGAACCTGAAGAGCCAGAAAATCCAGAAGAACCTGAAGAGCCAGAAAAACCGGAACAACCAGAAGAACCTGAGAAGCCAGAAAATCCAGGAGATTCTGAAGAACCAGAAAATCCGGAAAAACCTGAGGGTAGCTTACCAAACACTGGAGGAGCTTCATCATCAGTATTCTTACAATTAGGATTAGCTATGATGGCATCAGGAACTTTTGTTTTAAAGAGAAAGAAAAAGTAATAACTTTTGTTGATTGATAAAAAAGGAAATTTGTAATAAGAAAACTGCGTAGGTTTATAATCTACGCAGTTTTTTTTATAAGTTAAAATAACAAATAATCTAAATTTTTCGTGAGTTTAAAGAATTAATATCTAGAACTAGTTACAATATATTTATACTTATAAATATAAAGAAACATATTAAAATCATTCATTAAAAAAGCCTTAAATAAATTATTGATGAGGTTTTTATCTAATAACAAGAAACTTATAATGTATATAATTAAATTGTTTTTGGTTTGATTATGCTGTATAATTATTCTTTGATAAATTTGAATATATGGAAAAAATATCATGGATTTTTAAAAGGTGAAGTGATATCATAATAAATATAATAAAAAATTTATAATTATTATATTTTAATTCAATAAAAGTTATAAAAGATTTTAATGCTTAAAGATGAATTTAAGTAAGGTATCAATTGATTTAAACTAAAAAATACTTCTCAGATTACATTTCTTATTTATACAGTTAATAAAATTTCAAGAGAAAAAATTAACAAGTATAGTGACAATAGGTTTTACTATACAAAATAATATACTTAAAAGGTGACTTTTATATTTAAGTTAATTTTTAAGTAAGAATTTAAATATAACATGTACAAATAAATTATATAAAGCCAAGCAGTTATTGTTTTATATGGATATAGTATAATATTTGTGCATTTTATAGAAAATATAACATTAGGATATATCAATGGATACAGTATTATTCTATTGGTATAAATAAACGAAAGGAGAGATTAGGTATATGAAAAAGAAATTACCTAAAGAGGCTTATGGCGGTGTAAGTGGAAAGGATTATGTTCCATATTTCACTGGTAAATCAAAAAATGGAGTTAATCTGCCTGTATTAATAATAGGTATAATATTAGCTGCTGTTTTTGCAGCATCTACTGCTTATTCAGGAATGAAGTCAGGTTTAACTGTTGCTGCTGGTATACCTGGTGCAATTATAGGTTCAGTATTTGTAGGAATATTTGCACGTAGTAAAGGTATTCTTGGAAAAAATATAACTCAAGGTATGGCAAGTGGGGGAGAATCCATAGCAAGTGGTATGATCTTTGTACTGCCAGCAATAATATTAATAGGAAGTAATATTACTTTCTTAGAAGGTCTAGCTGTAGGTGTAGGTGGAGTTCTATTTGGTGTAGGATGTCTATCTTTAGTTTACAACTATCTAATAATTGAAGAACATGGAAAACTTATGTATCCTGAATCAATGGCAATATCTGAAACTCTTGTTGCTTCAGAAGGAAGCGAAGATTCAATTAAGTTTATGGGAATTGGATTTGTTATAAGTGGTATCATAAATGTTTTAACAGGATCATTTTTTAATGTAATAAATAATACTGTTACATATTTAGGAAGTAAATTTTATAAGTGGAAATTTTCTACTGAAGTAAACCCACTTTTACTTGGTATAGGATTTATAGTTGGATTGGAAGTATCACTTACTATGTTTGCAGGTTCTATACTAGCTAACTTTGGAATAGCTCCATTAATAGGATATTTCAGTGATATGGCAGAAAAGAGTATGCATTCATGGAATGATGCTTCAATATTAATTCATCAAATGGATGTAAACGCAATATCAGGAAGTTATGTTAAGTACATAGGAGCAGGAATGATGCTTTGTGGTGGTATAATAGGTGCTATAAAACTTATACCAACTATAATAGTTTCCATAAAAGAAACATTAAAAGCAAGTCCGGCTAATGAGGGAAATACTGAGAAAAATAGTGGTGCTATAGTAATACTTTTAGCAGGAGCTGTAATAGCTTTCGTAGCAGGGTTCTTTATTTCTAATAGTATTGGTATGGCTATAGCTGGAGCAGTTGTTTCATTAATATTATCTTTATTATTTGTAATAGTTGCAGGTCGTCTAACTGGTACAATAGGAACATCAAACCTTCCAGTATCAGGTATGACAATAGCTTCATTAGTAATATTAACATTAGTATTCGTTATAATGGGATGGACTGGAAAAGCTGATAATAAAACATTACTTTTATTTGCTACATTTATGGTTGTTGCTATATCAGTAGCAGGTGGATACAGCCAATCTCAAAAAGTAACTTACATAATTGGTGGTAGCAAAAAAGAAATGCAAAATTCTTTCGTACTTGCAAGTATAGTTGGTGTTGTTGTTGTTACTGCAACAATATTAGTACTTTCTAGCCAATTAGCAGTTACTGGAGCAGATGCACCTTTCGCATTACCACAAGCTAACTTAATGTCAACATTAACTTCAGGTATAATGGAAGGTAATTTACCATGGCCTATGATTATTGTAGGAGTAGTTATGGCTTTATTCTTATTCTTAGTAGATTTACCAATAATGACTGTTGCAATTGGATTCTACTTACCTATATCAACAACTTCTATAATTTTAGTAGGTGCATTAATACGTGTAGTTATTGAAAAAATGAGCAAGAGTGATCATGAAAAAGAAGTTAAGGTTTCTAATGGTATAAGTTTATCTTCAGGACTTGTAGCAGGAGGATCTATTGTAGGATTAATAGGAATAGTTCTACAAGTAACAGGAATAATAACACCAAGAACTCCTACTGGTTTTGTAGCTAGTAATGGAATGGCAATAATTGTGCTAATTCTTTTAGTTTTATCAACTGTATTACCTATTATGAGGTCTAAGGTGAAAGATAATGGATAATGACGAACTTTTAAATATGAGATTTAAGATATGTGATAATCTTAAATATGAAGTGGATGAGAATGGAATAGTTACTGTTTTAGAAAAACAGGATCATAAGATTCAAAGATTTTTTAGAAAGTTAAAAGTTAAAATTCCTATGTATAAAAAAATTACTTTTGATGAATATAGTAGTGAGGTATTTAGCCAAATTGATGGAACTAAAACTGTTAAAGAAATTGGTGAAGAGTTAGAAGCTAAATTTGGTGATAAAGTACAACCACTTTATGAAAGATTATTAGTTTTTTTAAATCACATATATTTAAACTGCAAGTATATTGAAAAAATAGAGTAAAAATTACTTTGGGTTTTAATATAAAAAGTTTTTATATTAAATAAAAGTTTATTAGTTTTAGAGTGTTGATATTTAAATAAAGTCAACACTCTATTATTTTTTATTAAAGAATTTCATAAGTCTCTAAAATTATATGGTATATAGGTTATTTTGATTTTTTTACTAATGATAATATTCTTATAGGCACAAATTATTCTTTTAGCATTATATATTCGTTGAGTTTAACTTTAGCAAGTTCTGTTTTCTATGGTTGCAGGTAGAATAAAGGAGTGTAAGAATAGTATTTCAAAAGCGATATTTGAATAAAATTTAAATATTTCTTTACAAATGTTCATAAGGAATTTATAATAAGTATGTTTGTAATTGTGGTGAAAGATATCTATCCACATTTTTATTATTCTAAGATTAAAAAATATAATTACAAATTTGGACTAAAGGTTACTAAAAATAAAAAAACAATCTACTAAAAGTAAAGTGTATTTATTGTACTATATATAGAACATAATAATATTAAACTTGTCGTATTTAAGAAGAAGAATAAAAATGAAATATATTATTGGAGTCATAGGATTAGTTGTTATTTTAGCACTTGCGTGGATTGGTAGTAGTGATAAGAAAAATATAAAATATAAGCCTGTCATTATAATGCTTATTTTACAGTTCATACTTGGCTTTGTCTTACTAAATACTGAATTAGGAAGTTATTTAGTAGGTGGTATAGCAAATGGTTTTGAAGTATTGCTTAAATGTGCCGGAGAAGGAGTGAATTTTGTATTTGGTGGATTAGTTAATGCTAATGAGTTTTCGTTTTTTATTAGTGTTCTTTTACCAATAATTTTTATTTCTGCTTTAATTGGTATTTTACAATATTTAAAAATACTTCCTGTTATAGTGAAATATATAGGATTAGTTTTAAGCAAAATTAATGGAATGGGTAAATTAGAATCTTATAATGCAGTAGCATCAGCTATACTTGGTCAATCTGAAGTATTTATTTCAGTAAAAAAACAACTTGGTTTATTGCCTAAACATAGATTATATACTCTTTGTGCATCAGCTATGTCAACAGTATCTATGTCTATAGTTGGTTCTTATATGGTTCTTTTAGAACCTAGATATGTTGTAACAGCACTTGTTTTAAATTTATTTGGTGGATTTATTATATCATCAGTTATAAATCCATATACGGTAACAGAAGAAGAAGATATTTTAGAAGTTAATGAAGAAAAGAAACAAACTTTTTTTGAAGTCCTTGGTGAATATATTTTGGATGGATTTAAAGTAGCTGTTATAGTAGGGGCTATGTTAGTCGGATTTGTAGCAATAATTGCTATGATTAATATATTATTCAAAGGAATTTTTGGTATTACTTTCCAAGATGCGCTTGGATATGTATTCGCTCCATTTGCATTTTTAATGGGCGTACCTTTAAATGAATCAATACAAGCTGCAAGTGTAATGGCAACTAAATTAGTATCCAATGAATTTGTTGCAATGAATTTCTTAGTAGGTGGAAGTATACATTTATCAGCAAGATCAATAGGCATTGTTTCTGTATTCTTAATTTCCTTTGCAAATTTCTCTTCAATTGGAATTATTTCAGGAGCTGTAAAAGGACTTAATGAAGAGCAAGCAAACGTGGTTGCACGTTTTGGATTAAAACTACTATATGGTGCAACATTAGTAAGTATGTTAACAGCAACTATTGTTGGATTAATTATATAAACATATGTTATGAAAACCCACCACAGATTTGTGGTGGGTTTTACTTATTATTTTATATTTATAAATCTTTATAAAATTCATCTTTAGATTTAAGCATTTCATTAAAAGTATTTTCCGTTTCGTGGAATAACAGATTTTTATTTTTCAATTACTAATCTTACTTTTTTCTTTTTATTTTAGGACTTGAAAATATATGTATATTTTTATGATTTTTCCTATTATTGAAATATAATGATAGAAGCACACTTCAAAAATTTAGAACATATTATAATTTTATAAGATTATAAAGGGAGAGAGTAATATGTATAATACTTATAGGATGTACACATGTCCTTATTGTGCTGATATATCAATGTATGACTCATATGGTATGTATAACACATATTTATGTCCTTATTTCGTTGATACAACAAGTTATAATTATTCAGATGATTTTATGAGGTTTAATGATAGGTATATTCCTTTTACTGATGAATTCGAGTATGGTTCAAGGTTTGTTTCTCCACAATTAGTAAATAGCAATAGGGTAATTGAATTAAAGGATTATGGTCCACAACCCTTTGTAGTTAACATCGATGAAGTTACTAAGCAGAATGAAACTTTTCGTACTGCTTTATGGACAGGAAAGCATCTACAAGTTACCTTAATGAGTATCGATGTTGGTGAGGATATAGGTTTAGAAATGCATCCAGATACTGATCAGTTTATACGTGTTGAAGAAGGTGAAGGACTTGTTCAAACAGGAAGTAATAAGGATAGGGTGGATTTTCAAGCAAAAGTTTCTGATGATTTTGCAATTATGATACCTGCTGGTACATGGCACAATATTATAAATACAGGTAATGAACCACTTAAAGTGTATTCTATCTATGCACCACCTCACCATCCACAGGGTACAATTCATAAAACTAAAGTAGATGCAGAAGCTGCTGAAAAGAACCGCGACTAATTAAGATAATCTATATGCAAGATCATTACAAAGAGAATTTATGTAGATTTATTATTGGTTGAAAAATTATCATACATGTATCCGTCAAAATATATCATTTAGTACCCTGAAATAGTAACTTCAGGGTATTTTTTTGTATTTATCTGTACTAGCTTAATTATTTTTAGGATGATAGCTCCTATAAATTTTTAGTAATGATTAAGTTGCATTGGTTTTAGGCTTATCTAGATTATCAATATTAAAGATTAGAGTTTATTTACATTGCGTTATCTGAAAAAACATTAAAAATTTAATAACATAATTATTAATTTGTAATATATTATATTATGAAGAAAATTTAGAATAATAGGAGGTAACACAATATGTCAAATTGTTGTTGTCCAAATCATGAATCACGCGATTGTTGGTGTCCAAGGAATGAATCACGCGATTGGTGTTGTTGTCCAAAGCGTGAACAAGAAGAATTCAGATCATTAGTATTCAACGCTGGAAGCATGAATAATGGTGCTTTGACTACACCTAATACTGTACCACTTGGAAATGCTAATTCTAATATTAGGATATTGGGGTGGCTTATACCTCAAAATAATACAAGTGAGTTTTCATTAACTTTTAATGTGCCAAAAGATGCTCGTAATGAATGGCAAAGAGCTAAAGTATTTGTTCATTTATTAACTGATAATTCAAATACACCAGTTGGGAATACCTTTGCAATTAGACTTTCATCATTATTCGCTAGAGCTAATGGTGTAGTAAGTGCATCTAATATAATTGTTAATAATAGCGGCAATATTCCAATTCAAAACTCACCAGGTAATTTCCAATATAATCATTATGTTTTAGAGTTTGACTTAAATGATATTATTAGAGCTGAAGATTTTGCATTGTTGAGCGTTTCTCGTATACCAGTTAATAATGACTATACTGGTGCATTACTTTTAACTAGTATAGAATTTAGATATTTAAGTCGTTAAGTATAGAAATTAAGTTAAAATAAGATCAGCTAATAAAAGTCAAGTAAAATATTAAAAATATTTTATTTGAAATTTTGCATGTCAAATAAACCGTTCTAAAAAACGGATTATTGCAGAAAATATAAACAATTAAGCTGTATGGTTAAGATATATTCTACAATGTATTTTAGGATGTCTTTCCTCATACGGCTTTTTATTTTGTAGACAGTATATGTATTTTTTATTAAAAAATTAATTACATATATAAAATACTTAGAGCATAACATTTAGGAAAAGATATTGATATATATAATAATGGAATGACTTCTTTACCTAGTCTAAATATTATTTTATCTATTGTAATAAATAAGAATAAAAATTGACATACTAATTAAAGGGATACAGGAAATCTTTACAAGATAAAATATAAAATTATTTCAGTTCAATCCTATTGAAATAATATCTAAAGAGATTTTAAGTATATTTTTAAATATCAAATAAAGGAGAATATGTATGTCACTTAAAAGCCAGATTCCACGTGATAAAGGGTTAGACAGTACTCTTGATTTATTGCAGGAAGGTTATTTATTTATTAAAAGTGGAGTTAGTAAGTATAAATCAGATATATTCGAAACTCACTTACTTGGAGAAAAAGTAATTTGTATTAGTGGAGAAGAGGCTGCAAAAATTTTTTATGATCCAGAATTATTCTATCGAAAGGATGCAACTCCTAAACGAGTACAAAAAACATTATTTGGTGTTGGTGCTATTCAGTCTATGGATGGTAAAGCACATATTCATAGAAAGAAGTTATTTATGTCATTAATGACTTCCTCATATCAAAATCAACTTGCAAAACTTGTAATGGAGAAGTTGCAAAGTTCTATTAAAAAATGGGAAGATGAAGAACAGATTATTCTTTTTGATGAAATGAATGAAATCTTATGTAGAGTAGTGTGCCAGTGGGCTGGAGTTCCATTGAAGGAATCTGAGGTAAAAGGACGAGCTGAAGACTTTAGTTCCATGGTTGATGCCTTTGGTGCAGTTGGACCTAGACACTGGAAGGGAAGAAGAGCTAGAATTAGGGCGGAAGAATGGATAACGGGAATCATAGAAGATGCTCGTTCTGGTAATATTAAAGCTAAAGAAGAAACTGCACTTCATTCTATAGCTTTTTATAAAGATTTAGATGGTAATCAATTAGATAGTAATATAGCTGGGATAGAGCTTATTAATGTGCTACGTCCTGTTGTTGCTATTTCAACCTTTATTACCTTCCAGGCCTTAGCACTGTTTGAATATCCAGAATGTAAAGAAAAATTTTCAACAGGGGATAGGGATGAGCTGGAGTTCTTCGTACAGGAAGTTCGACGGTACTATCCATTTACCCCTTTTTTAGGTGCAAGAGTTCGAAAAGATTTTATCTGGAATAAAAATGAATTCAAAGAAGGAATGCTTGTATTGCTTGATGTTTATGGTATTAATCATGATGCGAAGATATGGAAGAATCCTGATAAATTCTGGCCAGCGCGTTTCAAGGAACGAAAGGATAACCTATTTGATTTTATACCACAAGGCGGAGATGATCCTTCCAAAGGACACAGATGTCCAGGAGAAGGTATAACTATAGAAATAATGAAAGCTAGCCTGGATTTTCTTGTTAATAAGATTGAGTATGATGTACCAAATCAAGACTTAAGATATAGTATGGCAAAGATACCTACATTACCTGAAAGTAGATTTATAATTAGTAACATAAGAGAAAAGAGATAACAAATAGTTGAATTAATGGTTTTTTAAGAGATAGTGTTCACAAAAAACTACTTACTGAAAATTTAACTAATTCATTTTCAGATATAAACAGGGAGTTTAGTGAAACATTCATAGGTAATATTATAATATTAAGAATAGCTTCTAAGTAATTAACCATATATTATAACAGTACATGTCATGTTATAATATATGGTTAATAAATTTGGAGGAATTTAATATGATAGAGGGGTTAACAGGACTTGTTATAACTAAAGAAGATAAAAGTTATAATATTGTTCGCAGAAATAAAAATTTATATTTTAGTTATTATCCAAAGGTAATAATATATCCTAATAACATAACAGATGTAATTAATGCAGTAAATTGGGCAAGAAAGCAAGGATTAAATATACGTTGTAGAAGTGCTGGTCATAACTATGAATCATTTTCTGTGGCAAATGATGCTGTTGTAATAGATGTTTCTAATTTAATTGATTTTAAAATAGATACTAAAGAAGGCTATGTAAGAATAGGGCCAGGGTATGCTCTAGGACAACTTTATCCTAAGATAGCTAAATATGGATTTGCATTTGTTGGAGGGAGTTGTGGATCTATTGGTGTTTCAGGAATTACCTTAGGAGGAGGTGTTGGATTTTTACAAAGAGAATATGGTCTAGTATGCGATAACTTAGTAGAAGCACAAATAGTAGATGCCTTTGGTAGGATAATAACTGCTAATTCACATCAAAACCAAGATTTATTTGCTGCATTAAGAGGAGCGGGTAGTAATAATTTTGGAGTAGTGGTGTCACTTACTTTTAAAGTATATCCCATTGATAAAGTAACAGTATTAACTGCTGAATGGCCTAAAGATAGGCGATATGAAGTAATTCAAGTATTTCAAAGAGTAGGCGAACATTTAGATAATAGGTACACTATTAAGGTTTCTATGACTAAAGATGCTATTGAATTGTATGGAGTAGGATTAAGAAGTACAGAAAAAGAAATGGAACAAGCTTTGAGTGTTTTATTAAAAATACCTAATAAAACGAATTATACAACAAAGCAGATTGGTCTTAAGGAATATATGCAGAAATATCAAGATTTTGTGTCTAAGCCAACAGGATTTAAGATTACAGGATTATTGGCATACAATCCATTAGGAAAAGCACCTTGTCAAATATTATTTGACTATTTAGATAATTCCCCGCCTATAAAGCCACCTATAGATATTGGATTCCTTCTATTAGGAGGAAAGATTGCAGAAAATGAAAGTTTACCTAGCGCTTATCCTCATAGAGATGCTAAAGTATTAGTACAAATTGATGCAGAATGGACTCCTCAGTATAGTATGTATGCTAATAATACAGTTAGATGGGTAAATAATTTAAGAGAATCCTTAATTCCATATGCAAACTTTGGATACCTTAATTATTGTGATATTAATATACCTAATTATTTATATAATTATTTTGGTAATAATGTATCTTGGTTAAAAATTGTAAAAGAAAAATATGATCCATATAACTTATTTTACTATCCTCAAGGAATAAATTTATAATATGAATGCTATTTATAGGAGTAAGAAATAAAAATGTGTAATGACTCCATTAGGAGTGATAACAGCAATTTAATTTTTTGTTACAGTGATGAGTGCATAAATGAGAAATTGATTTTTAATAATTAAAAGTAATTATTGAGATGTCTAATAGGCATCTCTTTTTTGATTTAAAAAGTTAGATAATTTCTTTGTTTGATTAAAATGTGAACTTCTTGATGAGTAAATAGAGGTAATATTTTATATCAATAGATTAAAATAGAAACTTTCTTAGTTGTAAAGAGTACAGTTATTTTGATAGTTATTAAGTTTTTTAATTTAAAACTAGAAATATTTAATATTTTTAAAACTATATATAAAAAAAATATTGACTAAGTTTAGTGAGATGATATAATAAACAGGATTTGATAATAATTATTAATAACAAATGAAATGATTATTCATCAAATAAAATATATGACATTATGGAATAGGTATATTATTATGAAAAATCAAGATGAACTAAGAAATGAAAAAATAGGTAGATTACTTTTAAAATATTCAGCACCGGCTATATCATCAATGATGGTAACTTCATTATATAATACTGTAGATAGAGCCTTTATAGGTTCTATTAAAGATATAGGAGCATTGGCCATATCTGGGTTAGGGGTAACTATGCCATTATTTACGATACTGGGTGCTTTCTGTGTGGCAATTGCTATAGGAGGAAGTACCAATATATCAATAAAGCTAGGAGAGGAAAATAGAGAAGAGGCTGAAAAAATATTAGGAAATACTTTTATCCTATCAATAGTTGTTGCTTTAATAATTATGATAGGAGGATTCTTCTTTCTAGAAGAAATACTATATTTTTTTGGCGCAAGCAATGACACTATTATATATGCAAAAGATTATATAAGTTTAATAATTGTAGGTTCATGGTTTAATTTTCCAGGATTTGCCCTAAATAATGCAATAAGAGCTGAGGGAAATCCAAGATTGGCTGCTAAAATGATGATAATAAGTTGTGTTTTAAATTTAATTTTAGATCCAATATTTATATTTTTATTTAATATGGGTATAAAAGGCGCTGCTTTAGGCACTATAATTTGTCAATTAATAGTTTTTCTTTGGGCAGTATATTATTTTACATTAGGAAAATCTAATTTAAAGTTAAAAGTTAAAGACACCATATTAAATAAGAAAATTTTAAAATTAATAATATTAATTGCTTTAACTCCATTTTTCATGGAGCTTGCATCAGGATTTATACATTTAATAACAAATAGAGTGTTAAAAAACTATGGTGGAGATTTGGCAATAGGAGCAATGACTTCGATAACCTCTATATACTTAGTATTTTTGATGCCCGTTTTTGGATTGAGTCAAGGGATGCAAACCATAGTAGCATATAATTATGGAGCAAAGGAATATAATCGTGCCAAAAAGACATTGTTCATGACTATAATATTAGCAACAATTATTTTAACTATAGGATTTATACTTATTAGAATATTTCCAATGACGTTTATTAATATATTTACAAAGGATAATAAGCTAATAAATATAGCAATTAATGGACTAAAAATATACTCTTTTACTTTGCCAACCTTAGGAATTTCAATATTGGGAGCGGTATATTTCCAGTCTATAGGAAATGTTAAGAAGTCAGTTATATTAAGTTTATTAAGACAAGTTATAATATTTATACCTACTATACTTATACTACCCAGAGTATACGGATTAAATGGAGTGTGGGTTTCACAACCAGTAGCAGATATTGGCGCTACTATAATAATAGGTGTATTTTTAATAAAAGAATTTTACATAAGAGATACTGATGACTTAATTTGTAGAGTACAAAGAACTTAGTTAATTAAATAAATTTTTTGTATAAAAAATTAGTTTTATATAGTTAAGTAGATAAAAGAAAGAAAGGCTGATATAATATTTTTTAGAATCTTTTAAAAAAGGAGTAAACAAATGAAGTATTATTTAGCACCAATGGAAGGTATTACTGGATTTATATATAGAAATTCTTATGAAAAGTTTTTTGGAGGTATTGATAAATATTTTGCACCTTTTGTTGTTCCAAATAGCAGCAAAAGTCTTAAAACTAAGGAGCTAAGAGATGTTTTACCTGAAAATAATACAGGAATGAATATAGTTCCTCAAATACTTACTAATGATTCAGAAGGTTTTATTAATACTGCTAGAAAGTTACAACAATTAGGTTATAATGAAATTAATTTGAATTTAGGATGTCCTTCTGGAACTGTTGTTGGTAAGAAAAGAGGATCAGGATTTTTAGCTCATAGAGATGAACTAGACAAGTTTTTAAAAGAGATATTTAAAATAGATGATATGAAGCTTTCCATAAAAACTAGATTAGGAATGGACAAGCCAGAAGAGTTTTATGAGCTTATTAAAATTTATAATAAGTATCCTATGGAAGAACTTATTATTCATCCTAGAACAAGACAGGACTTCTATGGAAATAAACCTAATTTAGAGGTATTTAAGGATGCAATCTCTTTAAGTAAGAATCCGATTTGTTATAATGGTGATATTTTTACTGTAGAAGATAATAATAAATTAATTGAAATCTTTCCTGAAGTTAATAAAATAATGCTAGGAAGAGGAGTTTTAGCTAATCCTGGGTTGATGAATGAGATAAAGGATGATAAGTTCATAGATAAAAGGATTTTAAAAGAATTTCATGATGAAATTTTTAATAAATATAAAGAAGTATTTAATGAAGATAGAAATGCAATGTTTAGAATGAAAGAATTATGGGGATATATGATTTATATGTTCTCCAATAACAAAAAATATGCTAAGAAGATAAAAAAAGCTCAGAAAATAATTGATTATAACCAAGCTGTTACAAGTCTTTTTGCTGAGCAGGAAATAATAAAGGGAGCCGGACTATTTAATAATCAAGAGTAAATATAAGTTATATTTTAATTGAAGGCTCTGCTTTGGGAATATAGTGTATCTCAACTAAACCTTTAAAATTAATTATTAAAAGATATGGGAACTTTTGATTTGCATTTAAAGGTTAAAGTTAATTTTAAACTAATATGTTTAAAAAATCGTATTGTTTATTAGCAATACGATTTTTTTATTTATAGAAATTTATTAAAGGATTCATTCTATAATTTTACAATTTATAGACTTAAACCTAAAATAAGAGTAGATATTAGGATTTAATAAGAATAGAAAAGAAGTCTATTATATAGCTACATATTATAAGAATAGATTTATATATTTTAAGTTTAGATTTCAGTGTTTTTTACTATAAATATTACATATTAAAAAAGTTATGATTATGAAAAGATGTTTTTAATGTTAGAATTAAAATATAGTCTTTATGAGAGTTTTAGATTTAAATATATTAAGAAGATTGGAGCTATTTATATATGAATAAGGATATAAATATATTAAAAATTACGAATTATGATAAGTTTAAGTGTATAGCGGATAAATGTAAGTTTACATGCTGTGAGGGATGGGATATTAACGTAGATAATAATACCTATGATAAATGGAAAAGAGATAAGAAAGATTCTGAGTATCTTTTAAATAATGTGAAAATTAAAAAATGTAATGAGAAAACGGAGTATTTTATAAATAAGGAAATCTATGAAGCATGTGCTTTTTTAGATGGACAAGGATTATGTAATATAGTTAAAAGTCATGGGGAAGAGTATCTATCTTTAACATGTCATACATTTCCTAGACTAGAGAATGTATTTGAAAATAAAAAGGAACTTTCATTATCATGTGCATGTCCAGAGGTAGTAGAAATTTTAAATAATCTTAAGGGCAAAGTAGAGATGATTTCAGAAAAGAGTATTTATGAAGAAGAAAATTTGTTAGAGCTTAGAATAAGAGAAACCTTAATAGATATAATTTATGAGGAGAGACTTTCTTTAGAAGAAAGGTTAATTATAGGCTTTGAAATGTTGCTAAATATCTTAGAGAATGAAATTTATACAAATGAGGAAAATTTGTTAGAAGAGTTAGAAAAATATAGTGATAGAGAGTACATAGAAGAAGTTATAAATGTTTATAGTGAAATAGAATTAAACAAAACAGATTCAATTGAGGAAATAAATTATTTGTTTTTAGATATCATACAGAACTACAAAGAGGTTTCTAGTTTTAAATGTATTTTAGAACAGATTTCTAATTTTGCAGAAAATGTTGAGGTTAAAAGTCTTCAGAATAAATGGAGCACTTATAAAGAGAAGTTTAAAGAATATGATAAATTAATTGAAAAGTGCATTATATCTAAAATTTTAAGTAATTGTGTTAGTGATGATATTGAGGAAATGGTACTTGCTTTTCAGATGATTATATTAGAATATCTCTTAATAAGATATGCACTATTTCTAAAATATTGTATTAATGAGGAGGAAATAAATATTGAAGAAGTAAAAGATTATATTGTAGCTTTTTCAAGAATTATTGGAAATAACACTGAAGCAGTTTTAGACTTTTTAAGTGATGGTTTTGAGGATACTATTTTAGAAATAGGGTATTTATGTTTTATAGCTTTATTTTAGGAATAAATTATAATATTAAATATTCTACAAATAATGTTGATGATGGAATACTTTAATAGATTTTTTGATTTAAAAGAGAGTGGTAATTTTCCGAATTATAAATAAAACTTAATAAAAAATCGTTTGGTAGTTAAAAATAATTTATTTATCTTTGAATTAACAATAATTTAAAATATCTTACCATAATAAATAAAATTGAGGCAATAGTTAAGAGGATTTAAACAACTTACTATTGTCTTTTTTTTGCGTGACTTCAGATAATTTCTATATAAAAATAAAATTTTTTAAGAGTTTTAATATTGTTCGTGAATAAATGGAAATGTGAATATTTTTTTAAATTTAATCAAAAATAAAAGGTTTTAAAGAGAAAAAACACGAAAAATACAAAAGAATAAATTGACAATATACGTAGTAATAAGTAGAATAAAATTACATTATGTAGAAAAATTTAAATATGATTCAAGACATATTACTTAAAATGGAGGAAAAGCATGAGGAAAATAAGTCATTATTTATTATTTATACCCTGCATAGTATTAGTAGCATATTTTATGATAGTTCCACTATTAGATGTAATAATTCCTACTTTTACTAATAGCAATGGTGGCATGTTTAGTGCATATAAGGAGTTTTTTACGGATTCTTATATGATGTCAATATTTTGGAGAACAATTAAGATATCTTTAGTATCATCTATAATTTGTATGTTCATAGGTGTACCAGTTTCTTATTACATATCAAGAGTTTCTAAAAAGGTAAGAGGCTTACTTATAGCCTTAACAGTATTCCCAATATTAACAAATTCAGTTGTTCGTTCATTCGCTTGGATGAGTATCTTAGGGAAAAATGGAATAATCAATACTTTGTTAATGAAGTTTAACTTAATACAAGAACCGCTATCCCTTTTATATACAGAAGGAGCTATTATAGTTGGTACAATTTATATTTTCTTACCACTAATGATCATTTCCTTAGTAGGAGTTATGGAAAATATAGATAATGACTTATTAGAAGCAGCTGAAAGCTTAGGAGCTAATAGGTTAAAAGCTTTCTTTAAAGTTGTATTTCCACTTAGCTTACCAGGTTTAATTGTTGGAACAGTTTTAGTATTCACAGGTTCTTTAACAGCGTATACAACACCTCAATTATTAGGAGGAAATAAAAATACGGTTTTAGCAACTTTAATATACCAAAAGACTATGACATTAGGAGATTGGCAAGGGGCTGCAGTTGTAGCAACAATAATGATTATAGTTACTTTAATAGTAATAAAGGGAATTAACTTCCTAGCATCAAGATTAGATAAGAGAGGGGTTTCTTAAAGTGAAAAAGAGTAAAGTTCTAACAGCCTTCGTCGTTTTAGTTTATATATTTCTATTTGCACCACTAGTAATTATTGCTATGACAAGTATAGGAACGGAAAACTATATAGCATTTCCACCAAAGGGATTTAGCTTGCAATGGTTTGCTACGGTATTTAAATCAGAATCATTTATAAAGAGTATGGGGACAAGCTTCCTGATATCTACAGTGGCTACATTAGCGGCGCTAGTTATAGGAATGCCTGCAGCTTACGGATTAAGTAGATATAACTTTAAAGGAAAGAGTATAGTTAAAAGCTTTTTCTTTTCACCATTAATAGTCCCAGGAATAGTAGTTGGATTCTCATTATTCCAATTCTTATTAGTAAAAATGAATCTTTCAGTATATGCTAGTTTATTTATTGGACATACATTGATAATAATTCCTTACATTATAAGAGTTGTAGGATCAAGCTTAGAAGGCTTTGATTATTCCATAGAAGAAGCAGCTATGAGTTTAGGATGCAAGAAATCAAAAACTTTCTTTAAGGTAGTTTTACCTAATATAACATCAGGAGTAATGGCAGCATTTATCTTAGCCTTCATAAATTCATTTAATAATGTTCCAGTATCCATATTCTTAACTGGACCAGGAGTAAGCACATTACCTACAACAATGATGAATTACGTTGAATATAATTACGATCCAACAGTATCGGCTTTATCAGTGATATTAATGATATTAACTATTGGAATTATGTATATATTAGAAAAAACATTAGGATTAAATAATTTTGCAGGATAAAATCTAGCTAAAAATTTATTTGGAGGACAAAGATATGGATTTAATAAACCTACAGAATATAAATGTTTCTTATGATAAGAAAAATAACATATTAGAAAATTTAAATTTAAAGGTTAAAAAAGGAGAGTTAGTATCTCTTTTAGGACCAAGTGGATGTGGAAAAACAACAACATTAAGAGTTGTAGCTGGCTTTATAGAGCCAACAGCAGGAAAGTTTTTATTAGGAGATGAAGATTATACAAATATACCTGTTCATAATAGAAACTTTGGATTAGTATTTCAAAGCTATGCATTATTTCCACACTTAACAGTAGAGGAAAATGTAGCTTTCGGACTAAAAATGAAGAAGATGAATAAAGAAGAAATAAAAACAAAGGTTGATGAAATATTAAAAGTTGTTGATATGAGCCACTTAGCAAAGAGATATCCAAAAGAGTTATCTGGTGGACAAAGACAAAGGGTTGCAATAGCAAGAGCCTTAGTAATAGAGCCAAGCCTTTTATTATTAGATGAGCCTCTAAGTAATTTAGATGCTAAATTAAGACTAAAAATGAGAGTTGAAATAAGAAAGCTTCAACAAAAGCTTGGAATAACAACATTATTCGTAACTCATGACCAAGAAGAATGTTTTTCAATTTCAGATAGAGTAGCAGTTCTTAATAAGGGAGTAATAGAGCAATTTGATACTCCAGAAAATATTTATTCAAATCCAGCAACAGAGTTCGTTGCAAGATTTGTAGGTTTTGAAAATTTTATAGATTTAACTAAGATATCAGAGGACACTTATAAAAGTGAGGTTGGAATTAAGTTAAGAGTTAATAAAGTGAAAGATAAAAATGAAGTAAAAGCAACTATAAGACCAGATGATATAAAAATTGTAAATGAGGATTTAGAAAATACAGTAGAGGGTGTTATAGAAATAAGAACTTTCTTAGGAAAAGCATATCAATATGATGTTAAAACTGATATGGGAAATTTAATTGTAAACAGTGAAAACAGCATTGTATATGAAAAAGGGCAAAAGATAAAACTTCAATTGCCAGCAGATAAAATAGTAGTTTTATAAAATTTAAATATAAAAAAATATGTTTATAAAGGAGTAGCTTATGAAAAAGAAAATTTTAGCAACGTTATTAACAGGATTAGTATTAGGAACAGCCTTGGTTGGATGTGGAAAGACAGAGGGAGCAGAAGCAGGAAAGAAATTAGTTGTTTCAACTTGGGGACTAAATGAAGATGTATTAAAAGAGACAGTATTTGATCCATTTGCTAAAGAACATGGAGTGGAAATAGTTTTAGAAGTGGGTAATAACTCAGAGAGATTAACTAAAATGAAAAATAATCCCAACTCACAAATTGACGTAACTTATTTAGCTGAGTCTTATGCTGAACAAGGAATTGAAGCAGGAATATTTGATGAATTAGATTATTCAAAGATTCCTAATGCAAATGAAATGAATGAAAAAGCTAAAGCTACAGTAGAGGCAGGCTATGGACCAGCATACACATTAAACAGTATAGGAATAATTGTAGATCCTTCAGCAGGAATTGAAATAAATTCTTGGGAAGATTTATGGAAGCCAGAGCTTAAAAATAAGATAGCTATACCAGATATTACAACAACTAATGGGCCTGCAATGGTAGAAATAGCTGCAGAGAAAGCTGGAGTAGATGTAAAAACTGATAATGGAGAAGCTGCATTTAAAGAGTTAGAAGCTTTAAAGCCAAATGTTGTTAAAACTTATAGTAAATCTTCAGATTTAGCAAATATGTTTTCAAATGGTGAAATAGTAGCTGCAGTAGCATCAGATTTTGCTTATGGAACAATTTCAAAAGCTAAACCAGAGGTTATAAATGTAATACCAGAGTCAGGAACTTACTTAAACTTTAATACAATAAACATAAATAAAAATTCAAAAAATAAAGGTTTAGCTTATGAATTTATTAACTACGCTCTAAGTAAATATGTTCAAGAAAGAACTGCTAAGGCTTTAAATGAATCACCAGTTAACAAGGAAGTTAAGTTAACAGAAGAGGAAACTAAGAACTTAACATATGGACCAGTACTTGATAATGCAAAAGTAATAGACTTTAAATTCGTTAACTCAGTAATGAATGAATGGGTTAATAACTGGAACAGAATAATGAACTAGTTTATAGGTAATAGAATGGAAGCAGAATTAATTATTAAAAACTTAAATGTGTATAATAGCTATTTCAAAAAGTTTATAAAAGGTGATGTTTTAATAAATAAGGGGAAATTTATTCATATAGGAAAAGAATATGAGGATAGATTAACATCTAAAAATATAATAGATGGAGATGGAAAATATATTATTCCAGGTTTAATAGATATACACATGCATATAGAGAGTTCAATGACTATTCCAAGTGAATTTTCTAAGGCTGCAATAAAACATGGGGTCACTACAGTAGTAGCTGATCCTCATGAAATAGCTAATGTTTTTGGTGTTCATGGTATAGAAGAATTTATTAAGTCTAAGGAAAAGTTAGATATATTTTATGGCATACCTAGTTCGGTTCCTTCAACTTCAAGTTCCTTAGAGACAACAGGTGGAGAAATAACTCCTAATGAGGTAGAGAAATTATTAGAATATGATAATATTCTTTGTCTTGGAGAGGTAATGAACTTTAAGGATTTAATAGAAGATGAGGATTCTAATATAAATCAAATAATAAACGTAAGCAAAAAGAAGAATGTACCTTTAGAGGGTCATTGTCCAAAAATTCAAGGGGTGGATTTATCTCTTTATATTTATAGAGGAGTTAATGGAGATCATACTCAACAAACACTAGCCTCTCTTGAAGAAAAAATACAAGATGGTATGTTTATAGAAATGCAACACAAATCAATGACGGCTGATAATATAAAGTTTTTAGTTGAAAATAATTTATATGAGCATTTTGCTTTGGCAACAGATGATGTAATGGCAGATAAATTAATTAAGGGGCATCTGAATGAATTGGTAAAAGAGGCTGTAAAGCTCGGAATGTCAATAGAAAATGCAATATATGTAGCTACATATACACCAGCTCGAAGAATGAATCTTTTGGATAGGGGAGCAATAGCACCGGGAAAGGTGGCAGATTTTATATTACTAGATAATATAGAAGATTTTAATATATATGAAGTTTATAAAAATGGGGAAATGGTTTTTAATAGAGATAAGGGGTTAAAAGAAGAGTTTTTTAAGGAGAAAAGTACTTTAGATTATAGATTTTATAATAGTTTAGAATTAAGTCAAGTTACTAGAGAAAGCTTGTTAGTTAAAGTACCGAAGAATTATGAAAATAAAGTAACTTGTAGGACTATGAAGGTAGCGAAAAATACTACTTTTACAGAAGAGGGAGAAGTAACTTTAGATATTCATAATAATCTTTTACAGTGGGAAAATAGTAAATGTGCGTTGATTGCTGTTTTTGAAAGATATGGTAAAAGTAACAATATAGCTTTTGGATTAGTAGAAGGGGAAATTATAAAAGAAGGAGCAATAGCAACTACTTGGGCTCATGATCATCACAATCTTATGGTGATGGGTAGAAATATTAAGGATATGGTTATAGCAGCTAATGAGGTTATATATTCTAAGGGGGGATATGTAGTCTCAAATAATAATGAAGTAATTGCTAAATTAGAACTGCCAATAGGCGGAATAGTTAGTGATGAGCCTATTGAAATCATAGGAGAAAAACTAGGGGAAGTTAGAAATGCTATGAGAGATTTAGGATATAATCATATGAATGAAATTATGTCATTTAGTACCTTGTCGTTACCAGTAAGCCCTGCTTTAAAGATAACAGATAAGGGATTAATAGACGTTAAAAAGTGTAGTATTGTTTCTTTATTTAAATAAAAAACTCTGCTTTGAAGTATAGGAAATTAGGATAAAAATAAAGTAAGGGGGTGTATCATAGGGGGATACAGCCTCTTATTTTTAATTTATTTTTAGTAAATGTTTGGAGGATAAAATATGGATAAAAGAGTAACTTTGGTAAAAAATATTACGGTTCTTACTATGAATGAAAATAAAGAAATTATAGAGAATGGGATAGTTGCTTTTGAAGGAAATAGAATAATATATGTTGGAGATGATGTAAGTAAAGAGGAAATATTTAAAAGAGATGGATATAAAGTTGAAGTAATAGATGGAGAAGAGGGAATCTTAATGCCTGGTATGATAAATTGTCATACTCATGGCTCTATGGTACCTTTTAGAAGTTTAGCTGATGATTGTAAGGATAGATTAAAGAGATATTTATTTCCTTTAGAACAAAGATTAGTTGATGAAGAATTAACTTATATAGGAGCTAAATATGCCATAGCAGAAATGCTATTAGGAGGAGTAACCACTTTTTGTGATATGTATTATTTTGAGGATGAGGTAGCTAAGGCCGCAAAAGAATTAAATATGAGAGGTATACTATGTGAAACAATAGTAGATTTTCCTTCACCAGATTCTAAAGAGGCTTTTGGTGGTTTAGATTATTCAATAGATTTCATAGAAAAATGGAAAGATGATGATTTAATAACTCCAGGAATAGCGCCTCATGCACCATACACTAATACGGATGCATCCTTAAAAGAGGCTTATAGAATCAGTAAAAAATATAATGTTCCTATTACTATGCATTTATCAGAAATGGATTATGAGTTAAAGGAGTGTATAGAAAAATATAATCTTACTCCTGTTGGATATTTAGATAAGCTTGGAGTTTTAGACTCTAATTTTATAGCAGCTCATGCAGTTTTAGTTAATGATTATGATATAGAGATTTTAAAGAAAAATGGTGCTAAAGTATCTCATAATATTGGGGCAAATGCTAAGGGAGCAAAAGGAGTAGCTCCTATATTAAAGTTTAAAGAATCAGGAATAAATGTGGGGCTTGGAACTGATGGTCCTATGAGTGGAAACACTTTAGATATATTAACTCAAATGTCACAGGTAGGAAAAATCCATAAATTATTCAATAATGATAGAACAGTATTGCCATCAGTAGAGTTAGTAGAAATGGGAACTATAGGTGGAGCTAGAGTATTAGGTATAGATAAAGAAGTTGGATCCATAGAAGAAGGAAAAAAAGCAGACTTAACCTTAATAGAAACAAAATCAGTCAACATGCAACCGATATATGATTATTATGCGGCTATAGTATATTCAGCTAATGTAAGTAATGTAGAGTTAGTAGTGGTTGATGGTAAGATTGTTGTTAAAAATAAGAGGTTATTAAGTGGAAATTTTTCTGAGATCAGAAAAAGCTTATTAAATTTACAAGATAAAATAAAAAAAGTTGCTAGAGAATTTTAATTTTTGTTCTTTATTATATTTATATTTGGAATAATTATAGTGATTATAAATATTTTGAAGCATATGCAAGACCAGACCAAGAAAATTCTGGAGCAGCAGTAACTTTTGAAGTTCACATATATGGAGAAAAAGTATTTGATATTGGACTTGTGAATATAAACAATAAGATATTAAATAATTAAATAAAAGATTAACTGAGTCTAATTAAGTAAATATTATTTAGTAGGATAAATTTTTAACCGCACATTTAAATTTAATAGGTGTGCGGGTATTCTTTGAAAATAGATATGAATTAATTATATTAGCTATAAAAATTTTAAAAAGAATGACACCAATAATAGTACAAGTGAATAGCATGATATGGAAAGGAGTTGGTATAAAATGTCATTAGAATTTATGGATTATTATAGAGATCAAAGTACTCTATATGATCAATGCAAAAACTGTATGACATATCATGTTGTCATAGTAATGAGAGATGGAAGTACATTTGATGGTATTATGGATGATGTAGATGCTGATAATGCTACTGTATTAGTTGGTGAAGATGTAATAACGGATGATATGGAAGACCTAATGGATAGACAAGAATCCTTTGGTTATCGACCTCGAAGAAGAAGAAGGCATAGACGCTTTAGAAGAAGAAAATTTCCAATGCGTAACATTCATAGAATAGGATTATTAGGATATCCATTTTTTGTACCTCCATTTCCTTTTTTTCCAGGATTTTAGAATAATAAATTTACATTTGTTACAGTAGTTATAACAATATTTTATTAATTTATTTCATATAATATTTAAGAAATAAAAAGATAATTTAAATTAAAATCTTATAACATAAGATAACCTTAAATAGTTCTAGAAAAGATATAATAAATAGGAATATCAACAATATGAAAATTTATACAGTATTTTGTATGAAGAATAGTATTATATAAAAAAAGCACATTGAATTTATTTTCAATGTGTTTTTTGTTAAGGATATTAAAATATTTATATTTCTGAAACTTATGATATACATAAATAAATGGATGATTTTAGTTAAAAATTAGCTTTATTAATATTAAGATGTATTATCATTAAACATTGTAATATATCTTTTTTAGAATAATAAATTAGAATTATCAACTAATTAAAATGATAAAGAAAAAGTATTTATATAAAAATTGTTAATACTTTACTGTTCACTAATAAAATGTTATTATTATACATAATAGTTAATAAAAGTAATATAGGTTGATGGCTTAAATTAATTATAAGAAATTAACACTTCTATAATTTATAGTTTTATTAACTTTAACCTATGCTAATTAAAAGGGGGAATAGTAACATGAAACCATTTCACAAAAAAAGCTCTGCTCTAGGGGTAGCATTAGCTTTTGCTTTAACTTTGTCACCTACTTTAGTAATGGCTGAAACAAGACAAGTTCCAGAATCTGAAACAGTACATGTTGGATTTATTAAGGATGGAGAACGGTCAACTATCTTTAATGACAATTGGAAGTTCTTTAAGGGTGATCCATCAGGTGCAGGGGCTGTAGATTTTGATGATTCTTCTTGGAGAGGATTAAATTTACCTCATGACTGGAGTATTGAAGGAGACTTTACTGTACAAGGAGAAGCTGAAAGTGGATTTTTATTAGGAGGGACTGGATGGTATCGTAAAAGCTTTGTAGTTCCTGAAAAGTATGATGGTAAAGACTTTACATTAAATTTTGATGGTGTGTATATGAATGCAGAAGTCTATGTAAACGGTAAAAAGATAGGTGAACATAATTATGGTTATACTGCTTTTGCCTTTGATATTACTGATGCATTAGTATGTGATGGACAAACAGAAAATATAATTGCTGTTAAGGTATCTAATCCTGTGCCAACTAGTAGATGGTATTCAGGAAGTGGGATTTATCGTGATGTAACATTAAGTGTTACAGATTCTATCCATGTTTCTCATTTAGGAACGACAGTTACAACTCCAAATATTGAAGAACAAAAAGATGGTAATGTAGACGTAGCTATTGAGACTATTGTTGAAAACGAATCCATAGAAGAATCTAATGTTACAGTTAAAAGTACTATATTAGATGCTAATGGAGAGGAAGTTAGTGAACCAGTAATAAGTGAACAAATTATAGCTGCTAATGAGAGTGTAACTTTCAATCAAACTGGTATTGTCAATAAACCAGATTTATGGTCAGTTGACAATCCTAATATGTATAAAGTGAAAAGTGAAGTTTTAATAGATGGTAAAGTAGTGGATACTTATTTCACAGACTTTGGATTCAGATATTATAACTTTGATAAAGATACTGGATTCTCATTAAATGGAGAAATGATGAAATTAAAAGGTGTTTGTATGCACCACGACCAAGGAGCCTTAGGAGCTGCTTCTTACTACCGTGCTGTAGAGCGTCAAATGGAAATAATGAAGGAAATGGGAGTTAATGCAATACGTGTTTCTCATAATCCAGCAAGTGACATGTTACTAGAAATTTGTGACCGTTTAGGACTATTGGTTATAAATGAAGCTTTTGATACATGGACAAATCCTAAGAACGGAAACGTAAATGACTTTTCTAAGTACTTTAATGAAGTAATAGAAGAGGAAAATGAGATTATAAATGGAACATCAGGAATGACATGGGGAGAGTTTGAAGCTAGATCTATGGTCAAAAATTCTAAGAATAGCCCATCAATAATAATGTGGTCAATAGGTAACGAGGTATTAGAAGGAATTAGTGGAAGTGCATCTAACTATACTAATGTAGCTCAAGATATAATTGATTGGATTGAGGCAGAAGATGCAACAAGACCTGTTACTATAGGTGATAACAGAACTAAAAATGGTGATAGAACGGCAGAGGCTATTTCAGAAGTAGTTGATGATAATGGTGGACTAGTTGGATTTAACTATGCTAATGAGAGACAAGTTGCACAACAAAGAGAAAGACATCCAGATTGGACATTATATGCTTCTGAAACTAGTAGTGCAGTTCATACTAGAGGATATTATAAAACAAAAGGAATAGATTATGGAAATCATCGTATTTCAGAGTACGACAATGATACTACAAGAGTTGGTTGGGGACACTCAGCTAGTGACGCTTGGAAGTTCGTTATAAAGAATGACTATAATGCAGGAGAATTTGTATGGACAGGCTTTGACTATATAGGTGAGCCTACTCCTTGGAATGGTACTGGTAGTGGTAGTGTTGGTGGTGGAAATGGTCCATCTCCAAAATCAAGTTACTTTGGTATAGTTGATACTGCAGGTTTTGAAAAAGATATATATTATTTATATCAAAGTCAATGGAATGATGATGTAAATACATTACATGTACTTCCAACATGGAATAGAGAAGATATAGTTATAGAAAATAGAAATGTTGAGGTAAATGTATTTACTGATGCTCATAAAGTAGAATTATATCTAAATGATGAAAAGGTTGGAGAGCAAACTTCAACTGAGCATACAACTGAGGCTGGTTATAAATACTATACTTTTGGAAATGATTCATTATATCCAGTATTTAACGTTCCTTATGAAGAAGGTACTTTAACTGCTAAGGCATATGACAAGGATGGAAATGAAATTACAAATACAGAAGGTAGAAAGTCAGTTACAACAACAGGTGACCCTACTACTGTAAAACTAAGTGCAGATAGAGATACTATTGATTCTGATGGATATGATTTATCTTATATTACTGTAGATATAGTAGATGAGGATGGAAATATAGTTCCAGGTGCATCTAATAGATTAAACTTTGAATTAGAGGGTAATGGTAAGATTGTAGGTGTTGATAATGGAGATCAAACTGATACAGAATCTTATAAACCTACAAGTGATACAACTGCCACTAGAAAGGCATTAAGTGGTAAAGCCTTAGTAATAGTACAATCAACTAAGGATGCAGGTGCTATGACATTAAATGTTTCTGGAGAGGGTTTACAATCTCAATCTATAGAAATTAATACTGTAAACAATGCTGGAGATGATAAATTCTTAGAGTCTTATGAAATTGTTAAAGACTATTATGTTAATTTAAGTGAAAAGCCAGAATTACCATCAACTGTAGAGGGAAGATATAGCGATGGAACAACTGAGAATTTTAATATCTTATGGAATGAATATGATGAGTCAGAATTAGATACTCCACAGATCTTTAAGGTGAATGGTAAATTAGAAGGAACAGATGTTGCTGTAAATGTTAATGTTCACGTAATTGGTGATGTTGTTTCAATGGAAAACTATTCGACATTCACATATGCTGGACAAGCTCCTACACTTCCTAAGACAGTAAAAGGATATTTGGCAGATGGAGGAGAATGTGAAGAATTTAAAGTAGATTGGAATTTAGAAGAAGTAGATTTTAGTGAACCTAATACAACAGTTGCTGTTGAAGGAGAGGTTTCTTTATTAGGTAAGAGATATACTGTAACTTCAACAGTGCGTGTAGTTGAGGCTTTAAAAGCAGCTTCTAATCTTGCTATAAATAATTCTTCTAATGAAGATATTCCTACTTTAAGTCAAAGTTGTATTTCTCAATCAGATAATTTAAATGCTATTAATAATGGAATAACTAATAATAGCTTAGATACAAGAGAGCGTTGGACAAACTGGAATGAGCGTAACTTAACAGTAAATGGAGAACCTAAAGGGGCATATGTTCAATTAGATTGGGAAAATAAATATGATGTAGATAGACTAGATTTATGGTTATTTACTGATAATGTATATGGAAGAATTCCTAAGAAGGTTGAAATAAGTTATAAAAATGAAGCTGGTGAATATGTTGTTGCTCCTCATTCAAATACAACAGAGGTATCATACCTTGCTGGAGAGACAACTTATTTCTTAGATGAAGTAATAAATACTGATAGCATACGTATATACATGCAACAACCTGAAGTAGGAAAGTGTATTGGATTATCAGAAGTTGCTGTTTATGAGTATATACCACAAATGAATGCTAATACAAATAATACTTTATCTGAAATTAAATTAGATGGAAAAGCTTTAGAAGGTTTTGATCCTAATACCACTGAGTATACAGTTAATTTAGAAACATTACCTACAACTGTAGAAGCTTTAGCAGATGAGAATGCAGCAATAACTATTTTACCGGTTTATAAAAATAAATCAACAATAGTTGTTCGTTCAGAATCTGGTTCTAAGAATGTTTATACTCTAAATTATGCATTAGAAGAGGATGAGATTTCAGCTGATGTCAATGGTGATGGAGTTATAAACGTAGGAGACTTGTCAATAGTATCTAAATATCAAGGTGATGTTATACCAGGTAATTCTCTAAGTGAGAAATCTGATATAAATAGAGATGGTATAGTAGATACAGCTGACATTCAAATAGTAATGAATAGCATTTTAGGAGAATAGTTTTACTGAATATAATATTTTCTTAAATAAAAATTAATTTATGTAAAAACACAAGGCACCATATAAAATGCCTTGTGTTTTTATTATATAAAGAATATAGAGAATATAGAGAAAAAAAGGAGTTTATTAAAGGAGTGTACTATATGAAGAAGTTTATTATATGACTGAAAATATGTAAATTAGTTGAGCATTATTATTTTAATAGGTATAATTTATTACTGGAATCATAAAGACATCCATACCAATTAATGAAATTTTAACGAAGGAGAAGGTTAAATGGAGAAAAATAATAAAAGTAGTATTTTAAAATATGTTTCAGTGGTAGTAATAATCTCTATATTACTTGGCGGTATAGCATATCTTTTAATAGAGGTTAAATATAAGTCTGAGCCAACTAATGAGAAAGTTAGCACTAAAGAAGAAAATACTAATATTACCTCTAATGACACACATGAATATGTTGCAAAAAATGAAGATGCAAATAGTAGTAAAGAAGTAAATGAAGATATAAGGGAAGACTTTAAAAACAAAAGTTTAAGTGCAGAAGAATTACTTCCAAAGGGTCAAGGATTTTTTAGGTACTATAATGCTTTAATAACAACTTTAAGATCTTATGATGTAAGCAACGTAGAAAATGCAAAAGTTGTTTATGAGTTAAGTGATGAGTTATTAAATAATATGTATAGAGAATTTAAAGAAAATTTATCTCAAGAAGATTTTAAAAAAATAACAAAAGTTCAAAAGAAATGGATAGACAATAAAAAGAAAATTGAAAAAGAGTTTAAAAATGATGAATTAGCTAAATATCAAAAATTTATTAATATGACACTAGATAAATGTGAAGAGTGGACAAACTATTATAAATAATTGCGAATAAAAAATCCATGATATTATATCGTGGATTTTTTACTTTTTAATAGTATATAATTAAAAGTAAACTTATACATAAATATATTAAAAATCATAAGTGGGAACTATTAAGAAATACTATAATTAGATGTTGAATTAAATAGAGTCTCTTCTGACTGTTTTGTAGAAGAAAAAGTTTATTTAGATTATTGATAGAAAGTTAGAAGGAATGTTAAAGTTGTACAAAGTAAAATAGAGAAGTATTTACTTAATGAAAAATAATTTTAATACTATAAAGTGAGGATAAGAATGAGCAAGGTAACTAAAAGAGGATTTGACGAAAGTGATAAGAGATGGTTTTATAATAAGGAACAAGAAAGATTACAAAAAGCAAAAGAAGAAATTGAATGGTTAATAAGTAGAGATTATAAAATGGAGCATGTTATTAAATTTGTTGGAGATAGATATCAATTTTCTCTAAGACAGAGAGATGCTTTAAAAAGAGGAGTCTGTTCTGAAGAAAGTAAGAAGATAAGAAGAGAAAAAAGACTTCCTTTAGAATGTTTAAGAGAAGGAGCTATACATATAGATGGCTTCAATTTATTAATAACCCTTGAAGTTGCTCTATCAGGAGGAACTTTAATTATAGGAAGTGATGGTTGTATTAGAGATTTAGCAGGACTTAGAGGGACTTATAAAATTATTGATAAAACAGATAAAGCTCTAAAAATAATTGGAGAATTTTTGAATAAGTATAATTGTAAAAATGTTATTTTTTATTTGGATTCTCCTGTTTCTAATTCAGGTAATTTAAAGCATAAAATATTAGAGTATTCTAAGGAATGGAATATAAATGTAGAGGTTAATTTAGTTAATAATGCTGATGTAATTTTAGAAAAATTAGATAGAGTTGTAAGTACTGATGCAGTAATAATTGATAAGTGTGTAAATTACTTTAATATGGCGCGAGAGATAATTGAAAATTATATAGAAGAGACTATTATAATAGATTTGGAAAAATAGTTTAATAATATAAAAAGGTGTAAACTTTGAATTATAAAATGATTGTGATTCTATTTATAAAACATCCTATATTTAAAAGTTTAAATATAGGGTGTTTTTAATTTTCTTACTCAAGTCTTTTGATTTGAAATATATTTTAAGTTATTTGTGATTAATTCATATAAAAATATTTAAAGGAATAAATAGTGATTCCTAATTATAAAATAGTAAAAAAGAGCGTGTTTTACTTAATTAGTTATTTGTAGAAAGTTATTTTAAAAATTATAAAGGGGGACAGGAAAAGGTGATTAGTGATATATTTGTGCAATTAACAGAAAAGAAGGAATTCTATTTGAATCTTTTACTTGAGCATTTGCAAATTTCACTCCTTGCTATTATTATAGCTTGCATTATTGGGCTATTAATAGGAATTTTAATTAGTGAATATAAGAAAAGTTCTAAGGCAATTCTTGCAATTATAAATTTTGTCTATACTATTCCATCAATATCACTATTAGGTTTTTTAATTCCTTTATCAGGTATTGGAAATACTACTGCAATTATAGCATTGACTATATATGCACTTTTACCAATGGTTCGAAATACTCATACTGGAATTACCAATATTGATAGTAGAATTTTAGAAGCTGCCGAGGGCATGGGAAGCACAAAATTTCAAATTTTATATAAGATAAAACTTCCCCTTGCAATGCCAGTCATTATGGCTGGAGTAAGAAATATGGCTACTATGACAATTGCTCTTGCTGGTATAGCTTCTTTTATAGGTGCAGGGGGATTAGGTGTCGCTATTTATAGAGGAATAACTACTAATAATTCTGCCATGACTTTAGCGGGAAGTTTACTTATAGCTTTATTAGCCATAGTGGTAGATTTTATTCTTAGTAAAGTTGAGAGTATAGGAAAAAGGAAGAGAAGAAATATAGGAAAGAAAAGAGGAATAGCAGGAATTATTTTAATTATAATTTGTGCATTAATATTTGGAAGAGTATTAACAAAAGAAGGTAATATTGATACTATAAATATTGCTACAAAACCTATGACTGAACAGTATATAATAGGAGCTATGCTAAAAGATGTAATTGAACAAGACACGGATTTAGAAGTTAAATTAACTCAAGGTGTTGGTGGAGGTACATCTAATATTATGCCAGGTATGGAAAGTGGAGAGTTTGATATGTATCCAGAGTATACTTCTACTGGATGGAATATGGTATTAAATCATAAGGGATTTTATGATGAAACCATGTATGAAGAGTTAAAGAAAGAATATGCAGAAAAATATCATTTAACTTGGACAGGAGTAGTTGGATTTAATGATACTTATGGACTTGCAGTAAGAAAAGATATAGCAGAAGAATATAACCTTAAGACCTATTCTGATCTTGCAAAAATATCTGACAAGCTGGTATTTGGTGCAGAGTATGATTTTTATGAGAGACCAGATGGATATGAGGCATTTTGTTCAACATATGGATTCAATTTTAAAGAAACCATTGATTTAGATATTGGATTAAAATATCAGGCTATGAATGAAGGTAAAGTTGATGTTATGGATATATTCACTACGGATGGACAGCTTGCAGTTGCTGAGGTTGTAGTCTTAAAGGATGATAAAAATTTCTTTTCTTCAGCTATGGCAGCTATGGTAGTAAGGGATGAAATCTTAGAAGATTATCCTGAATTAAATGATGTTTTCAAGAAGCTTGAAGGAATTTTAGATGATGAAAAGATGGCATACTTAAATTATAGGGTAGAGACGGAAGGAGTTGACGCTGAAGTTGTTGCTCGTGAATTCTTGATAGAAAAGGGAATTCTTAAATAGGGGGAGAATAAATGAGTGCAATTATTAAATTCCAAAATATAAAGAAAACTTATGGGGAAAACACCGTTATAGAGAATTTTAATCTTGATATTGAACAAGGAGAGTTCCTAACTGTAATAGGAAGTTCAGGATGCGGTAAAACAACGATTTTAAAGATGATAAATGGTCTTATAAAACCAGAGGAAGGAACCATACTAGTTAGGAATAAAAATATTGAAGAGGAAGATATTATATCACTTCGTAGAAATATAGGTTATTCCATACAGGGGAGCGTTCTTTTCCCTCATATGACCATAGAAAAAAATATTGCCTATGTTCCTAATTTATTAAATAAAAAAAATAAAGAGAAAACAAGGAATGCAGTGAAGAAGTGGATGGATATTGTAGGGTTAGATGAAGAACTTTTAGGTAGGTATCCAGATGAGCTTTCTGGAGGACAACAACAAAGGGTGGGAATTGCAAGGGCCTTATCAACATCACCAGACTTACTTTTAATGGATGAACCTTTTGGAGCTGTAGATGAAATTACTAGGGGGCAATTACAAGAGGAAATAATTAGAATCCATAAGCAAACTGGTATAACTATTATTTTTGTAACTCATGATATTTCAGAGGCAATTAAACTTGGAACAAAGATTCTTGTTATGAATGATGGGAAAATAGAACAATATGGAAAACCAAGAGAAATATTAAATAACCCAAAAACAGAATTTGTAGAAAAACTAGTTGCAAGAGAAAAGAAATTACATGATTTTTTACAAAATAAAGTAGAAGAAATATAGTTAGGATTCATTGGTTTATTGGAGAATTATATAAATCAAAAAATGTTTATAGTATATTATTTGTATAATACCAAATATATTTTATAAAGTTCTAAATTATATTATAAACAATACAAAAGGGGATGTATCAAAACTCGTATATAAAACTTATAAATATATTCCGAGAATTACTGAATTTTAAGTGAAAGTCCAAATTTTAATTTGGATTCTTGAACTTATCCAATGGAACTTTAGTTACATTGGAGTCATTATTTATAGCAATTACTCCGAATAATTTGCTAAAGCTCAGAACTCCCGCTGGTAAAACAGCTTCGCTTCTTAACGCAAATTATTCTACGTAATAGCTTAAATTCTAAAGTTCATTCAGATATTCTCTTCATATTATTTATAAGTTTTATTGATGAGTTATTTTGATACAGCCCCTTTTTTATTAAGTTTTTATCTTGTAGTTCTTAAGGTAATAGATTCTTTATTGGATATTTCACCATTGCTATATTTAGCTGCTATTTTAAAGTTATAAATAGTGTGTCTATTTAAATTGGTAAATTTATAAGTAGTTTCTTCAGGTTTTAATTCTACCACTTTTTTACCGTCCTTATAAAGAATATAGCCCTCTAAACCCTTAGTAGTTTCAGGAGCTTCCCAAGTGACAGAAACATTATTCTTATTAATTTCTAGTGCTTCAAAGTTTCTAACAGGATTAACTATTATATTTTCATCTTGTGATGAGATAAATTCTCTTGCAAAATCATTTATTCCTTCTTTCATTCTGTTCACTTCTAAAATAGTTAAATCTTTATCAGCTTGAGAAGCAGCTACTGCAGAGCCATATCCATTTCCACCTTGCTTAGGTCTTTTAAGTGATTTAACTAAAGCATCTATATCATCCTTTAATTCTGGAGCATTTTCCATTAGATATTTAGCTTTATTTATATCCCTTATACCTTCCTTTAATCTTTCAAATCTAGGAGTAGAGTAGAAGGTATTAGTAGTGCTATCTTTTTCAGCTGGGTATATAAACCAAGGGTCACCAGGCTCCCAATATTTATATGATACATTTTCTAATGGATTTTCAACCCATCCATCCCATGACCAACGCATAAATCCATCAGTATTTTGAGCTAATGAATACCACATAGTCCAAGCGCTTTCTGCCGTATCACTTATGGTGAAACTATTTGGATAATCTCCAGTACAAGTATATATTGTAGTCAATAATCCAAGGTCTTCTCTATGTGCAGCCATGTTTTTCATATCATCAGAATTATGATTTATATGAGATAAGCCAATTGATATATCATCTATTCTATCTAAGAAAGAATAATCATTTCCACTTTGATAATTCATAGCAGAGGATATTTTAAAGTGATCGCCATTATTATTTGTAATACTTTCAATTAAATCAACAGAGGCTCTTAAGTCATCCATACTTCTTTCATCCATTGAAATGTATGTTATATCAAACCAACCTTTTTCTTCAAGGTGAGACATAAATGAAGTTAAAAATTGAGTCCAGGTATTTATCCAAAGTTCACTACCAGGTTTAGGACTTATTGATTCATTTTTATTCGTAGCTTCGTTAAAGTATTGTATTCTATTGTTCCAAGGAACTATACTATAACATTTTATTTGTCCAAAACCATTTTCAGGATCTAGAATTCCTAAATCTACGTTAAATTGAATCCACTTATCAAAGTGAGAGTAATCAAATTCAAAAGTACCATCAGCTTTCTTTTTCCACTTAATCATTGAAGGATCACTATCATAGGATTGGTGGTTCCAAGCCTCTTCAACTATATTAGCTATAACACCACGACCACCCATGTCTCTATACTCTTCAAGGTTTTCTCTTAAATATTTAAAATGCTTTTCTGTAAATAAATCCTCTTCAGTTATACCGTAATATCTCGCTGTAGTGTAAGGATGCTGCCATAATTCAATTTGAGTATTTGTTTCCTTTGGAAGAGGTTGTACTAAATCTAAAACTTCAAAGGAATAATCAAAAACATATGGTTTCTCTAATTCATCTGCATTTACAGTTAAAGAACCGGTATAAACTCCAGGTTTTGTATCTCTAGGAATTGAAATATTAACCCATGCAGAAGTAACTTTATTTGCTTCTATATTTAATGAACCAGATTTATGGATTATATCTGGAAATAGCTCAACAGGAGCAGATGGGTTACCACGACCTATATTTGCTAAAGTTTCCTTAAGCCAAGATATTTCAACATTATCTGAAGAAATTGTATTTCCATTTTCATTTATAAAATCACTTGAAGTTACTGCAACATTATTAACAGGGGATGACTTTGTCCAAGTAACAATTTTAGAATTAAGCTCATCTCCTATCCAAGCTACATCATTCCATGTATTTGAATTTAAATTTTTTATATCATTATAATTTTTTTGAAGGTAATGAAAATCTGTGGAACCAACAGCGACGCCAAGAAGAGCTCCTGCCTTAGTAACTTTTAATGGTATAGTTTTAGAAATATTAGTTCCTTTAACAGTAGCAATTATATTAGTTTCTCCTTCATTTTTAGTAGTTATTTCACCATTCTCATCAATAGAAGCTATATTTTCATCTTCTATCGAATAGTTTATTGTCTTCTGAGTTGAGTATGAAGGAATGACTGTTGCGTTTACTGAATCACTCATACCATTTTCAATTTGAATACCCTCTGTATTAAAAGTTATTCCAGTAGCAGGAATTTGTTTATGATAAACCTTTGCATAATCTATTTCTCCATTATAGCTACTTGAAGAAGGATTTTTTCTATGAGTAACTTTTACAGTAAGAGTGTGTTCACCATCTGATAATCCCTCTTTTTCATATAACTTTTGACCAACTAATCTAGTTGGGTTGTATGGATCCATTTCCTCAGGTTCACCACCATCTATAGTAACTTCACATATAGCAGAAGAAGGTTCTTTAACACCGTATAATTCTACTTTGTTCCCATAAAACTTTAGGGTATAACTAGGCTGAAAATCAGCAGTAGCTAAAGTCCAGAATTCATCACCATTATAGAAAGAACCTATGCCAGTACTTTCGCTCCAACCACTTGAATAAGTAAATTGGAATAAATCATCACCAATGGTGTGATCGTTTACTGGTGTTACATATTCTTTATTAGGATCTACAATTTCAGTAGAGTAGACCTTAGCGAAATCTATTTGAGCACCTAAAGGTTTTGAATTGCTTGCCATAGGATTTCTTTTATCTAAAATTTGAAATTTTAGAGTATGTTCTTCATTAGTTAAATTAGAAGCTTCAAATAATTTTTCTTGATTTTGAGCATTAAGATTATAGGCATCTACTTCTATAGGTTCATTACCATCAATACTTATGGCATAAATACCTAAATCATTATCTTTTTTACCATAAAGCTCTATTTTAGTTCCTTTAAACCTTAATTCAAAAGAAGGAGCTTCTCCATTTACCCATCTATTTTTATTTGTCCAATGTTCAGTTCCGTTATAATCAATAGAAGCTCTATCAGCTACCCAACCTTCTGAAAAGTTAAATTGATTTAAGCCAGTACCTTTTTCAGAGTCATCAATAATAGTTGTTACTTCTTCAGTATCTAAAGAAGTATTTTTTTCTTTAGCTTGAGTTTGTAAAGTTCCAATTGGAAGTAGAGAACAACACATAATAAGTGTCAATGAATTACTTAACAGCCTAGTGAATTTGTTTTTAAATTTCATCATAATAAACCCCTTACTTAAGTATTTTTAGAAATATAAATTCTAAGAGTTGTAAAAAATAAAGTTTTCTTAGAACTTAGTAAGCTTAAAAATAGTCTTTTAACTGATTTTGATTTATCCTCCTTTCTTTTAAAATCTATTTACAAAATATTATAAGATAATATTATAGATAATAAAACAGTTATTATATAATTTGTAAAATATTACATATAATTATTTTTTATAAAATATAATCATGAATTTTGTATTTAGATTAATTAAGAATGGTATAGTAATTAATATTTAAAATTACTTATTAAAAATTTTATAATAGTTGAATTGAAAAAGTGGTAATGATATAATTACAGTATTATTACCAATAAATGGAAATAGGGCGGTGAATTTTAAAAGGGGGTGTAAAATTCAATAAAGTATTTTAGAAAGTAAGATATATTTGAGGAAATAAATCTTAGGCTACTTATTAATAGGAAAGTATATTAAAAATATTTTTCTAAAATTAAAAGGGGGAGAAAAAAGAAATGCCGGGTAAAAAATTTTCAAAAAAAACTTTATCCTTAACCTTAGGGCTTAGTGTTGCTTTAACTAATATTGCACCAATGGCAGTACTAGCAGAAGGAAATGAAAATAATGGCGATGTTGTTGCTAGTAAGAGTAATGATAAACTATTCATTGGAAACGAATTCATTTCAAGAGAGTTTTCAATTGTTGATGGAAAGGTATTAACAAGGGAAATAGAAAATAGTAGAGCCAATACTAATATAATTCCACAGGCTGGCTCAGAAGACTTTGTTATAAACACAATAAAACCTGAACTAGAAAATCCAGAGCCTACTTTACCTACAGAGGTTTTACAAAGAGATAATTGGAAAGGAACACTTTCTGTTCAAAATGGAACTGAGTATCCTCAAACAGATATTACTAAGCTATTTGATGGAGACAAAAATACTTACATCGATAGTTATAGAATAACTGGATACCCAACATCATTGAAAATTGATTTAGGTGAAGTTCAAACAATATCTTCTTTTTCATACTTAAAACGTCCAGGATATACTGATGCTAATTATGGTAAGAATGGAACAATGGGAGCATACAAGCTTTATGTAAGTGAAGATGGGGTAAATTGGACAGAGGCAGGTGAAGGTGAATTTACTGCAGAGGATTATAATCTACATCAAGAAGGAAATCTACACAATGTAGGTGATGTGGTTTATGGAAATTTTGATAAAACCTATGAAACAAGATATATAAGAATCGATCAATTATCAGATGCTTTAGGAAATACTCAAGAATTTTCAGGAGCAGAAATAAACTTATATTCTGATAAATATGTTATTCCAGAAACTTCAAAAACAGAAATCAAGTCTAGTGATTTAACAATAGATGTATCTACTACAAAGATAGAAGACATTGAAAATGGTAAAAAGCTTACTATTTCATATGAGCCATATGAGATTTTTGGAACAGAATATAACATTGATATGGTAACAGTTCTTGAAGGTGATGATCATTATATGAGATCATTCCTTGAGATTATAACTGATAATGAAGAAGCACAAATTGATTATATTGATTTAGATAACTTTGTACTAGATGATAGTATAAAAGACACAGTTTGGTCACATCCAGATTTAAAAGATGTATCTTCAATGTGGATTGGTAAGAATGAGTTAATGCTTGGACAACCTATTTATGCAAATGGTATGTTCTTTGGTTCAGAATTCCCAGCAGCAGATACAGATGTAGTAAATGATGAAATGCAAATAAGATATTATAGTGGTAAGACTTTTGAACAATTAGAAAGAGATAACCAGTTAACTACAGATGGGAAATTTGTATCATGGCAAAATGTTGTTGGGGCAGCAGAGGGAGTAGATACAGATGTTGTACAAACAGACTTCTTTGAGTATATTTCAGAAATAGCTACACCAACTGAGTTCAGAAAACAATATAACTCATGGTATGATAACATGCTTACAATTACAGATGAGAGTATTTCGAAGTCTTTCTATGGTTCTGAAAAAGGATTAACTGAAAATGGAGTAGAGCCAGTTGATTCTTATGTTGTTGATGATGGATGGCATAACTATAGAGATCCAGAGTTTAATCCTAATATATCAACAGCAGAAGCTGGAAATAGTATGAACAGAACTGATTTCTGGGAGTTCAATGATAAATTCCCAAATGAGTTATATACATCTACAGAGTTAACAAATAAATTCCAATCTAAGTTTGGATTATGGCTTGGACCTCAAGGTGGATATAACTACTTTAGTGGTTTTGCAAGATATCTAGAAAAAATGGGAACTGGATATGCCCAAAATGATTACTGGACTAATGTTTGTGTAGGTTCAGATAAGTATGTAAAGAATTTAACAAGTCTATTCTTAGATTATCAAAAAAGATTTGATATAGACTATTGGAAATTAGATGGATTTGCACTTAGACCTTGTACAAATTCAAATCACGACCATATGACTGGCGGACATAACAATATGTATTATACAACAGATTTATGGGAAAAATGGACTGATGCTTGGGATACAATGCGTGCAAGTAGAGCCGAAGAAGGAAAAGGATTATTTATAAATGCAACTTGCTATGTTAACTTAAGTCCATGGTTACTTCAATGGGTAAATACTGTATGGGTACAAGATTCAGGTGATACTGGTCATGCTGGAACTGGTTCAAGACATCAACAAAAAATAACTTATAGAGATAATGTTTATTACAATCTTTATAAGTCAAACCAAGTTCAATTCCCAGCAAAAAATATATATAACCATGATCCAATATATGGAGTATCAGATAGTAGTTCAGCAACTACAGAGGATTTTAGAGACTTCTTATTTGCAAATGCAGTTCGTGGAACAGCATTCTGGGAATTATATTATTCACCTTCAATAATGGATGATGAGAAATGGCAAGTAAATGCTGATGCTTTAGATTTTGCTGAGAGTAATGCTCATATTTTAGAAAAAGCAAAATTGTTTGGTAATAGAGCAACTGAAGGGGTTTATGGATATTCTGCATGGAATGGAAATGAAGGAATAGTTTCATTTAGAAACCCAACTGGAGAGACTAAAGAATATACTTTAGAATTAACTGATATAGTTGGAGTTCCAAAATCAGTTTCAAACTTAAAAGGAAATCAAGTATTACCATATGTTGTTGGAGATGCTGGTACAGTATCTTATGGAGATAGCATAACAGTAACTTTAAAACCATATGAAACTAGAATACTTCAATATGGTAAAGTAGATAATGAAGAGGCAGAAATAGTTTCTGCAAAGGTAACAGGAGAAAGTGAAATCACTATAAAATACAATGATCGTGTTGAAAATAGTGAGGGAGTTTACTCTGTTGAAGGAGCAGAAGTGGCCGAATCTAAGTTATTAGATGATTATAGAACTATTGTTATAACTACTAATGAAGCTTTAGATAAAGAAGTAACTTTAAATGTTAATGGAGAGAGAGATGCTTTAGGTAATTCATTAACAACAAGCTTAACAATTCCTGTTTACCAAAATGGAAATGTTGCATCAATAGTAAATGGTGATGAATTAATTGGCGGAGAAAATATAAATAAAAAATACAATGGAAACTCAGATACTTATTTCTTAGACATGAATAAGGAATATGAAGTTGATACAATTAATAGCTTTGAAGGAACAACTGACTTTGCAGTGACTATGGCAGTTGATACTACATCAACTAATGTAAATTTATTAAGTCAAGGGGATGACATTAAGTTATCAATTGATGAAGATGGATATGTAAACTTTAAAGTTAAAGATTTAAATGTTAACTCTAAGTCAGAGGTAACTACTGTGGTTGAAAAAGCACATGGAACTTTTGGAACAGACCAATATGTTCCAACTTCAACAGAATCAACTTTTGTTGGTAAAGTTAATGATGGAGAATTACACCATATTTCAGCTGTTAGAGAAGTTAATGGAATGCTTAAGATTTATATTGATGGAGAATTAATAAATTCTGTATATGACAAATCAATTATAAATCAAGAAATAAGCGGTGGAACTATTAAGGTTAGTGATAATAACTTTAATGGAATTATAGGAGATATTCAATTAAGAAATAGCTCTGTTTATTATGATGAAGCAAGAGAAATAGCGAACTCATATGAAGGATCAGATGTTATAGAATATAACAAAGAGAATTGGGAAGCAAGTGCTTGTTCAGAAATGAATCCACCAAGTGGTAATGATGGTCCTGCATCATATGCTATTGATGGAAATGAGGCTACTTTATGGCATACAAATTATCGTGGAGCTGATAATCATAGTGGAAAACACTGGCTTTCTGTTGACTTTGGAGAAGAAATAGAGTTTGATACTGTAAATGTATTATCTCGTGGAAAAGGAACAAATGGTTCAATCAAAGGCTATAAATTAGAAGCTAATATAGGTGGAGAATGGACTGTTGTTAAAGAAGGCGAGTTCACTGATGGAGTTAGAGAAAAAATAGAATTAGATGAGGCAATAAAAGCTAATGGAATTAGATTAACAGCCATGTCTACATTTAATGGACAAAACTTTGCAGCTATAAAAGAAATAAGTGTTACTAAGAAGGATAGAGCTGCTACTACTGAGGAAATCAATGAATTAAAGGCTTTAGTAGAGGATATCAATGAAGCAGATTATACAAAAGCTTCTTCAGAAAGATATAATAATGTAGCTAATAAAGTTAGTGCTTTAGATGTAATAAACTTCTCACAATTAAGTGTATTAAGAAATAAACTTGAAGAAGCACAGGCTGGATTAGTTGAAGCTAGAGAGTTAAATGAATTATTAGTTGAAGCTTCTAAATTAGTATCTAGTGATTACACAGTTGAAAGTTGGACTGCCTTTGAAGAAGTATTAAATAATGCAAAGGCATTAAACAATGATATAGAGACTACTAAGGAACAAGTTGATGAGATTACAATAAATCTAAAAGCGGCTATGGAAGCTCTTGAAACTGTTGGAGGAGAAGAGATAGTAGTTAAACCAGTTAGAAACTTTGATTCTTCTGAAATTAACAAGAAAAACGTAGTTGCTACTTGGGATGTTCCTGAATCAACTAAAGGATTAGAAGGATATGTTCTTTATAGAGATGGTAAAAAGGTTGCTGAAATAGGATCTGAAGAAATATCATATAATTTTAGCGGGTTAAGTAGACATACAATCTACAATTTCAAGATTGCTGCTAAATATTCTAATGGAGAGCTTTCAAGCAAAGAGAGTATAACATTAAGAACTGCTAGATAATAAGATGGTTAATTAGATTTTAAAAGATAAAATTTAATTAGGTATATAGGAAGAGTCACCACACCTAAAAGTGTAGTGACTCTTTTACTTTTGGCTCAGTTTTAGGTAAATGTTGATTTTTAGCTAGTCCTTCAGACTTAGCTTAATTTTAAGTGAAAATCAAAATTTTCAATTTTGTATTTTGAAGTTATACCTTTGAATGAAATGAAAAGTTGTAAGTTCAAAATAATTACTGAAAGTCTTTAAGGAAACTTACTTAACTATATAAGTACGAATTAATTTTACAAGCTCATCATATCCATTTAAGAATTGGTTCATAGTTCTTAAAAAAGCACCATAATGCTCGAATTCTTCAGGTTTTAAGCCATCTTCATAATAAGCTTTTCTAAATTCTTCCAACTTTAAAAGTTCATTTAAAACTTCAGGAGCTACATCCTTATCCATGTAATTATCCACTTTAATATCTAATTCATTAAAAATATTTTGGTACTTAGTAGTTATTGTTAAAACAATATCTCCACCTATAAATTCTGTAAAATGATAATTATTACGGAAGGCTGCAACTAATAGTTTAGTGTGGTATCCTCTTTCCTTATATAGTTTATAAGTATTTTTACAAGTAGTAACTCCAGCTAAACCTAGAATTTCAGGATCAATATCTATATTGTGTTCTTTAGTATAATCCTTTAAATAATCGTCTAAACGACCAACCATAATTGTACAAACCGGATGCATGTGATCAATTGAAAGTCCTTCTTCAAGACGACGATTTAATCCACGCTCAACAGCTTCTGCTACTGCAATAGCTTGAGGACAAGTAAAGGAAACGGTTGCATTGATACTTACGCCAAGGTATGTTAATTCTTCAAAGGCTTCTATTCCAGCTTTAGATGCTGGAAGTTTTATTTGGGAATTTTCTATAACATTTGAGAGTTCAAGTCCTTGAGTTATCATTTTTTCTTTATTTCTGTAAAATTTTGCATTAGTTTGAAATGAAATACGACCACGTTGTCCATTGCTTTCTTTAAATTGAGGATATAAAAGTGAACCAGCTTTTTCACCTAATAATTTTATTATGATCCATGCAATTTCATCCTCAGTAGCAGTAGGATTGTTTGATACCACTTCTTTTATAGTGGCATCCCAGTCATTTAATTCTTTTTTTAATACATTTAGAACTATGACAGGATTAGTTGTGGCACCTGAAGCACCATTTTCAACTGCTTGTCTTAATTCTTCATAGGAACAAGAATCGTTCCAAAATTCAGTTTGATAAAAAGTTTTTGTTACTTCTAATAGTTTTCCCATAATTCATCCACCCTTTTTATTTATATATTATTTAATTAGGATATTTGTATAATAAAAATAATTATACAAGTATATTTTAAAATTTAATATAATTAAAATCAATATTAAAATACAACAAATACCCATAATAACACTATAATTTAACGAAAATATGGGTAACTTTTGGGTGCTGTTGAGTAACTTTAATAGAAGCCAGATATTTATATTTTGGGTGTTGAATTTTTTATATAAGGTTTTATATAGTAAAAAAATCTAGTAAATAATATTATTCACTAGATTTTTTATTAATTATAATATTTCTAATACTTCTACAGTATAGTTTCCACCAGGTGCTTCAACTTCAACTATATCTCCAACTTTTTTACCCATTAAAGCTTTGCCTAAATCTGACTCAATGCTTATACACATATTTTCTAAGTCTAAATCTAATGTAGTTACTAAAGTAACTATATCTTCATCATCATCTTCAATGAACTTTATTCTGGCTTTACTATTAAGTCCTAATACTGATTTATCAACTGATTCATCCTCAACTATAATAGCAGTTGAAATCATTGTTAAAAGATATTGTATTCTATTATCATTTTCTCTATAGTTTCTACATGCCTCTTTATACTCAGCGTTTTCTGATCTATCACCATGGGCAGCAGCCTCAAGTTTCTCTTTTGCAATTTTTGCCCTAACTACGGACATTCTATAGTCTAATTCTTCTCTTAACTTTTTAACGTTTTCTTCTGTCAAATAATTGTTCATAGTAAAATCTCCCTTAAATGAAATACTTTATTTTATCATTATACAACATTTACATAAATTTTAAAGATATTATATAAGTAATATTGAATTTTATAAAGTTTTAAGAAGTGAAAATAAAAGTTTGGGGGATTTTATTTAAAAATATATATTAGAAAAAATTTTACTTACCAATAAGCAAATTCTAAAAGAATATTGATTTACTAAAGTTAAATTTAATTTTAAATAAGAAGAAAGGAATATGTTTAATAGATTGAATAGTTTTTTTAATATATTTATAAAATAAAATCTTCACAATAAGATTTTTATATTTTGGTCATATGTAGCTTATTTGACAAAACGTTTACATAATGATAATGTCAAATTATGGTCGATATAGCTATACTTTTAAAATTTATAGTAAGGGAAGTGTTTGTTATGAATAAGAATTATAGCAAGTTATTTGAGCCGTTGAAAATAGGAAAGGTAGAGATACCTAATAGATATTCCATGGCACCTATGGGGCCAGTTGGTTTTGCTACTGAGGAAGGGGCATTTAATCAAGCTGGAATAGACTATTATGTCGAAAGGGCTAGAGGTGGCACAGGGCTTATAATAACAGGAATATGTAATGTTGAAAATGAAATTGAGCCATTAAAAAGACCATGCATACCTTGTGTAACAATGAGTCCATTTCATTTTATTCAAAGCGCTACTGTTTTAACAGAAAGGGTACATGCTTATGGAAGCAAAATATTTTTACAGTTAACAGCTGGTTTTGGACGTGCTGGAATACCAAATTTAATAGCAGGTAAGGCTGTTGCACCATCAGAACAGGAAAATAGATGGGACCCTAATTTAATACATAGAGAATTGACTATTGAAGAGATTAAAACTTATATAGAAAAATTTATAGAATCAGCAGAAATTGCTAAAAAAGCAGGTTTTGATGGAGTTGAAATACATGCTGTCCATGAAGGATATTTATTAGATCAATTTACAATAGCTTTTTATAATAAACGTAAGGATGAATTTGGAGGAAGTTTAGAAAATAGATTAAGATTCCCTACAGAAATTATTAAGGGAATAAAAAAGGCTTGTGGAGAAGGTTTCCCAGTTTCCTTAAGATATTCTCTAAAGAGTATGATTAAGGGATTAAGACAGGGAGCTCTTCCAGGAGAAGACTTTGTTGAATTAGGACGTGATTATGAAGAAGGATTAGAAGCTGCTAAATTATTAGTTGAAGCAGGATATGATTCTTTAAATGTGGATGTAGGAACTTATGATTCATGGTATTGGAATCACCCACCAATGTATTTTGAAGAGGGATTATATAGAAAGTTTGGTAAAATGATTAAAGAAGTTATAGATGTTCCTATAATACTTGCAGGTAGAATGGATGATCCAGATATAGCTTTAAGTGCTTTAGAAAATGAGGAAGCAGATAGCATAAGTTTAGGAAGACCACTTCTTGCAGATCCGTATATTGTTAAGAAAATAAGACTTAATAAAATAGATGATATAAGACCTTGTTTATCCTGTCATGAAGGATGTATGGGAAGAATAGCAAAGGTAGGATCAATATCCTGTGCTGTTAATCCGGCATGTGGAAGAGAAGTTACTTATGGAATAAGTAAAGCAGAAAATTCAAAGAAAGTTTTAATTATTGGAGGCGGAGTAGCAGGACTTGAGTTTGCAAGAGTAAGTGCATTAAGAGGCCATAAGGTTGATTTATATGAAAAATTAGATAAATTAGGAGGAAATTTAATACCAGGAGGAGCACCTAACTTCAAAAGAAATGATCACAAGTTAGTTAAATGGTATGAAAAAGCAATAAAAGATGCTGGTGTTAGAATATTTATGAACTCTGAAATAAAGAAAGAAAATATAAATAGAAATAATTACGATGTTGTGGTAATTGCAACTGGTTCAACACCAATAATACTAAATATTCCTGGAGTTAATAGTGAAAATGTAGTAACAGCTGATAAGGTATTATTAAATCCAGAGCTAGCAGGAGAAGAGGTAACTGTTGTAGGAGCAGGATTAGTAGGATGCGAAACAGCTTTATATTTAACTAAGATGGGTAAAAAGGTTAAGATAGTTGAAGTTTCAAAGGAAATCTTAGGGGGAGAACATAGCATGCCTTTCATGAACTATGATATGCTTAAGGATTTATTAGCCTTTGAAAATGTTGAAATTAAAACTGAAACATCAATTGAAGAAATAAAAGAAAATATTGCCATTGTAAAAACTAAAGAAGGCAATATAGAAGAAATAAAATCAGATACTGTAATTCTTGCAATAGGATATAAGCCAGATAGAAAGTTATATAATGAATTGAAGATGAATTTCGAAGATATATATCTTCTTGGAGATGCTAGAGAGGTCCATAATATTATGTATGCTATATGGGATGCTTACGAAGTAGCAAGAAGTATTTAAAAATTAGAAAAAATAGCAGTAGAAATCATACTTAAAGAGAGAATGATTAATCAATAACTCAGTATAAAGAGTTATTGGTATTAGCATAATAAGCAATGTTAATTATCAAAATTAATATTACAAAAAAGTAGAGGTATATTATTAAATTGATATATCTCTACTTTTTTTATTAAATTTTTCTTAATATAAGAATTACATTTAAGTATAGCTAAATATAAAAACGAATAATAATGATTAGTAATGAAAAGTTAGAAATATATTAGAGGATGAAGTTTTTCAATGGAAAGAGATTTTTAAGAAGAGAAAATAAAGATATTACTATTAAATGAGTTCATCGTAAATGAGTATAATGAAAAAAGAAAAAATACTATATAAAAAATGAAAATTTAGTGAAAAAATATAACTCAATATAGTAAAATTTGAATATATATACTTTAATTTTGAACATTATTAATAGAATTTAAACTTAATTTGAAGTTGATTGACTTATAAATATAAATATGTAAATATGTACTAGTAAAAAGATGGAAATGGAATTTTAATGTTAATATTTTATTAAAGAAAAAACTTTAAATTGTTAAAAAAATTCTAAATTAATAGGGATAATATTTTTTATTTATAAACTTAATAGTATCTGTGAGAGTAATAGCTAGTATTTTAAAATTAGATATTTATAGGGGAACAGGTATCTATAGGTTAAAAACTTTATTAAGGTTTAGTTAGGGGAAACAATAAAGAAAATAAAAATCTAAAGCACATAAAAAAATGAATGAGCAATATTAAGTTTTAAGTAAAGAGTAAAATGCCTATAAAATATAGAAAATTAATTATAATAAGGGAGAATTGTGTAATGGCGAAAATGACAAAATGTAAAAAATGTTCTAAAGAAATATCACCTAATGCTAAGGCTTGTCCAGAATGTGGAGAAAAAAATAAAAAGGCAATATACAAAAGACCGTGGTTTATAGTGGTAGCAGTCTTTATAGTACTTGGATCAATAGGTGCAGCAGGTAGTGAGGATTCCAATACACCAAGTAATGAAGCTGGACAGGAAGTTAGCCAAAATCAAAATACAGAACCTAATCAGAAGCAAGAAACAGAAAATAGAGAGAATCAAGAAAAAGAAACTAGCAATGAGCAAGATACAGAAAAAGATGTTTTAGCCGAAAAGAAGAGTGATGAAAATGTTCCAACAGAACATAAATCTGCATTAAAAAAAGTAAAAACATATAGCAATACAATGAATATGTCTAAAGCAGGATTATACGATCAGTTAACATCAGAGTACGGAGAGAAGTTTTCAGAAGAAGCAGCTCAATATGCTATAGATAATGTAGATGCCGATTGGAACAAAAATGCATTAAAAAAAGCAAAAACATATAGTAAGACTATGAGTATGTCTAAAGCAGGTTTATATGATCAATTAATATCAGAGCATGGAGAAAAATTTACAGCGGAAGAAGCTCAATATGCAGTAGATAATGTAGAAGCAGATTGGAAAGAGAATGCATTAAAAAAAGCAAAAACATATCAAGAGACTATGGCAATGTCTCCAAGTGCAGTCTATGATCAATTAGTATCAGAGCACGGAGAAAAATTTACAGCAGAAGAAGCACAATATGCTGTGGACAACTTAGACTAAGCTATTATTAATTTAAATAGTAGCTATTAGTTTTATATAAAACTAAATGCTTGTAGAAAAGGATTTATATTAATAATTGAAATAATGGAATATTTAAATCAACTAATTGAAGATAAAATCATTATTATAGGATAGGTTTCATTATAAACTTATAAAAAATTAATATAAAATTATAGATCAAAAGGGTTGTACCAAAACTCACATGTAAAACTTATAAATATATTCCGAGAATTACTGGATTTTAAGTGAAAGTCCAAATTTTAATTTGGTTGCTTGAACTTATACAATGGAACGTTAGTTACATTGTAGTCCTTATTTATAGCAATTACTTCGAAGATTTTACTAAAGCGAAAAACTTCCTTCGGTCAAACAGTTTCGCTTTTAAACGTAAAATCTTCTACGTAATAGCTTAAATTCTAAAGTTCATCCAGATATTCTCTTCATACTATTTATAAGTTTTACATCATATTAGTTTTGGTACAACCTCTTTATTTTTAGAAATCAACTTATATTTTTACTAGTAATTTATGAAGATTATAAAATTGTAAAATTAATCTTTTAGGTTAATTTAAAAAATAATTGTATAATAATAAAGGAAGTTTTCAATTGGAAGGGAAAAATATATGTTGCAGAAGAATAAAGATTTAAATATAAAAAAACTAAGGGTAAGGATTAAGGATAAAAAAGAATTTAGGAATGTATTAAAAAATGAAGGTTTTGAAATAAAAGATTTTAAAGAGGAAAAAATTAAGGAGTTACTTTTAAGTGAGTTCATCGTAAATGATAATACTTTGAAAAAAATGAAAGAATGTATAAATGATGAAATTGCCTATAGAGTAGAGAATATAAAAGACTTTATTGATTATATAGAAAAGATTTTGCTTTTTGAAAGGAATCATAATCTTTTAGTAAGTAAGATTAATAATATGGATGAATTTTATATAGATAGAATTGAATATGAAAAAGAAGTGCAATTTCAAGAGGATATTCATAACCTTATGGAAATTGTTGAAGAGATAAAATTAAAAACTAAGGGAGAAATATCAGAAGAAGAACGTGAAAGACTAATAACTTTAGAAAAGGAAATAGAAGAGGAGTACCTTTATGCAAAGGATATAGAGCTTCTTAAAAACATAGTTATAAAAAATAATTGTGAAGTAGAGGAAAGTTATAATAGGGAGACAAAGATGAAAAGGCTTTTAATTAAGCCAGGGGAGAGTTTAGGGCTTGGATATGTTAAGGCAAAAAAAGGAACAGTGGAATATCATGAATACTTAAATAGAAGTATTCCAAGAATGAGACGATTAATAAAAAATATAGACAAGTATATTGAGCGTGATAAAGTACATATAGGAAAAATAAGAATAAACCAAAGCAAGGCTCTTCAAGATTCAATAAATGTAGCTGTAGCATTATTTAATGGGAAAGAATTTAAAGCTATTAGTGGAAGCAATGAGATAATTGGATATTGTGAAGCAAGAAAAGAAGAGAAACAAGCCTTTAAAAGTATGAAGGTAAATAAGCTTGGTAAGTTAGGTATAGGTTACAATAGAATAAATGATAGTGAAAAAAAGATATTTGAGGAAATACATAGACAAATAGAGGAAAAAGAAATTGAAGGTGAAGGAGATCTTACTTTATATAGTAAGTGGGAACCTTGTCCAAGCTGTTATTTAGTAATAAACCAATTTTCTAAAAAGTATCCCTTAATAAATGTTAGAGTAAAGTATGGTGAAAAGTATGGTTATATATAGAGTAAAAGGAATTTTAAAAGCTTAATTTTGAATAATTTTAGATAAGTTTAAATTTAATTTAAACTTTATTGACTTAAAAGTATAAATATGTAAATATATACGAGGATTTATATTTTTAAGGGGGACACAATATGAGAAATTCTTTTATTAAGAAAATTTCTAATTTTAAAGCTCTTATTGCATTTGTAGCAGGATTAATATTATTGATATCTTTAAATAGTAGGATTTATAGAGATGAGATTGAGTATTTTAAAAATAAATATATAAGAGCTCAAGAAAAATATAATGATTTAGCTTTAGAAAATGATAAAGCTAAGGAAAGAAAAGAATCATATGTGGAATTAAAGAAGAAGTATGATGAACTAAATGAAAAATATACTGATTATGAAAAAAACACTTTAAAAACTTTAGATGAGAAAATAGCAGATTTAAAAAGTGAAGTAGGGGAATAACAATGAGAAATAGCTTGAAAAACTTTTTAGATAAGTTACCTGGAGTAAGTGGAAACCATAGAGTGTTTATGATTACATATTATATATTTTTTACTTTTCTAGCTTTATTAGATTTCATAACTAACATTACTATGGATAATGTTCTTTTTAGTATATATTTATTCTTTTTAGTTTTACCATCAGTAATAGTAGGAGTAAAGAGAGTAAAGACCTTAGATAAAAGAGGAAAGTTAAATTATTTATTACTTCCAACATTATTTATATTTTTATTAGGAGTTAATATTAATTTAGATTTAAACAATGAAAATAATATAAAAAGAGATGGGCTAAAAGAATTAGGAATAGATGAAGCTGTATATAAAGATACAATAGAAAAATATGAAGGAATAAAAGAAGAATTAAACAATAATAAAATTGATGAAAATGAATATAAATTAGCTGAAGATAACTATAAAAGACTTGAGAATTCTTATGAAGCTTTAAAAAGTGAAGTAGATAAAAAACAAGAGATTTATGATAATCTTGTACAGAAGAAAGCTAAAAAAGAAGAGCAAGAAAGAATAGCTAAAGCAGAAGCTGAGAAAAAGGCTAAAGAGGAAGCCGAAAAAGCTGAAAAGGCAAGAATAGAAAAAGAAGCTAAGGCTAAAAAAGAGTCTTCAAAAAATAATCAATCTAGCAACAAAAATAGCGGAACATTTAAATCAAATGGTGGGACAGCTAGCCATGATAATAGAACAGGATATGATAGTCAGGATAGCGATCCTAATGAACCAGTAGTAACATCTGATTATGGATATGTAGCAAGTGGAAATAACTATATTCATAAAACTGCAAATTGTAAGTTTATAAGAGGAAAATCAGCAAGTAAGGTTAGTGTTAGTGCTAGTGGAAAGCATACATGTAATTGTTGGTATTATTAATTAAAAGGTAGTTTTAAACTACCTTTTAATTTTATAAATAGGTAGAACTTACAGGGAATTGGACAATTATCTCTATTGATTTTATAATAAGAATATATATTGGATTCTTTAGTAAATTTTGAAAGAATTAATTAAATTATTTATAAGAAAAAAGGTGAAAATCAAAATATAAAGGAGAAATTTTAGTGGACAAGAATGTTTTCGGCTATTTAGAGAGAGATTATAGCGATTTAAACGATTATATAAGTGAAATAAATGAAAATATATTTAAATCACCATATACTTCTATAGTAAAAGGAAGATTATTTGGAGAGAAATTAGCGCAAGAAGTTGCTAAAATTGAAGGATTAGGATCTTTAGATGAACTTACCCAAGTTGAAAGATTGAAAAAATTAAAATGGGATGTAGATTTAAATAAAGAAGCTGAAGATTTATTTCATACAATTAGATTAACTGGTAATTTAGCAGTTCATGAAGGTGTTGAAGGTGAACTTTCAGAAGCTTTAAAAATCCACAGATGTGTATATAAGTTGACAGGATGGTTTGTTGAAGTTTATTTAGATCACAACTTTACTTTACCACCATATAAAGAACCTAAAAATGATAATAGTGGATTAGAAAAAGGTATCATAAAGAATTTTTTAAATAAATTTATGGATAGTATTAATGGAAAAAATGAAGAGAAAAATGGAATAGAAGTTGCTAGTACTACTCTAGAAAAAGAAAATATAAAGTTAAATACTATTCAGGAAAAACCTGAACAAAAAATAGAAACGAAAAAAATAAAAGAACTAAAAAGAGCATGTTTAATAGATGAGCTAGGAAGATTAAAAGAGTCTTCTAAAGAAGCTGTAGAAGGATTAAATAGTTTTAGTGATTTTAAAAAGTATATGCATATAGAAAGAAATGTTCAAAGTAAACTTGAAGATTTAATAATAAATACCTCTAAAAGTGATAAAGCACAACTAATATTAGTTTGTGGTAGTGTAGGAGATGGAAAATCGCACATCATATCTTATTTTAAAAATAAATATCCAGATATTATTTCAAAGTTTAAGCTTCATAATGATGCTACAGAAAGTTTAGAACCTAATCAAACATCTATGGATACTTTAAATGATGTATTAGATGAGTTTAGTGATGAAAAAATTGATTCAAGTAATCAAAAATTTATATTAGCTATAAATCTTGGAACTTTAAATAATTTTATTGATTCTAAGTATGGTTCAAGATTTACTAAGTTAAAAGACTTTGTAGAAAGTCATAAAATACTTGAACAAACCATAGTAGAAAATGATTTTGATGAAGATAGTAATATTCAATTTGTGAATTTTTGTGATTATCATCTTTATACAATAAAAGATGGTAAAGTTAAATCTGAATACATAAAAGAGTTACTTGGAAAACTGACTAATAAATCAGAATTAAATTATTTTTATAAGTCGTATAAAGAGAATTGTGCAAACTGTTCAATTTCTAATAGATGTCCAATAAGAGCTAATTATGATCTTTTAAATAGCGAAGAGGTTCAAGAAAGTATTATAGACTTACTTGTTCAAGTAATAATAAAAAATAAAGCTATAATATCAACTAGAGCTTTATTGAATTTCTTGCATGATATCTTAATATCTAGAACGTATATAGATATTAACTCACCAACATTTAAGCAAAAAATATCAAGATTAAAACCTGAAGAGTATATAAATTCTTTAATGCCTAATATATTATTTAGCCATAAAGAATTATCAGCAATATTCGAAGGATTAAATAGATTAGATCCATTAAACATAAGAAATGAAGAGTTGGATGACTTTGTGATTAAATTTAACAACTCAGTAAATCTAATAGAATTATTTAATGAAAATATTGATTATCCAAAAGGTTTTTTAGGTAGTATTCAAGAGTTAGATTTTAATGATAAACAAGTAGTAAATAAAATAAGAATTGACTTATTAAAACTATTTATTAGAAGTTATTTATTATGTGGTAAAAACAATATCTTTTCATTAAAAGATGATATTTATGATGAGTTTATAAGAAATCTTTATTATTGGAATAAAGGTGAAAAAGGTAAACTTAAAGATTTATATAGTTTTATAAAAAATGGAGTTCTAAAATGGAACGGGGAAGCTGATAAAGATAGCATAAACATTTTTATTGGGAATAGTCAAACTAAATACAAGGTTAGTGAAGAGATTGATTTTAAGGCTGACATAAGTAATTTACCTAGTAATAAAGATAGTGAATTAATAAAGTTTTTAAATACTATGGAAATTAAATTTAAGAGTGAGAGATTAGAAAGTTCAGAAACTATCGATATAGATTATTCATTATATCAATTATTAAAAAAGGTTACTAACGGATATAGACCAAATAAGAAGGATAAAAATCAATTTGTTAAATTTATTGAGTTTATAAATAAGTTAGAGGTGGCGGGGTCACAAAATGAAAGTCTTTTATTTACAGAAAAAAATAGAGATGATAATAAAAAATATAGATTAGAATATGATGACGAATTTGAAATGTATAGATTTGTGGAGATTTAAGAATGAGTGAATTTAAGGATTATAAAATAGATTTAGAAGAGTTTAAGAATGGATTTAAGTTTACAGAAAAGGGGTTAACTCATAAACAAGGATCTAGATATAAACTTTTACCATATGCAGCTAATGAAAAAACATTAGTTGATGATTTTTCAGGTGTTCTTGGAAGTTTTTCAAGATTTATTTCAAATAAAGAAATAAAAGGTATCTTTAATTATGAAGAGTTTATAGAAGATGTTGCTGAACAGGTTGGTGACTATGAAGGGAATTTAAGTAGAGAGACTTTTAAAGATATAATAAGAATAATGTTTATAGAAGATGGAAAGTTAGTTAACTTTGATATTAAAACATTAAATTATATAAACTCAACAAATGCAGATGAAAAAATAGCTGGCTTTTTATATTCAGTATTATTTGATGAAAATGTAAAAAAAGAAGCATTAAGTCATTATGATACTGAAGTAAATAACATACTATATAAATTAGTCTTAAAATCATTACCAACATTAAAAGAGAAAAAGTACTCAATGGATGGATATAAATGCTATGTTCCTTATGTAAAGGAGATGTTTATAAAAGATTTTAGCTTCTTAATAAAGCATGAAGAGTTATATAAGGATTCGTTAAAAAGGTTATTAGAATACTACTATATGTTTTATATCTCACAATTAAGTATAAAGTTAGATAAATTTGAAAATGCTGAATTAGATAAAATAGAAAAAGTGTACTATACATTATCTTGGGAAAGTACTTCAAAAAATAGAACTGCCTATAGATTGGGATGGGAGTTATTAAAAGGTAAAGTCAACTCGTTATTTTCACATGCTATAGCATTAGAACTATTAAATACAAATGGAGATGAAAATCAACTTAGCTATTTGGAATTAGCAGAAGCTTATAATTCAATGGATAAAGAGGAAATAGAAGACAGTTTAAGAGAAGCTGTAAACATGTATCAAAGTCAGATAAAGGATGTAGCTTGGGATGAATTTAGACCAACTTCAAAACAAAGCTCTGTTAATGGATTTAATGAAGTCTATAGACTTTATGACTCCTTAGAATATCAATTCAATAAAGGAACAAGAAAAAGAGCATATGATGCTTATAAAAATTGGTTTGTAAAGTTTGTTGAAAATAACTTTGGAAAAAGAAGAGGTGCATTGGGGTACAATCTTAATATGACAGAAGATGATATAATATTAATGACCAAAATTTGTATTAATGATAAGAAAAAGCTGAAATTAAATGTTTTATTTGAAGAATTTGAAAAAAGAGGATTATTCTTTGATAGGGATTCAAGTAAAAAAATAATTCAGCTTTATGAAAAATTAAACTTACTAGAAAAGAAATCAGATAGTGGGGATGCACAATATGTTAGATCAGTTTTATAGTTATTTATCAGAAAGAATTTTAGAGTTTTTTAAAGATAATCCTTTAAATTCAGGAGCAAAATATAATATTCAATTTGAGACTGAGGAACAAGTAAGAAATCTATATAATGTTTTAAAGGAAAATACTTTAAGTGAAACTTATGAATATAAAGATGAAAATGGAAATGTTAAGTACAAATCATATAAATTAAATTTTCATAATGGTAAAGAATTAATAGTTGCTGCTACTATTGATAATGTTCAACCAGACTTTTTAACCAGACTTAGAAATATGGTTGGACATGAACCAGGATATGAGAATAAGGGAATACTATTTATACATAATACAACTTTAGATAGTATTGTTGGAGGAACAGAATCTTTTTCAAAAGAAGGTATGCCATTTCATGTAAATTATATACAAAATAATATTAAAGAAAAAATTTCAAACAATAACTTTAGTAAAGTAGATAAAGTTATTGTTGAAAAAGACTTGGAAAGAAAAAAAAGTTCATTATTTCAAGATAGTAATTCAATTTTTGAATACCGAGAAATATTAGAAATAATAAATAAAGGTTATATAGATAAAAATGAATATAGAAATTTTGGATTGTTTTATGATAGTAAATTAGAGCAAGTATCAGGAAAAGAATTAGAAAATAAAATAAATGAAAATGCATTATATTTTAGTAGAGTAGATGAAATTCATAACTATGGTAATCCAGAGACTCAATTAGAGAAGTATTTTGATGATAAAGGTATTGATAAGCTAAAAGAAGCTAATTGGAAAGATGTTGAATATAAGTATGTAATAAAATCTGTTGAAGATAAAAAACAAATAAAACCTCTAGAATATATAGGAGCTTCTGTTGAATGGGATAAAGAAGAAGGTACTTCTAAGGCTAAATCAAGAACTAGAAATATAATAGTTTTTAATGAAAATAACTTAGAAGAAATAAATTTAGAATTTACATTTGATGATAAGCTAAAAAAAGAATATATTCATGAAAAAGGAATAGTCGGTAATCTAAAAGCTACCACTTCAGGTAGGAAATTAAATGTAACCTTAAAGGTAGATGAATTCAAATCAAACTTTTATAAAGTAGTCTATAAACCAGAAAAAATGAAGTTCGAATTTAAAATAGTTGTTGTAAACTTTAATCAAAAATATTTAGAAGAGATAAAATCTAAATATACATTAGTTGTTAAGAAAAATAATAGTTATATATCTATAAATACAAATGATTCAACTATTATATTTAATGAGTTTGAAAGTAATAAATCAGAATATCAATTAACGTCTAATAATGAACAGATAGAGATACCCTGTGATGAATTAGTAGAGATTAAAATATCAGATGACTTTAACTATGAAAATGATGAGGAACTTATTAGATTTACAGCAAAGATTGAAAATGATATTGTACCGTTTGGAATAATTGGGACAAGTCAAGTGCCAGAGTATGCAACAGGTATGAAAGTATGGAAACTTAAAAGAGAAAAAAAGGCTGATTTTAAGTCTATAGGTGATAACAAGCTAGGTTTTGGAACAAGAGAATACTTAACAAGAGATGAATTTAGGAAAAATTTATCATTAGAGAAAGAAATTATAGAAAAAGAAGGTTTTTGTTTTATTGAAACTACAGAAGGATTAGAGAAAAATGAAATATTACTATATTCTGAAGTTAGAGAAGCTTACTCTAAAATTTTAGAGTATTATAAAAAATCTAGAAAGCTACCTAGTTTAACATATTTAAATGATGATTTGAAATCAATATATAAGGATTTCATAATTGTTTATTTAGAAGCATTAAATTCAATAAATGAAGGTGAGTATTTAAATAAAGAACAAAAGAATTTATTTAAGTTAGGTATTATAAAAAGAGAAATAGAAGATAAAGAATTAATATTTACGCCATTACATCCATTAAATATAGCATACCAATTAAAAATAAATAATGAACTTGGTAGTGAGGATTTATCAGATGAAATCATTAAGAGGTTTACTTCAACTTATCTTTTACCTTATATAGTTGGAGAAGAAAATGAATTATATATTCCAATGGAACAATTACATTCTCCAGAATGGAAATATTATGTTGATGAAAAATTACCAAGATATAAAGGATCTAGGGAATTTGTATCAAAATTGGTTACAGAAAAAATTGAAGAGTTTGTAGGTCATTTTAGATATTTATTTAACATGTCTGAAAATGCAGCAATTAGAATAAATTTGATAAACACAGGAGATAGTAAAGAAATTCTTCAAGGAATTTTTAAATATTATACAAAGAGACTTAAATCAGGAAATAATGTATTACCAATAGATTTATTTATATATTCAGATGAAAATATAACAAATGCTTTTGAAGAAGTTGCTTTTAATGAAAATATAGCCAGTATAAAAGGATTATATGGAATAGATTTAAAAGTAGATAACATGTCAGAGGAGGATGTACTTAATCTTTATAGAGAAAAAGTACAATTCTATACAAAAAAAGTTGAAGATGGAATAGAATATGCTCATATTACATTCTTAGAGATGAGTGAGGATGTAAGGACTATAACATCAAATATGAGTGATATACCATCAGGAGTAATATTAAATGGTGAAATCTCTGGAATTCCATCAGTATTTTTAGGAGATGCATATAGAACAGGATTTGGTACTAAATATGCAAATACAAATACTGATTTAATGAATGTTGCTATGAAACTTAATGCCTTAAATACAGCTTCTAATGGGGAACCTTTTAATAGTAATCAATGTAAAGCCATTTCAGTTCCTAATAAAAGTAAAAGTTCACTAGATGATATATATAATGCAAGTCATTGGGTAACATTTATAAATCCAAAGGTTGATTTAAACTTCTTTAAAAATGATCCTGATGCGAAAGACTTGTTAATAATACATTATAGTGATCAATATACAACTGCTGGAGGGTATGATGCAATAACTGTAACTAGAAAATCAACTCCTTATCAGAGGGTAATAGAAGAATTCTTAAACAAGAATGACATAGAAAATTCTGAAGAATACTCACCAATGATAATAAATATGTTTAATGCTATAAATGGAGATTGGTTGTTAAGATTGTTATCAAGTAAATCACATTTTCCTAAAGAGAAAATAAGCATACTTTCAGCTATTAAGTTAGCATTAGCTAAGTTTAAAAGTGAAAATATAATATGGGTACCAATATCATTAGAAGAGATTCTAAGAGTTTCTGGAGGAGTAGGATTAAAACAATCAGAAGGATTTTTTTCAGTTAAGAACTTAGGATTTGATAACAATGGTGCTACAAGTGATGACTTATTGCTAGTTGGAATAGAAGAAAAAGATGAAAAAGTGTTTGTTCATTACTATCCTATAGAAGTTAAAATTGGTATAAATGATGATGGATATATAGGAAAGGGTATAACACAAGCTAAAAAAACAAAAGGTCTTCTTAAAGAAACTTTATTACCTAAAGAAGGTGAATTACTTTCAAATACAAAGAAAGTATATAGAAACTTCTTGATGCAACTAGTAGTATCAAGTGCAGAGAAATTAAACCTATATGGAGTATGTAATAATCAAAACTGGGAAAAAGTAATTGATTCTGAGTTAAGAAGAAAGCTATTAAATGAAGATTATCAAATAGTAGATTCAACAGATAAAGTTTTAGGACAAGCTGCTGTAGTATCTTTCAAAAGAGGAGTAACTAAAAATATTTCTGAAATAACTGAAGATGTTATGGTTATAGAAATGGCAGAAGAAGATGGAATTCAATTTATAACTAAAACAGTTAGCGAAATTGAAGCTTTAATTTCTAAAGTTGATTTTTCAGTAGTAGAAAATATTGAAGGTGTAACTGAACAAGATGTAGATAGTAAAGAAACTATTGAGAATACTGATGGTGAAGATGTTGTAAATAACGAAGTCATTTATGAAGAGAATACAACAGGAGAAATAGTTGAATTAAGAGAAGAGATTTCAGATGATTGTAAAGAAACAATAGATAGCTGTAATAGTCAAATAGAAGAAAATAGAACTATGGAAATAGTATTTGGAACCAATGAGAAAAACAATAAAAAAATCATTCTTTATCCAAATGACACCAATAAGGTTCTTCATACGAATACAGGAATAATTGGAACTATGGGAACTGGTAAAACTCAGTTTACTAAGTCAGTAATTACTCAACTTCATAGAGAATCAAAGAATAATGTTGACGGAAAAGACATTGGAATTCTTATCTTTGACTATAAGGGAGATTATAATAAGTCAAAAGAAGACTTTATAGAGGCTACAGATGCTAAGGTATTTGAATTATATCATTTACCATTCAATCCATTATCAGTTGTAAAAGGTCCAAATTCAAAACCAATGCTTCCTCTTCATACTGCTAATAGTTTAAAAGAAACTATTGCAAAAGGATTTAGACTTGGTAATAAGCAAGAAACATTATTAAGAGAACTTATAATGGAAGCTTATGAGAAGAGAGGAATTATAAAAAATAAACCGGATACTTGGGATAAACCAGCACCAACACTAAAAGATGTTTATGATGTATATGATTCAAGAGAAGATTTGAAGAAAGATGATAGTTTATATTCTGCATTAAGCAATCTTATAGATTTTGAAATATTTGAACCAGATCCATTTGAGACTAAAAGCTTATTTGAACTTATAGACGGGGTTACAGTAATAGATTTATCAGGATATGATGAAGGAATACAAAACTTAGTTGTAGCAATTACGTTAGACCTATTCTATGCTCAAATGCAAGCTAGTGGACATAGTAAAATAGAAGGTCATTTAAGACAGTTAAATAAGATAGTTTTAGTAGATGAAGCTGATAACTTCTTAAGTAAAGATTTTGCAGCATTAAAGAAAATACTAAAAGAAGGTAGAGAGTTTGGTGTAGGAACAATACTTTCAACACAATTATTAACTCACTTCTCAACAGATAAGAATGACTATGCTAACTATATATTAAACTGGGTTGTTCATAGAGTTGATGATTTAAATAATAGAGATGTTAAAAAACTATTTAATGCTCAAAGTAAACAGGAAGAAGATAAGTTGGTAACAACTATAAAAGGATTAGCTAAACATCATAGTTTGGTTAAGATAGGTGATAGTGAGAGACCATCATTTATGAAGGACTTAGCTTTTTGGGAGTTATAGATATAAAATAATATATAGACTATTTTATAAGTTTTAAAATAGTCTATATAAGATAAGTTTACATAATATTGTATATAGATTTAATTTAATCTTTTGATAAAATTTAGGGGGAACTATGAAAGAATTTGATGCTATCAAAATTGATGAAATAAAGTTAGAAAGTAATACTGAAAATAGTAAAATATATATATTAAAAGTTGCTTATTCTGATTTGGATAAATTATTTAAACTTGGTAATATTTCGATAAATAGAGAGGTGGAAGAGGAAAGAGCAAAGATAATGTCAGAATATATTAAAGATAAAAATACATTTTATCCAACTATTGTAGCAGCTACAAATTCTAAAAATTTAATAAATTATAATGAAAAATTAAAAACAATAAGTATAAAATCATTTGGGGAAAATGATAAATTTATTGTTATAGATGGACAACATAGATTTAAGTCAATAGTTGGATTAAATGAAAAAATTGATGATAGATATCAAAGTGTGTTATTAATAGATAATATAAATGATTTTCAACAAAGAAAAATATTTATAGATATAAATGATACACCTAAAAAGGTAACTACAGGCACTAAATTAAGGTTTAAAAAGACTATAGAGAATTATATAACATTGAGTTTTCTAGATTCTGATGAAAATATTTTGAATTATATTGATATGGATGAAAATCAAGCAGGTAAAAATGAGACTATTCCTTATAAATATTTATATAAATTCAATGAAAAGTTATTGAAAGTTTTAAGCAGTAATTTTAAAAAAGATAAAATTGTTATCTCAGAAATAGATGATATGTATATTAATGATTTATTATTGATTAATAATAAAGTTAAAGAATTAATAGTTTCAGAAGCTAAAAATGAAAGTATTGTAAAATATGAAGTTTTTTACATAGAATTAGGAGCACGATGTTCTGAAGAATTAAAATTATATTTTTATGAAAAGAAAAAAATAGATATGAGTAAAATAAATGAAATAAATAAAAAAATAGATAAAATTAAAAGCTCTATAAAAAATATATCAGATGAATTTTTTGAAAAGAAGTGTAAAACTCAAAGTGATAGAAAAGCTACAATAGAAGAAATAATAGATAAATATTGGGGGGAGAATTATGAGCTTTAATTTTTTAATTAAAAATAGTGAAATTAACAGTGATGACAATATAAATACTATAATTTCAAGAATAACATCATCCTTTAAAAATAATATTGAAGGAAATGTTATTTTAAATAATGAAAATTGTATAGTTAAAAATATAGGTGAAAATAAATATTTAGAATGTTATAAAATAAATACAAATAACTCTGTAGAAAATGAATATTTTGTAAATCTGTTAAATATCGATGAAAGTGAAAAAAATAGAGTTATCGAAGTTATGGGCTCAGATAGATTATATAAAGATAATTTAGTTATTTTAGATTTATTATCTCATGAATTTATAAAAAAAGAACTAAAAAAATTATTGATATTTGAAGAGAATTTGAAAGCTTATTTAGTTTTATCTTTATTAAAAGAATATGAAGATGAAGTATATGATGTTATAGACAATTTTAAAACAAAAGAAGATTTGATTAAATTGCCACCACATATTAAATACAATCTTCAAAAAATAGAATTAACTAAAATTATAGAATTTATGATAGAAAATCCTTTGGGTGGAAAAGAATATGAAATATATTACAACGAATATCTAAAGAATAAAGAGGATAATCTTTCTAAGATGAAAAATATTTTGAAAAAAAATATTTTTTTAGAATTAAAGAATGATTTAGAAACAAGCCGAAATAAAATTAAAGAGTATAGAAATATACTGAGTCATAATAGATTTTTAAATTGTGATTTAATAAAAAGTAAACATTGTACTGAAATTAATTGCATATTAGAAAAAACAATGAAAAAAAATAATGAAATAATTGAAGAATTATTATGCATTAATAAGACCGAAAATGAAACAGAAGATAATACAGTTAATAAGGAAGAAAGACTAACATTAGTATTAAAAAATCAAGAAGAAACAAATTTGGAAATTTTAATAATAAAAATTTTAGCTGAACTTGGGTATATATATATAAAAGATAATATCAAAATAAAAGATGATTTATATGAATATGAGACTCAAGAAGAAGATTTGAATTTAAAAATAAGGAAAATATCTCAAAATTTAATTAGCAATATTTATATATTAGATATAAAATTTAATTCATTAAATAATGATAATTTGAAATTGAATGAAACTTTACTATATAAACTTAAAGATTTTGAAGTTATAATATGTTTTGATAGTTTAAGTAGGTTAAACTCATTAATTCTATCAGATAAATTAAGTATTTGTGAAAATTTATTAAGGAAATATATAAGTATATTTCAATATGTTGAAGGAATAAATAATAATAATAATAAAGATAAAATGGTTGATTCAGTAAGAATTGGTCATGGTGGGGAAATATTTAATACAATTTATGATTGTGATTTTATTGAATTAATAAAAATAATTGAATCGCCTAATAATACAAGCAAAGGTATAGATAATTTAAAAAAAGAGTTGAACAAAGCAATAAAAGAAACTAATTTTTCTAAAATTGAACTATTGTTAAATAATATGTTGGAATATAATACAGAATTAAAAACTATAATAGGTAGTTGGTGTGAGTTATATAAATATAGAACTAGAATAGCACATTGTCAAGTAATGTTTTATAGTGAGTTACCTAAAATAAAAGATACTATAAATAGAATAAAATCTACTATTGAAAATATATTAACTGAATATATAAATGAAATTTGTGATTTTAAATATGAATTACCAGATTTAACTCAAATGTTAAAAATTGAAAAAAATATTAAGAATAAAAATAAATTAGATTTAATATTTAAAAAAGATAATTCAGTTTATAGGATTGAAAATTTATTTCTTTTTAGAATTAATTATATAATAAATAGCATTTTAGGAGAAGAAAAAGAAGAATATGTTTATTCATTAGAAATTTTAAAAGAAAAAATAAAATCTAATATTACTGAATTAGAGAATTTTATAAAATGCGAAAATTTTGAAATGGAAATTTCGAAAATCTTGGAGAAATTAGGTTTGTGTAATTATGCTGATTTTAGAATTATATCTAGTGAGAAACAGAAGTTAGAAGAGAAAATAGGAAAATTATTATCTAGTATAGATAAGAAAAAAAATCTAAATAATTCTAATTAAATATTTCTTTGAGTTAATTAAGAGTTAGAAGATAACAAATAAAAATAAACTTCTTCTTAAATATAAGAAGAAGTTTATTTTTATAAATTTAAAACATCATTTATTGATAATGATTTATTTAAACTAATTCTAATAAAGTGATTAGTACAATTAGCTTTCCCAATTTCTTGTATAACATATGATGGTTCACCAATTCCACAAGCAGAACCTGCTGAAATAGCTACTTTATCAGCTAAATTCTTTATTAGCATTTCATTTATTACATTTGGTATAATCATACCTATTACACCAGGTATTTTGTTTTCAGAATCTCCTAAAAACTCTATTTCAGGATACTTTTCTTTTAAAATACTCTTAGTTTCTTCTTCAAGTTTTAGTATCTTTTTTATATAATTATCCATTTCTCTTTTTGCAATTTCACAAGCTTTTCCGAATCCTACTATGTTATGAACAGCATGAGTTCCAGCTCTATATCCAAACTCTTGTTGACCACCATGTATAAGGGAAGTCATTTTATAATTATTAAAGCTTTCTTGTCTTATAAAAGCAGCTCCAACCCCTTTAGGTCCATAAATCTTATGAGCTGAGAATGATAGGAAGTCTATAGGAGTTTTCTTTACATCTATAGAAACTTTGCCTAATACCTGTGTTGCATCAGAATGTATAAGTATATTATTTTCCTTAGCAATCTTAGAAAGTGAGTCTATATTATTTAAAGATCCAATTTCATTGTTACCCCATATAAAAGAAGCTAAGATAGTATTTTCTTTTATAGAATTTTTAAAACTTTCATCGGTAACTTGACCATATTCATTAACTTGCAAGAAACTTACTTCAAAACCTCTATCAATTTTCTTAGTAGTCTTTTTCTTTTTTAGAAATTGACTTGCAATTGTTTTATCTGGATTATTCCAAAATACATCACCATTTAAAAACTTACATGTTTGTAAAATGGATTTATGTTCTACAGTTGAAGTTATAATATGATTACCTTTATCTTCATAAAATTTAAGATAATCAGAAACACCTTTAATAATCATATTATTACTTTCAGAAGCACCACTTGTAAAAATAATTTCTTTTGGGTCTGCATTAATTAAAGTAGCTACTTGCTCTCTTGCTTTTTCTACAGCTTTTTCTGCGTTAACAGCTAATGTATAGTGTCTACTAGAAGGGTTACCGTATTCTTCTTTTAAATACGGTAACATTGCTTCCAAAACTTCTGGATCAATTGGAGTAGTAGCACTATTATCTAGATATATCATATACTAGCATCTCCTTCATCAAGTATCTTAGTTATAAATTTTTCTAAGTTACCACCTGAGTATTTATATTTATTATATAGAAGTTCAGCACCTCTATCCATGTGAAGTTTCATATAAGTAGGGTAGTATTCATCATCTGAAATATGTCTACCTAAATTCATTTCAATAAGAGCTTTAAATATAGTATCAAATTCACCAGTAACAGTAGCTCTTTGTAGTTCAAGTCCATTTGTATCTTTGCTTTCATATTCTTCAATAGATGTTTCATAATTTAGAGACATAGAAACTGCTATTTTACTCAAAGCAAATGGTTTAAGATTTGAACTTCCACCTAATTCTTCAAATATTTCTTTTGTCTTTTTTGACGTTTTTAATCTAAATCCCATAATTACACCTCAAAATATCCATTTTTAACTTCTGTTTTTCTTAAATCTGTATTGTAAAGAAGCAGATATTCATTACATACATAAGGTTTAACAACTTGATATAATTCGTTGTCTATTTCTTTATTAGTTGAAAGTATAATTACTTGTTTACTTATATTAGGTAAGTAAGTTGTTGTTAAAGCATTTCTATGCGTTTCATCTATACGAGCATACGGTGTATCAATTATAAATGGTATTTCAACACCAGAACTCTTTATAATAGCCCAAATTAGACAAAGTATATAAATTTGTTTTTCTCCTTTTGAGAAGTCATTTATATTAACTTTTGAACTTAAAGAAATATATTCAACTAAGGCTATTTGTTCAAGTTTTTTAGTTAAATTCTTATAATCAAGTACATTAAAATATTTAAATAAATCATCTATGAACTTAGAACCATATTTCTTTTCAGTTCCTTCAAAACCAAGATTAGTTAATATATTTAATATTTCATTTGTATCGTACTCTTTATTTATGTAAAGAGTAGAATTAAATGAATCATCAATTACAATGCTATTTACATAGTTGTCTTTTCTTATAATGCTACTAAATATATTAATAAACTCATTTTCTATAGAATCAATCTTATCTCTAGTAATATTTTTAAGAAGTTTATCTAAATAGCTAATAATACTAGTTGACATTTCTAAAACATTATTATTTTGAAGTAGTGAAGTGAGTTCATTTTTTGCTCTTGTTAAATGATAATCTTTTAAAGACAATTGATTATTTTTTTCTTCAAGTTTAGCTCTTGAAGAAGTAATTATATTTTCAGTTTCACTTATTTGTTTATTTAAAATAGCAGTTGATTCTAAATAACTATTTAAGAACTCACCAGAAACCGTTGAATTAAGTTTCTCTCTTAAAACTTTCATACTTATTGAGATTTCTTTAAGTCTAGTAAATTTTGATAATATATCTAATTTTAAGTCTTTGCTTTTACTTAATATGTTATTTATTGTGAAGTTAATTGAATTTTTATCTTCATTTGAAAGTTCTAATATATTAGATATATCCTTCATTTTTTCTATTTCAAACATTTCTTTTAAAAGAGTTATAGCTATTTCATCATAATTAATACTATTATGTTTAGGTAAATGTTTGTTTAATGTTGATTCTATAATATTACCAGATAACTTTTTACTTATACTATTAAAAGAAAGTAGTGAATCTTCATCTTCAATTTGTTTCTTAGTCTGGTTTAATAGTCTAGGTACTATTAAAAATGGTAGAGTATCATTACAAAAATCTTTAATTTGTTGATTTATTTCTGAACGTTCTGATTCAAGTTTATTAATCTCTGAATTCAATAATGATCGTTCTTCTTCAAAGATTCCACCACTATTTCTAAAGTTATCATCAGCATTTTGCTTTTTTATATATAAATCATCAAGAATAGTTTCATTATTTAAAATAGTATTTTCAAGTTCTTTTATATCATTTTTTAACTCATATATTTCTGATGAAATTTCATCATACTTAGCTTGAGCTTCATCTAAATTTTTATTTGATTTAGAATGACTTCTTTGATAAGAAAGTAATTGTTTTTTCAATACATCAAATGTATCATAGTTGAAAAGTTCAAGTACAGCTTCTTTTAAGTTTGAACTTGATGATTTACCAACAAAGAAATCGCTTAATTCTTCACCATCGAAAAAGAAAAAGTCGAATAGTGAAGGCGGTAATACTGATTTTAAATACTTATCAAAATAAAGTTTATCATCTTCAGAAAGTTCTTTATCATTTAAAAATACTTTGAATTCTTCATTTAATTTATGTTTTTTATATTTCCATATACGTTTAAGATAATAATCTTTTAATTCTGTTCCTTCTTTAAATGAAAGGCTTAAGCCTATAAATGATTCTATATCTTCATTTTTAAATGCATTATCATTAATATTATTTTTTATTTTAGTTTGATAATTATAGTTATTACCAAGATAACCATAAGTTGTAGGACCGTATATACAAAGTTTAATTGCTTCAAATAGAGTAGATTTACCAGCTCCATTTTCACCACCAATTAAAACTATGTTTTTATTACCAGTTGGAGTAAATGAGAAGGTAGTTTCATCTTCATATGATCTAAAGTTTTTAAGTGTTATATTATTAATTATCATTGTCTATCTCCTCAACTAAACTTTTGTGTAAGTGTTTTTGGTTTAATAATTTACTTATAGATTTATCCAGTACAGTTTTATTGGTAAAGTGTTTATACTTATTACTTTCTATAAGTAATTTATTAATTAAATCTTCTGGGATATCCGATTCTACACATAGAGTAGATATTTGTTCTAATGTGGAACTATCAAAAATAGGCTTTTTATAATCATCCCAAGGAAGCCTATTACCAGTTTTATTGTAATAAATATCAACTAAGCTTCTACGAGTTAAATCTTCTTCGTCATCCCAAATTTTATCTATTGCTTCTAACTCTTGTATTGTAATTAAATCAAGGTCATAAGCTTCTTGTATTTTAGCTTGAGTTTCAAGTAATTTTTCAAGAATAAGTTTTCTAGCTTTAAAATTAAAAGGACCATATCCAACAACATTTATAAATTCACCTTTTGAATCAGATTGAATTTTGCTACTATCTAATTTAATATCTTCACCAGATTCAATTGTTGGAATTAACTCAAGAAATATTTTATCTTTATCTGTTGATTTTTTATTTGAAAGTTTATCAGTTTCTTTTGATCTGACTAAATCTATATATCCTTCATTATTTTCTTTATCAAAAAACAAATGATTTTTATCAATGATATAGTCATTTAATAAAGGCATTTTTTCTAAGTAAAGTTTTTTATAATAATGGTTCCCGTCTCTTCTATATTGTTGTCTGTATTCATGTTTATCACGTATGCTTAATAGCCAACTTCTGAAGTCAAGTAGTGGTTGAAGTTCAGTTTCACCACTTTCAATAAATCCAGTTAATGATTTATCTTCTTTAACAACAGTACAGATCCAGCATCCAAATCTTGAGTTTCCACAAGAGGGTGTCTCTGAATCATTTGTTACGGTGAAAGGACACTCTCCACCTTCACCACCCATATAAAGGGCAAATAGATCATTATTATTAGTTCCCCATGGTGTTTCACCATTATTTGAAAGTAGAATAGCCCAAACATCATCTGTTGTAAGCTCAACAATAGGGTTATACACATAAGTATTTTGTAGAGTTACATGAGGTGTCAATAAATAACCGTCAATTTCTCTATTTTTAATTCTAATTCCTCTTGCTATACTTTCAGATTTTCTAACACCAAGTAATACAACAACTTCACCATTTTCTTTTACTTTATCTTCAATGAATTTATTGGAAGGCTTTATCTTTAAACGTTCGGTACACCATCTAAATCTAATAGAAGTAGGGGTTGGAAGACCCTTACCAATTACATTAGCCCAAAATGTATTATTATAATCTGGATGTATCATATCAGTATATAAAGGTAAACCTAGATTCTGAGCACCTTCATTTATATATTGTGAGTTTTGCTGTAAGTAAGATAATACTATAGGGTTTTCAATCAATGTATCTGATGAAATTACATAAACAGGTTTATGTCTTTCTTCCTTTGGTAAATTTTGAAGCATTTTAAATGCTAATAAAACTACAGTAGTACTATCTTTTCCACCACTATAGCCTATAACCCAGGGCCTTGAGTCATTTTTATATACACGAGTCATTTCTTCTAGTATATTGTTAACTTTGTCATTTATATTTAAGCTACTCATTTTTATTTTCCTTCTGCTTTCTATACGAATTTTCTAATATTAACTCATCTGAATTAAGCTCAATACCTAATTTTATTTTTATCATGTTAGTAGTTAATTTAACATAATTAGAATTTTTTACTATACGTCCGTTGTTTCCAATGGCACGATTACCCCAGTCAGAGAGGTTTGATCTATTCCAATCTATATTTTTTATGTTAACTAAATAGTCTTTCCACTTAGATTTATTCTTTCTAAAAAGACAATTTCCTACTATTCCTAAAGCTTCTAGTACAACAGCATTAGAACTAACATATGAGCCTCTAAAATTACTTGCACTTAGTTCTTTATTAAAAACAAATTGCCATTCTTTCATATTTGTACATAAGCAATTCCAAAATTCATATACAAATTTTTGAGTAGACTCATCATCAGGATTAAGTTTACAAAGCAATTTTTTGTTTGTTTCATTTATACTACTTAATGTAAATAGTTTATTTGAATATTTAGATAAAGATGGTTTTTCTCTATCTGTGAAGTATTTAAGAAAACTATTTTGTTCAATAAGTGATTTTGTTATTAAGGCAATTGGATCTCTAGAATCATATAAAATGCCGATTGATTTTGAAACATTAACTGCATGTTTGTTTAAATCAGCAAATATTTGTTGGCTTCTATTAAGTCCTTCATCTATAAACAAAACTACAGATATAGTTTCATTTCCAAGTTCAGGTGATACTTTTAAAGCATCTTCAATAGCAGCTCTTCTATGTTGTCCGTCGTTGATTAATAATCTGCTATCCATAGCGACTTTTAATGTACCCATATTTTCGTTTAAAGCCTTATCAAAAGGCTCAAAATTAAAGTCGCCATCAATTGATGCAGTAACTGATGAAAACACATAGTCCTTAGGATTATCAACCATATAGGATGTTATTTCAGGTATTCTAGATTTATTTAATAATCTTTGTGCACGATATTCTGGAGGTAGTTCATCATCATTAAAGATGAATAACTTTGATAATACAGATAAAGGACACATAATTACGAAGAATTCTCTAGATGCCTGAATTCCTTTAAGTGCTGGGAATGTATAAAAGAAATTATTCTCCATTTTTAACCTCCTTACGTACGTAATACAGACCTATTATATCAAAAAAAATTAAGTATGAAAAGTTCTCAGAAAAGCTTAAAAAATCCTTGGAAAGTAGAGAAATCAAGCCTTAACCGATGCGGAGGTTATAAGTGAAATTATAAAACTAGCAAAAAAATTTATAAGATGAAGAGTACAGAAGAAAAATTAATATTTACTTTTTAATCTGATGATATGCTTATAAAAGTCTGTCATTACTTATAAACATTGATATTACTAAGGTTTAAGTTATGACAGGAGTGACAGAAAAAATTTATTTTAGGTTATAATAGACTTAAATCATAGATAGGAGGGATATATAATGGCTGATATAAAGTATGATATAGAAAAAGAGCTTGGAGTTATATCTGAGTCTAAAAAAGGATAGAATAAGGAATTAAACCTAATAAGTTGGAATGGAAGAGAAGCTAAATATGATATAAGAGATTGGTCTGAAGATCATAGCAAGATGGGGAAGGGAATTACTTTGGACTTAGATGAGTTAAAAGCTTTAAAGGAACTTTTAAATTCTATGGATATATAGGTTTTGGATTAATAGAGTACTTTTTATAGGTACTCTATTTTTTATTAATTACATAAAAAATTTAGAATGTTATAATTTGTATAAAGAGATAAATTTTTAATTATGAGAGGTGATTGAGTTTGAGTAATGAAGAACACAAAAGAGAATTAATAGATTTAGAGAATGTAAGAGAAAAGAAAAAGCTTTTGGAAAACTTAAATAGAGAGTACATAGAACTATTTGAGAGAAAAGAGGAGCTTATAAGTAAAGAAAAAGTTGCTATTGAAGCTAAATACTTAAGTTATTTTGGTGGACTTTTAAAAAGAAAGGTTGAATTAAACATTGAGTTTAGAAGTTTAAAGTATAGGCTTACTTTAATGATGAACTATATAAACAAGGATCAAGAGATTGATGAGAAAGAGATAAATAAAAAAATAGATGAAGAGCTTAAGGAGTACTATAAGGAACTTAAAAGTTTCAAGTATAAAATGGCCTTTTCTAAAGAATTAATGGAAAGTCCTACAGTTACTAAAGAGGAGCTTGCAGAAATTAAAAATATATTCCGTCAATTAGCAAAAAGGCTTCATCCAGACATGGTGGGAGAGTTAGATGCTGAGAAAAGGCTTTTGTGGGAAAAAACTTTATTAGCATATGAGAGTAATGATTTATTAACTTTAGAGGCTTTAAAGGATATAGTTTTAAATGAGTTACACGTAAATGATGATATACATATAAAAGGAATAGATGAAAGAATAAAAGATATATCTCAAAAAATAAAAGATTTAAGAAAATTTATTGATAGAATGAAGAATGAATTTCCTTTTGATATTGTGGAGCTTAATGATATTGATTTTATAAATGATAAAAAGAAAGAACTGAATTTAGAAATTAAAGAGTTAAAAGAGAAAATAGAATTTTTAAATACTAAGATAAAAAATATCTTAGAGAAGGAGAGGGGTTAGTGAATAGTTAAAGCACTAATAATTAAGTATGAGTAAGGAAAATGAATTATCAATCATTAGTAATAATGCAAGTATTATGAACATTTTAGATAAGGATAAAGAATTAATGCCTTTTTTTAATATAATCTATCTTTATACACTAAACATTGCAGGTATAAGGTATTACATAGACAACGATTTATATTTAGAAGAAAATGAAGAATTAAGATTAAAAAGAGAATCAGAGAATCAATATGATAAATATGCCATTGCAGTATATAATTCAGAAAAGAAAATAGGGTACATACCAAGAAGAAACAATAAAGTTTTTGCAAGACTTATGGATGGTGGTAAAAGTATATTAGCCAAGGTGAAATGTGTTGATTATTACTTTGATGAAATAGAGGATATTCAAATTAGATTATATTTAGATGATTTTTAGAAATATACTTATTTTGAAAGAGAATAATATGAGCTTTAGTGAGAAAATGAAAAACTCCTTTTGTTAGAAGAAAACGAGGATTAAATCCAGTTTTTTAACAAAAGGAGTTTTTATATAAGACTATATTTTAGGTAAATATTGATTTTAGATAGTCCCTCAGAATTACTTAATTTCGCAAAGAGTTTCTATTATCTATTCCAAAATAATAAAACTCTATATGCTCATTAAGATGTTCCTACAGTTCTATCTAAAATCAACACTAATTTAAAATAATAGAAAAGTTTATTAAATAATATATTTATTATAGCACCATCCTATATTCCCATTGTAATCAACTTTAGACCAAGTATCACCTTTTTCTAAAACTGTTACTTTTGCTCCATTATACATATTAGTTAATCTAGATGAGGCAGAGGTATCTTTGCTAGAATGTAGCCATAAGCCACCATTAGCTTGTATATGAACTGTTTTTGTACTTGGCTTAGTAGAGCTAGTTGAAACTTGTGAAGAAGATGGGTTGGTTAAAAACTCACTTGAACACCATCCTATATTTCCATTGTAGTTAACCTTAAACCAAGAACCACTTTCATCTAAAATTCTTACTTTTGAACCTTTATTCATTATAGTTATTCTAGAAGAAGCATATGAGTCTTTACTAGAGTGTAACCATAGTCCACCATTAGCTTTTATGTAAGCTGTTTTTACAGTTGTTTCAATAGGTTTACTTGGTTCAACTGGAGTAGTTGGCTGAATTGGTTTACTTTCCTCAGCATGATCAGTTGTTGAGCCTTTAGATGTAACTGTTGGATTAGTTAAAAATTGGCTTGAACACCATCCCATATTTCCATTATAGTTAACCTTAAACCAAGAACCGCTTTCATCTAAGATTTCAACCTTTTCTCCATTGCTCATTATAGTTATTCTAGAAGATGCATAAGAATCCTTACTAGAATGTAGCCATAAGCCACCATTAGCTTTTATATGTGCTGTTTTCACAGTTACCTCAGCAGGTTTACTTGGTTCTACAGGCTTAACAGGTTTAGCCGGTTCTACTGGCTTTGTAGGCTCAGTTGGTTTAACCACTGGCACTGGTTCTGTTAAGAATTCACTTGAACACCAACCTGTTTTTCCATTGTAATTAACTTTAAACCAAGAACCGCTTTCTTCTAAAATCGTGACCTTTGCACCTTTATCCATAATATTTATTCTAGAAGAGATATACGAATCCTTAGTAGAGTGTAACCATAAACCACCATTAGCTTTTATAGAAGCTGTTTTTACAACTGTATTATCAGGTTTATTAGGAGCTACTGGTTTAGTAGGTTCTGAAGGTTCTGCACTTGGAACCTTAGTAGAAGTTATGTCAGTTAAATAATCCTTTGAACACCAACCTGTATTTCCATTATATTTAACTTTAAACCAAGAACCACTTTCATCTAAAACCTCAACCTTTGTTCCATTACTCATTAAAGCCAATCTAGAAGATGTATAAGAATCTTTGTTAGAGTGTAGCCATAAACCACCATTAGCTTTTATGAAAGCTGTTTTCACGGTTGCCTCAGCAGGTTTACTTGGTTCTACAGGTTTCTCAGGCTTTGTTGGTTCTACTGGCTTAGTAGGTTTAACAGGTTTATTTGAATCCTGTGTTTTATTTTCATCAGTAGAGTCAGTAGGTTTTGTTGGCTCAACTGGTTTGTTTGGTTTTTCTGGAGTAACAGGCTTTTCAGTGTCTTTAGACTCATCAGTAGACTTAGAAGGTTCACTTGGATTAACTGGTTTTTTAGAGTCATCTGGCTTATTAGGAGTAGTTGGAGTAGTTGGTTTAACTGGTTTATTAGATGAATCTTCTTTTGCTTCAATATAGTTAGTATATTTATTACTTATGTAAGCTTTTTGACCATTATAAAGAACCTCATACCAGCCATTTGAGGCTTTACCAGTTACAGTGAAAGTATCTCCTCCATGAGCAAGTCCTATAGCCTTTATTCCTTCAGTAGTAGGGAATGGTTTTTCATTAATATAAACATCTTGCTTAGCTGTTACAGTACCTTTAAAAGCTTCTACAGTATATTTATGATCTTGTGAGATAGAAGGGTTTGAAGGTGTAGTGCTTGTGTCAGTAATATCAGAATTTCCATTACCTTTTACAGGAGTTCCTTTATATTTATAATATCTTGTAGCTCTATATTGATTATTCCATCCATTTTCTTTAGAAGGAGTTTGTCCATTTAAATTACGATTTGAATAAGAATCTCCTTGAGTATAGGCTTGATTTCCCATTACATAAGCTATTCCATTTGCTTTATCTTTCCATCCCATGAAACACATAGTATGATATTCACTTGCAAAGATAATATCTCCCTTTTGGATGTTTGAAAAATCTCTATGCATCTCCCAATTATTATCTTCTAACCAATTCCAAAGAACTGAGGTATATCCAATATTATTTGGAACGGGAATTCCTATTGCTCTTAAACAAGCAGATTGGAAGAAAACGCAAGTATTACTAGGGTCACCATTATGTAAGCGGATAGCTTCATTCATAGCATCAGATTGATTACTTTTAACTTTTTCATATTCATATAATCTTTTATTAACATCTGATGCAAAGTCATTTAAGTCATAAGGTGAAACTGCAAAAGAAGCATATCTTGATTGTTTTGGAACAGGTAACTGAATTTCTTCCATAACAGGTTTTTGTTTTTTTACCTCTTCTTTAATTTCAGCATTACTTTTTCCTTGATTTTTATTCTGTTTTTCTTCAGACTTAGTTTGTTCTTTTTGTGGTGCTTTAGATTTATTCTGATTTTCTTCATCTTTAGACTGTACTTTATTTTCAGTTTTAATATCTTCTTTATTATTTAATTCCTTTTTTTCAGGTTGATTACTTTCTTCTTTGCTTTTTACTACAGCAACTTTAGAGTTAGATAAATCAATATTAATCTTGTCATTTGCTTGCTGCTGTTGCTGAACTATTGCTACAGCCATTAAAAATCATCTCCTATTTTCTTTAAAATTTTCCAGTGTTATTATACCATAATTATAATTGTTAATAAATGATGGAATATTTGTGAATTAAAATTCATCTTAAATGTTAATTAATATGTGTTAACCAAAAGTTTAAAATTATATATAAGTAATTACTTATATGATTTAAAGGATATAGATATTTAACATTATATTCTAATGGTGCTACCATAAAATAGTTGATTTAAATAAATTGTTTTAGAGGAGATATTATGTGCCGTGTAATTATAAATGGAAAAGAAGTTATTGCTAAAAATGAAGAAACCATATTAAGCTTAGCAAAAAGAGAAAATATAGATATACCTACTCTATGTTTTCTAAAAGATTGCAATAATATGGGGAATTGTGGTGTTTGTCTTGTTGAAGTAAGTTCAGAAAAAGATTTAGTAAGAGCTTGCTCTTATAAAGTAAAAGAGGGAGACATAATTAATACAGCCAATGAAAGAGTTCAAAAGGCTGTAAAAGAAAGAGTTTCTCAAATACTTAATGACCATAATTTTAAATGTGGAACTTGTAAAAGGCTTAAAGATTGTGAATTATTAGCACTTATAAAAAAAGTTAATGGAAAGAAAACAGAAAATTTTGTTTTTGATGATGAAAAGTACATAGATAATAGAAGTAAATCTATCGTTATTGATAGAAGTAAGTGTATAAAATGTGGAAGATGTGTGGCTGCATGCAGAGAAAATAGTGGAACAGAAATCATGGGATTTAGAAATGAAGAGGGTAAAACTTGTGTAGGGCCAGAAAATTTAGCTTGTTTTGATGAAACTAAATGCTTATTATGTGGTCAATGTGTAGTTGCTTGTCCAGTTGGAGCCTTAAGTGAGAAATCTCATATGGATAGAGTGTTAGATGCTCTTAAAGAGAAAGATAAGCATGTAGTTATAGGTATAGCACCTTCTGTAAGAACAGCTATTGGAGAAGCCTTTGGAATGGACTATGGTACTGATGTAACAGGAAAATTATATGCTGCTTTAAGAAAATTAGGCTTTACAAAGATATTTGATGTAAACTTTGCAGCAGATGTTACTATTTTAGAAGAAGGAATAGAGCTTATTGGAAGAATACAAAATGGTGGTCCTTTCCCAATGTTTACTTCTTGTTGTCCAGGCTGGATTAGATTAGTAGAAAATTATTACCCAGATCTATTAAATAATTTATCTTCTGCTAAATCTCCACAACAGATTTTTGGTGCTGCAAGTAAAACATATTATCCATATGTAGAAGGAATAGATCCTTCAAAAGTATTTACAGTTTCAGTAATGCCTTGTACTGCTAAGAAATTTGAAGCAGATAGAGATGAAATGTGGAATGATGATATAAAAAATGTAGATGCAGTACTTACAACTAGGGAACTTGCTGAGCTAATCAAAAATAATAATATAGATTTCCTTAACTTAGAAGATGAAGATGCAGATCCAGCTATGGGAGAATATACTGGAGCAGGTACATTATTTGGTGCCACTGGTGGTGTTATGGAAGCTGCTTTAAGAACTGCTACAGATATCTTAGAGGGTGTATCTTTAGAAGATATTGACTACAAAGAAGTAAGAGGACTAGAAGGAATAAAAGAAACTACTATAAAGATAGGAAACAATGAGTATAAGATTGCTGTTATTCATGGTGGTAAAAACTTATTTAACTTTATAGAAAGTGGAATGATGGAAAAAGGAAATTATCATTTCATAGAAGTTATGGCTTGTCCTGGTGGCTGTGTAAATGGTGGTGGACAACCATTTGTAATTTCTAAAAATAGAGAGTTATTTAATATTAAAGAGCTTAGAGCTTCTGTTTTATATAACCAAGATAAGAATTTACCAAAGAGAAAATCTCACAAAAATAACTCTGTATTAAAAATGTATGATTCATTTATAGGTGAACCAACTAAAGGAAAAGCACATGAGTTATTTCATCTTAAATACAAAAAATAATATGGAGGATTTTTTATGGATTACAGATTATCAAAAAGCGAAAGCAATGAATTAATAAATGAATTAAAAAAACAATATAAAATATATGCCCCAGTAAGTTTTGAAGGGGAAGGAAGACATAGTTATACAAATAATATTAGATATGGAGAGATAAATTCTTTTAGTGATGTTGTGTATAAAGAGAAATCACAATATTCACCTAAGGAATTATTAATTCCAATAAATCATACATTATCACTTCAATTTGAAGGTAAATCTTTAAAAACAGATGATTTAGAAGAGGAAAAGGACATATTAATAATTTTACGTTCTTGTGACTTACATGGAATAAAGAGAATAGATAATTCCTTAAAGCATGATTCTTTCTATAGAAATAGAAGAGATAAAGTTAAGTTTATGCTTATGGGATGTCCAAAATCTTTTGATACATGTTTTTGTGTTTCAATGGGTACTAATCAATCAGATGACTATTCTTTAGGAGTTAAGTTCCATGAAGATGGAGAAATTTCTATAAAGGTTAAGGATGATGATTTCAATAAATACTTTGAAAATTCAAAGGAAGAAAACTTTGAAATGGAATTTGCAAAGGAAAATGAAATAAAGGTTAGAAGACCAGAAATAGAAATATGGGACAAGGTTGTATTAGATAAAGTTAAAGAATTAGACTTATGGAACACTTATAAAAATCGTTGTATAGGCTGTGGTAGCTGTAATATGAGCTGTATAACTTGTTCTTGTATGATTACTAAGGAAGTTACTCATTCAGATAATTCTAAATTAAAGGAAGTGAGAAGAACTTGGAATGGATGTCAGTTAGTTAAATCTTCTGCTTTAAAAAATAAGAGTATGAGTGAAATAGTTCCTACAAGAATAAGGCAAAGAGTTTTAGATAAATTCTATAGACCAAAGCTTGATGTTTCTAAAGAGCAAATATGTGTAGGTTGTGGAAGATGTACAGATATATGTCCAAGATATATAAACTTTGCAACAACAGTAAATAAATTAAGTGATGAATTAGATAAGATTTATGAAGAATTAGGAAGATAATATTAAAGGGAGAAGAGTATAGCTATGAATAGAGATATTGATATAGATAAATTACGTACCAATTGTTTCCGTGAATCAAAGGTTCCAGGAGAATTCATGTTTCAAATGAGAGTTCCTGGGGGTACAATAAGTGCTAAACATTTAAGTCTAGTTCAAGAAATAGCAGAGAAATATGGTAATGGAAGTTTCCACTTTGGAACTAGACAAACATTTAATATTCCAGGAATAAAATATGACAACATAGAGGCAGTAAATAAATTAGCTAGAGGATACATAGAAGAAGTTGAAAATGAACTTTGTAATGTTGACTTAGAGGTTGATGATTATGGTTATCCAACTTTAGGAGCAAGAAATATATCTGCTTGTGTTGGAGCAGATCATTGTATAAAAGCTAATGCAAAAACACCTTATTTAGCAAGAAACTTAGAAAAAATAATATTTCCAAGTAATTATCATATTAAAATATGTATAGCTGGATGTCCAAATGATTGCATAAAAGCTCATATGACAGATTTTGGAATAATAGGAGTTACTATTCCAGAGTATGATTATGATAGATGCGTAGGATGTGGAGCATGTGCAAGAGCCTGTGCAGCTCATTCAACTTCAGCTATTCAAGAAGTGAATGGAAAAGTAATAAGAAATGAAGAACTTTGTATAGGATGTGGAGAGTGTGTAGAAGCATGTCCAACAAGAGCCTTTACTCGTTCAAAAGAAACTTATTATAGAGTTTTAATAGGAGGAAGAACAAGTAAAAAGACTCCTAGACTTGGAGAAGTATTCTTAGATTATATTACAGAAGAAGTATTGTATGAAGTAATAAAGAACTGGGAAAAATTCTCTAAACATGTTCTGCAAGGCTCACCAAGATACCTTCATGGTGGCCACTTAATGGACATGGCAGGATATAATAAGTTTAAAGAAATCATGCTAGATGGAGTTCAGTTAAACAAAGAAGCTAAGGTTGCTACAAGACTTAACTGGAAAGAGCGTGAATATAAAGCTAACATAAATGTCAAATAAAAAAAATTAATATAAATTAAAAATCAAATATAAACAATTTATTCTAAAGAAAAAATACAAAAAATAAACAAGTTTAACCAAATGAAAAATTACTATGATAAATTGAACAAAAAATATAAAAATTAATAAAAAGAATTACAAGTATTCTAAATTCAAAGATAAAATATAAATAAATATTCTAAATTAAAAAGCAAAATTAAGTGTAAACAAAATTAAACTAATTAAACAAGATAAAAACAAATAAACAAAATAAAAAGCAAAATTACTTTTAAAATAATTTCTTAAATATAAAAAATAATAAGCCTATCTATTGTCAGGAAGATAATAAATCTTACTGGTATCAAATAAAGAGATGAAGTTTTTAACCTTCATCTCTTTTGTTATATTAATTAATAACTATAAATTATCAAAAAAATTTAAAGTGGTATAAAAATATTTGATTTTAAATTCTTTAAATAAATCATAAAATTAAATTATCCAGTATTAAAATCTTTAATACTGGATAATTTATATACGTAAACTTAAGGGTATAAGGAGTTAAAACTATTATATAAATAATAATATTAATTTAGCATTTATAAGTTACGTAATAATGTCTTAAATAAAAAGAAATAGTTACAAAAATAAATTAATAAAATGAACTTATACTATAAGATTTTTAAAGTCTTCAAGACCTTGATAAATTTCAGCCCTACTAAAATTATGAAGGTTTAAATTCTCATCACTTTTAAGAGAAAGTTCATTATAAAACCAATTTGCTACAATAATAAGATCTTCTAAATTATAAGTGTTTTTAGTATTTAAGTAAGAAAATAATAAATTTTCAGCTTCATTATACTCACCTTTTGAAATCATCTTTTTTAAGTTTAGAGTTAATATATCTTTATCTGTTAAGTTTTCTATTGCAATTGGCTCTGAATCTTCTTTTGCATCATGAACAAGTTTTCCTAATTTTTTTCCTAAGGATTCAGCTAAATCTAATATATAATCATTTCTCATTACTATTTCTCCTTTTAATTAATATTTATATTTTACCATTAAAAGATAGTATTAATATATGACTTGAATTTAAATTTATCTTAAAAATAAATTTAAGTGTTATAATTATACCTAAATAGGGAAATTCTAGAAAAAGGTATAATGAAATAGAGATATACAAATAAAAATATATTTAGAAGATTTTTATGGGAATGAAACTATTAGAGGAGTGATAAAATGAGCGTTTATGATAAAATAAATGATAGTATTAAAGAAATAAAAAACTTTTCGGGAGTGCTTACTTTAAGAGATAAAGATGGATTGATATTTAGTAAAACATGTGGATATGCAGATATTCCCAATAAGAGAGAAAATAATCTAGAAACAAGATTTGGAGTTGCTTCAGGAGCAAAAATATTTACTGCTATAGCTATATGTAAGTTAGTTGAAGAAGGAAAACTTAAATTTGATTCTTTAATAAAAAATTATATTGATTTTCAAAATTATGATGATTCTATAACAATAGAACAACTTTTAACACATACTTCAGGGATTCCTGATTACTTTGATGAGGATGAAATGAACGATTTTAGCGAACTTTGGAGAGATATACCAATGTATCTTTTAAGAGAACCAAAGGATTTTCTACCTCTTTTAAAAAAAGGAAAAATGAAATTCAAACCAGGAGATAAATTTTCTTATAATAATTCTGGTTTTGTTATTTTATCTTTAATAGTTGAAAAAGTGAGTGACCAAGGTTTTAAGGATTTTGTACAAGCAAATATATTTGATGTTTTAAATATGAAAGATTCAGGATACTTTGCTATGGATATGCTTCCTGAAAATTGTGCTTATGGATATGAAGAAACAAAAAATGGACAATTAAAGAGCAATATATATTCCCTACCTGTTGTAGGTGGCGGTGATGGTGGAGTTTTTGTAACAGAAGAGGATATGGACAAGTTATGGAGAGGGTTAATTAACTTTGAAATTTTAAATGAAGATATAACAAAGAAGCTGTTAACTCCTCATGTATATGTAAATTATGATGTTTATTATGGGTATGGTATTTGGATTATAAAGAGAGAAGGTGGTATATATAAATATTATTTGACAGGTTCAGATCCTGGTGTTACCTTTATGTCTGCAATATATCCAGACAAAGATATTGTTGTTAATATATTAGGGAATAGGGAATTTAGTAAATTTGAACTTTCAAAGAAAATAGAAGAGTCTTTCATGTGATTTTATAATTCTATGTAATCTAATTATTATAAAATAGCTAATTTTTAAATTAGCTATTTTTTATTTTAAATATCTATTGGTAATCACCTTTATTTATTTTAAGTAAACGTTTTATTAAATGTTAATGAAATAAGAATAATAATTTGGTTTACATAATAAATATATATTACAAGAAATTAATAGTTTTACTTAAGGGGGAAAATAAAAATGCTTAAACACAAAAAAATAATAGCATTAATATTAGGAGGAATGATTGGAACATCTGCTCTTTTAACTGGATGTGGCTCAGGTGGAAGCGCTTCATCAGGTGGAGAAGGAGAGAAACCAGTGAATTTAGTATGGTATGTAATAGGGGATGCACCAGCTGATAATGAAGTGGTAGAAGAAGAAGTCAATAAATATATAAAGGACAAGATAAATGCTACAGTTGATATTAAACATATTTCTTTTGGAGATTACACTCAAAAAATGAATGTTTTAGCTAACTCAGGAGAGGAATATGACTTAGCATTTACATGTTCATGGGCTTTCCCATATTTAGATAATGCTAGAAAGGGAGCTTTCTTAGAATTAAATGATCTTATAGATAAAGAAGGAGCTGAGCTTAAAGGCGTTATAGATGAAAGGCTTTGGAAGGGAGCAGAGGTTGATGGAGGTATATATGCAGTGCCAAATCAAAAGGAGATAGCAGCAGCACCTATGTGGGTATTTGATAAAGAGCTTGTTGAAAAATATGATGTTCCATATGAGGATATTCACTCTGTAGATGATTTAGAGCCATGGCTTCAACTTATAAAAGAAAAGGAACCAGATTTTGTTCCATTCTATACTCAAGGAGATGGAATTCCATTAGAGGGCGTTGAAGATATAATGTCACCTTTAGGAATATTCTATGATGATGAAAGTTTAACAGTTAAAAATTTATATGAAACTGAAGAATTAAAGTATCTTTTAAGTAAATTAAGAGAATTTTATGAAAAGGGATATATAAATCAAGATGCAGCAGTAAATAATATGCAAAGTGAAGTTAAGAGATTTGTATGGAAGGCAGATGGACAACCATATGCTGAAAATGGATGGGGACAATCTTTAGGACGTCCAGTTGTAACTTCATCAATAATACCTTCATACGTTACAAATAATTCAACAACAGGGGCAATGACAGCTATATCAGCAACATCTAAGAATCCAGAAAAGGCTATGGAGCTTATTAACTTAGTAAATACTGATTCTACATTAAGAAATATGTTAATGTTTGGATTAGAGGGAACTCACTATGAAAAAGTTAGTGATAACCAAATAAAGAGGGATCCAAATGGACCATACAATGTAACAAGTTGGGCATATGGTAACCTATTTGATACTTATGTTTTAGATGCCGACCCTAAGGATAAGTGGGATGCTTTTGAAGAATTTAACAAAAATGCTGAGACATCAACTATCTTAGGATTTAAGTTTAATACAGAGCCAGTTGTAACGCAAATATCAGCTGTAAACAATGTATTAAGTGAGTTTATAAGACCGTTATATACTGGTTCAGTAAATACTGAAGAATCATTAGAAAAGTTAAACAAGAAATTATATGATGCTGGATTAGAAGATATAAAAGTTGAAATGCAAAAACAATTAGATGAATGGAAAAAAGAAAATAAATAGAATTTAGAAAGGGGGACTAATAAGTCCCCTTTTATTAACTAAAAACTATTGTTGTAAACGTTTTATTAAATTCTGTGGAATATGTTATATCATGTAAAAAAATAAACATATATAATGATGTGATTTAAATATCATTTAAGGGGGAAATAAAAATGCTTAAAAGAAAAAAATTACTAGCAATAATGTTAGGAGCCATGGTTACAACTTCAGTTGTACTAACTGGATGTGGAGGATCCGGAGGAATTTCAAATTCAGCTGACGGAGATAAACCAGTTAATTTGGTTTGGTACGTTATAGGAGCAAATCCTAAAGATGGTGATTTAGTTGAAGAGGAAGTAAATAAATATATAAAGGACAAAATAAATGCAACTGTTGATATTAAATCTATAGACTTTGGTGATTATACTCAAAAAACCAATGTTTTATCAAATTCAGGAGAAGAATTTGATTTAATATTTACATGTTCATGGGCAAATCCATATTTGGAAAATGCTAGAAAAGGTGCATTTATGGAATTAAATGATCTTATAGATTCTCATGGGGCAGAACTTAAGGATGTTATTGATGAAAGACTTTGGAAGGGGGCTGAAATTGATGGAAAGATTTATGCCGTTCCGAACCAAAAGGAAATAGGAATAGCTCCTATGTGGGTATTTACTAAGGAATATGTAGATAAATATAACATACCTTATGAAGACATTCATACAGTAGAGGACTTAGAGCCATGGCTTAAGATTATAAAAGAAAATGAACCTGATGTAGTACCATTCTATACTCAGGGAGATACTCTACCAATTAATTTTGATGATCTTCTAAGACCCTTAGGTGTTTTCTTAGATGATGAAACTTTAACAGTTCAAAATATATATGAAACTGAAGAAATGAAAGCAATGATTATAAAGCTTAGAGAGTATTATGAAAAAGGATATATAAATCAAGATGCTGCAGTTAAAAATATGGAAAAAGAAATTAAGAGATTCGTATCGAAATCTGATGGTCAGCCTTATGCAGATAACATATGGAGTAAAAACGCAGGTTATGAGGTTGTTTCAACATCTATAATAGATCCTTTTGTATCAAATAACTCAACAACAGGAGCAATGACAGCTATATCAGCAACATCTAAGAATCCAGAAAAGGCTATGGAGCTTATTAATTTAATAAATACTGATTCTACATTAAGAAATATGTTAATGTTTGGATTAGAGGGAACTCACTATGAAAAAGTTAGTGATAATCAAATAAAGAGAACTCCTGAAGGTCAAGAAAATTATAATGTAACAAGTTGGGCATATGGAAATCTATTTGATACTTATGTTTTAGATAGTGACCCAAAAGATAAATGGCAAGCTTTTGAAGAGTTTAATGATGCATCTAAATCTTCACCTGTATTAGGATTTAAGTTTAATACAGAACCAGTTACATCAGAAATAACTGCTATAAATAACGCACTTAAAGAGTTTGAAAGATTATTATTCTCTGGTTCTATAGATGCAGTTGATGGTTTAGAAAGATTAAACAAAAAGTTATATGACTGTGGATTAGAAAAGGTTAAAACAGAAATGCAAAGTCAATTAGATCAGTGGAAGAAAGAAAATAAATAGAATTTAGGAATAAAATTTAATTATAAGAAATAAAATGTAAAGTAGGTTTTATACTAGGTATAAAACCTATTTTATTTGAAAAAATATACAATGTTACTATTATGTTAGGAGGCATTAGCATGGCAAGATTTACTTTACCAAGAGATTTATATCATGGAAAAGATTCTTTAGAAATACTAAAAACTTTAGAAGGAAAAAAAGCTTTTATTGTTATTGGCGGAGGTTCAATGAAAAGATTTGGCTTCTTAGATAAGGTTGAAGGATATTTAAGGGAAGCTGGAATAGAAACAAAGGTATTTGAAGGAGTAGAACCAGATCCTTCAGTTGAAACAGTTATGAAGGGTGCTAAAGAAATGGAAGCTTTTGGACCAGATTGGATAGTTTCAATAGGAGGAGGATCACCTATTGATGCAGCAAAGGCTATGTGGATTTTTTATGAATATCCTGATTTTACCTTTGAAGAAGCTATTGTTCCTTTTGGATTACCTAAGCTCAGAAAAAAAGCAAAATTCATAGCTATTCCATCAACATCTGGAACTGCTACTGAAGTTACTGCTTTTTCAGTAATAACTGATTACAAAGCTAAGATTAAGTATCCATTAGCTGATTTTGAAATCACACCAGATATAGCTATTGTAGATCCAAGTTTAGCTGAAACTATGCCAGAAAAGTTAGTAGCTCACACAGGAATGGATGCGTTAACTCATGCTATTGAAGCTTATACAGCAAGTCAAAGCTCTAATTTCACAGATCCATTAGCTTTAAAAGCAATAGAAATGGTGAATACTCATTTAGTAAACTCCTTTAAGGGAGATATGAAAGCAAGAGGCGAAATGCATGAGGCTCAATGTCTAGCAGGAATGGCTTTCTCAAATGCTCTTTTAGGTATAGTGCATTCTATGGCTCATAAAGTAGGAGCTGTATTCCATATACCTCATGGTTGTGCCAATGCTATTTTCTTACCATATGTAATTAAATATAATAGAAAAGCTTGTGAAAATAGATATGGTGATATAGCTAGACATATTGGATTAAAAGGAGAAAATGACTGTGAATTAACCGATGCTCTTATAGAGTTAATAAATAAATTAAATAAAGAATTAAATATACCATGTTCTATGAAAGAATATGGAGTAGATGAAACTGAGTTTAAGGATAATCTTAAATTTATAGCCCATAATGCAGTATTAGATCCATGCACAGGTTCCAATCCAAGAGAAATAAATGATGAAACTATGGAAAAACTTTATACTTGTACGTATTATGGTAATAATGTTGACTTTTAAAGTATAAATATAAAGTGAGACTAACTTCATATTTATATAATTTATCAGTTAAACTTTAATGAAGTTTATCTTATAAAAAATTCATGGCTTTATAATTTATAAAGCTAATTTAAAATAAGCTTTAAGATAAAAGAGAAACCTCTAAAGATAAATTTAGAGGTTTTTTATTTATAGTTCATGTTTTAGACTAGTGTTGATTTTTAGCTATAACTGTTCATTAACATGGTCTGAAGGGCTAGCCCAAAATCAACATTCACCTAAAACAAGAGCTTATTTATAAAATAAAGCTATAAATAAAATTTAGGAGAGTTTAGATCTATGTTTAAGATTTTAGAGAAAAAATATTTAAATGAATCAGTTTATTTAATGAAGGTTGAAGCGCCAAGAGTAGCTAATAAAGCTAAGCCTGGTCAATTCATTATACTTAGAACTAATGAAAAGGGAGAGAGAATTCCTTTAACAATAGCTGATTATAATGCTAAGGATAAAAGTGTAACTATTGTTGTTCAAAGTCTTGGAGCAACTACGGTAGAGCTTGGGAAATACAATAAAGGAGACTATATAAATGATTTTGTTGGTCCCTTAGGAAAAGAAAGTGAGTTTATACATGAGAATATTGAAAAGTTAAAAAATAAAAAAATACTCTTTGTAGCTGGAGGAGTAGGAGCAGCACCTATATATCCTCAAGTAAAATGGCTTCATAATAATGGGATTAATGCAGATGTTATAGTAGGAGCTAGAAATAAGGAGTTATTAATATTTGAAAAGGAGCTTAAGGAAGTTTCAGAAAACTTATATATAGCAACGGATGATGGAAGTTATGGATTTAAAGGTAAAGTAACTGAACTATTGAATGATTTAGTTAAAAATAAGGGATTAAAATATGATAAGGCAATTGTAATTGGGCCTATGGTAATGATGAAGTTTATGTGTAGTCTTACAAAGGAGTTAAATATTCCTACTATAGTAAGTTTAAATCCTATAATGGTTGATGGAACAGGAATGTGTGGAGCATGTAGGGTTACAGTAGGAGGAGAAGTTAAGTTTGCTTGTGTTGATGGACCAGAGTTTGATGGGCATTTAGTAGATTTTGATGAATCAATTAGAAGACAAGCTATGTATAAAACTGAGGAAGGAAGAGCTTTTTTAAAGCTTAAAGAGGGAAAAACACACAGTCATGGTGGATGTGGATGTAGAGGTGATTTAAAAAATGAGTAATTTAAAAAAGAAAAGAGTTAAAGCAAAAGAGCAAGATCCTTTAGAAAGAGTAAATAACTTCAATGAGGTTTCTTTAGGATATAAGAAAGAAGACGCTATTGAAGAGGCAAAAAGGTGTTTAGGGTGTAAAAATCCTAAGTGTATGGAAGGATGTCCTGTTTCTGTAAATATACCTGGTTTTATATCTTTTATAAAAAAAGGAGACTTTTCATCATCTTTTGAGGAATTATCAAAATATAATTCTCTACCAGCAGTATGTGGAAGAGTTTGTCCACAAGAAGTTCAATGTGAAGGAAAATGTGTTTTGGGAATAAAAGGAGAAGCAGTATCCATAGGGCAATTAGAACGATTTATAGCAGATTGGGCTAAGAAAAATTCAATAAGCACTTTAAAAGGTAATGGAGAGATTTTAGAAAAGGTTGCTGTAATTGGAAGTGGGCCAGCAGGGTTAACCTGTGCAGGAGAATTGGCTAAATTGGGTTATGATGTAACTATTTTTGAAGCATTACATGAGGCTGGTGGAGTTTTAGTTTATGGAATTCCTGAATTTAGACTACCTAAGGAAAAGGTGGTTAAGTATGAGATAGAACAAATAAAAAAATTAGGCGTTAAAATAGAAAACAATGTTGTTGTTGGAAAGACTGTTGATATTAATGAATTAATAGAAAATGAAGGCTTTAAAGCAGTTTTTATAGGATCAGGGGCAGGACTTCCTAAGTTTATGGGAATTCCAGGCGAAACTGCTAATGGAGTTTTTTCAGCCAATGAAGTATTAACTAGAGTAAATCTTATGAAGGCTTTTCAAGGAGAATGCAACACTCCTTTAAACTTAGGAGATAAGGTTGCTGTAGTTGGTGGAGGAAATGTTGCTATGGATGCAGCAAGAACAGCCTTAAGATTAGGAGCAGAAACTCATATAATTTACAGAAGAAGTGAAAAGGAATTACCAGCTAGATTAGAAGAGGTACATCATGCTAAGCAAGAAGGAGTTGTTTTAGATATTTTAACTAACCCTACTGAAATATTAACTGATGAAAAAGGATGGGTTAATGGAATAAAATGTATAAGGATGGAACTTGGAGAAGCTGATTCATCAGGTAGAAGAAAGCCAATAGAAATTGACGGGTCAGAGTTTATTATGGAAGTAGATAGCGTAATAATGTCTTTAGGAACCTCACCTAATCCATTAATATCATCAACAACAAAAGGACTAGAGGTTAATAAGAGAGGATGTCTTGTTGTTGAAGAAGAAAGTTTAAAGACTTCTCTAAAGGGAGTTTATGCTGGGGGAGATGCTGTGACAGGAGCTGCTACAGTTATACTTGCTATGGGAGCAGGCAAAAAAGCTGCTAAGTCAATAGATTATTATTTAAGGAGTGAAAAATAATAAAGTCATTTAAATAATATTAAGGAGCAATTTCATATGAAATCTAAAAAAAATAAAATTAGTGTAATAATTTTTAGTATTATATTGATTTCAACAGCTGTAATTGCGTATATATTAAAACCAATGAATTTAAGTGGTGGAATACTTTTTTTAACATATGTAGTTTTAGAAATTTTTTTATATAGACTTTGGATAGTATGCACTTATGGATTTATCTGTATAGATTGTGGTAATGAATTTAATATAGGACTACTTAAGAGAATTTTATTTTTAAAAAATAATAAAAAGTGTCCTAGATGCAATAGTAATAATATAATAAAAGAAACCTTTGGGAATTATTGCTTGAATGAGTGGGTTGATTCAGAGGAAGACTAAAGAAAGGCTGTATTAAAATATAAAATGGGATATGAATATATATAAATATTATATTTATATTTTCTATTTACTTTTAATGCAGTCTTTATATTTTTAAGTTTAATAATTATAAGTTGGTTTTAATGAAATAATACATAAGATTTATATATCTAAAGTATAAAATGAAACAAATTTGACATACTTTGACTATATAATTTAAACTATAGTAAATAAATTATACTTATATAAGGAGGTAAGAATATGAGAAAAGAAACAAATCCTGCATTAGCAGTTGGCTTTGAAAAGGCTGTTAGTGATGGAACTACCATGACAGTAAGAGGGACTATAGTTAAGATATTAATAATGACAGCAATCTTAGGAGTTGCTTTTGTTTATAGTTGGATAGCTTTTCAAAATCCTGATGTAAATTATAGAAGTGCTTTAGTAGTATCAATGATAGGTGCCTTAATTTTAGGATTATTAACATCATTTATACCAAAAATTGCACAATACACAGCAGTTTTCTATGCTGCCTTTGAAGGGGTTCTTTTAGGTTCTATATCTAGATACTTTGAAAGTATGTTTCCTGGAATTGTATTTCCAGCTATACTTTTAACAATAATATGCTTAGTAGCAACAGTTCTTATATATAGAAGAACACCAGAGGTAGCAGGAAGAATAAGAAAAGGAGTTTTCATAGCAATAATATCAATTGCAGCTATTTACTTATTAGGAATGATACTTAGCTTCTTTGGAATAATGTTACCTATATATGGTTCAGGAATAATTGGTATTGGATTTAGTTTGTTTGTTGTAGTAGTGGCTACAGCAAGTTTAATAATGGATTATGATTTCATATTAAAAGCTGAACAATATGGATATCCTAAATATATGGAGTGGTACGGAGCTTTTGGCTTAATGGTAACTTTAATATGGTTATATACTGAAATATTAAGTCTTTTAGCTAAAATAATGGATAATAATTAAAGAAAAGATAGACCGGTAGAATTTAATCTACTGGTTTATTTTTTTTGTAAAAATTAAATTATTTAAAACAGTGAGCAGAGCTTATTTACATATATGGAAAATAAAGTATAATTATTGTAAAGAAGAGTTAAATTTTATGGCTTTTATTAGGGATATTTAGTAGTAAATGAATTTTTATGGTGCATAAAAGCATCTAGGTAGTGGGTTAGGAGGAAGTTATGGAAAATAGAAATGAGGATAATTTAAATGAGGATAATTTAAATGAGGATAATTTAATAGATGAGTTTAATGAATTAGTTTCAGAAATAAGTAAATCCGTCTTTGATAAATCTATTTATAGAGATTTGAAGCTTACAGAAGAAAATTTAATAAAGACTCTTGCAAGTACTTCAGAAAAAACTGCTACGATAAATAGAAACAATTTAATAAGTTTACAAAATAATTTAAAAGTAATACTAGATGATGCTATATCGGATTTTAATCTAGGTATTGAACAGGGAGAAAAAACATTTGAGAATAAAGCTAATAAATTTTTAAATAATATAGAAGAACTATCTACTAAATCTAGAGCCAATATATATGTTCTTCAAGAGAAAGCTAAGGAAACATTTAATGAAATTGAGGCCTTAAATAGACAAATTAGTATTATAAATAAAAATATATGTGAATTATCTCAAGAAGAGGGAATGCACAATATAGATAATTTAAAAGAAATAGCTGAAGATTTAACTAAAAGTGTAAATTTAAGCAATAATATAGCCAAGGAGCATATAGAGAAAATAGAAGAAATTGATAAAATGCTAAAAGGCGAATGTTTAAAAATGATGAATTGCGTTAATAAATTAGAGAACAGATTGAAGATTAGTAAAGGAGATTTAGAAAACTCCTTGTTACAATTTAGAGAGCATATAGAAAATAGTTTTGAGAGATTAGAACATAAAGCTAAATTGGATTTTGATGAATTAAAGGACTTATTGGAAGAAGGAAACACTAATATGGACAACTCTATGGAGTTATTAAATAGCACAATAGCAAAATATAATGCTGATGCTATTGATGCGACTAGAAGGCTTGGAGATAAAATTAATAATATAGATAAGAAAATGGCTAGTAATAATAAAGAGATAACTGAACCATATTTTAATGATGAGTTGAAAAGTGAGTTTGAAAAAAAATATTATTTTTTAGTTTCAATTGTAGCTATTGTAGGTGTTTTAGCTGTGTTATTTTAGGAGAAAAATTATGCTGGTTAAAGAGTATGAATTAAAAAGTAGTGATAATATTATAGAAAATAAGATCCCATCAGATTTAGAGAAAAAGTTTTTAAAACTATATAGTAGTATAAAGAAATATGAAAAAGAAAACAAGTTAGATATGATGTGCTTAAAATTAAAGAGTTATTTAGAATTATTAAAGGAAAGCTTAGATAATTTAGAAAAGATTACAAAAAATGATTGTGAAAATAAAAATGAAGTAGATTCATTTTTGAAGTCTGTTAGAAAAGAATTAAATATTATAAATATTAAAATTGAAGATTTAAATGATAAGAGTATTGAGTTATCAGAAGAAGAAATTATAGAGGAATTTTTATTAAACTTAAAATATGAGGTATTACCAAACATCAATGAATATAAAGAAGCTTTAAATGGTGCATATTCATACCATAATGAATTAAGGATTAGTTTTGGGGTTAAAGGTAAAGAAATAGAAAAAGAGTTTTTAATAGAACTAAAGAAATTTTTAAATAATTCTACAGAAAGACTAAAAGAGAAAATAAATCTAGATAGTAAATCTATATTAAATGAAATAAAATTAATTTCACATGAAGACGTTAATCTAAATGTTATAGATATAATAAAAAATGAAGTTTTAGAATTAAATATATTAAATGAGGAAATATTCAGTATATATTTAAAGGGTGAAAAAAAGATTTTTCAAAACTTTCTTGATATACAAAATAATCTAGGAATAAGCATGGAAGAACATAAGCTTTATGAATCACAAAAGGTTGATTATAGTTCATTAAATAAGCGTTTCTTTAAATTAATAGATTTTTATAATAAAGGGTTTTTAAAGAGTAGAATTTTAATTGACTTAGAAAAATTCATAGGATCTGAAAGTATAAAGAATAAGATAGAAATAGAACTTTTATATGCACTAGATTTTATAAAAGAAGAGTATGTTAAAAATCTTGAAAATTTAGTTTTAAAGTATAAAGAAAAGATAGATGAAATTATATATATTAATTTTGAAAATAAGTATGGTAATATATTTTCTGTATCAGAACAAATTGATATTTTAAATTATATATATTTACATTTAAATAATATGCAAGTAAATGATTTAAGTAAAATAACTTTAGTGGATTACTTAAATAATAGTAAGAGAAATAAAAGATATATTTAAATATATCTTTTATTTTTTATAAAAATATCATTTTAGGGTAGAAAATAGAAAATTTTATCTGGATATTATTTACAAAATAAGACCAGTTATGCACGAAAAAAGACCAGTTATGCAGTATAACTTTAAAAATATTGAAAAATATTGTAATATCACTACTGTATGAATAAAAAAAATAGGAGGGATTTTTATGAGAAAGAGAATTTTAATTCCTATAGTAGTAGTAGTTTTTATTGTGGGAATAATTATGGTCGGCTTTATTACTAAATTAACTTCCTTTGAGATTAGAGAGCATGAAGTGGTTTCGATGAAATATTATATAAGTGAAGAAAGATATGAAAATTATTATACAATACCTAATGATTTGGAGAAAAAAAGTATTGAAGAAATAACAAATGTTTTAAATGAAGAAAGTATAAAGGATAATACAGATTACAATCCTATAAATGATAGCAATAGAAAATTATATATTTTTTTAGAAAACAAGGATGTAATTGTTATAAATAATAATAGTATTGATGAAAATAAATATGTCATAGAGTTGCCTAATAATTCTCTTTTAAGAAACAAAGAAGCATCAAAATATACTGTAATAAATTCAGGGAGATTAAAAGATGTATTTTTAGATATAGAAGATTTTTTTAAAGGTGTAAACGATTTTAATGAAACGATGAAAGTTTAGAGTTATATTTATATGAGTTTAAAAAAGGTATTATTATAATTAATAAAAAAAGAAGGCGCTGTATCAAAATAACTGAATAAAACTTATAAATTATTAGTGAAATTCAGTAATTCTAGTAATATATTTATAAGTTTTATTATTAAGTTTTGGTACGGCCCATCTAAATTATAATTTTTTATTTGTTAGTTTCAATAAATTGTTTAAGATATTTTAACTGAAGCTCTATAGATTCTCTAGCCGGTCCTCCAATAACTTTTCTCTCATTGACACAAGTAAAAAAATCAATAGCTTCATAAACATCTTCTTCAAAGATATTAGAAAATCTTTTAAGTTCTAGTAAAGAAAGATCAGAAATTCCTTTATTTTCTTTTATGCAGTAAAGAACAGTTTCTCCAACAATTCCATGAGCATCTCTAAATGGAATTCCTTTTTTGACAAGATAATCAGCAAGATCTGTTGCATTAGTAAAACCTTTGGAAGCTCCATCTTTCATAATATCCTTATTTATTTTTATAGTATCTATCATACCAGAAAATGTTTGAAGTGATAGTTTTACTGTATCTAATGCATCAAATAATGCTTCTTTATCCTCTTGCATATCTTTATTATAGGCTAAAGGTAATCCCTTCATTACTGTAAGTAAAGCAATTAAATCTCCATATACCCTTCCAGTTTTACCACGAACAAGCTCTGCAACATCAGGATTTTTCTTTTGAGGCATTATACTACTTCCAGTACTATATTCATCAGACAATTCTACAAAATTAAATTCATTTGTACACCAAATAATAACTTCTTCTGAAAACCTAGAAAGATGCATCATTATAATTGATAGAGTAGACAAAACTTCTATAACATAATCTCTATCAGATACTGAATCTAAACTATTTAAAGTTATTTTTGAAAAATCAAGTTCTTTAGCTACAAAATCTCTATCAATAGGATAAGTCGATGTAGCTAAAGCACCACTTCCAAGTGGCATTTCATCTAATCTAATTAGAAAGTCTTTAAGTCTAGATACATCACGTTTAAACATTTCACAATAAGCTAAGAGATGATGAGAAAAAGTAATTGGTTGAGCTTTTTGCATATGAGTATATCCTGGCATTATGGTATCTATATTTTCTTCAGATTTTTTATAAAGTACTTCTAAAAAATCAATAATATCTCTTATAAGTAGTGGTACATATCCTTTTAAATAAAGTTTTAAATCAAGAGTTACTTGATCATTTCTGCTTCGTCCAGTATGAAGCATTTTGCCGTATGGTCCTATATAATAAGTTAATAGACCTTCTATAAAGCTATGGATATCTTCAGAGTTCTCATCAATTTCTATAAGATTATTTTCTAATTTTATTAAAATATCATTTAATCCCGATTCGATTTTATTATAGGCATCTTCAGGAATTATCTCTTGCTTTCTTAGCATTTTAACATGAGCTAAGCTTCCTAAAATATCTTCTTTAAACATTCTACTATCAATTCTTATTGATGAATTAAAATCATTTACTAATGTATTTGTTCCTGATTTAAATCTTCCTCCCCAAAGTTTCATATGATCAACTCCTTAAATATCTTTTAACGTTTCATCAAGTTTAGCTTTTACTGTTATAGGTAACCCAAATAAGTTAATGAATCCAGTAGAGTCATTTTGATTATATACAGAATCTTCGCCAAAGGTTGCAAATTCTTCACTATATAATGAATAAGGTGATGTAATTCCTGCGTTAACTATATTTCCTTTGTATAATTTAAGTTTTATTTCACCAGTTACATTTTCTTGTGTTTTTGAAACAAATGCTGAAAGAGCTTCTCTAAGTGGAGTGTACCATTGACCATTATATACAATATCAGCAAATTTTAAGGCAACCATTTCTTTATAATGAGAAGTTTCTTTATCTAGACAAATTGATTCAAGTTCCTTATGAGCAAAGTTTAATATTGTTCCACCAGGAGTTTCATATACACCTCTTGATTTCATACCAACTAAACGATTTTCAACCATATCAATTATTCCAATTGCATTTTCTCCACCAAGCTTATTTAATTTTTTTATAATTCCAACACCATCTAAATTTTCACCATTAAGTTTTAGAGGAATACCTTTTTCAAAACTAATAGTTATATACGTTGGTTCATCTGGTGCATCTTCTAATGTCTTTGAAAGTTCTAGTATTTTCTTATAATCTGGTTCATTTGATGGATCTTCTAAATCTAAACCTTCATGACTTAAGTGCCAAAGATTTTTATCTTTACTGTAATTAGTTTCGTAAGTTATATTTATAGGAATATTTTTCTTAATTGCATATTCTATCTCTTCTTCACGAGATTTTATATCCCATATTCTCCATGGTGCTATAACTGGCATATCAGGTGCAAAAGCTTTTATTGCAAGTTCAAATCTTACTTGATCATTTCCCTTACCAGTACAGCCGTGACAAATAGCATCAGCTTCTTCTTTTTTTGCTATTTCAACTATTCTCTTTGCGATGATAGGTCTTGCAAATGCTGTTCCAAGTAAATATTTTCCTTCATAAGTTGCCCCAGCTTGAATAGTTGGAAATATAAATTCATTTACAAATTCCTCTTTTAAATTTTCAATATATATTTTTGACGCCCCAGTATTTACAGCTTTTTCCTCTAGTTCGTAAAGTTCATCTTCTTGCCCCACATTTCCAACAACTGCAATAACTTCTTGACAGCCATAAGTTTCTTTTAACCACGGTATGATAATAGAAGTATCAAGTCCTCCTGAATATGCTAAGACTACTTTTTTATATTTTTTCATAATAAATTGCCCCCTTGTTATAAATAGAATATAATAGCATTATACAACTAAAAGTATAATTATGCAATTATTATGCGTAAAAAATAAGTAAAACATAAGAAATATGTATAAAAATACTCTTATATGTATACAAATACTCTTATATGTATACAAAAAGAAAGGCTTTATATGTCTTAAAAAATATAAATTATATTTTGAATTTTATTTAATTTAATGTAAAATAATATTAATGAAATGTTAACAAAGGCAAAAGGAGAGAAAGGGTTTGAAAATTAAATTAAATAATAGAATTAAGCTTTTCTTGAAATTAAGTTTTATAACAGTAATACTAGTCTTAGTAGTATTTGGTTTTAAAAATATGTTTAAGGAATTTAATATTAAGTATTTTAATATGTATAGAGATAGATTGCATTTTCTACAACTATTTTTAATTGGTATTGCTGGTATTGTAGCATATATGCCTTTATCTTTTTATGATTTTATTCTTAAAAAGAATGTTGGTATAGATATGAATAATAAAAAGTTATATAAGTATTCTTGGATAGCAAGTTCAATAGCAAGTTTACTTGGGTTTGGTGGAGCAACTTCATTAGCTTTTAAACAATATTTTTATGGGAATCATGTTAAAGATAAAAAGAAACTTTTAAAAGAAATAGGTAAGATAATATTTTTAAATTTAAGTGGTTTATCAATATTATGTATAATTTATGTTTTTCTAGAGTTTAAAGATTTAAAAGATTTAGGAATTATAAAGTATATAGTTTTTGCAATTGCTACATATACACCATTAGTTGTTATAAATTCATTATATAAATATAAAAAGAAAAAAGAAGAAGAGGGATTTGTTTTAAGGGTAATAGGTATATCTTTTATAGAGTGGATTGGAAACATGCTACTTATATATTTAATACTTTTTATTACAGGTGCTCATATAAATATAGCTGAATATTTTTATGTTTATATAAGAGCTACAGCAATTGGGATAGCAAGTATGGTTCCAGGAGGACTAGGAACTTTTGATTTAACCTTTATAAATGGATTTAAGGCATTAGGAATTCCAATAGAGCAAACGTTCTTAGTAATAATACTTTATAGAATAAGTTATTTTATATTACCAGCAGTCATAGGTTTAATTTTATATGTTCATGATTTTGGTATGAATTTTAAAACAATAATAAAGAATAAAAGTAAATAGAATTTAAAAAGTCATTGTATATTTTAAATATAATGGCTTTTTTAAATTAATATTTAAGTATATTTATACATTTTAGATAAATATATAAATGAGGTGATGAAATGAAAAAAAGAGTTATATTTAAATATCAAGAGAAGTGAAATATATGATAAATAATCAAATAAGTTTTTTGATAAACCAAAAATTAAATTATTTTTCTTTTCTTAAATTTACATTAAATTTTACATATAATTAGGTTAAATACGGTTATTGTAACCTTTTCTATATTGATTTCCTTTTTATTCTAAGATAGAATCCTTACATAATTGTAATGTAAATGAAATATTAATCAATGGCTTACAATTACGTTATGAATATATAATATTATTGAAATTTGAACAATGGGAGGATAAAAAGTGAAGTTAAAAATAGGAGATAAATTAAAATTATTTTTAAAAATAGCATTTGTTTCGGTAGTTATACTGTTTATAGTAAGAGAGTTTACTTCAGTATTTAGAAATTTTAATACTGAGTATTTCTTTATGTATAGAAATAAATTAGATTTTGTAAATCTATTAATAATTGCAGCTTTAGGTATTATTTCATATATTCCATTATCTTTTTATGATTTTATTTTAAAGAAAAAAGTAGGGATAAGGTTAAAAAATAGTAGACTTTACAAATATTCATGGATAGCCAGTTCAATAGCGAGTTTACTTGGCTTTGGAGGTGCTACATCATTAGCATTTAAACAATATTTCTATGGGGAGTACGTAGATGACAAAAAGAAGTTATTAAAAGAAATAGGTAAAATAGTAGCTTTAAATCTAACAGGATTATCAATCGTTTGTTGTGCATATATGGGAATGCAAGTATATTCTTGGAATAATTTGGGGGTAATAAAGTATGCTATAGCAATAATAGCTTTATATGCACCAGTATTTATAATTTATTCAACTTATAAATATGTTAAGACAAAGGATAGATTAGAATTTTTCAGTACATTAGGTACTATATTTATATCTTTCTTAGAGTGGCTTACAACTATAATTTTAATTTACGCTACTTTAAGAATAACAGGAGCATCAATAAGTGTTAATACTTTCTTACCAATATATATTGAAGCAGCTGTTATAGGTATAATTAGTATGATTCCAGGTGGAATTGGTACTTTCGATTTAACATTTATGAATGGATTAGAAGGCGTTGGAATTCCTATAGAACAAACATTACTAGTTATAATACTTTATAGAATAAGTTACTTTATAGTTCCAGCAGTTATTGGTGTACTACTTTTTGTACATGATTTTGGTAGCAAAATAAATGAAAAGTTTAATGGTTTACCATATGAAATAGTTTCTAAAGTGGCTTATAAAGTAGTAGTAGCTTTAGTATTCATATCAGGAGCGGTTATAACTTTATCAAATATAGCACCACAATATTTATTTAAAATAAGATTATTAAAAGAACTTTTAGGAAAACAAGTATTAGGACTTTCCATGGGAATGAGTGTAGTATTAGGATTCTTAATAATGCTTACAGCTCTTATGATGAAGTATAGAGCTAAAAGTATATATAAAACAAGTATGATTCTACTTCTTTTAGGAATACCGCTATCACTTACAAGAGGAATAAATCCATATGAATTAGTTTTTATAATGATTGTGGCATATATATTATATTTAAGTAGAAGAATGTTTTATAGAGATAGTTTCGTTGTGAGTTGTAAAAATACTATAATAGATTCGGCAATATTAATGGCATCTTTTTCAGTTTATTTCTTCATTTTAATTAGATTTGGAAGACATCTTAAATATGTTGGAATATTGCGTAAAATGCCTTATAAAATGGCGTATAAATTTGGTTTTATAGCATTTGTATTAGTAACAGTAATTTATGTTGCTATCTATTTCTTCAATGTAAGAAGAAAAATTCCTGTAAGAGTATTTGATGAATGTAAGGAAGAGGTTGAAAGAATAATAGAAGAATATAAGGGAGATTCCCTAACTCATTTAGTATTTTTAAAGGACAAATATATTTATTTAAATGAAGATAAAGATCTATTTATTCAGTATGAGGTATATGGAGACAAGCTTTTTGTTTTAGGAAATCCTGTAGGAAATACGGAAAATTTATTTAGAGAAATAGAAAAGTTCTGTGAATATGCTGACAACTATGGTTATACACCAGTATTTTATCAAGTTAATGATGAAATGATAAGTTATCTTCACTCTAATGGATATGATTTTATGAAAATTGGAGAAGAAGCTAAGGTAGATGTAAAAGAATTTAAAGTTGTAGGAAACAAGATGAAGAGTTTAAAAACTTCAAGAAGTAAGGTAACTAAGGAAGGATATACTTTCCATATGGTTGAGCCACCATTTTCAAGAGAGTTCTTAGATTCTTTAAAAGATATATCAGATGAATGGTTAGATGGAAGAAAAGAAAAAGGATTTTCAGTTGGATTTTTTGATGAAGACTATTTAAGTAAAGCTCCTATAGCTATCTTAAAAGATGCAGAGGGAGAGATAAAAGCCTTCGCTAATATTATGTATATGTATGATGATGAAAGCTTCTCTGTAGATTTAATGAGGTTTAGCAATAATACTCCAAGAGGAGTTATGGATTTTATGTTCATAAGTTTAATTGAATATGGAAAAGAAAATGGATATGAAATCTTTAATATGGGAATGGCGCCACTAGCTAATGTTGGATTATCTAAATATGCTTTTTGGAATGAAAAATTAGCACTTCAAGTTTATGAAAACGGACAAGCTTTTTATTCTTTCAAAGGATTAAGAAGATTTAAGGAGAAATTTAGTCATAAATGGGAATATAAATACATTGCATATAGAAGAAATACATCCATATTAATTACAGTGATACAAGCTGCTATAGTGTGTTCAAGAAGCAGAAATGTAGATGAAAGTTTATTTGTAAGAAATTTAAAAAATATAATTAAATAAAAGGCAATGTTTTAAATTAGTGTTGATTTTAGCTAGAACATAGTCAAATAAAAAATAAAAGTTGTATTGAATATCTTATTAAAAGTTATCTTTTAGAAAAAGATGAGTTAATAAAAAACAATACAACTTTTTTTATGACTCTGTTTTAAAATAAGCTTTGCTTAAAAGTGTTTATTAGTTTAAAATGAATTTAAATGACATAGTTTACATTAAAGATGGGAGCTGAAAATATGAAAAAACTTAAATGGGGAATATTAGGACCAGGAAACATAGCTGGAGATTTTGCAAAGGCTCTAAATAGAGTTAATGGCGAGGTTTATGCTGTAGCATCTAGAAATAAAGAGAGAGCTGAAAAATTTGCTAGTGAAAACAATGTAAAAAAAGCTTATGGAAGCTATGAGGAAATGATAAATGATGAGGAAATAGATGCTATATATATAGCAACACCTCATAGTAATCATTATGAATATATGATAAAAAGTTTAAATAATAATAAACATGTCCTTTGCGAGAAAGCAATAACTGTAAATAAGAAAGAATTAGATGAAGCTTTAAAAATAGCAAAAGAAAATAATTTAGTTTTAGAAGAAGCAATGACTATATTCCATATGCCATTATATGAAAAGGTATTAAATAAAATTAAAAATGGTAAATTGGGAAAAGTTAATATGATTCAAGTTTCTTTTGGAAGTTTTAAAGAATATGATGAAAATAACAGATTTTTTAATATTGATTTAGCTGGAGGAGCACTTTTAGATATAGGAACTTATGCATTATCCTTTGCTAGATATTTCTTATCTAGTATGCCCGTAGAAATACTAACTACAGTTAAAAAAGCTAATACTGGTGTTGACGAACAATCAGGAATAATATTAAAGACTAAAGAGGATGAAATGGCTGTAATTTCCTTAGCATTTAGATCTAAGATGCCTAAGAGAGGAATTGTTTCTTGTGATAATGGATTTGTAACAATTGATGATTTCCCAAGAGCTAATAAGGCTACTATAAATTATTTAGATGGAAAAGTAGAGGTTATAGAAGTTGGAGAGGTTGAAAAGGCTTTAGATTATGAGGTTATTTTTATGGAAAATAGCATAAGGAATAATCAAGAGTCTAAGAGTATGGAATTAACATATGATGTTACAAATATTATGAATAATGTTAGAGAGCAATGGGGAATAATTTATCCATTTGAAAAATAAATGTAGAGAATAATATCACCTAAAGAATATAATATATTGTTAATATTCTTTAGGTGATTTAATTTGAATATAGATCTTTCAAAAAAATATAATTCTTTAAACTATACAAACTTTAATATAGATATGGATTCTTTTGTTAACTCTAATAACTTAGAGAGTAAAACTGATTATCTTTTAGTAACAAATTTAGTAACTAAATACACTTATGTTTATAAGAAAATGAATAATAAGTGGATGAGGTTATATAGGTGGATTAGTACAGTAGGAAAGCCTTCAACACCAACAAGAAAAGGCATTTTTTTAATTAATGGAAGAAAGCCAAGTTTTGCAGGTGCAGACTATTCAGTAAAATATGCAACAAGAATAATTGATGGGTATTATTATCACTCTATTCTGTATGATAGAAGTGGAAAAAACGTTAAAGATGGTAGATTAGGACAAGCCCTAAGTCATGGTTGTATTAGACTTGCCACAGATAATGCTAAATGGATATATGAGAATATACCAGATAATACTACGGTTTTAATAGCTTAGATTACACATACTATTTTAGAACAATCATTTGAAAGGAGAAAATAGTATGGATAAGATTCATTATTTAGTAGACGGACTAGGAAGTTCCACAAATAAAACTCAAGTAAAAAATGCTTTAGAAAATATAAGTGGAGTTCAAAAGGTATGTGTAGATGTAGCTAGAGGAAGTATAGAAGTAATGTTTAATGAAAATACAAGTGAAGATGAAATAAGAGGTTGTATTGAAAACACAGGATTTCCTATAAGAAATTATTAGTATAGTTTAAATAAAAGAGCCCTATTACTTAAGTAATAGGGCTCTTTTGTTTATAGCTTTTGAACATTTGTAGCCATAGGACCTTTTTCACCTTCACTTATATCAAAAGACACGCTTTCACCTTCATGTAAGTCTTTTTCAGGACCTTGTTCTTTAACTTGTGATATATGTACAAATATGTCATCACCTTCATCACAAGAAATAAAGCCATATCCTTTTTCTGGGTTAAACCATTTTACTATTCCAGTTCTACTACTCATAAATATATTTCTCCTTAAATTAAAAAAGTTAAACATTTATAGTATTTCAAATAATAATAAAAATAAACATATTTTTTATAAATTTATATTACTACTAAGAGTTAGTGTTATAATAATAAAAAATGATATTTTAGGAGGAATTATGGATTGTAAAGGGGTTATATTTGATTTCAATGGAACTTTATTTTGGGATTCAGAAAAGCATGAAATTGCTTGGAAAGAATTTTCAAAAGAAATAAGAGGCGTGGAATTAAATGAAGAGGAATTTAAAACTAAGGTTCATGGAAGGACAAATGAACTTATTTTAAAATATATTATAGGAGAAGATTGTGATAAAGATAAAATAGACAAGCTTTCAAAAGAAAAAGAAAGAGTTTATAGAGAGTTATGTAAAAAGGATAAAGAAAATTTTAGGTTAGTGCCAGGAGCTAATGAATTTTTTGATTATTTAAAAGAGAGAGGAATTCCATTTACCATAGCTACTGCCTCTATAAAGGAGAATGTAGACTTTTTTGTTGAAAGCTTTAATTTAAATAGATGGTTTGATATAAATAAAATAGCTTTTGATGATGGAAATACAAGAAGTAAACCAGATCCAGATATTTATTTAAAAGCTGCTGATTTACTTGGAGTTAATATTAAAGACTGCATTGTTTTTGAAGATGCTATTTCAGGAATAAAATCAGCAAATAATGCAGGAGTAAAAGAAATAATAGTTATAGATGGCATAGGAGAAAAAGAAACCTTTAAAGATATAGTTGGTGTCAGTAAAATAATTAAAGACTTTAGAGAGTTATTATAATTGACAACATAACAAATTAATTTAAAAAGAGCTGTATCAAAACTTGCATATAAAACTTATAAATATATTCTCCTCATATTATTTATAGGTTTTATTTATAAGTTATTTTGATACAGCCTCTTTTTATGTGCTTTCAAAACTTAAAAAATTTAATATGAACTATGAACTTTGTTGTAATTTTAATATATTAGTAGTTGAAGAAGTATATTAAAGGTTTCAATAGAATTTAAATGAATTGTAATTAATTTATATATACTCTTTGTAACATTATTGTATAGATTCAGGTTTACAGTTTTGGTAAAATTTATATTGATTACTTTTGAGAGGAGAATATTGTGAAAAAATCAGTACTTAAATTTATTTCGATTCTAATAGGAGTAATTTTCATAGCATATTATTTTTTAGTCAACACCTTAACTGGAAAAACTACATTTAGTTTTTTTTATTTAATAGTTGGAATAGGAATTATAGCCTATGTATTATTAAGAGATAAACTTTTAAAATTAAAATGGTTTAAAAGAATATATAAACCATTTAAAATTTTAACTGTTATATTTGTAATCATATTTATTATAGTTGAAGGAGCAATAATTTTTTATCCTAAGAAATCATTAAATACTTGTGATTATATAGTTGTTTTAGGAGCTGGTATAAGAGGTGAGAGTTTAACGGCAACCTTAAAAGATAGATTGGATAAAACCATAGAATACTTAGATAAAACTGGTTATGACGGTGAAATAATAGTTTCAGGTGGACAAGGTCCAGGAGAAAATATAACAGAAGCAGAGGCAATGACAAAATATTTTACAGAAAAAGGAGTTCCAAGAAATAGAATAATACTTGAAAATAAGGCAACTAGCACTTATGAAAATTTGAAATATTCTAAAGAAATCATAGAAAATTTAAGTGGAAAACCTATCAAGGATTTAAATATTTTAGTCATCACAACAGATTTTCATGCTATGAGAAGTGAACTTTTAGCTAAAAGAAATGGGTATGGCAATGTAGAATTATATACTAGTAATAGTCAATGGTATTTAGTACCTACAATGTATGCAAGAGAATTTTTTGCAGTGTGTAAGTCTTTGGTATTTGATAAATCCATTTAAATGAAAATCAACATTAACCTAAAATAGAGCCAAATGAAAAAGCAGATTAGTATTTACTAATCTGCTTTTGGTTTCAGCATGTAGAATATGAATAAAAAATGTAAAAGGAGAATTACAACACAAAGAAACAAATTATAGGTTATACAGTTTAATAATATTCATAGAAGGCTCTACATGCTTTTATAAAATAAGAAAAAGTGAGGTTAAAAATTACTAAATTATAATTTTTGTTATTATATATTTATGATTTTTTATTACAAAATATTCCCAAAAACAAAAATTCAAAATAAATTTTTGTTTACAAAACGTTAAAAGTTACTTAATATAATATATAGAAATAATATTTTAAAATTTTTATTGTATTTGGAGGTGGTGTAAATGGAAGGAGATCCCCTTAGTAGAAACTTAATATTTAAATTTAAAAACAAGAGGAAAAATACATTTATACCATTTGTACTACAATATGTTAGCTTAGAATTTATTAAATGTAATTAATCCTCTTGTATAATAGAAAAGAGGATAAAATATGAATAAAAGAATAACAGAAGAAAAGTTAAAGGATATGTTGATTAAATATTCTAATAACAAATTAAATTCACTAGATGATATTCATCCAGCTGATATATTAGATTTATTAGAAGAAAATGAAGAGAATATTAAGCTTATACAAAAACTTCCAGAAGATATGATCGCAGATATTATAGATTTTGCGAAGGATGATGATAAGGTAAATATTTTAAAGAGTTTACCAGAGGAAAAAAAGAAAAAGGTTTTACATAATATATCTTCAGATGAGCTTACTGACTTAATGGCAAACTTAAATGATGAAGAATCCAGCAGATTACTTTCAAGTATGCCAGTGCAAGAAGCTAAGGATTTAAAAAAGTTATTAACATATGCACCAGATACAGCTGGTGGAGTTATGGCAACAGAATATATTTCAATAAAGGAAACTATGAGTATAAAAGAAACCCTAGAGTATCTTCAGTTAGTCGCTCCAGAGGCTGAGTCTGCTTATTACATATATGTAGTTGATGATTTAGGAATATTAAAAGGTGTAGTTTCTTTAAGAGAACTTGTTATAAGTAAGTTTGGTGAGAAAATTTCAGAGATTGTAAATAAAAATGTAATAAGCGTTCCTTTTGATATGGATCAAGAAGAGGTTGCAAATATATTTGATAAATATGGTCTTTTAACAATACCAGTTGTAGATTATAAAGATATGCTTTTAGGTATAATAACTATTGATGATGTTATAGAAATCATAAAAGAAGAAACAACCGAAGATATACACCGTTTAGGAGGTGTAGACGGAGAAGAAAAAGTAGATAGTACTGTAAAAGAATCTGTGAAAAGTAGGTTACCATGGTTGTTCGTAAACTTAATAACAGCTTTCTTAGCTTCAGCTACCGTTGGGCTTTTTGAAGGAACTATTAGTAAAGTTGTAATTTTAGCAACATTTATGCCTATTGTTGCCGGAATGGGTGGAAATGGAGGAACTCAAACCTTAACAATCATAGTAAGAGGTATAGCTTTAGGAGAATTAACTTTTAAAAATGCAAAGAGAATTTTCTTTAAAGAGATTGGTGTTGGTATTTTAACTGGTGCTGCTACAGGTTTAGTAACTGCTATTGTGGCTGTTTTCTGGTCAGGAAAGCCTGCAATTGGTTTAGTAATCGGCTTAGCTATGATATTAAATATGACAGCTGCTACTTTTGCAGGATATTTAGTACCGGTTATTTTAAAGAAACTAAAAGTAGATCCAGCTTTAGCATCAGCAGTTTTTGTTACAACAGTAACTGATGTATGTGGATTCTTTTTCTTCTTAGGTTTAGGAACATTATTCTTACCATATTTAACTTAGATTATTATTTATTAAGAAGGTGTAATAGATGAAAAAGAGTTTTAGAGGCAAAAATATTTTAATGGTAATAGTATTAGCACTTATAGTATTTATTGGTGGAAAGATTTATTTTAGTAATCCTAATAATTTAGGAAAATTAGATGTATCTGATAATGCTCAAGGAATAATTAGTATTCAAGAAGTTAATAATTAATATAAAAATACCTATGATTAAAGTTTTTATCTTAATCATAGGTATTTTTATATTCATAATTTATTCACAAAGTTATTCTACTCTTAAAAAGAGGTGATGAAAATGTGTAGTTATTTTTTTAGTAGAGGAGTAATGGGAGGCTTTGGGTCTATAGTTATGATGCTTGTAATGTTTCTTATAGTTTTCTTTGTAGCATATTTCTTAATTAAGCTTTTTAGAGAGTTTAATAATCCTAATAAGGAAGCATTAAAGGCATTAAGCCAAAGGTTTGCTAAAGGTGAAATAAGCAAAGAAGAATATTATGAAATTAAAAAGAATTTATAGCAAAACAAACCTGACATGAATATTCATGTCAGGTTTGTTTTATTTAGATTTAGATTTTATATATTCTATTAAGGAAATTATAAATCCTATAAAACATAGGATTGCTACTAATATGTATACGAACTTCATTCCTGAAATAAAAATTTCTGGTTTACCAGGTATTGCACCTAGAACTCTAAATCCAGCTAAATGACTCATTTTAGCGTATAAAATAGAAGTTGAAGCTGATACACCAAAAGCAAGTCCTAAATTTCTTATTAAAGCGTTAGTACTACCAGCTATTCCAAGTTTATCCTTGGGAACAGATGACATTATTAGGCTTGTATTTGGTGATTGGAATAATCCATTTGAAAAACCTAATAGAGCTAACATAAGAAATATTGTTGCTTCCTTTGAATTACTATTTAATGATGATAATAAAATCATAGAAACACCAGTTAAAAATAAACCTATTAAAGTAAGTATTTTACTACCTATTTTATCAGATAATGTTCCACTAAGAGGTGCTACAATAAATAATACAATTGGGTAAGCAGTCATTATTACTGAAATCTTTCCAGGACTATAGCTTAAAATATCATTTAAATAAAATGGTTGAATAACATTTATTGTATTTATTGCTGTGAAAGAAATAAATGCACATATTAAGCTTACAGAAAATATGGATTTTTTGAATAAGTTTAAATGAAGCATAGGATTTTTTGTTTTGTTTTCGAACATTAAGAAGAATGCAAGAACAATACATCCTATTATAAAACCTAAAATTACATACATACTATTAAAACCTAAAGATTGACCAAGTAGTATTGAAGTAAAGATAAGAATTGTAGCAATAAAGAACATTACTGCTCCTGGTTTATCCATTGATTCAGATTCTTTAGAAGCTCTTATTGGTAGGTATTTTTTAGCAAATATATAACATATTATACCAATAGGAACATTTATTAAGAAAATGTAGTGCCAAGTGAAGTAGGTTACTATAAATCCACCTAAAGCTGGTCCTAATATAGATCCTAAAGCAACAAATGAGCCTGAAATACCTAAAGCTTTTCCTCTTTCATTAGGAGGGAAAACGTCTGTTATAATACCTTGGTTTGATGACATTAACATAGCGGCACCGATAGCTTGCACAATTCTAGATATTACTAAAATAGGAAGTGATGGAGATATTCCACAAAGCAAAGATCCTAAAACAAATACTAATATTCCTTTTATAAATATTGAACTTTTTGAATGCATATCTCCTAATCTACCAAAGATTAAAATAGATGCAGAAATTATTATCAAATATGAACTTACAATCCACTCAGTTCCAGCCATAGTTGCGCCTAAATCTCTTTGAAGAATTGGAAGAGCTACATTGACTATACTACTGTCTAAACATGCCATGAATGGTTGCATTACTAATACTGCTAATATAAACCATCTGTTTTTATAGACCAGATCGGTTGAATTTTTAGAAGTTTCATTAGCATTAATCACCTAATCATCTCCTTTATTAAATTTTTGTTAAATATGAACTATACAATTATAAAACGACAAAATTTTATTGTCAAAATCGAAATAAGCTATATTTTTACTGTGAAAACGTTTATTATTATTTACAAAATGTTAAATTTTAAATGATACTATGATTTATTTAATTTTAACTTTATTTAATAAATATATTTATGAAAATATTATTTCATTTGGGAAAAGGTAGATAAATGTGTACTAATTGTAAAGGAAAAGTGGTAGAATAAAGATAGATAAAGAAGTGTCATTTAAAGGAGGAGAGATATGAGAAAACTAATCTTTTCTTTTAAAAAAAAATTTATAGAGCACAAATTGTTATTTACATCCATAGTTTTGTCTTTATTCATGGCAGGGACACTTCAATGGAGTTTTTTTAGATATCTAGTAGGAATATTGTCTTGTATTATGATTATACTAGACTATAAAGATGGATTGAGTTATTTTAGTAAAAATAAAAAATTAATATATATAAAATATATAAAAAATATATTTTTCTTAATAGAAAGTCTAGTTATAGGTTTTATAATTAATGAAATATTTTGGATTTTTACTAAAAATAGAATTTTTATCTTAAAAGAAGGAATTTTTAAAAGTACACTAATTACCACTATTTTTATAATAGTAATTATTAATTTAATTTCTGTATTATTTTTAGAAAATTTAGGCTTTGATAAAACAAAATGGATTGATATGATTTTAGCTTTGTTTTTTATGAATAGTAATGTAATTAATGGAACAATAAATAGTTTGTATATTATTAAAAGTAAGACTATATTAAATTTTATATTAACCTTAACAATAGTATCAATTATATTTTATACTGGATATTATATGTTTAAAATATTTGTATTAAAGGGTATTAATTTTAAACATTAGTATATATAAATTATTATTTAGAAAAACTAATATAAATGTTTGAATATTGAGGAGGAATGAAAATGAATAATAATCTTTTAAAACACAGAAAAAATCCATTAATGTATCCGGCTTATTGTGGCTCAGCTTCAACTCCAGGAGTAGGATTTAAATTAAAACCGTTAGGTTATCCATATGATGCTTTAGAGCCATCAATAGACGAAGAAACAGTAAGAATACATCATGATAAGCATCAACAAGCTTATGTAGATAAATTAAACAAAGCATTAGAAAAACATCCTGAACTTTATGGTAAAGATTTATGTGAAATTTTAGGTAATCTAGATGCTATGCCTAAAGATATACTGACAGATTTAACAAATCAAGGTGGAGGAGTATATAACCACGAATTCTATTGGAGTGTCTTAGGTAAAGGTTGTAATAGACCGGTAGCTGAAATTGCTGATGCTATAGATAGAGATTTTGGTTCATTCGAAAAGTTTAAAGAAGAGTTCACACAATGTGCAATTTCTGTTTTTGGTTCCGGATATGCATGGTTAGTTAGTGATAAAGATGGCAAATTAAAAATAATGCCAACTAAGAATCAAGACTCACCTATTTCTTTAGGATTAATTCCTATATTAACAATGGATGTATGGGAGCATGCTTATTATTTAAAATATCAAAATAGACGTCCAGAGTATGTAAATAATTTCTTTGATATTATAAACTGGAAGCAGTGTGGAGAATATTACAATAATATATAATAAATAATAAAAAAAGAGGCTTAATTTTAAAATTAAGCTTCTTTTTTTATTATTAAATGGTAATATTTGTAAAATAGTTTTAGTATACATATTATGTAGAAAGTAAAGTCAAAAAGGGGGAGAATTATGACTAGATATAAATTTATGAAAAAAAATGCAGCTAAATATACAGCCGCCTTGTTAACTTCAATTTATGGATTAACATTAGTATCACCTCAAGTTGTAAAAGCTGATGTTGATGAGGGTAAAGCAGTTATTGAAGAAAAGACAGTAGAAGGAGAAATAGTAGATGTAACTGATCAGCTTACAAGAGAATTAGAGGTTAATGCTAAGGATGTTGCAAATCCCGAAATTATTCCAGCAGCAGAAGGAGAACTTAGAAAAATAACTAATACAGATACTTTAAGTTCAGAAGAATTAACTGTAACTGTTGATACTGAATTTCCTAATATAGTTGAATATAGAATGGGAGATAAGGTTATTAAGGGAGCTAATAAATCAAGAGATGAGTTTTTAATAAATGGAAAGATATTCAAACCAACAGTTCAATCAGAAAAGGTTTCTGAGGATTCAAATGGAGAGTCTTATTTATATAGACTAAACTTTGAAGATATAAATGTTGAAATGATTATTTCACTTACAATAGTAGAAAATACAGTGAAACTTCAATTCGAAGAAATAAATGAAAATGGTGACTTTAGAGTTGGAACAATGCAAATTCCTAATCATAATTTGGTTACAATAAATGAAGAGGAAGAAAATTCAGATATTACAGCAGCTAAAGTTCATGGAATATTGAGTTCAGATGACTATTTTTATGATTTAAAAGAAAAAGAAGTTGATAAAAGTCCAGTTAATCAAACCATGGCATTTTTAAATAATGGAGACTTAGTTGCATCTTTAGAAAACAATGTTATTGATTATGAAAAGCAAGTTTATTACCAAACTGTTTTAAATGAAGGTGTAAAAGAAGCTGGACTTTGGAATGGTTCATGGATATATAGAGAACAATTAAGCAATTCAGATGAAACGAATATAAAATTTAGTGGTGTTACAGAATTACCATGGTCAAGAGTTGTAATTTCATCTGACCAAAACAATGATGAAGTTGTAGATTGGCAAGATGGTGCTATTGCATATAGAGAGCATATGGTTAAACCTTATGGAGATGATGTTGTTAAAGACCATGTTTCTCATGTTGCCATGAATTTTGCATCACAAGCTCAATATCCATTTGATAGATTAACAGACCAAGTTGCTAAGTACTCTAATTATTTAGATGGTTTTGGTCAAATGATGCTTGTTAAGGGATACCAATCAGAAGGACATGATAGTGCTCACCCAGACTATGGAAACAATTTTAATCAGAGAGCTGGTGGAGTAGAAGAGTTTAATGAAATGGCTAAGGTTGTAGAAGAAAAATATAACACTTTAGTTGGTGTTCATATAAATACAACAGAATTATATCCAGAGGCTAAGTATTTCTTAGATGAACTTTTGGAGCAGCCTTATAGAAAAGGATGGAAGTGGCTTGATCAATCATATTATGTAGATAAAAGAGCAGATGTTTTAAATGAAACAGAAACTGGATTAAAGGCTAGACTTGATGAATTGAAAGAGGCTACATCAGAATTGGATTGGGTTTATGTGGACGTTTATAGAACAAATCCTTGGAACGAGTATATGCTTCAAAACTTCTTAATGGATAATGACTGGTATGTTGCTACAGAGTGGAGTGGTCCTATGAGAAAAAATGCTATTTGGACTCACTGGGCTGATTTGACTTATGATGGTGGAAATATATCAAATGGAGTTAACTGGGGAGAACAGTATAGAGGAACAAGAAGTAAAGTAGTTAGATTTGTTGAAAATGAAATGAAAGATGTATTCCCTAATGATATTTTATTAAAAGGTAATAAGAATAAAGGATTTATGGGATGGGAAGGAGATGCTCCAAGAGAGAAGAATATAGAATACTCTGTAGAGACTTTCTATAATTGGACTTTACCTACAAAGTATATGCAGCACTTCCCAATTATAAAATGGACTGATACTGAGGCTACATTTGAAAATAATTTAGTTAGTTCAATTGAGAATCTAAATAAAGACCAGTATGGAAAAGTTATAGGGGGAGATACCAAACTTGAGAAAGATGGTAATTTAATATACTCTGGAACAACTTATAGAAATGGAAGTTCAGAAGGCAACAGAGCTGAGGATGCTGGAGATAAATTATTATCAAAAGATAATAGAGTATTCATACCTTATAGTGAAACTGATATAGAAAATCCTGATAAAGTTTACGCATGGAATGACTTTGATGAGGAAAGAACATGGCATTTACCAAAGAGTTGGAAAGAAGAAGGAACTTCTAAAGTTTATCTTTATGAAACATCAGGAGAAGGAAGAAGATTAGTTGAGGAAATTCCAGTAGTAGATGGACAAATTACTTTAAATCTAAATCCAAGTACTCCATATATTATTTATAATGAAAAAGTTGAAGAAACTATAGGAACAACTGAGTGGAGTGAAACAAGTTCTGTAGGAGATATGGGATTTGATAGCTATGATTTCAAAGATGGAGAAGATGATTCTTATGGTTGGTGGAGTAAGACTAGTGAAGGTGATGGAAGCAATGTAAGCTTTGAAAGAGAAACAGGAGTTTCAGAAGCTAATGGAAGCTTTACTAATAATACTGGACAAACCTATTTAAGAATAGATGGAGAAGAGGCTGGTGGAGTAACTCAAAATATAACTCTTAAAGGAGGAAAAGATTACTCAGCATCAGTTTGGGCTGAAATAACTCCAGGTAAAGAAAGAGAAGCAGAAATAGAAGTTAAAGTTGGAGATGAGGTATTTAAACAAAGCATAACTTCAACTAATTTTAGAAACTTTACAGTAAACAGTGATAAACACAACACATACTTCCAAAGAATTAAGGTAGATTTTACTGTACCAGAGGGAGTAAATGAGATTCAAGTATCATTAAATGCTGGAGAGGGAGAAAGTGATTCTTATGTTAGATTTGATAATGTAAGGGTTGTTGAGCATAAGATGAGTGAAGAGGAGAAAACTTCTCAAAATGAGAACTATTATTATGAAGATTTTGAAAGTGTAGATGAAGGATGGGGACCATTTGTTTATGGATATAATGGTTCATGTCAAACTCACCTTTCAGAAAGAAATATAAATGGCTATACTAACGATACAATAAATGGTGATTGGTCATTTAAAACTCAAGAGGGAGGATCAGGTTTAGTAGCTAGAACAGTTCCAGGTTTATTAAAATTAGAACCTAATAAGAAATACTCAATAAAACTTGATTATAAATTCCCAGACAGTGATTTCTATAAGGGAGATAAATATGGTAATTATGATATAGCAGTTAAATCTGATAAAGCTAAGGGTAGCGAAGAAGAAACTGTTATGAGAGCAAGATTAGACAGATATGAGATTAATGAAGAAACAGGACAAGGCTCAGGAACTTTTGAATATACCTTTGAAACTGGAAGTCAAGATGACTACTATATAGCTATTGAAAAGGTTGGAAATGGAATCTTAGTTTTAGATGATTTAACAATAAATGAGTATGATGGAGAAGTTGATAATCCATTCCCAGAGCCACCAAAACCACCAGTAGATCCATTAGCTATTCCTCAAGAAAAGATGAGCATTGTTGCTAATGCAGAGCAGTCAGATGCAGGTGGAGAAGGACCAGCTAGATATGCTCTAGATGGAAATGAAGGAACAATATGGCATACTCCTTGGGATGGTTCAGGAGATAAACCATATCATGTAACTTTAGATCTAGATAAGGAAGGGGATAAGAGTTATGTTATAGATACATTTACTTATCTTCCAAGACAAAGTGGTGGAAATGGTAGAATAACTCAATATGAACTTCAGGTAAGTAATGATGGAGAAAACTTCACAACTGTTAGCACTGGAAAGTGGGCAAATGATGAGGAGCTTAAGGTAGTTAAGTTTGATGCTGTAGAAGCTACTCACGTAAAACTTATTGCTTTAGAAGGTGTTGGTGGATATGCATCAGCAGCAGAGATTAATGTTAAGCAAAAAGAAGTACCAGTTGAACCAGAAATAATTGTTAATCCAGTAAGAGAATTTAAGGAATTTGAAGTTAATAAAAAAGATGTAACTGTAACTTGGGTAGAACCAGAAACTACAGAAGGATTAGAAGGATATATTCTTTACAAAGATGGCAAAAAGGTTGATGAAATAAGTAAAGAAGAAACTTCATATATCTTTAAGAAATTAAATAGACACACAATCTATAACTTTAAGATTGCTGCTAAGTATTCAAATGGAGAGATTTCAAGTAAAGAGAGCATAACATTAAGAACTGCTAGATAATGAATTAATAATATAAAAAAGAGCATGGAGCCAAAGGTTTCATGCTCTTTTATTATAATAAGGAATTTATTATAAAAAGACTATATTTTAGGTAAATGTTAATTTTTAGCCAGCTCTTCAGACCTAACTTAAATTCGCAAAGTATTGCTATCATATACTCCAGAATAATAGCTAAAGCTTTTAAACTCGATGTGCTCAAACAGAAAAAGCTTCTTAAACATATATGATGCAATACTAACTGCTCATTAAAGATGGTCTTACAGTTCTATCTAAAAAGTAACACTAGTTTAAAACATAGCCTATAAAAAAAGTTAACATAATAATAAGTGGTAAAGCATATATTATTATGGAGATGTAATTTAGGAGGGGTAACTTTAAAATGACACGTTATAATTTTATGAAAAAGAACGCTTTAAAGTATGTAGCTGCAATAGCTACATCAATGTATGCCATATCTTTGGTTTCTCCAAGCATGGTAAATGCAAATGAGAAAAAAGAGGAGAGTGTGATATCTGAAAGTCAGGAAGTAAGGGATGTTACTGAGATTTTAAATGAGGAGTTAGAAGGGGCTTCTCAAACTTATTATTCTGATGAAATTCAAGAAGTTATAGAAAATAGTGAGGAAAGAATAATTGAGGATACCATAGAGATTAAATCGGATGATTTAACTGTAGTGTTAGATACTAAATTCCCTAATGTAGTTGAATATAGAAAGGGAGATAAAGTAATTAAAGGAACAGATAAATCTAAAGATTTATTTTTAATTAATGGAGAAATATATAAACCTAGATTAAAAGAAAAAAAGGAAATTAGAGATAAGTTTGAAGGTTACTTATACACTTTAGTTTTTGATGAAATAAATGTTGAAATGAAAATATCTATTTCTTTAATGAATAATACTATAACTTTAAATTTTGAAAATATATTAGAAAAAGGTGATTTTAAGGTCTTTGATATTTCAATACCAAATCATAATTTAGTTACTATTAATGAAAAAGAAGAAAGTCCAGATATAGCTGCAGCAAGAGTTTTTTATGTCTTAAGTTCTGATGATTATTTTTATAGTTTAAAGGACAAGCCTTTAGATGAAAAACCAGTTAATCAAACCATGATAATGATGGAAAATGGTCAGTTAGCAGCTAGCATGGAAAATAACGTTTTAGATTATGAAAGACAACTTTATTATCAAACAGTTATGGATGGGGATATAAAAAAAGCAGGAATGTGGAATGCTAATTGGACTTATAGAGAAGTTGAAAATGAGATTGTGGAACTTCCATGGTCAAGAATAGTTATAACTGATGATGCTAATAATAGTGGAGATGTTGATTGGCAGGATGCAGCCATTGCTCATAGAGAACGTATGAACAAACCTCATGGTTATGATGTGGTTAAAGATAATGTATCTCATATTGCCATGAATTTTGCTTCTCAAGCTCAATATACTTTTGATAGATTAACAGACCAAGTTGCAAAGTACTCAAATTATTTAGATGGTTTTGGACAAATGTTATTAATTAAGGGATATCAATCAGAAGGACATGATAGTGGACATCCTGATTATGGTAATAACTTTAATGAGAGAGCCGGTGGAGTAGAAGAATTTAACGAAATGGCTAAAAAAGTTGGAGAGGACTATAATACTCTAGTTGGAGTTCATATAAATACTACTGAAATTTATCCTGAAGCTAAGCATTTTAATTTTGATGTTTTAGAACAGCCTTATAGAACAGGTTGGAATTGGCTAGATCAGTCTTGGTATGTAGATAAAAGAAAAGATATCTTAGATAAAGGACCAAGTGGATTAAGAGCAAGACTTAAAGAACTTAAAGAGGCTTCAAGCGAACTAGATTGGGTTTATGTTGATGTTTATAGAGAGAAAAAACAATGGCATGAATATAAGCTTCAAGAATTTTTGATGGAAAATGATTGGTATATAGCTACTGAATGGAGTGGGCCAATGAGAAGAAATGCAATTTGGACTCACTGGGCAGATTTAACTTATAATGAAGGAAAAATAGAAAATGGAGTAGATTTAGGAGAGCAATATAGAGGAACTAGAAGCCAAATAGTTAGATTTGTAGAAAATGAAATGAAGGATGTATTCCCTAATGATATTCTATTAAAGGGTAATAAAAATAAAGGCTTTATGGGATGGTCAGGAGATTGTCCAATAGAAAATAATATAGATTATTCAGTTGAAACCTTCTATAATTGGACTTTACCTACAAAATATATGCAACATTTCCCTATTGTGGAGTGGAACAACAATGAAAATGTTAAATTTGAAGGAGACTTAGAAGTAAAAGTTGTAGATGGAACCTTAAATGTAAATGAATATGGTAAAGTTCTAGGTGGAGATACAGAAATGTATAAGGATGGAAACCTAATTTATTCAGGGACAACTTATAGAAATGATGATAGAGAAGAGGATAAAGGAGATAAATTACTTTCTAAAAATGATAGAGTATTTATACCTTATAGTGAAACTGATATAGAAAATCCTGATAAGGTTTATGCATGGAATGATTTTGAAGAAGAAAGAACGTGGCATTTACCTAAAGCTTGGAAAGATAATAATGTAGAAAAAGTATATCTTTATGAAACAACAGATCAAGGAAGAAAATTTGTTAAGGAGATAGAAGTTGTAGATGGACAAGTTGTTTTAAACTTAAAGGCAGAAACTCCTTATGTTTTATATGATGAAAAAGTTGAAGAAACCTTAGGAGATACTCAGTGGGGAAGTACAAGTAATATTGGAGATCCTGGATTTGATAGTAAAGATTTTATTGAAGGAGAGGGAGATGAATCAGGATATTGGAATGTGTCTTCAACAGCAGATAATATAGACCATATAGGATTCTTCCAAGAAAATGAAAGATCAGCAGGACAAACTTATGCAATGGTAGATGGAAAAGAAGATGCTAAAATTTCTCAGGAGATAAAATTAGAAGGTGGCAAGGATTATACTGCTTCTGTTTTGGCTGAAATAACACCTGGAAAAGAAAGAGATGTAACTTTAGAAGTAGAACTTGGAACTGGGGAGAAGTTTGAAAAAACAATAGATGCAGCTAATGGTGTGAACTACACTAAAAATAGTGATAAAATGTACACTAATTTCCAAAATATAAAAGTGGATTTCACTTTGCCTGAAGAATTAAGTGAAGTAACAATAAATTTAAAAGTAGCAAAGGGTGATAGTGAAGCAAAAGTTTATTTTGATAATGTTAGGATTGTGGATCATAAAAGAAATGCAGAGGAAATAGAAAAGCAAAATGAGCATTATTATTATGAAGATTTTGAAAGCGTAGATGAAGGATGGGGACCATTTGTACAACCTCTTGATGGACCAACTAGAACGCATCTTTCAGAATTACATGAAGGATACACAAATGATACTATTTCAGGAAATTGGAGTTTAAAATCACAGGAGCATATAAGAGGATTAGTTTTAAGAACAACTCCAGGAATATTAAACTTTAAACCAAATAGAAAATATACAGTTAAATTTGATTATAAATTCCCTGTTAATGAATTTGATTCACCAGATGTTTATGGAAAATATGATTTAGTTCTTAAAACTGATAAGGGAGGAAATGAAGAAGGTTTCAGAGTTACTCTTCCGGAGTATGAAGGAGAATATGGAACCTTTGAATATACTTTTGAAACTGGAAAATATAATGATCATTATTTAGCTTTTGATAAGTTAAGTGATTCCATATTAGTACTTGATAATTTTACTATAGATGAACATGAAAGTACTGAGATAGTAGTAAATCCAGTTAGAAATTTTGAAGCTACAAGTGTTGAAAGAAACAAAGTTGAGGTAACTTGGGATGAGCCTGAAATCACTAATGGTCTAGAAGGATATATACTATATAAAGATGGAAAGAAAGTTTCTGAAATTCAAGCGCATGAAAATTCTTATATTTTTAAAGGATTAAATAGACATACAATTTACAATTTTAAGATTGCGGCTAAATATTCAAATGGAGAAATTTCAAGCAAAGAATCTTTAACTTTAAGAACAAGTAGATAAAACAAACAAATCGGAAGGGAATTTTTATCCTTCCGATTTTTTTATACATTTACATAAATTGTAAACGATATTATAATTATATTGTAAATAATTTACAATAGGAGGGGACTATGAAAAGAAAAATGCTTAAAAGACTTTTAACTTCAGCTTTTGCTTGTATTTTTATAGCCAATGGATTAATAACAACTACTGTAAGAGCTGTTGGGCCTAAAACTGGGGAGGAAACACAGGTTTTAGTTCCGAACTTAAATCCAACACCAGAAAATTTAGAAGTGGTTGGAGATGGATTTCAAATAACTTCTTCTATAAATTTAGTTGGAGAAAATCTTGCAGATGATGATGCAGTAAAGTCATTAAGAGAATTTTTAGATGCAAATGGTATAGAGGTAAATTCAGAACATGATTCAAATTCAACAACACTTATAATTGGAGAGGTTGATGACGACATTCCAGAATTAGATCAGGCTTTAAATGGAACTTCAACAGAGGAGCTAAAAGACGAGGGGTATGCTTTAGTTGCAAATGATGGCACTATAGCCATTGAAGGAAAAGATGGAGATGGAACTTTTTATGGGGTTCAAACATTTAAACAGTTAGTTAAAGATTCTAATATACCAGAAGTAAATATAACTGACTATCCTACAGTGAGTGCAAGGGGAATTGTAGAAGGATTTTATGGAACTCCATGGACACAAGCGGATAGATTAGATCAAATTAAATTCTATGGAGAAAATAAGTTAAACACATATATTTATGCTCCAAAGGATGATCCATATCACAGAGAAAAATGGAGAGACCCATATCCAGAAAGTGAAATGGCAAGAATGCAAGAACTTATAGATACTGCTTATGAAAATAAAGTTGACTTTGTCTTTGGTATTTCTCCAGGAATAGATATAAGATTTGATGGAGAAGCAGGAGAAGAAGATTTTCAACATTTGCTAAACAAAGCAGAATCTTTATATGAGATGGGAGTAAGAAGTTTTGCTATTTATTGGGATGACATTGCAGATAAGAGTGCGGCTAAACATGCTCAGGTCTTAAATAGATTTAATGATGAATTTGTAAAAGTTAAGGGAGATGTAAAACCATTAATAACAGTTCCTACAGAATATGATACAGGAGCTATGGTTAGTAATGGACAGCCTAGAAATTATACTAGAATTTTTTCAGAAACAATTCAAGATGATATAGAGGTTATGTGGACTGGCCCTGGAGTTGTTACAAATGAAATTCCTTTAAGTGATGCAGAGCTTATAAGTGGAATATATAAAAGAGATATGGCTGTATGGTGGAATTATCCTGTAACAGACTATTTTAAAGGTAAACTTGCTTTAGGACCAATGCATGGATTAGATAAGGGATTAGATCAATATGTAGATTTCTTTACAGTAAATCCTATGGAACATGCTGAACTTTCAAAAATATCAATACACACAGCTGCTGATTATAGCTGGAATATGGATAATTATGATTATGATACTGCTTGGAATAGAGCAATTGAAATGCTTTATGGTGATTTAGCAGAAGACATGAAGGTTTTTGCAAATCATTCAACAAGAATGGATAATAGATCCTGGGCAAGATCAGGAAGAGAAGATGCTCCAGAGCTTAGAGAAAAGATGGATTCCTTATGGGATAAGCTATCTTCTAAAGAGGATGCTACAAGTATTATAGAGGAGTTATATGGTGAATTCGCAAGAATGGAAGAAGCATGCAATAACTTAAAAGAAAATTTACCACAGGTAGCTTTAGAAGAATGTTCAAGACAACTTGATGAGCTTATTACTTTAGCACAAGGAGACAAAGCAAGCTTAGATATGATAGTAGCTCAATTAAATGGAGACATGGAAGCTTATGAAAGTGCTAAGGAAATTGCACAGACTAAATTAAATGAGGCTTTAAGTAGCTTTGCAGTTATATCTGAGAAGGTTGCACAGTCTTTCATACAAGAAGCTTTAAGCTTTGACTTAACATTAATAAATCCAAGCACAGTAAAAGTAACAGCTTCATCAGAAGAAGTTACAGGTGAAAATGCACCAGCTTCTTTCGCTTCAGATGGAGATATGAATACTTTCTGGCATAGTAAATGGTCAGCACCTGCTCATGAAGGTCCTCATTATTTAACTTTGGAATTAGATAATGTTTATGAAATAAACAAGGTTAAATATGTACCAAGACAAGATAGCAAAAATGGAAGAATAACAGGATATAAAGTTTCTGTTAGTATGGATGGAGAAAACTTTACAGAAGTTAAATCAGGAGCATTAGCAGACAATGCATCTATAAAGTTTATAGAGTTTGATAATGTAGAAGCTAAATATGTTAGATTAGATGTTACAGATAGTGTTTCAGATCAAGCAAATAGCAGAGGAAAATTTGCTACAGCTGCAGAATTAAATGTTCATGGTTCATTAAAAGAGAATAATGAGGTAACAGGTAATGCATCTCTTGAAACCTTAGAAGAAGTTAAAGTAGGAGATAATTTAGAAGTTGGAGTAGGAATAGAAGAATTAACAAATTCAGAAGCATGGGCTTATGATTTTGTATTAAATTATGACGAAAATGCTTTTGATTATGTAGAAACAACTTCAAAGGATGGAGTATTTGTAAGTGCTAAGAAAATAGAAGATGGAAAGGTTAGAGTTTTAGCAAGTTCATTAACAGGAGAACCATTACCAGCTAAGGAAGCCTTAACAAAGGTTGTATTAAAAGCTGAAACTAAGACAGAAGGAACGTCTTTAAGCATAACTAACTCATCTATAGGAGATGGAGAAGGAATAGTTCATGAAATTGAAGGCGCTGAAAAAACAGTTAATATAATAGAAGGAACTAGCCCAGAGATTATTGTAAATCCAGTAAGAGACTTTAAAGAATCAGAAGTAAATAAAAAGGATGTAACTGTAACTTGGGTAGAACCAGAAACTACAGAAGGATTAGAAGGATATATTCTTTATAAAGATGGTAAGAAAGTAGCTGAAATAGGAAAAGATGAAAATTCTTATACATTTAAGGGGTTAAATAGACACACAATCTATAATTTTAAAATTGCAGCTAAATATTCAAATGGTGAGATTTCAGGTAAGGAATCTATAACTTTAAGAACTGCAAGATAGAATATGTATTTTTATAACTAATTTAAATAGATTTACTTATGAAATAGAACTTTAGTAAATCAATATTTTGAGCAAGAGGAATTTTCCTCTTGCTTTTTAATTTATAGAAGTAAAAAAATTCTATGTGTTACTTTATGTATGGATGTTACAATTAAGTAAAATAATACAAAATGATTAAGGGGGATAAAATGACAAGGAATAAGTTTATGAAAAAGCATGGATTAAAACTTACAGCAGCAATAATGACTTCCTTTTATGGTTTAAGTTTGATATCACCTAAGGTGGTAATGGCTAGTCCAGAGAGTGAGCAAGAAGCTACTAAAAATATCGTAGGAACATTAGAACTAGAAGAATTAAGCACTTATTATAATAATTTAAATGTAAGTGCGAGCTTAGAGGAGGATATTTATACAAAGGATTTCGAGGAAGCTACAGATTTAGATGGATATCGAATTTTTAGTGGAGAACCTAAGAAAATGGTTGTTGAAGATGGGGTTTTTAAATTAGCTAATAAGCTATGGACAGAGTGTAGAGTTATTGATGATAATTCACCAGTTTTTCAAAATGCTGAATATGAATTCGATTTCACAATGATTTCAGGAGGACAGTTTGGAGTTGTTATAAGATACGAAAATGATAATAATTATGGAATGATATGTTATGATGGCGGAAAATGGGTAATTCAAAGTGCTAGTGGATATATAAGTGTTGATGGCCCATCTCTTCAAGCAAATAAAAAATATAGAATGAAGCTTAAATATGTTGATAATAAATTGGAAGTTTATTTAGATGGTGAACTTGCTTTAGAAACTGATTTAAGCAAAGCGCCAAATTTCCCTATGGGAGAAGGAAAAATAGGATTTAGGCTTTGGTCTCAAGAAAAAGAAATACACTTTGATAATTTATCATATAAAAAACTTCCGGATACAGTACAAGAAGCAGATAGGATTATTACAGAAGAAAATCAGGATACAATTTCAGCAGAGGATTTAGTAGTTACAATTGATAATAAATTCCCTAATATAGTTAGATATAATAAGGGAGAAAGAAGTATAAACGGAACTTTAGTATCAAAAGATAAGGTTAAAATAAATGGCGATGTGTATAAACCAATTGTTTTATATAATAAAATTTCAGAAAACAAAGCAGTTTATTCCTTTGATTTTGACGATATTGATTTAACTTTCGACATATCGTTAGAAGTTATTGATAATTATGTGGAAATGAAATTAGTAAATGTTATAGAAGGAGAAGACTTTACTTTAAGAACTTTAGAATTTTTAGATCATAATTTAGTTACAGTGAATGAAGGTGAAAGTGTTGGAAAACTTACAGCTGCTAAAGTTACAAGCATAAATAATTCTCAGGATATATATTTAGATGTTTCAACAGCAAATGTAACACCCCCTACTAAAGTATCTATGGGATTTCTAAATAATGAGGGTTTAGCTGTTTCTATAGAAAATAATAATATAGATTATAGTTCACAAGTACAATATGGAGTAAGAGAGTTTGACGGTAATAAAGAAATTGGACTTTGGAATGGACCTATTATATATAGAGATGTTGAGAAAGGACAGGATTCACCAGTTTTAAATGGAGATTTCTCAGCTAAAATAGTAATTGCTGATGATTTAAATAAGGATGGAGAAATTACTTGGCATGATGCTGGGGTAGCATATAGGGATATTATGACAAAACCACAATATCACGATATGGTGAAAGATAAAGTAAGTCATATAAATATGAACTTTGCATCTCAAGCTCAATATCCTTTTGAAAGAATAGTTGATCATGTAGCTCAGTATTCTAATTATATTGATGGATTTGGTCAAATGTTACTATTAAAGGGATATCAGTCAGAAGGACACGATAGTGGACATCCTGATTATGGTAACAACTTTAATGAAAGAGCAGGTGGATTAGAAGGCTTCAATGCTATGGAAGAAGTTTTAGAAAGCAAATATGGTACTAAACTTGGGGTTCATGTTAATGCTACAGAAGCTTATCCAGAAGCAAAATATTTTTCAAATGAATTAGTAGGTACACAATGGCAACCAGGATGGTCTTGGTTAGATCAAGCTTACCTTATAGATAAGAAAAATGATATATTAAATAATAGTGATTCTGGTCTCTTAGGAAGACTTAAAGAGATGAAAGAAAATGCACCGGGAATAGATTGGGTGTATGTAGATACTTACTGGTCAAATCCATGGAATGAGTATAAAGTGCAGGAATTTTTGTTAGAAAATGAGTTTGCAGTAACAACAGAATATAGTGGTCCATTTAGACAAAATAGTATTTGGACTCATTGGGCTGATATAGCAAAAGGTTCTAGTGAATATACTAAGGGAACTAGAAGCAATATTATAAGGTTTGTAGAGAACGGAATGAAGGATGTATTTCCACATGATTTGCATCTTAAAGGAACTAAGCATACAGGATTTACTGGATGGCAAAATGAAAAAAGTTTAGATAATGTAGTAAATCAATTCTACACTTGGGAATTACCAACTAAGTACATGCAAAACTTTAATATTTTAGATTCAAGTAAAGAAGAAGTTGTTTTTGAAAATGGATTAGTAAGTAAAGCTAGCAATATTAAAGAGAACAATGAAGGGGTTGCTTACGAAGGAAATCATGAGCTTTATAAGGATGGTAATTTAATTTATTCTGGATTCACATATAAGAGTGGAACCCTATACTCAAGAGATAATAGAGTTTTCATTCCATGGGGAGAAGATATAAATAATCCTGATAAGATTTATGCATGGAATGACTTTGCAGAAAATAGAGAATGGACTTTACCAAACTCTTGGGATGGTTCTAATGAAGTATATCTTTATGAAACAAGCTCTATTGGAAGAGAACTTGTAAAAACTATTCCAGTTGTCGATGGAAAGATAACATTGACTTTAGATTCTAAAAAGCCATATGTTCTATATAAAGAAAAGGTTGAAAACACAACAGAGTCTACTGAATGGTCAGAAACAAGTAATGTAAGAGATAATGGATTTAATAGCTTTAGTTTTAAAGAAGGTCAAGTTGACTCTTATGGATGGTGGGAAAAATCTTCTTCAGCTGAAAATACAGACCATATAATATTTGATGTTGATAATGATGTAGCTATGGGGCAAAACTATTTAAAAGTTAATGGAACTAACGATGGACAAGCATCTCAAAAATTAACACTAGAGGGCGGAAAATATTATTCTGCATCTGTATGGGCTGAAGTATCAGATAAATCTAAAAAGAGAGCTGAGATAGAAGTTGTTCTTCCAGATAGAGAAAAAGTATCAAATTATGTTGATGCAACTCATTTCCAAAATAGAATAATAAACACAGATAAAAGAGGAACAAGATTCCAAAGAATAGAGGTTGAATTCTTCTTACCAGAAGGAGAAAGTGAAATTACATTAAACTTAAAAGCTGGAAAAGGAGAAGAGGAAAATAGCTATGTTAGATTTGATAATGTTAGAGTAACAGAAGAAAAGAAAAGTGAAAAAGAATTAGAAAATCAAGAAAAATACTATTATTATGAAGATTTTGAAACAGTTGATGAAGGATGGGGACCATTTACAAGTGCTGTTAATGGAGAATGCCATACACATCTTTCAGAAACTCATGAAGGTTTTACTGATGATACAATAGATGGTCAGTTTTCTCTTAAGACAAGACAAACAAATAGTGGATTAGTTTTAAGAACATCCCCAGGCTTATTAAAGCTAGAGCCTAATTCAAAGTATAAGGTTACTTTTGATTACAAACTTATGAATAATGGCGCTTATGATTTTGTTGTTAGAACAGATGAAGGTGGAAGAGCGCAAGAAAAAATGGATATATCATTACCAGCTTATGAAGGAGAGAATGGAATTTTTGAAATAGCTTTTGCTACAGGAGATTTTTCAGATTATTATATTGGTTTTGAAAGATTAAATGGAACTTTAGTAATTGATAATCTTATCGTAGAGGAATATGATGGAGAAGTTCCTGATTATATACCTGAGGGAGCTGACCCATCAATAATAAATCCTACCTCTATAAGAGTTACTGCTTCATCAGAAGAAACCTCTGGAGAAAATGGAGCAGCTCAAAATGCCTCAGATGATGATGTTGATACAATGTGGCATACTAAATATTCAGGAGGAGCAGCTCAGGGACCTCATAATATAACCTTGGAGTTAAATGAAGCTACTAAAATAAACAAATTTAGATATGTTCCAAGACAAAGTGGATCAAATGGGAATATAACAGAATATAAACTTTCTGTTAGCTTAGATGGAGAAAACTTTACTGAAATAGCTTCAGGAAACTTTGCAAACAACTCTATGGATAAGTTTGTGGAATTCGAAGCTGTAGATGCTAAGTTTGTTAAGCTTGATGTTATAAATAGTGTTGGAGGCTTTGCTTCAGCCGCTGAATTGAATTTATATAGAGCAGAAGAAGCTAATGAAGTAATAGGTAGTGCATCTATTGAATCTTTAGAAGAGGTTAAAGTAGGTGAAAATATAGAAGTTGGAGTAGGAATAGAAGAATTAACAAATTCAGAAGCATGGGCTTATGATTTTATATTAAATTATGATGAAAATGCTTTTGATTATGTAGAAACAACTTCAAAGGATGGAGTATTTGTAAGTGCTAAGAAAATAGAAGATGGAAAGGTTAGAGTATTAGCAAGTTCATTAACAGGAGAGCCATTACCAGCTAAGGAAGCCTTAATGAAGATTGTCTTAAAAGCAGAGGCTAAGACTGAAGGAACATCTTTAAGCATAACTAACTCATCAATAGGAGATGGAGAAGGAATAGTTCATGAAATTGGAGGAGCTGAAAAAACAGTTAATATAATAGAAGGAACTAGCACAGAGATTATTGTAAATCCAGTAAGAGACTTCAAAGAATCAGAAGTAAATAAAAAGGATTTAACTGTAACTTGGATAGAGCCAGAAACTACAGAAGGATTAGAAGGATATATTCTTTATAAAGATGGTAAGAAGGTTGGAGAAATTTCCGCTGATGAAAATTCATATACATTTAAGGGTTTAAATAGACACACAATCTATAATTTTAAAATTGCAGCTAAATATTCAAATGGTGAGATTTCAAGCAAGGAGTCCATAACTTTAAGAACTGCAAGATAATAATATAATAAAAATAAGCTAAATCTTTAGAGGTTTAGTTTATTTTTATGCTTTTAACATGAGAAAATTTTTAAAATATTCCTGTAAAAGAATTAAATAGGTAAAAAATAGAGATGTTACTTCAATAAATTGGTAAAAAATATGATAATTATTCTCAAATGTTGTAATAAAATAAAAAAATATTGAGTTTTTTTAGAAAAATTTTTAGAAATATATTGTTACATCGCCATTGTTTTGTTAAAATAGGTGTGAGGGTAATTAAATATCCCATAGGGACAAAAAAAGTCCCAAGTTGTTAAGAGGAATAGATATAGCAAATTTTTTTGCTATAAGTTATTTTTTAGGGAGGAGAAATGAATATGATGTATTCAAGCGAAGTTCAAGAAATGTGTGTAATTGCTAAAGGTCCAAACCACGGTCCAGCACCAATCCCTGTAGAAGGTAGATGGGTTCAATCAAGAGAAATAAAAGATGTTTCAGGTTTAACTCACGGAGTTGGCTGGTGTGCACCACAACAAGGAGCATGTAAATTAACTTTAAACGTTAAAGATGGTATCATAGAAGAAGCTTTAATAGAAACTATAGGATGTTCAGGTATGACTCACTCAGCTGCTATGGCTTCTGAAATATTACCAGGAAAAACTATATTAGAGGCTTTAAACACAGATTTAGTTTGTGATGCTATAAATACTGCAATGAGAGAATTATTCCTTCAAATAGTTTATGGTAGAAGCCAAACTGCTTTCTCAGAAGGTGGACTACCAATAGGAGCAGGTCTTGAGGACTTAGGAAAAGGATTAAGATCACAAGTAGGTACTATGTACGGAACTTTAGCTAAAGGACCAAGATACCTTGAAATGGCTGAAGGATATGTAACAAAAGTAGCTTTAGATGCAGATGATCAAATCATAGGATACAGATTCGTTCACTTAGGTAGAATGATGGAAATGGTAGCTAAAGGAATGAATGCTAACGAAGCAATGGAAAAAGCTACTGGTCAATACGGAAGATTTGACGAAGCTGTTAGAACTATAGATCCAAGACACGAATAATCTAGATATTCATTATTGAAGGAGGATAATAAAATGGCATTATTTGAAAGTTATGAAAGAAGAATTAACCAAATACAACCTGTATTAGAAAAGTACGGAATGGAAACAATAGAAGATGCTAAAGTAGTTTGCGATAATTTAGGAATAGATCCTTACACAATCGTTAAAGAAACTCAACCAATAGCATTCGAAAATGCTGGATGGGCTTACATCTTAGGTGCTGCTATAGCAATAAAGAAAGGATGTAAAACTGCTGCTGATGCTGCTGAAGCTATCGGAGAAGGATTACAAGCTTTCTGTATTCCAGGATCTGTTGCTGATGACAGAAAAGTTGGATTAGGACACGGAAACTTAGGAGCTATGCTTTTAAGAGATGAAACTAAATGTTTCGCATTCTTAGCAGGACACGAATCATTCGCTGCTGCTGAAGGTGCTATCAAAATAGCTGAAAAAGCTAACAAAGTTAGAAAAGAGCCTTTAAGAGTTATATTAAACGGTCTTGGAAAAGATGCTGCATTCATCATTTCAAGAATTAACGGATTTACATATGTTGAAACTAAATTTGACTATGTAACTGGTAAATTAAACATCGTTAAAGAAACTCCATACTCAAACGGTCCAAGAGCTAAAGTTAAATGCTACGGTTCAGACGACGTTAGAGAAGGTGTTGCTATAATGCATCATGAGGGAGTTGACGTATCAATCACTGGTAACTCAACTAACCCAACAAGATTCCAACATCCAGTTGCTGGAACATACAAAAAAGAGTGTGTTGAGCAAGGTAAGAAATACTTCTCAGTAGCATCAGGTGGTGGTACAGGAAGAACTCTTCACCCAGATAACATGGCTGCTGGTCCAGCTTCATACGGTATGACTGATACTATGGGAAGAATGCACTCAGATGCACAATTCGCAGGTTCATCATCAGTTCCAGCTCACGTTGAGATGATGGGATTAATCGGAGCAGGAAACAACCCAATGGTTGGTATGACTGTTGCTGTTGCAGTTGCTGTAGAAGAAGCAATGAACAAATAATAGATATATCAACGCTTTGCGAAGATTTAAGTCTATTTTTTAGATGTTCGTTTGATTACTTAATCGAATAATAACAATACACGTTATGTGAAATTAAAATTTGCATGACGTGTATTTTTTTACGTCTTTTTATTAGAAGATGAGGATATGAAAAAGATAAAAATTAATTTAGAAAATGATTTAACTTTCAAAGAAGGCTTTAGTGAATTTATTTACAATTGCAAAGTAAGAAATTTAAGATCAGGAACTAGTAAACATTATGAAAAAGCTTATATATCAATTATTAGATATTTTGATGAGGATATTTTAATTAAGAATATAAACAAAAAGGTAGTAGATGATTTTATTATTAAATGCAAAGAAAATAAATAAATAGGAGAACAAACTTTACACACCTACACAAGAGATTTAAAAACAATTCTTTATTTCTTTATGAGAATGGATTATATGAAAAGTTTTAAAATAACTTTACCAAAAGTAGATAGAGTTGCAATAGAAACTTATACGGATGATGAGTTAAGAAAGTTATTGGAAAAGCCAAATTTAAAGAAATGTACATTTTCACAATACAGAAATTACTGTATTGTATGTATGTTATTAAGCACAGGTATTAGATTATCTAGTTTAATAAATATAAAGATACCAAAAAGTAAAAAAACATCAAATTTAAATTTATTTTAGAATAAAAAAATAGTAGGTACTTGCAATACCTACTATCAAAACTAAATACAGTTTTATAAAACTTTGCATATCCTCAATAACTAGGATATACCAACACCTTAATAGTATTATCTCAAAAAAAGTGATGATTTGCAAGGCTTTATTTCCTATACCCTAAATTAAGTATAGGTTAGTTATAAGCTTTGGAATAACTATAAATAAATCCATAGGTTAGTTGAGCAGCTGCAATAAAGTCAACAGTATATTATACTAGCTATATATTACCCTTATTGGTATAGCTGGAACAATGGTTATAATATATGCTTAGGTGTGTGTCTACCAATATTCATAAAATAAAAGGCACGGTGGTAGTTTGGCACTCTAAAGAGTGGGGAAACTGTATTAGATGTTATAGGACAAACTTTATAACAGTTGATGATACTTAACTAATAAGGGCAACTGAAACGATGCGAAAAAGAGGATTTACAGTTGAGGATTCCTTATGACTTCATAATTTTATTTTTTATGTTGTTCATAGGGAATAACTCTGCCTTCATTCAGCTCCCATAAGGATTTATAAGCCTTTGGCACTTAAAAGTCAATAATTTTAATAGAGAATTGTAATAAATTTATTAATAAAATAAATTTGGAAATATAAAATATTACCTTATAGTGTAAAATAATTATAGGGATGATAATTTATGAGAAAGAAAGATGAAAATTTATTATTGATAAATTATGATATTGTTCAAAATAATTATTGTTGGATGTTTAGTAAATTTAATAAGATAGAAGAGCTTATTAACAAATTGAGTAGTATGGATACATTTGATAAATCAGTCTTAAATGAAGCTCAAGAATCTATTATAGAGCTAATTAAATTTAAAGAAGAATTTCTTATTAGCAAACTAGAAGGATCTTTAAAATCTGAAGTTATCAAAAAAAGACAAATACTAATATCAGATTTTAATTATGAAGAAGGAATAAGGGAAATTATGAAATAATATTAAGTATTTCTTAAGGAGCAAGTATTTCTTATGGGAATAAAAAATCGACTTAGAGAAATAAGAATGAGAGAGTTTCTAATGGATTCAGGATAGGGGTAAATTTAAAGACTTATTCTAATTGGGAAAAGAATCGTAGTAAGCCACCGGTAGAGGAGGCTTTAAGAATAGCGAAAGTATTAAATAGAGCTGTGGAAGATATTTGGTTTTTAGAGAATATAGAGTAAAATCTATATTCTCTATTTTTTTACATATATATTAGATTGGATTAAAAGAGATGAGGAAATGGTAAAGCTATGTAAAGTAGCTGTAGAAGAAATATTATTATCAGAAGATAAGCCTCAACGTGTATCTTGTAGGTAGGAAGATAGAAAAATAGTATTTGCTTTCAAAGTATTTGGATAAGCTAGAAGGTACCAAGAGATTTCTTGAAGAAAATGTAGAATCAGTAGAGCAATTTCAGCAAAGAAGGATTAAATGGGTTAAAGAAAAATATCCGGAAATGCACGAATGGGAGCAATTTAGGATGATTGGGATAAAACAGTAGAAATATTACTGAACATAGAAGAAACTTATGATTTGTTGAACAATATATGGATAGATAGTATTATTATGAGAGTGTGCATTTTATAATAATGCATATCTTCTGTTTTAAAATAACTAAGTATCTTTCAGAAAAGGTGGTATAAAAATGTATAATGAACCGGAAAAAAGAACTATTAGAAAAGAAGTTATAACTAATGCTATTAAAATCTTGGTAGATAGAAGAGCAGAAAGTACTATAACTAATGCTAATAATATAAGAAAAATCAAGAACCATATTATTAAAAAATCTTTTCATCAAGAAGAAAAAGATACAGCAAGTAAGTTAACTGATAGTACGATTAACTCTTGGGAAAGATATTATACTTCTTTATTAGGGAAAAAAGAAGTAAGCAATTTGAAGGTCGCTTTTTTAGCAGGTCCAAATCCTGAAAATGATATAAAAGAGTTAATAGATAATGGAATATTAGAAGAAAATATATGGGCATTTGAGTCAGATAAAAAATTATATAATCAAGCTGTTAGTAATCTTATGGAAAAGTTTCCAAAAGCAAAAATTTATAAGGGAAAGATAGAAAGTTTTGCATGTGACATGCCTATCAAATTTGACATAGTTTACTTGGATTTTTGCGGACCGTTAATGGTTAAAGAAAATAAGAACAAAAGTATAATCTCTCTTTTAAGATTGATAAAAGAGCATGTGATTAATTCACCTGGAGTACTTATAACTAATTTTGCTTTGCCATCACAAGAGCAAGATGAATTAGGACGCGATAACTTAGCCAAATTAGCAACTTTGTATCTATATCCTAAAGAATTTATAACAAATAATATTTGTATTAGTGAAGATGGAATTAATATAAATCAGATGTATGATAGAGTGAAGAATAATTTGGAATTTTATTATGGAGAGTTTATATCAAGATTTATTATGGATTTGTGTGGTGTAATAGTACCATACTCAAAGATAGCAAGTAATAAAGGATATTTTGATATGTTTTTTCAAATGAGTAAAGAGGATAAAAAAAAAGCTTTACAAAGTTTAGAACAATATAATGACAGTGAGGAGGAGCTGTCTAATGACGATGATTATGATTGTGGAGGATGGCTTAGTTCAGCTACAGAACTTTTCCCTATACCATGGACATTTTCAATTATTAAAGATAATTCAAATATAAATAATCTATCCGATAAAGACTTAACAAATATATTTAGCGAGAGTTTTATAGAATTTGCAAAATCATTTCTTAATCAAGTTGTTGATGGAAATAATGAATTAATAAATAATATAGAACTAATTTATTATTTGATTTTTGCGGAGAAAAGTAAGTATTATTCAAAAAAACTAAAGAAAATTTATAATTTAAATTATAGCAAAATTGCACCACAGTTTTGCGATGTATTTACATTCCAAAGTATCATAGGAGTACTTATAGGTCAAATTACAGTTCCGTATCATATAAATGTGAAAGAAACAAAAAGGTGGACATATAAGGCGAAATCAACACGTATGTTCACAGATATGTTTGTACTAGATGAATGTAGATATATATATGATATGATGCCGACAATTGATATGATTAGTAAGAGTATCTGTGACATAGATTATCAGTTATGTTATAGATTTGCCTTAGAAGGATTAAATAAGAATCAATTTTTATATAATAATGAATTCTTTTTTGGAAATGCAGTCATCGGAAAAAATAATGAAGGGTTTGAAAATGCTGAATTTCAGCAGAGGAATTGTATATAAATGGGAGGGGGATATAAATGATTTGTTATAGATGTAGTGAATATAAGTTTTGGTTGAACATAGAGAAGTATTTAGTTTTGTATAATCCACAAGAAGTATTAAAGGTGTCTAGAATTTTAGATGATTCATTAGAAATTGCAGATGAAGAATGTATTTGTGATAATTGTGGCGCTACGATAGTACAAGATGAATGCTATATTGATGATGAGGAAAATTTCATGGATGAAATATTAGAGTTTATGGGAAAGTTGGTCACAGATGAAATAAAATGTTGCAAGGAATGTGGAGAAGGTGCTCAAATAGAAGAAATACATGAATCAATTGAGAGGTGTTATTGTGATAAAGAGGATAACCCAGAAGAAATTTTTGATGAATATGACACTTCTACTCCTATTGAAGATATATTAAATGATTTGTTCTGCTATGATGATGATTTTTGGAATCAATATTATGAACAAATAGTTGATTATGTTTATTGCCCTAATTGTCTTAATGGCTCTGGAGAAAATTATGATGATAAAATTGATTATGGAAAATTTGATATTTATACTGAAGTCTATAGAGAATCTGATATTGATAGATTTAATCATAAGTTTTATGGTGATGAATTAGTGGAAATAAAGAATGATATTCATGGATTAGCTAACTCATTTTCAATCAAGGAGCTTATAAATTTAAAAGAAGAATATCTTAAAAATAAAACATTTGTTGCTAGGAACGAAACTTTTGCTAAACTTGAGAGATTTATTCAGAAGTTATTTGATAATAGAATAGGTTATTTACTTACTCCTAATAGAATGATTTTTAGAGCTAGAACAGAAAATATTGGAGTAATGTTATCAAAAGATGAAATGTGGGAACCTCCATTTAATATTACAAATCATGGGAGATATAATGATATAGGTACTAGTGTACTTTATTGTGCGAATAATATAGATGTTTTGAAAAAAGAAGTTTTTCTAGATGAAAATAAATGTTACAATGTTGCGAGAATAATCACGCATAAGGAATTCAATCTTTTCCCTATCAATTATATATTTAAAGGAGAATATTCAGGATTAATTGATGAGAGCTTAGTTGATGAAAGTTCTACATATAAAGAACAGTATATATTAAGTAATATTGTATCAGCTATTTGTTTACAAGTTGGTTTTGATGGTATTGTATATAAGTCTACTAAAGATGATATTTCTATAGATTATGCTTTATTTAATAATTATGAGAAAAATAAAGACTTGGATATTATAAGTATAGAAGTATCTAATAAATAATAAAGATTTTCTTGAGATTGAGAAAAGTGGGACTAGCTTGGAAGTTTATTGGTGCTTCTAAGTTTAGCCCTTATCATATAGTGTCTATAACATATTTGTGGAATAAATAGAAGTAAAAGATGATTAGAGAAATAAGATAATATGTAAAAATATAAAAAGGTGTTTTCATAATGCAGGGAATCTACGCTTGTAGCCCACTTATCACATATGAAACACCTATAACATTTGCAATATTATTATATTCAAAATATATAAAATAAATACTATAATTTCTTTGTTTATGCTATTATTATAATGTAATATTTCAGAAATGTCAAATAAGGATTGGAGAAATTATGGATAGATATAAAATGAATGCACATAAATATTTTTTATATGGAGTGCAAGAATATTTTTTTAATAAGTACTGTAAAATAGAAAATAAAAAAATACAAAGTCTTAGAAGTTTGCTTGAAGACTATATAGACTTAGAAATGAATATAAGACTAAATAGTAGTGATGTGAAAAAACTATTAAATGGAAAGAAAGCATTGCTGGAGTGTATATTGTTTACATTGCATAATATACCGTTAAATAAAAATAAAGAATTTTCTAAAGATATTCAATTAATTATACCGCTTATAGAATCAGCTATAGAACAAATTAATTTAGAAAAATCAGGTGATGTAACAAAGACATCTGAAAGGGAAAAAAGTAATAAAATTTTATATTCTTGCTTAAGCTCATTTCGTAAAAAAGTGAAGAATTATAATATACTTAATTGCTTAATTGATATACATAATAAATTTGATAGGACATTTAAAGATGTTGAGATATTAGTAGATTATTATGTAAGTGAGTTGTTATTTGAAGGCTATTCTCTTTCTTATTTGAAGAGTTGGTATAAACAAAATTTCAATAATGATGATATTAATAAAGCTAAGGATGAAGAGGAATTACAGAATTATATAGAAAAGTTTAAGGAATTATCTGAAAATAATAAAAAGAAATTTGAAGTTAAGATAAGCATTAATTTACCGGATTCGTTGAAAAAGTATGTCCTTGAGAATAATAAAAAAACAATAGACAATATTGAGTATTGTGTATTATCAGAAAGTGAGATACCTACGAATAATAAATTTAAAGTAACACCTAAGTCAGTGTGTCTTAAGGCTGATATAATAGCGTGTGATGAAATAAAAGCAGTACAAGTTGCTACGAGTACAATTGAAAATTATATAGAAGTATATAAAGCGTTTGACACATCAATAGGTGCAATGCCTATTACAGGCTGTTATGTAGAAAATACTATTTTGGACTTGAAGGGAACACAAGATTATTCAAAGTATGTTAATGAAAGAGAAAAAGAGGATATACAAGAATTTATTTATTTACGTGAGAAAAATCATAATAATAGAACTATTAAGGATATAGAGAGAGTAATAAATATCGTACAAAAGCTTTCTAACGATACATCAGAAAACAGATTATTAAATGCATGGAGTGCTTTAGAGAATATTTTGAGATTTTATGATTCAAAATCAATAATTGGAAAAATAACAGAAATAATTCCTAAGCTTATAGTTATGTACTCGATTAAGAGGGAAATGAATAATTTATGGGATAGTATACTTCCACTTATAAATAAAAATAAGATTGATATACCAGAATTAACAAACTGTAAATCTGTTTTAAATGATAAAAAATATGATAAAGAGAAATTTGCTCTATTCTTAATGAAAGAAGAAACTGGTAGTAAATTATATGAGTGTACACAATCAAATGTAATAATAAACAAAAGTGTAGTGGATTTGAATACTTGGTTAAAGAATCCTAGAGAGTTATTGGATAAAATTATATTTGATGAAGAAGCTATAAGACATAATATTACTACAATTTATAGGCTTAGAAATGATTTGGTGCATAATGGTGGAATTGTGGACAAGAATATAGAAAATAAAATTTTAATGTTAAGATACTATATAAATTGCATATTAGGTACATTAATCCATCATATAAAACGTAATGAAGAGCTTACTATAGAAGAGGTGTTAAATTCAATTATAGTTACTTATAATACCTATATACAAGATATTCAATATTTAAAGAATCTTACTAGTAAAAAATATGAGAACATAAAAAAACAAGGATATACATTAAGAGACTTAAGCAATAAAAAAGATGAAGCTAATAAGTTAGAAATTCAGAAATTAGAAGAAGAAATAATAAAACAAAAAAGTGAAATAGAAGATATTATAGTTGAGTTTGGAATAGGTAATATTGCATATCCAAGATATTTATATATATAATCGACATTCACTAAAAAAAGTTCCGAACGAAATAATAAAGTTCAGAATATGGACTAGCCTGGAGGCACGTAAGTGCTTCTGAGTTGGTCTTTTTTTTATGCCTGAAATTAAATATGAAGAGATAATAGATTGATTAAAATGATTAAGATTAATGTATGAAGAATAGCATGAATAAAGGATTTATAGGCAATAATTAAAAGAGTTTTTCGCTCGCGCGTAGTGGATGAATTTGATTGATTAATGCATGAAATTTTTTCGGAACTTTATTATGATTTAGCTCCAAAATACCTGTGAATAACTACTGATTTTTGCTTGATTTTACTTTCGGAACTTTTTTATTAGGGAACAATAAAAACTAGTTTTTTATAAAAATATATATAGTAGTGTAGATTACTTTAATTAATTTTAGAGTAACTACACTACTTTTTTTACGAAAAAAATTAAAAGATTAAAACTTTAAAATAATAGAAAGTGCATTGAAGAATGAAAATAATATGTTCTTCAATTTATGAAAGTTATTTTATCTAAGGTTTATAATATAGGCACCTAAAGTATCTATTTATATACTTTAGGGTTACTAAACAAAAGTTTATTAATATTATTTATAGATAAAAATAAATTAAGTTTAATGAAGTTTATTATTGTATATTAAAAGAAAATAAAAAAGTATATATAAATAGATTAAAATGTAAATAAATATTATTCTCTAATAATAATATTTAAATAAATGTATTTAGTAAATAAAAAAGGTAGAATTTAAAAAAGATTTGTTTTATAATTATTGGCTAATTTTGTTTTTAGAAGTATAATAATATTGGAAAGATTATGAGTAGTATGTAATAATTATTAAAACTTGCATTATTTTTCATTTAAATGAAATATTTGTATAATTATTATTTTGTAAATCTAATTGTTATAAAATATTAATTCTTTTAAAAAGGAGATTAATTATGAATAGAAATAGATTAAGTTGTCTTATAATAGGAACTGTAATTGGAACAGGGACACTTGTTTGTGCATCTAATATAAAAGTACATGCGGAACCAATAAATGAAGTGAAAAATATTAATGAATCCAAAGGAAATGTTCTTGGAGAAATTATTTCATCAGAAGCATTAGGGTTAAGAAAAGGCACAGATTCTTCTCATGAAATAATAACTTCAATACCTAGTGGTGCTAGAGTTAACATAATAGATAAAATATCAAATGATTGGTGTAAGGTTTCTTATAAAGACTATGTTGGTTATGTACAAGCTAAGGACATAAGAATATTAGGTGATGAATTAAATCAAAAAAATGTTGGTTTAATTTCTGCTAACCAATTAAATGTAAGAACTAGTCCAAATGAAAATGGTCAAGTGATTGGAACATTACATAAGAATGACAAAGTAAATGTCTTAGATAAAGAAATTGATGGTTGGTATAAAATTGATTTCAATGGAAGAAGAGCATATGTGTCAAGTTCATACGTAAGTTTAATTTCATATGAAAAAAATGATGCTAAAGAAGTCAAAAAAGAATCAGTTGAAGGAACTGGAAAAGTTAATATAAATACATCTTTAAATGTTAGACAAGCTGCTACAAACAATAGTAGAATAATGGGAAGTTTAAAGGGTGGAGAAAAGGTTAATATAATAACTGAAAGTAATGGATTTTATAAAATAGAATTTAATGGATCATATGGGTATGTTTATGCTAAATATATATCAAAGGATATAAGTGACAATAAAATTCAAGAACAGAATGATGCAGAAGTAAAAAATAAAAAGGTTCAAGAAAATAAAGCTGTAGAAGTCGTAGAAAAAAAGGCTGATGAACCTAAGAAAGAAGAAGTTAAAGTTCAGCCTAAGGCTGAACCAATACTTATGGCTGTTAGAGCTTATAGTAAAACTGGAATAGTAAATGTAAGTAGCTCTTTAAATGTAAGGGCCGGTGCAAGTACAAGTAGTAAAGTAATTGGAAGCTTAAGTGGAAATACAAAAGTTACAATAGTAGGAGAAGAAGGTTCATTCTATAAGATAGAATACAAAGATTCATATGGCTATGTAGCTAAGGAATATATTAAGGATATTAAGAATGAAGGAAATACAACAGAGCCAGAAAAACCAACTGAACCAGAAAAACCGGAAGCTACTAATAAGACAGGAATAGTAAATGTAAGCAGCGCTTTAAATGTAAGAGATGGAGCTAGCACAAGTAGTAAGGTAATAGGAAGCCTAAGTGGAAATTCTAAGGTAACAATCGTAGGAGAAGAAGGTTCATTCTATAAAATAGAATATAAAGGTTCATATGGCTATGTAGCTAAGGAATATATTAAGGATATTAAAGATGAAGGAAATACAACAGAGCCAGAAAAACCAACTGAACCAGAAAAACCGGAAACTACTAATAAGACAGGAATAGTAAATGTAAGTAGTGCTCTAAATGTAAGAGAAGGAGCTAGCACAAGTAGTAAGGTAATAGGAAGTCTAAGTGGAAATTCTAAGGTAACAATAGTAGGAGAAGAA